>NZ_BOMQ01000042.1 GCF_016862275.1 Actinoplanes nipponensis | reverse complement strand
GCCTGCGCCGCCCGGCCCGCCTGCGCGCCTGCGCCGCCCGGCCCGCCTGCGCGCCTGCGCCGCCCGCCCGGCCCGCCTGCGCGCCTGCGCCGCCCGCCCGGCTGCCTGCGCGCCTGCGCCGCCCGGCCGGCCCTGTCTTCCTCCCGCGCCTGGCTGGCCCGGCTGTCTGCGTCGCCCGGGCTGTCTGCGTCGCCCGGGCTGTCTGCGTCGCCCGGGCTGTCTGCGCCGCCCGGGCTGTCTGCGTCGCCCGGGCTCTCTGCGGCGCCCGGGCCGCCTGCGCCGCCCGGCCCGCCTGCGTCGCCCGGGCTGTCTGCGGGCCTGCGCCGCCCGGCCGGCCCGGCCCGGCCCGGCCTTCCTCCCGCGCCTGGCCGGCCCGGCTGTTTGCGTCGCCCGGCCTGCTCAGTCTCCCTGCCGCGCCTGGCCGGCCCGGCTGTTTGCGTCGCCCGGCCTGCTCAGTCTCCCTGCCGCGCCTCGCTGGCCCAGCTGTCCGCGTCGCCCGGCCAGCTGGCGCCCCTGCGCCACCCGGCCTGCCCAGTCTCCCTGCCGCGCCCGGCCGACCGGCCGGCCCGATTCTCCGCGCCGCCCACACCGCGTGCCCGCACGCCAAACGCCGCCCACCCCGCCCGGTCCCAGATCCGGCCGCTTCCAAAGCTCCGGCGGACCGGCCCAGCACCGCCCCGACCCCGCCCCCGCCCGGCCGAGCCCGGCTCAGTCGCGGAGTTGCTCCGTCACCTGCTGGGCGATCTCCAGCTCCTCGTCGGTGGGGACCACGCACACCGCCACCGGCGCCCCGTCCGGGGAGATGATGCGGTCGCCGCGCTCGTTGCGGGCCTCGTCGATCGTGATGCCCAGGGCCGACAGGCCGGCCAGCGACGCCGTCCGGACCTCCGGCGAGTGCTCGCCCACCCCGGCCGTGAAGGCGATTGCGTCCGCCCCGCCGAGGATCGCCAGGTACGTTCCGACGTACTCCTTGATCCGCCGGCAGTACACGTCGAAGGCCAGCGTCGCCGCGGGGTCGCCGGCGGCCCAGCGGTCCTGCACCGTGCGCATGTCGTTGTCGCCCGCCAGGCCCTGCAGGCCGGCGAAGCGGGTCAGGGAGCGTTCGATCTCGTCGATCGGGAGCCCGGCCACGCGGTGCAGGTGGAAGATCACGGTCGGGTCGATGTCGCCGCTGCGGGTGCCCATCACGAGCCCGGGCAGCGGGGACATGCCCATCGACGTGGCCACGCTGCGCCCGCCCTCGACCGCGCAGGCGCTCGCGCCGTTGCCCAGGTGCAGGGTGATCACCTTGGCCCGGTCGGCGGGCAGGCCGAGCAGCTCGGCGGTCTGGCGGGCCACGTACGCGTGCGAGGTGCCGTGGAAGCCGTAGCGGCGGATCTGCCAGCGTTCGGCCAGCGACGCGTCGATCGCGTACACCGCGCCCTCGGGCGGGATCGTCTGGTGGAACGCGGTGTCGAAGACGGCGACCTGGGGGACGTCGGGCAGCAGCTTGCGGGCCACCGCGATGCCGCTGAGCGCCGCCGGGTTGTGCAGCGGCGCGAGCGGGACCAGGCCCTCGATCACGGCGAAGACGTCGTCGTCGATGACGGTGGCCTTGCGGAACTCGCTGCCGCCGTGCACCACCCGGTGGCCGACCGCGTCGAGCCCGTCGAGATCCACCGAGGCCATCACGCGTTGCAGCGCCGCCTCGTGGTCGGCGGCGTCGCCGCCGGACTCGCCGATCCGCTCGATCAGGCCCTTGGCCAGGGTGGTCGTGCCGTCGAAGAGGCGGTACTTGACCGAGGAGGAGCCGGAATTCAGGACCAGGATCTTCATGAGGCGGCCGGGGCCGAGCCGGCCGGGACGGCCTGATCGAGGGTGGGCTGCACCGACGCGGCCTGGATGGCCGTGATGGCCACGGTGTTGACGATGTCCTTGACCGTCGCGCCGCGGGACAGGTCGTTGACCGGGCGGCGCAGGCCCTGCATCACCGGCCCGACCGCCACCGCGTTGGCCGAGCGCTGCACGGCCTTGTAGGTGTTGTTGCCCGAGCTGAGGTCCGGGAAGACGAAAACCGTCGCCTTGCCGGCCACCACGCTCTCCGGCAGCTTGGTGGCCGCCACTGTCGGATCGATCGCCGCGTCGTACTGGATGGGACCCTCCACGGGCAGGTCGGGGCGGCGTTCGCGGACCAGTTCGGTCGCGGCGGCCACCTTCTCCACGTCGGCGCCCGTGCCCGAGCTGCCGGTCGAATAGGACAACATGGCCACGCGCGGCTCGATGCCGAACGCGGCCGCCGTCTGCGCCGACGACAGCGCGATGTCGGCGAGCTGGGCGGCGTCCGGGTCCGGGTTGACCGCGCAGTCGCCGTAGACCAGCACGCGGTCGGCGAGCAGCATGAAGAACACGCTGGACGCCACGGACACCTCGGGCACCGTCTTGATGATCTCGAACGCGGGCCGGATGGTGGCGGCGGTGGTGTGGTTGGCCCCGGAGACCATGCCGTCGGCGAGCCCGGTGGCGACCATCATCGTGCCGAAGTAGTTGACGTCGCGGACCACGTCGTACGCCAGATCGAGCGTCACGGCTTTGTGCTTGCGCAGCTCGGCGTACCGCTTGGCGAAGTCGTCGCGCCATTCGCTGGTGGCCGGGTCGACCAGCCGGGCCGCGCCGATCTCGACGCCGAACTCGCGGGCCCGTCGGGCGATCTCGGCCGGGTCGCCGAGCAGGGTCAGGTCGGCGACGCCGCGGCGCAGCAGGGTCTCGGTCGCCCGCAGGATGCGTTCGTCGGTGCCCTCGGGCAGCACCAGGTGCCGGCGGTCGGCCCGGGCCCGCTCGATCAGGTCGTTCTCGAACATCAGGGGGGTCACCCGCCCGGAGCGGGTGACGTCGAGCAGCCGGATCAGCTCGGCGGTGTCCACGTGCTTCTCGAACGCGCCGAGCGCCGCCTCCACCTTGCGCGGGGTGGCCGCGCTGAGCTTGGCCTCGATCCGGCCGGCCGCGCTGATCGTGTGGTAGCTGTCGCTGCGCACCACCAGCATCGCCAGCCCGGTGTTGAGCCGCTCGATGACCCGCACGGCGCGCGGATCGGGGAACTCGCCGATGGTCAGCACCAGGCCGGCCAGCGTCACGCTGCCGGCGGCGTGCGCGGCGCTCGCGGCGACGAGCAGGTCGGCGCGGTCGCCCGGCGTGATGATCAGCGCCCCGTCGGTGAGGTGGTCGAGCACGGCGGGCACGTGGGCCGCGCCGACGAGGTAGTCCAGCACGTCACGGTCGAGCGCGGCCTCGCCGCCCATCACGACGGTGGCGTCGAGCGCCGCGGCGACCTCCGCGACGGTCGGGGCGGCGATGGTCGGGATCTCGGGGATGGCCCAGACCGGCACCGGCAGCCCGTTGGGCGGGGTGCCCCCCGGGGGCACCCGGTTGACGATCACGGCCAGCACGGTGGCGTTCAGATCGGCCAGGGAGTGGTACGCGGACCCGACCGCGGCCTGGAGATCGTTACGCCGGCCCTGCCCGCCCACGACCGGCACCACCACGCTGCCGAACTCGTTGGCCAGCCGCGCGTTGAAGGCCAGCTCGCGGGGCAGCTCGTCGTGGCCCTCCTCCTGGCCGTCGGTGAAGTCGCTGCCGATCACCACCACGGAGGCGCACTGCCGCTCGACCTCACGGTACCGCTGGACGATGCGCGAGATCAGCTCCTCGCGCTGGCCGGCGGCGACGAGCGCGGCGGCGTCGGCCGCGGTGACCCCGAACGACTGCTCGTACGGCACGGCCACCGGGTAGCGGGTGGTGAGCAAGGTCAGCAGCGGGTCGTCGCCGTGGCCGTGCACCAGCGGACGGAAGACGCCGATCCGGGCCACCCGCCGGGACAGCAACTCGACCAGCCCCAGTGCGACTGTGCCCTTACCGACGCCGGGACCCACCCCGGCCACGTACACGCTGCTCGCCACGCCCTCAACCTACCGGCCGGGCGGGCCTCCCGCCCGGGGTCGCACGACCCTGTGGACAACGGTCCTTCGGCCCGTGTGGATCTAGCTCATCCGCCCGTCCGCCGGCGGCCGGCCGGGTAGCAGCGCGCGCAGGTAGGCGTCCGGGCGGTCCAGGAAGCCCCGCCAGTGCGTGACGATCTCCAGCTCGTCCCAGGCGGCCTTGCGGATGCCCCGGGCGTCCAGCTGGAGGATGGTCGCGCCGGGCAGCGCGGTCAGCAGCGGCGAGTGGGTGGCCACCACCACCTGCGCGCCGGCGGCCCGCAGGTCGTCGAGCCGGGACAGCAGGCCCAGCGTCGAGGCGAACGACAGCGGCGCCTCGGGCTCGTCCATCAGGTAGAAGCCGTAGCCCCGGAACTTGCGGTCGAGCAGCTCGAGGAAGCCCTCGCCGTGGCTGCGGTCGTGCAGGTCCTGGTCCGGCCCGCCGGCCAGCCCCTCCAGGTACGTGTAGAGCCCGTGCATGGTCTCGGCGCGCAGGAAGTACGAGTTCACCGCCCGTCCCGGCGTACGGATCACCCGCAGCACGGAGCCGAGCGGCGCCTCGGTGGCCCGGGTGCTGTACCGGGCGGAACGGGAGCCGCCCTCGGGGTTGAGCCCGTGCACCGCGGCCAGCGCCTCGATCAGCGTGGACTTGCCGGAGCCGTTCTCGCCGACCAGGAACGTCACGCCGGCCGGGATGTTCAGGCCGTGCTCGAGGACCGCGGCGACCGCCGGGATCCGGGCCCACCAGGCGTTCCGGTCGATCTCGGCGCCGGCGTCGGCCTCGACCCGCCGGATCGGCCGCGGCTCCCGGCCGAGCACCGCCCTAGTCCTCGTCGTCCTCGTCGTCGCGGGCCAGCCAGGTGGCGAAGCGCTCGATCGCCGTCTCGAACTCGGGATGCGCGTCGACGAAGTTCTTCAGCTGGTCGCCGACCCACTCCAGGGTCACGGACTCCTCGCCGCGCCGCTCGACCAGCTCCTCGATGCCACGATCGGTGAAGTACATGACCGGATAGTAAGCGGGGGCGCCCCGCCGCAGCGGAGCGCCCCCGGTGTCGCATCGGGTCAGGGCCGGGGCAGGGCCGCCTCGACCAGCGCGTTCTGCTCGGCGTCGTGCAGCTTGGCCGAGCCGACCGCCGGGGCCGCGGCGGCGGGCCGCGAGATCCGGCGCAGGCGTACGCCCTCGAGGTGCTCCAGCAGGTTGAGCGCCACGAAGGACCAGGCGCCCTGGTTGGCCGGCTCCTCCTGCACCCAGGCGAAGTCCTCCGCGTTCGGGTACTTGGCCAGCTCGGCCTTCAGCTCCTCGACGGGCAGCGGGTACACCTGCTCCATCCGGACGATCGCCGTGTCGGTGAGGCCGCGCTCGGCCCGGGCCTGGAACAGGTCGTAGTAGACCTTGCCCGAGCAGAGCAGGACCCGCTTGACCGCGCCGGCGTCCAGCGGCGTGCCGTTGAGCCCGGCGTCGCCGATGATCGGCTGGAACCGGCCGGTGGTGAAGTCGGAAACCGACGACACCGCCAGCTTGTGCCGCAGCAGCGACTTCGGCGAGAAGACGACCAGCGGCTTGCGCTTGGGCGACAGGGCCTGGCGGCGCAGCAGGTGGAAGTAGTTCGCCGGGGTGGTCGGGTTGGCCACCCGCATGTTGTCCTGGGCGCACAGCTGCAGGAACCGCTCCGGGCGGCCGGACGAGTGGTCCGGGCCCTGGCCCTCCTGGCCGTGCGGGAGCAGCAGCACCAGCGACGACTGCTGGCCCCACTTCACCTCGCCGGAGGAGATGAACTCGTCCACGATCGACTGGGCGCCGTTGACGAAGTCGCCGAACTGCGCCTCCCAGAGCACCAGCGCCTCGGTGTTCTCGACCGAGTAGCCGTACTCGAAGCCCATCGCCGCGTACTCGCTGAGCAGCGAGTCGTGCACGAAGAAGCGGGCGTTGCCGGTGGCCAGCGTGGACAGCGGCAGGAAGTCGTTGCCGGTGTTCGCGTCGACCAGGGAGGCGTGCCGGGAGACGAACGTGCCGCGGCGGGAGTCCTGGCCGGCCAGGCGTACGGTCACGCCCTGGCTCAGCAGCGAGCCGAACGCGATGAGCTCGCCCATGCCCCAGTCGATGCCGCCGTCGGCGGACATCTTGGCCCGCCGGTCCAGCAGCTGCTGGACCCGCTTGTGCGGGGTGAAGCCCTCGGGCAGGTCCAGGTGGGCCTGGCCGACGGCGCGCACGCCGGCCGCGTCGATCGCGGTGTCGACCTGCGGCTCCGGCTCGTCGGTGGCGGACCGCTGGGCCCGGGGGGCGGAGCCGGCGCTGTCCCGGGTGGCCTTGAAGACCTTCTCCAGCTGGGACTGGTAGTCGCGCAGCTGCTCCTGGGCGTCGTCCACGGTCAGGTCGCCGCGGCCGATCAGCTCCTCGGTGTAGAGCTTGCGGACCGAGCGCTTGGTGTCGATGATCTTGTACATCCGCGGGTTGGTCATCGACGGGTCGTCGCCCTCGTTGTGCCCGCGGCGGCGGTAGCAGACCAGGTCGATCACGACGTCCTTGTTGAACGCCTGGCGGTACTCGAACGCCAGCCGGGCCACCCGGACGACGGCCTCGGGGTCGTCGCCGTTCACGTGGAAGATCGGCGCCTGGATCATGCGGGCCACGTCGGTCGAGTAGAGCGACGAGCGGCTGTACTCCGGGGCGGTGGTGAAGCCGACCTGGTTGTTGACCACCACGTGGACCGTGCCGCCGGTGCGGTAGCCGCGCAGCTGGGACAGGTTCAGCGTCTCCGCCACCACGCCCTGACCGGCGAACGCGGCGTCGCCGTGCACCAGCAGCGGGAGCACAGTGTAGCCGTGCAGGCCCAGGTCGAGGCGGTCCTGCTTGGCGCGGACGATGCCCTCGAGCACCGGGTCCACCGCCTCCAGGTGCGAGGGGTTGGCCACCACGCTGACCGTCGTGGCGTTCTCGCCGTCCGGCGTCGTGTACTTGCCGGTCTGGCCCAGGTGGTACTTGACGTCACCGGAGCCGTGGGCCGACTTCGGGTCCATCTGACCCTCGAACTCGTTGAAGATCTTCTCGTACGGCTTGCCGACGATGTTCGCGAGCACGTTCAGCCGGCCGCGGTGGGCCATGCCGATGACCATCTCGTCGAGCCCGGCCTCGGCCGAGGCCTGCAGCACCTCGTCGAGCAGCGGGATCAGCGACTCGCCGCCCTCCAGCGAGAAGCGCTTCTGCCCGACGTACTTGGTCTGCAGGAACGTCTCGAACGCCTCGGCCGCGTTCAGCCGGTTGAGGACGTGCTTCTGCTCCTCCGGGTCCGGCTTGGTGTACTTGATCTCGATCCGGTCCTGGATCCAGCGCCGCTCCTCGGGGCCCTGGATGTGCATGTACTCGATGCCGACCCGGCGGCAGTAGGTGTCGCGCAGGACGCCGAGCACGTCGCGCAGTTTCATCTTCTGCTTGCCGGCGAAGCCGCCGACCGGGAAGGTGCGGTCCAGGTCCCACAGGGTCAGCCCGTGCTGGAGCACGTCCAGGTCGGGGTGCCGGCGGATCTCGAACTCCAGCGGGTCGGTGTCGGCCATCAGGTGGCCGCGGACCCGGTACGCGTGGATCAGCTCGACCACCCGCGCGGCCTTGTCGATCTGCCCCTCGGAGGTCCGCGCCACGTCCCGCACCCAGCGCACCGGCTCGTACGGGATCCGCAGCGAGGTGAAGATGTCGTCGTAGAAGGCGTGCTCGCCGAGCAGGAACTCGTGGATCGCCTTGAGGAACTCGCCGGACTGCGCGCCCTGGATCACCCGGTGGTCGTACGTGCTGGTCAGCGTGGTGACCTTGCTGACGCCGTGCTCGGTGAGCGTCTCGTCGGACATCCCGGAGTAGGGCGCCGGATACTCCATCGCGCCGACGCCGATGATGGCGCTCTGGCCGGCCATCAGGCGCGGGATGGAGTGCACGGTGCCGATGCCGCCGGGGTTGGTCAGCGAGATCGTGGTGCCCGCGTAGTCGTCCATGGTCAGCTCGTTGCGGCGGGCCCGGCGGACCACGTCCTCGTACGCCTGCCAGAACTTGCGGAAGTCCATCGTCTCGCAGTTCTTGATGGACGGGACCACCAGCGTGCGGGTGCCGTCCTTCTTGGCGAGGTCGATGGCGATGCCCAGGTTGATGTGCTCGGGCTGGACCATGGCCGGCTTGCCGTCCACCTCGGCGAAGGAGTTGTTCATCTCCGGGTGCGCCATGACCGAGCGGACCAGCGCCCAGCCGATCAGGTGGGTGAAGCTGACCTTGCCGCCGCGCCCGCGGGCGAGGTGATTGTTGATCACGATGCGGTTGTCGACCAGCAGCTTGGCCGGGACGGCGCGCACCGACGTCGCGGTGGGCACCTCCAGCGAGGCGTCCATGTTCTGCACGATCCGGGCGGCGACGCCGCGCAGCGTGGTGACCTTGGCGCCGTTCGCGGCGGCCGGGGCCGCCACGGGCTTGGCCGGTGCGGGCTTGGCCGCCGCGGGCTTCGCCGGCGCCGGCGCGGCTGCCGGTGCGGGCTTGGCCGGCGCGGGCTCGGCCGGGGTCGCCGGCTTCTCCGGGGCGATGGTGCCGGCGGCGGGAGCGTCGGTGCCGGCCTTGGCGGCGGTGGCCTTCGCGTTGGCCGCGGTGGCCTCGTCGGGCGTCGCGATCGAGCCCGAGGCCATCGCCGGCTTGTAGTCGGCGAAGAAATCGTGCCAGGCCGGGTCGACGCTGCTCGGGTCGGCCAGGTAGCGCTGGTACATCTCGTCGACGATCCACTCGTTCGGACCGAAGTCCGCGAGCGGATTCTCATGCGAAGTCTGCTGGGTCGACACTTCCGTGTTCGCCTCTTTCACCAAGTTGTCAGCACGCGACGTTCGTCACACGGGACGGAAAGGAAATCGCCGTCAAGGCTACGCCGTGGGATTCGTCCGACCATCCGGACGTCCGGTCTGTGACCAACTTCGGGGTGCGCAGGCGACTCAGGCGATGTCCCGTCGTCTCATCAGCCAGGTGCCCAGGCCGCCGGCCACGGCGGCGTAGCCGATCAGCACCGCGGCGCCGACCCAGCGGGGCGGGTTGCCGGGCAGTTCGGTGCCGGCCACCATCAGCTGCGACGCGAGCGGCGGGACCAGCACCTGGAGCTTGCTGAACCACTCGCCGATCCGCGGGGTGAGCAGGAAGAACAGGATCGAGGCGCCGAAGTAGCCGAGCACGTAGCCGGTGCTCAGCGCGATGGTGGCGCCGACCTGGCTGCGGATCAGCACCCCCGCGCCCACGCCGAGGACCGCCCACAGGACGTAGGCCAGCCCGTTCAGCCCGATCGCCCGCCAGATCGCCGGCTCGCCGAGCTGCGGGCCGACGTCCAGCGCGTTCAGGATCAACGGCACGAAGATCAGGTTGAGCAGGCTCGTGACCAGCCAGAAGCCGATGCCGAGCAGCGTCGACGCGATCAGCTTGGCGAGCACCACGGAGGTGCGGCGCGGGGTCACCAGGAAGGTGGTGGTGGCGGTCTGGTGGAAGAACTCGTTGGTGACCACGATCGCGGCCAGCAGCATCACCATGAGCACGCCGAAGAACTGCCCGCTGGTGTAGAGGTTCGACGCCACGTTGACGGCCTCGTTGGCCACCCGGATCTGCTCCGCCTGGTCGGGGGAGAGGCCCTGGTCGGCCGGGTCCACGCCGGCGTTGATCGAGCTGCCGGCCCAGTTGGTCAGCAGGGTGGCCGCCCACAGGGCGAGCGTGATGAGCCCGAGGACCCACCAGGTCGAGGTCGACCGGATCTTGAAGAGCTCCGCCTTGACCAGCTTCATCGGATGCCCGCCTTTCCGGCAGTCAGTTGCAGGAAGACCTGCTCCAGGTCGGCGCGCTCACCGGTCAGCTCGTGCAGCTCGACCGAGTTGGCGAAGGCGGCGTGCCCCACGGCCGCCGGGTCCAGCCCGGTGACCAGCAGGGCGCCGTCGGGCAGCGGGGTCACCGTCGCGCGGTGCTCGGAGAGCGCCGCGGTCAGCTCGGCCACCTGCGGGGTGCGGACCCGGACGTGGGCCGTGCCGGCCATCGAGCCGAGCACCTCGTCGACCGGGCCCTGCCGGATCAGCCGGCCGGCCGCGATGATCACCACGTCGTCGGCCAGCTGCTGCATCTCGCCGAGCAGGTGGCTGGAGACCAGCACCGTCCGGCCCTCGGCGGCGAGCGTCTTGAGCAGGTCGCGCATCCAGCGGATGCCCTCCGGGTCGAGCCCGTTGGCCGGCTCGTCCAGGATCAGCACCCGCGGGTCGCCCAGCAGCGCCGCGGCGATGCCGAGCCGCTGCTTCATGCCCAGCGAGTAGCCCTTGAACTTGCGCTTGGCGGCCGGGGTCAGGCCGACCCGGGCGAGCGCCTCGTCGGCCGCCTCCCAGGGCAGCCCGGCCGCGGTGCAGATCATCCGCAGGTGGTTGAGGCCGGTGCGGCCCTTGTGCGCGCTGGACGCCTCGAGCACCGCGCCGACATGGCGGATGGGCTGCTCCAGGTCGGCGTAGCGGACGCCGCCGAAGGTCGCGCTCCCGGCGGTCGGGGCGACCAGGCCGAGCAGCATCCGCAGGGTGGTCGTCTTGCCCGCGCCGTTGGGGCCCAGGAAGCCGGTGACCCGCCCGGAGTGCACGGTGAACGAGAGGTCGTCCACCGCCCGCAGCGTCTTGTAGTGCTTGGTGAGGTGGGAGACGACGATCTCCTCGGACCCGGCCGTCACGTTTGCTCCCCACTGATCGACTGGGGGCTCAACCTACCGGCTGGCGGCAATCCCGGCTGCCCCGCGGGTGGCGCAGGGAGCCGTTCACGTGAGCGTCATCCGGAACAGGCTGGCGCGACACGCCGTCGGCAGACGCGAGCCCTACACAGATCCCATGACGGTACTGATGACCGCCGCCGCACCCACCGGGACCAGCGGCTACTCGCTCCTCATCGCCGGCGACGCCGGTCAGGTCGCGGCCGCGCAGCGGCTGCGCCACGACGTCTTCGCCGGCGAACTCGGCGCCACGCTGCGCGGCGCCACCCCCGACGGCCGCGACGTCGACGAGTTCGACGACTTCTGCGACCACCTGATCGTCCGGGACGACGCGACCGGCCTGGTGGTCGGCACGTACCGGATGATGACCCCGAAGGCCGCCGAGCGCGCCGGCCGCCGCTACGGCGACGGCGAGTTCAACCTCAGCGGGCTGCGCCCGCTGCGCGACCAACTGGTCGAGACCGGCCGCTCGTGCGTGCACCCGGACCACCGCTCCGGCGCCGTGGTCAACCTGATGTGGGCGGGCATCGCCCGCTACCTGCACCTGAACAACCTGCGCTGGCTCGGCGGCTGCGCCTCGGTGAGTCTGGCCGACGGCGGCGCGACCGCGGCCGGCGTCCGGGCCCGGATCGTCGCCAAGCACCTCTCGCCGCCCGCGCTGCGGGTCCAGCCGCGCCGGCCGTGGCTCGCCCCCGGCGCGCCGGTCGGCGACCCCCGGACGCCGGTGCCGCCGCTACTCAAGGGCTACCTGCGGCTGGGCAGCTGGGTCTGCGGCGAGCCGGCGTACGACCCGGACTTCGACTGCGCGGACTTCTACGTGCTGTTCTCCATGGACCGGATGGACCCGCGGTACCGGCGCCACTTCCTGGGGGCGACCCGATGAGCTCGACCATCTGGCAGCCGGCGTCCGCGTGCGGCCCGCAGTGCCGCCCGGCCGGCGCGGCCGCCGTGCGCGCCGGGACGACCGTCGTGCGGTTGGCGGCGCTGGTCGGCGTACTGCTCAGCGCTCTGGTCCTGGTGCCGCTCCTGCGGCACGCCGCGGCCCGGGCCGTCTCGCGCGGCATCCTCGCGGCCCTGGGGGTCGAGCTGGTGTGGCGGGGCCCGGCGCCGCGGCCGGGCAGCCTGCTGGTGGCCAACCACGTCTCCTGGCTGGACGTCGTCGCGCTGCTCGCCGTGACGCCGGTCCGGCTGGTCGCCAAGCACGACGTGCGGGCGTGGCCCGCGGTGGGCGCGCTGGCCGCGCTGACCGGGTCGATCTTCGTGGACCGGTCCCGGCCCAAGCGGCTGCCCGCGACGGTGGCCGAGGTCGCCGCCGCGCTGCGGGCCGGGTGGTCGGTCGCGGTCTTCCCGGAGGGTACGACGTTCTGCGGCGCCGAACGGGGGCGTTTCCGGCCCGCCGTGTTCCAGGCGGCGGTGGACGCGGGCGCCCCGGTCGTGCCGGTCGCGATCCGGTACGGCACCCCGGACGCGGCCTTCGTCGGCGACGACACCCTGTGGTCCTCGGTCCGCCGGGTCGCCGGCCTGCGCGGCCTGACCGTGACGCTGGTCGGCTCGCCGGCGTTGCGCCCCGAGCCCGGTGCGGACCGGCGGGCGCTGGCCCGGGCGGCCCGCATGACGATCTAGCCACCTCACAGAAAACTTTCAGGCACTGTGCAGCACGGGCGCAGCGACCTGGACGAGGATGGGGGGCATGGCCGCCACCCAGACCCAGGGAAAGCAGAGCGAGGCGAAGCTCCTCGTGGTCGAGGACGACGCGAACATCCTCGAGCTGCTCTCCGCCAGCCTGCGCTTCGCGGGGTTCGACGTCAGCACCGCCACCAGCGGCAGCGCCGCCGTCAGCGCGGCCCGGAACGCCACCCCCGACCTCGTCGTCCTCGACGTCATGCTGCCCGACCTCGACGGTTTCGAGGTCATCCGGCTCATGCGCGAGGGCGGCGCCCGCACCCCGGTGGTCTTCCTGACCGCCCGCGACGGCACGGACGACAAGATCCGCGGCCTGACGCTGGGCGGCGACGACTACGTGACCAAGCCGTTCAGCCTGGAGGAGCTCACCGCCCGGATCCGGGCCGTGCTGCGCCGCACCACGGCCGGCGACGAGGAGCCCTCGCGCCTGGTCTTCGCCGACCTCGAGCTGGACGAGGAGACGCACGAGGTCTACCGGGCCGGCCAGCGGGTGCAGCTCTCGCCGACCGAGTTCAAGCTGCTGCGCTACCTGATGCTCAACGCCAACCGGGTGCTCTCCAAGGCGCAGATCCTCGACCACGTGTGGAAGTACGACTTCCGCGGCGACGACAACATCGTCGAGTCGTACATCTCCTATCTGCGCCGCAAGGTGGACAACGTGCAGCCGCGGCTGATCCACACCCTCCGCGGCGTCGGCTACGTGCTGCGCAAACCCGCGGCATGAGCCGACCGTGTCCCTGACCCTCGCCGACCGGGTCCGCAGCCACGTCCCGGAGACCAGCCTGCGGCGCGTGCCGCTGCGTACCAAGCTGGTCGCCGCCGTGCTGGTGCTGGTGTTCGCGGCGCTGTCGCTGATCAGCGGAGCCAGCACGTACGCGCTGCACAGCTACATGATCACGCGGCTCGACGTGAACCTGGTGCGGTTCACCGAGACCCTGGAGACGCTCAAGGGCAACGAGACGATCCTGCTGCCCGCCGACTACTACGTCTACGCCACCACGGTCGACGGCATCGGCGACCCGGACGACCTGCACGTCGACCGCAAGCTCCAGCCCGGCCAGCTGCCCCCGCTGCTCAAGGGCCTGAACGAGGTCAACAAGCACGCCAACAAGCCGTACACGGTCCGGTCCGAGGACGGGACCGTGGTCTGGCGGATGCTGGTCACCTACGTCAACGGCGGCACGGTGCTGCACATCGGCCAGCGGCTGCGCGGCATCGACGAGGCGATCACCCGGCTCATCTGGGTCGACGTCCTGGTCGGGGCCGGGGTGCTGTTCGCGCTCGCCGCCGTGGGCGCCGCCATAGTGCGGCAGAGCCTCATCCCGCTGGTGCAGATCGAACGGACCGCGGCGGCCATCGCGGCCGGCGACCTCACCCAGCGCGTGCCCGATCCCGAGCCCGACGAGGGCGAGCCCAAAACCGAGCTGGGCCGGCTGTCCCGCGCCCTGAACGCCATGCTGGCCCAGATCGAGGCCGCCTTCACCGCCCGGGCGCTGTCCGAGACCGCCGCCCGCGCCGCCGAGTCGCAGGCCCGCGACGCCGCCGAGGCCGCGCAGATCTCCGAGTCCCGGGCCGTGCGCTCGGAGCAGAAGATGCGGCAGTTCGTCGCGGACGCCTCGCACGAGCTGCGCACGCCGCTGACCTCGATCCGTGGCTTCGCCGAGCTGTACCGCCAGGGCGCGGTCGGCAACCCGGAGGACGTCGCCAAGCTGGTGCGCCGCATCGAGGACGAGGCCGCACGGATGGGCCTGCTCGTCGAGGACCTGCTGCTGCTGGCCCGCCTGGACCGGGAGCGGCCGGTCGAGCTGGCCCCGGTGGAGCTGCCCGTGCTGGCGATGGACGCGGTGCAGGCCGCGCGGGCCACCGCCCCGGACCGCCGGATCGAGCTGGACGTGCGGGAGTCGCCGGAGAAGCTGGTCGCGTACGGCGACGACGCCCGGCTGCGCCAGGTGATCGGCAACCTGATGACCAACGCGCTGGTGCACACCCCGCCGGACGCCTCGATCACGCTGTCGCTGTACCCGGAGTCGGGCGGGCGGGCCGTCATCGAGATCGCCGACACCGGTCCGGGGCTGGCGCCGGATCAGCGCGAGCACGTCTTCGAGCGCTTCTACCGGGCCGACGAGGCCCGGACCCGGCACACCGACCGCGCGGCCACCGGCACGGGCCTGGGACTGGCCATCGTGGCGGCGATCGTGCGGGCCCACCACGGCGCCGTGGAGGTGCTCAGCGAGCCCGGCCAGGGCGCGACGTTCCGGGTGACTTTGCCCGCTCTGGAGCCGGACGAGTCCTGAACAACCGGGCACCCCATTCACAGAAAACGTCCAGGGCCAGCACAGGTGAGTCGGAGCGGGCGGGGGAAAGGTAGTCGGCATGAACGAGTACGAGACCGACCCGCAGCGGCACGAGAGCTCAGCCTCCGACGAGCAGTCGCACCGGCCCGCGGACGCCTCGCCCGCGAGCAGCAGCCCGGAGCGGGGACAGTCCGACACCACGGCCCAGCAGCCCACGCTGAGCCAGCCGGCCGCCCCCCAGTCAGGCGCTCCCCAGTCCGGCGTCCCGCAGTCCGGCGTCCCGCAGTCCGGCGTCCCGCAGTCCGGCGTCCCGCAGTCCGGCCCCCCTCAGCAGCAGCCCGGCGGCTGGCTCGCCTCGCCGTGGCAGCGCGGCGGCCAGCACCCGCCCCAGCAGCACCCCGGCCAGCAGCATCCGGCCCCGCCGCCGCCGTACGGCCAGCAGCCGTACGGTGCGGGCCACCAGCCGTATCCGGGCCAGCCGCAGCCGCCGTACGCCTACGCCGCCCAGCCCCACCAGCAGTACGCCAACCACGGTGCGCCCGGCCAGCCCGGCCAGTGGACGCCCGGCGCCGGCGTACCCCCGCAGTCGGAGGCCCCGGCCTGGGCCCAGGCCGTCGGGACCGACCAGCGCGACCCCGCGCGGACCGGCCGCGGCCGCAAGATCTTCGTGGCCGGCGCGGCCGCGGTGCTCATCGCCCTGGGCGCCGGCGGCGTCGGCGCGGCCACCGCGCTCGCGTTCGACGACGACAACGCCGCCACGACCGTGCAGACCTCCGACGCCTCGGTGAACCGGGTGGTCGACCGCTCCTCGCTCGCCCAGATCGTCTCGGCGGTCAAGGACAGCGTCGTGTCGATCACCACCCAGACCGGCGAGGGCTCGGGCGTGGTGATCAGCGCGGACGGCTACATCGTGACCAACAACCACGTGGTGGCCACCGCCACCGGCGACACGGTCACGGTCATCTTCGCCAACGGCAAGAAGGCCCAGGCCAAGATCATCGGCACCGACCCGCGGACCGACCTCGCGGTGATCAAGGCCGACGGGGTCAGCGGCCTGGCCGCGGCCAAGTTCGGCGACAGCTCCAAGATGCAGGTCGGCGACACCGTGCTGGCGCTGGGCAGCCCACTGGGCCTGGAGGGCTCGGTCACCGAGGGCATCATCAGCGCCAAGGACCGCACCATCCAGTCCGGCGGCCAGGACCAGCAGCAGACCCCGCAGAACCCGTTCGGCGGCCAGCAGCAACAGCAGGGCGGCGGCACGACCTCGATGTCCGGGCTGCTGCAGACCGACGCCCCGATCAACCCCGGCAACTCCGGCGGCGCGCTGGTCAACACCAACGGCGAGGTCATCGGCATCAACTCGGCGATCGCGACCTCCGGGCAGAGCTCCGGCAACATCGGCCTCGGCTTCGCCATCCCGAGCAACAAGGCCAAGGACGTGGCCGACGCGCTGATGGCCGGCAAGAAGGTCAGCCACCCGGCGCTGGGCGTCAGCGTCACCGAGGCCGAGGGCGGCGGCGCCCTGGTCAGCACCGTGACCCCGAACAGCGCGGCGGCCAAGGCCGGCCTGCAGCAGGGTGACGTGGTCAACTCGGTGAACGGCAAGGCCGTCAACGACTCCGACGACCTGGTCGCGATCATCCAGGGCGCCAAGGTGGGCGACAAGGTGACGATCGTCTTCACCCGCAACGGTCAGCAGCAGACCGTCAGCGCCACGCTGGCGGAGTCCTCCTAAGAGCCAACCGGCGCCGCTCGGGCCATCGGGCGGCGTCGCTTCCCACGGCGGTGGGTGGTCGTGACCAAGGGGGTTGGTCACGACCACCCACCGCACCTTTATGTTCGACTTGCCCGGATAACTCCCGGAGATCGGCTTAACGGGGGCTCGCCTTCCGCCGGGCTGACCGCCTACTCTCCATTCGCCATAGCGAAGCGGAGAGTTCCCCAGTGACTTCAGTCGAGACCCGGATGAGTGTCTGGGAAGCCCTGGCCGGCCGCGCGCCCGGTGAGCCGCTCGGACCCGCCGACCCCGGGCTCTGGGGCGCGGTCGTCGACCGGCTCAACCCGGCCCGGGCCCGGCCCGTGCTGCGCGCCGGCATCGAGGCCGTCGAGCTGACCAGCGTGCGCGGCACCCCGTACGTGATGCTCCGCTCGCCCGACGACGGCGGCCGGGCCTGCTATCTGCGCCTGACCCCGGACGAGTGGCAGCTCGCGCTGATGATGGACGGCACCCACACGGTCGCCCGCCTCGTCGCCGAGTTCGCCCGCCTGGCCGGCCGGCTCGCCCCCGACCAGGTCCGCCGGGTGGTGGCCGACCTGGCCGGCAACCGGATGCTCGACGAGCTGCCGGTGGACGCGTTCCGTCCGTTGCAGGAGCTCGAACGCCAGCCGCTGCCCAAGCGGGTGGGCAGCGGGGTGCTCGCCGCCGCCCGGGGCCGCCGGATGCTGGTGTTCGACATCGACGGCGCGATCTCGGCGCTCTACCGGGCCGGCGGCCGGTTCCTGTTCACCAAGGTCGCGGCCATCGTCATGGCGGTCTTCGCGGTGGCCGGGCTGGGCCTGTTCGTCGCCACCTGGTGGCGCGGCAGCCAGGCGGTCTTCCTGTCCGGCGGTTCCTACCTGCTCGGCGCGGTCGTCCTGCTGCTGCTGAACCTGCTGGCCCTGGCCAGCCACGAGCTCGGGCACGCGCTGGCCACCAAGCACGCCGGGCGGGAGGTGCCCGCGGCCGGCGTGCTCGTGTACTTCGGCATCCCGTCGGTCTTCGTCGACACCACCGACGTGTGGATGGCCGGGCGCCGGGCCCGGATGCTGGTCACCGCGGCCGGCCCGGCCACCGGCCTGGTCCTGGCCGGCTCGATGCAGCTGCTCGGGCTGGCCGTGCCGGCGCTCGGACCGCTGGCCTTCAAGCTGGCCTTCGCCTGGTACCTCAACGTGCTGTTCAACCTGAACCCGCTGCTCGCGCTCGACGGCTACTACCTGCTGATGGACTGGCTGGAGATCCCCAACCTGCGCGGCCGGGGCATCGCCTGGGTGTCCAGCCGGCTGCGCGGGCGCCCGCCGTCGTGGGCCGGGCTGGACCGGGAGGGCCGCATCGTCGCGCTCTACGGGGTGCTGGCGCTGCTGTGGGTGGCGATCGCGGCGAACCTGGCCTACCGGATCTGGGCCGACCGGGTCTCCGGGCTGGTCACCGGCCTGTGGTACGGCGGCTTCGCGGCCCGGCTGCTGCTGATGCTGGTCCTGCTCGGGCTCTGCGCGCCGCTGGTCTACCTCGCCGTCGACCGGCTAGCCCGCTGGTCGCGGCGGCTGCGCGAGCGGTCCACCGAGAAGCGCCGGGAGGCCGACGCCCCGCGCCGGCTGGCCGCGCTGCGCGCCTCCGACCTGGGCGGACTGCCCGAGTCCGCGCTGGCCGGCCTCGCCGCCCGGGCCCGCTGGGTCCGCCCCCCGTCGGGCACCCAGCTCGTCATGGCCGGCACCACCCAGCAGGCCGTGTACGTCGTGGTCGACGGCGCCGTCCAGGCCCGCAAGCCCGGCGACCCGGGCGGCACGATCCGCCACCACGTCGGCGCCGGCGGGGTGGTCGGGCTGGCCAACGCGCTCACCGGCCGGGCCACGTCGCTGGACTGGCACACGGCCGGCACCACGCTGCTGTCCGTGCCCACGGCCACGGTGGCCACGGTCGTCGGCCCGTTGCCGGGCCCGCCGCCGGCCGACCGGGCGGAGGCCGAGGCGCTGTTCGCCGACACCCCCGCCCTGGCCGGCCTGGCCGGGGACGAGCGGCTCGCGCTGATCGCCTCCGCGCACCCGGTGGACCTCGAGCCCGGCGCGCCCGTCGTGCTCCCGGGGCCGACCCACGCCGTGGTCGTCGAGTCGGGCGTGATCGCCATGCCCGACGGCGTCGAGCTGCGCCGCGGCACGCTGGTCGGCCCGGTCGGCGACGGCATCCCGGGGATGGTGGCGCAGGCCCGTACGCCCGTACGGCTGTGGGTCATCCCGGACGCCTCGGACCTGCCGCCGCTGGTCGGCGCGCCCGGCCAGCTGGCCGGCGGTCCCGCCGGCAGCGGACCGGCCGCCGACGGGGTGCACTCCGCCGGCGTCTACCCGCCGCTGGCGGTGCCGCCCGGCCCGCCCGAGGGCACCGAGGACCCGGAGGTCGACCGCCGCTTCGAGCGCCGGATGTGGTGGCTGGTCCTGCTGCTGCTCCTGCTCGCGTTGCTGCTCACCGGGGTCAACTTCGCGCCCGGCCCGGCCTGGGCCGAGATGCCCACCGACCGCGCGCTGCTCACCGCCGACCGCGGCACGATCACCGCGACGGTGGACGGCCGCCCGGTCACGATCGCGGAGGGCGACCGCCGGTACGTCGACGAGGGCGCCCGGATCACCGTCCCGGCCGAGGCGACCGGCCGGCTGACGTTCCAGGGCGGCTCGGCCACGCTGTTCTGCGCCGGCTCCCGGGCCCAGGTGGGCCGGCTGTACACCGACGCCGGCCGCAAGCGCGTGCCGCACGGCGCCCTCACGCTGGAGGCCGGCCGCCTGCTGGCCGACACGGCCAGCACCAGCGGCGCGTACCAGCCGCTGGCCCTGGCCGTCGCCCGCCCGGGGGGCCTGGTGACCAACAGCGGGGCCTCCTGGTACGCCGCCGAGCCGGACGGCCTGATCGCCGCCACCGGCCGCGTCTACGTCGCGGGCACGCCGAGCCAGCCCACTGGCACCGACCTGAGCTGCGGCGACGGCGTCAAGGTGGAGCCGCCGGCCGGCTCGCCCAGCCCGTCGCCGAGCGACGAGCCGCTGCCCTCGGACCTGCCCAGCGAGGTCACCCCGTCGCCGACGCTGACCACGGCGCCGCCGACCGTGGCGACCACGGCCCCGCGGCCGACGGTCGACCCGGTCGACCCGACCGAGCCGGACGACCCGGCGCCGACCACCACCCGGGCGACGACCCGGCCCCCGACGACGCCGCCCCCGGCCACCACTCCGACCCGGACCCGGCCGCCGACCACCAACCCGACGCGGACGACCACCGCGCCGCCGACCACCACGACGCCGCCGACCACCACGACGGCGCCCAACCCGAACCCCACCACCACGACGACCACCGCCCCACCGCCGCCGGACATCATCGGCTGACGAGGAGAACTCACGTGCTCTGCTGGTTCTGTGCCAAGGCCGCCCGGGGCACCTGCCGGTTCTGCGGTCGGGGGGTCTGCGAGGACCACGCCCGGTTCGGGCCGTACCTCCTTCAGGTGAGCCGTTCGCTGCAGCGGGACCGGGCCGAGGCGCTGGTGGTCGAGGACGCCGTCCAGTGCGGCACCTGTCGGCCCAGGCCACAGCCGGTGCCGATGCCGGAGCTGGACTGAGCGGCCGGGGCCGTCCCGGCAGTCTGGCCACCTCGCCGATGGCGGGCACTGGACCCGGGCTCCTACCGTGGTCGCCATGACTGACTTCGACGCGGTGCTGGAGCGGCTGCTCACCGACCCGTCGTTCCAGGCGCAGCTCGCCGCCGACCCGGCGGGCGCCCTGGCCGGCTACGTCCTGGAGGCCGAGGAGGCCGACCTGCTGCGCCAGCAGGTCGCCGCCGACGCGGGCGCGCAGTCCGCGCTCGTCGAGGACCGGGTCACCAAGTCGAGCACGTTCGGGCTGTTCTCCTCGTTCGGCATCGGCGACGTGGCCGCCTCGGCCGGCCGCGGCCTGTCCGGCCAGGGGTTCGGCGCGGCCCCGGCCGACGGCCCGGCCGATCTCGGCGAGTGGGCGGAGTTCGGCAGCGCCGCGGGCACGGCCGCCCGCGCGGCGGTCGAGCAGCCGGCCACGGAGGGCTTCGGCTCGGCGCCGGAGGCGTGGGGGATGGGCGGCGCCGACATGGCCGCCCACTCCGGCCTCGGTCCGGCGCCGGAGCTGGCCGCCCATTCCGGCCTCGGCCCGGCGCCGGAGCTGGCCGCCCATTCCGGCCTCGGCGCGGCGCCGGGGCTCGCGGAGGGACCCGATCTGGACGGCCTGCCGGCGGTGTCCGGGATCGGCGACGCGCCCCGCAGCGGGCTCGGCGTCCAGGGCGAGGCGCACAGCACGCTGGGGGAGCCCGAGCACCTGGCCCCGCCGAAGGGCTACCACAACCGGGTCGACGCGGACGGCGACGGCCACCTGGACAGGGCGACGTACCGCGGGCGCGAGGACGGCGGCGTGGAGATCCGGGTGGATCTCGACCGCGACGGGCAGGCCGACTTCGTCGGGGTCGACCGGGACCTGGACAACCGGGTCGACTTCGCCGACTACGACAAGGACCACGACGGCGTCTTCGAGAAGCGGATGTTCGACGACGACGGCGACGGCTTCCTCGACCGGACGGTCTGGCAGTAGCCGGGGCCGCAAAGCCCTGGCATTGACGGTCACCGAAGCCCCACCATGGTGGGCATGGTGTCCATCGTCGCGCGCGAGCTCACGAAGACCTTCGGCGACGTCGTCGCGGTGCAGGGCATCGACCTGACGGTGACGCCGGGTGAGTTCCTCGTGGTGCTCGGTCCGACCGGCTGCGGCAAGTCGACGCTGCTGCGCCTGCTCGCCGGCTTCGAGGAGCCGACCAGCGGCACGGTGCTGTTCGACGGGGTGCCGGTGACGGAGATCGACCCGCGCAAGCGGGGCATCGCCATGGTGTTCCAGAACTACGCCCTCTACCCGCACCTGACGGTGGCCCAGAACATCGGCTTCCCGCTGCGCGCGGCGCCCGGCCCGGCCCCGGACATCGCGGCCCGGGTCAGCGACGTGGCCCGCACCGTGGGCATCGCCGACCTGCTCAGCCGCTACCCCGAACACCTGTCCGGCGGCCAGCAGCAGCGGGTCGCGATGGCCCGCGCGCTCATCCGGCACCCCGCGGTGTTCCTGCTGGACGAGCCGTTGTCGAACGTGGACGCCAGCGCCCGGGCAGCGCTACGTGGGGAGATCGTTGCGCTGGCCCGGCGGCTGGCGGTGACGACGATCTACGTGACGCACGACCAGACCGAGGCGATGAGCATGGCGGACCGGATCGCCGTGCTGCGGCTGGGCGTGCTGCACCAGGTCGGGCCGCCGGTCGACGTGTACGCGGACCCGGACACCCTGTTCGTGGCCGCGTTCCTGGGCATGCCGCGGACCAGCCTGCTGGAGGCGGCGGTGTACGCCGAGGCCGGCCGGGTGGTGCTGGACCTGGGGTCGCAGGTACTGGAGCTGCCGGCCGGGGACCCGCGGACCGAGCGACTGGCGGAGCACCACACCGAGCGGGTCACCTGGGTGCTGCGGGCGCTGCCGCTGGAGGCGCGGGACATGACGCTGCGGGGCACCGTGCGCTCGGTGGAGAACCTGGGCCACGAGCTGCTGGCCCACGTCGACGTCGGCGGCGTGCCGAGCACCCGGCTGGACGCGCCGGCGCCGGCGCTGAGGTCGGTCGCCGCGAGCACGTCGTACGGGTTCTATCCGGCGTACGACCTGGTCGACGGGCCGCCGACGGGCGAGGTGATGGTCCGGGTTCCGGTGTCGGCGGGGGTGCGGATCGGCGCCGAGCTGGACGTCGGGGTGGGCGCGGCGGACCTGTTGCTGTTCGACCGGGCGGGCCGGCGGATCAGGTTCGCGGCGGCCTGAGAAACCCGCACTGGACAGGAACAGTTAACAGTCCTAATAATTGGCCAACTGTCGATACCCCGACGTGGAGGCCACCCCCATGCGCCGTTCCCTCGTCCTCGCCGTCACGGCTGCCCTCGCGGCCACCGGCTCCGCCGTCTACGTAGCCTCGTCCGCGAGCGCCGCCGTCGCCTGTGCCCCGGCGTGGAGCGCCTCGGCGGTGTACCTGAAGGACAACTCCGTCTCGTACCAGTCGAAGAACTACACCGCGAAGTGGTGGACGCAGGGCGAGGTGCCCACGGCCAGCGGCGAGTGGGGTGTCTGGGCCGACAAGGGCGCCTGCGGCGGCGGCACCACGCCCCCGCCCACCACGCCCCCGACCACCCCGCCCACCACCCCGCCCACCACGACGCCGACCACCCCGCCCACGACCCCGCCGACCACCCCGCCGACGACCCCGCCCCCGACGCAGCCGCCGGTCACCGGGCTGCCGAAACACGCGCTCATCGGCTACCTGCACGCCAGCTTCGCCAACGGCTCCGGCTACCTGCGGATGGCCGACGTCCCCGCCGACTGGGACATCATCAACCTGGCCTTCGGCGAACCGACCAGCGCGACCTCGGGCGACATCCGCTTCACCCTCTGCCCGGCCGCCGAATGCCCCGGCGTGGAGAGCGAGGCCGACTTCATCGCCGCCATCCGCGCCAAGCGGGCCGCCGGCAAGAAGGTGCTGCTCTCCATCGGCGGCGCGAACGGCCAGGTCCAGCTCACCACGACCGCGGCCCGCGACAAGTTCGTCAGCTCGGTCAGCGCCATCATCGACAAGTACGGCCTGGACGGCGTCGACATCGACTTCGAAGGCCACTCGCTGTCCCTGAACACCGGCGACACCGACTTCAAGAACCCGACGACGCCGGTCATCGTCAACCTGATCGCCGCGCTGAAATCCCTCAAGGCCCGCTACGGCGCCACCTTCGTTCTGACCATGGCGCCGGAGACGTTCTTCGTCCAGCTCGGCTACCAGTACTACGGCTCCGGGCCGTGGGGCGGGCAGGACCCGCGCGCGGGCTCGTACCTGCCGGTTATCCACGCGATGCGCAACGACCTGACGGTGCTGCACGTCCAGGACTACAACTCCGGCTCGATCATGGGGCTGGACAACCAGTACCACAGCATGGGCGGCGCCGACTTCCACATCGCGATGACCGACATGATGCTGGCCGGCTTCCCGGTCGCGGGCAACACGGCCAACATGTTCCCGGCCCTGCGCGAGGACCAGGTCGCATTCGGGGCGCCGTCATCGGTGAGCGCGGGGAACGGGTACGTGGGGCCGGCGGGGGTTCAGCAGGCGGTCACCTGCCTGGTGAAGGGCAGCAATTGCGGCGGGTACACGGTTCGCAGCGGGACGAATCCCAACTTCCGCGGGTTGATGACGTGGTCGATCAACTGGGACAAGTTCTATGGGTGGGAGTTCCGTACCAGCCATGAGGGGTTCCTCAACGGACTGGGGTGAGCTGTCCGGCGGTCTTTTTCTCGTACGTGGGTGCATGGTGCTGACCGTCGCTCCCGCCGAATGCGGGGTTCGTGCTTTGTTCTAGTCGGTTCTGGTGAGGGCTTGGGGGCGGGGATGCCCCACTCGGGCGATCAGGCTTGATCCCTGCGTGGGACATCCCTGCCCTCAAGCCCTGTGGTGGTTCGGCTGCGTGCCCCGGGCGGGCGGGTTGGGCGGCCAGATGCTCCGCGCCGCCACCTCGCGTCTCGCTCTGGTTCTCGCCTCGCCTTGTGGCGCGCCGCCTTGCCTTGCCCGGCCTTGCCGCCTTGCGTCGCTCTGCCTGGCGGCCTGGCGGCCTGGCGGCCTGGCGGGCAGAGGGCTGGCGGGCGGGCTGAGCTGAATCTTGTGGCGCCAAGGCCCACGAACCCAGCCGAGCTCATCAAGATCGGTGGGCAGGGGCAGGGGCAGGGGCAGGGGCAGGGGCAGGGGCAGGGGCAGGGGCAGGGGCAGGGGCAGGGGCAGGGGCAGGGG
>NZ_BOMQ01000041.1 GCF_016862275.1 Actinoplanes nipponensis | reverse complement strand
CGGGCGGCCTCGGTGATGGCCAGTGCTTGGGTGCTGTGGAGTTCAGCCTGCTGGTAGAGGCCCTGGCTTCTCTCGAAGACGCCGGTCTCGTTGAGTAGGCGGCCGAGTGCGGTGTCGGTGCTGTGGGGCAGATGGTTGGTGAGGGTGGTGATGTGGGGGAGTAGGTCGCGCCAGCGAGGCCAGCCGGCCGGGTCGCCGCCAGGGTTGGCGGGGGCGGCGGTGTTGAGGAGTTGGATGGCCTGTGAACTGGGGTCGGTGGTGGTTTGGCTGGCCGGGGGTGTGAGGCGGACAACGGTTTGGACCAGCCGGTGGGTACTGACCGTGGCCGTGTCCAGGGTGATCATGCTGTAGGAGGCGAGCAGACCGAGTGCCAGGTCGGCGGTGGTCTGGTCGCCGTTGGTGAGGGCGGTGATCAGGTCGCGGGGGATGTCGTCGGGGGCGAGCCAGGCCAGGACTCGCAGGATCTCGACCGCCCCGGGATTGGTGGCGGTCAGCGCATCGAGAGTGACGGCCCAGACCCGGGTGACCGCGCGTTGCGCGTCCTGCCCTGGTGCCATCCCGGCGAGCAGACTGCCAGCCTGTTCGTCGTGGAGGCGGTCGTGGTAGGCGGCCATCGAGGTGCGGTGATGGTTGATGTAGGCGGCGGCCTGCTCCAACGCCAGCGGTAGACATCCCAGATAGGCGGCGATCCCGGCAGCAGCGGCGCGGTCGTCCTGGCCGGTGCGTTCGGACAGCATCTGCACGGCCTCAGCTTGGGTGAGGGTGCCCAGTCGGATCGGGATGAGGCCGTGGCTGGTCCATTCGATGTCGCGGCGGGTGGTGATCAGCACCCGGCCGCCGTCGACGCCGCCCAGCAAAGCCTGAATGTCTCCCGGTTCTTCGACGTTGTCGAGGATCAACAACCAACCGTCATGGTGATTCAGCCAGCCTATGGCCCATGCCTCGGCTTGATCGTCGGGCAGCACCGTTGTGGCAGGCGCCAGCCGGTGCGCCAGCGCGGCCAACCCGGCCGTGAGATTGGCCCCGCTGTCCGCACCGACCCACCACACACCTGTGTACCGATCCCGGCAGGCATGTGCGTGATGGAGCGCAACCTCGGTCTTGCCGACGCCTCCGAGTCCGGTGACGCTCTGGCCGATCACCCCGTGCGTGCCGGACGCTAACGTCTGCGCGACCTCGTTCATGACGGTGTCGCGGCCCACGAACACCCGCGACGGCCGGCGCGGCACATTCCACAACCCCGCAGGGCATGGCACCTGCTCCGGGGACTTGAGCTCACCAGAGCCGATGCTCACAAACCTCGGGTCGTCGCCGGTGCTGATGGTGCCGTAGTTGGAGCCAGCCGCGACGGATCGCTCACCGGGTGCGGTCGGACCGCCGGCCGCTCCGGTCACCGGTGAAAGGTGGGGTTATCCCCGGTGCTGGCGATACCGGAGTTCGTGCCCATCGCGATGGATCTGATCCCGGAGGCTTCGTTGTGCACCGTGCCGGCGGGCAGCAGCTGTGCCACGTCGCGGGCGAGGTCCGGGTCAGCGGCGAGCGCTTTACGGATCTGCAGCTTCAACACGGCCTCGCTGTCTTCCTCACCGGCCGCGACGTCGACAATCGCACCCTCGATCACCTGCCGCGACTCCTCACGGCCCAGGATCCGGTTCAGCAACCGGTGCCCGACCCCCACGGTCGCGTCTGACGCCTTGTCCACCACCGTGTCACGGACTTTGTCCAGCGTGGTCACCCCGTACGCGGTCACCGCGGCCGTCACATACGGCATCACCGCAGCAGCGGTCTGCACAACATCGACATCCATCCGACCTGCATACACCCGACACCGATGTCACTGACATCACCAATCGGACACCTGACACCGATGATCGGCAGACCACCCGAACGGCCGACCCCGAACGTGAACACGCTCCAGGTCATCCCGTGCCATTGGCGTGCCATTACGACAGGCAAAACAAGGTCACTCCAGGCCACCCAGAGCACCAACCACCAGCACCAGACAGCCCCCACCAGTCGATCTTGTACGGTTCCCAAGCTGACAGTGCGGGTTCGATTCCCGTCACCCGCTCCAACGACTGAGGCCCAGGCCAGCGGCATGATCCGCGACCTGGGCCTTCGTCATATCTGATCTCTATTCGGCGGTCGTGCCCCCTGCGTGCCCCTTCGGGCTCGCGTGCCCTGCGGCTCCGTGCCCCGCGCGTCCTCCACCAACTTGCCGAGCGCGTCAGCGATCTTCCGGTCTCGGCCCGCTGTCTTGTGCAGTTAGATCAGCGCGGCCCGCGTGGTGGAGTGACCCATCCGACGCGCAGCGTCGCCCCGGTCTCGGCCGCCCAGGTGTTCCCCGTGTGCCGGAGATCGTGGAAGTGCAGACCGGGCACGCCAGCCTTCTCGATGGCGGTGCGCCAGTGCTCCTCGAAGTTCGACCGGCGCAGCGGTCCATCTTTCGGCCCGACGAACAGCAGGGAGTCCGGCCGACTACCGGTGAACTCCGAGAGGTGGTGCACCGCGTTCGGGATGAACACCAGCGGGATGGTGACGCTCACGGCCGACTTGGGAGGCCCGAATACCAGCTCGCCCGTGGGTAGCTCGACGATTGCTCCACCGTGACCGTGCCGTCCGTGGTGTCGACGTGCGTGCCATTACGACAGGCAAACCAAGATCACTCCAGCCCTCTCAGAGCCTCTGACCTGCTTTTCTCCGCTAATACGGCAAGCCGCCGCGGATCGTGCTTGTCGTCGGGTGGTGGGGTCCGAGGGCGGTTTCGCTGATGGTCAGGGCGCGTTGCTGCAGCGGCACCGCCTCCGCCGTGCGGCCCAGGGCGTACAGCGTGCCCGCGAGGTTATTCAGCCGGATGGCGACGTCGGGGTGGTCAGCGCCGAGGGCAGTTTCGGTGATGGTCAGGGCGCGTTGCTGCAGCGGCAGCGCCTCCGCCGTGCGGCCCAGGGCGTACAGCGTGCCTGCGAGGTTGTTCAGTCCGATGGCTGCGGTGGGGTGGTCCGGGCCGAGGGCGGTTTCGGTGATGGTCAGGGCGCGTTGCTGCAGCGACAGCGCCTCGCCGGCCCGACGCAGGGCATACAGCGTGCCCGCGAGGTTGCCCAGCCGGATAGCGACGGTGGGGTGGTCCGGGCCGAGGGCAGTTTCGGTGATGGTCAGGGCGCGTTGCTGCAGGGGCAGCGCCTCCGCCGTGCGGCCCCGGGCCTGCAGCGTCTGCGCGAGGTTGTTCAGCCGGATGGCGACGTCGGGGTGGTCAGCGCCGAGGGCAGTTTCGGTGATGGTCAGGGCGCGTTGCTGCAGCGGCAGCGCCTCGCCGGCCCGGCCCAGGGCACGCAGCGTCTGCGCGAGGTTGTCCAGCCGGATGGCTGCGGTGGGGTGGTCCGGGCCGAGGGCAGCTTGGCTGATGGTCAGGGCGCGTTGCTGCAGGGGCAGCGCCTCCGCCGTGCGGCCCAGGGCGTACAGCGTGCCCGCGAGGTTGTCCAGCCCGATGGCAACGTCGGGGTGGTCAGC
Source organism: Actinoplanes nipponensis (assembly GCF_016862275.1). GTDB lineage: Bacteria > Actinomycetota > Actinomycetes > Mycobacteriales > Micromonosporaceae > Actinoplanes > Actinoplanes nipponensis. Next base: position 50,090 of record NZ_BOMQ01000041.1, on the reverse strand, counting down.
GCCGAGGGCAGCTTGGCTGATGGTCAGGGCGCGTTGTTGCAGCGGCAGCGCCTCGCCGGCCCGGCCCAGGGCCTGCAGCGTGCCCGCGAGGTTGTCCAGCCGGATGGCGACGTCGGGGTGGTCAGCGCCGAGGGCGGTTTCGGTGATGGTTAGGGCGCGTTGCTGCAGCGGCAGCGCCTCGCTGGCCCGGCCCAGGGCGTGCAGCGTCTGCGCGAGATTGTTCAGCCGGATGGCGACGGTGGGGTGGTCCGGGCCGACGGCGGTTTCGGTGATGGTTAGGGCGCGTTGCTGCAGGGGCAGCGCGATGTGGTGCTGTCCCTGGGTCCACGAGAACAAGGCGGAGTTTGAGAAAAGCGACGCGTGGGCTTCGTTGGCCTGCTCATCCGAGGTGCACCGGGCAAATGCGTCGATGTGCGGGTTGAGGGTGCGCCAGCGTGGCCAGTCCTCGATTGCCGTTTGGATGTTGCCGTTCGGGCACGCAGCAGCGAGCAGCGCGGTTACCACGGCGGGCGGCTGTAGTTCGTTGTGGCCGTCAGGCGCTGGGGTCGAGTGAGTGCGTAGGACGGCTTGGACGAGGCGATGGACGCTGACGGCGTCCTCAGTAAGGGTGATCATGCTGTAGGACGCCAACACGCCGAGGGCCTGGTCGACGTGGTCGGGGTCGAGCGCGGTGAGCATGTCGCGGGGGATGTTGTCCGGAGCGCAGTAGGAGATGACCTGCAGTAGCAGCACCGCAAGCGGGTCACGCTGCGCGATGGCATCGAGGGTGACTTGCCAGACCCGGGCGACGGCGCGGGCCGATTCGTCGGTCTCGGCGACTGTCGCAAAGGCCTCGGCGGGGCGTTGCCGCAGCAGTTGTAGGTATGCGCTGAGGCTGATGTGCTGCTGGGCGATGTAGGCGCCGGCCTGATCCAGGGCGAGCGGTAGATGGCCCAGTTGGGCGGCCAGAGCTTTAGCGGCGACGGGTTCGTCGCGGCCGGTCAACTCTTCAAGCAACTCGATCGCGGCGTCGGCGCTAAGGATGTCAAGGGACAGTGTTCGGGCGGCGCCCCGCCAGCTGATGTTGCGGCGCGTGGTGATGATGACGTGCCCCCGTCCACCGACGCGGCCCAGCAGTCCGTTGATGTGCTGGCGGTTGTCGACGTTGTCCAGGACGAGTAGCCATCCGGGGTGGCTCTGCAGCCACTGCACCGCCCACGTGGCGGCGTCGGCCGTCTTCGCCTCAACGAGAGCGAGGGTGGGGTTGAGCCGGTGGGCCAGCTCGGCGAGTCCTGCGTCGAGTCGTTCCGGTTCGTCAGCGACGATCCACCAGACCAGCCGGTAGCGATCCCTGTGATTGGCCGCGTACTGGAGGGCCAGTTCGCTCTTGCCCACCCCACCCAGCCCGTAGACGGCCTGGGTGACGACGCTGGTGTGGTCAGCGGTCAACGCCTCTTCGAGCGCTTGCAGCGTCTCGGCTCGTCCGACGAACGGATCCGTGGGAGGCTTTATCAGATTGTCCAGCCGCGACGGCATCGCCACCTGGTCCGGCAGGGGCAACCCGCCCGACCCGACGGTGACGAACCGCGGGTTGGCGCCCGTGTTGGTGATACCGGTATTGGTACCTACCGCCGCCGATCCGGGACCCGAGGCGACCGGTCCGGCAGGAGAGGTTGCGCTCACCGGTGGAAAGAGGCGTTGGCGCCGGTGTTGGCGATGCCGCTGTTGGTCCCGATGGCGATCGCCCCCGCCCCGGACGCTTCATTGTGTACGGATCCGGCAGGCAGCATCGCGGCCACGTCCTGGGCGAGTTCGGGGTCCGCCGCCAGGGCTTTACGGATCTGCAGCCGCAAGGCGGACTCGCTGTCCTGCTCGCCCGCGACGACGTCAAGCACGGCACCCTCAAGAATCTCGCGTGACTCCTCCCGGCCGAGCAGGCGGTTCAGCATCCGCTGGCCCACGCCGACGGTGGCATCCGTGGCCTTGTCGACCGCGGTGTCGCGAATTCTGTCCAAGGTGCTCATCCCGTACGTGGTCACGGCGGCGGTCACGTACGGCATCACCGCGGCAGCAGTCTGAGCAGCATCAACGTCCATCCCACCTACCTACACCGGCTAGAGCCACGCAGTAGGTGCAAGTCGGGCATCTGTCAGCGACGACCAGCAGTCCAACCGGACGGCCGATCCCGAACGAGCCCGGTCATCGTCAACACCCCATTCAGCCTGCCCGCGCCATTGGCGTGCATAAGCGGAGGCAAACCGAGGGCACTCCAGGCCGCTGAAGGCGCCGGTGAGGTCGCGTCGTGGTTGTCCATCTGGGGATCTTGTACGGTTCCCAAGCTGACAGTGCGGCTTCGATTTCCCTCACCCGCTCCAACGACTGAGGCCCAGGCCAGCGGCATGATCCGCGACCTGGGCTTCGTCATATCTGATCTCTGGTCGGCGAACGTGCCCTTCCGTACCCCGCGCGTCCTCCGCCAGCTTGCCGAGCGCGTCGGCGATCTTCCTGTCCCGGGCCCGATGTCTTTCAGCCACTATTCAGCGTGTTTGGCCACTTTCGTCCGTGTCGGTGGCTCGACACCCGTCGGGTACCGGATTCGACGGCTCTGACTCGCGGGAGAAGACGTGGTTTTCAAGAAGATGCTGGGCGCGCTGGGCGTGGGCGGCCCGAGTGTCGACACCGTACTGGCGCAGCCCGGCGCGCAGCCCGGCGGTCCGTTGGCGGGGCAGGTCAACCTGGTCGGTGGCAGCACGGACGTGGAGATCGAGCACATCACTCTGAGCCTGGTGACCCGGGTCGAGGTCGAAGGCGGAAGCGGTGACTTCGGCGCGACCGGCGAGTTCCACCGCACCACCGTGAGCGGTCCCCTGCGCCTGGTCGCCGGGCAGCACCTGTCGCTGCCGTTCCAGCTCGTGCTGCCCTGGGAGACCCCGGCCACCGCCGTCTACGGCCGGCCGTTGCCCGGCATGGTGATGGGCGTGCGCACCGAGGTGGCGATCGCCCGCGCCGTCGACAAAGGAGACCTCGACCCGGTGCAAGTGCACCCGTTGCCGATCCAGCAGCGCATCCTCGACGCCTTCGCCCAGCTCGGCTTCTCCATCAAGGGCGCCGACCTGGAGTACGGCCGGATCGCCGGCGTGCCCCAGAGCTTGCCGTTCTACCAGGAGATCGAATACTTCCCGTCGGCGCAGTACGCGCACGCGGTCAACGAGGTCGAGCTGACGTTCGTGACCAACCCCCACGCCGTCGAGGTGGTGCTGGAGTTCGACAAGCGCGGCGGCATGTTCGGCGGCGGCCACGACTCCTACGGCCGATACACCGTTTCCCACGCCGACGCCGACGCCACCGACTGGGCGCAGGTGGTCGACGGCTGGGTACGCCAAGCCCTCGAACACCGGCGGAGCATGCCCGGATTTGCGGTGGCCTCTGCATCCGATCACGGCCACCCCGGATACGTGCAGCCCGGCTACGGCCACGCCGGGCATCCGGGATACCACGGCCACTACCGACAGCACCATGGCTCCGGCATGGGCGGCGTCGCCGCCGGAGTCGCCGGTGGTCTTGCCGCCGGCTACGTCGCCGGCGAGGTCATGGACGAGGTCTTCGACGACGAGGGCGGCGATGAATAGCCACCCCGGGACCGGTATCGCGAGACGGGTTTGGCGGTCGGTGCTTGACGGGAATCCTGCGGAGCGCAGCACCCCCTAGCCAAGGAGCCTGACGTGCACGTATCCGGGATCATCACCGCTCTCATCATCGGCTTGATCATCGGCGCGCTCGGCCGCCTGGTCGTGCCGGGCAAGCAGAACATCCCGATCTGGCTGACCATGGTGATCGGTGTCGTCGCCGCGCTCATCGGGACCTTCATCGCCTCCGCGCTCGGCGTCAACGACACCAAGGGCATCGACTGGATCGAACTCCTCATCCAGGTCGTCTTGGCCGCCGCCGGTGTCGCCGCGGTCGCCGGCATGTACGGCCGCCGCCGGGTGTAACACTCACGAGCAGCACCAGTTCACCGTCTGACCAAGCCCGCCGGTTGCCCTGCACAGCCCGGCGGGCTTTGTCACGAATTCGGCTCAGTTGATGGTCAGGAAGACGTTGTCGATCTGGCCGGAGAACTGGTCGTTGCCCTTGCCGGCGCCCTTGCCACCCACCCGCAACGGCTCCGCGTTCGCGATGGACAGGCTCGCGGGCACCGGGACCCAGGCGCGTACCTGGCCCTCGACGGTCAGGGTGAGGCGGTCGCGGCTGCGAGCGCACATCAGGTTGTGCCATCGGCCGTCGGCCACGTCGAGGGACGGCTCCGCCCGGTAGATCCTGGTGCGGCCCGCGATGACGCAGCTCGGGTGGCCCTGCCGGTGGTCGACCTGGAGCTTGAACTGGCTCACGCCGCCGACCGAGTAGCCCTTCTGGAAGACGTTCGCGCCGTCCGCCAGGTCCCGGTGGGTCATCAGGATCGACGCCCCGTACCGCATCGGGCGGGTGCCGGGGTTGAGCGCGTCCTCCCGGAAGCCTTCCAGGATCGCCCGCGGGCACTGCCGTTCGCGGGCCAGGGTGCAGCGGGAGGGATAGCGCACGGCCAGGCCCTTGCCCTGCGGCACCAGGGTGAGGGTGCCGCCGTTCTGGCCGAGCGGCCGCAGCGCGAAGGCGCCGTGGAGGTCCGTCAGCGGCCGGTGCACGCCCCCGTCGAAGGTGTACCGGACGGCGATCGGGGCCCTGGCCACGGCTACCCGGCCGGCCTGCGGCACGGTGGCGAGGCCGGCGGTCGTGCTGGTGAGCACGCCGGCGCCGGCCGCGTCCGGCTGGGCGGCGACGTACTGCTGGCTCAGGCGGGAAGTCGGGGAAGCGGGCTGCGCGAGTTGGGCGGCGAGCAGGCCGGAGCCCAGGGCGGCGGTCGCAACCAGCGCGCCGAGGGTGCTGACGCGCCGGCGTGCGCCTCGCGGGGACCGTCGAGAGTCGAACATGCGGTTATTGTCCGGATCGCTGCTTTGACCCGCCGGTACAAACCCCGGATGAGCGCAAATGTGGGTTAAAGCACCCTCACGCGGTCGGTCGAACGGCGGGTTCGCCGATGACCGCATGCAGCACGTCGTCCAGGGCGATCACCCCCAGCGGGCGGCGCCCGTCGCTCACCAGCACGATGTGGCGGCGGTCGCGCCGCATGGTCAGTAGCAGGTCGGCCAGCGTCCGGTCCGGCGCGACCACGGCCAGCGGACGGATCTTCTCGGCCGGGATCGGGAGGCTGCGCTGCCCACCCTCGTACCCCAGCAGGTCCTTGACGTGCACGAAGCCCAGCACCCGCCGGGTCTCGCGCTGCACGACCGGCAGCCGCGACCGGCCGCTGCGCGTCGCCACCGCCTCGATGATCGCCGGCGACGCGTCGTCGGCGACCGTCGTCACGCCCGCCCAGGGCTGCAGCGCGTCCGCCGCGGTCCGGTCGTTCAGGCCCAGCGCCGCGTGGATCCGGGCGTACTGCTCGGTGCCGAGCAGGCCCTCGGCGCGCGCCTGGGTGACCATGCCGGCCAGCTCCTCCGCGGTGAACACGGTCTTGACCGCGTCGGTGGCCTCGATCTTCCACAGCGAGAGGACCATCCGCGAGGCCCAGCGCATCGCGACCAGCAGCGGCTTGGTCCCGGTGCAGAACGCCAGCATGAACGGGCCCAGCACCAGCGCCGAGCGCTCCGGCCCGGCCAGCGTGATGTTCTTCGGGACCATCTCGCCGACCACGGTGTGCAGGAACACCACCACGCCGAGGGCCAGCACGAACGCCACCGGGTGCACCGCCCGGTCCGGCACGCCGATCGCGCCGAACGGGCCCTCCAGCAGGTGGGCCAGCGCCGGCTCGGCGATCGCGCCCAGGCCCAGCGAGCAGATCGTGATGCCGAGTTGGGCGCCGGCGATCATCAACGGGATCTGGTTCATCGCCGACAGGGCCCAGCGGGCGCGCCGGGAGGTGGCGGCCAGCGGTTCGAGCGCGGTACGGCGGGAGGCGATCAGCGCGAACTCGCCGCCGACGAACAGCGCGTTGCCGAGCAGCAGCACGACGGTGACCAGCAGCTCAGTCATCGGCCGGCTCCGGCGGCGCGACGACCCGGACCTGCTCGATGCGGTGCCGGTCGACCTCGATGACGGTGAACTCCCAGCCGTCGTGCGCCAGCGACTCCCCGACGACCGGGATGTGGCCGAGCCGGGAGAGCAGGAAGCCGGCGAGCGTCTCGTACGGCCCCTCGGGCAGCCGGAAGCCGGTCTGCTCGGCCACCTCGTCCTCCCGCAGCAGCCCGTCGACCAGGAACTTCTTGTCGTCGCCGGGGGCGGTCAGCTCGGCGCTGCCGGCGTCGGCGAAGTCCACGTCGTACTCGTCGGCGATCTCACCGACCAGCTCCTCGATCAGGTCCTCGACCGTGACCACGCCGTCGGTGCCGCCGTACTCGTCCACCACGATCGCCATGTCCGCGTCCGCGGCCCGCAGCGCGGCCAGCACCTTGTCCAGGTCCAGGCTCTCCGGCACGAGCACGGGCTCGCGGGCGACCGTGGACACCGCCGTGGCGGCCCGGCGCTCGGGCGGCACACCGAGGGCGTCCGACACCCCGACCACGCCGACGACCAGGTCGAGGGTGGACTCGTACACGGGGAACCGGGTGTGGCCGGTGGCGCGCGCCGCCACGATGAGATCCGCCACGCTCGCGGTGGTCTTGAGCCCGACCACGTCGACGCGCGGGGTCATCGCCTTGGCCGCGCGCTTCTCGCCGAAGCGGATCGTGCGGCGCAGCAGCGTCGCCGTCTCCGTGGGCAGCGCGCCCGCCCGGGCGCTGATCGCGGCCAGCAGGCCGAGCTCCTCGGGGGAACGGGCGCTGGCCAGCTCCTCCTGCGGCTCGATGCCCAGCCGGCGCACCAGCCAGTTGGCCGAGCCGTTGAGCGCGCCGATGAGCCACTTGAAGAGCCGGGAGAAGGTACGCAGCGGAGCCGCGGTGGCCAGGGCGACGCGCATCGGCCGGGCCAGGGCCGCGTTCTTCGGCACCAGCTCGCCGAAGAGCATGGAGACGATGGTGGCGAGCACCAGCGCGAGCACGTGCGTGACAGTCTCGGTGGCGCCGTCGGCGATCGGCTCGACGGCCGGCCGGAACAGCCGGGACAGCGCGGGCTCGGCCAGGTAACCGGTCAGCAGGGCGGTGAGCGTGATGCCGAGCTGCGTCCCGGAGAGCTGGAAGGAGAGCTCGTGCAGGGCGTTCTGCACCGTACGGGCCCGCCGGTCGCCGGCCTCCGTACGCGTGTCGATTTCCGCCCGGTCGACGGTGACCAGCCCGAACTCGGCTGCCACGAAGAACGCGTTGCCCGCCGTCAGCAGCGCGAAGGCAGCCAACGGGAGCACCGTCGTCAGGAGCGGGCCGTCCATGATCGGTTCACCTCGGCCCTCATTGTGCCGGAACGCCGCCCGGCCCGCGCTCACGGTGCTGAAGATCATCATCGCCGGGGGCCGGGCCGCCGCCCGTGAGCTGGGCTGCTGCGAGTTACGGTCGGTTGATGAACCTCGCCGAGGAATTCGCGTTGCTCGCCTACGGCGACGACGGCGCACCCGACACCGACAACGTCCGGCTGGACCACGGCCTCGGAGGCGCCCTACTGCTGGAGCTCGCGATCTCCGGGCGGGTCGGCCTCGAGGACCAGCGGGTCGTGGTCACCGATCCCACCCCGACCGGTGACCCGCTGGTCGACCAGGCGCTGGACCGGGTCGCGGGCGACGGCCGGGCGGCCAAGCCGGCGCACTGGGTGAAGAAGTTCGCCAAGGACGCCCGCAAGCTGACCCTCGACCGGCTCGTCGCGCAGGAAAGGTGCTGACCCGGCAGCAGGACAAGGTGCTGCTGGTCTTCCCCCGGACCCGCTATCCGGCCCCGCACGGCGTCGAGCCAGTGCCGGAGACCGAGGCCCGGCAGCGGCTCACCGCCGCCGTGTCGGCGACGGGGCCGGTCGAGCCGCGTACCGCCGCGCTCTGCGCCCTGGTGGCCGCGACCGGCCTCGACCGCAAGGTCTTCCGCTCGCTGGACCGCAAGCGGGTCTCGGAACGCCTCAAGGAGATCACGGCGGGCGACTGGGCCGCCACGGCGGTCAAGCGCACCATCGACGAGATCCAGACCGCGGTGCTCGTCGCCGTGCTGGCCGCGTCGACCTCGAGCGCCGCCACGTCCTGACCCGCGCGGGCCCGGGCTAGGCGGGCGCCTTGTCGCCCTTGATCGACCGGAGCAGCACGCTGGCCACGTCGATGACCTCGACGTTCTCCTGCTCGCCCTTGCCGGTGACCCCGTCGCCGATCATCGTGTAGCAGAACGGGCAGCCCACGGCGATCGTCTTCGCGCCGGTGGCCAGGGCCTCCTCGGTGCGCTCCACGTTGATCCGCTTGCCGATCTTCTCCTCCATCCACATGCGGGCGCCGCCGGCGCCGCAGCAGAAGGACCGCTCGGAGTTGCGCGGCATCTCGACCAGGTTGGCCGCCTCGCCGAGCACCTCGCGGGGAGCGTCGAAGACCCGGTTGTGCCGGCCCAGGTAGCAGGGGTCGTGATAGGTGACGTCGCCCTCGATCGGCTGGACCGGCGTGAGCTTGCCCTCCTTGACCAGGTGGGCCAGCAGCTGCGTGTGGTGCACGACCTCGACCTCGAGGCCCAGCTGCGAGTACTCGTTGCCGAGGGTGTTGAAGCAGTGCGGGCAGGTCGCGACGATGCGCTTGACCTTCGCCTCCTGCAGCGTCTCGACGTTCTGCTGGGCCAGCATCTGGAAGACGAACTCGTTGCCGATCCGGCGGGCCGGATCACCGGTGCAGGTCTCGCCCTCGCCGAGGATGGCGTAGTTGACGCCGGCCTCGTGCAGCAGGGTGGCGACCGCCCGAGTGGTCTTCTTCGCCCGGTCCTCGAAGGCGCCGGCGCAGCCGACCCAGAACAGGTAGTCGAAGTCCTCGGTCTCGCCGACCCGGGGCACCTCGAAGTCCAGGCCCTTGGTCCAGTCCTCGCGGGTGTTCTGCGGCGCGCCCCAGGGGTTGCCCTTGTTCTCCAGGTTGCGCAGCATGACGCCGGCCTCGGCCGGGAAGCTCGACTCGATCAGCACCTGGTAGCGGCGCATGTCGACGATGTGGTCGACGTGCTCGATGTCGACCGGGCACTGCTCCACGCAGGCGCCGCAGGTGGTGCACGACCACAGCACGTCCGGGTCGATCACGCCGCCCTCGGCCTCGGTGCCGATCAGCGGCCGGTTGCCCTCGGCCAGGGCCAGCACGTCCAGGTGCGCGAGCTGGGCCTCGGTGGCCTTCTCCTCGCCGGTCAGGTCCTTGCCGCCGCCCGCGAGCAGGTACGGAGCCTTCGCGTAGGCGTGATCGCGCAGCGAGAGGATGAGCAGCTTGGGCGATAGCGGCTTGGCGGTGTTCCACGCCGGGCACTGCGACTGGCAGCGGCCGCATTCCGTGCAGGTGGAGAAGTCGAGCAGGCCCTTCCAGGTGAACTGCTCGACCTGGGCGACGCCGAACTGGTCCTTCTCGGGGTCGGCCTCCTCGAAGTCGAGCGGCTTGCCGTCGCTCATCATCGGCTTGAGCGCGCCCAGGCCGGAGCCCGCGGGCTTCTCCGGGCTGCGCTTGAAGAAGATGTTGAAGAACGCCAGGAAGCGGTGCCAGGCGACGCCCATCGTCACGTTCAGCGCGATGACGATGAGCCAGCCCATCGAGATGAAGATCTTGACCAGCGCGACCCAGGTGGGGCCGTTCGCCGCGGCGGGCAGCAACGCGCCGACGCCGTGGCTGATCGGCGTGGCCCAGGCGGGGTACTCGAAGGTGTCGTTGGCGACCTTGAAGCCCCGGATCAGGAAGCCGCAGATCAGCACGCCGACGATGACGGCCTCGACGAAGTAGCCCTGCCACATCGTCGAGCCGGTGAACCGGGAGACCTTCTTGCGCCGGTCGCGCTGGCGGATCGCGATCAGCACCAGGATGCCGGCCAGGCCGAGCGCGCCGATCAGCTCGGTGACCAGGCCGTACGCCGTCCAGTGGCCGATGATCGGCAGCCCGCCGGCCGGGTCGACGACCTCGAAGTAGGCCTCGACGACCAGCAGGAACAAGATCATGAACGAGACCATGACGAACCAGTGGGCCGCCCCGATCACGCTCCACTTGAGCATCCGGGTGTGACCCAGGGTCTCGGTCAGCATCGTGCGGGTGCGGGCGCCCTTACCGGTGAACCGCGCCGGGTCCGGACGGCCCTGCCGGATCACCGCGGTGATCTGCATGACCGCCCGTACCGCGAGCACGATCGCGACGAGGGTCACGACGCCCACCAGGACGGTCGCGACGATCTGCACTGGGCCCATGTGCTTGTGCCTCCTGGAGTCAGCCGGCTCGCCGACCTATGTTACCCATGAGTAATCAGAATGCGAGCGGCAGTCCGGGCAGGGCTTTCACGTCGTCCGGCGGTTCGCAGTCGAAAGCGCACCCCGCGGCTCGGACGCCGGGTGCGCTGTCGGACAAATCAGACGATGACCACGCTACCGCGCCGCCGACAGCGGCGCGGCGGGCTCGGCAACTAGCGCCAGCGGGACAGGATGCCCAGGGAGGCGACCATGCAGCCGAAGCCGACGAGGAGGTTCCAGTACCGCCAGGCCTCGACCGGGTACTGCTGCTCCGAGAGGTAGTACACCACCAGCCAGGTGATGCCGAAGACGATCAGCGCGACCGCCGTGATGGGCAGCCACACCGGACTCGGCTTCTTCGACGCCGCCGTCGCGGACGGGCGAATGTCCGTCGGCGGGGTGTAGACCTTCTTCTTGCGAACCTGTGACTTCGGCACGGTGCTCTCCTGAGGGCAACAAGTGGTGAACAACCCACCCCTGAGCGGCTCCGGGGACCCCGAAAGCTGCCCGTGGCGAATACTGTTCGATAGCTAGCGTAGTCAAGGCGGCGCGCGCACAGGCACCCGCCGGTGGGTTTTTCGGCCGAGCCAGGGAGGACAACCGACGTGGAGTACACCACGGGGGCGCCCTCGTGGCGACTTGTCCTGCGACGAGCCCTGGGCGGGCTGCGCCCCCGCCGCAGGGCTCAACGGCAACGCGGCTGGTCGGTGGCGGTCCCGTTGATCGGGCTGGCGGCCGGCCTGCTGTTCACCACCTCGGCGACGACCGCCGACGGCACCGCCCTGCGCGACGACCGCCGACCGCAGCTCGCCCAGCTCATCGCCGACAAGCGGATCCGGCTGGAACACCGCGAGAAAAGGGCCGCCGACCTGCGAGCCTCCGTCGATCAGGAGGCGGCGCGGCTGGCCGACGTCGACGAACCGGTCAAGCGCGCCCGCCAGCGCGCGGACGCGATGCGCGCGGGCGCGGGCTTCACCGCCCTGCGCGGCCCCGGCATCACGGTCAGCCTCAACGATTCGCCGCAGCGCACCACCGGCACCGGCGAGGCCGCCCCCGAGAACGACGATCTGGTCGTCCACCAGGGTGACGTCCAGGCGGTCGTGAACGCCTTGTGGGCAGGTGGGGCCGAGGCAATGGCGATCATGGATGTCCGCGTCATCTCCACGAGCGCGGTACGCTGTGTCGGCAACACGCTGCTGCTCCACGGCCAGGTCTTCTCGCCACCCTTCAAGATCACTGCGATCGGCGAACCCACGGCGATGCACCGCGCGTTGGAGTCCGCAGAGGGAGTCCAGCAATTCCGGGCGGCAGTGGCCGACTTCGGCCTCGGCTATACGGAAACCGTCGAGAGGAACGTGACTGTGCGGGCGTACGACGGGTCGAGTGACCTCCGATCCGCCGAGGCCACGGAGTGATGGAAGCGTCGGACGCCCAGGAGGGCGCGGCGAACTCCGGCCGGCACCGCGCGCCCGACGGCGACGCTCAGACGGCCTTCATTCCCCGGATCACGGACGCTTCCCCGGACGGAGTGCCGGGCGGGCCCCTGGACCCACCGGCGAGCCTCGGGTTGGCCGCGCCCTGGCCGGCGCCGGCTGCTCAAGCACAGGCGGCGTCTTCGGTTGCTCCCGGTTCGCCGGCTACGGGGGTTGCTGGTTCCGCTGCCGGATCTCCTGGTGCCGCCGATACCGCCATTATTCGGACCGATCCGCCGCCGCTTCGGGGTGAGCCGGCCACGGGGACGGTTGATCCTGTGGTGGCTCGGGCCGCGGCAGCCGCTCGGGCGGCTGCACGCGCTGATCGGCCGGCGACCGGGGCCTCGCCGCCGCCTTCGTCTTTGCCTGCTGTGGGCGGTGTCGCCCCGGTGGTGGCCGCCGCTGCTGCTGTGCCCGTGGCGCCCGCTTCGCCGGTGCCGCCCGCTGTGCCGGTGCCGGCTCCGCGTGGCGCCGCCGGCGGCGGCGACTTTGATTTCTTCGCGGCTGCGGTCGAGGAGGCTCGGGCGGCTCGGGAATTGGCTTCCGGACAGTTCGCCGGTGGCGGCGCAGCGGCGGTTCCGCCCAACGGTGACGGGCGGTCGGCGGCTACGGGCTCGGCGGACGCCTACCGGCAGCGATCCGCCGGAGTCTCCGTTCCGGGGGGCTTCGCCCGGCAGCCCACCGCGGATGATCCGCTGCGGGCCGGGAGTGGGGCTTCGGCCTCCGTCGACTTCACCCGGCCGCCCGCCGAGATGTCCGTGGCCGGCGACCACGCGCGACCCGCCAGCGGCGCCCCGATGGACGGCGCGCGACCCGGCAGCGGCGCCCCCGCAGACTTCACCCGGCCCGCCAGCGGCGCCCCCGCGGACTTCACCCGGCCCGCCAGCGGCGCCCCCATCGGGGGCGGCTACGCCGATCCCAGCGGCGACCCGCAGGCCGCAGCGTACGGTTTCGGGCCGGCCCCAGCCGACCATCCCACCCACGCCGAATTCCTCCCGCCGCCCGTTGCCTCCGGCACGGCGACATCGATCCCTATCCCGGCCCGGCCGGACGCCGAGGGCCACCGCCCGCCGGCCGACGACTTCGATCCCCGGCGCAGCCCTGGCCAACCCTTGGCGCCCGAGCAGGATCACGACGTCTACCCGGCCCCCACCAGCAGCTATCGCGGACCCGTCGACGCCCGCCGATCGTCCGCGCGACGCGCCCCGGAACCGCCAGTGGCAGCCCCCTTCGACACCCCCACCGCCCCGAACGCAGCGCCGGGCACCGTCGGCGCGCGCCGGGCAGCGGAGGAAGCCATGCCCCGCCGGCTGGCCCCGGAGGGCTTCAGCAGGGCCAACGGCACCGAGCCGTGGCCGGCTGAGAGCTACCCCGAGTCGTCCAACGGCTACCGTCCGGACGCCGGTCATGCCGAGGCGGCCAACGGCTTCGGCCGCCGCGCCACCGGTGCGGCCGCGGTTGGCGGCGCTTTCGCGGCCGCCGACGGCAGCCGGCCGAATCCGCAGGCCACCACGAGTCCCTTCGACAGCAGCCGGGCCGGCCGCAGCGCGGACCCGCAAGCCACCGGCACCGCCTTCGCCCCCGGACGGGACGGAGCCGCCCTGAGCGGCCCCACCCCCGACACCTTCCGCCCACGGACGGAACCCCTCGGCAACGGCCGTCCCGCGGTCGGCGCCCGCCGGCCGTTCGACGGCTACCCGTCGGGCACCCCGGACGGCCGCAACGGCCGTGACCCCGCCGCATGGCGACCGGCGCAAGACCCGCCGAGCAACCCGGACGGCCGCAACGGCCATGACCCCGCCGCATGGCGACCGGCGCAGGACCCGTCGGCCACCGCGATCATCCGTACCGCCGATGCGCCGACCGGCCTGCTGCCCTCGGTCCGGGCCAAGGTCGCCTCCTCCGCGCCCGACCCGGCCGCTGTGCCTACCCCCCTGCCCAGCGGGTCCGGCGACGTGGGCGCCGCTTCCGTCGCGGCCGCGGCGGCCGCCGCGGCCGCGGATCCCGATCCCGGTGGCGTGGCGGAGGACGCCAAGCCGCGCCGGGGTGAAAAGGTCGTCAAGTTGCGACCCGAGCAGACCGACGAGGGTTACAAGAGCGTGTACTCCGAGCTGACCCGCCCGACGCTGGGCTCGCGCATCCGGGCCGGCATCCGGGTCTCCGGCGAACTGATGATCACCTTCGGGCTGATCGTGCTGCTTTTCGCCGGGTACGAGGTCTTCGGCAACTCGGCCAAGGTCGACAACGAGCAGGACACCCTCGCCACCCAGCTCGACGACCAGTGGAACGATCCCACGGTCGCGCCGAGCACGCCGGTCAAGGCCGCTCCCGCCGCGCCCGGCAAGAACCTGGTCGGGCGGCTCTACATCCCGAAGCTGGGCATGGAGTGGGTCGTCGTGAACGGCGTGCGGCCCGTCGACATCCGGTACGCGCCCGGCCACTATCCGGACACCGCGGATCCCGGCGAGATCGGCAACTTCTCGGTCGCCGGGCACCGGATCCGCAAGATCTTCTGGCGGCTGGACGAGCTCAAGCCGGGCGACGTGATCGGCGTCGAGACCCGCACCAACTGGTACGTCTACAAGGTCAGCTACAGCCAGGTCGTCAAGCCCAGCGCCGTCGAGGTGGTGGCGGCGGTGCCGAACAAGCCGAGGGCCAAGCCGACCAAGGCGATGCTCACGCTGACCACCTGCAACCCGAAGTTCAACAACTATCAGCGGCTGATCGTGCACGCCGAGCTCGTGGACACGGTCAAGCGCGACGCCACGCTGCCGCAGGCCGGCCGGCCCGCCGACATCGGCAAGACGAAGGCGTAGGGAGGGCTGCGATGTATGCCTGGATCTGGCGCAAGCTGCCCTTCGGCCTGTGGGGCAAGCTGACCGGTTCGCTCGCGCTGGTCACCCTGGTCGGCGCGCTGCTCTGGTACGTCGTCTTCCCCTGGGCCACCCCGTTGCTGCCGTTCGACGACGTGCAGGTGGGCACGGGCACCGAGCAGGGCGGCCCGGCGCAGCAGGACCCGAACGTGGTGCCGGGTGACGACCCGCAGCTGGGGCCCGAGGAGCTGCCGTACAACGAGCACACGAACAATCCCGAACCGACGGCCAGCTAGGTGATCCCGTGCGCATCCTCGTGATCGACAACTACGACTCGTTCGTCTTCAACCTGGTGCAGTACCTCGGCCAGCTGGGCGCCGAGTGCGAGGTCCGGCGCAACGACGAGATCACGGTGGCCGACGTCGCCGGCTTCGGCGCCGCCGGGGTGCTGCTCTCCCCCGGACCGGGTACGCCGGACCGCGCCGGCATCATGATGGACGTCATCGCCGAGTACGCGGGCAAGCTGCCGATGTTCGGCGTCTGCCTCGGCCACCAGGCGATCGGCGCGGCGTTCGGTGGCACCGTCACCCGCGCCCCCGAGCTGCTGCACGGCAAGACCTCCACCGTGCGGCACAAGGGCGCCGGCGTGCTGGCCGGCCTGCCGGATCCGTTCACCGCGACCCGCTACCACTCGCTGGCCGTGCTGCCGGAGACCCTGCCCGCGGAGCTCGAGGTGACCGGCTGGACGGAGTCAGGCGTGGTCATGGCGATGCGCCACCGCACCCTGCCGATCGAGGGCGTGCAGTTCCACCCGGAGTCGGTGCTGACCGAGGGCGGCCACACCATGCTGGCCAACTGGCTGGCCTCCTGCGGCCTGCCGGAGGCCCGGGACCGGGCCCCCGAGCTCGCCGCCGAGGTGGAGAGCCGCCGGCGCTCCGCCTTCGCCACCGCCTGAGCCCGCCACGACCGGAACGAGAAAAGCCCCGGACGCGACCAGCGTCCGGGGCTTCCTGTTCTCGGCTCAGCGGTTGACCAGGCCGCCGAGCGTGCCGCCGTCGCCCGCGCCGCCGCCGTCGCCGCCCGGCGGGGTGGAGCCGCCCGGGTCCGGGGTGCCGGAGTCGTCGGGGTTCGGGTCCTGCTCGGCGATGACGGTCAGCGTGATCTGGGTGTCCCTGGTCTTCTTCTGCTTGGCGTTCGGGGTCTGGTCGACGACCTGGCCCGGTGTGCCCTGCTGATTCGACGGCTCGACCTCGATTTTGGTGAAGCCGGCCTGCTGCAGCAGCGCCTTGGCCACCTCCTCGGTCTTGCCGACCACCGACGGCACCTCGACCAGGTTGCCCCGGGAGATCTTGACCGTGATGGTGGTGCCGGGCTTGACCTTCTCGCCTTCCTTCTCGACCGAGATGACCCGGCCCTCTTCCACGTCGCTGTTGGTCGGCTCGAAGCTCGGCACGAGGTTGGCGGCGCGCAGTGCCTGGTCGGCCGTGTCGCGGCTGGCGCCCCGCAGGCCGCTGGGCACCCGGGTCTCCTCGGGACTGACGCACATGGTCAGGGTGACCTGCGTGGTGACCGGCACCGTCTCGGCCGGCTTCGGATCCTGCGAGTCGACCTTGTTGTCGCAGTCGTCCTTGGTGACCGCCTTGCCGGTGGTGACGTTCAGGAAGCCCGCCGCGGTGAGCCTGTCCCGGGCCGCCTTCTCCGACAGGCCCTCGACCTTCGGCACCCCCTTGGTGGCGACCGGGTCCGGTTCCCTGTCGTTGCTGCGGGACAGCATCAGGCCGATGCCCAGCGCCACGACGGCGAGCACGCCCAGCGCGGCCAGCACCGCCATCACCCAGGACGAGGTCTTGCGTTCCGGCGGCTGCGGGCCACGCGGGCCCACACCGGCCGGGATCGCCCTGGTCATGGCCGTCTGCTGGCGCATCGGCGGGCCGGACATGGCCATGGTCTCGGCCTCGGACATCACCGGGGTGGCCATGACCGGGCGGCCGGCGACCGCGCGCAGGGCGTCGGCGCGCATCTCCTGCGCCGACTGGTAACGGTTCAGCGGGTTCTTGGCCAGCGCCTTGAGCACGATCGCGTCGACGTCCGGCGGGACCTCGCGGTTGATGTCGCTCGGCGCCTTGGGGTCCTCGCGGACGTGCTGGTAGGCGACGCTCACCGGGCTGTCGCCGACGAACGGCGGGTGCCCGACGAGGAGCTCGAAGAGCACGCAACCGGCGGCGTACACGTCGGAGCGGGCGTCGACGGACTCGCCGCGGGCCTGCTCCGGGGAGAGGTACTGGGCCGTGCCGATGACCGCGCTGGTCTGCGTCATCGTGGTGGCGCCGCTGGCCAGGGCCCGGGCGATGCCGAAGTCCATGACCTTGACCTGGCCGTTCGGTGTGATCATCACGTTGCCGGGCTTGATGTCCCGGTGGATGATGCCGTGCCGGTGGCTGAACTCCAGCGCGGCGCAGATGTCGGCGATGATCTCCAGCGCGCGGCGTGGCTGGATCCGCTGCTCGGCCGCCAGGACCTCCTTGAGGGTCCGGCCGCCGACGAACTCCATCACGATGAACGGCAACTTCTCGCCGGTCGAGGACACCTCTTCGCCGGTGTCGTAGACCGCCACGATCGCCGGGTGGTTCAGGGCGGCGGAGTTCTGCGCCTCCCGGCGGAACCGCTCCTGGAAGGTGGCGTCGCGCGCCAGGTCGGTGCGCAGCATCTTGATCGCGACGTCCCGCCCGAGGCGCAGGTCACGACCCTTGTGCACCTCGGCCATGCCGCCGTAGCCGAGCAGCTCGCCGACCTGATACCTGCCACCGAGCAGGCGGGCCTGCGCCGTCATAGCGTCTGTCGTCCTTCGGTCGCGTGGGTCAGGCTGAGCGGAGCGGCAGCCTGCTTCGTAAGACGGTACGACGCCACCGGCGCCCGTGGCTCGAGCGGAGCCGCCTGCACGACGGTGGCCCGCGGCCCGCTCCCGCCCATCGCGGTGTTGCCCTGCTTGATCAGGAACGAGATGACCCCGGCGCACAGCAGGACGAGCAGCCCCAGCACGACGGCCAGCACGATCAGCACCTGTCGTCCGCCGGAGCCCTCCGGCTGCTTGCCGGCCTGCATCGGCGGCTGCTGCATCGGCGGCGCCGAGGGATGCCTGTACGGCGGCTGCCCGGACGGCACGGACGCCGCGCCGCGCGCCTGGGACCCGGACACCGGCCGCGGCACCGGCGGGTACGGCGGGCGGGCCTGGCCGGAGACGGGGTGCCCGGGCGGGCCGGAGGCGGGCGCCCCGGAGTGCGGCCGGTTGGCCACCACCGGGCCACCGGACTGCGGCCGGTTCATCGCCGGGCCACCGGACTGCGGGCGGCCGACCGGGGCCGAGCCGTTCACCGCCGGCTGCTGCACCTGGGTGGTGAGCGAGGAGGCGGCCTGCCGGGCCACGGCGGCCATCGCCGAGGCGGTGGGCCAGCGGGCGCCCGGGTCCTTGGCCAGAGCCCGGTCCACGATGGCCCGTACGGCCGGCGGGATGTCGGCGGGCAGCGGTCGCGGGGTGTCCCGGACGTGCTTCATGGCGATCTCGATGGGCGTCGCGCCGTCGAACGGCCGGTGCCCGGACAGGCACTGATAGGCGACCACGCCGAGGGCGTACACGTCCGAGGCGGCCGTGGCGACCGCGCCCGAGGCCTGCTCCGGGGAGATGTAGGAGGCGGTGCCGAGCACCGAGCCGGCCACGGTGAGCTGCCCGACCAGGGCCGAGCGGGCGATGCCGAAGTCGGTCAGCACGAGCGTGCCGTTCGGGCGTACCAGGAGGTTTCCGGGCTTGACGTCGCGGTGCACGATGCCGTTCGCGTGCGCGGCCTGCAGCGCGTCGGCGGCCTGGGCGACCAGCGCCATGGTGCGGGCCGGGGTCAGCCGGCCGACCCGGCTCAGCGTGCGCGACAGCGCGTCGCCCTCGACGTACTCCATGACCAGGAAGGCGAGCTGCTGGTCGCTGCCGTAGTCGTAGACGTCGACCACCCCGGGGTGGTTGATCGTGGCCATGGTCCGGGCCTCGCCGCGGAACCGCTCGGCGAAGCCGGGCTCGTCGAGCAGGGCCGGGAGCAGGATCTTGACGGCGACCGTCCGGCCCAGCACCTCGTCGGTGCCGCGCCACACGTCGCCCATGCCGCCGCCGGCGATCCGCTCGTCCAAGCGGTACCGGCCGCCGAGGGTGACCCCAGGGCTGATCATCTCAGTCCCCTCCCCGGCCCGCCGCGGCCTTCATGATGAGCCCGGCGATCCGGGCCGCCTCGGCACTCGGATGATCGCCGGGGACGTTCTCCAGCATGACGCAGGCCGCCGAGACTGCCTCGCCCTTGTCGTTGAACGCGAAGCCGATGAACCAGCCGTGGTTGTCGGCGCCGGTCGCGTTCTGCGCCGTGCCGGTCTTGCCGCCCACCTCGAAGCCGCTGATCTTGGCGCGCCGGCCGGTGCCGTTCTCGACGACGCTGACCATCATCTCGCGCAGGTCGCCGGCCACTTCGCCGTTGACCGGCGTGCGCAGCGTCTGCGGCGCGGCGTTGTAGATCGGCCGCCGGTCGGGGCTGAGCAGCTGCTGGACCAGGTACGGCCGCATCTGCCGGCCGCCGTTGGCCACCGTCGCCGCGATCAGCGCACCCTCGAGCGTCGTCATCCGGACGTCCTTCTGCCCGATCGACGACTGGGCGAGCCCGGCCTGGTCGGTGCTGCCGTCCGGGTTCTTGATCTCACCGGTACGGCTGGCCGCGACCGGCAGTCCCGAGCCCTCGAGGTTGCCGACCGTCAGGTCGTCCTGCTCGAAGCCCCAGTCCCGGGCCGCCTTCTTGACCTTGTCGCCGCCCAGCGCCACGCCCAGCTGCGCGTAGCCGGTGTTGCAGCTGTCGGTCAGCGCCTCCTTGAGGGTGACCACCGCGCCGGGACAGGTCTGGTCCTCGGAGTTGCGGATCGGCGCGCCGGAGCCGGGGGCGGTGTAGCTCGTGCCGGCTTTGATCTCGCTGGTCTGGGTGTACCCGTTCTGCAAGGCGGCGGCCGAGATGATCACCTTGAAGGTGGAGCCGGGCGGGTAGGTCTCGGACAGCGCACGGTTCAGCAGCGGCTTGTCCTTGTCCTTGTTCAGCTCGTTGTACGCCGCGGCCGCGGCCTTGACGTCGTGGCTGGCCAGCGGGTTCGGGTCGTAGCTGGGGAAGGAGGCCATCGCCTGGATCGCGCCGGTACGCGGGTCGATCGCGATCGCCGAGCCCTTCTTGGCGCCGCCCTGGTTGTTGGTCAGCTGCTTCCAGGCCGTCTCCTGCGCCTTGGTCTTGATCGAGAGCACGACGTTGCCGCCGCCGGCCTTGTCGCCGGTGAACATGGCGCTGACCCGGTCGGCGAAGAGCTTGTCGCTGGCGCCGGAGAGGAACTCGTTCTCGGTGCGCTCGATGCCCACCTCGGCGATGTTCACCGGCTTGTAGCCCACGATCGGGGCGTAGACCTGCTTCTCCGGATACTGCCGGAGGTACTTCAGGGTGTCGTCGGTCAGCTTGTTCTGGGCGAGCGCCTGCCCGTCGGCCTCGACGACCCCGCGGGGCACTTCATATTCGGCGACGGTGACGCGGCCGTTGTAGTCGCTGGTGCGGTAGGCGTCCGCCTTGTAGCCCTGTACCCAGTTCAGGTTGGCGAAGAGCAGACCGAACAGGACGAGGATGACCACGCCGGCCTTGCGCAGGGGTGCGTTCACGGCTTGATCACCTCCGTCATGGCGCCGTGGAGCTGGGCGGGCGGTTGCTTCGGTCCACCCGGTTGAGCCGCCGGCCCGGCCGCCGCCGGCCGGCGACCGGCATCGGAGATCCGCAGCAGCATCGCGATGAGCAGCCAGTTCGCCATGAGCGACGAACCTCCGGAGGACAGGAACGGCGTGGTCTGGCCGGTCAGCGGGATCAGCCCGGTGATGCCACCCAGGATGACGAAGACCTGCAACCCCAGGGTGAACGCGAGGCCACCGGCGACCAGCTTGCCGAAGGAGTCCCGCACCCCGAGGGCCGCCCGCAGGCCGCGCTCGACGATCAGCAGGTAGCAGACCAGCAGCGCGGACAGGCCGAACAGGCCGATCTCCTCGCCCATGCCGGCGAAGATGAAGTCGTTGCGCACCTCCGGCACGAAACCGGGCGAACCGGCGCCCGGCCCGGTGCCGAACAGCCCGCCGGTGCCCAGCCCGAGCAGGCCCTGGACCAGCTGATAGCTGCCGCCGATCCGGTTGTAGTTCTCCGCGTCGAACGGGTGCAGCCAGACGGTGGCCCGGTCGTAGAAGTTAGCGAACGGGCCGCCGACCGACGCGCCGAGCAGGTACGCCACGTAGACGCCGCCGAAGAACATGACCAGGCCGATGAGCAGCCAACTGACCCGTTCCGTGGCGACGTAGAGGGTCACCACGAACAGGCCGAAGTAGAGCAGCGCGGTGCCCAGGTCCTTCTCGAAGACCAGGACCAGCAGCGAGAGCAGCCACACGGTGATGACCGGGCCGAGGTCGCGGCCGCGGGGGAAGTCGATGCCGAGCACCCGGCGGCTGGCCAGCGACAGCACCTCGCGCTTGCGGACCAGGTAGTAGGCGAAGAAGGAGACCAGCGCCAGCTTGGCGAACTCACCGGGCTGGATCGAGAAGCCGCCGATCTTGATCCACAGCTTGGCCCCGTTGATCTCGGAGAACCGGCCCGGCAGCACGGCCGGGATCATCACCAGGACGATACCGACCAGGCCCAGCGTGTACGCGTACCGCGAGACGGCCTTGTGGTCGCGCACGACCAGCAGCAGCACCGCGGCCAGCACCAGGGCGACCAGCGTCCAGGCGAGCTGACGGCCGCCCACCCCGGCGAAGATGCCCGGCTCGGGCTGCTTCTCGGCGATCGACTTGGCCAGATCCAGCCGGCGCAGGAACCCGACGCCGAGGCCGTTGATCAGCGCCACCGTCGGGATCAGCACCGGGTCGGCGTGCAGCGCGGTGAAGCGGACCACCAGGTGCAGGGCGAGGAACAGGACGCTGAGCAGCGCGGCCGGCACCCAGAAGGTCGGCGTGAGCTTGTCGAACTGGTTGGCCTCCACCGTGGCGCCGTACGCCGCCACGATGATCATCGCCAGCGCGAGCAGGCCCAGCTCCGCGTTGCGGCCCGTCCTCGTGCCCGGGACACGCGGCATCTCACCCGTGGTCGCGGGTGTGGGAGCCGGAAGGGCGGGCGCGGTCAAGAAGGAGTCCCCAGACTTCGGTGAGCGGACGCTCAGTCGACGGGCCGGCACCCGACCGGGTCGACGACCGGCGGGGCAGACTCCGAGGGCTGGGCGTCCGGCGTGGAGGTCGGCGTGAGGGCCGACGCCGACGAGGAGGTGGGCCGGCCGGGAGACGACGTCTTCCCGGCCGCGGACGGCTCGCCGGACGGGAGCACCGGCTCCGGCGTCGTCGGCGCGGCGCTGCCGGCCACGCAGATCGGCTTCAGGTTCGGGTTGGACGGCTCGTCGCTGGTCAGCTCCTGCAGCATCCGCTGGGCGTCGGGCTGATTGGCCGCGTGGATGCCCTGCTTGACCCGGTCCTGGGCGACCGAGGTGAGGTCGTCCAGGCGCGCCGGGCTGGTCTCGTGAACGCTGGAGAGGTCGAGGCCCGCGATCTGGCCGGGCACGCCCCGGAAGATCGCGAGCTGGCCCTGCTCGGTCGCGCCGACGTAGTACTGCTTCTGGGTGTACTGCCAGCCCAGGTACAGGCCGCCGCCGAGGATGCCGAGCAGCAGGAGCAGCAACAGGCTCGTGCGTACCGGATGGCGCTTGGGCTGCGGGTCGGGCTCGTCCCGGTCGTACGCCGGTCCGGGCTGCGCCGGCCGCGGCGGCGACTGCAGGGCCGCCGCGCGGGCCGCGGCGCTGGAGGCGTCCGCGACTGTCGAGTTGCCGCGGTCCCGGGCGGCCGCGCCGCCGACGATCGGGGCCTGCTCGACGATGTCCGCGTCGGTCGCGTCGGCGACCACCACGGTGATGTTGTCCGGGCCGCCGCCGCGCAGGGCGAGCTGCACGAGCCGCTCCACGCAGGCCTGCGGGTCCTGGATGTCGCGCATGCTCTCGCCGATGGTCTCGGCGCTGACCACGCCGGACAGGCCGTCGCTGCAGATGAGGTAGCGGTCGCCCTTGAGGACCTGGCGCACCGAATACTCCGGGTCGATGTCCCGGCCGTCGAGCGCGCGGGTGAGCAGCGACCGCTGCGGGTGGCTGCTCGCCTCCTCCGGGCTGATCCGGCCCTCGTCCACCAGCATCTGGACGTAGGTGTCGTCCTTGGTGATCTGGGCGAACTCCCCGTGGCGCAGCATGTAGGCGCGCGAGTCGCCGATGTGCACCATGCCGATCTTGCTGCCGGAGAAGAGGACCGCGGTCAGCGTCGTGCCCATCCCCTCCAGGTGCGGATTGGCGTCGACGGTGTCCCGCAGGGTCTGGTTGGCCGTGCCCACGGCGTGCCGGAGGGCGTCGACCAGCGCATCGCCGGGGACGTCCTCGTCGAGCGGGGCCATGGCCGCGATCACGATGTTGCTGGCGACGTCACCGGCGGCCATGCCGCCCATGCCGTCGGCGACGGCAAGGAGCCGCGGTCCGGCGTAGACGGAGTCTTGGTTTCCGTCTCGGATCAGACCGCGGTCGCTCTGGGCGGCGTAGCGCAGGGTCAGGGTCATGGCCGTAACTCGAGTGAAGTGCGGCCGATCCGGATCGGCACGCCAAGGGGGACGGGAGTAGGTCCGGAGACCTTACCGCGATCGAGATAGGTGCCGTTCGTCGAGCCGAGGTCCTCGACGAACCACTGCCCGTCCCGCGGCACGAGCCGGGCGTGCCGGGCCGACGCGAAGTCGTCCGTGATGACCAGCGTCGAGTCCTCCGCCCGCCCGATAGTGATTTGAGCCTCACCGAGCGTGATCCGGGTGCCGGCCAGCTGGCCGGCGGTCACCACGAGCTGCCGGGCCGCCTTGCCCCGCTTCGCCTTCGCCGGCCGGCCCTGCGGCACCACGCCGCCTACGCCCCGGGGCGAGGCGACCAGGCTCTTGGACCGGACCCCGGCGAAGAGATCCTTGCGGATGACTCCCACCACTGTGAACACGAAGATCCACAGCAGGATCAGGAAGCCGAAGCGGGCGACGGTGAGGACAAATTCTGGCAAGGTGCCTAGCCGTCCACTCGGAACGTGAGGGTGGTCGTCCCCAACTGGATCATGTCGCCCGGGTTGAGCGCCACGGCCGACACGCGCTGACCGTTGACCATCGTGCCGTTCGTCGAACCCAGGTCGGTCAGCACGACCTGGCTGCCGTCGTAGTCCAGCCGGGCGTGACGCCGCGAGATGCCGACGTCCGGCAGGCGCAGATTCGCCTGGTCCCCACGGCCGATGACCGTCGAGCCCATCTGCAACGGGTACGTGCGGCCGTCGCCGGAGACCAGGCCGACGTTGCGCCCGTTGTGCCCCCCGTGCGGCGGATAGCCACCCTGCTGCTGGTCGTACGGCGAATACGCCGGCGCCGCGTCGTAGGCGGGCTGTTGCACCGGGGCGACCTCGCCGCCGGTGTACACCTCCGCCGTGACCCGGAACATGCCGGTATCGAGCCCGTCACCGCGCTCGATCTCGACGATGACGTCGCCGTAGACCGTCCAGGCCTGCTCGCCGATGAACTCCGCCTGCGACTGGGCCAGCTCCTGGGCCAGTGCGGCGGCGTACGGCGCCAGCCTGCTGTGGTCGTACGGCGAGAGATCGATCACGTAGCGGTTCGGCACCAAGGTGCGACCACCAGCGAGGATAGCCTTGTGCGCCTCGGCCTCCCGCTGCATGGCATTAAGAATCTCCACCGGGTGCACGACACCCTTGAACACCTTCGCGAAGGCACCCTCGACCAGGCCTTCCAACCGCTTCTCAAAGCGCTGCAGCACGCTCACCGGCTCCTCCTCGGGTTCCGAGGACATGATGGTATCCGGCCGCCGCTTCCGCATCTCTGCGAAGAGCCGCCGGTCGCTCCTGACCCTCGTATTGCGTCCCCTGACGCCGTGCTAGTCTTCCCTGGCGTCACGGGCAGTATCTGCTCGCGGTGTAACGAGGGACAGCGTAGTCTGTTCCGGCTAACTGAATGCCACGGGGATGTGGCGGAATGGCAGACGCGCACGGTTCAGGTCCGTGTGTCCGAAAGGACGTGGGGGTTCAACTCCCCCCATCCCCACGAGACGCCTGGGCGCCTCCTGTCCGCGGAAAGCGCGGACCGGGGGCGTCTCGTCATATCTGCTCCGGGGGCCGAGCCCCCGGACGCCCCGCGGTGCGGTGGGCGCGCTGAGTGATCTGCTCGCGCTGGGTGGGTGGCTCGCCGTCGCTTCGCTCGGCATCGTGGGGGGGTCGGGACTCTGTCCTCCCCTCCGCCTCTCCCTCCGCCTCCGCTTCCTTCTTCTCTTCTCCTGGGTTTGTGCCGGCTCGTTTGGGTGACAGCGGAGCGTGAGGGGGGTCGCGTTATGCTCTCGACTGGTTTTTGACCCCGAGACCTCTGGAGAGTTTGCTCGTGGCTGTTGCCCTGGTGACCGGATCAGGTGGTCTCATCGGCTCCGAGGCGGTTCGGCACTTCGCCGGGCTGGGCCTCGAGGTCGTCGGGATCGACAACGACATGCGACAGGAGTTCTTCGGCGCCGAGGCGTCGACGGCCTGGAACGTGCAGCAGCTCACCGCGGACCTCGGGCCGGCGTACTCACACCACGGGGTGGACATCCGCGACCGCGACGCACTGTCGCGAATCTTCCAGCGGTACGGCAAGGACATCGCGGTGGTGATCCACACCGCCGCCCAGCCGTCGCACGACTGGGCCGTGCGGGACCCGTTCACCGACTTCGACGTCAACGCCGGCGGCACCCTGAACCTGCTGCAGAACACCCGCGAGCACTGCATCGACGCGGCGTTCATCCACTGCTCCACCAACAAGGTGTACGGCGACGCCCCCAACCGGCTCCCGCTGATCGAGCAGGAGACCCGCTGGGAGATCGACCCGGCGCACCCGTACGCGGACGGCATCACCGAGGACATGTCGATCGACCAGTGCCTGCACTCGGTCTTCGGCGCGTCGAAGGTGGCCGCCGACGTGATGGCCCAGGAGTACGGCCGCTACTTCGGCATGAAGACGGCCATCTTCCGGGGCGGCACCCTCACCGGGCCGGCCCACTCGGCGACCGAGCTGCACGGCTTCCTCGGCTACGTGATGCGCGCGAACATGGAACGGCGGCTCTACCGGATCTTCGGCTACAAGGGCAAGCAGGTCCGCGACGCCATCCACAGCCACGACGTGCTCAGCGCGTTCGAGGCGTTCTTCCGCAACCCGCGCTCGGCGGCGGTCTACAACCTCGGCGGCGGCCGGCACTCGAACTGCTCCAACCTCGAGGCCTTCGCCATGGCGGAGAAGATCAGCGGCACCGAGATGGTCACCGAGTACGTCGACGAGAACCGCATCGGCGACCACCAGTGGTGGATCGGCTCGATGGCCGCGTTCCAGGCCGACTACCCGCAGTGGAAGCAGGTCTACGACGTCCCCATGATCCTCCAGGAGATCTACGAGGCCAACGTCGACAAGTGGGTGCCCCAACCGTGATCGCGCAGGGCAAGAAGAACGTCCTCGGCGTGCTGGTCGACGCGGTGGACTACGAGGCGGCGACGGCACAGATCCTCGACGCCGCCCGCGAACGCCGCCACTACGCCGTCACCGCGCTGGCGGTGCACGGCGTGATGACCGGCGTGCAGGACAAGGCGCACAACGCCCGGCTCAACTCGTTCGACCTAGTCACGCCGGACGGGCAGCCGGTCCGCGGCGCGCTCAACCTGCTGCACCACGCCGGCCTGGCCGACCGGGTCTACGGTCCCGAGCTCACCCTGCGCGTGCTGCGCCAGGCCGCGGCCGAGGGCCTGCCCGTCTACCTGTACGGCTCCACCGAACCGACCCTCGGCAAGCTCGTGCCGGCGCTGGAGCGGATGTTCCCGGCGCTGAAGATCGCCGGCGTCGAGGCGTCGAAGTTCCGCAGCGTCCAGCCGGGCGAGGACGCGGAGATCGCCGAGCGGATCAAGGCGTCGGGCGCGCGGATCGTGCTGGTCGGGCTCGGCTGCCCCCGGCAGGAGATCTTCACGTACGCGATGCGGCCGCTGCTCGACATGCCGCTGCTCGCGGTCGGCGCGGCGTTCGACTACCACGCCGGGCTGCTGAAGAACCCGCCCGCGTGGATGCAGAAGTACGCCCTCGAGTGGTTGTGGCGGCTCGGGCTGGAGCCCAAGCGGCTGTGGAAGCGGTACATCCTGCTGAACCCGGCGTACCTGTCGCGGCTGGCCGTGCAGAAGGCCGGGCTGTGGAAAGCGGCTCCGCCCGCGCCGGCCACCGAGCGGGTTCACACCTTCGCGGTCTGACGTCCCCCGGCCGGGTTGTCCACAGGCGGCCGGGCGGTGCCGGGGTCCCGCGGCGTCGCCGCCGGAAACCCCGGCCGACCTCCCCAGGTCGGGCCCGTGGCCGCCACCGATGCATCGGTGGGGTCTGGCACCCGACACTAGGACACAGCTCACGGCCGCAACAGGGGGCATTGTCCCCTTCGCCCATTGGGATGAGGTCGCTGCGTGAAGCTGCGGCGACCCTGGGTCATCAGGTAACCCCTACGGGTCCCCGGTCCGGGCATATCCCGGTTTCGCGGTTTGCCCGCCAGGTGAAGGCTGTCGATGTGAACACCGCAACGGACCTGATTCTCATCGGCGCGCTCGCCGGGGTCTGGCTCACCGCCGGACTGCTCGCGGATGCCCTGCCGGGCGTACGCACCGCTCGTGAGCTGCGCCGACGTGCGCGCACACTGTCCCTGCTGGTCGGTGCAGGCGTCGCGGTGTTCATCGCCGTGCCGCTGGTCACCGGCGTACTGCCCGGGACGTCGAACGCGCCGGCGGCCGCGCTGCTGCCCGCCGTACCCGCGTTGGTCGTGCTGACCCTCACCGCGCGCCGCCTCACGCGGATCCGGCGCGGTGCGGCCGCGTTCGCCACCGCGCCGCTGACGCCGGCGCCGCCGGCGCTGCAGGCCGCCGCCGCGCACCCGCTGGTCGCGACGCCGCTGCAGGTCACCGGCCTGGCCGCGCTCGCCGGCGTGCCGATCGCCGCGGGGGTGATCGACGTGCCCGGGGCCCAGGTGGCCGGGATCGTGCTGACCGTGGTCGGAATGGCGGTGCTCGCGCTCGGCATCCGGCACGCGATCCGGCACAGCCGGCTCAACGTCAACGTCTTCGCCCCGATCGGCAAGGCCCGGCTGCGTCCCGTGCCGGCACGCCAGACCGCCGCCGAGACCTACACCGCCCTGCCGGCCGAGAGCCGGCCGGCAGAGGGGTACGCCACCTCGGGCCACCGCGCCGCCTGAGGCGTCGCGGTCCTACTTGCGCTTGGCTTCCTGCACGTAGAGCAGTTCGAGGATGGAACGGGCGGCCTCGAACCAGCGGTCCAGCCAGGCCGAGTCCGGCATGGCGCCGCGGACCGGCAGCTCGAGCAGCAGGCCACGCAGCAGCGGGTGGTCGGCCATCGAGGGCGAGCTGCTCGCGTCGACCCAGCCGCCGCTGGTCGGGAAGACCGGCTCGGTCACCCCCTGCAGGTCCATGGATGGCAGCTTGGCCGCCCGGTCAAGTGCGCTGGTCGGCTCGATCGGGGTACGGGTCGGCAGGCCCGACAGGCTCGATCCGCCGCCCCGCGCGACCAGCTCCCCGTCGTTCTCCGCGGCCAGGGCAGCCTCACGGCGGGTCTGCCGGTACGCGCTCACGCCCCCGCTGAAGCGGTCCTGTGCGGTCACGGATCCGTTGCTCAGATTGTCGGAACCCATCGTCATCTGCTTCGCCTTGCCTCGCTCGTATGGATCGCCCACCCGCACCGTCACGCGAGGGGGACGGTCAGCCGTACGGGGCCGGCGGCGGTTCTCCGGCGCGGTCCGGTCCGCGCTTAGAGCGTTCAACGAGGCATACCCGAACGGGCGACGGTGCCAATGGGGCGAAATGCAGCGACCGCCCCCACGTACGCGGCGGGGGCGGTCGGGTGTTGCACTACCGGTCGAACTCGCCGTCCTTGGCGCCGCCCACGAAGGCGTCCCACTCGGCGGCGGTGAAGATCAGGGCGGGCCCGGTCGGGTTCTTGGAGTCGCGCACCGCGATGGCCTGGTCCACGAAGGCCACCTCAACGCAGTTGTCACAGTTCGGCCCACTGCGCGTGCTCTTGAACCACTGCGCGCGGTTCAGATCGATCCGGAACCCCTTGGTCTCAACTTCCACAATGGCTCCTCTGCCAGCATAGCGATCATGTCTCTGGACTCCTCGGGAGAGAGGGCCGACGATCGGATGGTCTCGAAGATCGAGTTGTACTTGCGGAGCTCATCGCTCTTCTCCAGAAACAGCCCGCCGGTCGCGTTCTCGGCGAACACCACGTTGGGGTCCTCGGCGTCCGGAAAGTCGAGGATCGCGAACGTGCCGTCCATGCCGGCGTGGGCACCCGCCGCGAACGGCAGGATCTGCAGAGTGACGTTCGGCAGACGGGTCGCCTCGACCAATCGCAATAATTGATCTCGCATGACCTCGTCGCCGCCGACCGGGCGACTCACCACCGCTTCATCGAGCACCACCTGAAGATCGATCGGATCGTCCTGAATCAATAACGCTTGGCGAGCCATCCGGACGCGTACCCGTTGCTCTATTTCTCGGTCCGGGTCACCCAGTCGAGCGGCCCGAATCATCGCTATTGCGTACTTATCGGTCTGGAGCAAACCGGGAATCACCTGCTGCTCGTACGCCCTGATGGAGCGGGCCGCCGCCTCCAGCCCGACATACGCGCCGGTGAGCACCGTGCTGAATGGATGCCACCATCCCTTTTGCCGGGCTTCCCGCGATATCTGGACTAATTCGTCGGATTCCACGCCCTTGACGTCATAAATGTCCAGCATGTCCTTTACGTCCCGCGGAGTGGCGCTGGTGTGGCCGGTCTCGATTCTGGACACCTTGGACGGTGAGCAGCCGAGACGCTCGGCCACCACGTCGATGGTCACGCCGGCCGCGTCGCGGTATCGACGAAGTTCGGCACCGAGTCGGCGGCGGCGGATGGTGGGGCTGCGGCGCGGATTCACGCTCACCTCCGGGCTGCGTGGCATCATGCGACCGGACGGTATGGGGCTCCACCGTACGGCGTTGTCCGACTCAGTCTCTCTGTTGATCTCTTGATCCTTCAAGCGTCCACAGTGATCGTTTAGTCACTTTCGGCTGACCTGCAACTTGCATCGACTAGTCTCGTGGTGCAATCTTTCCGTATGGCGCACGTCACTTAGTGTTCTTGCGGGAAGCTGCGATACGGCGCCGAGCACTCAGCAATGCACCGAAAAGCGACGTCGTGCACGGGGGGACCGGCCCCCGCCGACTGTCCCGGCCGGACTCCACCGGCTCACGGGCAGTAACGGCGGGCCGACTGCGGCACAACCGCGCCATTGCGAGGATTGGCACATTCGTTATGGTGCAAAGACGCACGAGCCGGGCACACTGGACCGTCGGCGTTCATGTGCGGCGCAGTGCAATTTGCCCCTACTGGGTTCAGGACAGGAGATGACGTGCTTCCTCGGTCCGGCGATGTCATACACGTGACGAAGGCGGCCAGCGTCCAATTCGCGGCGCCGATGCTCTTCCGCGTCATCCGGGTGCACGACTGGCCGACCTACGAGGGTTGGATCTGGCTGGACGGCTACGAGCTCAACGGATCCGGTGACGCGGTCGAGCGTCGCTCCATCTTTGTGCAGGTCGGCGGCCTGCGGCAGGTCGGCAAGGCCCCGGATCCGCGTACCCGTAACGGCCGGCAGCCGGGCATGACCACGGGCGCCATCCAGGCTCGGGCCCTGCGCGCCAACCGCTGACGCCGACTGACCCCGGGCTCGGTTGAGCCCGGCCTCAGTCCTCGTCCGGCTGGCCGGCCGGGCTGGTCGTGGTGGGCGGCGTCGTGGTCGCCGGCGTGGTCGGTCGCGCCGCGATGATCAGCGTGACCACCGTGTCCGCGGGCACCTGCTGACCCTCCGCGGGGTCGCTGTCGATCACTGTGCCGGCCGGGGAATCGCTGGTCACGTAGCGCAGCCGGTAGTTCAGGCCCTTGCGGTCCAGGGCGCCCCGGGCCTCGTCCGTGGACAAACCCTTCAGCGCCGGCACCGTCACGTCGCTCGGGGTGGTCGGTGGCGTCGTCGTCGGCTGCGTGGTCGCCGGCTCGGTGGACGGCGGCGCGGTAGTGGGCTGGGTGGTCGCGCCGGTGGTGGCCGGCGCCGCCGCCGAGGGGGTCACGGCCGGGGTGGCGTCGTCGCCCCCCGTGGACTGCACGATGAGGTAGATACCCCAGCCCAGCAGGCCCAGCAGCAGCAACGCGACGATGCCGACCGCGATCGGCGTCCACCACTTGCCGCGCGGTTCGTCGGCCGGCCCGGCGGCCCAGTCGGTGGGGGCGTACTCGTCGCCGTACCCCGGGCGCGGAGGGCGGACGCCGGCCCGGGCGGACCAGACGGCGTCCCCCTCTTCGGCCCAGTTGTCGGTGCTGCGGGGGTAACGCTCTGTGTGCGTACCGTCGTCGGTCGGACCGGGAAAAGCGGCGGTCGCGTCGCCCCGCGACGCCCGCGGGGCGACCTGGGTCGCGTCCGGATCGGCGCCGGGAAAGACCTGGGTGCGGTCCGCGTCGGCCGCCAGGCCGGGCAACTGGGCGGTGCGGTCATCCTGCGGGGGACCGTCGATCGGGGGATTTTCCTCGTCGTCGGCGAACGGGAAGTACTCGCCCGTCTCGTCCAGGCGGCGGCGCTCGTCGTCGTCGGCCATCGCCGGATCCTCTCCGTTCGCGCGTCCTGCCCACCAACCTAACCAATCTTGGTGCATCACCTCATTGATTCGCAGGCATCGTCACCGACGGCTACAGTGCCCGGCATGGCCGAGACGGGCTGGACAGCGCGAGTGGCAGCCGCGGCCGGAGTGGCCGCGGGGACGGGCGCCGCCCAACTCGGCCTCGGCTACGGCCTGGGCGTGGTGGTGTGGCCGGCGGTGTCCGACGACGACAGCGTCTGGCTGGGCAGCCTGGGCTGGGCCACCTGGATCGCCGCGAGCGCGACGGTGTTCGGCGCGGTCATCGCGGGCCGGCTCGGCCGCGCGGCCGGCGGGCCCTGGCGCTTCGCGCTGGCGGCCTCCGCGGCGGTCGGCGCGCTGCTGACGGTCGCGCTGATCGCGCTCCCGGCCCGGGCAGCGGTACGGACGGACACCTACTCGCCGCAGACGATCGCCGGCGGGTACGCGGTGATCGGCGTGCTCCTGGGCCTGGCCATCGCGTACTGGGCGGTGGTCTCCCGGCCCGTGGCGGCGAACCTGATCGCGACCGCGGCCTGGCTGTGGTCACTGGCCGTGGCGGCAGTCATCGCCACGATCTTCTGGCACCGTCCCTCGGCGACGTACCTGTCGAGCTGGCAGTTCGTCTCACCGGACACCGCCGACAGTCAGTACGGCACCATCTCCTGGCCCAGCGCGGTGCTGACGCTGCTCGCGGCCCTGGTGCTGGGGGTCCTCGGCGCCCTGCCCGCGGTCCGTCGCGGTGACGTCGGGGTGGGCGCCGCCTCGTCGGGTGCGGTCGGTCCGCTGCTGGTGGCGGGGGCGTTCTTCGTGCTGGCGCCGCAGTTGAGCGGTACGCCCGGGCCGTTGCAGTCGGCTTATCTCATCGCGCCTTATGCGGTGCTGGCCGGGCTGGCGGGGTCGGCGTTGGCGGTTGCGCTCGGGCAGCGTTGGGGCGTGGGGCGAGGTGTCGCCGCGGGCCCGGCATCCACAGGCCCGGCATCCACAGGCCCCGCATCCACAGGCCCCGCATCCACAGCTCCCGCATCCACAGGCCCCGCATCCACAGCTCCCAGGTCCGAGGCTTCCGGATCTACAAGCGCCGCGACGGGCTCGGCGCGAGCCGGGAACACCGGGTCCGGTGCTGCTGCGACACGGGCCGGCGCTGCTGAACCCGCGACTGCAGCCGGTGCCAAGGGTTCCAGGGCCGGGGTGTCTGGGACCACCGGGTCAGGAGTAGCCGCGTCGGGGCCTGCTGGGAGCGGAACCGCCGCCGTGCCGTCGGCCAGGTCGGCATCGAGGTCCCGGGGCGGGTCTGAGTCGATCTCCGCGCCGCCGGAGCGGGAGGAGCGCGCCGGATCCGCCGGTGGGTCCGAGGCACCTCCCCGACGGTCGTTCATGGACCGGTTCCGCCGGCGCGACGCCCGTCAAGGTGACACTGAGTCGCCGACCACTCCGTCGGGGACCGCTACGGGACGCGCCAAGGCTCCCGCTTCCGCGACCGCGTCGGCCGGTGCCGGCCGACGCGAGGACGCCCCTACGCTTGGCGACCGCGCCGCCGGAGGAGACCAGACATCCGGCGATCGAGCTGGTGCGGGCCGAGGGGATGCCGCACCGAGTGTCACGGGTGCCGTCGCCGCTCGCGGAAAGTCACCGGCCGGCCGCCCCACAAGCTCGCCGCGATCCGGCGCGGCGTCGGTTGACGGAGCCGCGCGTCCTGCCCCGTCGTCGGCTCCCGGCCGGTCCGACACCCGCTCGACGGTGGCGCCTCCCCCGGCCTCTCCACCGATAGCACGGATCAACGAACCTCAATCGGGTGAAAAGCGGCCGGCTCGCCCGCAATCCTCGGCCCGCGCGGGTGGCAATGAGACGCCTGGTCAGGCAAATGACGCGGCTTCCGATAAAGCGCCTTCGGCGGCGAAGACCACCGCGAAGTCCACAAAGGCCGCGTCCGGCACGCCCCGATCGGCGCCTCGGCAGACGAGGTCGGGGGGCGCGAGAGCAGCAACGTCCGCCAAGCCGGACGCGTCCGGGTCCACCGCCACGGGACCGACCACGGCTGCGGCAACCACCGCGGGATCCAAGAACGCATCCGGCTCGAAGGACGCCGCCGGCTCGAACGACGCCCCCGAACGGAAAGACACCGCCGGGCCCGATGCCACCGCCGGCCAAGAGATGCCGCCCGGCAAAGAGACACCACCCCGCCAGTAGTGCCGCCGGGCCAAGATATGGGGCCCGCCAAGAGACTCCGCCGCAAAGAGATGCCGCACCAAGAGACGCCACACGACGAGAACGACAACCGCGGACCACGGGAGAGCCGGCTCACCGATCCGGATACGCCGGGCCAACCCACCACCTGCGTTCAGCCGGGTGGAAGCCCCCGCCAAAGAGCCCCTCAAGCCTGCCAAGAAGACGCCGCCGCGCCGGCAAGAACGGTGATCCGCGGCAAGAACAGGAACCCCGCCACCGGCGAAAGAACAAAGCCCGGCGGCCCCGAACTCAACGCCCCCCAGCCACCACCCTGGAGGGGAACGCCGGCCAGCTGCTCGGCAGCGAAAATCCCGGACAACCCGCGCTAATCGACCGGCCAGGTATGGACCGGCTCGTTCGTCTGCTGCAATGAGCTGTACCGAAGCAACATGTCATGCAAAGCCGCCTGCCGATCCAGCCCGCGATGATGCTCGGCAGCCCACACCGCCCCGGTCTGCCACGTCGCCCCGTTACGGCCCGTCCGGCAGCGGTTCTCGATCACTCCGAGCAGCCGGTCCCGTTGGGCGGGATCCACGCCGAAGGCGTCCAGCCCGGCATGAGCCATCGGCAGCAGCTCGCCCAGCACCAGTTCGGGCACCGGGATCTCGCCCCGGCCGGGCCAGTACATTTCCGCCTCGATGCCGCGCCTGGCCGCCTCGTGGAAGTTGTCCTCCGCCGCGCCGAAGGCCAGCTCCGCCCAGAGCGGCCGGTCCTGCTCGACCAGGTGGCGGACGAGGCCGAAGTAGAACGCCGCGTTCGCCAGCATGTCGATCACCGTCGGGCCGGACGGCAGCACCCGGTTCTCCACCCGCAGGTGGGGGCGGCCGTTCATGATGTCGTAGACCGGGCGGTTCCAGCGGTACACCGTGCCGTTGTGCAGCCGCAGCTCGCCCAGGGCCGGGACCTTGCCCGCGGCCAGGGCCTCGGCCGGGTCCTCGTCGTCCATGATCGGCAGCAGGGGCGGGAAGTACCGGACGTTCTCCTCGAAGAGGTCGAACACCGAGGCGATCCAGCGTTCGCCGAACCAGACTCGGGGGCGTACCCCCTGGGCTTTGAGCTCGTCCGGCCGGGTGTCGGTGGCCTGCGCGAACAGCGCGATCCGGGTTTCCGCCCAGAGCTGCCGGCCGTGCAGGTACGGCGAGTTCGCCCCCAGCGCCACCTGGATCCCGGACACCGCCTGGGCCGCGTTCCAGTAGTCGGCGAACTTCTCCGGCGGCACCTGGAGGTGGAACTGCACGCTGGTGCACGCCGCCTCGGGGGCGATCGAGTCGCTCGCCGTCTGGAGCCGTTCGACGCCGCGGATGTCGACGCTGAACTGTTCGCCGCGGGCGCCGGCGAGCTGGTCGTTGAGGGCGCGGTACCGGTCGTCGGCCGACAGGTTGGCCAGCACCAGGTGGTCCTGGCGCAGCGTGGGCAGGCTGCCGATGAGCACGATGGTGCTGTCGGATTTCTTCGCCCGGTCCTCGGCGCGGGCCAGGCTCTCGATGATGTCCTGCTCGTAGTCGGCCAGTCCGGCCCCGCTGATCAGCCGCGGCCGGGCGTTGAGTTCGAGGTTGAACCGGCCGAGCTCGGTCTGGAACGTGGGGTCGGCCAGGTCGGCGAGGATCTCGGCGTTGCGCATCGCCGGTTCGGCGTCCTGGTCCATGAGGTTGAGCTCGATCTCGAGGCCCGTCATCGGGTGCTCCGCGTCGAAGGCGAAGTCGTCCAGCATCAGCGCCAGGACGTCGAGGCAGCGCCGGACCTTCTGCCGATAACGGAGCCGGTCCTCCTGCGAGAAGACGACCCCGGAGAGGCCCTTACCCATCGTTCCTCCTGCGGGGTTCGCGTGACGGTCTCACGCTATGTGCACCCGCTAACCAAAGCCAGGGACAAACCGGACGTACATCAGCTCTCGGTAAGCGGACCGCAGCGCAACGTTTACCCTCGCATCCGCTCCCTGATGCCGCCAGTCCTGCCCCGAACGCAGCCGGGCGCCGCCCGAACGGGCGGCGCCCTGCTGCGCAACGGCCGGATCAGGCCTGGCGAATGGCTTCGCCCTCGATCTCGATCTTGACCTTCTTGCCGATCATGACGCCGCCGGACTCGAGCGCCATGTTGTAGGTCAGGCCCCAGTCCTCGCGGTCGATCTCGGTGGTCGCGCTGAAGCCGAACACCTGCTGACCGTACGGGCTGGTGGTCGCGCCCTCGAACTCGACGACCAGCTCGACCGGCTTGGTGACGTCCTTGATGGTCAGCTCGCCGTCGAGCACGAACTCGGCACCGGAGTGCGACTTGATGCCGGTGCTGCGGAAGGTGATCGCCGGGTACTTCTCGGCCTCGAAGAAGTCGCCGGTACGCAGGTGGTTGTCGCGGTCGGCGTTGCCGGTCTGCACGCTCGCGGTGGTGATCGTCGCGGTGACGGCGGACTGCAGCGGGTCCTCGGCGATGGTGATGGTGGCGTCGGCCTGCGCGAAGTCGCCGCGGACCTTGCTGACCATCAGATGGCGTACCACGAAGCCGACGCGCTTGTGGGCGGCGTCCAGCTGGTACGTGCCGGCGGCCGGGATCTGGAGACCGTCGAACTCACGGGTGGTGGCGATGGAGTCGGTCATGACATGTCCTCTCGATGGCAGAGCCAGGTTGTTGTCTGACGGAGCAACTATATGCCAAGCAATATTCCTCCTGTCAAGCTAACGAGGTAGGATGAGTGACGTGGCTACCGACTTCGATGACTACCGGTTCACCGCCATCGGCCTGTTCGCCGAGGCGTTCACCGGCCTGAACAGCCGTTTCGCCGCGCAGTTCGAGGAGCACCGGGTCTCCCCGGTCGAGTTCGAGGTGCTGATGCGCCTCGCCCGCTCGCCGCAGAACCGCTTGCGGATGACCGATCTCGCCGGCCAGACCTCCCTGTCCACCAGCGGGGTGACCCGGGTCGTGGACCGGATGGACCGCAGTGGGCTGATCCGCCGCGAGGCGTGTCCGAGCGACCGCCGCAGCTCCTACGCGGTGATCACCGAGGCGGGCCTGGCCCGGCTGGAGGAGATCCTGCCGGGGCACCTGGAGCTGGTGCAGCGGTGGTTCATCGACCAGCTTCCGCCCGAGAAGCTCACCCAGCTGCTGGAGTCGTTGCGGACCATCCGCGACGCGGTCAACCCGTGCGCGACGGCCGGCAGCTCCGAGGACGACGCCGCCCGGGTGGCCCCGGCCGGCTGATTCGAACGGGTCGGTAACCGGCAGAACTACCGGCAGAAGCACCACCGGGTGCGGCCGAAACCGGCCTATATCCACAAATCGCCCGAGAGCCCCGGCTAAGGTGATCTCCGCAGGGGGACGCGGCGCGGCCGAGGCCACGGCGGGGCAAACGGGGGTGCCTTCGTTCACGCCGCGTTACCGGGGCGTTGGGACGACCGGCGTGTGGGGGGCACATCAAGCGCCGGTCGTCCACGCCCTGCCTCGGCTCAGACCTGCTCCTCCAGCCGGCGCAGCACGTCCGCGCCGAGCAGCTCCCGCTCCCGGGGCAGCAGCGTGATCCCGCCCGTACGGCACAGCTCGGCGAGCCGGGCCACCGCCTCCTGCCGGCGTTCCGCCTCCGGGGTGCTCCGCACCACGCCGACCAGGGCCTCGACCGTGTCGCGCGGATCATGGCCGCCGGCATAGGCCGCCGCGGCGGCCGCGAAGCTTTCCGCCGCCCGCTTCTCCTCGCCCTGACGCAGCGCGATCGCCGCTTCGACGATCGCCGCGGGCCCGTCGGCCACCGCCTGCGGCGCCGCGGTCCGCAGCTCGGCCAGCACCGCGGACGCCTCCGCGACCCGTCCGCTCTCGGCCAGCGCCAGGCCGATCGTGGCGAGCACCCGGCGCCGATGGCCCGGGTCACCGACGTCCTCCAGCTCGGCGATCGCGTACCGGCCCAGCCGCGCGGCCTCCGCGAAACGGCCGTCGAGCCGTTCCACCTCTGCCAGGTTCGCCGCCGCCAGCGCCCGCAGCCGGTGCTCACCGCACCGGCTGGCCAGCCGGTCGACCTCCGCGAGCCGGTCCCGGGCGGCGGCCAGGTCACCCTCGCGGATCTCGTGCCAGGTGAGGTTGTTCTCGGCGACCGCCATGTCGCGGGCCCGGCCGCTGCGACGCGCCAGCTCGAGCGCGGCGGCGCCGTGGCGGCGCGCCCGCTCGTATCCCCCGGCCGTCAGCCACAGGGCGGCCAGTTGGGTGTGCGCGGTGAGCTGCCCCGGCACGTCCCCGTGGGTGACGAAGTCGGTCAGCGCGGACTCCGCCGAGTCGATCTCCTCCGCCCCCGAGCCGTGTTCGAGGGCGAGCTGGGCCAGGCCGACCTTGGCCCAGGCCCGGACCAGCGGGTCGGCGTCGGCCGTCCGCGGGTCGGCCAGCAGCCGGCGCAGCCACTGCCGCCCGGTCACGTCGCGACCCCGCAACCGCCACCACCGGGGCAGCGCGGCGGCCAGGCGCAGCGCGATGTGCGGATGCTCACGGGCCGCGAACGTCAGGGCCGCGCCCAGGTCACCGGCGACGTCGTCGAGCCGGGCGGCGGCCTCGGCGAGACGCCCCTCCTTGAGGTCCGTGGCGATGCCCTGGGCCAGGTCGGCCAGCACCTCGGCGTGCCGGTGCCGGGCGGCCGCCAGGTCGCCGTCGGCCGCCGCGCGCTCGAGCGCGTAATCGCCCACCACGTCCAGCAGGCGGAACCGGAAGGCCCGGGCGCCGCGCGCGCTGAGCAGGCCCAGCTCCAGCAGCCGGTCGAGCAGGTGCACCGCGTCGGTGGCCGCGCCGTCCGCGATCACCGCCTCGGCCAGGTCCAGCGACCAGCGGTTGCGGAAGGTGGCCAGCCGGTGCAGGGCCCGCTGCTCGTCCGGGGCGAGCAGCCGGTAGCTGGCCGCCACGGCCTCCCGGACGGAGACGACGGCGCCCGCGGCCGGCCGGCCGGACAGATCGAGGACGCGGTCGCCGTAGCGGTCGAGGATCTCCGCGACGGTCAGCACCCGGCCGCGGGCGGCGGCCAGCTCCAGCGCGATCGGCAGGCCGCCCAGCCGCCGGACCAGGGCGGACAGCGGCGCCACCTCGTCCGGCTCGACCGGCCCGCCGCGGACCCGGGACAGCCGGTCGAGGAAGAGCGCGACCGCCGGATAGCCGGCCACGTCGGCGAGCTCCGGACCGGCGTCCTCCGGCGGCGCCACCAGCGGGGTCACCGTCCAGACCCGTTCGGTGGGCAGGCCGACCGGGTGCCGGCCGGTGGCCAGGAAACGCAGGGTCGGGTGCTGGTCCAGCAGTCGGCCGAGACCCTCGGCGACGGCTTCGGAGGCGCGCTCGACCGCGTCGATGAGCAGCAGCGCGGAGCGACCGGCGAACCGCGGCGCGAGATCGTCCGGCCGGCCCACCCCGAACACGGCCGCGACGCCGCCGAGCACCTCGCCGGTGGTGGAGCCGTCGGTGATGACGACGCCCGCGATGCCGCCCGGGTAGGCCGGCGCGACGCGGTGGGCGACGGTGAGCGCGAGGCTGGTCTTGCCGACCCCGGCCAGCCCGACCAGGGTGATCCCCCGGCGCCCGTCCACCCGCGCCGGGGACAGGCGGGCGACCAGCTCGGCGACGTCACCGTCGCGGCCGATCAGGTCCCCGGCCGGGGGCAGGCGCATGTAGCGCGGCGGCGGGCCCGCCCCGGCTGGCTGTCCGCGTGCGGCGGCCAGGAACGCGAGCCGGTCGGCGCCGGCCAGCCCCAGCGCCGCCGCCAGCAGCTCCACCGTGGTGCGTTGCGGCCGGGACGCGCGGCCGCGTTCGAGATCGCGGACGGTCCGTACGCCGACCCCGGCGCGAGCCGCCAGCTCGTCCTGGGTCAGCTTCGCCCGCAGCCGGTAGCTGCGCAGCACGGCGTCGAATCCCGGACCACCCTGGTCCGCCCCGTGATCGGACGTCATGTCTCGAACCTAGGCACCCGTGTCGATGGATGCCGAGTTCAACAGGCTCTTTGTCGAGTAACCGACGTTCTCGCCGTCGGATTTGCCGCGGAAACCGCCCGCGAGTCCAAGATCTACAGTCCGAGGCCGCGCGCGATGATCATTCGCTGCACTTCGGACGTACCCTCCCCGATCTCCAGGATCTTCGCGTCCCGGTAGAAGCGCCCCACCGCGGACTCGTTCATGAAGCCGTAGCCGCCGTGCACCTGGGTCGCGTACCGGGCGTTGTCCATCGCCGCCTCGCTCGCGTAGAGCTTGGCCAGCGCGGCCTGGTGCTTGAAGTCCTCGCCGGCCAGCATCCGGGACGCGGCCTCGTAGTAGGCGATCCGCGCCGTGTGCGCGCGCATCTCCATGTCCGCGATCATGAATTGGACGGCCTGGTAGTTGCCGATCGGCCGGCCGAACGCCTGGCGCTCCTTGGCGTACTTGACCGACTCGTCGACGCAGCCCTGGGCCAGGCCGACCGAGAGCGCGGCGATGGCGATCCGGCCCTCGTCCAGGATGCGCAGGAACTGGGCGAAGCCGCGGCCCCGCTCGCCGAGCAGGTTCGCCGCCGGTACGCGCACGTCGTCGAAGGCCAGCTCGTGGGTGTCGGAGGCGCACCAGCCGACCTTGGAGTAGCCGGGCGCCACGGTGAAGCCCGGGGTGCCCGACGGCACGATGATCGTGGAGAGCTCCTTGCTGCCGTCCGGCTTCGTGCCGGTCACCGCCATCACCGTGACCAGGCAGGTGATGTCGGTGCCCGAGTTGGTGATGAACGCCTTGGAGCCGTTGATCACCCACTCGTTGGTCTTCTCGTCGAGGACCGCGCGGGTCGTGGTGGCGCCGGCGTCGGACCCGGTGCCCGGCTCGGTGAGCCCGAACGCCGCCAGCGCCTCGCCGCTGGTCAGCCGGGGCAGCCACTCGGCCTGCTGGGCCGGCGTACCGAAGCGGTAGATCGGCATGGCACCCAGCGAGACGCCCGCCTCCAGGGTGATGGCCACGCTGCTGTCGACCCGGGCGAGTTCCTCCAGGGCGAGGCAGAGCGCGAAGTAGTCGCCGCCCATGCCGCCGTGCTCCTCGGCGAAGGGCAGGCCGAACAGGCCCATCTTGCCCATCTGCCGCACGACGTCGTACGGGAAGCTCTTCTTCTCGTAGTGCTCGGCGATCACCGGCGCGACCTGCTCGCGGGCGAATTCCCGCACGCTGGCGACGAGCGCCTCTTGCTCCTCGGTGAGCCGGAAGTCGACCATGGTGGGTCCTTTCTAGACCGGAGTGACGCCGTGCCGGCGCCGGGAGAATGCGCGGTCCTTGCCGCGGGCGGCGGCGTACCGGCGGATGAGCTCGCCGCGCAGGTCGGCGGGCTCCACGATGGTGTCGATGACCAGTTCGCTGGCCAGGCGCAGGATGTCGATGTCGCGCTCGTACTCGGCCCGGCGCTCGGCCACGAAGGCCGCCCGCTCGTCCTCCGGCAGCGCGGCGATCTTGTTGGCGTAGACGGCGTTCACGGCCGCCTCCGCGCCCATCACCGCGATCTTGGCGGTGGGCAGGGCGATGGTCGCCTCCGGGGCGAAGCCGGGGCCGGCCATCGCGTACAGGCCGGCGCCGTACGCCTTGCGGACCACGACGCAGATCTTGGGCACCGTGGCCTCGGAGATCGCGCTGATCATCTTGGCGCCGTGCCGGATGATGCCCTGCTTCTCGACCGCGCTGCCGACCATGAAGCCGGGCACGTCCGAGAGGAACAGCAACGGCACGTTGAAGGCGTCGCAGAGCTGGACGAAACGGCTGGCCTTGTCGGCCGAGTCGACGAACAGCACGCCGCCCTTGAACATCGAGTTGTTGCCGACCACGCCGATGACCTGGCCGTCGAGGCGGGCGAAGCCGACCGTGAGCTCGCGGGCCCACAGCGCGTGGATCTCGAAGAAGGAGCCCTTGTCGACGATGCCCTTGACGTAGCGGCGCATGTCGAAGGCCTGCCGCTCGCTGACCGGGACGAGCGCGGCGAGGTCGACCGCGGCGGGTTCCTGGGCCTCGGCCGCCGGTGGCTGCTGCTCCCAGTTCGAGGGCAGGAACGACAGGTACGAGCGGACCACGTCGAGCGCGTCCTGCTCGGTCTTGCAGAGGAAGTGCCCGACGCCGGACTCGGCGCAGTGCACCCGCGCCCCGCCCATCGCCTCGAGCGTGGTCTTCTCCCCGGTGACCATCTCGACCATCCGGTCGGAACCGAGATACATGCTCGCGTTGCCCTCGACCATGGCGACCACGTCGCAGAAGGCGGGGATGTAGGCGCCGCCCGCGGCGGACGGCCCGAACAGCGCGCAGACCTGCGGGATGGAGCCGGAGGCGCGGACCTGGGTGTGGAAGATCTTGCCGGCCCCGCGCGGGCCGGGGAAGAGGTCGACCTGGTCGGTGATCCGCGCGCCCGCGGAATCGACCAGGTAGACCATCGGTACGCCGGTCGCGTACGCCCGCTCGATGATCCGGATGATCTTCTCGACCGTCCGTGCGCCCCAGGAGCCGGCCTTGACGGTCGAGTCGTTGGCCATCACGCACACCTCGCGCCCGTCGATCCGGGCGTTTCCGGTGATCACGCCGTCCGCGGGCAGGCCGTCGGCCAGGCTGTTGGCGTAGAGCCCGTCCTCGACGAACGAGCCGTCGTCGACGAGCAGGGCGATCCGCTCCCGCGCGAAGAGCTTGCCCTTCGCGGCGTTGGCCGCGTGATAGCGCTCGGCGCCGCCGGCCAGCGCCCGCTTGCGCGCCTGCGCGAGCGCATCCTCGTCCAAAGCCACCTGGTCCCCCTCGTTCGTCCTGAACGATCGTTAGGCTAACGCATTAGCCAGGCGGAGGCCAGAGACGCCGGACGGGAGCCCCCGCCGCTGCGGGGACTCCCGTCCGTTTCCTTGCGACCGGCGCTGTGGAGGAGCGCCGGTTTACTGCCCGACGCCCAGGGGCGTCGCTCGGGTCACGCCCGGGACCGGCGTGACCCGGGCCTCACGGCCGACGCGGGTCGCGTCGGCTCGGTTCACTTGCCGAGGGTGTCCAGTTCATTCAGGCCAACGACGTTCAGGCCACCCGCGTTGCTCAGGTTCTGGGTGAGACCGTCGACGGGCGCCGTCTCGGACTTGACGCTCTTGCGGCCCGGGTTGCCGTAGTGGTTGCCCCGGTCGCCGTGGTCGCCGGCCACATCGTCGTTGCCGTGGCCGTTGTCGTCCTGGTCGCCGCCGACGTAGTCGTCGTCGTTGTCGCCGTTGTCGCCACCGTTGTCGTTGTGGTCACCGTGGCCGTTGTCGCCACCGTTGCCGTTGTGGCCGTGTCCGTGGCCGTTGCCCCGGTCGCCGTCCACGTCGTTGGCGCACGCCGCCGCGGAGTTGGCCAGGCCGAGCACGGCCAGCGAGTTGCCGCAGATGTTGATCGGGACGCTGATCGGCGCGGCGAGCTGCGTGCCGTTCAGGACGCCCACGTTGTGCGACGAGTCCTGCGAGACGTCGTGCCCGCGGGCCGACTCGTTCTGGGCGACGGCGGCCGAGTTGGCCTCGCCGGCCACGCCGATCGAGTTGCCGGCCACGTTCAGCGGCGCCGCGATCGGGGCGTAGACCTGGGTGCCGTCGGCGATCCCGTAGTTGCCCGAGGTGTCCTGCGTGGCGGACTCGCGACGGCCGTGCCCGCCACCGTTGACGCAGGCGGCCTGCGACTGCGCCAGGCCCAGGATGCTGAGCGCGTTGCCGCACAGGTTGATCGGGACGTCGACCGGCGCGTAGAGCTGCGTGCCGTTGAGCACGCCGTAGTTGCCGGAGCTGTCCTGGTGGCCGCCCTGGCCGCCCTTGCCGTGCTCGACCTTGGCGCTCTCGACGTGGTTCACGCCGGCGCCGCTCGCGTTGGCCAGGCCCAGGACGGCGGCCGAGTTGCCGACCACGTTCACCGGCACGGCGATCGGCAGGTACGCCTGGTTCCCGTTGGCGATGCCGAAGTTGCCGGACGAGTGCTGGGAGACCTTGCCGCCACGCTTGCGGTGCTGGCCGCTCTCGACGAAGTTGATGCCCGAACCGGCCGAGTTGGCCTCGCCGGCCACGCCGATCGAGTTGCCGACCACGTTCAGCGGCACGGCGATCGGGGCGAGCACCTGCGTGCCGTTGAGGATGCCGACGTTGCCGGACGAGTCCTGCGAGACGTCGGCCTGCGCGGCGCCGGGGGCGAACAGGAGGGCGCCGGCCGCCAGAACGCCGACGCTGAGAGTCTTACGAACCCAAGTCTTCATGGAGAGAAGATGCCTTTCGGAATTGTCAGAAATGGTGATACGCGTATTCAATTGATCGGTGTTTTCGGGCGCAGCGGTGCCACGGCGTTATTCGTCCATTGCCCTGACCCCGCCTGTCGACGTGCGCCCATTACGGGTGACGCGGTATTCGCGGTGACGTACCGGTGACGGGCCCCGAGATGATTCGCCGCCTGTTCGCAGGCGGGCCGGGAATCAGGCCCGTGACGCGGGCACACTCGACCCACCGGTGAAGCGGGGGTTGCGGGTGTGCCGGCCGGTGCCGGTACTAGTCAGGTGAGACGGTCGGGGCCTCGGCGTCATGGCGCCGGGCCTCGACGTCGGTCGTGATCGGCAGCCGGTGGCAGGCCACCGTGCTGTCCGCGACCTTGGCCGGGAGGATGGCTGCGGAGCCGCCCTCCGTCGCGGTCGACGATCCGGAGGCCGGAACGCCGTTCGCTGCCCCGAGGTGCACCCGCAGAGGCGCGGGTCCGTCACCGTCGGGTGTTTCGCTGACCGTCTCCGGCTCGGCCGCGGTGACGGCCGCCCAGTGCCGGTCGGCAGCCAACGCGTGCTGCCGGACGACGGTCTTTCCCGCCTGGCGCTGGCGATCGGGCTCAGGCCCGGCCGCCTGCGCCTTGGCGTCCCGGTCCACGGCCGAGCCGGCCGGGCCGGCCGAGCGGACCGCGTCGACCCGGTCGGCGGCCACCGCGGAGGTGTCGGCCGCCAAGTCGCCGGAGCCGTTCACCCGCGTCACGGAGGGCCGCGCCGGCGTCACCGGAGCGGTCACCGCCGGCGGCCGCCCGGGCTCCGGCGGGTCGATGACCGGGACGATCCGGGTGTCCACCGCTTCACCGGCAAGGTGAAGGGGGGCGGTCAACCCCCGGACGACGCCGACGATCCC
The DNA here is from genome assembly GCF_016862275.1 of Actinoplanes nipponensis. Lineage (GTDB taxonomy): Bacteria > Actinomycetota > Actinomycetes > Mycobacteriales > Micromonosporaceae > Actinoplanes > Actinoplanes nipponensis. The sequence goes on along the minus strand of NZ_BOMQ01000041.1, from coordinate 5,288 downwards.
GCCCCGGGCGGGATCCGCGTCGCTGCTCCTCGTGGCCGGGGCCGGTGTTCCCAGCAGCCGGCCCGCGAGCGTGGCCGCCGGCCCGGAACCGCGGTGCCGGCCGGAATCCAGCGGCTCGAGAGCCGGGATGATCCGGTGCGCCAGCGGGGCGTGGCGGCCGTCGCCGGGCACCACGGAGCCGATCAGCGACGAGCCGAGGGGCAGGCCCTCACCCGCCGGGTCACGGTCCGCGGCGTGCGCGGCGGCGCCGGTGAGCAGCCAGGCGGCTCCGGCCAGGCCGCCGATGACCAGTGCCCGCAGGCCCCACCGGGATCCGGTGCGCCCTGCGCGGTGCCCGCGACGCCGCTCCGCCCCCTGGCTGTGGGGCGGCATGGGCTCGGAGACACCGGTGGACGGGACTGACGCGGACCGGTACGCCGTACGCGCATCGCGCTCGACCACCCGTCCCGTCATCGTCTCGCCCCTCGTCATCGGCTGTGACACCTGGGCCGGCCGCCCGTCGAAAGAACGAGGCGATATCGGCCACTCGGTATTGGTAACGAAGCGACACAGCCGGGGTCACGCGGACAAATGGAGGAAAAGAAAGAATGCGGTTCAGACCAATCTGGTACGCGGTCCGGCCCGAAGAACACCCGACGGGAGTGTGCGGCCGAGCAGTCCCTCGGCCAGTTCCGCCACCGTGATGAGCTTTTCCAGGTCAATTCCCGTGCTGATGCCCATGTCCTCGAGCATGTGCACGAGTTCCTCGGTGGCGATGTTGCCGGAGGCCCCCGGCGCGTACGGACAGCCGCCGATCCCGCCGACGCTCGCGTCGAACTCGGTGACGCCCAGCTCCAGTGCGGTCAGCACGTTGGCCAGCCCCGTACCCCTGGTGTTGTGGAAGTGCAGCAGGTCCGGGCGTACCGCCGAGAGCAGGTCCCGCACCCGGCGCGGGGTCGCCATGCCGGTGGTGTCGCCGAACGCGATGCGGTCCGCGCCGTCGGCGCGGACCCGCTCCACGATGGACGCCACCCGCTGCGGGGCGATGTCGCCCTCGAACGGGCAGCCGAAGCTGGTCGCGACGATGACCTCGAGCTTCGCGCCGGCCGCGTGGATCAGCGGGATCAGCGCGGTGATGTCGTCCAGCGACTCGTCCGTCGACCGGTTGAGGTTGCGGCGGTTGTGGGTGTCGCTGGCCGACACCACCACCTCGATCTCCCGGAAGCCGGCGGCCAGCGCCCGCTGCGCGCCGCGGGTGTTGGGGATCAGGGCGGAGTAGCGGACTTCGGGGTTGTGCCAGGCCCGGGCCCACACCTCGTCGGCGTCGGCCATCTGCGGGATCGCCTTCGGGTGCACGAAGGAGACCGCCTCGATCCGGCGCACCCCGGTGTCGGAGAGCGCGTCGATCAACCGGACCTTGTGGTCGGTCGGGATCGGCTCCTCGTTCTGCAGGCCGTCGCGCGGTGCGACCTCGCGGATCGAGACGGTGTCCATCGCGGCTATCCCTTCTTGACCTTGGCCGGGCGCATCCGGGCGACGATGCCGGTGTCGTAGTCGCCCGAGCGGAACTCGTCGTTCTCCAGCAGCTCGGCGAAGAACAGCAGGTTGTTCTTGGGGCCGGCGATCGCGAAGCCGGCCACCGCGGCCCGCGCCCGGGCGAGCGCGTCGGCGCGGTCGGTCCCCAGCACGATCAGTTTCGCCATCAGCGAGTCGTAGAACGGCGTGACCGTCGTCTCCGGGCCGTAGCCGGAATCGACCCGGACGCCCTCGCCCGACGGCTCCACCCAGGTGGTCACCCGGCCCGGGCCGGGCATGAACCGCTGCGGGTCCTCCGCATTGATCCGCAGCTCGATCGCGTGGCCGGTGGTGGCGTGGATCGTCGCCGGGTCGAAGGTGGGCGCCGCGCCGGAGGCGATCCGCAGCTGCTCCTCGACCAGGTCGATGCCGTGGATCAGCTCGGTGATCGGGTGCTCCACCTGCAGCCGGGTGTTCATCTCCAGGAAGAAGAACTCGCCGGTCGCGGGGTCGAGCAGGCACTCGACCGTGCCGGCGTTGCGATAGCCGACCGCCTCGCCGGCCTTGACCGCGGCCGCCAGGAAGCGTTCGCGCAGCTCCGGCGTCACCGCCGGGGAAGGGGCCTCCTCGACCAGCTTCTGGTTGCGGCGCTGCACCGAGCACTCGCGCTCGCTCAGGGCCACCACGCGGCCGTCGGCCAGCCCGAGAATCTGCACCTCGACGTGGCGGACCCGGGGGAAGTAGCGCTCGACCAGCACCGAGCCGTCGCCGAACATCCGCTCGGCGAAGGCGCGGACCTTGTCGTACTCGGCGCGCAGGCCGTTGTCGTCGGCGGCGACCGCCATGCCCATGCCGCCGCCCCCCGCGGCCGCCTTGACCATCACCGGATACCCGATGGTCGCGGCGGCCTCCAGCGCCGCCTCGACGGTCGCGGCCGGGTCGTGCGTGCCCGGCGCGACCGGCACGCCGGCCCGCGCCATCAGGTTACGGGCGTTGATCTTGTCGCCCATCGCGGCGATCGCCTCGGCGGGCGGTCCGACCCACACCAGGCCGTGGGCCTCGACGGTACGGGCGAACTCCGCGTTCTCGCTCAGGAAGCCGTAGCCGGGGTGGACGGCCTGCGCCCCGGTCGACTTGGCGGCGGCCAGGATCGCCTCGACGTTGCGGTAGCTCTGGGCCGGGTTCGCCGGTCCCACGCACACCGCCTGGTCGGCCTCCGTGACGAAGGGCAGACCCGCGTCCGCCTCCGAGTGGATCGCGATCGTCCGGATCCCCAGCCGCTTGGCGGTCCGGATGATCCGGCGGGCGATCTCGCCCCGGTTGGCGATGAGCAGCGACTCGATCATTTCGCTCTTTCTCTCGTGCTTCCCGGCCGTCTCGGCGGCCGGCTGCCTGACGACCGGGCGCTCGGGCCTCAGCGACCGAGCAGAGCGTGCACCGTCGCCTCGCGCAGCAGCTCGGCCCGGCGGCGGCGGTCGACCTCGCCGCCCAGGAACGGCGTCGAGTTCATCAGGCCGAAGGCCGAGTGGGCGAGCACCCGGGCCTCGCCCGCCTCCAGCTCGGGGCGCAGCGTGGCCAGCACGGTGACCCACTCCTCGACGTAAAGGCGCTGCAGGCGGCGGATCTGCCGGCGCGGCTCGTCGGGCAGGCGGTCGAGCTCGTGCAGGTGCAGGGCGATCACGGCCGGGTTGGCCAGCGCGAAGTCCACGTGGAACTCGATCAGGTCGATGAGCGCGGCCTGCGCGTCCGCGGGGTGCCGGCCGACGCGTTCCTTGCCGCCGTGCAGCAGTCCCTCGCTGACCGGGATGAGGGCGGCCACCAGCATGGCTTCCTTGCCGGCGAAGTGGTGGTACAGGGCCGGTCCGGTCACCCCGGCGGCCGAGCCGATGTCGTCCATCGAGACACCGTGATATCCCCGCGCGGCGAAGAGGCCGACCGCGATCTCGAGGATCTCGTCGCGGCGCGAGCGCCGGCGCGGGGCCGGCGGCCCGGGACGCTGCTGCTGATCTACCGTCACCCGGCAACTCTAACCCGCTGTCAAGCCGAAGACTTAACGGCCGTTCAGCCGATTACTCGTCCTCCACGCCTTCGGTGCGGCGCAGCCGGGCGGCCTGCTCGATGTTGCCGCCCGCCTCCAGCGCCTCGGCCAGCACCCGGGCGGCGACCGGCCGTTGCGGCGCGTCCTGAGCCATCTCGCCGAGCACCGGCCAGAGCAGATCCTCGGCCTGCTGCGGACGACCGGCGCGCAGCAGGGCCTCGCCCAGCAACGTCGCGACCTGATCCGCCTCCTCCCGGGCGCCGACCTCGCGCAGGGTCTCCGGTCCGCCAGTGACGAACGGCACAGCCTCCTCGGCGCGGCCCCGGGCCAGCAGCAGCCGGCCCATCTCGAAGCCCAGCATCGCCCGCTCCCACACCGCTCCCGGCTCCTCGCCCACGTCGGGGGGCAGGCCGGCGTGCTTGCGCTGGGCCAGCCGGAACGTCTCCTCGGCGGCCGGCACGTCGTCGGCCCAGTGCAGCGCCATCACCCGGCGCCGCAGCAACCGCAGCTCGCCCAGCGGATCACCGGCCACCCGCAGATCCTCCGCACCGGCGGCGAACCACTCCGCCGCCTCGGCGTCGCGGTCCAGCCGGAACAACAGGTCACCGGCGTTCTCCCGGATCTGGCCGCGGCCCGCCGGGTTGTCGGCCAACCGCCCGACCAGCTCCTCGTAGAGCGCCAGCGCGCCGGGATTGTCGCCGAGCCGGCGGTAGAGCCCCGCGAGCAGGAACCGGGTGTTGTCGGCGGCCTCGTCGTGGCCCAGGCGAACCAGCCCGGCCAGGGCCTCCTCCGCGACCTCGGCCGCCTCCACGACCCGGCCGGCCTGCCGGTACGCGTCCGCCAGCTCCTGGCGGATGAACGCGCCGCCCTCGTCCAGCTCCTGCTCGGCGCAGAGCGCCACCGCCTCGACCAGGTCGTCGATCGCCTCGTCGATGCGCTCGAGGTGGACCAGGGCGCGGCCCCGGCCGAGCCGCGCGGTGAGCGCGGCGGCCGGTTCGCCCGCCGCCAGCACCTCCCCGAACGCCTCGGCCGCCGCCTCCGGATCCGAGGTCAGCTGGCCGAAGAGGGCGGCGGCGTCGGCCAGCCGCAGCGCCGGCCCGTGCTCCTGGAAGTACGCGCGAGCCTCGGCCGCCGCCGCCAGCGCCTCCTCGTGGCGGCCGGCGGCGGCACGGTTCGAGGCACGGCGGGCCAGATAGAAGGCCCGCAGCCGGGGATCGTCGGTCTCCGCGGCGGCCTGCTCCGACCGGTCGTGCGCCTCGTTGGCCTCGGCCGGGCGATCCTGCACGAGGTTGATCAGGGCCAGCCGGGACCAGGCGGCCGCCCGCTGCCGGGCGTCGCCGTGCTCCTGCTGGTACGCGGTGTCCGGCTCGATCAGGGCCCGGCCCTCGTCCGGGCGTCCGGCCAACGCCACCGAGACGCCCAGCCGGCCCCGGGCCACCGAGGCCTCGCCCTCGCAGCCGGCGGCGGTGAACAGGTCGATCGCCCGGCACCAGGCCACCGCGGTGCCGTCCTGGTCGTCGTCCCGCCACAGCTGGCTGCCCCGCAACATCGCCCGGCGGGCCGCCCGGCGCAGCACCGCCGGGTCGCCGCCCGCGTCCGCCGCCACGTCCTCGCCCGCGCCGAACCGGGCGTCGTACACCGCCAGGACCGCGTCGGCGTCGTCGTCGCGGTCCTGCAGCTCGTGCTCCTCGGCCAGGTCGAGCAGGGCGTCGGCGTCGGCGTCGGCCGGGACCTCGACCGGCTCGGCGGGCGCCGG
>NZ_BOMQ01000040.1 GCF_016862275.1 Actinoplanes nipponensis | reverse complement strand
GGCTCGGCGGGCGCCGGCCGTGGCTGGGGGCGCGCGGCCGGGTGCCGGCGGGCCGACGGGGACAGCGGGAGCACCACGTCGTACGGCTCCGCGACCAGCTCCGCCGCGATCTGCCGGCTCTGCTCCGTCGTGCCGTTGCGCGCGTCGAAGCGCAGCGACAGCGCGGTGGCGTACGCCGCCAGCTCCTCGGCCAGCTCCCCGGCCGTACGGTCCTCCTTGTCCCGGCGGCGCACGATCGTCCGGCCGTGGCCCAGCGCGACGAGCCGGCGCAGCAGCAGCGCGGCCGACGCGGCGAAGTTCATCCCCGCGGCCGGCGACGGCGCCCGGTCCAGCCAGTCGATGTGCCGCTGGAGGATCTCCAGGCCGCGGTTCTCGTTGCCGGTCCGCGCGCAGAACGCGATGTGGTCGCCGATCTCCCACAGGTCGGCGAGGTTGCCGCGCATCAGCCTGTACGACCGCCGGTGCGCGTCCGCCGCCTCCTCGAACCGGCCGGTACGCAGGTAGGGCACCATCAGCCCGCTCAGGATCGTCTGCGGCTGCTCGGTGCAGGTCAGCCGGCCGGCCAGCACCGGCTCGGCCAGGGCCACCGCCTCGTCGTCGCGGCCCCGGCTGGACAGGTACGTGACCTGGGCGGACGGGTCGCAGCCGGCGCAGTCGGACAGGTCGTCGCGGGGTGTGGTGTTCCACCGCTCGTAGAGCTCGTCGGCCTCCCCGGCCAGGCCGACGTGGCGGGCCACCACGTACCGGTGCTTGTGCACGGCCTGCAGGCTGTGGCCGGCCCGCAGGTAACGACGCTCCATGTCGTCCAGGACCGCGTACGTGCGCTCCAGCGGCACCTCGGGAAACTTGGTCAGGGCCGAGACCATGTACTTGAAGTGCCAGAGCAGCTCCCGCTCGGTGCGGGCGTGGAACGGCGCCGGGTCCCGGTCGAAGTCGCTCAGGCACCACGAGAACGTGACGAACGACTTGGCCACCTCGCCGCCGTACGTGTACGCCGTCGTGGCCAGGATCCGCGCCTGATAGCCCAGCTCCCGGTCGCCGAGCGCGTCGGCGTGCCGGATGACCTGCTCGATGACCGCGATCTGGGCGGCGCCGTACGGCATCCGGTGGGCCTCCTGGAGCAGCCCCCACAACTCGTCGGCGGACCGGCTCACGGCGCCTCCCCCGGGACGGCCCGGCCGAGCAGGCCGAGGAACGACGTGTTGAGCAGCGCCGAGTCGGCCGGCCGGATCGGGTGGTAGCCGAGCAGCAGCGCCTGGCCGTACAGCGCCTCGACGGCCAGCGCGGTCAGCTCCTCCTCGCCGATCGCGGTGATCCGGCGCACCAGCGGGTTGCGGTGGTTGAGGACCAGCTGCGGGCGATCCGGCGGGTCGCTGTCGGCCAGGGCGTCCAGCACCCCGCCCCACAGCTCGTCGGCCTTCTCCCGGGTGGCGGTGAACTCCTCGTGGAAGTGCGCGGCCCGGCTGACCAGGTAGAGAGCCGGGAGGCTGGCCGGCTCGAACGTGCGCACGACCACCTCGCAGCCGAGCCGGTCGAGGCGGCGCTGCGCGGCCGACAGGAACGGGCGCAGCCGCAGCTCGGCGGCGGCGTCCACGGCGTCGAAGCGGGTCGCCAGGTCGGTCGGCTCCAGCCGCTCCACCCGCAGGGTGCGGTCCAGCTCCGGCAACCGCTCGATGATCTCGGCGTCGTAGGTGTACCCGCCGTTGATCAGCCCGACGTCCTGGGCGGCGGCGACGGCCGCGAGCTGGCGGAACTCGTCGGTTGTGGCGGCGTACCGGATGAGGCCGTGCCGGGTGCGGAACTCGGCCAGCGTCATCTGGCCGGTGTTGGTCTCCATCGGCCACCACTGCTCGACCAGGCGCAGCATCTCGTCGTCGTGCAGGGCGAGCGCCTTGACCCCGAGGTGGTGGATGCGCAGGAACTCGGCCAGCCGGCGCGGATCGGTCGACGCGAGCCGGACCAGCCAGCCGCGCAGCTGGTCGGCGATGGCCTCGCGGGTGGCGGCCAGCAGGCTGTCGTCGTAGAGCGCCTCGCGGCTCGCGGTCGGCCGCAACTCGGTGCTGTCGACCACGCAGCGGGCGAAGAAGGCCCACTCCGGCAGCAGCCCCTCGACCGCCTCGGCCAGCAGCATGCGCTTGAGGTAGACCCGGTGACCGCCGCGGGTGGCCGGATTGACCGGCGTGGGCAGGACGAACGCGGCCCCGGTGAGCCCGGCCTCGGGCACGTCCAGCTCGACGACGTCGAACGGGGTGAAGCCGAGGGTGCGCTCCGCGTACGAGATCGCGGCCCGGCGCCCGGCGGCCCACGGCACCTCGCCCACCGTGACGGTGGTGCCGTCCACCGTGACGTCGACCGGGAGCAGCGAGCCGTAGAGGGTGGCGAGCTGGGCGACCGTCGTGCCGAGCAGGAACATCTCCGACCCGCGGCGCGGGATCAGGGTCACCGACGTGCCGGGCTCGCGCTCCGGACCGGGCCGGACGTCGTAACGGCCGTCGGCGTACCCCGTCCACAGCACCGGCGCGGCGCCGGCCCGGCGGGTGTGCACCCGGATCTCGTCGGCGACCAGGAAGCAGGAGAGCAGGCCGATGCCGAACTGGCCGAGGAACTCGTGCCGGGCGAAACCCAGCTCGTCGCGCTTGGAGCTGCGGCCGATGGTGGCGAGCAGCTCGTGCACCTGCTCCTCGGTGAGCCCGATGCCGTCGTCGGCGATGCGCAGGCTGCCGTCGCCGGTCGTGGTGGAGGACTCGATGCTGATCCGCCCGCCGGCCCCGGCCTCGCCGGCCCGCACCGCGGTGATCGCATCGACGGCGTTCTGCAGCAGTTCGCGTACGTAGACCCGCGGGCTGGCGTAGAGGTGATGGCTGAGCAGATCGACGATGCCCCGCAGGTCGACCTGAAAGGTGTTGCTCACGTCGTTTCGTCGCCCTCCCCGTCGGCGCGCTGAGTCGCTCAGGGTACCGGCACGGTTTGACCTTCGGTGTCCGCCTCCACGACCCACCACGGGCGCGAGCAGGCGGCCGCCAGCACCGCGCCGGCCGTGTTCACGAGCACGTCGTCCACGCTGGAGACCCGGCCGATGGCGAGCACCCATTGCAGCGCCTCGATGAGGACGGCGCTGACCACGGCGATGGCCAGGATGCGCGGCAGCGAGGCGGCCCAGCCGTACCGGACCGGCAGGAACAGGCCCACCCCGGCGAGCACCGCGAGGTTTCCGCCGAGCTGGGCCACCGCCGTGCCGGGATCCCCGGCCAGCCACGACGGCAGGTCGTGCAGCGGCACGAGGTCGACCGACCGCGGCGTGCCCTGCGGCGTGAACAGCATGCCGAGAAACGGCAGGGTCCAGCACAGCAGCCCGATCTCGGCGAGGGACTCCCGCCGGGACCGGCTCCGGCGCCGCCAGAGGTACGCGGCGACGCCGGCGACCGGCAGCACCAGCAGGGTGACGATGATCGTGGCGCCGTGGTCCCGCCAGGCCGCTCCCATCCGGCTTAGGACAGGCCGCCGGGCTCGGATCCCTTGGCGATGGGCGCGCGCACGAGGTTGCCCCATTCCGTCCACGAGCCGTCGTAGTTGCGGACCTGCGGATAGCCGAGCAGGTGGTGCAGCACGAACCAGGTGTGGCTGGAACGCTCGCCGATCCGGCAGTACGCGATCACGTCGTCGCCGCTCTCCAGCCCCAGCTCGTCCCGGTAGATCTTGGCGAGCTCGTCGGCCGGCTTGAACGTGCCGTCGTCGTTGGCCGCGGACTTCCACGGCTTGCTGAGCGCGCCGGGGATGTGCCCACCGCGCAAGGCGCCCTCCTGCGGGTACGCCGCCATGTGGGTCAGCTCGCCGGTGTACTCCTGCGGGGAGCGCACGTCGACCAGCGGCCGCCCGCTGGCGATGTGGGCCATGACCTGGTCGCGGAAGGCGCGCAGGGGCCCGTCCTCGCGGCGGGGCACCGGGTAGGAGGCGCGGGGGCGCTCGGTGCGCTCCCGGGTCAGCTCCCGTCCCTCGGCCACCCACTTCTGCCGGCCGCCGTCGAGGAGGCGCACGTCGCGGTGCCCGAAGAGGCTGAACACCCACAGGGCGTACGCCGCCCACCAGTTGAAGTTGTCGCCGTAGAAGACGATCGTGTCCTCCCGGCCGATCCCCTTGGCCTCGCACATCGCGGCGAACGCGGCCGGGTCGAGATAGTCGCGGGTCAGCTGGTCGTTGAGCTCGAGGTGCCAGTCGACCTTCACCGCGCCGGGGAGGTGACCGGTCTCGTAGAGCAGCACGTCCTCGTCCGACTCGACGACCACGAGGCCTTCGGTGCCGAGATGCGCCGCGAGCCACTCGGTGGTGACCAGCTTGTCGGGGTGGGCGTACGCCTGCAGGGCCGGCGCCGGATCGTTCTCTACTGACATGTCACTCACGCTATCGCTTCGATGGGACGCAGCTCGGGACGCTTGGCCGTCACGAGATCACCGGAGGAGGCGCCGGCGAGACGCCGCTTGATCCAGGGCGCGAGGTGCTGGCCCGCCCAGCGCAGGTCGGCCCCGCGGGCCAGCAGCCAGGGGCTCGGCGCCGGCATCGGCGGCACGAGCAGCCACTCCTCGTCGACCCCGACCCCGAGGGCATCCAGCACGTGCGCGGCCACCCGGCGATGCCCGGCCGCCGACAGGTGCAGGCGGTCGGCGCTCCACAGCAGCGGGTTGTGGAAGGCCTCGTCGGCGAAGAGGTCGATCAGGATGGCGCCGTGCCGGTCGGCCAGCTCCCGGGCGCCGTCGTTGAGCGCGGCCGCCCGGGGCCCGACGATGCGCTGGCCGGGCAGGTGGGCGGTGACGTCGGCGAAACGGAACACGAGCACGTCGGCCCCGGCGGCCCGGAACCGCGCGATCACCGGGTCGATGCGGTCGACCAGGGCGTACGGGTCGACCTTGGGACGCAGGATGTCGTTGCCGCCGGCGGCGAAGCTCACCAGGCTCGGGCGCATGGCCAGCGCGGGGCCGACCTGCTCGGCGAGAACCTCCCCGAGGACCTTGCCGCGGACGGCGAGGTTGGCGTATCCGAAGCCGGGACCGGCGTCGACGGCCAGGCGGGCGGCCACCAGATCGGCCCACCCGCGATAGGTGCCGTCGGGATAGGCATCGTCCATCCCCTCGGTGAAGCTGTCTCCCAGCGCTACGAAGTTGTCCCAGCTCATGGCCGTCTCCCCCGTTCCGTGAGGCCGCTGAGAGCCCAGTTTTGCACCGGCCCGGCACCGACGGCAGAGTGACGCTGGCAACAGTGGATAACCGGATGATTCCTGTCGGTGGGGCCTTCTAGGCTGCCTCCCATGCTGCTGCGAATGTCCACGATGCTGCTCCGGACCCTGCGCGAGGAGCCCGCCGAGGCGGAGGTGCCGAGCCATCGGCTGCTGCTGCGCGCGGGCTACATCCGTCGCGCGGCTCCGGGTGGCTACACGTGGCTGCCGCTGGGCAAGCTCGTGCTCGACCGGATCACCGCGATCGTCCGGGCCGAGATGACGGCCATCGGCGGCCAGGAGGTGTCCTTCCCGGCCCTGCTGCCGCGCGAGCCGTACGACGTCTCCGGCCGCTGGACCGACTACGGCGACGACCTGTTCACGCTCAAGGACCGCCGCGGCGCGGAGCTCCTGCTCGCGCCCACCCACGAGGAGATGTTCGCCCTGCTGGTGCGGGACATGACCAGCTCCTACCGGGACTTCCCGCTGATCCTGTTCCAGGTGCAGACCAAGTTCCGCGACGAGGCCCGCCCGCGCGCCGGCCTGCTGCGCGGGCGCGAGTTCCTGATGAAGGACGCCTACTCGTTCGACCTGTCCGACGCCGGCCTGGCCGACTCGTACGCCCGGCACCGGGAGGCATACCAGCGCATCTTCGCGCGGCTCGGCCTCAGTCACACCATCGTCGCCGCGATGTCCGGGGCGATGGGCGGCTCGGCCTCGGAGGAGTTCCTGGCCCTGGCCGACGTGGGCGAGGACACGTTCGTGGCCTGCACCACCTGTGACTACGCGGCGAACACCGAGGCCGTGGTGACGCCGGTCCCGGCCGTGGCGCAGCGCGAGCACCCCCCGCTGACTGTCCACGACACCCCCGCCACCCCGACCATCACCGCGCTGGTCGAGCTGGCCAACGAGCAGGCCCTCGACGGGCGCACCGACTGGAGCGCGGCCGACACCCTGAAGAACGTCGTCGTCACCGTGCACCACCCCGGGCGGGAGGACAGTCTGCTGGTCGTCGGCGTGCCGGGTGACCGCGAGGTCGACCTCAAGCGGTTGGACGCCGCCCTGAGCCCGGCCACCGTCACCCTGTTCGACGACTTCGCCGCCCGGCCCGACCTGGTCCGGGGCTACCTGGGCCCGCAGGGTCTCGCGCTGCGCTACCTCGCCGACCCGCGGGTGGCGCCCGGCACCGCCTGGCTCACCGGGGCCAACCAGCCCGGCAAGCACGCGACCTCGGTGGTCGCGGGCCGCGACTTCACCCCCGACGGCACCGTCGAGGCGGCCGAGGTCCGCGCCGGCGACCCGTGCCCCGCTTGCGGCAGCGGCGAGCTGGCCGTCCGGCGCGGCATCGAGATCGGGCACATCTTCCAGCTCGGCCGCCGCTACACCGAGGCCTTCGCCGTCGACGTGCTGGGCGCGGACGGCAAGCCGGTGCGCCCGACCATGGGCAGCTACGGCGTGGGCGTCTCCCGTGCCGTCGCGGCGGTCGCCGAGCAGCACCACGACGAGCGCGGCCTGCTCTGGCCCGACGAGGTGGCCCCGGCCGACGTGCACGTCGTCGCGGCCGGCAAGGACGGTCAGCTCGGCACCGCCGAGGCGCTGTCGGCCGAGCTGGTGAGCCGCGGTCTGCGGGTGCTGCTGGACGACCGGCAGCAGCTCTCGGCGGGCGTGAAGTTCACCGACGCCGAGCTGATCGGCGTCCGGCGCATCGTGGTGGTCGGCCGCCGGCTGGCCGAGGGGTACGCCGAGATCCGCGACCGGCGCACCGGCGAGCGACACGACGTGCCCGTCACCGACGTGGTGCGTGTAATGACCGAGTAGCCCGGGTACGGCCTGGGCAGGAGTGACACGAGAAAACGGAGGTCACGACCCATGGCGAGGACAACTGTCGCCGACGTCATGACCCGGCGGGTGGTCTACCTGCCGGGCGGCACCACGCTGGACGAGGCGGCGCAGGCGATGCGTGACCAGTCCATCGGTGACGTGGTGGTGACCGACGGCCCGACCATGTCGGGGCTGGTGACCGATCGCGACATCGTGGTCCGTGCGATCGCCGAGGGCCTGCCGCCCCGGTCGACCACCCTGGCCTCGATCGCCACCCGCGAGCTGATCATGATCGAGCAGTCGGCCGGCGTGGACGAGGCCGTGCAGGCGATGCGGGAGCGCGGCGTCCGCCGGCTGCTCGTCTGCGACGCCGACCGCAAGGTGGTCGGCATCATCAGCCTGAGTGACCTGGCCCTCCTGCCGAGCTCGACCGCGGCGTGACCCCTCGACGTAGGGTCGGACCGTGAGCGACATGCCTGCCAAGCTGGCCGAGATCGTCGACGACTTCGCCTCCGCGCCCCGCGAGGTCGTGCTCGAGATGCTGCTGGAGTTCTCCGACGCGGTGCCGCCGCTGCCCGAGTCCCTCCGGGGGCACGAGGGCATGGAACAGGTGCCGGAGTGCCAGACGCAGTTCTTCCTGCGCGCCGAGGTGCAGCCCGACGACACCGTCCGCAGCTACTTCGACTGCCCGCCGGAGGCCCCGACGACGCGGGCGTTCGCCGGCATCCTGGCCGAGGGCCTGGAGGGCGCGTCGACCGGCGAGATCCTCGCCGTGCCGGACGACCTCTACAACCGGATGGGGCTGGGCACGGCGATCAGCCCGCTGCGCATCCGTGGCGGCACGGCGATCCTGGGCCGGCTCAAGCGGCAGATCCGCGAGCAGTCGTGAACCTGGAGATCTGGTACGACCTGGTCTGCCCGTGGTGCTACCTGGGCAAGCGCCGGCTGGAGGCGGTGCTGCTCGACTTCCCCGGCGATGTGTCGATGACCTTCCGGGCGTACCAGCTCGACCCGGAGCCGGTCGGGGCGCCGCTGCCGCTGGAGCGGGCCATGATCGCGAAGGTCGGCGACCCGCGGCGCGTCGGGCAGATGCTGGCCCATGTGACGACGGTCGTCCGCGGCGCGGGCCTGCCGCTGGAGTACAACCGCGCGGTCGCGGCCAACACGTTCGACGCGCACCGGCTCGTCGCCTGGGCCGCGGCCCAGGAGCTGCAACTCACCATGATCGAGACGCTGCAGCGGGCCCACTTCGCCGACGGCGCCGACCTGGGCTCGCACGCGCAGTTGGCCCGGCTGGCCGGCGAGATCGGGCTCGACGAGCGGGCGGCGCTGGCCTACCTGGCCGGCCCGGCCGGCACGGACGCGGTCAACGCCGACCTGGCCGAGGCCCGGGAGCTCGGCATCACCAGCGTGCCGACCTTCGTCGTCGACCGCCGGTACGTGGTCCAGGGCGCCCAGGAGCCGGCGGCCCTCCGCTCGGCCCTGGAGGAGATCGCCCGGCGCGAGGCCGTCGACGCCACTCGATGACGTTCCACGTGAAACATCATCGAAGCTGGTGAATGGGGCGCACCATGGCGACCCGGTGTTCGGGGTCGAGCCCGTGCGCGGCCTCCTCGACCAGCAACGCCGCCAGCTCGGGCCCGTGGACCGCGGAAGGCAACACGGAGAAGCCGAGCCGCTCGTAGTAGGGCGCGTTCCACGGCACACTCCGGAACGTCGTCAAACTGAGCGCACCCAACCCGCGACCGGCGGCCCAGCTCGTCACGTGATCGATGAGGTCCCGGCCGATCCGCCGGTGCGCGTGGTCGGGCAGGATGCTGACCTGCTCGATGTGGGCCCGACCGTCGACGAGGTCGACCAGGATGAACCCGAGGGGCCGATCGTCGCCGTCAACCGCCACCCAGCAACGGCCGGCGCGCTGGTACTCGGTCAGGGCGGCGATCGTGGGCTCGGGATGGTCGGCGATCTCGGGCATCCCGACATCCCGGAAGAGCTCACCGGCAGCGAACTCGATCCGCTGAATGGCGATGAGGTCCGAGGGCCGGGCAAGCCGAATCTCCGTCACGCCCCGACCCCACCACCGCCGAGCTCCCCCGTCCACCGAATTGCCGCCCACGCCGACCGCCGCGCCGGGCGGGTAACCGGGGCCGGGGGCGATCCGGACGGGTGCCCACGCGAGCGTCCGCGATCCGCTTCTGCCCAACGCGAACCCCCGAACCCCGACACCGACGACCCACCGACCACCGCACCCCACCAGCTCCAACCGCATGCTTGGACACCGACTCGTGCAGGGATCGGCAGTGTGAGGGAGATGGACGGGGACCAGTCCGTGCCCTCGGCGCGATCGCGGGGGTCAGGGCCGGAGGGCCGGAGGGCCGGTGACGGTAGTCGAGGCGGATGACTGGTAGCCGTGGTCAAGGACGGCGTGATCGAGGACGGCGTGCCGGTCGCCGCGGTCAAGGACAGCGTGCCGGTCGCCGCGGTCGAAGACAGCGTGCGTGGGGTGGCGGTTGCAGAAGGCGACCTACCGCAATACGCCGCGGCTTGTCTCGGTCGCGCAGGTCAGATCCGGCCGCTGCGACGCAGTCGTGCTTCATCCCGGCGAAGCAGCGCCTCGGTCAAGGCACGGTCATGGATGCTGCCGGCTCGGCCAACCGAGCGAAGGATCTGCCACCGGTCCCAGAGCCCGGGTGAGGTCGGTCCTGGTGCTTCGGCCGGAGTGGAACACCACCACTGACGCAACGGGCGCCCACCGCCGCATTCAGAGGTTCGGCGATTAAGCCGGCGCGCGGATGAGTGACGGCCGCTCAGCCGTTAGCAGGCGCTGACGCCCGAGGCGTTGCGGACGCAAAACCTGCGTCCCAGGGTGCAGCGGAGCCCCGCAGACAGCCGCCAGTGCCGCGCGAATGCCGACGGATTCACTCGATGCGCCCAGCTGGGTCGTCGCCGGCGGCTGCCCGGGCTTGCCAGACCCCCTGAACTCAAGCCACCACCGGACTCAAGCCACGACCGGACTCAAGCCACCACCTGGACAAGCCACCACGCGCGCGCAAGCCACCCTTGCTCACAAGCCACCCTCGCTCGCAAGCCACCCCATACTGGAGCAATCCCGACGCTGACCAGCAAAGAATCCCTCCGCACGACCGCATCGCACACCCGGTTGGGAGACCGCCGAAGCGACTGAGCTCGATGCCGGCAGCCACGCGACGACCAGCCGAACGCCCATCCCCGCCCCGACCGGCCCGCCCCGCCGCCCCGCTGATCTCAGCAAAACGAACCCGGCGCGAGCCACCACCCCGACGGGTCAGCCCGGCGGATGACCGCCGGCCCGGACCACCGCAACGCTCAAAGCTGCGGGTACAAAACCCCGGTGTTGCGGTTGGGGTTCACCCGTCCCCGTACCGGATAAAGAAAATCACCCCTCCCGCGCCAACCCGTCGATGACCTCGGCCCCGGGCAGGGCCCCCAACGCCGGCCCCGCAATAGCGATCTTGCTCTGCCGCACCCCCGACCCGATGATCACGTGCGGCGTCGCCACCACCCGCGCATCGACCAGCACCGGCCACGACTGCGGCAGCCCGATCGGCGTGATCCCCCCGTATTCCATCCCGGTGAGCCGCACGGCCTCGTCCATCGGCGCGAAGCTCGCCTTGCGCACGTCCAGGTGGCGGCGCACGATCCCGTTCACGTCGGCGCGGGTGGTCGCCAGGATCACGCAGGCCGCGTAGCGGGTCACCTCGCCGCGGCGGCCCGCCACGATCACGCAGTTGGCCGATTCCGCCAGGGTCACGCCGTAGGCTTCGCAGAAGGCGGCCGTGTCGGCCAGGCCGGCGTCGATCGGCGCGACCAGCACCTGGTCGCCGTCGATGGGCGCTTCGGCGGGCCACACCTCCAGGGCCGCCGCGACCGGGGCCGCCAGCAGGTCGAGCCGGGACACCGCGGGTTCGAGCTTCAGGGATCCGATCACGTCCGTCATCGTCCCCCGAAGCGGCGCCCGCTAACCAGTGAAGTCACCCCGCTCCTCAGGCCCGGGGCGATCCTGCCGACTGTCAGTGGATGTGGAGGAGAGACGCGCCGCGCGGGTCGGGACCGTCAGCGGTCTCGCGCTGCTGGCCGGCGGCACGGCCGTGGCCGCGGTTGCCGGGGGCGCCCATTCCGTCTTCGCCACCTTGCTGCTGGGCCTGCTCGCTCTCGGGCTGGGCCACGCGCTGCTGACCGAGATCAGGCGGCAGGCCGGCCGCCGCGGCGGCGGCTGGGCCGCCCAGGACAGCATCAACACCGTGCTGCTGGCCGGCTGGGCGGCGGGCGCTCTGACCATGGCGGTCCTGCCCGTCGTGCCGGTCCCGGTCCGGGCGGTGGGCGCGCTTTTGACCTTGGGGTACGGGCTGAGCTGCGCGTCCTTCGTCCGGGAGCGTCGCCGGGCCATCTCCGCCCCGGCCGCCGAGGTGACCTCCGGCCCCGCCGGCTGACTCACTCCACCGGCAGGGCGACAATCATCGGCGGGATCGGCAGGCCGGGGCCGTCCGGGCGTACCGCGGGCAGCGGCACCCAGTCCAGCCCGACCGGCAGGGGACCGCCGACGTGCGCGCCCAGTTCCGGCTCGCCGTCGCCCACGGTCACCGCGAACACCGACGTCATTCCCGACGGGTAGGGCAGGTCCAGCAGATACCGGGCCTCCTTGACCACCAGGCCGACCTCTTCGAGCACCTCGCGGCGTACCGCGTCCTCGGCCGTCTCCCCCGGGTCGATGCCGCCGCCGGGCAGCGTCCACCACTCGCGGTTGCCGTCGCGCAGGCTGCGTTCGTGCACCATCAGGACCCGGCCGTCCCGCACGATGATGGCCGCAGCGCGTTTCCGTCCACTCACGAGTGAAGGCTAACCGCCGGACCGTGGCCGTATGGTCACGGGGAACCGACAGCCGGGTGTATCCCGCACGGCTCCCAGTCCTTTCTGGTCGCGGCCAGGCCGGAGGAGCCGTCGTGGCGGGCCCGGACGCACAACACCTGATTGACCCCGATCCGCCCCCGCTCGAACGACAGAGCCGACGCCGCCAGGTACAACCGCCACACCCGCGCCCGGCCCGGCCCGGCCAGCCCCACGGCGGTCGACCACGCCGCCTCCAGGTTGCCGACCCAGGCCCGCAGGGTGCGTGCGTAGTGCTCGCGCAGCGCCTGCACGTCCCGCACCTCGAAACCGGCCTCCTCCAGCAGCGACACCGTGGTCGCGAGCGGCGCCAGCTCGCCGTCCGGGAACACGTAGGCGTCGATGAAGGAACGCCGCTTGCGCTCGCCAGGCGGCGGCTGGCGCAGCTTGGCAATCTGGTGGTTCAGCAACCGCCCACCCGCTTTGAGCTGCCGGAACAGAGTGGCGGCGTACGCGGCGTAGTGCCCGGCGCCGACGTGCTCGGCCATGCCGATGCTGGCGATCGCGTCGAACGGGCCGTCGTCGAGGTCGCGGTAGTCCTGGATCCGGATCTCCACGTGCGCGGCCAGCCCGGCCTCGGCCACCTGCTTGCGGGCGTGGTCGGCCTGTTCCGCCGACAGCGTGATGCCGACGACGTCGACGCCGTACGCGCGGGCCGCGTGCAGGGCCAGGCTCCCCCAGCCGCAGCCCACGTCCAGCAGCCGCAGGCCCGGCTCGAGCCCGAGCTTGCGGCAGATCAGGTCGAGCTTGTCGCGCTGCGCGTCGGCCAGCCGGTAGCCGGCGTCCGTGCCGGTCCAGTACGCGCAGGAGTAGACCATGCTCTCGCCGAGCACGAGGCGGTAGAAGTCGTTGCCGACGTCGTAGTGGTGGCTGATCGCGCGGCGGTCGCGGCCCCGGCTGTGCCGCGAGCCGCGCATGGTGATCTCCTCCGGCGGCGGCTTGGGGTGCGGGCCGAGCAGGCCGAGGCGCATGAGCTCCGCGGCGACGGCGCGCTTGGGCAGTCCGTGCGCGTCGGCGCCCCGGAAGATCAGGGTGGCGAGCCGGTCGAGCGCCGCGAAGAGGTCACCCTCCACATCGAGGTCGCCCGAGACGTACGCGCGGGCCAGACCGAGTTCGTCGGGGCGCCAGACGAGCCGGCGGACGGCCCGCCGGTTCCGGACGATGAGGACGGGTGTCCCGGTGGGGCCGGTCTCGGAGCCGTCCCAGGCGCGCAGGCGCACCGGCAGTGGGGCTTGCAGCAGGTTTTCCAGCAGTTCACGGAGCTGAGTGGCAGTGGAAGAAGTCATCCGACCTCCCGGGACCTCCCGCAGGAACGTGGTTGAGCTGACTATCCGCCCGGCGCCGGGCAGCCGACAGACGGCTGTGACGCACGAGTCACTCACACGCTGCGCAGCACCCGTTCGAACTTGTCCGGCGGCATCGCCCGGGCGTGCTCGCGCCACCTCTCGGCGAAGGCCGCCACCACCGCCTGCCGTTCGCCCTCCGGCAGGATCCCGGCGAACGGCGAGGTCTTGCGCAACTCGACGGCGTACGCGGCCGACGAGGTGAGCGCCTCCAGCACGGCCTCCACGCCCTGCTCCAGCACGGCGTCCCACCGGTCCAGCCACTCCCACCGGCGGCCCTCGGGGTGCATCCGCCGCAGCCGGCGCAGGTTGATCGCCGCCGCGGCCAGCACCGCCCCCGGGTCCCGGACTATCCGGCCGGCCACGGCCCGGTGCAGCCACAGCGTCTCCAGCTGCTCCCGGTCCATCCGCGGTGTGATCAGGGCTTCCACGTCGCAGCGGCGCATGCGCCGCTGCGAGCCGATGGTCACGTACGGCAGCAGTCCCCGCAGGCAGAGATCGGCCACGTGCGCCCGCGACGAACGCAGCAGCACCGCCGCCTCGCCGGTCGTCAACCACTCTCGTGTGCGCATCGTCACACGTGGATATTGACGGGAGCGCCGCCGCATTGCAACAACCGAACGGTTCTTGACTCTTTCACGTCGGAGGCCGCCGCCCGCTCGGGCGGGACTATCGTGTGTCGCATGAACACGGCCGGCTGGCTCGACGATACTCGGGCCTCCTACGACACAGTGGCCGTCAGCTACGCCGGAATGCTCCGCGAGGCCCTCGCCGGCGAGCCCTTCCAGCGGGGCATCCTGGCCCTCTTCGCCGAGCTGGTCCGCGCCCGCGGCAACGGACCGGTCGCCGACATCGGCTGCGGGCCGGGCCGGATCACCGCCCACCTGCACGGCCTCGGCCTCGACGCGTTCGGCATCGACCTGTCGCCCGCGATGATCGACGTGGCAAGGCAGGACCATCCGGGCCTCCGGTTCGAGGTCGGCTCGATGACCGGTCTCGAGCTGGCCGACGCTTCCGTGACCGGCATGCTCGCCTGGTTCTCCCTGATCCACGTGCCCGACGACGAAGTGCCCACGGTCCTCGCCGAGTTCTCCCGGGTGCTGCGGCCCGGCGGGGTCCTGCTGCTGGGCTTCCACGCGGGCGAGGGCGCCCGGCTCAAGACCGAGGGGTACGGCGGCCACCCGATGCGGGTGTACGTCCATCGCCGCTCGCCGGCCCGGGTGGCGGCCTGGCTGAACGACGCCCGCTTCACCGTCGAGGCGGAGATGACCCATCACCCCGCCCCGAACGTCGAGGGCGGTTTCGTCTTCGCCCACCGGTGATATGGCCCTATCCATTGTGGATATTTCTTCGCTCGCGGAATGGAGCCGCGAGCCACGTCACCTCCGAAGCCGGCCAACGTCGTCACAAGATCGGCGGACACACCGTCAACCTGCGGCGGGTGGACGACCCCTCACGCAGCATCGGCGTCGCCCAAGACGAACGGCTCAGTCATGGTGAGGGAGTTTTGCCCTCACCCGTCGTCATGCCATCCCGTCTGCGCAGCAGGGAGCCGGCCGGACGCCGAAGTGGGTGCCCGAGGAAGCAGAGGCCCGCGCCCTGGTGAGGATTGGAGCCGGCGCGACGAGCCGGGCTCACAGTGACGTGTTCCAGATGATCTTGCAGCCACGTCGGCCCTGATCAGAGGCGGCGAGAGAAAGTGGAGCCCAGGGGACTTGAACCCCTAACCCCCGCCTTGCAAAGGCGGTGCTCTGCCAGTTGAGCTAGGGCCCCCGGTGCGCGGCGCTTCAGCGCAGGTCGGGCGCGGTCGTGGCCTCGTGCCACAGGGCGCGCTCGTCGCTGGACGCCTTGACCCTCTTGACGACCAGGGCGGCAGCGCCGACGACGCCGACAACGATCAGGAGCTTCTTCAGCATGGCTGGGTCCCCTTACATCCGCGGCGGGAGGTGGTGCGTGGTGGGGCTAGCTGGAATCGAACCAGCGACCTCAGAGTTATCAGCTCTGCGCTCTAACCGACTGAGCTATAGCCCCGTGACAGCGACACGAAGATTACCGTACCCCCTCGCGGTCCCCCAAATTGGGGGCGGCCGCCGTGCCGGACACGGCGGCCGCAACCACGATGCGGGTGGATCAGTCGCGCTCGGCCAGCGTCAGCTCGATGCCGCCGACCAGGTCGGCGCAGACGTTGTAGATGAACGCCCCCAGCGTGGCCAGCGCGGTGAAGAGCACCACGTTGACCGCGCCGATCAGCATCGACGTGCCGATGACGCCCCAGGCGGTGATGCGGAAGCCGGCGGTGGGCGCCGCCTCGGTGCCGCCGCTGGCGCTCACCAGGCTCTGCAGGCTGGTGTTGACCTCCTGCCAGACGCCCATGGCGTCGAGCGAGAGGTAGAGCACCGACGTGGCCACGACCACGACGATGAACAGGACCACCGAGACCGCGAAGGCGAACTTCATGACGGACCACGGGTCGATCCGCTTGAGGTTCAGCCGGGCCCGGCGCGGGCCGCGCGCCGCGGCCGACGTCACCGTCGAGCGCGCCGACCGGACGGCCTCGGAGACGCGGGCGGCACCGACGGCGGCCGAGCCGCTGGCGGCGGCGTTGCCGGCCGGGCGCTTGGCGGCCTCAGCGGGACGCTGCGGGGCCGTGGCGGGCTTGGCCGGGGGCTGAACCCCGGTGCGCCCGGCCGCGGCGCCCTGCGGCACCGCAGCGGATCCGCCGGACTTGCCCTTGGTGACGATCGGCACCGTGGCGGAGCCCTTGGCGACCGCGGGGCCCGCTGGGCCGGCTGGTCGCTTCTGCTCGGCCTGACCGTCACCGTCGGCTGGCGGCTCACCCGGCGGCGGCGCCATGCCCGGCGCACGGGTGAACTTCGGCTGGGACGGGGCATCGGCGGGTACCGCCGCGCGGCCGGCTCCCTCGCGTCCGGTCGGTGCGGCGCCGTCCTTCTTCGGCTCCGCGTCGACCGGAGATGCCGAGGATCCCGGGCCCCCCGACTTCGCCTGTGTCTCCGGCATCAACTAGTCCTGTTCGTCAGGCTCGTCGGCATTGCGAGCAAGCGCCACGATGGTTACACCTTCTGGGAGGTCCATCAGCTTGACCCCCATTGTGTTCCGATCCCGCGTGCGCCGTACAGGCTTCACGGGAGTCCGGATGACACCACCATTGCTGGTGATGGCAAATAGTTCATCCTCCGGGTCGATCACGAGCGCTCCGACGAGCCCGCCACGACGCTCCGTGATCTTGGCCGTCAGCACACCCTTGCCGCCCCGGCCCTGCACCGGATACTCCTCGATCGGCGTCCGCTTCGCATACCCGCCGTTGGTCGCGACCAAAACGTCCATGCCCTCACGAACCACCTCCATCGCGAGCAGCTCGTCCGCCTCGCTGAAGCGCATGCCGATCACGCCCGAGGTCGCCCGCCCCATCGGCCGCAGCGCCTCGTCGGTCGCGTTGAACCGGATGGCCTGAGCCTTCTTCGAGACCAGGAGCAGGTCGTTCTCCGGCGCGGCCAGCGTGGCGCCCACCAATTCGTCATCCTCCCGCAGGTTGATGGCGATGATGCCACCGCTGCGGTTGGAGTCAAATTCCTCCAGCCGGGTCTTCTTCACGAGGCCATTCTTGGTGGCGAGCACAAGGTAGGGCTCGACCTGGTAGTCCGGGATCTGGATGACCTGGGCGATGTGCTCGTCCGGGAGGAAGGCCAGCAGGTTGGCGACGTGCTGGCCCTTGGCCACCCGGTTCGCCTCGGGCAGCTCGTAGGCCTTCGCGCGGTACACCCGGCCCTTGTTGGTGAAGAACAGGATCCACGAGTGCGTGGAGATCACGAAGAAGTGGCTGACGATGTCGTCCTGGCGCAAGGATGCGCCGCTCACGCCCTTGCCGCCGCGCTTCTGGGACCGGTAGAGGTCCACCTTCGTCCGCTTGGCGTAACCAGTTCGTGTGATGGTCACCACAACGTCCTCGCGGGCGATGAGGTCCTCCATCGAGACCTCGCCGTCGAACGGGATGATCTGGGTCTTGCGGTCGTCGCCGAAGCGGGCCACGATCTCGGCCAGTTCGTCGGAGACGATCGCCCGCTGCCGCTCCGGCTTGGCCAGGATGTCCTTGAGGTCGGCGATCTCGATCTCGATGCGCGCGAGCTCGTCGATGATCTTCTGCCGCTCCAGCGCCGCCAGGCGCCGCAGCTGCATGTCCAGGATCGCGGTGGCCTGGATCTCGTCGACGTCGAGCAGCTGCATCAGACCCTGGCGGGAGTCCTCGACCGTGGGTGAGCGCCGGATCAGGGCGATCACCTCGTCGAGCATGTCCAGGGCCTTGACCAGGCCGCGCAGGATGTGCGCGCGCTCCTCGGCCTTGCGCAGGCGGTAGGCCGTGCGCCGGCGGATGACGTCGATCTGGTGGTCGACGTAGTGGCGGATGAACTGCGCCAGGTTGAGCGTGCGCGGCACCCCGTCGACCAGCGCCAGCATGTTGGCGCCGAAGGTCTCCTGCAGCTGGGTGTGCTTGTAGAGGTTGTTCAGCACGACCTTGGCGACCGCGTCGCGCTTGAGAACCAGGATCAACCGCATTCCGGTACGCCCGGACGACTCGTCCCGGATGTCGGCGATGCCGGTGAGCTTGCCCTCCTTGACCAGCTCGGCGACCCGCTCGGCCAGGTTGTCGGGGTTCACCTGGTACGGCAGCTCGGTCACCACCAGGCACGGCCGGCCCCGGGCGTCCTCCTCGACCTCGACCACCGCGCGCATCCGGATCGAGCCGCGGCCGGTGCGGTAGGCGTCCTGGATCGCCTGCTGACCGACGATCAGGCCCCGGGTGGGGAAGTCGGGTCCCTTGACGATCCCGAGGATCGCCTCGAGCGTGGTGGCCTCGTCCGCCTCCGGGTTGTCCAGGTACCACTGCACGGCGGCGGCGATCTCGCGCAGGTTGTGCGGCGGGATCTTGGTGGCCATGCCCACCGCGATGCCCTCGGAGCCGTTGACCAGCAGGTTCGGGAACCGCGCGGGCAGGATCGTGGGCTCCTTGGCCCGGCCGTCGTAGTTGTCCTGCATGTCGACGGTGTCCTCGTCGATGTCCCGCAGCATCTCCATGGCCAGCGGCGACAGCTTCGACTCGGTGTACCGCATGGCGGCCGGCGGGTCGTTGCCCGGCGAGCCGAAGTTGCCGTTGCCGTCGATCAGCGGGTAGCGCAGCGACCACGGCTGGCCCATCCGGACCAGGGCGTCGTAGATCGAGGAGTCACCGTGCGGGTGGTAGTTACCCATGACGTCGCCGACGACGCGGGCGCACTTGACGTAGCCGCGGTCGGGGCGGAAGCCGGCGTCGTACATCGCGTAGAGGATCTTGCGGTGCACCGGCTTGAGGCCGTCCCGCACGTCGGGCAGCGCGCGCCCGACGATGACGCTCATCGCGTAGTCGAGGTACGAGCGCTGCATCTCGACCTCGAGGCCGACCGGCTCGACACGCTGGCCCACGCCGCCGCCGGCGGGTACGTCCTGCGGTTCCTCGGCGGGGGTCTCGGGAGTATCCGTCACAGTTAACCCTTACTAACAGTCAAACCCGACAAAGGGCGTCGAGCTACGCATTTCGCTGTGGATAACGTTGTGGAAAGCCGTGATTCGCTGTGCATAACCCGAGGTGAGCGGCGTGTGGTGACGCCGCTCACCCCTGCTCAGATATCGAGGAACCGCACGTCCTTGGCGTTGCGCTGGATGAACGAGCGCCGCGCCTCGACGTCCTCGCCCATCAGGACGCTGAACAGCTCGTCCGCGGTGGCGGCGTCGTCGAGGGTGACCTGGCGCAGGGTGCGCGCCGCCGGGTCCATCGTCGTGTCCCACAGCTCGCGGAAGTTCATCTCGCCGAGACCCTTGAACCGCTGGATGTCGTCGGGCTTGGCATTCGGCTTCTTCTGCTGGCGCAGCTCGATCAGGCCGTCCCGCTCCCGGTCGGAGTAGGCGTACTGGGCGTCGTCGCCGCGCTTGTTCCACTTGATCTTGTAGAGCGGCGGGGCGGCCAGGTAGACGTGGCCCAGCTCGACCAGCGGCCGCATGAAGCGGAACAGCAGGGTGAGCAGCAGCGTCTGGATGTGCTGGCCGTCGACGTCGGCGTCCGCCATCAGCACCACCTTGTGGTAGCGCAGCTTGGCGACGTCGAACTCCTCGTGGATGCCGGTGCCCAGGGCCGTGATCAGCGACTGGACCTCGTTGTTCTTCAGCACCCGGTCGATCCGGGCCTTCTCCACGTTGAGGATCTTGCCGCGGATCGGCAGGATCGCCTGGATCTGGCTGTCGCGGCCCTGCTTGGCCGAGCCGCCGGCCGAGTCGCCCTCGACGATGAAAAGCTCGGACACCCGCGGGTCGGTCGACTGGCAGTCGGCCAGCTTGCCCGGCATCGAGCCGGACTCCAGCAGCGACTTGCGCCGGGCCAGCTTGCGGGCCTGCTGGGCGGCGATCCGGGCCCGGGCCGCCTGGGAGGCCTTGGTGATGATCTGCTTGGCGTCGGCCGGGTTGCGGTCGAACCAGTCGGCGATCTGCTCGTTGGCGACCTTCTGGACGAAGCCCTTCATGTCCGTGTTGCCGAGCTTGGTCTTGGTCTGGCCCTCGAACTGCGGGTTGGCCAGCTTCACCGAGATGATCGCGGCCAGGCCCTCGCGGATGTCCTCGCCGGAGAGCTTCTCGTCGCTCTTGAGGAACTTCTTCTCCGCGCCGTACCGGTTGACGATGCTCGTCAGCGCGGCCCGGAAGCCCTCCTCGTGGGTGCCGCCCTCGTGGGTGTTGATCGTGTTGGCGAAGGTGTACACCGACTCGCCGTACGACTCGTTCCACTGCATCGCGATCTCGAGGGCCATGCCCTCGTCGTTCGCCTCGGCCTCGAACTCGATCACCGACTTGTGGATCGGCGTCTTGGTCTGGTTGAGGTGGCGCACGAAGTCGGCGATGCCGTTCTCGTACATGAAGGTGACCTCGCGGGGCTTGCCGTCCTCGTCGAAGTGCTCCGGGCGCTGGTCGACCAGGTTGATCGTCAGGGCCTTGTTGAGGAAGGCGTACTCCTGGATCCGCCGGTAGATCGTCTGCCAGTCGAACTCGATGGTCTCGAAGATCGTCGGGTCGGGCCAGAACTGCACCATCGAGCCGGTGCGCGAGGTGGGCTCGCCCTTCTCCAGCGGGCCGGGCTTGGAGGCGGTGTAGTGCTGGCGGTAGACGTTGCCCGACTTGTGGATCTCCACGAACATCTTGGTGGAGAGCGCGTTGACGACCGAGACGCCGACGCCGTGCAGGCCGCCGGAGACCGCGTACGCCTTGCCGTCGAACTTGCCGCCCGCGTGCAGGACGGTCAGCGCGACCTCGACGCCCGGCTTCTTCAGCTTGGGGTGCAGGTCGACCGGGAAGCCGCGGCCGTTGTCGGTGACGGAGACACCGCCGTCGGCCATCAGCACGACGTCGATGGTGTCGCAGTAGCCCGCGAGCGCCTCGTCGACGGCGTTGTCCACGACCTCCCAGACCAGGTGGTGCAGGCCCCGCTCGCCCGTGGAACCGATGTACATACCGGGGCGCTTGCGGACCGCCTCGAGACCTTCGAGCACGGTGATGGAACCGGCACCGTATTCCTGCGTGTTCTCTGCCACCCTCGGCCACTTTCTCGCGCCGGCCCGCGCGTGGCGGGCCGGTCACGGGGTTGGCGGGCAGCCGGCGACGATCGGCGGGCAGGGCACACCACCGGCGACGAGCCGCGGGAAGAAGGCGGACCACCGGTGGAGCCGAGCGCGCCGGTCGCCGCGGTCACCCGCGGATCGTGATCGGCTGGAAAAATCGCGTAGCGTGACGGAGTGCCGTCACGGCGCGGACTTTCCCGGTCTCCGTCGATTCTACTCCGTCGGAGCGACTTGTAGAGGGTCCGGCACCCTCGTCCGGGTACCTCAGATTGCCGTAGCGCGACTGAGGGCCACTCCCACGAGTCCCCCTACACGGAATGCGGGCCCCCCGCAACGGCGAACCTTTCGACGCCCGGGGGCCGGGGCGCGCCTCCCGGCGGGTAGGGCCACGCGCTGCGACACTGCCTCACGACAGCAGGCGACGGTGTCGTAACCTCGCCCGCGCGGGCCGGTACACGGCCGGACGGGTTCCCGCAGCCCGGCAGTTCGAGGAGAGGTGGGCCCCCATGGCGCTGGACAAGGGGCTGGACAACGTCGCCGTGCACTGGCCGCGGACCAACCGGTTCTACGACCCGGTCGCCCCCGCCGAGTTCGTCGACTTCGGCGCCGTCGCGGACGCGCCGGACATCGCCGCGCCCACCGGGGCGCTCGCGCTGCACATCGCCAAGACCGGCACGGTACGGGCAACCGCCTACACGGAGCTCGTCGACCTGCTGCTCGGGCTGGAGGGCGTCCTTTACGCCACCGACGCGGCCGCCGAGGACGAGGACCCGGTCATCGACCCGGACGGCTGCGCCTGGATCGCCGGCGGGCTGGAACGCTTCGTCGAGGGCCACCAGCCGTACGGCGACCTGGTCACCTTCGACAGCGTGGCGAACGTGATGCGCGCGGCCGTGGCCGGCGGGCGCCTCGCCGAGCAGCAGCTGCGCTGGCTGGACCACCGGCTGGCGGCGTTGCGCGACGACGCGGGCAACGCGCCGCACTGGAGCTTCGCCCGTACGGAGCTGGCGGTGCTGTCGGGCTTCTACCGCCGCTGCGCGGAGCGGGGCTTCGCGGTCTTCGCCGACTACTGAGCCGCCCGCCGGTCAGCCGTACGTGTCGCGCGGGCCGCGGCCCTGCACCCGCCGCGGCCCCTTGTTCCAGGACGGCGCCGCCGGGCCGTGGATGTTGAGCTTGGTGACCACGTTGTGGCCGACCTCCGCGGCGATGCGCTTGAGCAGGTTCGCGGCGAGCAGGCGGAGCTGGGTCGCCCACGCGGTCGACTCGGCCTCGACGGTCAGCACGCCGGCGTCGAGCTTCACCGGGCGGCTGTGCTGGGCGACGTCCGGGCCGACGACCTTCTCCCAGGCGCCGAAGACCTTGGCCTCGGCGGCCGGCTTCTGCCAGCCCCGCTGCTTCATGATCCGCTCGAGCATCACCCCGAAGAGCTGCGGATCCCGCGGATCCGGCCCCGGTCCGGAATACCCGCGCAGCCGGCGGCCACTGCCCTCGCCACTTTCGGTACGGCGGCGCGGCGCCTGCTGTGCGGCCCGGCGGCGGGCCAGAGCGGCATCCAGTACGGCCCGAGCCAACTCCGGCCCGACAGTGGTCCCCGGCACCGCCGACGCTTCTCCGGCCGTACCGGAATCGCCGTTCTTGTCCCCTCCGGCCGTTTTACCGGAACCGGTGGCCTTCGCGCCCGGGGCCGGCCGGGCGTCCGCGCCGGACGGCCGGCCCGCCCTGGCCGCCGCTGACGGCTTTTCCGGGGTTCCCTCAGACACGGGTCACCGTTCCTGGTCCGACGTCGTAGCGGGCCCCCTGCAGGGTCGCCGGCACATCCTCCGGCACCGCGCAGGTCACGAGCAACTGGGTCGCGCCCGCCACCAACGTCGCGAGCCGCTCGCGGCGGCCGGAGTCCAGCTCGGCGAAGACGTCGTCGAGCACCAGCACCGGCTCGATGCCGTCGGTGCGCAACAGGTCGTAGGCCGCCAGCCGCAGCGCCAGCGCGAACGACCAGGACTCGCCGTGGCTCGCGTACCCCTTGGCGGGCAGCTCCCCCAGCGTGAGCGCGAGATCGTCGCGATGCGGGCCGACCAGGGTGACGCCGCGTTCGATCTCGTTCTGCCGGCGCTCCTCCAGCGCGGCCAGCAGCGCCTGCTCCAGCTGCGGCCGGTCCGGCGCCAGCGCCTCGCCGAGCCGCGACGCGTACGCGATCGAGGCCCGGGTGCGCCCGGCCGCCACCGCGTCGTACGCCTTGGTCAGGTGCGGCCCGAGGGCCGCCGCCAGCTCCAGCCGGCCGGCCAGCAGCTCGGCGCCGTGGTGGGCGAGGTGCTGATCCCAGACCGCGAGCGTCGAGAGGTCCTGCCCGCGGGTCCCACCGACCTTGCGGGTCAGGTACGCCGTACGCAGCAGCGCGTTGCGTTGCTTGACGACCCGGTCGTAGTCGGCGCGCACCCCGGCGAACCGGGGCAGCCGGGCCACCAGCAGGTCATCGAGGTAGCGCCGGCGCTCGGCCGGGTCGCCGCGGACCAGCTCCAGATCCTCCGGCGCGAACAGCACCATCCGCAGCGCGCCCAGCACGTCGCGGGAACGGCGCACCGGTGACCTGTTCAGCCGGGCCCGGTTCGCCCGGCCGGGCACGATCTCCAGCTCGACGAGCAGCTCGCGACCATCGTGGACGATTTCGCAGCGGATCACCCCGGAGCTCGCGCCGGCCCGGACCAGCGGCGCGTCGGTGGCCACCCGGTGACTGTCCAGAGTGGCCACGTAGCCGAGCGCCTCGATGAGGTTGGTCTTGCCCATGCCGTTCTGGCCGACGAGCACGGCGACGCCGGGATCGAAGTCGACCGCCACCCGCTCGTACGAACGGAAGTCGGTCAACTCGACCCGGCGCACGTACATCTCACTGATTTCCTTTGCAGTGCGGCGAAGCCGCCTGGGCTGCTCAGCTTTCCTTTGCAGTGCGGCGAAGCCGCCTGGGCTGCTCAGCTTTCCTTTGCAGTGCGGCGAAGCCGTTGGGCTGCTCAGCTCCTTTTGCCGTGCGGCGAAGCCGCCGGGAGCGCTCAGCTCCTTTGGCCGTGCGGCGAAGCCGCCGGGAGCGCTCAGCCGACGACGGCGTGCCCACCGAACTGCTGGCGCAGCGCGGCGACGGCCTTCATGGCGGGCGAGTCTGTCTGCCGCGATTCGAAGCGGGTGAACAGGGAGGCGGCGATGACGTGCAGCGGCACGGCCAGCCGGACCGCCTCGTCGACCGTCCAGCGGCCCTCGCCGGTGTCCTCGGCGTAGCCCTTGAGCTTGGCCAGCTCCGGGTCGCCGTCCAGGGCCCGGTCGAGCAGGTCGAGCAGCCAGGACTTGACGACGCTGCCCTCGCGCCAGCTCTTGATCGCGCCGGGCACGTTGTCCACGTACTCCGAGGCCTCCAGCAGCTCCCAGCCCTCGGCCAGGGCCTGCATCATGCCGTACTCGATGCCGTTGTGGACCATCTTGGTGTAGTGGCCGGCGCCGACCGGGCCGGCGTGCACGAAGCCGTACGGGCCGGCCGGCTTGAGCGCCTCGAAGATCGGCATAGCGGTGGCCACGTTCTCCTCGGAGCCGCCGACCATCAGCGCGTAGCCGTTCTGGTTGCCCCAGATGCCGCCGGAGACGCCGCAGTCCATGTAGCCGATGCCCTGGGGCGCCAGCCGGTCGGCGCGCGGCTTGTCGTCGGTGAACTTGGAGTTGCCGCCGTCGATGATGATGTCGCCGGCGGACAGCAGCCCGCCCAGCTCATCGATCGTGCTCTCGGTGATCTGGCCGGCCGGCACCATCGTCCAGATCACCCGCGGAGCGGCGAGCTTCTCGACCATTTCGGCGATGCTGGCAACGTCGGAGATGTCCGGATTACGGTCGTAGCCGACAACTTCGTGCCCGGCGGAGCGGATCCGCTCGCGCATGTTGCCGCCCATCCGGCCGAGACCGATAAGGCCGAGCTGCATGGTGTTCCCCCTAGATGAGTGGCTCTTCAGCCCAGTATCAGCGTGTTACCCGGATCGGCATGATCAGATAGCGGTAACCCGGCACGATTTCGCCGTCTTCGGCCGCGGGGGAGATCACAGCCGGCTTGAACGCGTCGACGAACGAGAGCACGGCGTTCTGGGCGCCGAGGTTCTGCAGCCCGTCGATGAGGTACTGCGGGTTGAAGCCGATGGTCAGTGGCTCGCCGGTGAAGGCGGCCTCCATCGCCTCGCTGGCCCGCGCCTCCTCGGTGCCGCCGGCCTCGACGACCAGGCCGTCCTCGCCGAAGCTGAGCAGCACCGGGGTGGTGCGCTCGGCGACCAGGGCAACGCGGCGGACGACCTCGACGAGCGCGGCGACGCTGACCCGGGCCTCGGCGTTGTGGTTGGCCGGGAACAGCGAGCGGACCGGCGGGTAGTTGGCCCCGTCGAGCAGCCGGCTGGTCGTACGCCGGGTGCCGCCGGCGAAGCCGATCATGCCCTCGCCGGCGTTGCCCTGGGCCAGGGCCAGGGTGACCTCGCCGCCCAGCGGGCCCATCGTCTTCGCGGTGTCGTTCAGCGTCTTCGCCGGCACCAGCGCGTTCAGGCTGATGTCCGGGTCGTCGGGGTTCCACTGCAGCTCGCGCATCGCCAGCCGGTAGCGGTCGGTGGCCAGCATCGCCATCGACGTGCCGTTGAGCTCGATCCGCACGCCGGTCATCATCGGCAGCGTCTCGTCCCGGCCGGCCGCGATCGCGACCTGCTGGACGGCGGCCGCGAACGTCTGCGCGTCGACCGTGCCCGCGCTGGACGGCATCTCCGGCAGGGTCGGGTAGTCCTCGACCGGCATCGTCGGCAGCGTGAAGCGCGCGCTGCCGCAGACCAGCTCGAGATGCGCGCCGACCGCGGCGATGTCCGCCGGCTTGTTCGGCAGCGCCTTGGTGATCTCGGCGAGCAGCCGGCCGGAGACCAGGGCGGCGCCGTCGGCGTCGGCCTGCACCTCCACGCTCACCTGACTGGAGACCTCGTAGTCGAAGCCCGAGACGTGCAACCTGCCGTCGGTCACCCGCAACATGACGCCGGCGAGCACCGGCACCGACGGGCGGCTCGGCAGGCTCTTCGCCGTCCACGCCACGGCGTCGGCGAGTGCGTCTCGCTCCACCCGGAACTTCATGCCATGCCCTCCGCGTCACTCTTCCTCGGCGAATCAGCATCGGATGTGCTGATGGCGCCCACTGAACTCTATGGCGCGGGTCGGCGCAGCATGCGTCCGACCCCGGTGCTGTGCAGTGAGTCAGGGATGGTTCGGACCGCCAAGCGGCTCATCCACACCTTCCCCAACGCTGATGATTGCTTTTTGGATTTCCCTGGAGAAGACATAGTCGTCTTCATCGGTCCTGTGCAAAGTGTGGAGAACTCCCGTCTGCGCAGGTCAGCGGGTTATCCACCGGTGATTCACATGTGGGCAACCAGGGTATAAACCCGGGTCTGCGTCCACAGTCGCCGACCCGACTGCGGTTGTCCACCGTTGTCCACCGTCTGTCCACCGGTTATCCACCGGGTTTGTGCCCAGGGCTGGGGATAACGCTGGAACGCTACCGGCTCGTCGTCCCCAGAACCTTCAACAGGAAATCCACACGCGTCCACAGGGTGTGGGGACAGCGGTGACGGTGCGTGTCTGTCCACATCGATTCCCACAGGGCTCGTCCACATCTGTGGGGGACGGCGGCGAGGGTTGTCCACCGCTGGGGATAACTTCCTGTGAACGCCTGTGTATTGCTGTGGATAACGTTGGCACGATCCGGTCCCGTTCCGACGTTGACACGAACGAGTTGGGGATAACTTGTCTCGGCGGCTGTTCATCGGGCCGCTCCAAGACCTCTTCTTCGGCCCTTCCCAGCCCTCCCCAGCCTGTGGACATCGCCGTCATCCCCCACCGAGTGCTCGGTGACCGTGCCGTCGGCGGTGATGTGCGCGACGCGGTTGCGCCCACGGGGTGTGGCTGGAGACGAAGGTGAGCTCGGCCATGTCGGCTCCCGGGCCGCGTCCGCTCCCGCTGCGTCGCTTCCGCTGTGTCGGCCTTCGGCGCGCTACAGCTAGGGGTGGCTCCTTGGATGTGGCTGCGGCGGGCCTGGGTGTGTCGGGCAGTGCTGCGGCGGGCTCGGCGGCTATGGGCTGCGCCGGCTCGTCGTCGAACGCAAGCTTGGCTCGCGATCATCGCCGTGCCGTGGCCCGCGCTGAACCACGTCCGCGCCCGTGCTGTCCCGCGCCGTGCCCGCGCCGCGCTGAGCTGGGTCGAGCCGTCCCGCGCCGTGCCTTGCCCGCGCCGCGCTGAGCTGGGTCGAGCCGTCCCGCGCCGCGCCTTGCCCGCGCCGCGCCTTGCCCGCGCCGCGCTGAGCTGGGTCGAGCGATTGGAGGTGCCGCTCGTGTCGTCTAACACGGGTTCAAGATCATCGCTGGGCTGGGCTGGGCTGGGCTGGGCTGGGCTGGGCTGGGCTGGGCTGGGCTCATCTCCACCGGGCCGAGCCGGGCGGGGCCGAGCCGAGCCGGGCCGGAGCCGGGCCGGGCCAAGCTCACCGGGCCGGCCTGCGCCAAGCCGGGCTGCGCCGGGATGGCCGGATCCGCCCGGCGGCACGATGACCATCGAGAGCGCTTCGGCCGCACCAAGATCAGTTGCGCCGAGCCTGACTCGAGCGGGCTGGGCTGACCCGCGCCGAGCGCTCACGGCTCGGGCCGGTTGAGACTCGACCGTCGCCGGTTTGGGCTGGTGGAAGTAGTCGTGGTGGTGGTTTGAATCTTTACTCGGCGGCGGAGATGAGCTCCTCGGGTGTCCTGCGTCGATCCGCTCTGTCATCCGTCCGTGGTGCCCGGTCGTCGGTGCGATGCGGCTTGAGTGGCCAGGCGGGGTGGCGGTTGATCGAGTCGGGCGCGGCCTCCCGTAAGGGCGGGTGGTGAAGTCTCTCGGTGCGGTGCGGTGCGGTGCGGTGCGGTGCGGTGCGGTGCGGTGCGGTGCGGTGCGGTGCGGTGCGGTGCGGTGCGGTGCGGTGCGGTG
>NZ_BOMQ01000039.1 GCF_016862275.1 Actinoplanes nipponensis | reverse complement strand
GGTGCGGTGCGGTGCGGTGCGGTGCGGTGCGGTGCGGTGCGGTGCGGTGCGGTGCGGTGCGGTGCGGTGCGGTGCGGTGCGATGCAGTGCCGGAACCGGCACCGGCACACGGGTAGCGGTGCCGGGGGCGTGGGCGCGTGGGCGCGGTGCGGGAAAGGGGGTGCGGGGTGCGCAGGTGCAGGTGCGGGTAGCCGGTGGCCCATGGCCGGGTGCCCAGGTGCCCGGGGTGTGGGAGCCCCGATGGCTTGAGCGCCGACTACGCCTGCAAGCCGGTAGACCGACTACGCCGGCAAGCCGGTGGATACGTGACGATCACAGATCGCGAGTGGCCAGTAGCGCCGAGTCGAGGTCGACGCTTCGGGGCGGTGATCCTGCGGTGATTCGGTCGCCGTCTCGGAGCTGCTTGGCGCGGGGCGGCTCGAACTGCAATCAGGCGAAACGGCCTGTGGACCGGTGCCTGGACCCGTGGGCGGAGAAGGCCGGGTGTGGGCAGAGAGCCGAGGTCGGCGGCGAGCCGTCGGGTGGGAAGCCGATCGGATGGGAAGCCGAGCCGGCGAGTGGCCTGGGACCGTGCGGTGATCAGTGAGGTCAGGCAGTTGCGCCGACGGGTCAGCCCGGCGGGTGACCGCCGGGCTGGAGTTTCGCGGTGCTGGGGGCGTGGGGGCTTGAGGGGGTGTTGCGGTTGGGGCGGGGGTGCGCCGTACCGGTAAAGGACAAGCCCAAAATCAGGTGTTTTGTTTGATGCGGTTGGTCAGCTCGGCGATCTGGTTGTAGAGCGACCGGCGCTCCGCCATGTGTTGCCTGATTTTGCGGTCGGCGTGCATCACCGTGGTGTGGTCGCGGCCGCCGAAGGCCTGGCCGATTCTCGGTAGCGAGAGTTCGGTAAGTTCGCGGCACAGGTACATCGCCACCTGGCGGGCGTTGACCAGGACGCGGGAGCGGGAGTGGCCGCGCAGGTCCTCCAGGCTCACGCCGAAGTAGTCCGCTGTGGACACCATGATCTGGTCGGCCGTGATTTCCGGGCCGGCGCCGTCGGGCATGAAGTCGCGCAGGACTTCCTCCGCCAGCGACAGCTGGACCGACGATCTGGTCAGGCTCGCGAATGCGGTCACGCGGATGAGGGCGCCCTCGAGTTCGCGGATGGAGTTCGAGACGCGGGACGCGATGAATTCGAGGACGTCGTCCGGGGCGTACATGCGTTCCTGGGCGGCCTTCTTCTGCAGGATCGCGATGCGGGTTTCCAGGTCCGGCGGCTGGATGTCGGCCAGCAGTCCCCATTCGAAGCGGGTGCGCATCCGGTCCTCGAGGGTGGCCAGCTGGCGCGGGGAACGGTCGGAGCTGATCACGATCTGCTTGTTCGCGTTGTGCAGGGTGTTGAACGTGTGGAAGAACTCCTCCTGGGTGCGTTCGCGGTTCTCCAGGAACTGGATGTCGTCGATCAGCAGGATGTCGACGTCGCGGTAGCGCCGCTGGAAGGCCTGCGTCTTGTCGTCGCGCAGGGAGTTGATGAAGTCGTTGGTGAATTCCTCGGTGGAGACGTAGCGCACCGAACGGGCGTGGCCCAGCGTCGTCGCGTAGTGGCCGATCGCGTGCAGCAGATGCGTTTTCCCCAGCCCGGAACTGCCGTAGATGAACAGCGGGTTGTAGGCCTTCGCCGGGGATTCGGCGACCGCGACCGACGCCGCGTGGGCGAACCTGTTCGACGAGCCGATGACGAACGTCTCGAACATGTACTTCGGGTTCAGGCGGTTGCCGTCGTTGCCGCCCGGCCGGCGGTCGCGGTCCTGACCGCGCATGTCCATCGGCGCGCGGCCCGGGCCGTTGTCGCCGCCGTGCCGCATCTGCAGGGTGTCGTCGCGGCGGTCCTGGCCGTGCAGCTGCGGGCGGTCGTCCGGGCGGCGCTGGTTGTCGCGCAGCTGGGCCGGGTCCGTGGCGATCCGGCGGCCGGTCGACTCGTTCGGCGGGTCCGCGAAGTGCGGCATCTGCCGCGGAGCCTCGCGGCGCTGCGGCTCGGTTTCGGTACGCGTCTGAGCCTGCTGTTCCTGCTGCTCCTCCGCGGCCGTCTTCGGCCCCTCGCTGGGTCGCACCTGCATCGGCAGCGGCGCGGCGAAGAGGGCGTCCTGACCGTCGCGGGACTCACGGGCCGACGGGACCGCCCGGGGGAACGGCGCCTGGGCCGAGCCGGTCGGGCCGTCGGACGACTCGTAGGTCTGCTCGTACGACTTCTCGTAGCCCTGATCGTAGTCGTCCTGGTGACCGAAGGACGGGGGCTGTGGATAGCGGTCGGGGTACGCGGGCGGTTGCTGTTGCTGCTGCTCCGCGTAACGCTGCTGCTGGTCGGCGTAGTGCTGCTGCTGGTCCGCGTAGTGGGCGGGCGGCTGGGTCGGCGGTTCGGGCGGTGGGTTCCCGTAGACCGTGCCCGGGCGGCCTGTGCCGTCCTCGGGCGGACGAACCGTCACGGCGACCTGGATCGGCCGGCCGAGCCGGCGCGACAGCGCCTCGGTGATCGCCAGCCGCAGCCGCGACTCGATCACGTCGCGGGTGTAGGTGTCGGGCACGGACAGCAGCGCGGTGTCCTCGACTATGGCGCGCAGGCGGGTGAGCCGCAGGTACGCACGCTGCTGGGCGGACGCGATCTCGTCCGCCAGCTCGTCCGTCGCAGCGGTCCACACCCCGCCAAGGTCGACCGTATCGGCCACCGCCGCGCCACCCCCATCGCCACCGGTTCCCCGGTGGCCTTGTCCGGCTTCCGCCGCCCTTGCCAGTCGTCACCCGAACGGGCCACGGACCGGCTACCCCCAACCCAGCACATCCAACGTGCTGAACATGTACGGCGCCACCGGCTGTCCACAGGTTATCCACAACCTGTGCACTCGTCGGCGGTCGCTCCCCGGCCGGTTGGTCGGCGGACTCCCCGGAGCCTGTGTCGGCGCGGAGAAACAGGCTCACCTGGCGAACGATTTACCGGCTCGTCCGGTTTTGGCCGACTCGGCGCGGTCAGCACTGCAGACCAGCAAACGGGCACGCTAACAGCGCGGCGCCTCCCGGTTCAACCGCCGGTACCCACCCCGGGGCAGACCTGGCACGAAAAGATTCACTCCGTGCGCAGACGGACCAGCGTGCGTGACGAAGCCCAGCGTGGGCAAGTGATCCACCGGCGCGCCGCCGCGGCGATGGTTGACCACCCCGGTGGTGCTGCGTAGGGTCGGGCGGTTGCTCCGCCGCGCTCTGCTAAAGTGGCGTCTTGCAGCTTTGATGCCCCCTGGACGCCCGTGGTCACGTGGGCGCCCGATGAAGACGGAGTTCTGACGTGAGCAAGCGCACCTACCAGCCGAACAACCGCCGGCGCGCCAAGACCCACGGTTTCCGGCTGCGCATGCGCACCCGTGCCGGCCGCGCCATCCTCTCCACCCGCCGCGCCAAGGGCCGCGACAAGCTGTCGGCCTGAGCCGACGCTCGTCCGGCCGGATGTCCAGGTAGTCGTGCTGGCCGCGGCACAGCGACTGAGGCGTAGCACCGACTTCGCCGCAGCCGTTCGCGGTGGGCGCAGGGCCGGGCGCAGCACGGTGGTCGTTCACCTTCTTATCGATGAGCCGGCGCAAGCCTCCACGGCGCGCGCCGGCTTTGTCGTGTCCAAGGCCGTGGGCAACGCGGTGACCCGCAACAAGGTCCGGCGGCGCCTGCGTCACCTGGTCCGGCCCCGGCTCGCCGAGCTCCCCGGCGGCACCCTGCTGGTCGTTCGGGCGCTGCCGGCTTCGGCCTCGGCGTCGTACGAGACGCTGGGCGCCGACCTCGACGCGGCCCTGACCGCCGCCCGGTCACCGCGGAGGCGGCGATGACGGCGCCACGCGGGCTGGTTGCCCGGGTGCTGACGGCGGCCATCGTCGCGTACCGTCGTTATCTGAGCCCGGCACTGCCGGCCCGCTGTCGGTTCTACCCCTCGTGCAGCGCGTACGCCCAGGAGGCGCTCGCGGTGCACGGCGCTCTTCGAGGGACCGCCCTGGCGATCTGGCGGCTCCTGCGCTGCCACCCCTTCCACCCTGGCGGGTTCGATCCGGTGCCTGACCCGATCCGTCACCGTCCTGCTGATGTGACTGGAGCATGAATTGAGTCTCGACTGGATCTACATCGCCATCTCGTGGATCCTTCTTCGCTGGCATGACCTCTGGGACGCCATCGGCGTCTCCGACGGCCGGGTGCTGGGCACCAACTGGTCCTGGATCCTGTCGATCGTCTTCCTGGTCGTGACGCTGCGGGTGATCCTCTTCCCCGTCTTCGTCAAGCAGATCAAGTCCCAGCGCGCCATGCAGGCGCTGCAGCCCAAGGTCAAGCAGCTGCAGGAGAAGCACAAGGGCGACCGGGAGACGCTCCAGAAGGAAATGATGGAGCTGTACAAGGTCGAGAAGGCCAACCCGCTCATGGGCTGCCTCCCGATGTTCCTGCAGATCCCCGTCTTCCTGGGCCTGTTCCACGTGCTGCGCCGGCTCAACCCGGACAACGCCAACCCCACCCTGTACGGCTGGACGGCCGAGCAGTTCCGCGAGGCGACCCACTCGGCGCTGTTCACCGCGCCGCTGCCCGCCCAGTTCGGTTCCTCCGCCGCCGACCTCGCCCGGCTCGGCGCGGCGAACGGCACGGTGGTCAAGATCATCGCCGGCATCCTGGTGCTCACCATGATGGCGACGACGTACCTCACCAGCCGCCAGATGATCCTCAAGACCGGCTGGGCCGAGGACCCGCAGCAGAAGATGATCCAGCGCCTGATGCTGTACGGCATCCCGCTGTCGCTGCTGGTCTCCGGCTCGCTGTTCCCCATCGGCGTGGTCATCTACTGGGTCACGAACAACCTGTTCAGCCTCGCCCAGCAGCAGTGGGTGCTCCGCAAGTTCCCGCCGCCGCAGATGGCCAACGGCAAGACGGCCGCCACGTCGGCCCGTCCGAACGGCGCCACCAGCGCGAAGGCCGGCGCGAAGGGCCCGCAGAACCCGGTGCAGAACAGCCGTACCGGTGGCCTGTTCGGCCGCAAGCCGACCGCCCAGCCGGAGCCGGCGAGCCCGGTCGTGGACACCAAGGCCCTGGCCCCGAAGCCCGGAGCCAAGCCGGTGAACCCGAAGAAGGGCGCGCGACCGGCGAACAAACCACAGGGATGACGCAGTCGCGGCCCGGGCCTCGCCCGGGTCCGCGCGCGGCCCTGCCGGGGCGGCGACAAAGACCTCCTCGCGCCGGCGCCGACCCGATGTGGCGCCGACGTGGGAAACAGCGGACCGAGCAGGTCCGGCCCGAGTGAGTACGGAGATGAGACCGTGACCGACACCAGCACTCCCAGCGCCGAGCACTCCACCGAGGAGGAGACCGCTCCCGCCACTGCCGCGGAGTCCGCCGGTACCGAGGAGACCAAGAAGTCGGAGACCGTCACTTCGGACTCCGACCTGTTCCGGCAGAGCGAGATCGCCGCCGACTACGTGGAGGGGCTGCTCGACATCCTCGACTACGACGGCGACATCGACGAGCTCGTGTCCGCGGGACGCCCGATGGTCGAGGTCGTCGGCGGCCGGCTGCAGCCGCTCGTGGGTCAGCGCGGCGCGACGCTCGAGGCCCTGCAGGAGCTCACCCGCCTGGCGATCTTCCGAGCGACGGGCTCGCCGAGCCGGCTGCTGCTGGACATCGGCGGCTACCGGGCCACCCGCCGCAAGGAGCTGACGGCGGTCGCGCGCAACGCGGTCGAGAAGGTCAAGGAGCACGGCGACGCCGTACGCCTGGAGCCGATGTCGGCCTTCGAGCGCAAGTGCGTGCACGACGTGGTCAACGCCATTTCCGGCGTCCAGAGCGAGTCCGAGGGCGTCGAGCCCAGCCGCCGCATCGTGGTCCGTCCGGCCGACTGAGCAGATGACAGACCCACGCTTCGGCGCGGGTGACAACGGCCCGGGCGCTGTCGTGCCCGGGCCGTTGTCGTCCGCTGCCTCTCCTGATTCCCCTGCGTCGTCGTCGGCTGGTTCCGGGGCTTCGGCCGGTTCGGCCGGCTCGACTGGTTCGACCGGCTCGGCGGGCTCGGCCGATTCCTTGGCCGGATCGTCTGACGCGGTGGGTTCGTCGGCCGGTTCAGCCGGTTCGGCGGGCTCGGCGGGCTCGGCCGGTTCGGCGGGCTCGGCCGGCTCCGCTGTCGTGCCGTCGGCCTTCGCTGAGGCTGCTGAGCGGGCCTTCGGGGATCGTCTCGGCTTGGCCACGCGCTACGCCGAGCTTCTCATCACCGACGGCGTGGTCCGCGGCCTGATCGGGCCGCGCGAAGCACCCCGCGTCTGGGAAAGACACCTGATCAACTGTGCCGTTATGTCCGAGATGATCCCGTTAGGTGCATCGGTAACGGACGTCGGGTCTGGTGCTGGTTTGCCCGGTATCGTGCTGGCAGTGGCCCGGCCGGATCTCACCATCACTCTGGTCGAGCCGCTGGCACGACGAACCGCTTTCCTGTCCGAAGCGGTGACCGCTCTCGGCCTCGAGGCGACCGTCACGGTCGTCCGGGGTCGCGCGGAAGACGTCGCCGGTGGGCCCCCCGCCGCCGCCGACGTCGTCACCGCACGCGCGGTCGCGCCCCTGGACCGGCTCGCCGGTTGGTGCCTGCCCCTCGCCGCCGTCGGCGGCCGGCTGTTGGCGCTGAAGGGCGCCTCGGCCGCCGAGGAGGTGGCGGAGCACCACGAGGCGATCACCCGGCTCGGGGGTGGCGACCCGGTCGTCCGGCTCTGCGGAGCCGGGCTGATCGATCCGCCGACCACGGTCGTCGAGATCGTGCGGGAACGGGCTGTCGTGGCACCAAGGCCGAGGCCGTCCGGACGGGCGGCCGACCCGGGCCGCTCTGCCGGCAGCACCGGTGGACGCGGCTCCGGGAAAAGGAGATCGCGGAGGGGATAGATGGCCAGGCGGGGCGTGCGGAAACGAACGGGAAAACTCCCACGACCCCAGCGAGGCCCGGATCCCGGGCGCTCCGAGGCCGGTACGACTGGTGCCACCTCCCCGTCGAACGGAGGGTCGCCGCCGGGCGGCGCATCGGCGCCGAACGGCTCCCATGGTCGCGGGCCGGCCCTAGGCACCTCTGCCGCCGCCGATACGTCGACCATGGTGGCCGCGGGCCTGGGCGCTGACTCGCGCCCGGCCGGCCACCCATCGACCGCCGGCCCCTCCCCTGCCGCTGGCAAGGCGGCGGATCTTCCGGCTTCGAGTCGCTATCCGGGATCTTCGGCGGACCATCTGAGGTCTCTTGGGGGACCACCTGATGGGGCCGAACACGGTGTAATAGACGGGTCCGCACGGGACGCCACTGGCGCTGGGTCAGCGGCCGACAGCGTGAGAATGCGGTTGGTGCCCGGATTCATGGTCTTCGAGGCGCCGGACGGGTTGTTGACATCAACTCATCAGGCGGACAACCGTGGCGACGCTCGCCCGGCGGCCGTAGGCTGGCCGCGCGTCGATAGTGTGGACCGGACGGTGGGAGCGCCAGGCGCCTCGCCGCCTCCTGCCGGACCGCACGCTCGCGGTGCCGACCCAATCCAAGCAGGCAGGGACAAGACGGTGCATGAGTATGGCAGGGGCCCCGACGGCGCCCCAGGCTGGGACCGTGTTTCACGTGAAACCGATCCACACGCCGGCTCGGATCGAAGCGGAAGCTTGAGTGTGAGCTTCGACAGTGGGGAGCAAGGGGTGCCGCAACCACGCGGAGGGAACGGCGGTCAGGTGTACGGCTCCCCGGTGGCGGAACCGGAGGTCGGCGCGGCCGAGCCCCGGCGTCCGGCCCCGGCACCACGGTCGGGGCCTTCGTCTGCGCCTGTTTCCGGCTCTGCCGTCGTACCTCCGTCGGCTCCGGTCTCGGCCGCACCGGCCGCACCGGCCGCCGTGGCGACGCAGCCGTCGGCCGACGGCGCGTCGGCAGACGAGCATGTTTCACGTGAAACGCCGAACCGGGATGAGGACGATCCGCCCCTTGCCATGGAAGCGTTGCGAGCTGTGCAGATCCTCAACCCGAGCGGCGAAATCCACATGCCGCGCCCCGACCATCCGCGGGTGCTCTGCGTCGCCAACCAGAAGGGTGGCGTCGGCAAGACCACCACGACGGTGAACCTCGCGGTGGCTCTCGCCCTGCACGGCAACCGCGTCCTGGTGGTCGATCTCGACCCCCAAGGGAACGCGTCGACGGGCCTGAACGTGCCGCACCATGCCGGCGTGCCCGACGTCTATGACTGCCTGATCGACAACGTGCCGCTGGCGGAGGTCGCCCAGCCGGTCGAGGGCATCCCGAACCTGTACTGCGTGCCGGCGACCATCGACCTGGCCGGCGCGGAGATCGAACTCGTCTCGGTGGTGGCCCGCGAGTCCCGGCTGCAGCGGGCGATCGCGGCGCACCCCGAGAAGTTCGACTACGTCTTCATCGACTGCCCGCCATCGCTCGGCCTGCTGACGGTCAACGCGCTCTGCGCGGCGCAGGAGGTCCTCATCCCCATCCAGTGCGAGTACTACGCGCTGGAGGGCCTGAACCAGCTCATCAACAACATCAACCTCGTGCGTCAGCACCTCAACCCGACGCTCGACGTCTCCACCATCCTGCTGACCATGTACGACCGCCGCACGCGCCTGGCGGATGCGGTCGAGCAGGATGTGCGCAACCACTTCGGCTCCAAGGTGCTCGAGGCTGTGATTCCGCGCAACGTCCGGGTGTCGGAGGCTCCGAGCTACGGCCAATCCGTGATGACCTACGATCCGGGTTCGCGGGGCGCCACGAGCTACTTCGAGGCCGCTCTGGAGATCGCGATGCGCGGGGTCAACACGGGAGGCGCGGCATGAAGAACCGTCCACGGGGCGGCCTGGGCCGTGGCCTCGGCGCACTGATTCCCACGGCCCCGCCGGCGGCCGGCGGCACCACCACGACCGAGGAGCCACCTCCTCCGCCGCCCGTTGTCGCGGAGCCTCCCCCGGCGCCGGTCCACGTTGAGGCGGCTCCGCCGGCCCAGTTCACGGCGCCCACGGAACCTGCGCCGGCTCCCGTAGCCGAGATCGAGGACACCGGTGGCCTGGCTCCGGTGCCCGGGGCCCGCTTCGCGGAGCTCCCGGTCACGGCGATCGAGCCGAACGCGAAGCAGCCGCGGCACGTCTTCGATGAAGAGGCGCTCGAGGAGCTGAAGACCTCCATCCAGGAGGTCGGCTTCCTGCAGCCGATCGTGGTACGCGACGTGGGCGGCGGCCGCTACGAACTCGTCATGGGTGAACGCCGCTGGCGTGCCGCCCAGGCCGTCGGCAAGGAAACCATCCCGGCGATCATCCGGGACACCCGTGACGACGCGATGTTGCGCGATGCCCTGCTGGAGAACATCCACCGGGCCAACCTGAACCCGCTTGAAGAGGCGGCCGCCTACCAGCAGCTGCTCGAGGAGTTCGGCGCCACGCACGAGGAGCTGGCTCGCCGGATCGGACGGAGCCGGCCGCAGATATCGAACACCATAAGGCTGTTGAATCTGCCGGCACCGGTGCAGCGCCGAGTCGCGGCAGGGGTGCTGTCGGCCGGCCACGCCCGGGCGTTGCTCGGGCTGGAGGACAGCGAGGCCCAGGAACAGCTCGCGTTGCGCATCGTGGCCGAGGGACTGTCGGTCCGCGCGACCGAGGAACTGGTGTCGCTGGCGATCGCCGATGGACCGGTGAAGAAGGCGGCGCCGTCGCGGCGGGCGAAGGTTCACGCGCCGGCCCTCAACGATCTGGCCGACCGGTTGTCGGACCGGTTCGATACTCGGGTGAAGGTCGACATCGGGCGGAACAAGGGCAAGATCACGATCGAGTTCGCCACGGTGGATGATCTGGAGCGGATCGTCGGGATGATCGGTGTTGAGGAAGAGGGCGCTGACTCGGACGAGAGTTGACGTTAGGGTTCGGGAACGTGGGGCACGTGATCTTGGCGGATCACGTGCCTTCTTCATGTTCGGGGTTGGGTGGTGGATCCTGTTGCTGGGGACCAGGGAAGGCGAATGTCGGTCGCTTTTGGAGGGTGGGGCGGTTCTGTCAGAGCCATTCTCCTGAGGTTTTGAGACCGCTTGGATCTTCGCGATGGGGCAAATCTGATGCCGTTTTTGCCGGGTTTTGTTCCATGGCCGGATCCCGCACGCGAATCCGTGAGCAGGGTTCATGTTTGAGGTGCTTAGCCGCCGGTGAGGTCCCGTGCGGTGAGGTCGGTGGTGATCGGAGGTATCGCGCTGAAGTCGGGTTGTGTTCGCGTGGAGGCCCCGTCTCGGGCTGGCGTGG
This sequence comes from Actinoplanes nipponensis, assembly GCF_016862275.1. Lineage (GTDB taxonomy): Bacteria > Actinomycetota > Actinomycetes > Mycobacteriales > Micromonosporaceae > Actinoplanes > Actinoplanes nipponensis. Next base: position 2,063 of record NZ_BOMQ01000039.1, on the reverse strand, counting down.
CTAACGTCGCCGTGGCCCTTGCAGCTGATTTCGGCCGGTGCCGAGATACGGCTGAACCGCCGAACATTGCTGAGCTAGCGGATGTGGCCCCGCTTGATCCACACAGTTTTCGTGCCGGCGAGGTTGCCCACCCGCCCTGTGGGACGTGGCTGCAGTGTCGGTCGCTGGTGTCGTCTTAGCCGGCCGGCCGTCGATCACCGCTTGGGTTCCGCTGTGACGGAGCGGACCGGGGCAGGCATGACGCGATGCAGCCAGGGGCGCGAGTGACCGTGGGTGGATTCTCCCGAACGTTCTGGGGAGCCTGAGCCGGCGACAGAATCAGCGGACCGCTCGTCATGGTGAGGAGCTGTGGGCTCTCGAAACTCAAGTAGAGGTCTGCTGCTTCCCGTCGTGCGGTTGCTGACTCGGCCGCTTCGCCTGTGCGGCAGCAGACCACCTTCTAGCTTCTTCGCGGTCGAACTACGATCCTTGCAGCAATACGGATCGTCTTGTTAACGGAGCTTCGTTCCCGGCGTGCGACGTTCTGGGCGGCAGGCTACGGCGGTTCAGGACGAGGCGCCATGCCCCATCTGCGGAGGGTAGAGGCCAGGCGCCGACGCCGACCGTGGCGTTCCAGATGAAGCCCCCTCTCACTCCGCCAGCTCGGCTCCATCCGTCGAGCTTGGTCCGCATCGCTAACTCGGGGCGGGATCCGTCCGAGACTTTGTCTGAGTCCTTTCGTCGCCGTAGTCGAACCTTCTCCCAGGACCCTGGCTCAGCTCCTTCCGAAGGTCGGCATCGCTGACGTTGGGTCGGTGTTCATGCAATAGCGGCGGCCCGGGGGATGGAGTCCTCCGCTTTGCCGCTAACCAGATTGACCTCGGAGGGGATCTAGTCATTCCAGGATCGACAGCTCCCATGACCATGCCCGCTCCCCTTGCACAGTGAACCACGAGATCAGGGAACCGGATCAGCACCGACTTCGTAGCGCCGCTTGACCGTCCCCCGCTGGGGCAGCATCGTCGAGTTTCACGTGAAACGGTGATGGTGTCTCTGACTGCTCTCGCCCGACAGTGCGCTTGGGTCTGACGGCCAGGCTTACGGCCGGACCTGCTCGCCGGGGCCACCGTCGTGCATCGCTCAGCCGAGCCTTCGTGGGGAAGTGGCGTTGAAGGTTCCGACTTGTCTTCGCCAATCGTTGGGTCTCGGCGGACGGCAGCGCGACGGTGGAGACTGGCCATGGTTGAGATTGGGACGCCAACTGGATCTCGATAGACGCTCCTCATTCGCAACGATGCTCGCTCCCTGTGCGGGCCGGCTGCCCTTTGTCTTTGCACAGGTGCAGCCAAGTAATTGGGTGGCGCCTCGCTCAGGAACGGGAACTGGAGGCAGGGCCCGAGATGAGCCTCGTCTGTCGTCTCATCCCCCCTCCGCTGCAACGGGAACCTCTCCGGCCTTCCACCTGGGCTCTGGTTAGAGCGCCCTGCGGACACCGACAGGTGGTGGTTGCCGTAAACACACCCACCACCATCACCTAGCTGCCGGCGCCTTGGAACAAGTCGCTCCTCGCCGGAGCCACCGTTTCACGTGAAACGGGGTACACCCAGGTGCTTGGCTCCTGACCTCTGCTGAGTAACCAGCGAGCAATGACTAGCGTGGCTCGTCCCTACCGTCGAGTGGGTCGGTGCTGTCAGCCCCGGGCGTTCCGGGTGCCTTTCGTAGCTCGTTTCAAACGCGCTCGCAGGCGTTCTACGAGCGGGCCGCGCTAATGGATTCGTTCACTGCTGGTTCCGAGCAGACCGCTCCTGAATCGCAGCCCTGCCTGGCTGTCTTCGCCAGCTCGAGTTCTGGGGTTATGCCGGCTGGGAACAACGTCGGCTTGCGGCGGCTGGCGTGCTGTGTCGGTCAGGCCAGTGGCTCGATCGGGCGCTCGTGGAGCGGCGATCCCAATGGCGCTTCTCAAGGGCCTCGGCATCGGCGGCACAGTCCTCCGGAGCCCGGAGCCCGGAGCCCGGAGCCCGGAGCCCGGAGCCCGGAGCCCGGAGCCCGGAGCCCGGAGCCCGGAGCCCGGAGCCCGGAGCCCG
>NZ_BOMQ01000038.1 GCF_016862275.1 Actinoplanes nipponensis | reverse complement strand
CCCGGAGCCCGGAGCCCGGAGCCCGGAGCCCGGAGCCCGGAGCCCGGAGCCCGGAGCCCGGAGCCCGGAGCCCGGAGCCCGAAGCCCGAAGCCCGTTTCACGTGGAACCATCACCGGCCTTAGCGCTACATCGCTATCAGCACAGTTGGGCCTGATTCACTCCAGGCAGTCTTATGCGGTAGGCCCTTTCACCCTGAACTAGCGGAGGGCTCGTGACCCTCGTTAGGGCCGGGACCAACGAGTCCGACGCGGCAGCCGACTGCCGATCAGCGGCTTGATGGCTGCTGACAAAGACCCGATCTGTGGACCGCTCGATGGACCAGAGCCAGCATCATTGGAACCGAGCGTCGACCACGCCACCACGACATCCGGCTCGGCAAGCATTCATTCGATCAAGGCTCTTAGCCCGAGTCCTCCGGCCATCTTCACTACGCCCCTCCGCCCGGCGGCCACACGAAGCTGGGGCTGTTTCACGTGAAACGAACGACTGTCCCCGGCCACACAAACTGATGACCCAGCGACTCCGCCGCCCAGCTCTCAGCGAGCCGAACGAGGGTCGTCTCAGGACCACCGTGATCAACTAAGGAGGCCGGCTTCGACGATTCCGGGCCTACGGTGATCGACCAGGAGATTACAAGCGGCGTTGGCCGGAAGACCTGCCAAGCGCGCCTCGTCCCTCAGCTCGCTCGCCATGGACTGAACTGCGGTCCCCGACTTGCCGAGCCCCGCCCGGGACCCGCCTCGATCAGAACCCAACGCGGCCATGACCCGAGCGTCCCACCCTCACTCCTTGCCACAGAACCCGAACGTTGGTCGGCGCCCGTCACGTCGCGTCAATGACGCGCCCGGTCGATCCGATGGCTTCTCTCTCGCAGCCGGGCGAACATTTACCGGGGAGCCGGCACTTTCACGCAAGTCCAGCGCGATCGGGTGTCGCGAAGCCGCGCTCACTGCTGACCATGAATCGCACATCGCTCCGAACGGGTCGCCGCGCGCCGGCTCCGGCGGGCAGGTAGGTAACCACGTACCGCTCACATCGGCAGGCAGCTGGGTGGAGCCGCACTGCAGACTTGCGGCACCCTCACCTGATGCGGGCTGGTGTCTGCCGCTCGCTTAGGGCGGTAGTGCCACCCTTTGAACGTCTGTTCCCCAGCGCCAACCTGACTGCAGACGCGCCGAAGCAAGCAGCCGCTGTGGTGGCCTTAGAGATGCGCTGCCTTCCTTCCGGACAAGCAGCCGCCTGACGACCCCCAGCTGCCCGAGGAACACCTCCTGGACCAACTGTCATGCCAGCCTCAACGGGAACAGTCGTCCCGTTGAGCGGGCGCTGAACCGCGGCCCGACGAAGGGGAAGCAGGGCTACGGACCCGCCAATTGGAGCCTCGTTGACCCAGTCGTCGCAGAGGCCACGTGTGCCGCCGATCCTCGTCCGGAATTGCAAAGACATCTCCAGATCGAACTCGGATGACAAGCTCGAGCCTCGTCCTAGCTAAGGAGCCCGAAGTAGCCCTGCAGCTGACCAGGAAGCCTCACCCTGACAAGGGGAAGGAGCCGGCCGGTTCCCCCTCGTGATCAGCACCGCCTGGATCCCGATCTGACAGTCCCAAGGGGAGCACGACGACCCACTCATCTACCTGGCTCGGCTCACCGCCGGTCAAGGCCGCCGCCCAAACACAGCCAAGAAACGTCGTTGCTTCGGAAGCCGCTCCGAGTGCCAACGAGGTCCAGTGGAGCGGCTCGGCAGGAGAAGCTGGCCCCCGACCACTCGAGCTCGTCTCAGGACACCGGCCCACCAGCGATCGAGACTGCAGTTCGACCAACGCACAGACGGCGTCCGGAGGGCTCTGACAAACTGGCTCGCCCGCAGTGGCCACGAACCTCGGATGTCACAGAGGAAGGCCGCAGACAGGACCGCGTCGACCACTCAAACACCCGTGCCCGACTCATCCGAAGAGACGGCGAACAGCCCGCCGGCCCACCGCAGGTTTCACGTGAAACAACATGGAAGCGGTCGCCGACCCGCAGCCACCCGGAGCCAACTTGCGGCCCTCCGACGAACCCTCGGCAGCGGCTCCATCGTCCCTACAACCGCGCCCCCGAGATCGGCACGCAGCACTATCCACAAGCTGTGCGTAGAGACTGTTGAAGAAGCTCCCCGTGGCCGTTTCACGTGAAACAACTCCGATGGATGACACGTCCTCCACCGCTGTATCCACAGGGGGTGAGCACCATCTACGTCGTGTTTCACGTGAAACTGGTCAGCCTGTGGATAACTTCTGTGGATAACTTTCGCCGTGGCCCCTCCCCCACCGAAGGTGACGATCGTCGACCTTCCGGGCACTGTCTGAACGGGTGAGGGAGCATCGGCGAGTCCGCCGGAAATTGACCCGGGACAGTGCCCCTTGAGCTGGGCTAGGGTCAGCGTCGTGCCCCACAATCCCCCGCCGCTCCCCGACTTCACGCGCTGGCCTTCCTTCCCCTTCGAGGGAGACATGCGCGTCAAGAACCTCGCCGAGCCGGTCGAGGTGGAGCCCCCACGCAGTGGCGAAGACGCCGCCGACTGCGTCGCCTGCAACACGCCCGACGACGCGTACATCTGGGTCAGCGAGCGCTGGCGAGTCCGCGGCATGGACCGGCCCACCGGGCTGCCCATGGTCCTGATCCTCGAGTGCCGCTCGCACCTCGACATCGGCGACCTGCCCAACCTGCTTGCCGCGGAGCTCGGGGTGATGACGGTCCGCCTGGAGCGAGCGATCCGATCCCTCGACAGCGTCGCCCGCGTGCACGTGAACCGCTGGGGCGACGGTTCGGCGCACCTGCACATGTGGTTCCTGGCGCGACCCTACGGACGGCTGCAGCTCCGCGGCACGTTCCTGTCGCTCTGGGACGACCTGCTGCCGGTCATCCCGGAAGAGCAGTGGCGCGAAAACCTGGCGCTCGTCGCGGAGTGGCTCGCGGGTTTCGGCGGCCGCGCCATCGCCGAGCCTCCCCACATCCACTGGCAGTCGCCGTCCACATTTGGCAGCGAACCACCGAGCGCCCCGGACACCACCCCCGCAACCGGCGCCGAACCCCCGGCTTCATCCACAGGCCCCACGCCCGACCGCTCCCCCGCCGACCCGCTCCGGCCCAGCGACATCACCGCGGCCAACGCGGAGACCCGCAACCTCTCCTCCTACGCCACCCGCACCGCCAACCCCACCGATGCCGCCACCGCCGAACCCGCGCGGAACAACACCCCGACACCCGACGCCGGAAGTGCGACCCCAGACCCGAAACCCTCCCCCGCGCCCATCCCCGAAAACCCAAGCGCGATCTCACCGGAAACGGCCAAGGCCGAGGACACGCCACCCAGCGACGCATCCGGTACGGGCACAGCGCCCCCAACCGCAAGCACCCCGGTCCCCCATGCAACGGCTGCCTCGGACTCCCCCGGCCACCCCACCACGGCGGCGCCCCACCCGGCCCCGTCCGTGTCGCCGACGATCCCCGAGCAGTACCGCCCGGACAGCGCCAAGCCCGCCAACAAGACCCCAGGCAAGGGCGAGGACGAAGTTGAAGTCGAGGCTGAGAGTGCGGAGAGCCCAGTGCGAGGAGGGCTAGCCACCGCGAATCAATCCACAACCCCCGCCGCCCCGACTAACTGACCAAAGTCGGCAGGTCCACAGCCCAACCCACAGCCGAAACGCGGGCACCGCGCGGTCGGTACTCCACAGCCGGTTCCGCGCGGTTGGCACTGCACAGCCCGACTCCGCTGTCGGTACTCCACAGCCGGCGCCCGCAGTCGTAATCCACAGCCGGGCTACGGGGGTTGTTGACGCACAGCACCGCTACGTGCGATTGATAGTCACAGCGTGGCTTTGTGGGTTTGCTAGTCCGCAGCCGGACTCGGTGGTGGTGGTAGTCCACAGCGGGGCTCCGCGGGGCTGATAGTCCGCAGCGGGGCTGGATGGGCCTGGTGGTCCGCAGTCGGGTTCGGGGACTGGTAGTCCCCAGCCGGGCTCGGTGGGGTGGGCATTCCACAGCCGGGCTCCGTGGGGTAGGCATTCCACAGCCGGGCTCCGTGGGGTAGGCAATCCACAGCCGGGCTAAGTGCGAGGGGTAGTCCACCTCTCGCCCCGCGCGCAGCTAGCGATCCTCAACCCCTGACCAATCCGCCCGCGATAGTCCACGGTCGGACCTCGGGCGGCCGCCCGTCCACAGCCCTGATCCGCGTTCGCGCGGGCGGTACTCCACACCCCCGCTTCGCGACTGGAGGCCCACAGCCCAGCCGCACCCCAATCAACAAGGTCGGCGAGAGACATCCGTGAAGCGCTGAAGTCGAGAACTAAGGCGGCTCGCGATCAAGTCGGCACCGTGGACGAGCACAGCGGTGGGGTCATCCGCGTAGCAGCCAGCAGGACGCAACTCATCCCAACAGTCCGCGAACCTAAGGGTCAGCGCGTGGCGGCTGGGCCACGGACAGCGTGCTCCCTGCTCGCGGTCACGGGTCCTGTTGGTTGATCAGTGGAGCCGAACCGCGAATCGGTTGGTCGGTCGGCACCCCGGGCAAGAGCCACGATCAACTCCCGGAGCGGCGCACCTTTGCGCGACCCCCACAGACGACTGCAACCGACAACGGCACACAACGCGCAGGCGGAAAGGCCAGTGATGCATTCCCACCGGAGCCGCTGCGGCCGACCAAAGTCTGGGCAAGCGAAGATGTGTCGCCGAACCCTCGCCCGAGCGAACAGGGCCCAGGCCCCATCCCGACCGAAACCAAGGCCAAGGCCAAGGTCGAGCGGAGCGGAATCACCCCGACCAGAACCGAGCCCTAGCTCACGCTCGCGCGAGGGCCGCCTGTGGAAGGGGCGGGGGCCTGTGGGATGGGCGGGGCTGTGGAAGGTGCCGAGCCTGTGGAAGGCGCCGAGCCTGTGGAAGCGGCCGGACCCTGCGGAAGGAGTGAACCCTCCACCCAACCACCACAGAAACAAGATCAGGCCACCACCCAACAAAAACGGGGTGGTCGCCCAATCCAACGGACAACCACCCCGAAGAACGACCGCCCCCAATCACCCTCCCCCGCGAACAACCGCCCGCCCCACAAGATCCGCCAGCACCTTCCCAAGATCAAGCCCAGCCGCCTGCACCGCCAACGGCAGCAGCGAAGTCTCCGTCATCCCCGGCGATACGTTCACCCCGAGCACGTGCGGCTTCCCCTCCCCGTCGACGATCAGATCCACCCGCGAAAGGTCGCGCATCCCCAGCGCCCGGTGTGCCGCCAGCGCCGTATCGGCCACCGCCGTCGCCACCGGGGGCGCCAGCCGGGCCGGCGTGTGCCAGGTCGTCAGGCCCGCCGTGTACCGGGCCGCGTAGTCGTACACCCCGTCGCGGGGGACGATCTCCACCGGCGGGAGGGCCTCCGGGCCGTTGCCCAGGTCGACCACCGACACCGCCACGTCCGTGCCGGGCACGAAGCGTTCCACCAGCGCCGTCGAGTCGTACGCGAAGCAGCCCACCATCGCCGCCGGCAGCGCCGCGGCCTCGCGCACCACCGCCGCTCCCAGGCCCGATCCGCCCTGTGCCGGCTTCACCATCAGCGGCAGGCCCAGCCGCTCCGCGATCCGGTCGAGCACCGCTACCGCGCCCAGTTCCGAGAAGCGGTCGTGCGGCAGCGCGACCCAGTCGGGAGTCGGGATGCCGGCCTCGCGCAGCATCGCCTTCGCGGTCGGCTTGTCCCAGGCCAGCCTGGCCGCGCGGGCGTCGCAGCCCACGTACGGGATGCCGCACAGGTCCAGCACCCCGCGCAACGAACCGTCCTCGCCCGTCGCACCGTGCAGCGCGATCACCACCGCGTCCGGCGGGTCCTCCCGCAGCGTGGGCAGCAGGGCCACGTCCGCGTCGCTCAGTTCCGCGGACAGGCCGAGCGCGCGGAGGGCGTCCAGCGCTCGGCGACCCGAACGCAGGGACACGTCGCGCTCGTAGGACAGGCCGCCGGCCAACACCAAGACGTGGGTCATGGAAGTGATCATGCCAAGTCCGGGCCGGGAGTGTCCGCGCCGGCGTGCCCGCGGCGGCGCGGCGGTGGTGTCGGTCCGAAGACCGCGCGCATGGCCAGTTCCTGTTCCATCACGCCGGCCAGCCGGCGCACGCCCTCGCGGATGCGGTCCGGCGGCGGGAACGAGAAGTTCAGTCGCAGGTTCTGCCGGCCGGTGCCGTCGGCGTAGAAGCCGGTGCCCGGCACGTAGGCGACGCGGGCCGCGATCGCCCGGGGCATCATTGCCTTCGAGTCCAACCCCTCCGGCAGGGTGGCCCACACGAACAGGCCGCCCTCCGGCCTGGTCCAGGTCGTGCCGGCCGGCATCAGGTCACGCAGGGCGTCGAGCAGCGCGTCGCGCCGCTCCCGGTAGATCTCGCGGTACGTCTTGATCTGCTCGCGCCACGGCATGGTCGACAGGTACTGCGTCACCGCGCCCTGGGCGAACGCGCTCGGGCACAGGATGTTCGCCTCGCTGGCCATCACCAGCTTCTCCCGTACGGCATGGGGGGCGAGGACCCAGCCCACCCGCAGCCCGGGCGCGAACGTCTTGGAGAACGTGCTGACGTAGATGATGCCCTCGCGCCGGCGGGACCGGAGCGGTCGCGGTGCCTCGTCGGAGAAGCTGAGCATCCCGTACGGGTCGTCCTCCACCACCAGCAGCCCGTGCCGTTCGCAGATGTCGAGGACCTCCTCGCGCCGGGCGTCGGTCAGCGTGACGCCGGCCGGGTTCTGGTACGTCGGGATCGTGTAGAGGAACTTCGCCCGCCCGGCCGCCGCGACGACTGCCTCCTCGAGCGCGGCGGGCACCAGGCCGTCCGCGTCCATGGCCACGTGCCGCACCTGTGCCTGGGCGGCCTGGAACACGCCGAGTGCGCCGACGTACGTCGGCCCCTCGGCGAGCACCACGTCACCCGGGTCGAGGAACAGCCGGGCCACCAGGTCCAGGCCCTGCTGGCCGCCGACGGTCACCACCACGTCGTCCGGGGACGCGCCGGTGGCCGCGTCGATGCCGGACAGGCTCATGACCTCGCAGATGCGCTCGCGCAGCTCCATCGTGCCCTGGCCGATGCCGTACTGGAGGCTTGTCGTGCCGAGCTCGGTCGCGAGCCGGCCCATCATCTCCCCGACCGCGTCCAGCGGCAGCGCCGCGATGTACGGCGAACCGCCGGCCAGCGACACCACCTCGGGGCGGCTGGCCACGGCGAACAGCGCGCGGATCTCCGACGTCGTCATCCCGCGGACCCGCCGCGCGTACCTATCCGTGTAGTCGTCCTGGGTCGTGCCGGTCATGCGGCTCACCTCGATAAATCGCTGGTCACATCGGCGTCCCATGCTAAAGGTCCGACGCCCGGGGTCGCCTGCGGTTAACGACCGTTACGCTCCCGTTCAAGGCCATTGCGGCGTAGTATCCGTGCGGGGGCGCGGACGGGCACGTGAACAGGACCGTGCTTCGAGTCCGGAAAACTGTCGACTCTCAAGGGGTCCCGCATGTCGCGACGCCTGGTCAACCTGACTCTCGACACGCTCGAGGATCTGCCCCGGCCCTGCCGCCAGTGTGTGTACTGGGAGCTCGACCCGGTCGCCGCCGAGCGGGCCTGCGCCTCGGGTGATCCGGGCCTCGAGAAGGAAGCCTGGGTGTCGCAGACCCTCCTCGAATGGGGGAGCTGCGGAAAGCTGGCGTACGTCGACGGGATGCCCGCCGGCTTCGTCATGTACGCCCCGCCGGCCTACGTCCCGCGGTCCATGGCGTTCCCCACGTCGCCGGTCTCGGCCGATGCGGCCCTGTTGATGACCGCGCACGTGGTGGCCGCGTTCGCGGGCGGCGGCATCGGCCGGATGCTCGTGCAGGGCGTCGCCCGGGACCTCACCAAGCGCGGGGTCAAGGCGATCGAGGCGTTCGGCGACGCGAAGTTCGGCGAGGCCGGCGACGGCGAGGAGGGCTGCGTCGCCCCGGTCGACTTCTTCCTGTCGGTCGGCTTCAAGACGGTCCGCCCGCACCCGCGCTATCCGCGGCTGCGCCTGGAGCTGCGCACGGCGCTGTCCTGGAAGTCCGACGTCGAGTACGCGCTGGAGAAGCTGCTCGGCTCGATGAGCCCGGAGACGCTGCTGCGCCCGGTGCGGCCCGCGGCCGCCACCCGCTCGACCCCCAACTAGCGTCAGGCGTTGCGGGAGGCCAGGGCGAGGCGCAGCTGCCGCACGTCGATCGAGCCGGTCGGCACGTCCGCCTCGACGGGGAAGTACATCCGCTGCACCGCGGCCAGGATCGCCTCGACGACCTGCTCGCGGAAGGCCGGGTCGATCAGCCGCTCGCGGTCGGCCGGCGAGGTGAGGTAGCCCAGGTCGACGCGGACGGCCGGCATCCGGGTCAGCCGCAGCAACTCCCAGGTCTTGGCGTGGATCCGGCAGTCGCGCATGCCGGTCCGTACGACGATCTCCCGTTGCACCAGGTTGGCCAGCCGCTCCCCCACCGTGGAGGTGAGGCCGCTGCCGGTGCCGTAGTGGTACGTGGCCACGCCGTCCGCGGCCGGCGACTCCTGGCCGTCCAGGTGCAGCGAGATGAACAGGTCGGCGCCGAGGCTGTTGGCCAGTGACGCCCGCTCCTGGCTGGTCATCGGCCGGGCCGGGGACGGGCCGCGGGTCAGGTGCACGCGCATGCCGGCGGCGAGCAGCCGGCCCTCGAGCCGGTTGGCGAAGTCGAAGGCCAGGTCGGCCTCGGTCCACCGCAGCGGGCCGTCCGGCACGATCACGCCGGGGTCCTCGGCGCCGCCGTGGCCCGGGTCGATGACGATGGTCTTGCCGACCAGGCTGGAGCCGGACTGCCGGAACGCCTCGGCCTCGCGCAGCCACTGCGGCCGGCCGCCGACGACCTTGCGGCCGAGGCGGCGCAGCGCCTTCATGGTCTGCGGGCCGCAGGACCCGTCCGGGGTCAGCCCGACCTCGCGCTGGAACTGGGCCACCGCGCGGGCCGTGCGCGGGCCGTAGATGGCGTCGGCGCGCCCGCTGTCGAAGCCCATCTCCAGGAGCCGCTCCTGCAACGCCCGGACGTCCTCCCCGACCAGCGACGTGGGCACCGAGTGGTAGAGGGTGCGGGCGCCGAGCTTCCAGCGGGCGCCGTCGAGGGCCTGCCAGGTCTCGGGGCCGACCAGACCGTCGACGCCGATGCCGCGGCTCTGCTGGAAGGCGCGTACGGCGTTCTCGGTGGCCTCGTCGAAGGTGTCGGCCGCCGCCGACAGCAACTCCAGGCCGACCAGGATCGACTGGATCTCCTCCACGGCCGGTCCGGTGTCTCCACGTCGGATCGAACGCACGCGCGGCTCCCTAACGACTGGGGGGAAGAGCAGAGGGCAACTTACGGAGCGTACCCCCCGGCGCGGGCCGGGAATCACTCATGGCGAAGCACAACGCCCCGCATCCGATCGGATGCGGGGCGTCGCGGAGCGGCTCAGAGAGCCGACTCGATGAAGTTCACCAGGGCGCCCTTGGGCTTGGCGCCGGCGACGGAGTTGACCGCCTCGCCGCCCTTGAACATCGTGAGCGTCGGCACCGACATCACCCGGTAGGCGCGGGCGGTCTCCGGGTTCTCGTCAATGTTGACCTTGACGATCTGCACCCGGTCGCCCATCTCGGTGGCGATCTCGGCCAGCAGCGGGTCCACCTTCTTGCACGGCGCGCACCACTCGGCCCAGAAGTCCACCAGCACCGGCTTGTCGGACTGCAGCACGTCGGCCACGAACGTGGCGTCGGTGACCGCCTTGGTTGCTCCCACGGAAAACCCTCCTGAATTACAGCTCTACGAACGAGGCGATGAAGCGTTCCGCGTCGAGCGCGGCGGCGCAACCGGTGCCGGCGGCCGTGATGGCCTGGCGGTAGGTGTGGTCGACGAGGTCGCCGGCGGCGAACACGCCCGGGATGTTGGTGCGGGTGCTGGGGGCGTCGACCTTGACGTAGCCCTCGTCGTCCATCTCGACCTGACCCTTGAACAGCTCGCTGCGCGGGTCGTGGCCGATCGCGACGAAGACGCCGGTCACGTCCAGCACCTTGGTCTCGCCGGTCTGCACGTTGCGCAGCCGGGCGCCGGCCACCTTGCCGTCGTCGCCGAGGATCTCCTCGACGACGCTGTTCCACTCGACCTTGATCTTCGGGTTCGAGCTCGCGCGCAGCGCCATCACCTTGCTGGCGCGGAACGAGTCACGCCGGTGCACGATCGTCACCGTCTCGGCGAAGCGGGTGAGGAAGGTCGCCTCCTCCATCGCGGAGTCGCCGCCACCCACCACGATGATGTGCTGGTTGCGGAAGAAGAAGCCGTCACAGGTGGCACAGGACGACACGCCGTGGCCGAGCAGCTCCTGCTCGCCGGGCACACCCAGCGGACGCCACGCGGAGCCGGTGGAGAGGATGACGGCGCGGGCGAAATACTGCTTCTCGCCCACCCAGACCGTCTTCAGGCCCTCGGCGCCCGCCGCGGTGGGCTTGTCGCCCAGCTCGACGCGGGTGGCGTCGTCGGTGATGAACTCGGCGCCGAACTTCTCGGCCTGCTTGCGCATGTTGTCCATGAGCTCTGGGCCCATGATCCCGTCCGGGTGCCCGGGGAAGTTCTCGACCTCGGTGGTGGTCATCAGCGCGCCGCCGGACTGCACGCCCTCGATGACGAGCGGCTTGAGGTTCGCCCGGGCCGCGTAGAGCGCCGCGGTGTAGCCGGACGGTCCCGAGCCGATGATGATCAGGTTTCGGACCTCGTCCACTGCCGACTCCTCAGTCTGGTTCCGCCGGTTCACCCGGCGACATCGCATGCTGGAACGTCATCGTATGAGGGCGCATTCCCGCGCGTCCCGGCATGTGCCGGAGGGCATAGGTAACCCACCTCACGCCGGGCGGGATGACATCGGCTCAGCCTACCCGCACCGCGGCGAGCTTGTCCGCGCCGACTCCGGGCGTGCCGCAGGCCGGGCCGGAGGCCCACACCCAGGTCGCGTCGCCCGCGGCGACGAACCGCACGATCACGGCCGGGGCGCCGTCGTACCGGGCGAGGTCGATGGTCTGAGCGGTGATGTCGCCGGCGCCGTACTGCGCCGCGATGGCCTCGATACAGGCGCGCAACGCCGCCTGTTCGCGCAGCCGGTCCAGCGCCGGGTCGGGCTCGACGGCCGCTGCTCCCCCGCCCAATTTGCGGGACGGTGACTCCGGATCCTGGGCGGGCGCGGGGGCGAGCATCGTGCTGTTGCCGGGCGCCGCGAGGGTCTCCCGCCGGTAGTCCGTGCCGCTCTGCAGGATCTGGGCGGCGCCGTTGGGCAGGGCGAGCTCCTGCGCGGCAGCCGGCGGCTCCGCGGCGGAGCCGGCCGACGAGGCCGTGTCCTCGCTGCTCCCGCCGGCGAACTGCTGCTGCAGGCCGAAACCGGCGAACGCCAGCACTCCGGCGGCGATCCCGATCGGGGCGGTCCACCGCAGGCGCCGGGCGCGCCTTCCGCTAGACCCGGACGGTACGGCGACCAGATGCCGATCAGGCGCAGCACCATCACTACCCGGCTCCATGGCGCCCGGACCGGCCGTGACACCACCCGGAACGTCATCAGGCACGCTACTGCCGGGGGCAGCCGCCTCGACGGGGTGCGCGCCGTGATCGGCGGCGGTGAGCAGCGCGGCGTCGAGCCGGGCGATGACGTCCGCGGGCATCGGCTCGGCCGCCTCCCCCAGCGCCCGCAGGTGACCGGTCACGGCAGTGACACCGCCGGAGAGCAGGTCATGGGCGTCGCGCCAGGCGGGGTCGTCGGCGATCAGAGCGGCGACGGTGGCCTCGTCGGGGGTGCCGTCCAGCGCGCCGCCGACATAGTCGGCCAGCAGGTCGATGTCGACCCCGCTGAACTCTGCCCCGCTCACTGCTGGTCCCCCCTGTCGGCCACGGATCTGTCCGGCACGGACGGGTGCGCTGCCGTCGCGGCCGACCCTGATGGGACGCGTGCCGCAGCCGCCCGGTTCCCGGCGTGACCGCCGTCTCTCCCCGCGCCGCCGGCCACAGTGGTGTCCGAGCCCGTACGCAGGTGGCCGAGCGCCGTCGCCATGCGGGCCCGGCCGCGCGCGCACCGGCTCTTGATCGTGCCCTCGGCCACCCCGAGGATCTCCGCCGCCTCGAGCACCGGATAACCCTGCACGTCCACCAGCACCAGGGCGGCCCGCTGCTCGGCCGGCAGCGCCGCCAGCGCCGCGCGGACCACCAGCGCGGTGTCGTGGTCCTGGACCGGGGCGGCCGGCTCCGGACCGCCGGGCCGGTCGTCGGAGCGCGTGCCGTCCGGCAGCGGCACCGTGGGGTGGGCCTGGCGCCGGCGGATCCGGTCCAGGCAGGCGTTCACCACGATGCGGTGCAGCCAGGTGGTGACGGCGGAGTCGCCACGGAAGCGGGCCGCGCCGCGGTGCGCCGACAGCAGCGCGTCCTGCACCGCGTCGGCGGCCTCCTCGCGGTCGCCGATCGTGCGCAGCGCCACGGCCCAGAGCCGGTCCCGGTGCCGGCGTACCAGGTAGTTGAACGCCTGCGGGTCGCCGTCGACGTGCGCGCGCAGCAGCTCGGCGTCCGTCCGCCCGGGGTTGTCCGGGGCGGACGTGCGGTGCTGCGCGTCGCCGGAAGTCACGCCCAGCAATCTAGCCGAGGGGAGCGACCGGGTGGGGCCGCGCGGTCAGTTGCCGTAGACCTCGACCTTGCTGATCTCCGCGCGGTACCGGCCGTCCTCGTCCTGGGGCAGCTCGGTGATGAAGATCAGGAGGTACTGGTACTTGGCGTTCTCGTCGAACACGGAGAACGCGGAGTTGGTGCCGGCCGTCTTGGCCGTGTCGCTGTCGCCGAGCTTCTGGTAGGTCTTGACGATCTCTTCGTCGCCGGCGGAGGTGTTGCCCGGGTCCTTGGTGCCGGTCCGGATGTCCATCGCGATGCCCGGGGCCGAGGCCTCGACGCGGATGTCGCTGACGGTGCGCGGGGTGCCCAGGTTGATCAGCAGGCCCATGCCCGGCTTGTTGTAGAACTTCGCCTGCCGGAAGCCCGAGGTCTTCCAGACCGTGTCCTTGTCGTCGTCGACGGTGTAGGCGGCCTCGCCCTCGTCGGTGCGGTCACCCTGCGGCGGGTCGACGATGCGCACCATGTCCGGCGTCAGGGTGAGCTTCTTGGGCGCGGCGGCGGGAGTGCCGTCGCCGGTGTCGCCGGTGCCCGTACCGGCGCCGGCGGGATCCTGCGGCGCGGTGTTGGCCTGGGTGGTCTTGGCCGGCGAGTCGTCACCGGACTTGCTGATCGCCTGGATGCCGAAGACGAGCCCGATCACGGCGATGACGACCAGGGCGCCGATCCCGATGACGATCTTGCGGGTGCTGCGGACCGGCTCCGCCGAGGTGCCCTGGGTGAAGCGCAGCGGGCCGACGTCGTCGTACTCGTCGTCGGCGGAGTTCAGCCGGGCCAGCTCGGCGGTGAGCGCGTCGGCCGCCGGCGCCGCCACCCGCTTGTCGAGCAGGTCCATGGTCAGGTCGTCGAGGTACGCCGGGACGCCGGCGCGGATCTGCCGGGGCGGGATGACCGCGCCGCTGCTGTCACGCATCGCGTCGGGCAGCGCCGAGCTCCTGAGCTCGGCGTGCGGCCAGCGGCCGGTCAGCGAGAAGTAGAGGATGCCACCGACCGAGCGCACGTCCGACTCGGTGCTGTCGGCGGAGTCGGCGCGCGCGTCGGCGAGCACGATCCGGCCGTCGTCGCCGATCAGGGTGGTGCCGGGGTGCACGTTGCCGTGGACCATGCCGGTGGCGTGCACGGCGACGAGCGCATCGGCGATGGAGTGCGCGATCGCCGTGGCGCGCACCGGGTCCAGCGGGCCCTCCTGCGCGATCAGCTCGCGCAGCGCCTCGCCGTCGACCCACTCCCGGACCACGTAGGCCCGGGCGCCCTCGTCGATCGCGTCGTAGACGCCGACCAGGTTGGGGTGGATGACGCGGCTCGCGTCGACCGCCGCCTGCAGCATCTCGGTGGCGGAGTCGCCGCCGGGATAGCGCAGCACGACAGCCACCGGGCGCCGGAGGATCACGTCGATGCCGCGCCAGACCTGCCGGCCCGCGCTGTCGTTGTTGACGTGTTCCTCGAGCTGGTACCGCTCGGCCAGGATCTCACCGACGGTGGGTGCACCGAAGGTCATGACCGGCCCGGCCTCATCGGCCGCGGTCTCGTGGCCTTCGCCGACCTGGGTCACCAGTCCTCCTCGGTGGGTCCGCACGTGTCGAGCACGACCTTACCCGCACCGGGCCAATGACCCACACGTCATCCCCCGCCGCCGCGCCCGCCGGGGCCCGCCCGCCAGGGCTGTTTCCGCCGCTCGGTGGATAGAAACTACCTGTTCAGAGATTTATCCACAGGTTTTCCACACCGATCAGCGCCCGAGTTTGCGGCGCACCATGCCGACGACCTGGCTGATCTCCCGTACCCGCAGCAGCGCCGCTGTCGCCAGGTACACCACCATGATCACCGCGCCGCCCGCGAGGACCTGGAGAGCCGCTGTCAATCGCCCGGGCGTGTCACCGCCGGGGAGCAGGTGCACGACGAGCAGTCCGGCGCCGGCCGCCACCGCCGCCGCCACGAGCACCTTCAGCAGGCCGGCGGCCACCGAGCCGAGGTTGAGCCGGCCGATCCGGCGGCGCAGCACGGCCAGCGAGATCACCGCGGAGAGCAGGTACGACAGCGCGTTGGCGGCGGTCATGCCGGCCGCCGCGAGCGACTCGGAGAGCATCTCGGCCAGCACGAAGTAGCCGGCGATCCGCAGCAGGACGACCGGGATGTTGATCAGCGCCACCGTCTTGTTGCCCTGCAGCGCGTAGAAGGCATAGGTGCACAGGTAGCTGACCGACAGCGGGATCACCGCGAACGCCGCCACCACGAGCACCGTGCCGGTGGCGAACGCGTCCTCGTAGGTGAAGGCGCCACCCTGGAAGAGCGTGACGGCGATAGGCACGCCGAGGACGCCGTACGCGACGGCGATCGGGGCCAGGGCGGTGGTGGTCAGCCGGATGCCGCGGGTCAGGTCGGCGCTGACGTCGGCGTACCGGCCCTCGGCGGCGGCGGCGCTCATCTTCGGCAGCAGCGCGGTCATCACCGAGACGCCGATGATGCCGTGCGCCATCATCGTCAGCAGGTAGACGTTGTTGAAGGCCAGCACGCTGGCGTTGTTCTTGCCGGACACGCCGTTGAGGACGCGCACCACCACGAAGACCGCGAGCTGGTTGGCGGCCACGTAACAGAGCATCCAGCCGGCCAGCCGGCCCACCTCGCCCAGGCCCAGCGCGCGCGGCGACCACCGCCACTTCCAGGCGAAACCGACCTTGCGCAGCGCGGGCAGCAGGCCGGCGGCCTGGGCCACCATGCCCAGCAGCGTGCCGCCGGCGATCAGCGCCACCCGCCCGGGCGTCATGTCCTCGGGGCGGAAGCCGCGCGCGGTGCCGAACACCACGATGAAGACGCCACAGGTGGCGATGACGACGAGGTTGTTGAGGATGGGCGCCCACATCGGCGCAGCGAAGTGCCCGCGCACGTTGAGCACCGCGCTGATCATCGCGGACAGGCCGGTGAAGAAGATGATCGGCAGGATCAGGTACGCGAACGCGGTGACCAGCTCGCCGTACTGCTTGCTGGTGTTGTCGCTCGACTGGATCGCGGTGATCCAGGGGGCGGCCGCCACCACCAGCGCGGTGGCCGCACCCAGCGTCACCACCGCGAAGGTCAGCAGGCGCTGGGTGAACAGCAGCCCGCCGTCCGGGTCGGCCTTGCGCCGCCGCACCAGCAGCGGGATCAGCACGCTGGACAGGATGCCGCCGAGCAGCAGCTCGTAGATCTGCCCGGGCAGGAACTGCGCGCTGGTGTACGCGTCGCCGATGCCGGCGCCCAGCGTCATGCCGATCAGCATGTTGCGGACGAAGCCGATGATCCGGCTGACCAGGCTGCCGACCGCCATGATCGCGCTGTTGCCGGCCGTGCTGCCGCCGTCGCCGCCGCCGGTGGGCGGCACGTCCTCCGGCGGCAACGCCTGGTCGCCGGCCGCGGTGGTGCCCGGGTCGTCGATCGAGATCAGGATCGCCCCGTCGGACGACTGGGGATCACCGTCGCTCGCGGCGTGCGCGCTGCGGTACAGGCCGCCGTTCACCAAGACCTCCCCAGGGGTACTGACACACCGTCACCCTAGCCAGGCCGCGCCTCAGACGTGACGGCGCAGCAGGGTGCCGGGCAGCGCGCCGGCCAGCGTCTCCACCATCCAACAGGCCTCCAGGGGCACCAGCGGCTCGCTGAGCGCGTCCAGCACCGTCGGGTGGTCGCAGCCCGCCTCGGTGAGCTCGCCGAGCAGGTCACCGACCGGCCGCAGGTCACCGGTGTCCGCGATGTGCCGGGCCAGCGGCCGGACCCGGGCGTACCACTGCTCCCCCGGCAGCCGGGACAGCCGCTCGGCGGCCTGCCGTACCAGCTCGGCCAGCCCTTCGCGCGGGAAGCGGGAGCCGCCGCGGACCTCGAGCCGCGCCGGGGCGGGGGCGGTGTAGGCCGCGACGGCGGTCTCGTCGATCACCCGGGGTGAGGGCGCCGGCGGCTGCGGCCACCAGGATTCGGCCGCGAACAGCGGCAGCGGGGCCTGCTCCGGACCGGCGGGCACGGCCGGCGGCACCTCGCGGCGCAGCGACCTGTACGCGGCCGCGCGCACCGCCGCGGCCGCGCTCTCGTCGTCGTCGGCGGTGAGCGGCGCGAACGGCGACAGCAGCGCCACGACCAGGCCCGGATGCGGCAGGGTGGGATCCTCCAGGGCGATCACCCGGGCGCACAGCTCCAGCTCGTGCCAGCGCAGCGCGGCCGGGTACGGCCGGCCGGGCGCGGCCCAGCCCAGCTGCACCGGCTCGGTGCTGGCCGGCTCGCGCAGGCCCAGCCGCTGCTCGCCGGTCGGCAGGTCCAGGTCGAGCACGAGGCCGTAGCCGCCGGTGACCGGCAGGGCGACCCGCAGCTCGGCGGGGTCGGGATCGGGGAACGCGCCGTCGTGCACGAACAGCTGGGACCAGAACCGCGGATCCTCGCTCAGGCGACGCAGCGCCTCGGAAACGGGCACGACGCCCATCCTGCCCGTTGCGCCGCGGCGCCGCCACGGGGCGTCCCGCCCGCCGTGCCCACCACCGGCGCGCGGACCGGCGGACGCTACCCTGGTCGTCCCATGTCTGAGTTGAGCCGGGCCCAGCGCAACGCCGTCGCGGAGTTGCTGCGGGTCTCCCCCGTCGCCGATGAGCTGGGGCGCCGTTTCGGCGCCGCCGGCCATGAGTTGCACCTGGTCGGCGGGTCGGTGCGGGACGCGCTGCTCGGCCGGCTGGGTGACGACCTCGACTTCTGCACCGACGCCCGGCCGGAGCAGACGCTCGCCCTGGTCAAGGGCTGGGCGGACGCGATCTGGGAGACCGGCCGCGAGTTCGGCACGATCGGCGTGCAGAAGGACGGCCTGCGGCTCGAGATCACCACGTTCCGGGCCGAGGCGTACGACGGGGTGACCCGCAACCCGGTGGTGAGGTACGGCGACAACCTGCTCGACGACCTGCGCCGGCGCGACTTCACGATCAACGCGATGGCGGTCAGCCTGCCGGGGCACGTCTTCACCGACCCGTACGGGGGACTCGAGGACCTGGCCGCCGGGGTGATCCGGACGCCCGACTCCCCCGCCTCGTCGTTCAACGATGATCCACTTCGGATGCTGCGTGCCGCCCGGTTCGCCGCCAAGCTGCGGTTCGCGGTGGACGGCGCGGTGCTGGCCGCGATGACGGAGATGGCCGCCGACCTGGACCGGATCACGGCCGAGCGGATCCGCGACGAGTTCACCAAGCTGCTCTGCGGGCTGGACCCGATCGCCGGGCTGCGCATGCTGGTCGACACCGGACTGGCCGACCGGTTCCTGCCGGAGCTCTCCGGGCTCAAGCTGGAGATCGACGAGCACGCCCAGCACAAGGACGTCTACGAGCACACGCTGATCGTGGTGGCCAACGCGATCCGGCTCGAGGGCGACGCCGGCCCGGACTTCGTGCTGCGGATGGCGGCGCTGATGCACGACGTCGGCAAGCCGGCCACCAAGGCGGTCGGCCGCGACGGGCGGGTCAGCTTCCACCACCACGAGGTGGTCGGGGCCCGGCTCACCAAGCAGCGGATGAAGGCCATGAGGTACCCCAAGGACGTGACGTCCGAGGTGGTCGAGCTGGTCGCCCTGCACCTGCGCTTCTACGGCTACGGCCGCGGCGAGTGGACCGACTCGGCGGTGCGGCGGTACGTCACCGACGCCGGCGAGCTGCTCCCCCGCCTGCACAAGCTCACCCGTTCCGACTGCACGACCCGCAACAAGCGCAAGGCGGCGGCGCTGGCCGCCGACTACGACGCGCTCGAGGAGCGGATCGCCCGGATCGCCGCCGAGGAGGACCTGGCCCGGGTCCGCCCCGACCTGGACGGCAACGCGATCATGGAGCTGCTGGGCGTGCGGCCGGGCCCGGTGGTCGGCCAGGCCTGGCGGTTCCTCAAGGAGCTGCGCCTGGACCGCGGGCCGCTGGACCGCGACGAGGCCGAGGCGGAGCTGCTGCGCTGGGCCCGGGAGCACGGTCACGTCTCCTGACCTGTCGTACCCCTGAGGCAGGATGGGTCCGTGCAGTTGCTGGTGGAGTCCCCGATCGGACCGCTCGGCGTCGTGCTCGACGGCGACACCGTGATCGGCGTGCGCTTCGGCGCCTCCCACGGCTCGTCCGACCGGCATCCGGCGGCCGCGGAGCTGGCGGCCTACTTCGCCGGCACGCTCACCGACTTCACCGTGCCCTTCGACCTGCGCGGCGGTTCCGCTTTCGAGCGCGCGGTGTGGGAGCAGATCGCCGCCATCCCGTACGGCGAGATGGTGACCTACGGGGCCATCGCCAAGGCTCTGGGTGACCCAGGGGCGGCCCGGGCGGTGGGGACGGCGTGCAACCACAACCCGGTGCCGGTCATCGTGCCGTGTCACCGGGTGGTGGGGGCGGGCGGCAAGTTGACCGGCTTCGGCGGCGGCCTGCCCCGGAAACGCCGGCTGCTCGAGCTGGAAGCCCGGTTCAGCTGGGAACGGGCCTGGGGCTGACGGACTCGCGGGCCTGCACCTTGCGGGCTGGCGAGACCTCCAGCCCGGCGGCCGGTTCCTCGGCCTCGACCGGGCACGGAGTCGGAAAGCTGCGGGGACTCCGGCTCCGGTGCTGCGGTCGGGGGCGATCCGCCGCGTACCGGAAAAGGGCCGGACCGGGGCCCGACCCTTTTCCGAAGCGGATCAGCGCTCGATCTCGCCCTTGATGAACGCCTCGACCGCGTTCTTCGCGTCGTGGTCGTTGTACTGCACCGGCGGGGACTTCATGAAGTAGGAGCTCGCGGACAGGATCGGGCCACCGATGCCGCGGTCCTTGGCGATCTTCGCCGCGCGGACCGCGTCGATGATGACGCCGGCCGAGTTCGGCGAGTCCCACACCTCGAGCTTGAGCTCCGCGTTCAGCGGGGTGTCGCCGAAGCTGCGGCCCTCGAGCCGGATGTAGGCCCACTTGCGGTCGTCGAGCCACGGCACGTGGTCCGACGGGCCGATGTGCACGTCGCTCTTGACCATCTCGTGCGGGATCTGGGAGGTCACCGACTGGGTCTTGGAGATCTTCTTGGACACCAGGCGCTTGCGCTCCAGCATGTTCATGAAGTCCATGTTGCCGCCGAAGTTGAGCTGGTACGTGCGCAGCAGCTCGACCCCGCGGTCCTCGAACAGCTTGGCCAGCGCGCGGTGCACGATCGTGGCGCCGACCTGGCTCTTGATGTCGTCGCCGACGATCGGCAGGCCGGCGTCGGTGAACTTCTGCGCCCACGCCGGGTCCGAGGCGATGAAGACCGGCAGGGCGTTGACGAACGCGCAACCGGCGTCGATCGCGGCCTGCGCGTAGAACTTGTCGGCCTCCTCGGAACCCACCGGGAGGTAGGAGACGACGACGTCGACCTCGGCGTCGCGCAGCGCCTGGGCGATGTCGACCGGCTCGGCCGACGACTCCTCGACCATCTCGCGGTAGTACGTGCCCAGACCGTCGAAGGTCGGTCCACGCTGGACCGTCACGCCGGTCGGCGCGACGTCGGTCAGCGTGATCGTGTTGTTCTCGCTGGCGACGATCGCCTCGGCCAGGTCCATGCCGACCTTCTTGGCGTCCACATCGAACGCCGCGACGAACTTCACGTCGGACACGTGGTAGTCGCCGAAGGTCACGTGCATGAGACCCGGGACGCGGTCGTTGGGGTCGGCTTCGCGGTAGTACTCCACGCCCTGCACGAGGGACGAGGCGCAGTTACCCACACCGACGATGGCGACGCGGACGGAGCCCATCGCGTTTGCCTCCTTGTTCATTGCGGCCGGTCCTGATGCGGACCCGGGTGTTCGAGGGGTGTCTCCCCGGCTGGGGACGTGCCTGTTTTGAGGTTTGTCGCTGTTGCCGGCGATTTGCCGGAGCGCTCGTTGGTGATGAGCTCCTCCAGCCAGCGGACTTCGCGCTCGCAGGCGTCCAGTCCGTGGCGCTGCAGTTCGAGGGTGTAGGCGTCGAGGCGGTCGGACGCGCGGGCGAGCACCTCACGCAGTCCTTCCCGGCGTTCCTCGATCCGGCGGCGGCGGCCCTCGAGGATCCGCAGCCGCGTCGCCCGGTCGGTCCGGGAGAAGAAGGCGAAGTGCACGCCGAACCCGGCGTCGTCGTACGTCTCGGGGCCCGCCTGGGCGAGCAGTTCGGCGAACCGTTCCTTGCCCTCGGCCGTGATTTTGTAGACAACCCGGCCGCGCTTGCTGGTGAGCGGGGGAATGATCTCGCTGTCGGCGGACTCGGCCTCGCCGATCCAGCCGGCGGTCTGCAACCGCTTCAGCGTGGGGTAGAGCGTGCCGTAGCTGATCGCCGCGCGGATCGTGCCGAGCTTGGTGGCGAGCTCCTTGCGCAGCTCGTAGCCGTGCATCGGGGATTCCTGGAGCAGCCCGAGGATCGCGAGTTCCAACATGACGCCCACCCCCTCCGCTGTGCCGCACGATGTATCGGCCCGATACATCGCCACCGTAGATCGGGTTGCCGCCGATCGCAAGCGGCGTCATGGTTGTGCAGTCGCCACGCCACGCTGTGTGATGGCTGTCGCCGTACGGGTGGGAACCGCGTACTCTCTTCGCCATGCGCACGCAGCGGCAGGTGGTCGACTACTCGCTTCAGAAGCGGGCGCTGCTGCGTGACGTGCACAACGGCAAGGTGGGGACCCTTGAGGTCTGCGACGCCTCGCCGTACCTGAAAAACGCAGCTAGGTTCCACGGCGAGCCGACCGACGACCGCTGTCCGGTCTGCCGCCGCGACAACCTCACCCTGGTGCATTACATCTACGGCGATGAACTCAAGCAGTCCGCCGGACAGGCCCGCAAGCTGGCGGAACTGCCCGTCCTGGCGATGACGCTGAGTGAGTTCCAGGTTTTCGTGGTCGAGGTGTGCCAGTCCTGCGCGTGGAACCATCTGATCGAGCAGTACCTGCTCGGCCGGGACGCGCTGAACACCGACGAACTGGACCAGGACGGGGCTGTTGCCGCGTCCGCCTCGGGCCGCCACCGCGAGACAGGGTCGTCGTCACATCGACGGGAGGGCCGACAGTGAGCGGTCTCCACGTCGCTAACGTGGACACGATCCCGACCGATACGGGCATCCAGCGCCGCAGTCGGTCATTCTTGACATCCGACAGGGCGGCTGCGGACCCGCAGCCCAGAATCGTCCGCCCGTGGCAGTGCCTCCGCAGCCCCTCCAGGGCTTCTCTGGCGCGCCACCGCGACCGGTAGGTGTGACCGAATGAACTCGTACGGCGATCCGCAGTCTGCGCGTGCCCGGGCCCGAGTGCCCGGGCCGTCCGCTGCATCCACGCCTGACGACGACCCGTCCGGCTACGAGGAACGTCCCGCGCCCGACGCCTACCGGCGTCCGGCGGGTGGCCGCGCGAGCGTCAGTGGTTCGGTGCCGCGTGGCGCCGCCTCTGTCGGGGCGGCCCCGGTCGGTGGTCGTGCTTCCGTCGGAGCCGGCACGGGACCGGTGGGCTCTGCCCGCGTCGGCGGCCGGGCATCCGTGGGCGCTCCCCCGGCTGCGGCCGGCGCGTACGGCGGCCGCGGCGCCGTGGCGCGGGCAGCCGTGCGACCGGTGTCCCCGGCGGCCGGCGTCCCGGGCGGGCCCGACGGCTCCGGGTCCGGCAAGCGGGGCGGCGCCGACAAGATCCTCACCAAGGCCTCCAAGCGCCGCCGGCGGACCAACATCCTCACCGCCGCGGCGGCAGTGCTGGTCATCCTGCTCGGCGCCGGCGTGGTCGGCGGCACCTACTTCTTCGACAGCGTCGACTTCGAGGAGCCCACCGCCGAGGCGCAGACCACCCAGCTGCTCGCCAGCGACAACAAGACGGTGCTCGCCTCGCTGGGTCAGTTCAACCGCTCGATCGTCCCGGACGGCA
The DNA here is from genome assembly GCF_016862275.1 of Actinoplanes nipponensis. Taxonomy (GTDB): domain Bacteria; phylum Actinomycetota; class Actinomycetes; order Mycobacteriales; family Micromonosporaceae; genus Actinoplanes; species Actinoplanes nipponensis. Next base: position 36,916 of record NZ_BOMQ01000038.1, on the reverse strand, counting down.
GCATCAACCCGCTGATCAAGCTCGCGGTGGTCTCGGCCGAGGACAAGGGCTTCTACAAGCACAACGGCATCGACATGAAGGGCATCGCGCGCGCCGCCTGGAACAACTTCACCGGCGGCGAGGTGCAGGGCGCCTCCACGATCACCCAGCAGTACGCCAAGTACGCCACCAAGCGCAAAGAGATCACGTACAACGTCAAGCTCCGTGAGGCGGTCATCGCCCGCAAGATGGAGGACGTGTACTCCAAGGACCAGATCCTCGGGCGCTATCTCAACTCCGTGTACTTCGGTCGCGGCGCGTACGGCGTCGAGGCGGCCGTCAAGGCGTACTTCGGAACCAACCGCTCGGCGCTGACCCCGGTGGGCACCAAGGGCGCGATCACGGCCGGCGAGGCCGCGATCCTCGCCGCGGTCATCAAGCAGCCCGAGCCGACGGCCACCCACAAGGGTTACGACCCGCAGAACAACCCGACCGACGCCCTGGACCGCTGGCGCTACACGGTCGGCAACATGGCCGAGCTCGCGCTGCCCTCCGGCATGGCGGAGGCGGGAGTGCCCGCGGGCATCAGCCCGCCGACCGCGTACCCCAAGACCTGGATCAGGTGGGACGCGGACAAGTGCTCCACGACCTGCGGCAACAACAAGCCGAGCGCCAAGATCGTCAAGTACGTGAAGCGCGAGCTGCGCGACATGGACATCAGCGACGCCGAGCTCAACCAGGGCGGCCTGCAGATCAGGACCACGATCAACCCCGAGGTGCAGTCGCTGGCCGAGAAGGCGGCGAACGGCAAGAGCAAGAAGTCGCCGCTGAACGACATGGACTCGACGTACAAGTCGGCCCTGGTCGCGATCAACCCGACCAACGGCCGGGTGCTCGCCTACTACGGCGGCCCGGACGCGGCCAGCTGGGACTACGCGGGACCGAACTACAAGGACGACGGCAAGACGTTCGTCGGCGGCGGCCGGCCCCCGGGCTCGACGTTCAAGATCTACACCCTGCTGGCGGCCCTCAGCGACGGCTACGGCATGGACACCATCTGGAACTCCGAGCTGAAGAAGGTCAACGGCGGCGGCAAGATCAGCAACTCCGGCCGTGAGGGCGGCAGCCTGAAGTGCCCGACCCCGCGGGCGTGCACGCTCGAGGTGTCCGTGGAGCAGTCCTACAACTTCACGTTCTACTGGCTGGCGGACAAGCTCGGCCCGGAGAAGGTCATCGAGATGGCCCACAAGGCGGGCATCCAGCTGATCGGCGACCCGGAGACCACGGCCCGCTACGACCTCAACAAGCTGAGCGAGGACGAGCTCAAGTCGAAGGGCTACGGCCGCGAGGTCGGCTTCGGCCAGTACGCGGTCACCGCGCTCGACCACGCCAACGGCGTGGCCACGATCGCCAACGACGGCATGTACATCAAGGCCCACTTCGTCCGCTCGGTGTCGCAGCGGGACCCCAAGACGGGCAAGTTCGTCGCGGTCAAGAACACCGGCGAGAAGATCAAGCCGCAGCGGGCGTTCAGCGCCGACGTGGCCGCCGCGGCCCAGAACGTGATGCAGAAGATCCCCGGCATCAACGGCATCAGCCTGGACGGCGGCCGCAAGGCCATCGGCAAGACCGGCACGTGGGAGTTCACCGGCAAGGGCGGCAAGGACGGCGACAACGGTGACGCGTGGATGGTCGGCGGCACCCGGGAGATAGTCGCCTCCGTCTGGATCGGCCGCGAGAAGCAGAACAAGAAGACCAACCAGATGGACCTGTTGCCGATCTACAAGTACGGCACCAAGCCCATGAACGGCGGCTCGACCCCGGGCAAGATCTGGAAGATGTTCCTGGACTCGGCCTCCGATGCGATCAAGGCGGAGAACAAGCCGTTCCTGCCGAACACGACCGCGTTCGTCGACCCGAACAAGAAGGGCAACGGCGAGGAGCCGCCGCCCCCGCCCGTCGTCACTCCGCCGCAGAACAACCCGATCTGCCAGATCTTCCCGCAGCAGTGCCAGAACAACGGCAACGGCGGGAACGGCAACGGTGGTAACAACGGCAACGGCGGCAACAACGGTGGCAACGGGACACCCGGCATCACGTTGCCCGCGGTGCCCGGCGGGGACAACGGCAACGACATCAACGGTGGTGGCGGGGGCCAGACCGACGGAAACGTCGACACCCCCAACTGACGTAGCGCCATCCGAAGTGGCGCCCCTCCGCGGAGTGGGCGCCACTTCGCTTTTGCGGCCTTGTGGCCGGACTGTGCCGCAGGGCGTCTCCTGCCCGTACGGCGGATGCGGCATGATGCCAAAGCATGAGCGCGCCATCGTCCCCGGAGATCGACCGGCCCGACCTGCCCGCGGAATCGGACGGCTTCATCCGGGGGCTGTCCCAGGCGATCGGCGGACCGCTCGGTGAACACGCCGTGCGCCCGGATGCCCGCCGCGACCGGTTCTGGACCGCACCGCGGATCATCCTGGCGCTGCTCTGCCTGACGCTGGCGCTGAGCTGGGTGCAGAAGTCGCCCTGCCAGGACGGCGACTGGCAGAAGAACGTCCAGTACACCCGGTTCTGCTACACCGACGTGCTGGCGCTGTACTACGCCGAAGGGCTCAACGAGGGCAAGGTCCCGTACCGGGACCACCCCGTCGAGTATCCGGTGGTGACCGGCTACTTCATGGGCGCGCTCGGGCTGCCGGTGCACGCCCTCGGCCAGAAGTACCCGGAGATCAACCAGGGCAAGTGGTTCTACAACGCCAACGCGCTGGTGCTGTCCGCCCTGGCCGTCGCGTCGCTGGCGATGATCCTCGCGCTGCGCCGCCGCCGGCCCTGGGACGCGGCGATCTTCGCCCTGTCGCCGATCGTGCTGGTCACCGCGACGGTCAACTGGGACTTCCTGGCCATCGCCCTGGCGGTGTTCGGCCTGTACGCCTGGGCCAGACGCTGGCCACTGGTCGCCGGCCTGCTGCTCGGCCTGGGCGGCGCCGCCAAACTGTGGCCGCTGTTCATCCTCGGGCCGCTGTTCGTGCTGGGCCTGCGGGCCAAGCGCATGCCCCAGTTCTGGACGGCGACCGCCGCGGCCGTGGTCGCCTGGCTCGTCGTCAACGTCCCGGTCGCCGTGCTCTACCGCGACAGCTGGAGCCGCTTCCTCGAACTCAACCGGGAACGCCCGATCGACTGGGGCACCTCCTGGTACGTCGGCCGCTACGTGGACTCCAAGTGGAACACCGGGGTCGCCGGTGACCAGGGCCCGTTCCAGTGGCTCAGCGACCACATCCCGGTGCTCAACAACATCTCGTACGCGCTGACCGCGCTCGCCTGCCTGGGCATCGCCGCGCTGGCGCTGCTCGCCCCCCGCCGGCCCCGGCTCGCCCAGCTGGCGTTCCTGGTGGTGGCTGTCTTCCTGATCTTCAGCAAGGTCTGGTCCCAGCAGTACGTGCTCTGGCTGCTCCCGCTGATCGTGCTCGCCCGGCCCCGCTGGGGGGCGATCCTCGCCTGGTCGGTCGCGGAGATCGGCTACTTCACGGCGTTCTACGCGGAACTGCTCGGCGCGGGCGGCAAGCCGGTCATCCCCGAGGGCACCTTCGTGCTCGCCTCGAGCCTGCGGCTGATCACCGTGGGGATCCTGTGCGGGCTGGTGATCCGGGAGATCTGGCGGCCGGAGCTGGACGTGGTCCGGCGGACCTACCGCGACGATCCCGACGGCGGCGTCCTCGACGAGGCGCCCGACGCGGGCTGGGTCGACGGGCTGCGCCGGCGGCTGCGCGTCGCACCGCGGCCGGCGACGGCGGAGGTCGTGAGCGAGGCGCCCCCGCCGACGCCGGTCGGCTGAGCGCCCCGCCCGGGATCAGTTCAGGTAGAAGACCACGGAATTGTCGTCGAGGTCCTCGCGGCGGATGCCCAGCGTCTCCACCGGCACGTCGCCCGAGCGCTCCCACGGCGTGCCGACCACCTGGGCCCGCAGCAGCAGGACCGTGCCGACCCGGCGCTGGCGCAGGTACTCGATGCTCGCCACGTCCGGGAACGACGCCACCGCCCGGCGCATCTCCGACTGACGCTGCGGGGCGAACCCGCCGCTGCCGTTGGCCAGGTCCTGGAACCGGGACGTGGACCAGAGCATGACGGTCTGGTCGGTGAGCGCGGTGCTCGGCAGCACCAGCATCGGGCCGGTCAGGGTCCGCATCGCGGCCGGCTGCGCCGGCACGACCGGGTGGGCGGTCGCGCTCCAGGTCTCGACCAGCACCAGCAGCAGCGGCACGAGCGTGGCCAGGCGCAGCCACGGGCCGGGCCACGGCGGCATCCGGTGCGCGGCCAGATGCTCGGCCCGGCGGACGAACTCGGCCACCGCGCCGGCGGCCAGGACGGCCAGCAGCAACGTCACCCACAGCATCAGCCGGCCGGGGATCCGCACCCCGAAGGACGAGGGCAGGTGGCCGAAGAGCGGCAGGTAGGTCCAGCGGCCGGTGAAGAACGTGGTGCCGAGGGTGAGGATCACGCTGACCACGACGGCGACCAGCAGCAGCAGCCGGTGCCACATCCGCCAGACCGAGAACACCAGGCCGACCAGCGCGAGGGCGTACAGCACGAAGCCGGGCAGCAGGGCCATCTCGGCGGGCCAGCTCAGCGACTGCCGCGGCACGGCGTGCGGAGCGCCCCAGATCCGCGACTCGGCCGGGCCGATCAGCAGGCCCCGCAGCGGGGCCGAGAAGAACCCGATCTCGGTGCCGGCGGGCGCGGTGTCCGGCACCCGCAGGTACGGCAGCGCGATCAGCGACCCGACCCCGGCGAAGATCAGCCCGCCCAGCAGATCGGTGACCAGCAGCCGCCAACCGAGCACGGGCCCCGTCGACCGGCGGCGCAACCGGCGCACCAGCACCGCCAGGCCGACGATCACGCTCAGCGCGCCGAGCACGTAGGCGAACGGCAGGCCGAGCGAGAAACCGAGGCTGAGCTGCCAGGTGGCGACGAGCCAGCCCACGGCGGCCCAGCCGGCGTGGCGGCGGCCGGGGCGGAAGCCGTACCGCATGGACCAGCCGTGGCCGCGGGCGAGCATGGCCAGGGCGAGCGGGATGCCGCCGGCGGAGATGATGTCGAGGTGCCCCTCCTGGGCCAGCCGCCACGGCGCGTACGCGAACGCGACCGCACCGACCAGCGCGCCGGTGCGCCCGGCGCCCAGCTGGCGGATCAGGGCGTAGCCGCCGATGGCGAGCAGGGCGTGGGCGAGCACGAAGAGGATGTTGTAGCGCAGGACGGCGGCGAGCGGGCCGCTGCCGAGCATGCCGGCGGGCGCATAGCCGAGCAGGCTGTCACCGAACGCGAAGCTGTACGGCTCCGGGAAGAAGGCGTTCGACTGCCAGAGCCGGGCGGGGTCGGTGATCAGGATGTGTCCGGCCCAGGAGATCTGCCACGCCTGCCGGGACGGATCCCAGATGTCCTGCGGGAACGTGTGCATCGGGTAGCGCAGGGCGGGCCAGGTCAGCAGGACGGCGAGCAGCAGGGAGCCGTAGGTGACCAGGGCGTACTCGTGGATGAGGGCGCGCCCGGCGGCGCGGGCGGCCCGGCGGATGCGGCCGGGGGCCCGGTCGGAGGTCTCGGCGAAGGCGGTCCACGGGTCGGGCGGGGCGCCGGGTGGCCGGGTCGACGGGAGCTTGGGTTTGCGGCGGCGGGTGGGCTTGCCGGCGGGGGGTGCTTCCTGGTCGGCCTTCGGAGCGTCTTTGCCGTCGCCGTTGCCGTTGCCGTCGCCTTTGGGGGAGGCGGTGGGCGCGGTCTTGGTCGTGGGGCCGGCGGCTGGGGTCTCGCCCGGGGCGGTTGACGCTGCTGCGGTCGGGGTTTGTTCCGGGGTGGTGGCCGTGGTCGATGTCGCGGTGGTCGGACCTTGGGCCGGGGCGGTTGGGGATGTCGCGGCCGGCTGAGCGGGGGCGGCCGCGGCCGCCGGGGTTGTTCCTTGGCCTGGGCCGGGTGGTGGGGTCGAGGTCTTCCCTCGGCCGGGGTCGGTTGGTGGGACCGGGGTTGTCCCTCGGCCGGGGTCGGTCGGTGGGACCGGGGTTTTTCCCCGACCGTGGGCGGTGGGTGGGTCGGCTGTTGAGCCGTTGGTCGGGAAGGCGGCTTCGGCGTCCGCCGTCGAGCCGGGAGCGGCTGCGCCCGGAAGGCGCGGGGAACTGGTCGGGGAGTCCTTCGTGGACCGGTCGGGCGGTGGCGACGGGTCCGCGCCCGGTGGGACCGCCGGGCGGAGGGCGCCGGGCGCGCCGGGGTCGGTCTTGGTGGCCCGTCCGCGTCGCAGGCCGGCCCATCGGCGCACCGGCTTGGGTGGACGGCCGCCCACGGCACCCGGGGGTCCGTCGGCGGCGGGGTTGTTCGTGGTGGCGGGGTTGTTCGTGGCGGCTGGGTTGTCCGGGGCGGCCGGGAGGTTGGAGGCGACGGTGCGGCCCGAACCCGGGTCGGCTGCCGTCCCCGGTGCGGGCGCGGCCGCGGTGGAGTCGGCGCCGGCCGGCGGCGGCTGCTCGGTCGTCATGCTGCTCCCTCGTACCCCTGCCTCAGCCGTACCCCTGCCTCAGCCGGACGTCCGCCTCAGCCGGATGCCCGCTCGCGCAGCAGCGCGATGTCGGCGGACTGGCCCTCGACGCCTCCGGGCGTCTCGACGATCGCCGGTGCGCCGGCGGCGCGGATCGCCGCCACCACCAGGTCCGGATCGATCTTGCCATTACCGAGGTTGTCGTGCCGGTCACGGCCCGAGTCGAAGCCGTCCTTCGAGTCGTTGGCGTGGATCAGGTCGATGCGGCCGGTGATCGCCTTGACCCGGTCGACGATGTCGAGCAGCTCCTCGCCGCCGGCGTGCGCGTGGCACGTGTCCAGGCAGAAACCGGCCCCGAACTCGCCCACCGCGTCCCACAGGCGGGCCAGGTTGTCGAAGCGGCGGGCCATGGCGTGGTCGCCGCCCGCGGTGTTCTCGATCAGGATCGGCAGCGGCAGGCCGCCCTCCTTCTCCGCGTACGCGAAGGTTTTGCGCCAATTGTCGAATCCGACCGCGATGTCGTCGCCGGCGTTGACGTGCCCGCCGTGCACGATCAGGCCGCGCGCGCCCACTGCGGCCGCCGCGCGGGCGTGGGTGAGCAGCAGCTTGCGGCTCGGGATGCGGATGCGGTTGTTCAATGTGGCCACATTGATCACGTAGGGGGCGTGGATGTAGACGTCCACGTCGGACGCCTTGAGGGCGGCCGCGTCCGGACGCTCCGCCGGGGACTTCCAGCCCTGGGGATCGGCCAGGAAGAACTGGACGGCGTCGGCGCCGCGGGCGGCGGCCGCGTCGAGGGGTTCGGCGGGATCGACATGGGCTCCGATGCGCATGGGTCCGAGCCTACGACGCGGGTACGACGATCACCGCCCGTCGTCATGTGGCGACGTTGCGCGTCACCGGGCTCGTCGGCGCTTCGTTAATCGAGCGGATCACACATACCTACGTACCGGTGCGAACCGGTGTGAGCTGGGAGAGCGCATGTCGCGGCAAGTCCGAAACCGTGTGACGGCGACGGTGCTGGGTGGGCTTCTGCTCGGCGCCGCGCTGCTCACGACCGGCACGGCCAACGCCGAGCAGGTCGAGGGCGGCGGCCGCCAGGTGGTCTTCGCGGGCGGCGGGGTGCTGGGCCTCTCCTGCGGGTCCACCCCGTCCGTCGAAACCCTGACCGTGCCCACGGAAGGCCGGGTGCGGCTGGTCAACCGCACCGGGCGGGGCGCCCGGCTGCTGCTGAACGGCGAGTCCAGGGGCGCGATCGCCAACGACGGCTCGACCGAGGTGGTCTTCCGGCGCGGCACGACGGCGGTGACCCTCGATCCCAGCTGCGCGGTCACCGATCAGACGACGCCGGTGCTGGTCACGACCTCCCCGGCGCCGACCGAACAGCCCGATCCGATCCCCGTCCCGGTCGACACCGCGTCGAACCCGGCCGCGCCGCCGGTGGCGACCAGCGGGCCGGGCACTCCGGACGCGCCGGCGGACAGCGGCTCCGCGCTGCCCGACTCCGTCGCGCCGCCGACGCGGCCGCAGCGCCCGCCGGCCACGGCGGCCGGGCGGCCCACCAAGGCCCGGCCGGGGAAGGCGCACACCAACCGGGGCGCAGCCCACTCCGTGGCCACGGCGGCCCAGGCCATGCCGCAGGGCGGTGCGGTGCCACGGCTCCGGACCGGACCGGTCAGGGCTACGGCGGGAGCGCCCGTCCCGGCGTTCTCGGGCATGCCACCCGGTGACGACAAGACGCTGTCTCCCGGCGTACCCGCCCTTGATCTGCCCTCGTCGCCGCCGGTGGCCGCCCCGGCCCTCCCGGCTGATCCGGCCCCGGGCACGGTCGCGGCGGAGCCGGTCGCGGCGCTGCGGCCGCTGCCCGAGTCGCAGCCGATCGGGTTGCTCGCGGTGATCGCGATGGTGAGCGTGCTGGGCGTTGCTTTGGCCATCATTCGGGCATTTGTGTCGGAACGTGCATCTCGGGCAAGCGTGGCGTAGACTACCTCCCAGAAAGCTCCGCGGGGCGGCCGTTCCAACCTCATCGGTGTGGTCGTTCCTCCCCAGGTCCCACCCAGCGAATGCGGACCGGGCGCCCCGCGGCTTCCACCTCGAAGGGCTCCGTCCGTGGACGGGGCCCTTTTTGGGTACCCGGCTCCGCGCGGGTATGCTGGCTCGGTTCGCAATGGGTCAGCCGTGGGCGCCGCCCACGGTTTTCTGTTGCGGGCGACACAAGACCTCCTGCCACGGAGAGACCGTGGCCGTTCAGCCCACAGGAGGTGAGAACGTCTTGCGTCATTACGAACTCATGGTGATCCTCGACCCCAGTCTCGAGGAGCGCACCGTTGCACCGTCGCTCGACACGTACCTGAACGTGATCCGCACCGCGGGCGGCTCGGTGGAGAAGCTCGACGTGTGGGGCCGTCGCCGGCTCTCGTTCGAGATCAACAAGAAGGCCGAGGGCATCTACGCTGTCGTCGACCTGCAGGCGACGCCGGAGGCCGTGGCTGAGCTGGACCGTCAGCTCCGCCTGAACGAGTCGATCCTGCGTACCAAGGTCATCCGGCCCGAGACCCGCTGACGTTCGTTTTTGTCAGGGGGCTCTGGGAGCCTCCTTGCAGAACGCATGAAGCGGCGAGGAGAAGATCATGGCAGGAGAAACCACCATCACGGTCGTCGGCAACTTGACCGACGACCCTGAGCTGCGCTTCACCCCCTCGGGGGCGGCAGTCGCCAAGTTCCGCATCGCTTCGACGCCGCGGACGATGGACCGGCAGTCGGGCGAATGGAAAGACGGCGAGCCACTCTTCCTCGCGTGCAACGTCTGGCGTGACGCCGCCGAGCACGTCGCCGAGTCGCTGCAGCGTGGCGCTCGGGTGATCGTGCAGGGCCGGCTGCGCCAGCGGTCGTACGAGACCCGCGAGGGCGAGAAGCGCACCGTCTATGAGCTCGAGGTCGACGAGATCGGCCCGTCTCTGCGCTACGCCACGGCGAAGGTGCAGAAGATGTCCCGGTCCGGCGGCGGCGGTGGGGGCGGCTTCGGCGCCTCCGGCGGCGGCGCTGGTGGTGGCAACCGGCAGTCCAGCGGCGGCGGAGGCGGCAACAACTTCGACGACCCCTGGGCCACGGCGGCCCCGGCTTCCAGCTCCCGTCCCGCCGGCGGCGGTGGCGGCAGCAACTCCTCGTTCGACGACGAGCCACCTTTCTAAGCCCGTACGGGTCATGATTTCAGGAGTCAAGAGCTATGGCTAAGGCTGCGGCACTTCGCAAGCCGAAGAAGAAGGTGAACCCGCTCGACAAGGACGGGATCACCTACATCGACTACAAGGACACCGCGCTGCTGCGCAAGTTCATCTCCGACCGCGGCAAGATCCGCGCTCGGCGGGTCACCGGCGTGACCTCGCAGCAGCAGCGGCAGATCGCCCGCGCGGTCAAGAACGCCCGCGAGATGGCGCTCCTGCCGTACACGGCCACGGCGCGCTGAGGGGAGGCACCGATATGAAGATCATCCTCACGCAGGAGGTGTCGGGCCTCGGCACCCCCGGCGACATCATCGAGGTCAAGAACGGCTACGGCCGCAACTACCTGCTGCCGCAGGGCTTCGCCATCCAGTGGAGCAAGGGCGCCGAGAAGCAGGTCACGGTCATCAAGCGGGCGCGCGACGCCCGCGAGATCCGCGACCTGGGCCAGGCCAACGAGGTCAAGGGCCAGCTCGAGGGCCTGAAGGTCACGCTGACGGCGCGCTCCGGCACCGGCGGCCGCCTGTTCGGCTCGATCACCCCGGCCGAGATCGTCGACGCGGTGAAGACCGCCGGCGGTCCCGCGCTGGACCGGCGCCGCCTCGAGCTGGCGTCGCCGATCAAGACCACGGGCGCCTACCAGGTCCAGGTCAAGCTGCACCCCGAGGTGACCGCGTCGTTCCCCGTGAACGTCGTCGCCGCCAAGTAACACGGCTCACCCAGAGCGCGCCGGCCCTTCGGGGTCCGGCGCGCTTTGTCGTTCCCGCCTCCGCGGCCGCGGGGCCGGCGGTGATTTGCTCGTCAGCTGAGGGATTGGCCGGTGATGGCGGAGGTCAGCACGGTCGCCAGCCCGCCGCCCATCACCGCGGCGGCGAGGCCCACGCTCGCCGCCTTCCAGGAACCGCTCGCCCAGCGCAGGCCCACCGCGACCAGCATGCTCAGCACCAGGGACAGGCCGAACTGCGGCGCGGCGCCGGCCAGGGTGTCGAGGGCATGCGCCTGCTGGGGACCGTTGAGCACGAGCATGTAGAGCACGAAGAGGACGACCGGCACGCCGTACCAGACGACCGTGTAACCCACGGCCGCGAGCGGACCGCCGGTGTCCTCCTCGAGCTCCTCGTCGGGTTCGAGCAGGTCGTTCTGCCGGGCGGACGGCGACGGCAGCGTGCTGACCGGGCGCCGCTCGTAGGTGCCGGCGGACGAGGTCATCACCCCGCGCGGCGGCCACTGGGTGTCCGGCGGATCCTGCCAGCGCGCGCCGGTACGCGCGATGACCTCCGTGGCGCCCTCGGCCGCCGAATTGGCCGCCGGCACCTTCACGGACGCGGACGCGCCGTTCCTGGACGGCGGCCGGAACGGCACGAAGTCTGAGGTGCTGATCCGCCGCGACTCGCCGTCGGCCAGCTCGCTGCCGGCGCTGAGCTCGCGCCGCCAGTCCCCGGTGTTGCCCTCCCGGTAGGTCGCCGAGCCGCGGCCGGTGTCGTCGGCCCCGGCCTCACGCCAGGCGCCCGGCTCGACCCGCGGGCGGATCTCGGTCGCCGCGTCGTCGGCCACCGGAGGTTCGCCCTGCTCGGCGCGCAACTGGTTGCGCCAGGCGTCGGTGCGGGCGGCGGCCTGGGACTCGGCCCGCCAGGCCCCCGGCTGGGACGACACCGGCGCGGCCGCCGTACCCGACACCGGACGGGCGGCCGTACCGCCCTCGCGCCGCCACGAGTCGGGCCCGGCCACGGACGCACTGCCGCGGGGACGGTGATCCGGCGGCGCCGACATCGGGGACGCCAATTCGTCCGGATCGCTGTCGTACGCCTCGTCCGGGTCGACCGCGGCCCGCCGGCGCTGGGCGGGCGGCGCCGACATCGGCGTGCTCTCGTCGCGCTCCCACCCGTCGGGCTGATCACCCTCACGCCACGACGCGGGCTGCGCCGACACGGGCATGTCGGCCGCGCGCGGCCGGGACTTCGGGGCGATCGGGCGCGTCGGGGCCTCGCCGTCGCGGCGCCAGATCTCGGGATCGAGCGGCGGCTCCGCGCTCGCCGTCAGCTGGAGGCGCGCCGGCCGGGTTTCGGTGGCACGGCGGCGACCGCTGCCGTCCGGGTCGGCCGGCTCGCTGCGGACCCGCGCCGGCTCGTCCCGTTCGCGGCGCGCAACCGCGTCGCGGCTCTCGATGGCGCGCCGACCGCCGCCGTTGCCACGGTCGTCGTTGCGGGGACCTCGGCGCGGGCCTCGGTCATCATCCTCGTCGTCTTCGTCCTCGGGCTCCTGCCGGTGCCACTGGCCGGTGTCGCTGTCGCGCAGCCACACATCCGACTCGGGGTCCCGGTGCCAGGCGCCGGACGCGAGCTCCTGCTGCCAGCTGGTGTCCCGCTCGCGGCGCCGGCCGCGGTCGGCGTAGTCCCGCGGCGTGTCCGGCCCGCGGTCGAACTCCGGCCGCGCCGGGCCGCGCTGTCCCTCGAGACCGCGCGGGATACCGCCGCTGCGCTGGCCACTCTCCGGGCCGCGCCGGGTTTCGGGCCCGCGCGGCAGGTCGGCCTCGCGCCGGGCCCGGCGCGGGCCGCGGGGCGCTTCGAAGTCGCGCGGTGGCTCCGCGCCACGCCAGGCTTCGGAGGCCGGCTCGCGGAAGGCCTCCTGGCCGCGGCGCGGGGCCGGGCCGGGCTCGAGGGCGCGGGGCGGGCGGCCGCGGCGCGGCTCCCGGAAGTCTTCCTCGCCACGGTCCGCTTCCCCGCCACGGCCCGGAATGGCTTCTCCGGCGTAGCCCGGTGCCGGGAAGGCTTCTCCGCGGCCCGGTGCCGGGAAGGCTTGTCCGCGTGCCGGGAACGCTTCTCCGCCGCGGCCCGGTGCGCCGGTGCGCGGCTCGGGGCCGGGCCGGGGGCCGGACCAGCGCTCGATCTCTCCCCCGCGGGGCGGCGCCGCGCTGCGGGACGCCGGGGGCTCGATCTCGCGTCGGCGCGATCCGGTGTCCGCGCCTCGACCGCCCTCGACGCCCTGCTGCCAGGAGCCGGTGTCGGTGCGGCCGGTGTCCGGGCCGCGCTGCCACGATCCCGTGTCGGTGCGCCCGTTCTCCGACCCGCGCTGCCAGGAGCCGGTGTCGCTGCGGCCGGCGTCCGGGCCTTGACGCCAGGAGCCGGTGTCGGTGCGCCCGTTGCCCTGGTCGCGCTGCCAGGAGGAGGGCTCGATGCGGCCCGACCGGCCGCCGACCTCGGTCTCGCGCTGCCAGGAGCCGGTGTCGGTGCGGCCGCTCTCCACCGCGCGCTGCCAGGAACCGGAGTCGGCCCGGGAGCCGTTCTCGGATTCGCGCTGCCAGGAACCCGTGTCGCCGCGGCTCCGGCGGCCGGTGGCGGTGCCGTCGCGCTGCCAGCTCCCGGTGTCGGTGCCCTGCTGCCAGCTGCCGGTGTCGGTGCGGCCCGACCAGCCGCCGGCGCCGGAATCGCGGGGCTGCAGCGGCAGCGGGATGACCCCGGTCTCGGCGGCGCTCTGGGCCCACGGGTCGACCGGCGGTCCGGGCTCCGGATCACGACGCCAGGAGCCGGTGTCGCGCCAGCCGTCGGCCCGGGCCTCGTCGCCACTGCGCCAGCCGTCGGCCGCCGGCGGTGTGCGCCAGCTGTCCGTGCGGGGCTGATCGGTGCGGGACTGGTCGCCGCTGCGCCAGCTGTCGGTCACCGGCGGGCTGCTCTGCCAGCTGTTCGTGGTGGTGCTCGTACGCCAGCCGTCCGTCGCCGGCGGCTCGGTGGCGGCGCGGCGCCAGGCCGGCTCGTCGGTGGTCGCGGGGTCCGGGAACGCGGGGATGCTGCCGGTGTCGGTGTGCCCGGCCCAGTTGTCGGCGTCGGAACGCACCGTCCAGCCCGTACCCCCGCTGGTGCGGGATCCGGCGTCGGGCGCCCGGCGGCGCCCCACCGGCGGCCCGTCGGCCGGCCGGGCCTGGCCCGCGGCCGACTCGCGCCAGGCGGCGCGGTCGTCCTCGCGGACGAGGTGGCGGCCGTCGTCGATCGGGGCCGACCAACTACCGGCGTACGACGTGGGCGCGCTCGGTGGCGGCGTCGGCCGGCTCTCCCCGGGCTCCCGCCACGAGGGCTCGGCCGCCGGCCGGCTCGTCTCGGTGAAGGCCTGCCAGCTGGGCCGGCTGTCCCACGACGGCCGGGCGTCGGGCTGGCGGGGTGGCGGCGCGTCGGCGGGCGGCCAGGGCGGGGTGGCGCCGGCCGAGGTGAACTGCTGCCACGCCGGCCGCTCGTCGCCGCGCGCCGGCTCCCACGGCGGGGTGGCTCCCGGCTGACTGTGCCGGGTCTCGCCGGGCTGCTGCCATGACGGGGTCGCGTCGGGCGGCTGCCAGCCAGGAGTTGCGTCGGGCCGCTGCCAGGCCGGGGTCGCGTCGGCCGGCGGCCGGCCGGGGGCCGCGTCGGGCGGCTGCCAGCTCGGGGTCGTGCCGGGCTGATCGTCGGCGGGGGTCGGCCAGGCGGTGCCGGAGATGGCCGGGAGCCTGGTCGGGGCCTCGGCCTGCGGCGGGATGACGCTCTCCGCGTCGCCGCTCTGCCAGGCCTCGGTGGTCTGCCGCCAGCCGTGGGTGCCCGAGGCGGAACGCCACTCGGTGGTCTGGCGCCAGCGGGCACTCTCGGCGGTGGACCGCCACTCGGAGGTCTGGGTGCGCCAGCCCACGCCCTCGGCCGGCACCGCGGGGCGTCCCGTGGCCGCGACGTCCGACCAGCGACTCACCGTGCCGGCGGACTCACCCGGTGTCTCCGGGTTCTGCGCCCAGGCGTCGGCGCGCAGCGACCAGGCCACGGCCTCCGGAATGGGCTGCATGCTGCCGGTATCGGCCGGCGAGCCGGTGCCCCACACGGTGGCGCCGGGCTCGGCGATAGCGGACGAATCGGGATCTTCCGGGCGCTTTGTGGGTGTCCAGGAGTCCGACGCGCTCCTTTCGCGCGGCAGGCGGGCGCCGTAGTCCCACTCCCGTTGGTCCACGAGAAAAGCGTGACGTGCCCGCGTCCGATCTGCAATGTCTGAGGACGACAGCTTGCTCACGAAGGCGTCTTTTTATCTCTCCACACGGTGGGGACGACAAAAGTGCTGCTCAGAAGGGGACATCCGGCTGAATCCCCAGGCGTTGTGCACAGGCTGTGCACAGGGCCGCGCACAGGACGGGCCGGGTTGTCCACAGGTTGTCCCGAGGCTCGTCCACCGGCCTGCTTGGGTCGATGACGTGCGGGTTCGTATGGTTACCGGCGCCGGATCATGTCCTCCCCGAGGGCCGGGCCGGAATTCCGATGATTTTGTGGCCCCCGTCACTTCGGCACTCGAAAGTGTCGTACCCGGGCTGTTTGATCACGGAGCAGGAACCACGACGGAGGGGTAGGTCGTCATGTCGATCACCGACGACGCACGACCGGACGCCCGGCCGCAGTCGCCACCCGGCGGGAAGCCCTCCGGCGGGCGACCGCCCGGCGGCGGCCCGCCGCCCCAGACCGGCGGCTTCGACAAGTCACCACCCCAGGACATCGCGGCGGAGCAGAGCGTGCTCGGCGGCATGCTGCTCTCCAAGGACGCGATCGCCGACGTCGTCGAGATCCTCAAGTCCCACGACTTCTACCGCCCGGTCCACGCGACCGTCTTCGACACGATCCTCGAGCTCTACGGCCGCGGCGAGCCGGCCGACGGCGTCACCGTCGCGGCGGCGCTCTCCGACTCCGGGGACCTGCAGCGCATCGGCGGCGTGCCGTACCTGCACACGCTCATCGAGAGCGTGCCGACCGCCGCCAACGCCTCGTACTACGCCCGCATCGTCTCCGAGCGCGCGGTGCTGCGCCGCCTCGTCGAGGCGGGCACGAAGATCACCCAGCTGGGGTACGGCACCGGTGGCAACGGCGGCATGGACGTCGACGACATCGTCGACCTCGCCCAGCAGGCCGTGTACGACGTGACCGAGCGGCGGGTCTCCGAGGATTTCGCGGTCCTGGCCGACATGCTCCAGCCGACCCTGGACGAGATCGAGGCGGTCGGCGCCACCAACGGCATGATGACCGGCGTACCGACCGGCTTCTCCGACCTCGACCGCCTGCTCAACGGCCTGCACGCCGGCCAGCTGATCATCGTCGCCGGCCGCCCGGGTCTGGGTAAGTCGACCGCGTCGATGGACTTCGCCCGCAACGCGGCCATCCGGGCGAACTGCGCCAGCGCCATCTTCTCCCTGGAAATGAGCAAGATCGAGATCGTGATGCGCCTGCTGTCGGCGGAGGCCCGCGTCCCGCTGCACGTGCTGCGCTCCGGCCAGCTCTCCGACGACGACTGGACCAAGCTGGCCCGCCGGATGGGCGAGATCAGCGAGGCGCCCATCTTCGTCGACGACACCCCGAGCATGAACCTGATGGAGATCCGGGCGAAGGCCCGCCGCCTCAAGCAGCGCCACAACCTGAAGCTGATCGTGGTCGACTACCTCCAGCTGATGTCCTCACCGAAGAAGACGGAGAGCCGCCAGCAGGAGGTCGCCGAGCTCTCCCGGGGCCTGAAACTGCTGGCCAAGGAGGTCGAATGCCCGGTGATCGCGGTCAGCCAGCTGAACCGTGGCCCGGAGCAGCGCACCGACAAGCGCCCCCAGCTGTCCGACCTGCGTGAGTCCGGCTCGATCGAGCAGGACGCGGACGTGGTGATCCTGCTGCACCGCGACGACTACTACGACAAGGAGTCGCCGCGGGCGGGAGAGGCGGACTTCATTGTGGCCAAGCACCGTAACGGGCCGACGGACACGGTGACGGTGGCGGCGCAGCTGCACCTGTCCCGCTTCGTGGACATGGCGATCGTCTAGTCCCCACCTGCGCTCCGCACAACGACGCAAGCCCACCTGTCCTCATCCCCGTCGTAGATCGACGTACCCGTGGGAAACACGACCGTTCCGACGCCCGGCAGCGCAGCCTGGAGCAACGTGTCGTCATCGTGCACATGGATCACGGGTAAGGCTTCGGACGCTGCGAGCGCCCGAAAGATTGCGGTGGCGGCGAGTTCCTCGACGTCGGCGCCGGTGGCCGGGTCGATCCGGCACCCGCCGGTCTGCCACAGCCGCAACTCCACCTGGTAGGCATCGGGCGCCTCGAACTCGCCGTCCGGCCGGAACGGGGCATCGGAGAAGTGCGCCGTCACCGGCCCGCCGAACTCGCCGTCGGCGCCCTGGACGAGCCGTGCGGTGTCGACGAAAAGCCATGGCCGTTGATCGCGTATCTCGGTCCGGCCGCCGATCAGCCCCGCGGCGAATGCGGCTATCTCGACCGGTGAGCCGTTGCTGTGAACGAACAGCTGTTCACGGACTGTCATTGGTCAGGCGGCCCGACGTGACGAGGACTAGCGGGGTTCGACGAGGTAAGACGGGCCGCTGTCGCCGGGAGCCCGGTACAGGGGTGACTGGCCGAGCACGGTGAGCCGCAGAGGCCGGGCGTCGATCCACAGGCCGAAAAGGTCACGGGAGGCGCTCAGCGCGACGCTGGTGGGCCGGCTGACAGGATCGCCCAGCTCCCAGCCTTCCGGCACGAGGATCGCGCTCACGCGGGCGAGGGCCGCGGCTGGAGGCAAGTCACCGATGCCGGCCACGACCGTCACCTCGAAGCCGAAGCGTTCCTCGCTCCAGTCGACCGAACCCGGCGAGCGACGCAGCGGTCCCGGGTCGGACGAGAGAGAAACGTCCTGTCCGGGGAAAGCGCCGGTCAAAAGCTGGATCAGGTACGCCCGGAAGTTCTCGTGTGCCTCCTCGACGGCCCGAGTCATCTCGGGCCACGAGGGCGGAAGGGCCTGTTCGCGCATCGGAGGGCGAACCGGAAGCGGCACCCCCTCGACGAAGTGGCGCTGCTTGAACTCCTCCCAGGTAGGCACGCCGATGGGCCGTTCCGCGTGCACTCCGGAGGTCACCTCGACCTCGTAGATGACGCCGGCCCGGGTCATGGCTGCCTCGGCGGATTCGACGACCGACTCTGCCATCTCTCGATCGCTGTAGCTCCGCTCATCGATGAAGAAAGCCGGCCGCAGATCGTCGTACGCCTCGCCGTACTCGTACAGGTAGACGCTCGACTCCCGGTGTCTATCGACCATTTCTGTCCCGTTCGATGCTTTCGAGCTGATCCAATGCGGCAGCTTCCTCCATCGCAGTCTGCACTGCGAGCCGCTGTGCGCCGTCGGTGCTGACATAAGGCTTGTAGAGCGTGTTGTGCTCGATGTCGGCCGCCATGGACGCGCGCTCAGTGGTGAGTTGAAGTTCGTATGTGCACGGCAGGCCGTCGGTCTCGATCGAGATGATGAGCGGGATCACCCGGTAGGAGGGCGCCTGCGCCTTCGGCTCGGCGTACATGTTCTCGATCTCGAGAATGCGGTCGCCGAAGCGTTCCTTGACCAGTGACAACGCCTCGTCGAGCGTTGCCATGTCGGGAACAGTGAGCCGAACGCCGACCGCGTCGATGATGTCACCGACCCGGTACTCCGGCCGGGCCGGTCGACTCGGCCGTCCCCTCGTCATCCGCCCGACCTTGTCGACGAGATCCGCGGCCTTCTTGGCCCGGGCCGACACCCGGGCGCGGTCCCCGAGGAGAGCGGCCACTTCGTGAATCTCCCGCTCCGCCGCGGGCAGAACCCGGCGCCGCAGTCGAATCCCGTAGTCGTCCAGCAACGTCAGGTCGGCGGCGCTGAACGTCGGTCCGAGCGCCCGAGCCGGATCCTGCAATCGTGCGGCCGCCTCGAAGAGTTTCTTGCGAGGCGTGCCGTCCGGGGCAGTGTTGGTTTCATCGGAGACAGGCTGGAAGAGATTCCCCGCCCCGGGATGTGCGGCAAGGACGGCGGCGAGGGAGCCGTACTGCGAAGTGATCACCTGGCGGGAGAGCTCGACCAGCAGTTCCAGGGCCCGGGACCGCCGACCGGGGTCGAGCAATGCCTCCGTGGCGTTGAGCCGGTGGTTGGTGGCGGCATGGTCTGCCAGCAGGCGCACGACAACGTCGGCGAGCTCGGGGGAATGCGGCTCGACCCGCTCGATCACCGCGCGCTGGGCGTTGTCGAGCTCACCCGGATCGACATATGTGCTGGGCGATCCGGGATCGGGGGTCGCGCCTACGGGCGGGGCGGGCCGAAGTCCCAGCCCTTCTGCTGGCCCTCGTCGAGCATCTCCAGGAGGGTCTGCTCGGTCGGCAGCTCCGACAGCAGGTTCTCCCGCGCCAGCCGCTCGGCTTGCGCTCGATCGAGCCGCCGGATCCGTTCCCGGTAGTTCGGGTCCCTGAGGAAGGTGCCCGCCTGCTGTGGTGCGTAGATCCATGCCTTGCGCGGCGCGCTCCACATGACCGCCCGGAGCGGTGCTGTCGACTGCACTTCGTAGGCGATCAGACTCGTCATCGTGCCCGACATATCGGACTTCAAGATCGCTCGATAGCCGAACTCTGTTTGTGTCATCGTCATCCGATCCAAGACTCGCAAAGACATCGGCTCGGGTCAGGCCGGTCCGATCAAGAATCCTATCGAAGGTAAAACCTTCGTTCTGAAGGTCCCTGACGTATCTGGCCCAGTCCTCGTCATTTTCGGAGATCCACCTGGCGAACGTCGAGTCGACGTCCTTCCATGCCACACCCTCAATCTGCCTCAATCGGTCCAGGCTGTCAGGCATGTGCTGCGCGACATCCGCCCGTTTGTTGATTGCGAGCATTCGCAGGAAGGCGTCGACCTGAGCGGCGACGGGCGCAGCGGGATGCCGCACGACTTCGTAAAGGTCGTGAGTGTCCTTCCCGATCGACCGTGAGAGCTCGGTGGGGAACTGCAACTCGAAGGTAGCGCCCGCCGGATCGACGACAGTGACGTTGAGCCCGTTGTGCCGTCCATCTCCGCGCCAAAAATTGACGATCTTCTTGATGCCGTACCCGCGAACCTGCAGTTCGGCGAGCGCAGCGACGGCGTTGGCCTCGTATCCCTGTTCGGGGAGTTGAATGGAGAAACGTACCCGGTCCTTGGTGTTCCTAAGGAAATCCGCAGGGGAGATCTCCTCCGCCTCGAACTCGGCGGCGTACGCGCGGGCCAGCGAAGACTTGGTCTTATAGGAATTCTCGAGACCGACGAGCTGGGCCCGCCCCTCCCCTCCGGCTGCGTTGACGGAGCTGACCACCTCCTCAAGCGTGACTCGCAACCGGGCGGCGACCTTCATCGACGCATCGACTGATCTTTCGATGGCCGCTCGGTCGTCCTTATCGAGAGCTTCCAGCTGCCGCCTTTCGGCCTCGCGAGGGTCGAAGTCCTCGGCGACCATTTCGGACGCCGGAATCCGGGGGGCGCTCGCGGTGCCGGTAATGCCGGGGCCGGATGGCTGTGTGTCGTCAGCCGTCACCGACGAGGCGGGCCGCAGGTCAGGGTTTTCCGCCGGATGCTCCAGAGGATCGCGGTCACGATTCTGAGGGCCCGGTCCGGCCTTTCCGACCTCAGGATCGCTCGAAAGCCGGACTGAGTCTCGTCTCCCACTGCCTTCCGCTTCTTCGACCTGGCGACTCCCGGGTTCGGCGGCCGGGTCGATGGGCCTCTCAGGTTTCGCCCCTTCCGGGTCGCGTCCCTCCTCAGTGTCTGCGTTGTTCCGATCGGCCGAATCAACGGATTCGGGTGTCGGGCTACGGCCGTCTGCCTCGTCGAAAGCGTCAGGCGATGTACCCGTCGGCTCCAGGGACGACCGGCTCCACAACCCCGCCTGGTGGTACGGCAACGGCGCCAACAGCCCCTGCCCGTCCACCACCACAGCATCCATCGAAATGACGTTGCCGTCGTTCTTCTCGCCCGTGTGCGAGTACAGCGGCGTTTCCTCCGACAACCGTCCCGTCTGCGGATCCAGGAACAGGATCGTCCCGTTCTGGTTGACCGCCGCCCAGGCGTGCGCCGTGCCCTCCTCGGAATCGGTCACGATGAAGGCGAAAGCGCCGTGCCCCGCGTTGTACAGGTGGTTGTGCAGATTCGTCATGGCCTTGTCGACGGCCTGTTTGGCCTGCCGGGGCTCCAGCCCGCCCACGTACGGGCACAGGCCCTGGAATTCCCCGCCGACCGTGTCCTCGATGCGGGCCAGGCCCCGGTCCTCGGCCCCGAGCGGCCGGGTCGGGTCGCCCTGGGCGTACGAGTCGAAGGTGCGCGGCGCCGAAACGCGGGGGCGGCCATGCACGTACGTGTCGTACAGCGACAGCACGCCGTCCACGCAGTTGATGCCGCGGGTCGGATCGGCGGCCGGGCCGCCGTCGTTGGCCAGCCCGAACCATTCCCCCTGACGGGGATCGGCCAGCCGGATCACCGTGCCGTCCGCATCTCGCGGCATGGCATTTTCCAGGTCGGCCTGATGTACGGCGAGTGGCGCGCGCAATCCGCCCCGTCTGCCGTACGGCCGGGTGTGGTCGACCGGTGGCGGATCGCCGTCGCCGGTGAGCGCCGACTGTTCCCCGGTGTCGACCCCGCCGACCGCCATCGTGCCGACGTCGTCGTTGATGCGCACCCAGTCCGCCGGCTCGACCTCGACCCGATCGGGCGCGAATTCCCCGGTCCGCACCTGCCGGGCCCTGGTCTCCAGGTCGTCGGCGTCCTCGCTGGTACGCCGCGCCTCGGCCCGCAGATACTCGCCGTGCAGCTCCGAACCGGACCGCAGGGCGGCGTCGGCCTGCATGCCGAGCTCGAGCACTTTGCTGCGCTGCCGGTCGGCGAGCCGCATCAGGTAATCGGCGTACTCCGCTCGCCGGTTGTCCTCGTGCGTGGCGCGCGCATGGTCCATGTACTCGCGGTACGACTTGCGTTCCCGGGCGTCGTGTTCGGTTCGCCGGTAGCCCTCAAGCCGGCGCGCGCGGTCGGGGTCGACCTCGGTGTTCGGGGCCGGTGCGCCGGACTCCAGGGCGTCGGCGATCGACGGCCGCGGGTTGTGGTCGGCGGTGATCGGCGCGTCGTCGCGGGCGGGGTCGGGGCTCGGTGCTGGTGGTGTCCGCGGGTGGTCGCGGGGGGTCAGCGCCTCCGCGATGCGGTCCACCGGCGCCGGCCGGGGCGCCAGAGCCTCCGCGATGCGGTCGACCGGGCGGCGCGGTCCGGGAATCGGGGCGGGTGCGGGCTGCGGCGGGGCGGACGATTCCAGGTCGGGGTTTGGACCTGGTGGGGTCGAGCCGGTACGGGGGTCCGGCGCCGGGCGTGAATCGAACGGCAGGAGCGGATCCGGCCGGCCGGAGCGCGCGTCGTCGGTCAGCAGAACGTCGGATGGCTCAACGGGGGGAGCCGGCGGGGAAGGCAGGACATCGGGACCCGGCGAGGGCGACGGCGCCGGCGCGGGTGACGGCGACGGCGAGGGCGAGGGCGACGGCGAGGGCGAGGGCGACTGCGCGGGTGACGGCGACGGCGACGGCGAGGGCGAGGGCGCCGGCGCGGGTGACGGCGACGGCGAGGGCGAGGGGAAAGGCGCGGGTGACGGCGACGGGGAAGGCGGCGGCACAGGCGCAGGAGAAGGTGTCGGTGCCGGCCCCGGCACAGGCCCGGGGAAGGGCGGAGGAGCCGGCGAGGGCGCAGGCGGCTGAGGGGCAGGCGGCTGAGGCGCCGTCTGCTGGTAAGCCGACGAGTAATAAACAGGCGCAGGCCGCGGCGCCGGCGCCGGCAGTGTCGTCTGCTTCGGCCGCCACAGCCCGTCCGGCCTGCCCTGGAACGGCATCGGGTTGCCGCGCCCGTCCACCACCAGCGCGTCCAGCGCCACCACGTTGCCGGAGTGCGGCTGGCCGAGGTGGCCGTACAGGCTGGTGCCCGGGGGCGCGACCAGGCCGGATTGCGGGTCCACGAACAGGATCTGGCCGTTCTGGTTCACCGCCGCCCAGGCGTGCGCCGATCCGCCTTCCCACGCGTTCACCAGGAACGCGAAGGAGCCGTGACCGCCCGCCTGCAGCTGCGCGGCCACGTCGCCGAGCGCCTGCTGGATCTTCTGGCCGGCGACGGCCGGGGGGTCGCCCGCGACGATCGGGCACAGCGACTGGAACCGGCCGCCGGTCGCGTGCTCGGCGCGTTCGGGGCCGATCTCCTCGCCGTACAGCGGCTTGGTCGGGTCGCCGTCGCCGTAGGCGTCGAACGTGCGCGGCGCCGACACGCGGGGCCGGCCGTGCACGTACGTGTCGAAGAACGACAGCACGCAGTCCTGGCAGTTGATGCCGCGCGTCGGGTCGGCCTGGGAGCCGCCGTCGTTGACCAGCCGGAAGTACGGCGCGCGGGGGTCGGCGCCGCGTACCGGATCGCCGTTGCCGTCGCGGGGCACCGCGGTCTCCAGGTCGACCTGGTGTTGCGCGAGCGGCTCGCGCAGGCCGGACCTGGTCCCGTAGCGCCGGGTGTGGTCGATCGGCGGCGGGTGGTCGTTGCCGGTGAGCATCGACCGAGTGCCCACCGTCACCCCGCCGGCCGCCAGCCGGCCACTGTCCACGTTGGTCCGGTGCCAGGCCTGCGGCGCGACGTCGGTGACGGTGCCCGGCGGTGGCCGCCACGACGGGTCCTTGAGCACCTTGACCTGCGCCTCGGCCCGCTCCGCCTCGTCGACGGCCAGGTCGACGTGGGCCTGGAAGTACGCGGCCAGGTGCGGGTCGAACTTGAGGAACCGCGCCACCCGCGCCGACCGCCGAGCGCTGCGGGCCCGGCGGCGCGCGTTGTCCGCCTTGTTCTCGTAGGCGTCGACCACGTCCTGCCGGCGGGAGGTCGCGTACTCCACACGCAGCTCCCGCGCGTGCCGGAAATAGGCTTCCGCTTCGGTCTCGGGCGCCTTCCGCGCCGACCCGCCGAACCGGGGACCCGCGGGCGCGGCCGCGACGAAGACCGCCGGGTCCGTCGGGGGCACGCTCGCCCGCGCCGGTACGTCCACAGCCCCGTCCCGCGGCGCGGGCACCTGCGGAGGTCGCGGGGGAGCGCCGGCAGCGGGCTGATCGTGATCGTTCCGTCCCGGCAGCAGCCCGGTCGCGGGTCCGCCGGGATTCGGTCCGCCGGGAGTCGGGCCGGCGGGATTCGGGCCGGCGGGATTCGGGCCGGCGGGAGTCGGCCCGCTGGGGTCGGTCCGCCCGGGCGGCAGCCCGGTCGCGGGTCCGCCGGGATTCGGGCCGCCGGGAGTAAGCCCGGTGGGAGTCGGCCCGCTCGGATCTGTCCGCCCGGGCAGCAGCCCGGTCGCGGGCCCGCTGGCAGCCGGCGGCGAGATCCCCACCGCAGCGGTGCCGCGGACAGGTCCGGTCGTCGGCGAGGACCCGGACGATGCCGGAGAAGTCGAACCCGGAGGCGAGAGGACTCCGGATCCCGTCGGGGTCGCCTGAACGCTCGGGCCGGTCCCGGTAGGCGAGGTGAGCGACGGCCGGGTTCCTTGGGCCGTCGGATGCCCGGGCGAGGTGCCGTTCGACTCGGTGCCGACAGGTGAGGAGGCGACCCGCGGGCTGGTCGCGGCGGGAGTGTCGGAGCGCGAGCCGAGGTCGCGGGGCGCCGGTGTGCTCCCGTTCCCGGACGCGTCCGTCCCGAAGGGAGACCAGGGACTGAGCCCACCGGCGGCCACGGATGACCGCGGCCCCACACCCACGGACGACGACCCGTTGCCCGCAACCGACGCCGAACCAGTCGCAGGCGACCCCGAGACCCCGCCCACCGACGAAGACCCCGAGCCCCCCGTCCCCGACGAAGACCCCGAGACGCCGGCCATCGACGGAGACCCGCCCGCGCCGGCCATGGAAGGAGACGCCGACGACGATCCGGCCATGGAAGGAGAAGCGCCCGCCCCGGCCATGGAAGGAGAAGCGCCCGCCGCCGAAGGCCCGAACCCACCCCCCGGCCCACCAGAACCGACAAAACCGGCAGGCCCAGACCCGGCAGGCCCAGACCCCGTCAGCCCGGACCCGGCAGGCCCAGACCCCGTCAGCCCGGACCCGGCAGGCCCAGACCCGGCAGGCCCGCCAGGCGCAGCGGAGGAGCCGGAACCCCCCGAAGACCCGGCAACACCATGATCGCCGCCGGCCCCCGCAGGCCCCTCCACCGGTGGCGCAAGACTCGACAGATTGACCCCACCGGACGAGGACCCGCCCGCCGGGGCGGAGGAGGTCACCGATTCTGGAGAAGAGCCCGCAGATCCGGACACCGGCCCGGGCGACGATCCCCTCGATCCATTGGCAAATGCCGGTGAATCGTCCGAAACCGACACGGAGCCAGGGGCGGCTCCGGAGTCCGACCCACCCCCGGGCGCGGGCCCGGGCGAGGTGACCGGGGAAAGCGGCCCCCCTGCGCCCGAGGAAGGGGCCGAGGACCCGAGATCCACCCCGCCCGCGGGCACATCCAGGTTCCCGACCTGGTCGGCCAGCCCGTCCGCGAAGCCCGACCGGGCTCCGTCCATCATCGACCCGCTGGCCCCCGAGCTGGCCGACTTCGCCACGCTCTCCAGGCTCGGCAGGTCCCCGCTGACCGCCGCCCCGCCGAACTCGCCCAGCACCTCGGCGGCCATCCCGCGGGTCAGCCCGCCGCCGCTGTGCCCACCCTTGCCGATGCCCGCACCGCTCGCCGCAAAGCCGCCCGCGAAGCCGCCGGCCGCCGACATCCCCAGGTCCTGCACGTCGAAGCCGTGCGCGCGACCGGAGGAATTCTGGTACGCCTGGATCGCGCCGTTGGTGGCGATCTCCTCCTTCATCTCGTCGAAGCCCTCCTTGAAGGCTTCCTTGCCGAGATGCTTGAGGCCGGCCTTGGTGGTGAGCTGCTTGGCCGCCCGCTGCCCGGCCTCCTTGAGCGTCTTCTTGATCGCCTTCTTGCCGAGCTGGGCGATGAGCCGCTTGAAGATCTGCTGGATGGCCAGCCGGGTCGCCGCGATCAGGCCGCCCGCCGCGGGGGACGCCGCGCCCAGCGTCAGCGCCACGGCGACCGCCATGCCGATCAGCTCGATCAGGAACAGCCCGATCTCGATCCAGGCCTCGAGCTTGGCGCCCTCGATGTCGCAGCCGCACTCCTCGACCAGCTTGCCCAGCTCGTCGGCGATCGCCATGAGCGAGTTGAGCGGCGCGTTCTCGTCCGCGGAGAGCTGGTCCCAGGCGCCCTTGAAGGCCTGCGCGCCCGCTCCGCCGTACCCCGAGATCACCTGGCCGGCCGCCTCGTAGGCCTCGTTGCGGGGGTCCGCCAGGCGCTGGGCGAGCGCATACCACCGGTCCGCGACGTCCCACGTGGTCTTCTCGTTGCCCGCCGGCCAGTCGAAGCCGACCACCCACTCGAGCGCCTCGTACGCCCAGCCCGGCACGTCGAACGGGCAGTAGTCGAGCGGGTGCGGGATGGGGCTGGGCAGGATCGTCACGAGCGTTTCCTGTACGTCCGCTCCACCTGGACGGCCGCGTGGTGGTCGGTCGCGGTCGCCTCGCGGACCGTCTCGACCACGGCATCGCCCAGGCCCTCGACGTACAGGCCGAGTTTCTCCCAGGCCAGCAGCACCTGCTGCTCGATCGGGCGGTAGTTGTTCTCGAAGGTCTGGCCGATGTCGTCGGTGCCCCACGGGCGTCCGCCGCTCAGCGCGGCGAGCTCGTTGCCGGCGCCGCGGCGTTCCGCCGTGAAGTGCTGACCGGCGGCCGCCAGGTCGCGGCCGCCGCCGGCCACGCGGTCGGGATCCAGCCAGAGTTCGTCAGGCATCGCCGTCCGCCTCGCGCATGATCGCGTCCTGGCGCCGCAGCAGGGAACCGAAGTCGTTGTCCCTGATGTACTGCATCGGGCCGGAGTCGGCCGGCAGGTAGCCGGACATCATCTGCTGCACCTGCTCGGCGACCTGCGCGGCGGCCCGCTCGGTGGTGGCGACGATCTTGCGGCCCAGCTCGCCGGCGTCCATGTCGCGGTAGATGCGGCGGTCCAGCCGCAGGTCGATCAGCTGGCCGCGGGGGCCCACCGTGGCCCGGATCAGCCCGTCCTCCGACTCCGCGGTGACCTGCAGCCGCGCCAGCCGCTGCTGCATGTCGTCCATACCCGACCGAAGTCGCTGATACTGCCCGTAAACGTCGTCGAAGCGCGCGCGCAGCGCGTGGTTGGCATCGCGATCCGCCATGTCCGCCACGGTCGTCCTCCCCCGGCACCCGACCATCGATCGAGGTGACCCTACCGGGCGGCGCGACGCGACGTGGTCCGGTAGTTTCACCTCCGCACACGGATGCGGGGTGACAGGGGTTCAGATGATCACGCGGGAGGACGCCGAGGAGATCGCCGCCGGCTGGGCGCGGAGCGAGACCGAGCGCCGGGGGTACGAGTGCCTGCCCATGATCTCGGAGTTCGACCTGGGTTTCGTGGTATGGACCAAGCAGCCGCCGACCGTCCTGCCGATCCCCGGTGACGGGGCCCGCACGGTCATCGACCGCCAGACCGGCGCCCTGTCGACGTACCCGGGTGTCCCCGCGGACGTGATCGCCGAGCTGTACCGCACCCACCAGCCGGCCGTGGCCGCCCAGCGCCGCACCGTCGATCCCGAGGTCGAGCTGCGCCGCAACGCCCGCCGCCGGCCGGCGCCCACCACCGCGGCGCACCTGACGGTCGACGGGCGGCTCTTCATCGCCCGCGGCGCCAAGGGCGATCAGGAGATCAACCACCACCCGCTGGTCGCGGCCTACCTGGCGGATCTGGAGCCGGCCCGGACCGTACGCGGCGCCGAGCGGCACGCCGAGCTGATCGTCCTCTCCGACGCCCTGCACGAGGCCGACCGGCAGCGGGACGAGCCGCTGAGCCTGGACGAGGCGCGGGCCTGGCTGCGTACCGCCGGCTTCGAGGCCTTCTACGTGCGCGAGCCGGGTGATCCGCTGGGCGCCACCGAGGCGCGGCCGTGCGAGTCCTGCATCCTGACGCTGGTCGACTTCGCGCTGCTGCCCTGGTCGCACCTGGCGTTCGTGGAGCCGTTCCGGCCGTACTCGGAGAACGTCGCCCAGCCCGGCCGCTTCCCGGACGAGGTCGCCGGGGCGCTGGCCGACGCGGGCTGGCGTCCGATGCAGCCGGTGGTGGCCGAGGTGCTCGCCGACGGCATGATCGACGACGTCGTCAACGTGCCGGGGCGGCGCCACCGGCACGTGCCGTTCCCGGCGGCCCGGGCCGCGATCATGGACTTCCCGGGCATCTTCTGCGGCCTGCGCGGGCCGGGGGTACGCCGCTGGGTCCGCTGGCTGAACCTGGAGCCGGTGGCGGCGGCGCACTCGGCCGACGTGCTGGGCGAGCTGGCCGAGGTGATCGGGGCCCGGCTGTTCCCGATCGGCGTGGAGGCCAAGGGCGACGCGATCGTGGCCATCGACGAGCGGGGCCGGGTGTTCGCCCTCGACCAGGGCGGGGAGTGGTTCCTGGGCGAGACCCTGGACCAGGGCCTGCTCAGCCTGCTGACCGGCGACGGCCCGGCGGAACGCCTCCGCGACGACGGCACCTGGTAGGGCGTCAGCCGAGCAGCGGGAACAGCTCGGCCCGGTCGCCCAGGGCCTCGCGGTCCCGGTCCGTCAGCTCCTCGCGGCCCGAGCCCTTGAGCAGCGCCTCCTGCTCGGACCAGTGCGGCGGCAGCCCGTCCGAGCCGGCCAGGCCGTCGATCGTGGACAGTGCGACGGCCACCGCCGCGGGCGCCGGGTCGGGCGCGTCCGGCAGCGACACGATCATGTCGAGGTGGTGGATGACGGCCTCGGTGACCAGGGTGGCGACGAAGTCGCGGACCGGCAACACGAGATTCTGCGTACGCACGAAGCCGTCCGGATCGGCCCGGCCGGCGGCGTACCCGGCCGCTGCCGCCGTCTCGGTCCAGCGCTCCACAACGCCCCGCGGCCGGTTGAAGGCTGCGGCCGTGCGGCGCACCCACTGCGCGTGCGCGAGGGCGGCGGCGGCGTCACCCGAGCCCGGGAACGAGCGGAAGTACGTGACGAAGTCGGTGTCGGGCGGCCCGGCGGCCGGCGTGGCCAACGCGACCAGGGCCCGTTGCGGATCCAGGCTCAAGTGCAGCAGCAGGTCGGCGACCGTCCAGCCGCGGCACCCGGACGGCAGCAGCAGGTCGAGGTCGTCGAGGTCGCGGACGACGGAGGTCACGCCTGCGTAGGCGGCGTTCAGGGCCGCGACGAGGGCGGCCGGCGCGGGAAGTCCCATGACTGTGCACCCTGGCACGCCGTGGTCCCGCCCGCATCCTTTCGCGGGCGGGACCAGCCGGCGCTCGCTCAGTCGAAGAGCTCGTTCAGGAAGCTCTTGTGCTTGCGGCCGCGGTAGTGGCCGTGGTGACCCTGGCGGTAGTGACCGTGGTAGCCGCCGCCGTACTGGGGCTGGTGGGCGCCGTAGGGAGCGGCGGCGGGATACGCCGGCTGGCCGTAGGCGGGCGGCGGCGCCGCGTAGCCACCACCGTGCGGCGGCGGGGGCGGCGGCGGGGCGTAGCCACCCGGCTGGGGCGCCATGGGCGGAGCCTGCGCCGGTCGGGGCGCGGAGGACGCCTGGCGGCTGTTCCAGTTGGCCTCGGCGTCGAAGAGCTTCTCGAGCTCACCGCGGTCGAGGAAGATCCCGCGGCACTCGGTGCACTGGTCGATGGTGACGCCGCTGCGCTCGTAAACCCGCATCTCGCCGCGACACTTCGGACAGGTCATCTGCATCTCACAAACGGTACAAGGCTGTGTCACCACGTGGTGCCGTAGTCGCTGTGCGTCTGCTGAGTACCGCGTTCAGGGCCGGCGCCCAGAGCAGCAGGGCCAGCGGGTACAGCAGGTAACCGAACCTGGTCGTGGGCATCAGCAGGATCGCGGCCAGCAGCCCGTACCCGCAGAAGAGCGCGGCGGCCGCGGCCGTGCGCGGCGGCCGGCGGACGAGCACGACGGCGATCGCGAGGGCCACCGCGACCAGCAGCCCGGCCGCGACGTACCGGCCGCCCGGCACCGCCTGGGCGATCAGGTAGCCGGGGAACGGCGACTGCGCGGGGCTGGTCACGATGCCGTGCCCGAGCGGGAAGCGGATCACGTTCTCGACGAACGCGTCCGCGTCGACCAGGGCGGGCAGCAGCGCGAGCACCGGCAGGCCGAGGGCGCCGGGCAGGAAGCGCCGCCCGTGGCCGGTGGTCAGGGCCAGCACGGCCAGGACCACCAGGATCGGCAGGGCGAAGAGCTTGAGCGCGGCGGCCGCGCCGACCGCGAGACCGGCGGCGCCGTAGCGGCCGCCGGCGCAGCAGGCCAGGGCCAGCAGTCCGAGAGCCAGAACCGGCAGGTCGTCGCCGCCGGTGGCCAGGGTCAGCGCACAGATCGGGAGCACGGTGGCGAACTGCACGGCCCGCACCAGCGGCCCGCCGGGCGGCACCAGCCGCACCGCCGCGGCCAGGGCGGCGACGGTCGCCACCGCGAACCACACCCGGGAGTCGGTCCACCACACGTCGCCGAAGGCCGCGCGGGGCAGGCCGAAAACGGCCATCCCCGGCTGGTACGGCGCATAGCCCAGCAACTGCTCCCCCGGCGGCAGCGCGGCGATCGCCTCCGGCCCCAGGTACGGCGTCCCGCTGCCCGCCAGCCGCTCGCCCATGTGCTCGACGACCAGCACTTCCTCCTGCGCGCGACCGGCCTGCCCGGCGGAGCGCTGCACCGCCTCCACGATCAGGGGCAGCAGCGCCGTACCGGCCCAGGCGACCCAGGTCAGCGGAAGCCGTCCCGCCGGCCGCCGCAGCACCAGCTGCCCCACCACGACCAGGAACGCGCCGAGGTAGGCCCAGGCGGCGATCGCACCCCAGGCGCGATGCGGCAGCAGCGTCGAGGTCAGCGCCGTGAGGAGGGCGAACAGGGCGGCCAGGCCGTAGAGCGCGGCGTCGGCGGCGAGGCCACCGTGGGCCCGGTCGAAGCGCGCGAGCAGGGTCACGCGGGCAAGTGTGGCAGAGACGATCTGCCCTGCCCCGGTGACCGGCGGCGGGGCATCCGCACGACGGACCCGGCCGGATGCAGGGCGCCGGCCAGCACACCCGGCCGCCCGCCGGAACCACGCTGCAGGGTGGAGAGCAGGCGCCCGGCGCGCATCGGGCGGGCGAACAGGTGTCCCTGACCGGCGACACAGCCCAGGTCCCAGAGCGCGTGCCGCTGCGGCTCGCTCTCGACGCCCTCGGCCACGACGGTCAGGCGCAGGCTGCGGGCCAGATCCACCGTCGAGCGCACCACGGCGGCGGCCTCGGAGGAGGTCTCGACCGCCCGGACGAACCCGCGATCGATCTTGAGCTGGTGCACCGGGAGCCGGGACAGCACCGACAGGGACGAGACGCCGGTGCCGAAGTCGTCGAGCGCCAGCCGTACCCCGGCGTCGCGCAGCTCGCTCAGCGCCCGGTCGACGACCTCCAGCTGGCTCAGGGTGAGGGTCTCGGCCAGCTCGAGCACCAGCCGGTCGGCCGGCACGGCGTGCCGGCCGAGCTGGGCCAGCACGGCCCCCGGAAAGGTCTCGTCGAGCAGGCTGCGCGGCGACACGTTGACCGCGACGGTCAGGTCGAAGCCGGCCTCCAGCCACATCCGGTACGCGGCGAGCGACTGTTCCAGCACCGCGTCGGCGAACCCCGGCAGCTGCCCGGAACGCTCGACGGTCTGCAGGAACTCCGCCGGGCTCAGGGTGCCGTGTTGCGGGTGGTGCCACCGGGCCAGCGCCTCGGCCGAGAGCACCTCGCCGCTGCCGAGGTCGACGATCGGCTGGAAGTCGACGGTGATCTCATGCTCGGCCACCGCCCGCGACAGCTCCCCGCCCAGCATGAGCCGGCCCACGTCGGCCGTGTCACGGGCGTGCGCGTAGGTGGCCGTCCGCTGACCGCCGCGTTTCGCCTGGTACATCGCCACGTCGGCGCGGCGCATGAGCTCCTGCACACCGCCGCTGCCGGGCGCGAGGGCGATGCCGCCGGCGGCCTCCACGGTGAGCTGCATGCCCTCGACCTCGATCGGCCGTTCCAGGGTGTCCAGCAGCACGGTGGCGCGGTGCGCCGCGACCGCCGGGGTGGGCAGGCCGGTCAGCAACAGCGCGAACTCGTCGCCGCCGAGCCGGGCCACCAGGTCGCCCGGGGTGGCGGCCTCCTCCAGGCGCTTGGCCACCTCGCGCAGCACGTCGTCGCCGGCGGTGTGCCCGAGCGTGTCGTTGACCTCCTTGAAGTGGTTGAGGTCGATCAGCAGCAGCGCGAAGATGCCGTCGGTGTTGCGGGCCGCGAAGATGGCCTTCGCCTGCTCCAACAGCTCGCGACGGTTGGCCAGGCCGGTCAGCGGGTCGTGGGCGGCCGCGTACGCGTTCTCCGCGTTGATCCGCTTGAGCTCGGCGTAGGCCCGCGCGTTCTGCACCGCGGTGTGCAGCGAGGAGGTGAAGGTGCGGAGCTTGTACTCCTCGGACTCGTCCAGGCTGACCGGCTTGCGGAACAGCAGGCGCAGCACGCCGATCACGGCCCCGTCCGGACCGTGCAGGACCGCCTCGACGACCGGCCCGGTGCGAGCGGGGGCTCCGTCGGGGGATCCCTCGTAGGTGACGCGCCCCGTCGACCCCCGCACCAGCCGGGACGGGCTGATGTCGCGCAGCTCGATCTCGGCGCCGTCGGCCGAGAACAGGCCGGGCGCGCGGGTCACCGCGGCGTGCAGGACGGCGGTCAGGTCGGTGACGTTGAGCTGGTCCGTGCTGGCGGCCAGCCGCTGCCAGGCCTCCTGGTCGGTGCGCTGGCGGATGCGGTTCTTGGTGGCGAGCTGCAGGGCGAGCATGGCCGGCACCATCGCCACGATGAGCACGGGCTCCCGCTGGATCACCAGCACCACCGCCAGCGCGATGGCGACGTTGATCAGCCGGACGGCCGCGACGACGTCCCAGTTGCGCTTGAAGGACTGCATCCAGGAGGTGCGGGTGGCCAGGGCCACCACGGTGTGGGCGAGCAGCTCGTCCACCACGGCGTAGGCGAGCGAGGCCAGCACGAGGGCGGCGAGGAGCCGGGGCCCCAACTGCACCGAGAAGCTCAGGTCCGTCGGGGGGCGGACGCCGGCCAGGTACGCGGCGGCCCCCGCGGCGGTGGCGGCGAGCACGTTCTTCGCGACGCTGAAACTGATCTTCAGCGCGTCCCGCATGAAGATCTTGGCGATCAGGATGCCCAGTGCCGTACAGATCAGCGCCAGCGGCAGGGGCACCGTGGTGACCGTGACGAGGATGGCGCCCGAGGTCGAGGCGAATGCGTGGTTGTCCGACCGGACCCGCATCTCGATGAGCCCCGAGGTGGCCGACGCGATGATGACGGTCAATGCGGCGACATAGAGCAGCTGGCCGGGTGGGATGGCGGTGAGCGAGCCGGCCGCCCAGATCAGGCAGCAGACACCCCCAAACGCGACGAGACCGACATACAGCCGGAGCTGCCTGTCGGTCTTCGCGTCGTTCACTGCGGACTCCCCATACCCCATGGTGACCTGTGGCCCACACGCACTGTCAATGCCCGGGCCTACCTGGGTAACGGTACCGGTCTCAGGTCCACTCCTGCTCACGCATCGCACACCTCCGCTCCGTGAATGCGCGGCGGCCATTGTGGGGGCCCCGGCGCGACGATTCCTTCGCGATCCGCTTTCGCATTTCCTGACAACAGACTAGGAACGATGCACGGACTTGTGAAGAAGGATTTGTCGGTCGTTTCACGAATTGCGAGTAGAGCGAGCTTTGTACCATATGCGTAGCGAGGGAATGACGCTCCGCATTCGGGCGGTACGGCCTCATGCCCCGGTCCCGTACCGGCCAAACGCTGGCAAATGCCCTGCTGCCGCCCGAGGAGGTCGAAGTGAATGTACTTCCGTCGGCGGCCCGGCGCCCCCACTCGAAAGCGCGCGATGGCCCAATTCACTGCGCGGATCGGATTGCGAAACGAAATGGCTACGGAAAGTCGGTGATCGCTGACGATGCGGCACCGTGGCGTGCTTAATCCCCCCGCTGTGTGCGGTCCTCGATACGCTGTGCGGGTGACGAACGCTGCAAAAATGACGCATGTCGACGCCGACGGCGCGGCCCGCATGGTCGACGTGTCGGCCAAGACCGTGACCGAGCGCCGGGCCGTCGCGGCCGGCCGGCTCAGCACCACCCCCGAGGTGGTCGCCCTGCTGCGCGGGGACGGCCTGCCCAAGGGCGACGCCCTGGCGGTCGCCCGGATCGCCGGGATCATGGGCGCCAAGCGCACGCCCGACCTGGTCCCGCTGTGCCACCCGATCGGGCTGCACGGTGTGACGGTCGACCTGCGCATCACCGACGCCGGGGTCGACATCACCGCGACGACCCGCACGGCCGACCGCACCGGCGTCGAGATGGAGGCGCTCACCGCGGTCGCCACCGCCGGGCTGACCCTCATCGACATGGTCAAGGCGGTCGACCCGGCGGCGAGCATCGAGTCCGTACGGGTGCTGCGCAAAGAAGGCGGCAAGACCGGCGACTGGCTGCGCCCCGAGGACCGCCCGTGATCCGCGCCCGGGTGATCGTCGCCTCCAACCGCGCCGCGGCCGGCGTCTACGCCGACACCAGCGGCCCGCTGCTGGTGGCCGGGCTGCGCGAGCTCGGCTGCCAGGTCGACGCCGAGCCGGTCGTGGTGCCGGACGGCGAGCCGGTCGCCGAGGCGCTGCGGGCCGCCCTCGCGGACGGGATAGCGGTGGTGCTCACCAGCGGCGGAACCGGCGTCACCCCGACCGACCGGACCCCCGAGGCGACCCGGCCGCTGCTCGACTTCGAGGTGCCGGGCATCGCGGAGGCGATCCGCGCGTACAGCCGGGACAAGGTGCCGACCGCGGCGCTGTCCCGGGGGCTCGCCGGGGTGGCGGGCCGCACACTGGTGGTCAACCTGCCCGGCTCGACCGGCGGCGCGCGCGACGGCCTGGCGGTGCTGGGACCGATCCTTGTCCACACCGTCGCCCAGATCGGCGGCAGCGACCATAAGCTCTCCGAGTGAGCGCAGACAGCATCCCGGTCGACTGGGACAAGGCACGCACCCTCGCGTACGAAGCGGGCCGCGCCGCCACGGGCCCCGCCGAGACGGTGCCCCTGGCCGGCGCCGACGGCCGTACCCTGGCCGAACCGCTGGTCACCCTGACCGACCTGCCGGCCTTCCCCACGTCGAGCATCGACGGCTGGGCCGTGCGCGGCCCGGCGCCCTGGCGCCCGGCCGGCCGGGTGCTGGCCGGCGGCACGGCGGCCCCGCTGACCGCGGACGGCACCTGCGTCGAGATCGCCACCGGCGCGATGGTGCCCGAGGGCGCCGAGGCCCTGATCCGCGTCGAGGAGTCCCGCCGCGACGCCGCGGGCCTGGTCACCGGCACCCCCCGCGACCAGCCGGAATGGCGGCTGCCCGGCGACGAGGCCCGCCGCGGTGAGGAGCTCCTGCCGGCCGGCACCCCGGTCGACCCGGCCGTCCTGGGCATGGCCGCGACCTGCGGCTACGACACCATCCCGGTCCGGCCGCAGCCCCGCGCGGCCCTGCTGGTCTTCGGCGACGAGCTGCTGACCAGCGGGCCGCCGGGCACCGGCCGGGTCCGCGACTCGCTGAGTCCCCTGGTGCCGCCCTGGCTGCGCCGCTACGGCGCGACCGTCAGCCCGGCCGCGGTGCGCGGCCCGGTGCAGGACACACTCGCGGCGCACGTGGCGGCCATCCGCGGCGCGCTGGCGATCGCCGACGTGGTCTGCACGACCGGCGGCACGATGAACGGCCCGGTCGACCACCTGCACCCCGCGCTGGCCGAGCTCGGGGCGGAATACGTGGTCAACACGGTCGCGGTCCGCCCCGGCTTCCCGATGCTGCTGGCCCGGGTGCCCGGCCCGGACGGCCGCTACCGCTTCCTGGCCGGCCTGCCCGGCAACCCGCAGTCGGCCGTGATCGCGCTGATCACGCTGGTCGCGCCGCTCCTGGCCGGCCTGCACGGCCGCGACCTGCCGCCCCTGTCGACGGTCGAGCTGGCCACGCCGGTGCCGGGCCGCGGCGACTTCACCCACCTGGCGCTGGCGGCGCTCGACGAGGACCGCCGCCGCGCCACCCCGGTCGGCCACGTCGGCTCGGCGATGCTGCGCGGCCTGGCCGGCGCCGACGGCTTCGTGGTGGTCCGCCCCGACACCCGGTCAGCCGCCGGCGACCTGGTCCCGTTCCATCCGCTGCCGCTGTATCCGGGAGAGCGCCCGTGACCACCACAGAAACCGTGCGGATCGCCGCGGTCCACGACACGACCCTGGACCTGGCCGCCCACGAGCAGGCCGTGGCTGACCCCCGGGCCGGAGCGGTGGTCTCCTTCCAGGGCGTGGTCCGCGACCACGACGAGGGCAAGGGCGTCACGCTGCTGGAATACGAGGGCCACCCGAGCGCGGCGCAGGTCCTGCGGGAAGTCGCGGACGAGATCGCAGCGGACCCGCACGTCTATGCGGTGGCGGTGTCCCACCGGGTGGGGGTGCTGCAGATCGGCGACGTGGCGCTGGTGGCGGCGGTGAGCACGGCGCACCGGGGGGCGGCGTTCGCGGCTTGCGCACGGCTGGTCGACGAGGCGAAGGCGCGGCTGCCGATCTGGAAACGTCAGGTGTTCAGCGATGGTTCCGAGGAGTGGGTGAACTGTCCTTGATGGGGTCGGATCAAGATCAAATTCAAGATCTTGATGTCGTGCCTGGTTGCATGGTGCTGACCGTCGCTCCCGCCGATTGCGAGGTCCGTGCTTGGTTCTATCCGGTTTGGGGTGGTGCTTGGTAGGGGCTTCGGGCGGGGGTGCGCCACTTCCTGCGGGCCTGATTTGTGGGTCGGCCTTGCGGGTCGCTTTGGCTTGCGTGTTGCTCTGACCTGGCCTTGCTGTGCGTTGCGCTTCGCTCGGCCTTGCGCCTTGCATCCGGCGTCGCCGCCCCGGCTTTTGCCTGGCCCCGGGTTTCGCCGTCCCGTTCTGCGTTCTGCTCGGCTTGCGTTCTGCCCGCCCCCCGTTCTGCTCGGCCCGCGTTCTGCTCGGCCCGCGTTGCCCGCTCCGCGTTCTGCCCGGTCCCGGCCTACCCCGGCCACTCCGTGTTCTACTCGGCCGCGCTTTGCTCTGGCCCGCCCGCCCGGCGTTTCCCTGGCCTCCGCTCCGCTCGACCGGACTTCCGCCTGGTTTGCTTTCGCTCCGGCCGGCCCGCCTTCTCCTCGAGCCCCGCTTCCGCTCGGCTCACCTCGACTTCCGCCTGGTCTTGCTTTCCGTTTTGCCTGGTCCGCGTTCCGCTCGGCCCTCGTTCCGCTCGGCCCTCGTTCCGCTCGGCCCTCGTTCCGCTCGGCCCTCGTTCCGCTCGGCCCTCCTTCCGCTCC
>NZ_BOMQ01000037.1 GCF_016862275.1 Actinoplanes nipponensis | reverse complement strand
CCGCGTTCCGCTCGGCCCTCGTTCCGCTCGGCCCTCGTTCCGCTCGGCCCTCGTTCCGCTCGGCCCTCGTTCCGCTCGGCCCTCCTTCCGCTCCGCGGGGCCTCGCTGAACTCTCGTTCGCTGCTGGCCTCCCAAGGTCGGCGCTCGCGGGGCAGCCACAGCCCCGAGCTCCCCGCTTGCTTGGATCTTGATGCGCCCGCGCCCGAAATCCCGCTCGTGCTCCACAAGATCCGCACGGGCAGGGGCGGACTGCGCCGACGGGGTGCAGCCCGTCCGCGCTCGGCGGGGCGACCCACCCAGGCGCCTCGAGACCTCCCGGGAGTGGCCCATAGCCCGGGCCACCCCGCAGGGGCGCCCATGCTGGCAACTTGGGGATGCCAATACTGGCGACCGGGTGGGAGTGCCCGTGCTGGCAACTTCGCGGGAGCGCCGTGCTAGCGATCCGCGGGATGGCCCGTGCTGACAAACCGCGGGATGGCCCGTGCTGGTGACTTGCGGGAGGGCCCGTGCTGGCGATCCGAGGGAGGGCCCGTGCTGGTGACTTGCGGGAGGGCCCGTGCTGGCGACCCGCGGGAGGGCCCGTGCTGACAACCCGTGGGGGCGCCCGTGCTGGTGACCGGCGGGATGTCCGTGCTGACAGCCGGCGGGAGTGCCCACGTCGGCAACCTTGTGGAGATGCCCAGGCCTGGCCTCGACCAGGAGCCGTCCTGGCGCGGTATTCGCCATCCCTAGTCGACCATGGGCTCACGCCGACCCTCGCCGATGGTGTCTGGGCGGGTGCGCAGACCAGCGATGCCGCCGCCCATCGGCTCCTTCTACACAGCGTGATCCGCCATCGCCAACGGACCGCCGGAGCAAGCCCGCCCCAACTGATGCGCGGGGTGGATCGACGGGCCGCGGGTCGGGGGGCCGCCCAGGACTCGATCAGCGGCCCGGTTCTCGTGGGGGTGGGATCGTTGCCGCCGGCAGGGGGCCGCCCGGGCGGTTCCTCGGCTCGCCCACCCGGCGGTCCGGGCTCGGCTGCCACTTCTCGGCGTTCGCTCCCGCCGCGGCCGTGGTCCGGCGGGGTCTTGTCGGTGTGCGGCCGAGCCAGCGGTTGATCGGGAACGCCGGTGCCACGCCCGGCCGCCACGGCAGGGCGTTGACCAGCAGGACCAGGGCGAGCGCGTAGCAGTTGGCCGAGAACGGGTCGTGCAGGCTCCACATCGGAGCCAGCACGAACAGGAGGTACGTCGTCCCGGCGGCGACGGCGAAGGCCAGTCCGGGGCGGCGGGTTCGGCCGGGGGTCGTTCGGGTCGCTCGGCGGCGGGCCGCGGCGTCGATGAGGATCAGGATCGTCGGCAGGATCCAGATCAGTTCGTGGGTGCCGGTCACCGGGCCGACGATCGCCCCCGTCAGCCCGATCAGCGTGAACGCCGCGATCTCGTCGCCGTCGGCGTGCGCGGACCGGGCCCGGATCAGCCCGACCGCGATCAGCAGCAGCGAGAACGACAACCACAGCAGCACCGGCGCGGTCGTCGAGTCGTAGATGCGGGCCAGCACCCCGGCGAGCGACTGGTTGACGATCGCGTCGACCGGGCCGGTGCGGTCGATGCGCCACAGCACCTCGCCGAACCAGGCCGCGGTCTCGTCCGGACTGATCAGCAGCGCCGCGACGGCAGCGCTGGCCGCCGTGCCCGTGGCGGTCAGGGCCGCCCGCCACTGTTTGGTCACCGTCAGGTACACGATGAAGAACGCCGGGGTCACCGCCAGCGCCGTCGCCAGGCCCACCCCCAGTCCCGCCCAGGCGCCGGTGGCCCAGCCGCGCCGCAGGAGATCGGCGGGGGTGCGGCCGCGGGGCGGTGACGAGGCCGGCCGGCCGGGCCACCACGCCGCCCGGCTGCGCGCCCACGCGCCCCGTCGCAGGGCCACGATGTCGGCCGTGACCAGGCCGAACACCAGCAGGTCGAGGGTGCCGAGGCCGAGCGCCGCGCGTACCGGCTCCACGGTCAGGGCGAGCGCGCTCGCGGCCAGCACCACCGGCCACGGCCGGCGGCCGTAGCGGCGGGCCACCGGGCCGACCAGCGCCACCATGGAGAGGCCGAGCGCGGCCACCCCGGCCAGGGCGGTCAGCCAGCCGGCGAGCGCCAGCGGCAGGAACGCCGCGGGGGAGACCAGGAACAGCGCGGGCGGCGGCAGGGCGGTGCCCAGGTTGGTCAACGGCGAGCGGTACGAGTACAGGCCGTCACCCGCCCAGGCGTGGATCAGCGCCGCCCGGTTGACGGCCAGGCCGCTGAAGCCGTACCGCTGGGCGATCGTGGTGATCGCCGCCAGGACACCGACCCAGGCGAGCAGGACCACGACGCACCTGGTCGTGGCCGGACGCGCGGCAGTCCGCATCGCGGGCATGGCGCGACCTCCCCGTGGCTCGATCCGGCGTGACCGCGCCGGTCTCGAGCGCGCCGCCCTGGTGCTTCGACGGCTTAACGCCGGGCGAGCCCGTTAGGTGATTTATCCGGGGATCTTGCGCGCGGCCGCCGCGGAGACCGTGGCGATCTTGGCTTCGCGCTTGGCCGTGCGCACCGCGCGGCGTACCGAGCGCTGCGAGCGGTCCACCGCGTGGCTGGTCCGGTAGCTGATTCCCGGCTTGCCCTGGGTGTCGACCGCGGCGAGCAGCAGCCCGCCGAGCAGGCCGAGGTTCTTCAGGAAGTGGGTCTCGTGCTGGGTGCGCTCCGGCTGCGGGTACGTCCAGAACGGATGCCCGGCCAGGGTCGTGGGCACCAGCCCGGCCGCGAGCACGGCGGCGGCGGGCCGGGTGAACCGGCCGCGGGCCAGCAGCAGCCCGGCGACGACGTCGGCGGCGGCCTTGGCCCGCACGAGGTTGCGCGCGTCGCTGGGCAGGCGGGGGTCCACTCGCTCGATCAGCGGCCCGACCTTGTCGGTCACCCGCTTGGCCGCGGTGACCTTGGAATCCGGGTCGAGCACGATGCGGGCTCCGCTGACCACGAAGATGGCGCCGAGCATGGCACGGGCGGCAGTACGCACAGGCTTCATAGCCCCGTTATACCCGGATCCGCGCGGGCGTGCCGGGTGAGTGGACAAGGGTGCGGGGTCCGGGTGCGCCCCGCCTTCCGTAGGGTTCGGGGGTATGACCGAGGTGCGGATCGAGCAGCCTGAGGACGCGGACGGCGTACGGCGTCTCCTGGAGTCGGCGTTCGGCGGTGAGGACGAGGCGCGGCTGGTCGCGGCGCTGCGGCCGACCCACGCGTGGCTTCCCGAGTTTTCCGTCGTCGCCGAGGAAAACGGTCGCGTGGTCGCGTACGCCCTGCTCAGCAGGGTGATGGTCGGCGGCGAGGAGGCGCTGGCGCTGGGACCGGTGGCCGTCACGCCGCCGCGGCAGCGCCAGGGGCTGGGCAGCAGTGTCGTCCGGGACGCGCTGCGCCGGGCCACCGAGGCGCGGGAACGGCTCGTGCTGGTGCTCGGCGAGCCGGCGTACTACCGGCGGTTCGGGTTCGTGCCGGCCGCGCCGTACGGGATCACCAGCCAGTGGTCCGCGGCGGGTGACGCCTGGCAGCTGCTGGCGCTGCGGCCGGTCGAGGCCCGCTACCCCGCCGCGTGGCGCGCCCTTTAGGGCTGCGTGCGCAGGTAGCGGCCGAAGTGCGGGACGGTGAAGGCGACCGTGCCGCGCTCGCCCGAGTAGATCAGGCCCTTCTTGATCAGCGCGTCGCGGGCGGGCGACAGGCTGGCCGGGCGCCGGGACAGCGCGGCGGCGATGTCGGCGGTCGGCACCGCCGCGTCCATGTCGTTCTCCGAGTCGCCGGAGAGCGACGCCATCGCGCGCATGTACTCCCGTTCCGCCGGGGTGGCCCGTTCGAACCGGGAGCCGAAGAAGCCGACGGCCAGCTCGGCCTCGGCCTCCGGCGCCGCCACCCGGACGTCCTCCGCGGTCACCGGCGAGGTCGGCGCGTGGTCCCAGGTCGCCTTCCCGTACGCCTGCACGAAGTACGGGTACCCGCCCGACTTCTCGTAGAGCAGGTCCAGCGCCTTGGGCTCGTACTCGACGTCCTCGCGGGCGGCCGGCGCGCACAGGGCGAGGTCGGCGGCGATCCGGTCGAGGCGGTCGATGCGCTGGTAGCGGAAGAGCCGTTCCGAGTAGGACTTCGCCGCGGAGAGCACCGCCGGCAGGTGCGGCAGGCCGGCGCCGACCACGATGAGCGGCGCGCCGAGCTGGGACAGCTCGTGGCAGGCGGCGCAGAGCGCGGAGACGTCGGCCGGGCCGAGGTCCTGCATCTCGTCGATGAACAGCGCGATGCCCGTGCCCACGTCGGTGGCCAGCGACGCCGCGTCGGTGAACAGCTCGACCAGGTCGATCTCGATGTCGCCGGAGTCGGCCCGGCCGCGGGCGGGCGGCACGTCGATGCCGGGCGTCCAGCGGTCGCGCAGCTTCGCCGTGGAGTCGTTGGCCCGCAGCGCGAACGCCTTGAGCACGGCCAGCACCTCGTCGACGCGGTCCGGGTTGCGGTGGTGCGGGGTCAGTTCGCGGATCGCCATGTGCAGCGCCGCGGAGACCGGGCGGCGCAGGGACTGGTCCGGGCGGGCCTCGATCTTGCCGGTGCCCCAGAGCCGGCCGATGGCCGCCGAGCGCAGGGTGTTGAGCAGCACCGTCTTGCCGACGCCGCGCAGTCCGGTCAGGACGAGGCTGCGCTCGGGGCGGCCTCGCGCCACCCGTTCCAGCACGATGTCGAAGGCGTCCAGCTCACGGCCGCGACCGGCCAGCTCGGGTGGGCGCTGGCCGGCGCCGGGAGCGTAAGGGTTGCGGACCGGATCCACGGATAGCACCGTATCGGGCTCTCTAGGCGGAACGCTAGAGTTCGCAATCGATTGCCCTCTAACGGTATCTAGCGATAAAGCTAGAGAAGGCTAGCCGTCGCCATACTCGCGGAGGCACAGCACGAAGTCGAGGCTGTCGAGCTCGCTGTCGTAGAAGTACCACTTGGTGTACTTCGCCACCTTGCTGCACTTGGACTCGGCGTCGGCCTCGCCGGTGGTGCGGCCGTCCACCCGCTTGAGCACCTCGTATGTGCCGCTG
This sequence comes from Actinoplanes nipponensis, assembly GCF_016862275.1. Classification (GTDB taxonomy): domain Bacteria; phylum Actinomycetota; class Actinomycetes; order Mycobacteriales; family Micromonosporaceae; genus Actinoplanes; species Actinoplanes nipponensis. The sequence goes on along the minus strand of NZ_BOMQ01000037.1, from coordinate 26,436 downwards.
GCACAGGAGACGATCTTGAGGTCGGGGCTGTCGTCCGCCGTACCCTCGTTGCGCACGCACTGGCCCTTGCTGACGAAGCGCGCGTCCTCGCTGCTCTGGGGCTCCGGCACCGCGTCGTTGGTGGCGCTGGCCGGCGCCGTCGGCGTCAGCGACTGCCCGGCCCGCGGGTTGCCGCCGCGCTGCACCAGCCAGGCCGCCGTGGCCAGTCCGCTCAGGATCAGCAGCCCGAGCACGACCACCAGGGCGATGATCGGGGTGTTCCGCCGGCGCGGCGGAGGCATCGTGGGCTGCTGCCACACCGGCGGCACGCCGTTCAGCGGCGCCACCGGGTAGCCGGTGTAGCCGGCGGAATTCTCGTGCGAGGGCGGCACCGACATCGGCTGGCCGCCCCAGGCGGTGTCCGGCACCGGCGCGGCGTGCGTGGCGGCGTCACCCCACGGGTCGGCGGGCTCCGTGTAGGGCTCGTCGGAACCAGATGATCCGCCGGCCGGCCAGCCCTGGCCGGGATAGGGGCCGTTCTGCGACATCGGGGTTCCTCCAGGCGCGGGTTCGCTGTAGGCCACCGTAGCGTGCACGACCGGCTCGTTCTCTCCCGGAATCGCGCCGACCCGGGCTCAACTCGGCTACAAGGGGGCCATTCGCCGCGTCTGTCGGCAACGCGACGCGGCCGGCGCCCGCCGGACCACTACCGTTCAGCCCCATGTCGAGCTCGGTGACGGTGTGCGCGGCCGTCTTCGGCGGCGCGGCGGCCGCCTTCGTCCCCTGCCCCGCGCACCGCCTGGCGGTGCCGCGCGGCACCCGGCCGAGATCCACGTGCGCCGACTGCACGGCCGCGGTGGCGACCTGGGTACGCGCCGGAGCGCCCTGTCGCTGCGCCCGCCCCCCGGTGTGGACGGTGACGACGGGTGTGCTGGTCACGGGCCTGCTGGGCGCCACGATCGGCCCCGCGCCCCGGCTGCTCGTGCTGCTGCCCGCGGCGCTGCTGGGCCTCCTGCTGGCCGTGATCGACTTCCGCTGTCTGCGCCTGCCGGACCCGCTGGTGGCGCTGCTGGCGGCCGGCACGGCGCTCCCGCTCGGCGCCGGCGCCCTGCTGGCCGGCGAGCCGGCCCGGGTCGGCCGGGCCGCGCTGGCCGCGCTGATCAGCGGGGTGTTCTACCTGATCATCGCCCTGCTCCCGGGGGCCGGGCTCGGTGCGGGCGACGTCAAGCTGGCCACGGTCCTCGGCTTCGTGCTCGGCTTCCTCGGCTGGCCGGCGCTGGCGCTCGGGCTCCTGACGCCCCACCTGATCAACGGTCCGATCGCGGTGGCCCTCCTGCTCACCCGCCGGGCAGCGCGCCGGACCGCGCTGCCGCTGGGGCCGGCCCTGCTGGCCGGGGCCCTGCTCGGCATCCTGCTGTCCTGAGGTCACCCCACCGGGCCGGCCGTCACCCGAACGTGTCAGACCCGGGCGGCGGTCAGAGCAGCCGCAGCTGGCGGTCCTGGGGGCGCGACGGGACGGCGTCGCCCATCCGCTCGAAGAGACCCGCGTCGATCGCGTCCAGGAACGGCGTCGGGGACTGCTCGCGTTCCTTGCCGTGCCGGAAGCGCCGCGCCGTGTGGCTCACGTAGAGCCGGTCCTGCGCGCGCGTCAGACCCACGAAGAAGAGGCGGCGCTCCTCGGCCGTCTCGTCGTCGGTCGGCGTGGCGCCGGGCCAGCGCAGCGGCAGCAGCCCGTCCTCGCAGCCCACCAGGAACACGACCGGGAACTCGAGGCCCTTCGCCGCGTGGAGGGTGAGCAGGTTGACCGCCTCGGCGCGCGGGTCGAGGGCGTCCACCTCGGCGCCCGTGGCGATCTCCTGGAGGAATCGGGGCAGGTCCTCGCCGATCCGCTGAGCGAGCGGCATGAGCAGGTCGGCGGCCGTCCAGATGTCCTCCGGGGCGAGTTGCTCGGCGTCCAGGGTCGGCGCCGCGTAGCGCTGGGCCAGCACCTGCGCCGACAGCTTGACGCGCGCCGCCAGCGATCCGCCGAGGCCGTTCGCGTGCCGTAGCTCGTGCGCGATCACCTGCACCCCGGGCCGGTCCCGCAGGCGGTTGTGTGACCGCTTCTGCACCGGTACGCCGGCCCGCGACAACGCCTCGACCACGGCCTGCGCCTGGGAGTCGGTGCGGTAGAGGACGGCGATGTCCGCGAAGGACAGGGTGCCGGGGGCGACGGCGCGGGAGTCGACGCGGCCGGAGTCCAGCGAGCGGTGCGACAGGCCGCCGACCAGCTCGTCGACGGTGCGCACGACGAAGTCGGCCTCGTCCGCCACGCTGCCCGCGAAGTAGCGGCCGACCAGGGGCGACTCGGGGTTGACCCGGGCCGGGTCGAGGCGGCGGCCCTGGACCAGGGTGGTCGGCGCGATGGCCTGCACGGCCGCGGCCAGGATGGGCGCCGAGGAACGGTAGTTGCGGGTGAGCCGGACCAGCCGGGCATCCGTGAAGTCCCGGGAGAAGCGGAGGAAGTAGCCGACGTCGGCGCCGCGGAACGAGTAGATCGCCTGGTCCGGGTCGCCGATCGCGCACAGGTTGCCGTCCGCCGGGGACAGCAGGCGCAGCAGCTCGTACTGCACGTCGTCGACGTCCTGGTACTCGTCGACGAAGATCCACTGCCAGCGCTTGCGGTAGCGCTCGACCAGCTCCGGTTCGTCCCGCAGCAGCGCGACGGGCATCGTGAGCAGGTCGTCCAGGTCGACCAGGTCCTGCTGGCGCAGCAGCTTGGCGTACGCCAGGTCGTCGTCGCCGGCCTGCTCCCGGGCCGCGGCGCGCTCGCTGTCGTCGGCGATCCGCCAGTTGGCGCCGAGACCGGCCGCCTTGGCGTTCTCCTTGAGGATGGTCAGCCCGAGCGAGTGGAACGTGCCGACGGTGATGTCCTCGGCCACCTCAGGGATCAGCGCGTCGAGCCGCTGCCGCATCTCCTCGGCGGCGCGCCGGGTGAAGGTGATCGCCAGGCACCGCTCCGGGAACACGCCGAGCTCGGCGCAGAGGTAGGCGATCCGATGCGTCAGCGTGCGGGTCTTGCCGGTGCCGGGGCCGGCCACGATCAGCAGCGGACCGCCGGGCGCGGAGGCGGCCACCCGCTGCATCGCGTCCAGGCGGTCCAGCAGGCCGGTGCCGACCTCTTCCATGCCGGCCAGCATCGGCTCGAACGGCTCGTGCGGGCTGGCCGGCGGGGGCAGCGGCGGCGCCTTCTTCTTGGGCTCCTTGGCGGCCTTCGGGACCGGGGCACGACCGATCGCCGGCTCGGCCCTGCGCTGCTGCGGCACCGGTACGGGCAGCATGTCGAACAGCGTCTCGGTCTGCGGTGCGCTCTGCCGGTTGCGCAGTTCGCCGGGCTCGAACAGGGTGATCACGCCGTACTCGCCGTCGTACCCGGGGATGCGCCGCACGTCGCCGCGCCGCAGCCGGTCGATGGCCTCGCGCAGCTGCTCGCCGCCGGCCTGGGCGATGTCGTCCAGCGGGACCGTCCGCAGGATGTCCAGTTCGGCGCCGAGGGTGGCGACCACGTGGTTGAGCTGCGCCTCGACGGTCTTGGACTTCGGCCCGACGCCGTTGATCTCGCCGAGGATCTCGCCCAGCTGGATGAGGTGCACGACCTGCTGGTCCCGCGCGCCGCCGTCGGTGCGGTCGGCCAGCTCCTCGACGCGGTTGAGGACGCCGACGGTGAGCGGCTTGCCGCACTCGGGGCAGCGGCCGCCGTGCTCCCGGGTCTGCTGCGGCGCCCAGTTGATGCCGCAGGCGCGGTGCCCGTCCGCGTGGTACTTGCCCTCTTCCGGGAAGAACTCGATCGTGCCCGCCAGCGTGTCGCCGGCCTTGATGGCGAAGTAGTCGGGGGTGCCCCGGAAGAGCGTCGCCTCCCGGGCGAGCGCCGCCGGCGAGTGCGCGTCCGAATTGGACACCAGCCGGTAGCGGTCCAGGCTCGAGACCCGCCAGTTCATCGCCGGGTCGGAGGACAGGCCGGTCTCGACGGCGGTGATGTGTTCGGCCAGGTCGGCGTAGCAGTCGGCGATCGCGTCGAAGCCGGACTTGGAGCCGAGCGCGGAGAACCACGGGGTCCAGATGTGCGCGGGCACCAGGTACGCGTCCGGGCTCGCCTCGAGCGTGATCTCGAGCAGGTCGCGGGAGTCGAGGCCGAGGATCGGGCGGCCGTCCGCGGTGAGGTTGCCGATCCGGCCGAGCGCGGTGTTGAACCGGGCGGCGGCGGCCAGGTCCGGCATGTAGATCAGGTGGTGCACCTTGCGCGTACGGTCGTCCCGCTTGTAGATCGTCGAGATCTCGACGCTGAGCATGAACCGCGCGTCGTCGCTGCTCTGCAGGATCGGCGGCAGCTTGCGGCCGACCTCCTGCTCCGCGTCCGGGCCGAGCCGGAACAGGCCGGGCTCGTCGGCGGGACGCAGATTGTCCCGCAGGTGGTCGAACCAGGCGGGATGCGTGAAGTCCCCGGTGCCGAGCACCGCGATGCCCTTGCGCCGAGCCCACCAGGCCAGGTTCGGCAGGGTGAGGTCGCGGCTGCAGGCCCGCGAATACTTGGAGTGGATGTGCAGATCCGCGACGTATGTGTCCGCGGCGACCGAGGACCCTTCGCTAACCGAGGGCACGCTGCATCCTGTCACGAGCGCCCGGCGTGCCACGAGCCGCCACGCGCGAAGTGACCTAACCGATCCACGATTGAGTCCCGAATGCTCGGCTCTGCTGTCCGGTGGTTCAGGGTGTGCGCAGCTCGATGAGGGTGACCTGCGGCGGCGCGCCGACCCGGACCGGCGGCCCCCAGAAACCGGCCCCGTTCGTGACGTAGACGGGAACGCCGTCGACCTCGCCGTAACCACTCACGACCGGCTGTTCCAGCTTGACCAGCAGGTTGAACGGCGCCATCTGCCCGCCGTGCGTGTGCCCGGAGACCTGGAGATCGACACCGAACGGGGCCGCATCGCGCGCGACGAGGGGCTGATGGGCCATGAGCACCACGGGCCGGCTGGTGTCGCGGTCACCGAGCGCCCGGCGCAGATCGGGCCCGTCGCCGAAGTCGGCGCCCCCGATATCGTTGACGCCGGCCAGGTCGAGCCCCTCGATCTCCAGCCGCTCGTTGCGCAGCGGCCGTACGCCCAGCCGCGCCACCTCGGTAACCCACTCCTGGTAGCCGGAGTAGTACTCGTGGTTGCCGGTGACGAAGTAGGCGCCGCGCCGCGCCCGGATGTCGGCGAGCGGTGCGGCGAACCGGCCGAGCTCGGCGACGCTGCCGTCGACCAGGTCACCGACGATGCAGACGAGGTCGGCGTCGACGGAGTTGATGAGCTCGACGATCCGGGCGGCGTGCCGGACACCGGTCAGCGGCCCGAGGTGGATGTCCGAGACGACGGCGAGGCGGGTGCCGTCCATGGCGCGGGGCAGTTTGGCCAGGGGGAACTGGAAACGGTCGAGCTGCGGAGGCCCCAGCGCGGTCCGCACGCCGTAGCCGGTGATGCCGGCGGCGGTGAGCCCGGCGAAGATGGCGGCGCCCCGGGCGAGGAGCAGCCGCCGCTCGATCCCGGGTGGGGTCACGTCGCCGAGAGGCTCCCCCGACGCGGCGGAGTCCGCGCGCAGATCCGTACCGGTGGAGAGGGCGCCGACGGGCGAGCCGGAGGCCGGGGATGCGCCCTCGGCGGCCATGGGCGCCAGCTCGGCGGGGTTGCCGGCTCCCGCTGTCGTCGCCGGGGCCGTTCCCTTGCCCCGCTTCCGGATCCAGAGGCTGACCGCCAGGCGGGGGATCTCCAGGGCGGCGAGCGTCACCAGCAGGTAGAACATCAGGGCGATCCAGAGGAAGCCCGGCCAGGCCAGCCACCGGAGATCCGCGGTCCGCGTGCCGATCATGGTGGCCGGCACCAGCACGGCCAGGAGGATCGCCAGGACGCCACCGGCCCGGCGCAGCCGGCCGGGGCGGAACGCATCGCGGACCAGCCGCTTCCACAGGTAGAAGTGGATCAGCCCGATGACGGCGATGACCAGCCCGACGAACGCGATCAAGCTCAACCCCCGGCGAACGGCGGCAGGACGTCCACGGTCGCGCCGGCGGGCAGAGCCGCTTGCCGATCATGGCAGGCCAGCCCGTCCACCAGGAAACTGGCCGCCTTCAGGACCAGAGCGAGCCGTTCGCCGTGCCGGTCGGCCAGCAGGGCCACGAGATCGTCGAGGGAGCCGGCCGCGACGGTCTCCGAGGAGAGACCTGCCGCTGCTCGCGCCCCGGCGAAATACCGCACCTCAAGCACTGTGTCGTACCTCCACCCGGCGTTCGCTGACAAGCGCGGACCCACGCCAGCCGGCTCCAGGCTTGCAGCGATGGGCGCTGTCCAAGGGTTCCACGGACGGGGGCGAAGTGGCGAGTTGGCGCTTGCTCACGGGTCGAGCTCGGGCCACCGGCTCGACGGCTGCCATTGGCAGGCGTTGATCGGCCCGTGGGTCGGCTGCGGATGGCCGGCACCGGCCGGGCCGCACGTCAGCCTCCGATCGCCGACATCGGGCGGGCCGGCTGCAGGAAAGAGGGGTCGTCGATCCCGTGACCTGCCTTCTTCCCCCACATTGCGGTCTGCCAGGCCTTGGCGATGTCCGCATCCGTCCGGCCCGAGCGCAGCAGCCCGCGCAGGTCGGACTCCTCCGTGGCGAACAGGCAGTTGCGGACCTGGCCGTCCGCGGTGAGCCGGGTGCGGTCGCAGTCGCCGCAGAACGGCCTGGTCACGCTGCCGATCACCCCGACCCGGGCGGGATTGCCGGCCGCGTCGACGTAGCCCGGCACCAGCCAGGTCTCGGCCGGCGCTGTTCCACGTGAAACCGAATCGGGTAGCAGCCCGTACGGTTCCAGCGAGGCCAGGATCGCCTCCGCGGTGACCATCTCGTGCCTGTTCCACTGATGCTGGGCGTCGAGCGGCATCTGTTCGATGAACCTGAGCTGATAGCCGTGCTCGAGCGCGAAGCGAAGCAGCTCCGGAGCCTCGTCGTCGTTGACCCCCCGCATCAGCACGGTATTGATCTTCACCGGGGTGAGCCCGGCCCGCGCCGCGCCGGCCAGACCCTTGAGCACGTCGGCATGCCTGTCCCGGTGGGTCAGCTGCAGGAACCTCTCCGGCGACATGGTGTCCAGCGAGACGTTGACCCGGTCCAGCCCGGCGTCCCGCAGCGGACCGGCCAGCCGGTCGAGCCCGATGCCGTTGGTGGTGATGGACAGCTTCGGCCGAGGCTGGAGGGCCGCGGCCGCCGCGATGATGCCGGTCAACCCGCGCCGGATGAGCGGCTCGCCACCGGTGAAACGCACGTTGGTCACGCCGAGCTGCTCGACGGCGATCCGGAGCAGCCGGCCGACCTCCTCATCGGTGAGCTGCTGCTCACGTGGCATCCACGCGAGCCCCTCCTCCGGCATGCAGTACGTGCAGCGCAGGTTGCAGCGGTCGGTCAGCGACACCCGTAGGTCGGTCGCGACCCGGCCGAATCTGTCAGCGAGCACACTCACGTCGACTCCTCGCCCCGTCGGTCGCCCACGCTCACGGCCACGGCAGCTCGGAGCCACCCGACTCGCCCGGCACGCTCACGCACAGGTCGAACCTAGCGCTTGGATACGACATTTGGCGGCACGCGACCTGTGGTCCGGCGCATATGCGTACCCGTCCCGAGATCAACTGCGCAGCGCGGCGTCGGCCGCCGACCGCACCGCATTCCGGTAGGCCCCGCCGAACGCCGCCGTGTGCACCAGCAGAAGGTGCAGCTGGTGCACCGGTACGCGGGCGCGCCAGCCCTCCGCTAGAGGCCACTCCTCCGCGTACGCCCGCATGATCGTCTCCAGGTGCGGCGGCCCGCCGAAAAGCGCCAGCTGAGCCAGGTCGGTTTCCCGGTGCCCGCCGTGCGCCGCGGGGTCGACCAGCCACGCCCGGCCGTCGGCGCCCCACACCACGTTGCCCGGCCACAGGTCGCCGTGGATCCGGGCCGGGGGTTCCTCCCCGCCGTACCCCTCGATCCGCTGAATGACCCGCTCCACAACCGCGACGTCCGCCGCCGGCAGGGCCCCGCTGTCGGCCGAGATCTTCAGGTACGGCCGGAGCCGGCGCTCCGCGAACCACGGCGCCCACGGCCCGGCGGACGGCGTGTTGTCCTGCGTCAACGGGCCGATGAAGCCCGGCCACTCGGCGCCGAAGGCCTCCGCGCCCCGGCGATGCAGCCCCGCGAGCTCCCGGCCGAACCGCTCGGCGGCCGCGGGTGACGACTCGCCGGCGTCGATCCATTCGAGCGCGAGCATCTCCGGAAGCGCCACCAGCACCTCCGGGACCGGCACGGTCCGCGCCTCGCGCAGCCAGCGCAGCCCGGCCGCCTCCGTGGCGAAGAAGTGCTCGGGTGCGTTCCCGGAGGGCCACGTCTTGGTGAACAGCGACGCGCCGTCGTCCAAGGTCAGGCGGGACGCGGTGCATACGTTGCCGCCTCCGACGGGGGTTTCCCGGATCCGTTGATGGGTGAGAAATGTCGGGAGATGCTGGGGGTGCGCGCGCAGGTACGCCAGATCCACAGTCTTATCTTCCACTTCGGGTTACAGGGCCCCCCGATGGGAGTCAAAATGTCGGTATGACACCTGTCACGGTGCGTTCGTACCGGCCGAGCGACCACAGCGCTGGTCGCCGCCTGTGGTCGGAGCTGACCAATCAGCACAACCAGATGTACGGCGACGTTCCGGACGACGCCGGCGCCGGCTTCGAGGAGTACCTCACCCGGCTCGACCTGAGCGGTCTGTGGGTCGCCGACCACGCCGACGACGGAGTGATCGGCCTGGTCGGGCTCATCATGCGCGGCCGTGGCGGCGAGGTGGAGCCGGTGGTCGTCACCCGCTCGCACCGGCACAAGGGGGTCGGCCGCAAGTTGCTGCGGCACGTGGCCGCCGAGGCCAAAAAGCGCAGCATGGTGTCGCTGACCATCTCGCCCTCGTCGCGCAATGTCGACGCGATCCGCAGCCTGCACGCGGCGGGGTACGACGTGGTGTCGTCGATCGAGCTGACCATGGACCTGGACCGGCATGCCCACGAGTGGCAGCAGGACGGGCTCGAGTTGCATGAGTTGCAGTTTCGTTCCTGACGGGATCCCGTGCGGGGCGCCTGTGGACAACCGCGTTATCCACAGGCTCCAGCTTTGGCAGACGGCCGAGGAGCGGAATCCGCCACTCTGCCGGGCATGACAACGCTGAAGGTCACTTCTCCGGCCGAGCTCATCTCCGCCGTGCCGTTCCTGATCGGCTTCCACCCCGCGGACAGCCTCACCGTGGTGGCGATGCGCGGTCCGCTCATCACCTTCGCCGTGCGTATCGACCTGCCCGAGGACGGCACGCCGGAGGAAGAGGCCCACGCGGCGGTGCTGCACCTGGCCACGGTCGTGCTGCGTCAGCAGGTCGAGGCGGTCACGATCCTCGGGTACGGCACGGAGTCCCGCGTGACACCGGCGGTGCTCCGCATCTCGAAGGCCTTCCGCAAAGAGGGCCTGACGATCGTCGACGAGCTGCGCGTGACCGACGGCCGGTACTGGTCGTACCTGTGCACGGAAACGAGGTGCTGCCCGGCGGAGGGCCGCCCGTGCGAGCCGGCGAACAGCGTGCTGGCGGCGGAAGCGACCTTCGCGGGTGCGGTGGCGCTGCCCGACCGCGAAACCCTGTCGGCGCAGCTGGCACCGGTGACGGGCGACGACCGCGAGGCGATGACCTCGGCGACGGCGAAGGCGGTCCTGCGTCTGGCGGCCCTCGCCAGCGAGCGTCCGGCGCTCCCGGGGGCCCGGATCGGCCCGGCCCCCGGCTATGAGCGGAGCGGCGACGCTCCGCGCTTCCACGACTCGAAGACTCCGGAGCCGCTGGCGGCAGCGTCGGCGGCGGGTCGCCCCGGGACGGCTGAGCTGCACCTGGGCGGGGTGCTCTGGGCGAAGCTGGGTCTCGCCGTGCCGCTACCACCTGACCGGAAGCCCACCGCGGACCCGGATCCCGCCACGGGCCCGGTGCCCGGCCCGGGCGCGAGGCCGGATCTGAACGCGGAGCCGGACCTGGGGACGCAGCCGAACCCGGACCCCGACATGCGGCCGGAGGCGCAACTCGCCCCGGACCTGCTGTCGGACGAGGACTACTTCTTCACCCTGGTGCGCAACGCCGGACGCCTGGCGGTCCGCGAAGCCGAGCGTTGCTACAGCTCCGGCGGCCGGCTCCCCGACGACGACGTGGCCTGGCTCGGCGTTCTGCTGCTGAACGTGCCGGTGCGCGACTACGCCTGGACCCGCACGAGAACCGAGGAGTGGGAGCTGGCGCTCTGGTCGGACGTGATGCGCCGGGTGGAGTCACGCTACCTGCCGGCGCCGGCGGGCCTGCTGGCGTTCGTGGCCTGGCGGATGGGCCAGGGAGCGCTGGCCAGCGTCGCCGTCGAACGCGCCCTGACGGAGAAACCGGACTATTCCCTGGGTCTGCTGATGCAGCGAGTGCTCACGGTCGGACTCCCGCCGTCCGTGGTCGACGGCTGGCCCGCGGTGGAGGGTATGCCGACGAGCGAACACGGTGTCCACGGGGAAGATGACGACGCCCGGGAGTCCCATGAGCCCGACCGCATCGGACACGCCGACCGGCCGCGGGTGCAGATCCGTCCCGAGATCGCCAAGCCCGGGGACACGAGCCGCGAGAGACGGGACCGGGCAGGTGAGCGCCGCCAGGCCCCACGCCGTGCCACCCACCGCGGCATCTGACCGCGTGGCAGGCAGCCTGCTCGGCCCCGCCGATCGCGTCCGACAGGGCCATCCCACCCCGGGACGGCCCGGCCGGGCGTGGGCAGCGTCAGGGTCGATCGGTCTCCTGCTGCACGGTCGCGGCACCCGGATCACCGGCCCGCAGAGCGGCCCCACCCGGCGTCGGACTGTCCGCGATCTGGTGCAACCCCGGCACCCGGTCCTCGATCACGAAGGTGGCCCGGGTGTGGGCGGCCGCCCCCGGCCGCGTCACGTACGGCACGACGCGGAAGTCGGCCGTCATCGCGTCCTTGCTGATCGTCGTCCGGACGTAGCCCCGCTGGTTGTTGTAGAAGCGCAGATGCGGATTCCAGGCCGCCCACGGGTGCTGTCCCGACGGCACATCCGTCCCGTCCCCCGTGGAGGTGATCGACGAGCAGACGAGCTCCGTGCCCACCGTGCGCGAGGTCGGATCCGTGTAGTCCAGTTTGAGCTCGTCGGCCCAGTGGGCGTGCACGTCGCCGGTCAGGACCACCGGGTTGCGCACGCCCGCGTCCACCCAGCCCCGGGTGATCCGGTCGCGGGAGGCCGCGTAGCCGTCCCACGAGTCCATGCTCACCACCTTCGCCGGCCCCGCGTTGTTGTCGCGCTGGCCGAAGAACACCTGCTGGCCCAGGATGTCCCAGCGGGCCGTCGAGCGGTGGAAGCCGTCCAGCAGCCACTTCTCCTGCTCGGCGCCGGTGATCGAGCGGGCCGGGTCGGTCGCGGCCGGGCAGTCCTTGTACCCGTCGCCGCAGCCCTGGTCGTCGCGGTACTGGCGGGTGTCGAGCAGGTGGAAGGTCGCCAGCCGGCCCCACCGCAGGCGCCGGTACAGCTGCATGTCGATGCCGCGGGGGATCGAGGTCCGGCGCAGCGGCATGTTCTCGTAGTAAGCCTGGAACGCCGCCGCCCGCCGGGCCAGGAAGTCGGGATCGGGCTGTTCCGGGATCTCGTCCGCCCAGTTGTTCTCGATCTCGTGGTCGTCGAAGACCACCGCCCACGGGGCCACCGCGTGCGCGGCCTGCAGATCCGGGTCGGTCTTGTACTGGGCGTGCCGTTGCCGGTAGTTCGCCAGGGTCACCGTCTCCGGGCCCTGGTGATCGCGCGGGTTCCCGCCGGGGATGGTGTACGTACCCGGTCCGTACTCGTACTGGTAGTCGCCCAGGTGCAGGATCAGCTCCGGCTGGTCCTCGGCCAGCCGCCGGTACGCGGTGAAGTAGCCGTGCTCGTACTGCGAGCAGGACACGAACGACATCGCCAGCGTGCCGCCGCTGCTCCACGGGGCCGGCGCAGTCCGGGTGCGGCCGGTCGGCGACACGTACCGCTCGGCCTTGAAGCGGTAGAAGAACTCGCGGGCCGGCGGCAGACCGTGCAGCTCGACGTGCACGGTGTGCGCGGCGGCCGCCCGCGCGACGGCGACCCCGCGGCGGACGACCCGGCGGAAGCGCGCGTCGGCGGCGATCTCCCACTGGACCGGCACGTCGCGCGCCGGCATGCCGCCGAGGCCGTCGTCGGCCAGCGGGACCGGGGCCAGCCGGGTCCACAGGACGAAGCCGTCGTGCTCGGGGTCGCCGGAGGCCACCCCGACGGTGAACGGATCGGCGCGCAGCGGCCCGCGGTAGGGCGCGGCCGAGGCGGCCAGCGGCCAGACGCTTGCGGCGCCGGTCGCGCCGGCTGCAGCGCTGCTCAGCAGGAGGGTACGTCGTGAGAGTGCCATGCCAGCAGCCTCATGACCGTGAATGTCCACCCCGCGTGGCCGCAGTGAAGTGCCGCGGAAGACCGTACGAACTCAGACGGTCACGCGCTGCGTCCCCGCGTACACGTTCATGGTCGGGCCGCGCAGGAAGCCGACCAGCGTCATGCCCGCCTCGTCGGCCAGTTCGGCGGCGAGCGTGCTGGGCGCCGACACGGCCGCGAGCATCGGGATCCCCGCCATCCACGCCTTCTGGGTCAGCTCGAAGCTGGCCCGCCCCGACACCAGCAGCACGTGCCCGGTCAGCGGCAGCCGGCCCTCGCGCAGCGCCCAGCCGATCACCTTGTCCACCGCGTTGTGCCGCCCGACGTCCTCGCGCATCACCAGCAGCTCGCCCCCGGCGGTGAACAGGCCGGCCGCGTGCAGCCCGCCTGTGCGGTCGAAGGCGCGCTGCGCGGCCCGGAGCCGGTCCGGCAGATCGGCCAGGACCCGCGCCGGGACCGTGCACTCGTCCGCGGCCACGTCGAACCGGGACCGGGTACGGACCGCGTCGATGCTCGCCTTGCCGCACACCCCGCACGAGCTGGTCGTGTAGAAGTTGCGGCTCGGATCGGTGACCGGCGGTGGCACGTCCGCGCCGAGCACCACGTCGACCACGTTGTAGGTGTTCGGCGTGTCCGTGCCCGCGCACAGCTGGGCGGTGACGACGTCGGCGGCCGTCCGGATGACGCCCTCGGTCAGCAGGAAGCCCATGGCCAGGTCGATGTCCTGGCCGGGCGTGCGCATGGTGACGGCCAGCGGGGCCTGCCGCAGCCGGATCTCCAGCGGCTCCTCGGCGGCCAGGTCGTCGGGCCGCCGCCGCGACTCGGCCGCCGCATCGAGATTGATCTTCATCACGGGTCGCCGGTTCATCGCGCGCGCCATCATCGCAGCGTATGCGCCGACGGCGGCACCCGCCGATCCCGGAAGGGCCCGGGACGGCGACAGCGGCTCGGGCCGCTCCCGGACGAGAGCCGACGCGGGCAGCGGCTTTCGCCGATCCCGGAAGGGCCGGCGCGGCGACAGCAGCTCCAACCGATCGCGGAAGAGAGCCGGCGCGGCCTCCCGCCGGCGCGGCCTCCCGCCGGCGCGGCCTCCCGCCGGCGCGGGCGGCATCAGCTCAGCCGATCCCGGCACAAAGCCGACGCAACCGACACCGGCACCCCACCACTTCCCGCCGAGCGACCCGGCCGTGACCACTCCACCCCGGCGCGCGATCACCACGGCCGATCGCCCCCATCGCCCGTGCCGGCCCGCTGCCGCCCAGGTCAGACCCGCACACACCGCGCAATGCCGTCCGCACAGTCACGCTCATGTCTCCCACGGGATACGGTACGTACGTGGGGGGATTCGCGGCGGTGGTGTTGGCCGGCGGTGCGGCACGTCGGATGGGTGGTGCGGACAAGCCCACCATTCCGGTGGCCGGGCAGTCGATGCTGACGCGTGTCCTGGCCGCGGTGCACGACGCCGATCCGCAGGTGGTGGTCGGGCGCGTGCCTCCCGACCTGCCCGTGCCGGTCGCCTCGACCACGGAGCAACCGCCCGGCGGTGGCCCGGTTGCCGCGACCGCCGCCGGTCTCGAGCTGGTGCCGACGGAGGTCAGCTTCACCGCGCTGCTTGCCGCCGACCTGCCGTTGCTGACCGGCGAGGCCATCGACGTGCTGCGGCTCACCGTGGAGTCGGCGCCGATGCAGGGCGCGGTCTACCGGGACGCCGAGGGCCGGCTGCAGTCGCTCTGCGGCGTGTGGCGGACGGCCGCCCTGCGGGACGCGCTGAAGCGGGTCGCCGAGGAGCGGGGCAGCCTGCACGGCGCCCCGATGCACGCCCTCATGGATCAGCTGCGCTTCATCGAGGTGTCCTGGCGCCGTCCCGGACCCCCGCCCTGGTTCGACTGCGACACCGACGACGACCTGCGAACCGCGGAGGAGTGGGCCCGGTGAGCGGGCCGACCCGATGAGCAGGCAAGACACCGACCACAACCGGCGAACGGCGGAGGACCCGGCTCGATGAGCGTGCTCGACACCTGGACAGCGGCCGCCTGTGACGATCTCGGCCTGACCCCCGCGGACGTCGACGTCAAGGCGGTGCTGGACGTCGCCCGCGACGTGGCGCACAACGTCGTGCGCCCGGGAGCGCCCGTCACGGCGTACCTCATGGGTCTGGCCGTGGGCCGCGGCGCGGACCCGGCGGAGGTCGCCGCCCGGCTCAGTTCGCTGGCCCTCGACTGGCCGGGCGACGGTCGGGAATGAGACGCGGCCGGTGAGCCGGCGGCGCGCTCGATAGGGTGGCGGGCGGAGGTACCGATCATGACGGCGGAGAACACTGCTGACCAGCCCGAGGGCGTCCTGCTGGACGAGCCGACCACGGCCGACCTGCGGGCCAAGGTCACCGAGGCCTGGCGGGAGTTCGCGAGCGCGCTCGCCTCGTTGCTGCCCACGCTGGCCGAGGGTGCCCATGTCGACATCACCCTCGACCCGACCGCGTCGGGCACCGGCACCGCCGTCTATTCGGTGAGCATGCGGGTGCTGCCCGACGGGGTCATCGAAGCGCTGGCGGTCGGCAATGCCGGCCTGCCGGAGGGCTTCCGGATGAACCGCGCGTCGGTCGCCGACCTGGTCGCGCTGGGCTGGTCGCCGCCGGGCGTGCTGCCCGGCTCCGGCGACTCGTTCGGCCTGCGGACCAGCACGGGCGGCGCCAAGCAGCTGGCCACCGTCGTCTCCCGCACCCTGCGCGACGTGTACGGCGCCCCGCACCCGGCCTTCCTGGTCTACCTCGTGCACGACGAGGAGGACGAGCCGATCGAGACCACGCCGATCGGCACCGCGCGGCACGAGCCCAGCATCGACGAGGAGCTGAGCCTCGACGACCTGGACGAGGACGGCGTGCTCTCCGAGGCGCTGGCCAACGCGGCCGACGAGGTCATCCCGCTCGAGGAGCGGGTGCGCACGGTCGTCGCCACCATGAGCAAGACCACCGTCGACCAGTTGCAGGTCGACACCGACGGCGACATCGGCATCCGGGCCGGCTCGGCGATGGTCTTCGTCCGGTGCCGCGACAACCCGCCGCTGGTGGACGTCTTCTCGCCGATCCTGACCGAGGTCGAGCCGACCGAGCAGCTCTACGTCAAGCTCTCCGAGCTGACGAACAGGATGCCGATCGGCCGGCTCTACTGCGCGCAGGACACCGTCTGGGCGTCGATCCCCGTGTTCGGCCGCAACTTCCAGGCCACCCATCTCATGCTGGCCGTACAGGTGATGACCGGGCTGGCCGACGAGCTGGACGACCGGCTGCACGGCGAGTTCGGCGGCAAGCGGTTCTTCGGCGAGGGCGACAAGCCGGCCCCGCCGAAGGACGCCAAGGACGGCGACGACCACCGTCCCGGGATGTATCTCTAGGGCCCCAGCGGGACCCAGCCCACCTGCTCCATGGTGGACAGGTCGGAGGCCCGCAGCCCGGCGTCCGACAGTGTCCACAGGTCGTGGCCGACGACCAGGGACCGCAGCAGCGCGGGCTGGTCGAGCTGGTCCACCAGCGTGATGTCGTCGGTCACCCGCAGCGCCAGCGCGCCGCGGGTGTCCACCGGCACGACCAGCAGCTGCGTGGCCGGCCACCAGAGCAGGGCGTGCGGGTCGTACTCGGCTTGCGAGAAGGTGTTCGGCAGGTGGTACTGGGCCAGCCGCTTCGGGTGCGCCGGGTCCGCGACGTCGAACAGCGAGATCTGCATGCCCTGGATCCGCCCCTCGGCGTTCGCCTCCTGCCCGATGCCGATGAGCCGGTCCGGGCCGGCCGGCTGCAGGTGGGCCGAGTAGCCGGTGATCTTCAGCTCGCCGGTGACCGCTGGTTTCGCCGGATCCCGCAGGTCGAGGCTGTAGAGCGGGTCCGTCTGCTTGAAGGTGACCACGTAGCCGCGGTCGCCGGTGAAGCGGACCGAGTAGATCCGCTCGCCCCGGCCGAGACCGTCGACGACGCCGGTCGGCACGAGCTTGCCGTCGCGGTCGGCCAGCACCCGTACGGCGGAGCGTTGCGTCGCGTCGTCGGTCGTGGCGACGCGCAGGTGGCCGTCCCACTCGGACATCGCGTACTGGTTCAGCAGGTGGCCGGGCACGATGCCGGACGACCGGTAGACCGGCGGCCGGTTGCCGGCCAGCGCGAACTTGAACAGTTCCGTCCGCTCCCGGGCCGGGTCGAGCGGCCGGCCGGGGAACCGGTCGAACCGCCAGCGGTTGTCGTTGGCCAGGTAGAGGCTGTCCGGGGTGGCGTAGACCGTGTCGCCGTCGGCCATGACCGCGACCGGGTCGCCGCTGCCGAGGGTCGGCCGGGCCAGGTCGAAGGTGAGGATGTTGACCAGGGCGGCGCCCGAGTAGTCGGTGGGCCGGCTGACCCGGCCGCAGTCCAGCCGGCCCCGGGTGGTGCCGGCGCCGTCGGTGACCGACCACTGCGGCAGCCAGGCGGCGTCCGGCACGGTGTCGATGATCTTGCGGTTCGCGGCGATCTGCTTCTTCGGGTCGTCGGTGCGGTAGGCGCGGGGGAAGGGGATCCGGGGGCGGGTGCGCAGGACGACCCGGGCGGTGCTGCCGGTCATCCGGGCGTCGACCAGGGTGCCCTCCCCGGTGTAGCGGCTGACCACAGCGGGCGTGCCGGTCAGGTCGACCTTGAGGATCCGTACGCCTTCATCGACCGGGGAGAGGTCGTCGTAGAGCGGCGCGTTGTAGACCGAGGGCACGAGCACGAGGGCCGAGTCGCCGGTGAGCAGCAGCTGGAGCCCGGTCGCCGGGCCGGCGTCGAGGTCGACCCGGCCCGTCTCCCGGCGGGTGGCGGCGTCGACGACCCGCAGCGTGCCGCCGCTGATGGTGACGATCCGGCGGCCGTCCGTCTTGATCACGTCGGGCTCGTCGGCGCCCGGCTCGTGCACGTTGGTCCCGGAGAACGCCGGGCCGGAGCCGGCGGCGGGAACCGCGGCCTGGTCGGCCGCGGTGCGGGCGCCGCCGCGGAGCACTTCCGGGTACGCGAACTCGCTGCCGGGCAGACCGTACGGCCCTACGTTGGCCTTCGCCGCCTTCCGGAGCTCGGCGAAGAGCTGGGCACACGAGTCGAAGGCGACCAGTTGCATCGCCCCGCTCCCCGGCGGCGGGGCCGGGGGCGTGGGCGGTTCGGGATCGGCGGTGCAACCCGCGAGCGGGATGCTGAGCGCGAGCGCGGCGCAGAACACGAGACGGCGTGACATGCCGGTGGGACGTGGGCCGACCCCTCCCGGGTTCCGGCTAGTTCGGCGCGGGCACCGGCGTGGGGATCTCGACCAGCCTGGACAGCACCACCATGCTGCGGGTGGAGGTCACGAACGGCTCGGCCCGCAGGCGTTCGAGGGCCTGCTCGAGGTGGCCGATGTCGGCGGCGCGCAGGTGCACGAGCGCGTCGGCCTGGCCGGAGACCGTGTACGCCCCGACGACCTCGGGGTGCCGCCGGGTGGCCACGGTGATCTGGGCCGGGGTGGTCCGGCCGGTGCAGAACAGCTCGACGAACGCCTCGGTGGTCCAGCCCACGGCGGCCGGCTCGATGACGGTCGTGAATCCCTTGATGACCCCGGTGGCGCGCAGCCGGTCGACCCGCCGCTTCACCGCCGGGGCGCTCAGCGAGACCTTGGCCCCGATCTCGGCGTACGAGGCGCGCGCGTCGGCCACGAGCAACGCAATGATTCGCTGGTCAACGGCGTCCATCCGCAACGATTCGCCTCCGACGAGCAAGAGTTAGAGCTGTTTTCCGCCGTGCCAGCGTACCTACCCTTTACCTCATGAGCCACACGGAGCGCTTGCCGCGAATCAGGACATATCTCATGTGTCCGCCCGAGCACTTCACGGTCGAGTACGCGATCAACCCCTGGATGGACACCACCGTCCCGGTCGACCCGGCTCTGGCGCTCAAGCAGTGGCACCTGCTCCGCGACACGCTCAGCGACCTCGGGCACGCCGTCCACGTGCTCGACCCCCGGCCCGGCCTGCCCGACATGGTCTACGCGGCCAACGGCGCCTTCTCCGTCGACGGCAAGGTCTACGGCGCCCGCTTCAAGTTCCCGCAGCGCGCCGCCGAGGCCGCCGCTCACCAGCTCTTCTACGCCGGCGGCCCGTGGACGTACGCCGACCCGGAGCACGTCAACGAGGGTGAGGGCGACTTCACCTACCTGCCCGGCGCGTACGGCGGCCTGATCCTGGCCGGTCACGGCTTCCGCACCGACCCGGCGGCGCACGCGGAGGCCCAGGAGGTCCTCGGCCGCCCGGTGCTCTCGCTGAAGCTGGTCGACCCGGCGTTCTACCACCTCGACACCGCGCTCGCCGCGCTGGACGACCGGCACATCACGTACTACCCGGAGGCGTTCTCGCCCGCCTCGCAGCGCGTCCTGCGCCAGCTGTTCCCGGACGCGGTCATCGCCGACCGGCACGACGCCGAGGCGTTCGGCCTCAACCTGGTCAGTGACGGTCATCACGTCATCCTCAACACCGAGGCCACGGCGATGGCCGACAAGGTGCGCGCGCACGGCTACACGCCCGTGCTGGTGGAGCTCACCGAGCTCAAGCGGGGCGGCGGGTCGGTCAAGTGCGCGGTGGCCGAGCTACGCCCCTGACCGGACACTGGGCCGGCTGCGGCAAGATGGATCGCATGACCGACGACACCCGTACCAAGGACCAGCAGGAAGACGACTCCGTCATCGTGGTGGGCCCCGACGGCCGCCCCCTGGGCACGGTCGGGACCGACGGCAGTCTCAAGCCCGAGGAGCCCGGCAACCTGATCGAGCAGCCCGCCAAGGTGATGCGGATCGGCAGCATGATCAAGCAGCTGCTGGAGGAGGTCCGGGCGGCGCCGCTGGACGAGGCCAGCCGGGGCCGGTTGCGGGAGATCCACCAGCGTTCCATCAAGGAGCTGGAGGACGGGCTCGCGCCGGAGCTGCAGGAGGAGCTGGAGCGGCTGTCCCTGCCGTTCGAGGGGGACACCCCGCCCAGCGAGCCGGAGCTGCGGATCGCCCAGGCTCAGCTCGTCGGCTGGCTGGAGGGCCTGTTCCACGGCATCCAGGCGGCCCTGGTCGCGCAGCAGATGGCGGCGCGGCTGCAGCTGGAGCAGATGCGCGGCGGCGGCGCCGGGCGGCCCGCGCTGCCGATGGGCCCGAACGGGATCATGCCCGGCATGCCGGGCCAGGGCGGCGGCGACGGCAGCGGCCGCACCGGTCAGTACCTCTAGAGATCGAAGAGCTTCTCGAGATAGACGGCCACGCCGTCCTCGTCGTTCGTGAGCGTCACCTCGTCGGCGACCTCCCGGACGGCGGGGTGGGCGTTGCCCATCGCCACGGAACGGCCTGCCCAGGACAGCAGGGGCAGGTCGTTCGGCATGTCACCGAAGGCCACGACGTCGCCGGCGGCGAGACCGTCCCGCTCGCACAGCCAGGCCAGGCCGGCCGCCTTGGTCACCCCGGCGGCGGAGATCTCCACCAGCGCGGACGACGACGAGTGCGTGGCCTCGGCGATCCCGCCCAGCGTGCGGCTGACCAGCGCGGCGAACTCGTCCGGGCCGTGGCCGGCGGAGCGCGCGAGCAACTTCACCGCCGGTACGGACGTGAGCTCCTCGGGCGAGGCGAGCGCCCGGACCCGCTTGTGCTCGCCCTCCCAGCGCAACGGCCACTTCTCCTCGTACCAGAAGCTCCGGCCGTCCTCGACCTCGACGGCGAGCACCACGTCCGGGACGGCCTCGCGCAGCTGGCGGGTCACGTCGAGCAGCAGCTCGACCGAGAGCGGGTCGGCCCGCAGGATCTCGTCGGTGTCGGGGTCGTAGACCACGGCGCCGTTGGCGCAGACCGCCGGCAGCGGCTCGGCCATCTGGTCGTAGAGCTGGCGCAGCCAGCGCACCGGCCGGCCCGTCACCAGGACGGTGGGCACGCCGCGCGAGTAGAGCTGGTCGAGGACCTCGATGGTGCGGGGGCTGAGCGTGCCGTCGGCCCGGATCAGGGTTCCGTCGATGTCCGAGGCGACGAGGCGAAAAGGTGGCATCACCTCGACAGTAGCCGGTCCAGGAAGACGGCCACGCCGTCCTCGTCGTTGCTCAGGGTGACCTCGTCGGCGACGCCGAGCAGGCTCGCGTGGGCGTTGCCGACCGCTACCCGGCCCCACCCGGCCCAGGCGAACATCGGCAGGTCGTTGGGCATGTCGCCGAAGACCAGCACGTCGGCCGGGTCGACGCCGACGGCCTGCGCGACGACCTCCAGGCCGGTGCCCTTGTCGACCCCGGGCGGGCAGATCTCGATGTAGTTGAGGCCGGCCTGGGTGACCGAGGCCACGTGCGGCGCCACGATCCGCTGCGCCACCGCGAGCAGGTCGTCCACGTGGTGCTCGAACGACCGGGCGAACGCCTTGATCACGTCGCCGGTCACGCACTCGGCCCGGGTGCGCTGCTCCACCACCACCGGATAGCGCCAGGTGGGGTCGAAGTCGCCCCAGAGCGGGGAGTCGTCGTGCTCCAAGGCCTCGACCATCACCGACAGCGGCCCGGTCTCGGCCTCGAGGTCGGCCAGGGCGGCGGCCAGGTCGCGTCCGGGCAGCCGCTCGCTGCGCAGGATCCGGCCCTCCTGCTGGTCGATCACCCAGCCGCCCTGGGCGAGCACGAGGAAGTCGGCGTCCCGGATGTCGTCACGGACCAGACTGGTCAGGCGCGGGCCCCGGCCGGTCGCCCCCACGATGCGGATGCCGGCGGCGCGGACGCGGCCGAGCACCTCATGGGTGTACGCGGACACCGTGTCGTCGCTGCGGACGAGCGTGCCGTCGAGATCGGTCGCGATCAGCTTGGGAAGTCCAGGCCGGACCATCTGTACCTCCGAGGGTGTGACTACCCCCGCGGAGGGCGGAAGGAAAACGTTACACCGGCCCGGCTACCAGCGGCTATGCCAACAGGTAGCGGGCCGGTTACCAGATCGTCAACGGGTCGGTTCGAGCACGTCCCGGCCGCCGAGGTACGGCTGGAGGGCCTTGGGGACGCGCACCGAGCCGTCCGGCTGCTGGTGGTTCTCCAGGATCGGGATCAGCCAGCGGGTCGTGGCCAGCGTGCCGTTGAGCGTGGCGGCCGTCTGCGCCTTGCCGTTCTCGTCGCGGTAGCGGATGTTGAGCCGGCGCGCCTGGAAGGTCGTGCAGTTCGACGTCGAGGTGACCTCGCGGTAGCGGCCCTGCGACGGCACCCAGGCCTCGCAGTCGAACTTGCGGCTGGCGCTGGAGCCGAGGTCGCCGGCCGCCACGTCGATCACCCGGTACGGGACCTCGACCTTGGCCAGCATCTCCTCCTCCATGGCGAGCAGCCGCAGGTGCTCCGCGGCTGCGTCCTCCGGCTTGCAGAAGGAGAACATCTCCACCTTGTCGAACTGGTGCACGCGCAGGATGCCCCGTACGTCCCGGCCGTGCGAGCCGGCCTCCCGGCGGAAGCACGACGACCAGCCGGCGAACCGCTCCGGCCCGCGCTCCAGGTCGAGGATCTCGTTGGCGTGGTACGCCGCCAGCGCGACCTCCGACGTGCCCACCAGGTAGAGGTCGTCGGCCTCCAGGCGGTAGATCTCGCTCGAGTGCGCGCCCAGGAACCCGGTGCCCTCCATCGCCTCCGGCTTGACCAGCGCGGGGGTGATCGAGGGGGTGAAGCCGTGCTCGACCGCCTGGGCGATGGCCAGCTGCAGCATGCCGAGCTGGAGCAGGGCGCCGACGCCGGTGAGGAAGTAGAACCGCGAGCCCGACACCTTGGCGCCGCGCTCGGTGTCGATCGCCCGCAGCGCCTCGCCGATCTCCAGGTGGTCCTTCGGGTCGTCGATCTTCGGGAGGTCGCCGACCTCGCGCAGCACGACGAAGTCGTCCTCGCCGCCGGGCGGCACCCCGTCCTGGACCAGGTTCGGCACGGCCAGGTGGGCGGCCCGCAGGGCCTCGTCGGCCCGCGTGGTCGCCGCCTGAGTCTCCTTCACCGTGGCGCTGAGCTCCTTGGTGCGCGCCAGCAGCGCCGCCCGCTCGTCACCCTTGGCCCGGGACACCTCGCTGCCCAGGGACCGCTGTTCCGCCCGTACGGCCTCGAACCGCTGGGTCGCGGCCCGGCGCTCCTCGTCGGCGCGCAGCAGGTCGTCGACCAGGGTCGGGGACTCGCCGCGCAGCCGCTGGCTGGCACGGAACAGCTCGGGATCCTCACGGAGCAGACGTAGGTCAATCACGACGCAGAGCCTACCGGCGACGATGTCCGGCTTTCACCCCGATATGCCTTGGCCGGGCTTGTCGGTGTTCGCCTGCGACGTGGTGAACGGCTTGGCGGACGTGACGGTGAGATCGAACGGGGCGTCGGGCGGCCCGTCCTCCTCGGTGGTCGCCGGGCGCCGCCAGGACCAGACCGGCGCCGCCGCCGCGGCCGGCGGCTCCTCGTCGGTGGCCGGGCCGGGTGACGCCGGGGCGGCGGCGACGCCGAGATGCCGTCCGGCCAGGGCCATCGCCAGCACCACCAGCGCCGCGCCGATCGCCGCGCACCACACGCCCCGGCCGAGATCGATGGTGACCTGGTCGTTCTCCAGGTTGGTCCTGCCGAGCTGACCGACGATGCGGCTGGTGTCGCCCAGGTCGGACGCTATCGCCGCCACGACGGCGAGCAGCACGCCACCGGCGGCGAGCGCGGTCAGCCGGGCGTACCGCCGGCCCGCGCTCGGGCCGAAAAGCGTCAGCACCACCGCGGCGACCAGCAGGAACAGCCCGGTCAGATAGCCACCGCCCCAGCCGTCGAGATCGGCGATCGTGGTCACCAGCGAGCGGTCACCCACCTCGCCGTCGCCCCAGAACGTGCCGTCGACCGCCGTCACCTGCCACTCGGAGATCAGCGAGCCGAACAGGGCCACCCCGCCCAGCGCCGCGGCGAGCGGCACCAGCCGGTGGTCCCCGGCGAGCCCGGTCAGCGCCCCGCCCATCGGGGCCCGGCGTCTCGCGCGGGGCGCGTCGTCGACCGGGCCGAACTCGACGACGGACTCTCCGCTGGACGGCATGAGATCCATCATTGCCCGTGGCCCGTCCACCGGCCAGTGTTCCCGTACATGGGCTAGCGTCAGGCGTATGCCTATTCGCACTGCTTCCGCCCGCTGGTCGGGCAACCTCACCGAGGGCAACGGAACGATCAAGACCGGTAAGGGTGGGTACGAGGGGAACTACTCCTTCAAGTCCCGCTTCGAGGAGGGCGAGGGGACGAACCCCGAGGAGCTCATCGGCGCCGCGCACGCCGGCTGCTTCTCGATGGCCTTCTCCAAGGGCCTCGCCGACGCCGGCTTCACGCCGACGTCCGTCGAGACCGTCGCCAAGGTCCACCTGGACAAGGGTGACGCCGGCTTCGGCGTGACCCGCATCGACCTGGAGACCGTGGGCACCGTCCCCGGCATCGACGAGGGCACCTTCGCCAAGATCGCGGAGGGCGCCAAGGAGAACTGCCCGATCTCCCGGCTGCTGTCGCCCGGCGCCGAGATCACCCTGAGCGCCAAGCTCGCCTGACGCGCTCCGTGCTCCACCCGTGCCCGGCACGGGTGGAGCACAATTGGCGGCGTGCCCGTCGACATGAGCCGTGAGCGTTTCGAGGAACTGGTCGGCGAGGCCCTCGACGAGGTGCCGCCCGAACTGCTCAAGGTGATGAGCAACGTCGTCATCCTGGTGGAGGACCTGCCCCCGGACGGCGGAATGGGCCTGCTCGGCCTGTACGAGGGCACCGCTCTGACCGACCGCGGCTGGGACTACGCCGGCGTGCTGCCCGACCGCATCACCATCTACCGGCTGCCCACGCTGCACGTCTGCGACACCGAGACCGACGTCATCGACGAGGTGGCGATCACCGTGGTCCACGAGATCGCCCACCACTTCGGCATCGACGACCAGCGGTTGCACGAGTTGGGATGGGGCTGAAAGGCCGACCCGGGCGTTGCCGGGTACGCCTACGCTGGTACTCCACGCCAACAGGAGGACCACAATGCGCAGCGAACTGTTCTCGGCCGACAACCTCGAGAAGGAATCGTCCCAGCCGGGGCTGCGACTGCAGAATTCCAAACTTCTCAAGGCCGAGCTGAACGGCGAGTTCATGGCTCGGGTCGGCACCATGGTCGCGTACCAGGGCCAGGTGCAGTTCGAGGCGCTCGGCTCGGGTGGCCTCAGCAAGTTCCTCAAGCAGAAGCTCACCGGTGAGGGCGTCCCGCTGATGAAGGTCAGCGGCCGTGGCGACGTCTTCCTGGCCGAGAACGCCGCCGACATCCACATCATCGACATCGAGCCGGGCGACGCGCTGTCCATCAACGGCGCGAACGTGCTGGCCTTCGACTCCACGCTGAACTACGACATCAAAATGGTCCAGGGCGTCGGCATGATGTCCAACGCGGGCCTGTTCAACTGCGTCTTCTCCGGCTACGGCCGGATCGCGGTCACCACCAAGGGCACCCCGGTCGTGCTCAGCGTCGACCAGCCGACCTATGTGGACCCGCAGGCGGCCATCTGCTGGTCGGCCAACCTGCAGACCGGCTACCACCGCGCCGAGCAGATGGGCCTCGGCACGCTGCTGGGCCGCACCACCGGCGAGCGCTTCACGATGAGCTTCGCCGGCCAGGGCTTCGTGGTAGTGCAGCCGTCGGAGGAGCCGCCGGGCGGCCTGGCCGGCGCGGCGCAGGGCCAGCAGCAGCAGGGCGGAATCCTCGGCAACCTGCTGGGCAACTGATCAAGATCAAATTCGGCAGGGCGATGTCGTGCCTGGTTGCATGGCACTGACCGTCGCTCCCGCCGAACGCGGGGTTCGTGCTTTGTCCTAGCCGGTTCCGGCTGGGTGCATGGTGGGTCGGGGCGGGGATGCCCTGCTGGGGTCAGGGTTGGTTTCTGGTCCGGGGCGTCCTCGCTTTCCAGCCCTGTTGTGGGGTCGGGTCTGGGTGCCTTTTTAAGGTGCCGGGGCAGTGGTCTGCGTGGGTCGACTGGGGCCGCGCGGTCTCCTTTGCGGGGTTCTTGCGGCAAGAGCACCGCTAGGTTCCTGCACTCGGCGCCTGGCACGGGGTTCGTCACTGCACCGCCGCATCGGTTGGCGGCATTCAGGCCGCACCGCGCCGTGCCGCACCGCACCGCACGGCGCCGCGCCGCGCCGCACCGCAGTCCCACGCACTTCGCGCCGCCCCGCACCGGGCCGCCGCACCGCGCCGCGCCCCACCGCACCGCGCCGTGCCACGCACTTCGCGCCGCGCCGCGCCGCGCCGCGCCGCACCGCGCCACCGCCCCGCACCGGGCCGCCCCACCCGCCCGCCGTGCCGCGCCGTGCCGACCCGCCCGCCGTGCCGCGCCGTGCCGACCCGGGCCGCCTTGGTTCTGCAACTTGCCGTGCTGTGCCGCGCTGTCCCGTCCCGGCGCGGACTGCGTCGCTCCGTCCTGCGTTGCACTGCGCTACCTCTTCTCGTCCCTCGGCAACCCCGCGACGTTCTGCGTTGTGCCCGAGCAGTGCCGCGCCGTGCCGCCGGTTCCTGCGCCGCGCCTCGGCGCCCCACGCCTCTGCGCCCCCACGCCATTCGCACGCATAGCGCCCTGGGTTCCAGCCGCCTTTCCCTCGGCACTGTGGATCTTGTGACAGCTGTGCCATCTTCACGGCCCCGCGTTCACAAGATCGAGCTAGTTGCGTCCTGTGACTGCGGATCTTGTGGCATCCGCCTCGCCAAAACACGCTCAGCTCTTCAAGATTCGCGAGCCGCCGGAGCCGGGCGGGCTTGAAGGGACGTGCGGAGGCCGGCGAAACGGCGGACAGTGCAAGCGGCGGCACTGGCGGCCGGACCGGCGGGTGCAGCTGGCGGACAGAGCCGTTCGCGCGCAACGGCGGGCGGTGCGAGTGGACGCGGCGGCGGGCGGTGCGAGTGGGCGCGGCGGCGGGCGGTGCGAGTGGGCGCGGCGGTGGGTGGAGCGGGCGGACGC
>NZ_BOMQ01000036.1 GCF_016862275.1 Actinoplanes nipponensis | reverse complement strand
GGCGGCGGGGTGGTGCGAGCGGGAGCAGCGGCGGGGTGGAGCGGGCGGGCGCAGCGGCGGGCGGTGCGAGCGAGCGGAACGGCGGAGTGGGCGGGCAGAGCCGTTCGAGCGCAACGGCGGGCAGAGTGCGAGTAGGCAGCGCGAGCGCGGCACCACCCCAAACCAACTCCTGAGGCAAACCCGGCAGCACCCGATCACCGACCTGCCGGCTCCCTACAGGGCAGAACCCCGCCGAACGTCAGCTCGGGTCACCAGCGCGCAAACGCGAAAGCCAAGCCGCACTATCCGCAAAGTCCGCATTGGTCAGACCCGGCTGCGACGGCAGCGGCTCCGCAGCCGCAGCCGTCGACCAGCGGTGCCGGGGGTACGACCCCAGGAACCGCACCTCGGCACAAATCCGCCGCAGCCCCTGCAGCGCCTCGCCCAGTCGCGGCTCCGCCACGTGCCCGGTGCAGTCCAGGAAGAACACGTACACGCCGAGCTGTTCGCCGGTGGGGCGGGATTCGATCCGCGACAGGTTGATGCCGCGGACGGCCAGTTCGGTGAGTACCGACAGCAGCGCCCCGACCCGGTCGTGGTCGATCATCACGGCCAGGGAGGTCACGTCGTCGCCGGTGGGCGGGCCGGGCTTGTCGGGGCGGGTCAGCAGCGCGAAGCGGGTGACGGCGTCGGCGTGGTCGGAGATCTTCTCGGCCAGGACGGTCAGGCCGTTGCGGGGGACCCCGATCGGCGCGCAGATGGCCGCGTCGTGTTCGCCGGCCGCGGTGCTGATCGCCGCCGCCGCGTTCGACAGCACGTCCACGACCACGGCGTCGGGCAGGTGGGTGCTCAGCCAGGTGCGGCACTGGGCGGAGGCCTGCGGGTGCGCCGCCACGGACCGGATCCGGTGCAGGCCGGTCAGTCGGGGGGCGGCCAGGACGAACTCCACCGGCAGCACCACCTCGCGGGTGATGACCAGGGGCGCGCCGGTGCCGAGCTCGTCGAGGGTGACCGGTACGGCCCCGCCGACGGAATTCTCCAGCGGCACGAGCGCGGCGTCGGCCTCCCCGCTGCGTACCGCCTCCAGCGCCTCGGGGACGCTGCGGGCAGGCGTACGGATGCCGTGCTCGGCGGCGGGGATGGTGCGCAGCGCCTGCTCGGTGAAGGTGCCCTCGGGGCCGAGGTAGACGAAGCGGGTGGGCGGGTTTCCCGGCATGGGCCGAGCCTAGCGGCAACCGCCCGTACGGCGGTGCGGGCGGCTCGCCGTCCGGTCAGGCCCCGCAGGCCCGGGCCCGGATGCCGGCGGGCGCCTTGCTCTGCACCTCGACGCTGCAGACGTCGGTCCCCGCCTCGATCACCTTGAGGGCGGTGGGCGTGCCCGTGGTGACGACGAACAGCTGCTCGGCCTCCTTCGGGTCCTCGCCGGCGATCTGCACCGCGGCGAACTGCCAGGATCCCGCGCAGTACGGGCCGTCGGCCACGGCGAGCTTGCGGTCCGGGATCCCCGGCAGGCCCTTCAGGACGGCGAGCATCTGCGCCGGCGTCGGCCCGCTGCGGCACTTCGGCGCGAGGGACACCGTCGGGGCCGGCGGGGTGGTGGTCGTGGTGGTGGTCCGCGGCGGCGTCGTGGCGACCGGCGGCAGCGTCGCGGGCGGTACGTACGGCACCGTCGGCAGCGTGGCGGGCGGCAGGATGCCGGTGGGCACGGGCGCGGGCACGGTGAGGCCGCTCGGGAGCGGATAGGCGGACGTGGAGGCGCCTGTGCTGCCGTCCAGCGGTGGCGCCGTCAGTGGGGGCGCCGGCGGTTCCCCGCACCCGGCGAGCAGCGTCAGGAGCCCGGCGAGGGCCAGGAGCCGGTGGCGGACGTTGCGCTGCACGCGCCCATGGTAGGACTTCCGGCCGGGTCCCGCTGCGGTCAGGCGGAGGCGAGCCGGTGACCGGCGGCGGTCAATGTGTCGACCGCCTCGGTGAGCCGCACCTGGGGGATGAGCAGATAGTCCGTGTCGTACGTGGAGAACGCCACGATGTTGACCCGGGCGTCGGCCAGCGGGCCGATCAGCGAGGCCAGCACGCCGGTGAGCGCGAGGTCGAGCGGGCCGACGACGCGCAGGCAGCGCCAGGACGCCTCGACGGTCGCGCCGTCCGGCACCCGGTCGGCCGGGCAGATCACCGACAGCTCGTCAGGCGCCCAGGTCACCGAGATGACGCTCTTGTCGTCCGGACCGCTGCTCAGGGAGGCCGGCAGGGCTGAACCGGCCGGCAGCCGGCACACCGCGTACTCCGCTGGTAGCAGATCTAGATCGAGCATGAGGGGAACACTACGGTCCGGACCCCCACGATCCCAATGGGTAGCGGGTGCGTTGATCGCCACACGAAAGGGTGACTAGTACCGGATTGCCGAGAAGAAGGTCAGCGACGCCGCGACCCGGCCGGATTCCACCAGGGGGGTGGCGATCGCGTCCACCGTCAGATGGCTGTCCTCGCCGGTGGGCTGGACGCGCATGAGGCCGCGGGCCAGGCGCTCGCTGGTGAGCGCGAGCAGCGGCGGGATCTTCTCGATCTCCTGCTCGGTGAGGTCGCCCCCGCCGGCCGTGAAGTCGATCAGCCGCAGTGAGCCGTCGCCGCCGAGCAGGGGCTGCCCGACCGCGTCGAGGCCCTTGCCCAGGCCGAGGAGTTCGCTCGCCGACGGCGACACGGCCACGATCCGGAACGCCGTGTCGATGACCAGACAGGGTTCGACGGCCTGCCAGACCGTCGCCGCCCAGCGGTCGACGCTGGAGACGAACTCGGACTCGGCCGGCGTACGCGCCTGCGGCACGAACGCTCCCGAGAGTGAGAGCTCGACGTGCGCCACCCGCACCTCCCTCTCTTCATCCGACGCCGGACGGGCCGACGTGACCTGACTCCGGCCGGACCCGCCCGATCCGAAGCTTAGCCTCGATTGTCGGGTGTCCGGCCGGCGTCGCTGACGTCAGCTCGACGGCAGGCGGTGCTCGGAAGGAACGTTACCGGCGGGTCGCCCGCTTGTCAGCGGCCGTTTGGCCGCTTGGCAGCCACCGGTAGTCCCCGGTGGGCCGGTAGGGCGCGTTCGCCCAGGTGGCGGGCTGTTGTGCCACTGCTGACAGTTTGCCGGCGGTGGCGGGGGAGATCCGCGCGCCACCGGCGATCAGCAGCCGGTCGAGCTCCTTGTGGGTGGCGACCAGGCAGTCCTTCGGCAGGCCGTGCACGCTGATCACGCCGGAGCCGACGAACGCCAGCACCGGGGTCACGGGCACGCTCAGGCCGACGGCGGAGCTCATCGCCCGGCCGGCGCGCTTGGCGTCACGGCGCGCCTCGGCCACGTACGCCGGGCGCTTGCCGTTGATCTGGACGACGTCCCCGGCGATCAGCACGCGGGCGCGGCCGTGGTCGGCGACGGTGACGGCGTAGACGCCGCCCGGGCCGATCGCGAGGAATCCGGCGCGGTCGTCGGTCGGGTCGCTCTCGTGGCCCAGCGAGTCGGTGCGGGGCCAGTCGACGATGTGCCAGGCGGGTCCGAGCCGGTCGAGGCGGGTCAGTGCGCGAGCACCGGCGGCCTCGAGGCGGCGGGCGTCGCGCTCGGCGCGGCGTCGGCGGGCCCACTCGACGGGGCTGGGGCGAGGCTCGAGCGCCGCGGGCGGTGCGGTGCGCCGAGGATCGATGGCGGGCGGATAGTTGCGGGACGGTACGGGCAGGGCAGGGCGTGCGGGGAAGACAGTCACTGCGACCTCCGGCAAAAGGTCCATCGGGCTCTCTTTCCACTACGGTACGTGTTGGACCCGGTACTCAAGCAAGTCATCGGACCGGAAAGAAAGCGGAATGAGTGGGGATGAATGCCGCATTCACGGACAAGTTCTTTTTCCGTATGGTGCATCACGCGACCTAGGGCTCCCCAAGAATCCGAAACGTCCCCGCCAAGTTAGCCTTACCTACCTTGCTAGCGCAGCGTTGTCTCAAAAATCTGCGCGCTAAGTCACAGTCCGGCTCCACGGCGTGCGGCTCTGCGGCCGGACTTCCGGTGAGCGCGCCGGGACGGCCGATCCGCCCTAGGCTCGTCCCGTGGCCCACTACGTCGACAGCGAAGTGAGCCGGCTTGCCACGGTGATGCTGCACCGGCCCGGCGCCGAGCTCGCGAGACTGACCCCGCGCAACAACGACTCCCTGCTGTTCGACGGCATCCCCTGGGTGGGCCGGGCCCAGGAGGAGCACGACGCGTTCGCCGCCGCCCTGCGCCAGCGCGGCGTCGAGGTGCTCTACCTGGGCGAACTGCTGGAGCAGACGCTGGCCGTGAGCGCCGCCCGGGAGGCGCTGACCGCGAGCGTGCTGGACACCTCCCGGCTCGGCGACACCCTGCGCGAGCGGGTCGCCGCCCACCTGGCCGACCTGGCGCCGCGCGAGCTGGCCCAGGTGCTGATGGCCGGGCTGGCCCACGAGGAGGTCAAGCCGGGACCGGGCCGCTCGGGCGGGCTGGTCTACCAGCTCATGGACCGGCTGGACTTCGTCATCGACCCGCTGCCCAACCTGCTGTTCACCCGCGACTCCTCGGTCTGGGTGCGCGACCGGGTGGCGGTCACCAGCCTGGCCATGCCGGCCCGCGACCGGGAGACCACCCTGACCCGGGCCATCTACACCCACCACCCGCGCTTCGCCGGCACCGAGCTGCTCTACCAGCCCGGTCTGGAGCATGTGGAGGGTGGCGACGTGCTGCTGCTCGCGCCGAACGTGCTGGCGATCGGCGTCGGCGAGCGCACCACGCCGGCCGGCGCCGAGCGGCTCGCCCGCCGGGTGTTCGCGGCCGGGCTGGCCCACACCATCCTGGCGGTGCCGATCGCCCAGGAACGCGCGACCATGCACCTCGACACGGTCTGCACGATGGTCGACGTCGACGCGGTGGTGATGTACCCCAACATCGCGGACACCCTGCGGGCGTACCCGGTGACCGCCGGCTTCGACGGCGAGCCGACGGTCGGCCCGTCCCGGCCGTTCCTGGACGCGGCCGCGGAGGCGATGGGCATCGACCGGCTGCGGATCATCGACACCGGCCTGGACCCGGTCACCGCGGAACGCGAGCAGTGGGACGACGGCAACAACACGCTGGCGATCGCGCCGCGGCTCTGCGTGGCGTACGAGCGCAACGTCGAGACGAACGCCCAGCTCGAGCGGGCGGGCATCGAGGTGATCGCGATCAGCGGCTCGGAGCTGGGCTCCGGCCGGGGCGGCCCGCGCTGCATGAGCTGCCCGATCGAGCGCGTGCCACTCTGACGGGCGTCACGACCCCAGTACGTGCGAGACGATCAGCTCCGGCACGGGCGCCTGGTCCTCGCCCGTGGCCTTGCCGGGGAAGTCGAAGACCGCCAGCATCAGCTGCATCGGGTAGTTCGGGGACTGGTCGATCCGGCGTACCCGGGCCTCGTCCACACTGAACACCAGCGAGCCGGGCTGCCAGTCGACCGCGTACGTGTGGAACTCGGTGACCTCGATGTCGAGCGGCACCGTGGACCACTGCTCGGTCAGGACGGGGTCACGGAAGGCGTGCAGGCCGAGGCCGACGTCGGCGGAGCCCGGCCGGACCGCGTCGCCGAAGATCTCCATCACGCAGATCTCGCCCGAGTGCTGCGGCTTGTCCTCGATGCCGGCGAGCCAGCAGGCCATCATGGACCGCGGGGAGAGCACGCCGCGGGCGCGCACCTCGACGTGGCCGTAGAGCGGGGTGTAGCCCCGGAACTCCGGTTCCTCGCTGGCCACCAGCAGGTCGTCGCGGAACGGCTGACCACCGCTCGGGCTGCCCACCGGCCCGGAGCCGCTCGCGCTCTGCATGCCGGACACGCGCAGCGGTTCCTCGTGCAGCTCCGGGCACCACAGGCCCTGCTCGGGCGGGATGCTCAGCCGCAGCTCACCACCGGTGACCCGGTACGTCGCCGCGGACGACGCGCGCGAACTCCAGTGCGGCAGGTAGTACGGCAGCCACACCGAGAGGTCGAGCGCGTCGCCGGCGAAGCGGTCCTCCATCGACGCAATGTAGCGCGCTCAGGTGCCCCGGATGGTGAAGACCTTCGAGGTCCCGCCGACCGCGGCGGCGTCACCCGGCGCGTAGACGCGGTACGAGTACGTGGCCTGGCCTCCCGGCGTGGCCACCACGGTGTACCGGCCGCTGGCCCGGACCTGACCGGTGCTGACCTGGCGCCAGATGTTGTCCGGGTAGAGCCGCTGCAAACGTACGGTCTTGCCCACCGCGAGCGGCGTGACGTTGCCGTCGACGTTGACGTTGGTGCCGGCCGGCACGGATGTCGCGGCGGGCGTCGCGCTCACCGCGTAGCGGCTGTAGCGGACGTGGGCGCTGTCGACCGCGAGCATCGTCGGCGGCCAGGGCACGCCGGGCCGGGCCGTGCCGGTCACCCAGGCGCACTGCAGCCACTGCGCCTCGTTGGCGTTCAGCGTCCGCTGGTAGATGCCGTCGGCGCCGGTCCGCGCGGACAGGGTCCCCGCGTCCTCCACGCAACTGTTGTCGGAGCCGACCTGCAACGGCAGGCTGGGCCACGGGTCGCCGGTGGTGTTGTCCCAGGCCCGGATCCGCTGCGTCACCGGCTTGGTCCTGTCGGCCGGCTCCGGCGCGAAGGTCATCTCGATCATCGGCCGGTGCGAGCTCTGCACCTGCAGGCTCGGGGTGTCGACGACCGTACGGGGATCGAGGTCCAGGGTGTTGCGGAACGTCTTGTCGATCGCGTTGATGCCGACCGGCTCGATCGTCCCGCTCCAGGCCGAGGTGACCGGCATCGATCCGGCCCAGATCCCGTCCTGGTCGGTGCCCTCGACCCGGCGCAGCACGACGTAGCGGTTGAGACCGCCGTCGACCTCCACGGAGGGGCCGGCCGCCTGGTCGCTGGGCACGTAGTCCTGCTGCTGGACCCCGGTCTCGTCGGTCAGGCGGACCCGCACCTCGACGAAGTGGGTCTCGAGGCCGGACACCGTCACCGACGACTCGGCGAAGGTGATCGAGTGGACCTCCGGCGCCGCGGTGTCCGCCTCGGCCAGGGCCGGTGCGGCCGGCAGGACGGACAGCAGAACTGCCGCGGCGACCGGCGCGGCGATGGACAAGCGCATACCGGCACTGTACGGACCACACGCGAGCCTGTCCGTCCCGTTCGGCGGGGGAAGCGCACCCCGCCGAACGGAGCGCGGCCGTCAGCGCAGCGTCAGCTGCCGGCTCACCAGACCCTGCTTGGCGCGGCGTCCAGCGGCGTCCAGCGGCGCCGTCTCGGCCAGGATGTCGCTGTAGCGCTTGGCGAAGTCGGCCAGCGGGGCCTCCCAGTCGCCGGCCTCGGGCTCACCCGGCACATCCCAGACCGGGACCAGCCGGCCGTGGGCCCGGAACATCCCGGCGAACTTGGTGTGCTCGCCGAGCAGCAGGTCGCCGCTCGCGGAGAGGCGGGCCAGCGCGTCCAGCGCCGGGTCCTCGTCCTGGGGCAGCACCCAGCGCACGTGCGACTTGTCCGGCTGCACCCGGCACCAGTACGCGGCCGGCACCCCCATCCGCACGGTCGGGTAGATCGACGCGTTGGCCCGCTCCAGCGAAGCCTTCACGTTCGGGTCCTCGGCCTGCTCGGCGTCGAGCCAGTACTCGAAGCCGTCGTGCATCGTGATGTCCAGCGGGCCGTCGACGAGGATGTCCTGCAGGCGCGGGCCCTCGCCGGGCAGGGCCGGCACGGCGACGGTGTCACCCGGCTCGGTCTTCAGGGCGCACAGGATCGCCACGGCGATGTCCCGCGACACGTCGCCGGACTGCACGTGCCGCTGCAGCCCGACGAAGACGCGCCCGTCCTGGCGGGTCATCGCCGGCCAGGCCATCGGGAGCACCGTCGAGAGCGTGACCGGGCGGTCCCCGTACTCTTCGATGATCTCGGGCTTGAGGGTCAGCGGCGCGGAGGCGGCCGGAACCAGCTCCCGCAGCGCGATCCACTCCGGCTCGTCGGCCAGGCCTTCGAACGGCCGGGCGACGAAGATGTCACGCACCTTCTGGCGCTTGGGGGCCGCGTTGGCGGCGGCGCGGGGGTTTCGACGCTTGCTCACGGCGAATCAGCCTAGGCGGTGGCCGCCCGATCCCGGCACTCCGGGCCGCCGCGGCGAAAAGGATCATCCGGTCAGGCCCGGGGGAGGCGGACCTCCGCGACCGTTCCGCCGCCGGCGCGCGGGCGCAGCGAGACCCAGCCGTGCTGGCGTTCCACGATCCGGCGGACCAGGTACAGGCCCAGGCCGGCGCCGGGGTTGCGGCCGCGGTCGTGGGAGTCGCCCTGCCAGTAGCGCTCGAACGCGCGCTCCACGTGCTCCGGCTTGACGCCGATGCCGCGGTCGGCCACCCGGAAGGTCACCGTCGCCTCGTCGGCCGCCGCGCTCACCTCGACCTCGGTGTCGCGGTCGGAGTACTTGTCGG
Organism: Actinoplanes nipponensis; assembly: GCF_016862275.1. Classification (GTDB taxonomy): domain Bacteria; phylum Actinomycetota; class Actinomycetes; order Mycobacteriales; family Micromonosporaceae; genus Actinoplanes; species Actinoplanes nipponensis. The sequence continues at coordinate 216,875 of NZ_BOMQ01000036.1, read as the reverse complement.
CGTTCGTGGCCAGCTCGGTGAGGATGGTGGCGAGCGAGTCGCGGTCGCCGAACGCCTTCGGCAGCTCGGCCGGCAGCCCGTCGAGCACCAGCCGGCGGCGCAGGTCCACCGGCAGGTCCGCGGCCGCCTGCCGCAGGCCCTCGGCCAGGTCGAACGGCCCGGGCGGGTGCCCGGCCACCTCGCCGTCGTCGCTGGTGGCCGACAGCAGCCGGTCGACGAGCCGGGCCAGCTCGCCGGCGCGGGCGCCGATCACCCGGACCGCCTCCTGACGCCCGTCCTCGCCCAGGGTCTGCCAGTGGTTGGTGAGCGTGTCCGCGTACCCCTTGATCACCGTGACCGGGGTGCGCAGCTCGTGACTGGTGACGGCGACGAACAGGTCGCGGTCCTCGTGCCGGCGGTCCTGGTCGGTGGAGTCCCGGAACGTGACGACCCGCATGGCCGGGGTGTGCGGCAGGTCGCCCGCGGTTACCTTGAGCAGGCGGCCGGACGGGAGCCGGTGGACCAGCACCTGGCCGGGCGGCGGCACCGGGAAGGGCAGCTCGCGGCCGAGCATCTCGGCGGCGCTGCGCCCGGTGAGCTGCTCGGCGGCCGGGTTCCAGAGCTGCACGACGCAGTCGCGGTCGATGATGGTGAGCCCGTCGGAGAGGGCGGCCACCACCGGGCCGTCGCCGTGCACCGGCAGGCCGGCCTGGTCGCCGTACATGTGGGCGATGTTGGTGGCGAGCAACTCCAGCACGTCGTGGTGCTCGGGGCCGGGCTCGCTGTCGTCCTCGCCGTAGTAGACGTGCAGGGAACCGACGGCCAGGCCGCTGATCTCGCACCGCGCCCCGAGCATCCGGTGCCGGTCGCCGCCCTCGATCTGCCCGGCGAACTCGTCGTTGACCTCCTCCAGCGGCAGCAGCTGGGTCCGGCGGCCGGTGGCCAGCGGGCTGCCGGCCAGCTCCACCCGGCGGCCGAGCGCGCGGGCGCAGACGCCGGCGGCGGCGATGATCCGGCCGTGGCCGGGGCTGTACTCGGCGAAGCCGGCGCCGAGCCCGCCCAGCACGTCCTGGGCGAGGCGGACCAGCTGGTTCAGCACGGCCAGTCCGGCCTCGCCGGCGTTGATCCGGTCGAGAAGCGCGATCTGCCCTCGCGTCAGCGCGGCGTAGTCGGGACGATCCGGCATGTCTGCGAGTCTGCCTCGCTTACGCGCTTTTGGGCAGGGCGGTTGGTGTGGATCTTGCCGCTAACCGGGCCGAGAGTGTCCGGCGTCACACTTCGGATACCTTCTCGAGACGCTCCAGCACGAACTTCGGGCGGTCGCTGATGATGCCGTCCGGGCGCTGAGCCACGACCAGATCGAGGTCCGCTTCCTCGTTGACCGTCCAGACGTACGTCTGGTGGCCCGCGGCGCGCAGGGCGGAGACCAGCTGGGGGCGGGACCGGAGCAGGGCGATCCCGGGGCCGGCGATCCGCGCGCCGAACGGCAACCGGCCGCGGCCCACCCCGGGCGGCACGATCTCCAGCAGGTAGACCGTCGGGACGGCGGGCGCCAGCTTGCGTACCCGGCGCAGGGCCAGGGCCGCGAAGGACATCACGGTCACCTGGATCGGGTCGTCCGGCTTCGGCTCGGCCAGGCCGTACCGGCGCAGCATGGCAACCAGCCGCCGCTCGACCTCGGCGCCGTAGCGGGACGGGTGTTTGGTCTCGATGAGCACGCGTACCGGGCGGCCGTGCTCCCGCAGAGCATCCAGCAGGCGCTCCAGCGTGAGCAGCCGGGCGTGCTCCTCCGGCCACTCGTCGGCGGCTGCGGCGGCGGCCGGGTGCCAGGAGGCGAAGTCGAGCTCCTCCAGCTCGGCCAGGGTCTTCCCGCTGACCAGCCCGGTGCCGTTGCTGGTGCGGTTGAGCCGGCGGTCGTGCACGCACACCAGGTGGCCGTCGCGGGTCAGCCGCACGTCGCATTCCACGCCGTCGGCGCCCTCGTCGAGGGCGCGCAGGTACGCCGCCAGCGTGTGCTCGGGCAGCGCGTCGGCGCCGCCGCGATGGGCGAAGACCAGCGGGCGTCCGGAGGCCATGGAACCGGGGCTCACAGGACGCGGGGAGGCTGACCGTTCTCGCTGACGACATCGCGGCCGTCGCCGGCCCACGCCTGCATGCCGCCATCGAGGTTGCGGACGTTGTCCCATCCGTTGCCCATCAGGTACGACACCACCTGCCCGGAGCGCCCGCCGGAGCGGCACACCACCACGACCTCGGTGTCGTGCGGGATCTCGGCGACGCGCGCCGGGACCTCCATCATCGGCAGGTGATGGGCGCCGGGCGCATGCCCCGCCGCCCATTCGTCGGGCTCCCGCACGTCGAGCAGGTAGGCCGTGGCCTCGACCTGGGACGGCGTCACGCTGGGTACCTGAGGTCCGAACACCCGACCAGCGTAAAGCTACTTCTCCTTGGCCACGACGTCCGGGTTGCCGATGATGAAGTCCGCGAGTTTGTCCTGCTTGACGGCCCGGTACATGGCCATCGTCTTGGGCGTGATGGCCTCGCGGCCGTTCTGGTTGCCGGCGAACGAGCCGTCGTTGCTGCGCAGCAGCACCAGATCGTTGGCGGCTACACCCTTGAGAGTGAAGATGAAGTCGGCGACGGGCACGCCGCCGGTGTCCAGGACGAACGCCTTGCCGGCGGCCTTCATCAGCGCGCTGACCTTCACCGGGTTGGTCAGGACGCCGCTGTTGCTGGCCTTCTTCGCCATCGCCTTGATGAGCTGCTGCTGGTGGCGCTGGCGGTCGTAGTCGCCCTTCTCCAGGCCGTAGCGCTGGCGGGCGTAGTCGAGGGCCTCCCAGCCCTCCATGTCCCGGCAGCCCTTCTCGTGCCAGATCGGGGTCTGGGCCCGGCCGGTCTTGCGGGCCTCGGCGAGGTACATCGGCTTGCCGCCCACCATGACCATGTGGTGCGACTTGACCCGCTGGTCCACGCACATCTTCACGCCCTTGAGCGCGTCGATGACGCCCTTGAAGCCGTTGAAGTCGATGATCGCCGCGCCGTCGAAGCTGATGCCCGTCGTGTTCTTCAGCGTCTGGGCCATGAGCTGGGCGCCGCCGGCCCAGCCGCCGCCGTTCTGGGCGCCGTGGAAGAACGCCTCGGTGGCCTTCGCCGTGCCGCCCGGATACTTGCTCTTGGCGAACGGCGGGACCTGCACCTCGGTGTCGCGCGGGACCGAGACGAGGTACGCCTGGTCGTGGCTCGCCGGGATGTGCAGGATGATGATCGTGTCGGCGTGCAGGTCGTCGACGGCCCAGCGCTTGCGCGCGTCCACGCCCATCAGCAGCAGGTCGATCGGGCCCTTGAGGCTGTTGCCGCCCTCGGCCGCCGTCTTCTTGGTGCCGCCCAGCAGGTCGTCCTGGGTGACCGCGTTCGTCGCGCTGCTGACCACCCACTTGGTGCCGACGATGCCCGCGCCGCTGGCCATCATCAGGACCGCGCCGAAGACCAGGGTCGCCTTGGCCCACAGCGGATCGCGGCGTTTCTTGCGGCCGGCGGCGGGCTTGGCGGGCCCCGCCGGAGCGGTGCGCCTGGGGGCCGTGACGGCGTCCCGATCCAGCGACGAAACCCGTCGGGGGGTCTGGACGGTCATGCGCTCTCCAAGCGGGTCGGGATCCGGGCGGACATCACTGTACGTTCATCTTCGATCTCTTGCGAGGTCTCGTGCGTTTCAGATCAATGACACGCAGCGTTAAACAAAGGGCGCGAGCCGGCGAGAACCGCCGACCCGCGCCCTTTGCCCGGATCTTGAGGGATCAGCCGTTGGCCTGGCTGGACGGTGCCGTCTTGGTCGACGACATCCACTCATCCATCTTGTCGGCAGCCATCGCCTTGTACATAGCCAGAGCCTTCTCCCGATCCGACACCACGACGCTCTGTCCCGCGATGGTCTGGCCACCCAGATTGGGGCTGGTGAGGAAGGTGAGGTTCTCGCCGCGCAGGCTGCGGAACTGCACCGCCATGTCGGTCAGCGAGAAGTCCTGGTCGGCGGTGATCGCGTTGGTGGTCGCCTTGAGGAAGCTGTTGAGCTTGGCCGGGTTGCTCAGCGTGCCGGTGCTGGCCGCCTTGTCCATGAGCGCCTTCAGGAACTCCTGCTGGTGCTGCATCCGGGCGAAGTCGCCGCGGGCGAACTGCTTGCGCTGGCGGATCCAGTCGAGCGCCTGGGCCCCGTCCATGTGCATGGTGCCCTTCTTGAACTTGCGGAACGGCTTGTGGATGGAGGTGATGCTCTGCTCGACCTTCAGGTCCACGCCGCCGAGGGCGTCGGTGACCTCCTTGAAGCCGCCGAAGTCGATCGCCAGCACGTGGTCCAGGTGCACGTCGGTCATGCACTCCACGGTCCGCACCGCGCGGGGCAGGCCGCCGAACGCGAATGCCGCGTTGATCTTGTTACGGCTGCCGCTGCTGCAGTCGGCCGAGTTGCCCGACGGGATCTGCACCCACAGGTCCCGCGGGATCGACACGAGCTGGGCGGACTTGTGGTCGGCCGGGATGTGCATGACGATCAGCGTGTCCGCGCGCCAGGCGTTGGTGTCGTCCTTGGCCGCGTCCGGGTCCCGCGAGTCGCTGCCGACCAGCAGGATGTTGAGCGCGCCGTCCACCGTCTTGACCGGGCGGCCCGCGGTGATGTCGGAGAACGCGTCGGTGCGCTTGAGGTCGTCGTTGAGGCCGTTGGCGTAGCCGTACAGCGAGATGCCGGCGACCAGGCCGCCGACCAGCAGGACGGCCGCGGCCACCAGGGCGATCCGACCCCAGCGCGGCTTGCGCCGGCCCTTGTACGGACGGCCGGGGCGGGGGTGCCCACCCGGTCCGCGCGGCGGGCCGGCCGGCCCGCCGGGACCGCCGGCGGAGCCCCGCGGCGGCCAGTCGTCGTACCCACGGGGCGCGCCGGCCCGGCCCGACACGGGACCGGCGGTGCCGGCGCGGCCCGGCCCGGGCACCGAGGCCCGGCTCATCGAGCCCGGCACGGAAGCCCGGCCGGAGGAGCTACCCCAAGGGGACGTGGTCGCAGACATGACTTCAGGTTACGTACCGGGAACCAGGCAAAGCGTGCATCGACACTGGCGCGGCACGAAGGGAGGAGACAATTACCGACGGTGAAACGTTCACTACCGAGGCTAAATGCTCAGCCTCTGAAGAAGTCGATCGTGCGCCGCAGGCCCTCCTCGGGCGCGACCCGGGGCTCGTAGCCGAGCAGGGTGCGGGCCAGGGTCAGGTCCGGCCGGCGCTTCTCCGGGTCGTCGGCGGAGCGCTCGACCAGGTCGATCCGCGAGTCGCTGCCGCACAGCCGGACGATCAGCTCGGCCAGCTCGAGCATGGTCAGCTCGTGCTCGGTGCCGCAGTTGATCGGGCCGGTCTCGTCCGAGTCGAGCAGCAGCAGGATGCCGCGGACCAGGTCGTCGACGTAGGTGATCGACCGGGTCTGCGCGCCGGTGCCGTGCACGGTGATCGGGGCGCCGCGCAGCGCCTGGCTGATGAAGGTGGGGATGGCCCGGCCGTCGTCGGGGCGCATCCGCGGACCGTACGTGTTGAAGATGCGCACGATCGCGGTGGAGAGCCCGTGGAACCGGTGGTAGCCCATCGTTGCGGCCTCGGCGAACCGCTTGGACTCGTCGTAGACCGCGCGCACGCCGATCGGGTTGACGTTGCCCCAGTACGACTCCGGCTGCGGGTGCACGAGCGGGTCGCCGTACGCCTCCGAGGTCGACGCCATCAGGAAGCGCGCCGCGTCCGCGACCGCGCGGTCCAGCAGGGCCAGCGTGCCCACCGAGCCGACCTTGAGGATTTCCACCGGCAGCTTGGCGAAGTCGGTGGGGCTGGCCGGGGAGGCCATGTGCAGGATCGCGTCGAAGCGCTCGCGCATCGCCGGGTGGTTCGGCAGGCCCTCGGTGAGGTCGGCCTCGATCAGCGTGAAGCGCGGCTCGGTGGCCAGGTGGGCCACGTTCTCCTTGGCGCCCGTGACGAAGTTGTCGATCGCCACCACGGTGCAGCCCCGGCTCAGCAGGGCATCGACGACGTGGGACGGCACGAAGCCCGCGCCGCCGCTGACGAGAATCCGATGGCCTGCGCCGTACCGCTGCTGCACTGACATGGAGGCCACTCTAAGCGACCGGGGCCGACGCGCATTTCGCACGTCGGCCCCGGGTTCTTTGTCCGCTTTCTAGTGGGCGCCGAAGCCGGTCAGCGACCGCACCTCGAGCTCGGCGTACTTGTCCTCGTCCGACTCCTTCGACAGCACCGTGCCGATCCAGCCGCACAGGAAGCCGATCGGGATCGAGATGATGCCCGGGTTGTTCAGCGGGAACCAGTGCCAGTCGCTGTCCGGGAACATCGCCGAGGGCGCACCGGACACGACGGGCGAGAAGAACACGAGGAACACCGCGGAGATCAGACCGCCGTAGATCGCCCACAGCGCGCCGGAGGTGTTGAACCGCTTCCAGAACAGGCTGTAGAGGATCGCCGGCAGGTTGCCCGACGCCGCCACCGCGAACGCGAGCGCGACCAGGAAGGCCACGTTCAGGCTCTGCGCGAAGATCGACAGCACGATCGCGATCGCGCCGATGACGAATGCCGCGATCCGCGCCACCCGCACCTCGTCGCGTTCCGAGGCCTGGCCGCGCTTGACGACGCTGGCGTAGAAGTCGTGCGCGACGCTCGACGACGAGGCCAGGGTCAGGCCGGCCACCACGGCCAGGATGGTGGCGAAGGCGACGGCCGCGATGATGGCGAGCAGCACCGCGCCGCCCGTCTCGCCGCCGAAGTAGTCGATGCCGAGCGCCTGGGCCAGCTGCGGGGCGGCGGTGTTGCCCGCCTTGTCCTGCGCGGTGATCGCCTTGCCGCCCACCAGGGCCGCCGCGCCGAAGCCGAGGGCCAGGGTGAACAGGTAGAACGTGCCGATGATGCCGATCGCCCAGAGCACGCTCTTGCGGGCGATCTTGCTGGTCGGCACGGTGTAGAAGCGGGTCAGGATGTGCGGCAGGCCGGCCGTGCCGAGCACCAGGGCGATGCCGAGCGAGAGCAGATCCATCTTGCTGTAGAACGTCTTCGCCGCGTCGCCGGCGGTCTCCACGCCGTACCGCAGGCCGGGTTCCAGGAACGCCGAGCCCTTGCCGGACTGTTCGGCGGCGTCGCCGAGCAGCGACGACAGGTTGAACTTGTAGTGGGCCAGCACCAGCAGGGTCATCAGCAGGGCGCCGGTCATCAGCAGGAACGCCTTGACGATCTGCACGTACGTGGTGCCCTTCATGCCGCCGACCACGACGTACACGATCATCAGCGCGCCGACCAGGATGATGGTGGCGACCTTGGCGGTGTCGGCGTCCATGCCCAAGAACGTGGTGCCGGGCTTGATCCCCAGCAGCAGGCTGACCAGCGCGCCCGCGCCGACCATCTGGGCGATCAGGTAGAAGATCGACACGACGATGGTGGAGACGGACGCCGCGGTGCGCACCGGGCGCTGCCGCATCCGGAACGCCAGCACGTCGGCCATCGTGTACCGGCCCGAGTTGCGCAGGAACTCGGCCACCAGCAGCAGCGCGACCAGCCAGGCGACCAGGAAGCCGATGGAGTACAGGAAGCCGTCGTAGCCGTACAGGGCGATGAGGCCGGCGATGCCCAGGAACGAGGCCGCCGACATGTAGTCGCCGCCGATCGCCATGCCGTTCTGGAAGCCCGAGAACTGCCGGCCGCCGGCGTAGAAGTCGGTCGCCGTCTTGGTCTGCCGGCTGGCCCAGATGGTGATGCCCAGGGTGATCGCCACGAAGACCAGGAACAGCGTGATGGTCAGGGTGCGGCTGGTCGAGGTGGTGCCGGCCTCGGCCGCGAGGATCAGGTGCGAGTGCATTACTTGGCCACCTCCGTGTCCGTCGGGGTGGCGTCGTCCTCGCGGGCCGCGGCGCTGCGGGTGGCGGCGCCGGCCGTCAGGTCCTCGCGGATCTTGTCGGCGATCGGGTCGACCTGGCGGGCCGCGAACCGGGAGTAGTACCAGGCGATCACAAACGTCGAGATGAACTGCAGCAGGCCGAACAGCAGCGCGACGTTGATGTTGCCGATGATCTTCACCGACATGAAGCCCCGGGCGTACGCCGAGAGCAGGACATAGAGGGCGTACCAGAGGAAGAACGCGACGGTCATGGGGAAGACGAAGTTGCGCAGTCTGCGGCGCAACCCGGCGAATTCATCGGATCGCTGGACCTCGAGATACTTCTCGGACGGGGTCGCTTCGGTTGTCAACGTGGCTCACCACCTTCGTGGAGGGGCGGGTCTTTTCCGCACCGTACGAAGCAGTGGTGGCGATCACTGGCCGTTGGTCGCCAGGTGCGCCGAGCGGCGGCCCTGTTGCGCTTACCGGTCGAGCGCGCGGTACCGGCCCCGGAAGTGCAGCAGCGGGGCGAGGCCGCCGTCGTCGAGCCGGATCTCCTCGATGGTCGCCTCGACGAGCAGTCCCCAGCCGTACGGCCGGTGCCCGTCGAGCCGGCAGCCGGCCCAGGTGCCCGCGCCCGCCGGCACCTTGCCGTAGTCGGTGTCGGCCCAGCCGTCGCCGGCGAACAGGCCGCCGGGCGCGGGCATCAGCCCGGCGAACCGGTCGGCGAGCTGCTGGTCGCCCGGCCGCAGCGGCGTGACCGCGAAGCGCCCGGCCACCGCGGCGGCGTCCCAGAACTCGCTCTCCTCGTCGACCAGCCCGAGCACCCGGCCGGGGCTGCCGTCGGCGACCAGCATCGACGAGACGGTGAGCCCGGCCGGACCGGGCGCGGTCCAGAGCGTCACCGGCGCGGCCAGCCGGCCGCGCAGCCGCCGGACCGCGGACTTGTCCGGTTCCGGAGTGGCGAACGGGTCGCTGGAGTGGATGTGCGCGCCGGGCTCGACAGGTTTCACGGGAAACATTCTGCCGTCCTCGCGGTACAGTCGGTCCCATGAACACCGCGTGCCCGCAGAGCTGGCGCCCGTCCTAGCGACGGCCGCCACTTCCGCACGCGCGGGCCGTCCCATCGGACGGCCCGTTGCTCGTTCCCGGGACGTCCACGACCCCGGGAGACAGAGATGACCATCCAGACCGCGAGCCTCCAGGACCGGATCGACGCCCGGCCCGGCGACTTCCGGGTGCTGACCGGCGACCGGCCCACCGGCCCGCTGCACCTGGGCCACTACTTCGGCACCCTGCGCAACCGGGTCCGCCTCCAGCGACGCGGCGTCGAGCTGATCGTGGTGGTCGCCGACTACCAGGTGCTGACCGATCGCGACGTCGCCGACCGACTGGCGCCGACCGTGCACGGGCTGATCCTGGACTACCTGGCCGCCGGGCTCGACCCGGAGCGGGCCACGATCTTCACCCACAGCGCCGTGCCCGCCCTCAACCAGCTCGTGCTGCCGTTCCTCAGCCTGGTCAGCGTCCCCGAGCTGCAGCGCAACCCGACCGTCAAGGACGAGATCGCGCACTCCCGGCAGAGCGCGGTGAGCGGGCTGATGTTCACCTACCCGGTGCACCAGGCCGCCGACATCCTGTTCTGCAAGGGCAACCTGGTGCCGGTCGGGCAGGACCAGCTCCCGCACGTGGAGCTCACCCGGACGGTGGCCCGGCGCTTCAACGAGCGCTACGGCGAGGTCTTCCCGGTGCCCGAGGCGTTGCTCGGCACCACGTCGCTGCTGCTGGGCACCGACGGGACCAAGATGAGCAAGAGCCGCGGCAACGCGATCGCGCTCTCCGCCACGCCGGACGAGACCGCCCGGCTGATCCGGAGCGCGAAGACCGACGCCGACCGGCACATCACGTACGACCCGCAGGCGCGACCGGGGGTGTCCGGGCTCGTCCAGCTCGCCGCGCTCTGTCTCGGGCAGGACCCGCACGAGGTCGCCGCGACGGTCGGCGCCGCCGGGGCCGCGGCCCTGAAACGGCTGGTCACCGAGGCGGTCAACGAATTCCTGGCGCCCCTGCGGGCCCGTCGGGCCGGGTACGCCCGGGAGCCCGGCCTGGTGTGGGACGTGCTGCGGGCCGGCAACGCGCGGGCCGGCGCCCGGGCCGAGCAGACCCTGGCCGAGGTACGGGAGGCGATGGGCACCCGTTACTGACGGGCGGTCACCGTGGCCAGCAGCTCGGGCATGCGCCGGTCCAACATCGGGCCGGCCAGCCTGAGCCCGAGCAGCAGGGCGCCCCCGCCGTACAGCACGCCGAGCGGCAGGCCGGCCCACAGCCACACGTCGTGCGCCAGGAACGCCACGAGTTGCACCGGCACGGTCAGCAGCGCCGCGCCGAACAGGGCGGCGAAGGTCAGCAGGCCCTTGGCCATGCCGCCGCCCGAGGACAGGGCGAACGGGTTGGCCGTGTCGGGCAGCGCGTAGGCCATCCGGATCGAGACGGGCAGGGCCAGGGCGAGGCCCACGCCGTACGCCGCGGCCAGCACGCCGAACAGCGCGGGGATCGACTCCGGCCGGCCCACGGCGAGGCCCACCACCACCGAGATCACGAGCAGCGCCGGGACGACGTACACGGAGAAGCCCGCGACCCGCGACGTCAGCTCCAGCCGCCCCGGGACGCCGGCCACGACGTTGGCCGCGTAGGCGCTGCCCTCGAAGCCGAACTGGTTGGCCAGGCTGACCGCGGCCAGCGCCCCCACGAAGATCAGCATGCCGGTCGGCGCGCCGGCGGATCCGCTGCTCACGCCGATGAAGACCGGCAGGAACACGCCCACCACGCTGAACGTGATCAGGCTGGCCCGCCGCCGGGTCTCGCGCCACCAGTAGCGCATCTCGCGCGCGGTCAGCGCGCCGAAGCGGGTGCGGGGCAGCCAGGCCGGCACGAGCTGGGCGACGGGCCGGCGCGCCGAGGCCGCCCGCTCGCGCGGGCCGGACCGGCCGACCGCGCCGAGCATCGCCCGCTCCAGCGTCCGGGACCACCACCACAGCAACAGCCCGATGGTGGCCAGGATCAGGACCACCTTCACCGGTACGGCCCACAGCCGGCCCGCGGCCACGTCCGGGCCCAGGCTGTACGGCGCCCCGAACGGCGTCCACGCGATCACGTCGGCCACCCGCGCGATGCCGGCCCAGTCGGCGTTCTCGGCGCCGGCCAGCGCGGCCAGTTGCAGCGGGCCGAGCAGCGCGGCGACACAGGCCAGCAGCACGGTCGCCAGGTCGCGGGCCCGCCGCGACCGCAGGGCGGTGGCGAAGGCGCTGGTCAGCGACCGGCTGATCGCCGCGCACAGCAGCAGGCCGGTCACCACGCCGACGAACTGGGCCAGGGCCGCGAGCGGGCCGCCGAGGCGCGCCGCCGAGTCGACCATGCCCAGCGTGCCGGCGAAGGTGGCCACGGCCGGCACCCCGGCGAGCGAGGCGACGAACAGGCCCCGGATCAGCGTGCGGCGGGGCAGCGGCAGGAGCGCGAAGCGGGCCGGGTCGAGGGACTCGTCCACGCCGAAGAAGACCAGCGGCAGGAACAGCCAGCCCAGCACGATCAGCCCGCCGGCCAGCGGCAACGCCACCTCGGCCGCCCGTTGCTCGCCGAGCAGGCCGGGCAGGCTGAACAGGGCGTACCCGCCGACCGCGGCGCCGGCCGCGAGCACCGCGCCGAGCACGAACAGGGCGACCCGCCAGGTCTGACCCCGCAGGCCGTTGGCGGTGATGCGCAGCTTCAGCTTGACGAAGTGCCGGACGCCTACAGCCACGCGAGTTCCGACCCGGTCGCCGTGCGGCCGCCGACGACCTCGACGAACACGTCCTCCAGCGAGCGCTCGCCGCGGACCTCGGCGAGCGTGCCGCGCAGCCGGATCGTGCCGTCGGCCAGGATCGCGACGTGGCTGCACAGCCGCTCGACCACGGCCATCACGTGACTGGAGAAGACCACCGTGCCGCCGCCGGCGACGTACCGCTGGAGGATGTCGCGGATCAGCGCCGCCGACACCGGGTCGACCGCCTCGAACGGCTCGTCCAGCACCAGCAGCCGGGGCGCGTGCAGCATCGCGCAGGCCAGGCCGATCTTCTTCTTCATGCCCGCGGAGTAGTCCACGACCAGGGTGCGGTTGTCGGCGCCGAGGGCCAGCACGTCCATCAGCTCGGCGGCGCGCTGGTCGACCACGCCGGCGTCCATCCCCCGCAACAGCCCGTGGTAGGCCAGCAGCTCGGTGCCGGTGAGCCGGTCGAAGAGGCGGGCGCCGTCGGGCAGCACGCCGATCCGGGCCTTGGCCGCCGCCGGGTCGGCCCACACGTCGTGACCCAGCAGGCGCGCCTGGCCCGCGTCCGGCCGCAACAGGCCGACGGCCATGGACAGGGTGGTGGTCTTGCCGGCGCCGTTCGGGCCCAGCAGGCCGAAGAACGAGCCGGCCGGCACGTCGAGGTCGACGCCGGCCACCGCCAGCTTGGTGTCGAACCGCTTGACGAGACCACGCAGCGCGAGCGCCGGATCCGGGCTCGAGCGCTGCTGGGGAACCGTCATGGGGAAGAACCTAACGGTTGGTAAGCGGCCCGGGCCACCCCCCGTGGGCGGCCCGGGCCAGATCACACCGCTTATCCCACGCGTTCGATGACCGCGCGCCGGATGAGGAACTTGCCGGCCTCGCGGACCTGCTCGAAGGCCGCGTTGTTGAGCAGCACGCAGCTGCCCGACGGGGTCGCCACCTTCACGGTGATGCTCTTGTTGTTGTCGAGGTTGGTCACCTTGAGCGTGGTGCCGATCGGGAAGGTGCCGCTGGACGCCGCCGGCGCGCCACCCTCGCCGGACAGGGTCACGGTCGAGCCCTTGCACACGACGTCGCCACCCGCGGGTGCCGGCGCGGGCTGCGCCGGCGCCTTGGTGGGTGCCTTGGTCGGTGGCTTGGTCGGTGGCTTGGTGGCGCCCTTCGCCGGCGGGGCGGCCGGCCCGCCGCCGGTGCAGCCGGCGGCGGCCCGCCGCTGGTTGATCAGGTCGACGACTGCCTGCCGGTTGGCGATGCGGGCGTCGGAGAGCGCGTCCGGGGCGGCCCGCTGGCCGGCGATGAAGTCGAGGTTGTTGCGCAGGGCGCCGTCCAGGCCCGCGCAGTTCTCGCCGGCGCTGCTCATCCCGGTGCTCACCGCGAAGGCGCCGCCGGCCAGCGTCGCCGCCGCCGCGCCGATCAGCAGCTTGCGGACCCGGCCGCTCATCCTGTTCCTGCGGTACATGCAGCGCTCCTTCGCGTTCGTCCGGCTGCCCCGTTGCAGCATCGTTAGCTACGGGACGGACCCCACGAAGGGTTCAGTAAAGTTTCCTAAAACTTCTAGAGACGAAGTGACTCCGGAGCGTGCAGGCGCAACATGGTCGCGCCCACGTCCCGCGGCACCCGACGCTTGGACACCAGCGAACCGGTCACCATCACCACGAACGCCAGCGGCACGGTCCAGGCCGCGGGCTGCCCGATGAGCTGTGCCGGCCAGCCGGACAACGGCGGCCCCAGCACCGTGATCAGCACCGCCACCATCGCCGCCCCGCCGCCGGCCAGGATCCCGGCCACCGCGCCGACATCGGTGAGCCCGCGCCACCAGATGCCGAGCACCAGCAGCGGGCAGAAGCTCGACGCGGCCACGGCGAACGCCAGCCCCACGACCCGCGAGACATCCATGTCGGCGACATAGACCGACAGCGCCATCGGCACGATCGCGGCCAGCACGGTGGCGAGCCGGAAGTCCCGGACCGAACCGCCCCGGTCGGCGTGCAGGATGTCGGTGAAGACCACGCCCGCGACGCTGGTCAGCAGCCCGGACGAGGTGGACAGGAAGGCGGCCAGCGCGCCCGCGGTGACCAGCGCCCCCAGGAACTGGCCCAGATGGCCGCCGCCGAGGGCCGCCTCCGGCAGGAGCAGAACCACCGCGTCGGTGCGCCCGGTCATCAACAGCTGCGGGGTGTAGACCCGGCCGAGGACGCCGTACAGGGTCGGCAGCAGGTAGAACAGGCCGACCAGGCCGAGCACCACCAGGGTCGTGCGCCGGGCCGAGGCGCCGTCCGGATTGGTGTAGAAGCGGACCAGCACATGCGGCAGGCCCATCGTGCCCAGGAACGTCGCCAGGATCAGCGAATAGGTGGCGAACAGGGTCGTGTCCCCGCCGGGCAGCAGCCAGTCCGCGCCCCGGCGATCGTCGACGGAACTGACCTCCGGCACGGCCGCGCCGGCCGCGAACGTGCGCTCCTCGCCCTCGGCGACCCGGCTCTGCGAACCGTCGGGCAGCGTGAGGGTCGCCGCCTCGGCGAACGTCACGGTGGTGGTGGCCGAGAAGACCGGCCCGGCCGGGGGCGTCACGGCCGGGCGGCCGTCCGACTGCCACTGCAGGGCCAGGAAGATCACCGGTACGGCCAGCGCGGTCAGCTTCAGCCAGTACTGGAACGCCTGCACGAAGGTGATCGCCCGCATCCCGCCCAGGGCCACGTTGGCGGTGACGACCAGGCCGACGAGCAGCGCCCCCCACTCGTACCGGCCGCCGGTGACGGTGGTGAAGGTCAGGCCGGCGCCCTGCAACTGGGGCACCAGGTAGAGGCAGCCGATGAAGACGACGAACACCGTGGCCAGCCGGCGCAGCACCGGTGAACGCAGCCGCACCTGGCAGAAGTCGGGCAGGGTGAACGCGCCCGAGCGGCGCAACGGGGCGGCGACGAACAGCAGCAGGGCCAGGTAGCCGGCCGCGAAGCCGACCGGGTACCAGAGCACGTCGACGCCGTACCGCAGGATCAGCCCGGCCACGCCGAGGAAGGAGGCGGCGGACAGGTACTCGCCGCTGATCGCGGCGGCGTTCCAGGTCGGGCTGACCGAGCGGGAGGCGACCAGGAAGTCCGAGGTGGTACGGGCGAAGCGCAGCCCGTACGCGCCGATCCCGACCGTGACCAGCACGACCAGGATCAGCCCCGGCACGACGTACGGGTTCACCCTTCCGGCCTGGTGATGACGGCGGTGAAGTCCTGCTCGTTGCGTTCGGCCCAGCGCACGTAGGCCCAGCCGACGCCGAGCAGGAACGGGAAGGAGAGCAGGCCGAGCAGCAGCCAGGGCAGATTGACGCCGAGCAGCTTGGCGTGGCCGACGGCGGGCGCCACGGCGAAGAGCAGGGGCAGAGCGCCCAGGCCGGTCACCACCACCAGCGACAGCCGCAGGGCCAGGGCCAGCTGGGCGCGTACCAGCCCCTTGACCAGCGCCTCGCCCACCGGGGTCTGCTCGGCCAGATCGGCCCGGGCCGGGTCGGGGGCCGGCCGCCGGGCGGCGGCCTCCCCCAGCACGACGCGGGTACGCCGCACCGGGGCGCCGTTCCTCACGTCGTCCATGCCCGGCAGTCTGGCCGCCCGCGCGGCGATGTCAAGACACGCCGCCGCTTTCGTGGCGTCGCGTGGTCAGCGGTACCGGTAGTCGCCCGGGCAGGTGGCCGGGGCGGGCGCCGGGTGGTGGGCGAGCAGCTCGCGGGCCCGGTGCCGGCCGAGGTTGCCGCCGCGCCAGTCGTCCGGGTCACTGCGCAGCCCGGCGGCGATCGGGGCCAGGCTGCAGTCGCGGTTGACGCCGCTGAGGCGGTCCAGGGCGGGAACCGCGTCCGCGGACAACTCGGAGAGGTACAGCGTGTCGATCCGCTGGGTCTGCTCGTAGCGGGTGACGTTGTGGTCGGCGATCAGCCGGTCCGGGTTGGCGCCGGCCAGGCCGAGCAGCGCCAGCACGGCCGTCGCGACGGCGGCCCGCGGCAGCCACCGGCCGGTGAGGCGGAGGCCGGCGGCCAGGATCAGCACGTACACCAGGCCCAGCCACAGCTCGCAGATCATGACCAGCAGCCGGAGGCGGGTCAGGCCGTAGGTGTCGGCGTACACGTCCATGCGGTGAGTGGCCGAGGCGACCACGACCAGGGTCAGGGCGGCGAGGGCGCCCAGCACCGTACGGATCAGCACCCGGTCGGCGCCCGTCTCCCGCGGCGCCCACCGGGCCGCGCCGGCGAGGACGCCGAGCGTCAGCCCGGTGACCACGAGGAGCTGCCAGAAGCCGCTGCGGGCGTACTCGGCGTAGGTCAGGCCCTCGGTGTCCAGGACGTGCGCCGACCCTCCGAACAGGACGGTGAGCTGCACGGCGACGAACACGGCGAACAGCAGCACCAGCAGCGTCAGCGGAACCGCCCACTCGAGCCGGGCCACCCGCCGCCGGCCGGGACGTTCCAGGACGGTGAGGTCCGGCGGCGCGGCCCGCAGGTACGCGGCCCCGCCCAGCACCAACGACGCGACCCCGAAGACGAAGATCCAGCGGGTCACCGTGCCGGCGTCGACATCGGGCACCGCCCGGCCGACCAGCCCGGCGAACGCCGCATCGGCCGAGGAGAACAACGCGCCGAAGACCAGGAGCAGCAACGCCGAGACAGCGACCGTGGCGGCGACCCGCAGGCCCCGGCCGCCACCGCCCCGCCGGGCCGCGGCGACTCCCCGGGCGATCCAGGGCAGGGCCCGCAGGGTCGCGACCGGCGCCAGGAACACCGCGACGGTCATCGCCCGCAGCGACCGCCCACCGGCGACGGCCAGCGCCGCGGTCAGCACCGCCGTGCACAGGCAGAGGAAGAAGAGCCAGCCCGCGGCCCGCACCGTGCCCACCCCGAGCAGGGCGACCGTGGCGGCGGCCCAGAAGTAGCGGAACTTGCTCAGGGCCTCCGGGCCGCTCGGCCGGCGCACCAGCGGCGGGGGAACGGCCGCGGGGGCGGGATCGGGCACCAGCCGGGCCACGGCCAGGGCCACGACCCCGGCGATCGCGGTGATCAGCCAGCCGACGCCGGCGCGGTCGAGCGGGACGCTGAGCGCTGCCACCACGGCGGCGACCAGCACGGCGGCGATGGTGGCCCGGGAGGCTGGGCGGGGCGGGCCGGGCCAGCGGTTGCCGAACACGCGCATGTCCGCCCAGGGTCCGTGCAGCGGGGCTGGTGGCAGGTGGGCCGGGGTCGGTTGGGTGGAGACCTGGGTGCGGGCTTCCGGGGCGGCCTGGTGCGGGAGGCGGGCGGGATCCATCAGGCGTTTGGCCTGGTCTGGTGCGGTGGGGTTGGTTGCTGCTGCGGCGGGTCGTGCCTCGGGGGTGGTTGCTTGGCCGGCGTCGCGGGGCGGCTGGGCGGCGCTGCGGGCCGGCTGGGCGGCGCTGCGGGGCGGCTGGGCCGCGGGCAGCGGCGCGGTGGGCGGCGGGGTGGCGGATGGGGGGCCGGATGCTGCGGGGTCCGCTGCTGTCGGTGGTGGGCCGGCGCTGCCGGCGGGTCCGGCCCGATCCGGTTGGGACGCCGGGTCGGAAGCGGCGCGGGGCTGGTCCGCCGGGTGTGGTGGGCCGGTTCGCTCGGGGGCGTGGGGTGGCTCGTCCGCCGGGTCGTTCCCGGTGCGCGGCGACGGGTTGTTCGTGGGCACAGTGAGCTCCCTCTTCAGGAGGTTGAGAGGTGGCGGCGGCCCGGTTCGCCGGGCCGCTTCGCCGTCAGGAGGGGATGAGGCCGGTCGGCTGCAGGGGCAAGGTCACGTGGATGAGGCAGCCCGGCCGCCGGACCGGCGCCGGGCCGCGGGCTGGATCGTTGGCCGGGCCGCGGGCTGGATCGTTCGCCGGGGTGCGGGTCGGGTTGTCGGCTGGGGTCCGGGCCGGGTTGCCGGTTGAGGAGAGGGCTGGGCCGCGGGCCGGGTCGCCGGTCGGGGTGCGGGCCGGGTCGACCGCGGCGATCGTGCCGCCGTGCAGCTGGACCACCCAGCGGGCGATCGCCAGGCCGAGCCCGGTGCCGCCGTCGGTGGCGCGTTCGCCCCGGGTGAAGCGTTCGAAGACCCGGTCCCGGTCGGCCGGCGGGATGCCGTCGCCCTCGTCGGCCACCGCCACCAGCACGTGCTCGTCGTGGCGTTCGGCCCGCACGGTGACCGTGCCACCCGGTGGGCTGTGCCGGGCCGCGTTGTCCAGCAGGTTGGCGAAGACCTGGTGCAGGCGTTCGCGGTCACCCTCGATGTGGATGGCCGGCGCCGACACCTCGAAGCGGACGTCGTGACCCGCCCCGTCCGCGTTCACCGTGGCCTCGCGCACCACGTCGCCGAGGAACGCGCGGACGTCGATCGCGGTGCGGTCCATCGGCACGACGCCGGCGTCCAGCCGGGAGAGGTCCAGCAGCTCGGTGACCAGGCGGCCGAGGCGTTCCGTCTGGGTCAGGGCGGTGCGCATCGTCTCCGGCTCAGCCTCGGACACGCCGTCGACGATGTTCTCCAGCAGGCCGCGCAGGGCGGTGATCGGGGTCCGCAGCTCGTGCGAGACGTTGGCGATCAGCTCGCGGCGCTGCCGGTCGGCCGCCGCCAGGTCCCCGGCCATCTGGTTGAACGCCGTGGCCAGCTCGCCGATCTCGTCGCGGGACGTGGCCCGGACCCGGCGGGTGTAGTCGCCCCGGGCCATCGCCCGCGCGGCGTCGGTCATCTCGCGCAGCGGAACCGTGGTGCCGTGCGCCGCGACCTGGAGCGTGACCAGCCCGAGCGCGACGGCGATGGCGAACCAGGACAGCTCCACCCGCATGAAGTCGAGGCTCCACCAGAAGATCAGCAGGCCGACGCCGCCGGCCAGGCCGAGCGCGACCGACAGCTTCGCCTTGATCGAGCGTACGGGGTCGAGCGGGCGCGGCAGCCAGCCGAGCGCCGGCTCCAGCCAGCCGAGGGCCAGGCCCAGCGGCAGCGACACCCAGCGCAGCACCCGCCCGAGCCGGGGCAAGCTCACCGCTGCACCTCCAGGGCGTACCCGACGCCGTGGACCGTGCGGATCAGATCGGCGCCGAGCTTGCGGCGCAGGCCCTTGATGTGGCTGTCGACCGTGCGGGTGCCCGAGGCGTCCGCCCAGCCCCACACGTCGGCGAGCAGCCGCTCCCGGGGCAGCACCGTGCGCGGCCGGCCGGCCAGGTGCACCAGCAGGTCGAACTCGGTCGGGGTCAGCCGGGCCTCGACCCCGGCGCGGTGCACCCGGCGTTCGGCCAGATTGATCTCCAGGTCGCCGAACCGCAGCATCGCGGCCTCCGCCGGGGCGGTCTCGCCCGGCGCGGCGTTGCGGGCCGCCCGCCGCAGCAGCGCGTGCACCCGGGCGGTCAGCTCACGCATCGAGAAGGGCTTGGTGAGGTAGTCGTCCGCGCCGACGGCCAGGCCGACGAGCAGGTCGGTCTCGTCGTCGCGGGCCGTCAGCATCAGGACCGGTACGCCGCGCTCGGCCTGGATCCGCCGGCACACCTCGAGACCGTCGAAGCCCGGCAGCATGACGTCGAGGACGATCGCGTCGGGCCGGGTGCGCCGGGCGGCGTCGACCGCGCCCGGGCCGTCGCCGGCGACGTGCACCTCGAAACCCTCCGCGCGCAGCCGCGCGGCCACCGCCTCGGCGATGGTGCGCTCGTCCTCGACCACGAGGACCCTCTTGGCCGTCACGTCGCCCCCTTCCGCCCCGCCCGCATGGTGCGTGACCGGCGCAAGACCGGCGTGCCCCCGTGACCCGCCGACCCCCTGCGCTGAGCAGCCTATTGATCAGTCGTGCAGGGCCGGGGGCGGCTTTGTGGACAACTTGTGAAGATGATCGACCTGTGGATAACTCTGGGGATAACGCTGTGGGGTTGTGGATAAACCTGTGGATCCGGTGGGGAGAACGGTGGATTCAGCGGGTCCAGTCGTGCTTCGCGGCCCGGATCAGCTTGTCCTTGAGCTCCCGGGTGTGCCGCCGGCTGACCGGCAGCTCCACGCCGTCGATCGCCACCACGTAGCCCGACTGGGTGAGCCGCAGCTCCGCCACCAGGCGCAACTGCACCAGGTAGGAGCGGTGGATCCGGACGAAGCCGGCGTCCGCCCAGCGCTCGGCCAGCGTCGCGAGCGACACCCGGACCAGGTGGGACGCGTCCAGGGTGTGCAGCCGGGCGTAGTCACCCTGCGCCTCGACCCAGCGCACCGAGGAGCGCGGCAGCATGCGGGTCGTACCGGCCAGCTCGACCGGGATGCTCGGCTCGTCCTGCTGCTTCACCGGGGCCGGAGGCGGCGTGGCCCGCAACCCGGCGACCCGGCGCAGCGACTCACCCAGCCGCTCCGAACGCACCGGCTTGCG
Organism: Actinoplanes nipponensis; assembly: GCF_016862275.1. Classification (GTDB taxonomy): domain Bacteria; phylum Actinomycetota; class Actinomycetes; order Mycobacteriales; family Micromonosporaceae; genus Actinoplanes; species Actinoplanes nipponensis. The sequence continues at coordinate 196,848 of NZ_BOMQ01000036.1, read as the reverse complement.
GACGTAGTCGGTCACGCCCAGGTCGAAAGCGTCCACCGCGCCGTCGTCGTACGCGGTCACGAAGACGATCGCGGGCGGCCGGGCGAACCGGTGCAATATCCGGGCCAGCTCCATCCCGTCCAGCCCCGGCATCCGGATGTCCAGGAACACCGCGTCGACCTCGGTGTCGCGCAGCACCCGCAGCGCCTCGGTCGCGTCGCCCGCCCGGTGCACGAAGGCCACCCGGCTGTCGGCGTTGAGCAGGTACGCGAGCTCGTCCAGGGCGGGCGGCTCGTCGTCCACGGCAAGCACCACGAGACTCACGCCCGTACCCCCGGATGGAATTTCGGCACCCGCATGCTCACCTTCGTCCCCGCGCCCGGCGCGGTCTCCACCACCAGCCCAAAGTGGTCGCCGAAGACCGAGCGCAACCGCTCATCCACATTCGAGAGGCCGACGTGCTGGCCCGCGTCGTCGTCCCGCGCGTTGACCGCCTCGGCGACCCCCGCCGCCAGCACCGCCGGGTCCATGCCGACCCCGTCGTCCTCGACCGTGATGTGGCATTCGGCGCCGGCGTCCCGGGCCTCGATGCTCACCATACCGACGCCCGGCTTGCGGGACAGGCCGTGCCGGACGGCGTTCTCCACCAGCGGCTGCAGGCACAGGAACGGCAGGCCCACCGGCAGCACCTCGGGGGCGATCTGCAGCCGAACCTGCAGCCGGTCGCCGAAACGGGCCCGCTCGATGGTCAGATAGCGGTCGATCGAGCGCAGCTCCTCGGCCAGCGTGGTGAACTCGCCGTGCGCCCGGAACGAGTAGCGGGTGAACTCCGCGAACTCCAGGATCAACTCGCGGGCGCGCTCCGGGTCGGTGCGCACGAACGAGGCGATCGCGGTCAGCGCGTTGTAGATGAAGTGCGGGCTGATCTGGGCCCGCAGCGCGCGTACCTCGGCCCGGGCCAACCGCTCGCGCGAGGAGTCCAGCTCGGCCAGGGCCAGCTGCGAGCTCGCCCAGCGGGCGGTCTCCATGGTCGCCTGGACCAGCCCTGGCGCCGGCTGATCGTCCGCGACCGCCACCAGCGCGGCCACGGCCTGCCCGTCGGCGCCGGTCAGCGGGGCGACGACGGCGCCCCGCACCACGCAGTCCATCCGGTCACAGGGCAGGTCGGCCACCCCCAACACAATCGACCGGTTGGCCTGCACGGCCCGCGCGGCAGCCGCGCTGAACTGGGCGGTGTGGTGCCCCCCGCGCCCGTCGACGGCCAGGCACCGCTCCCGGTCGGCGATGGTGAGCCCGGGCGCGCCGACCAGCCGGCGCAGATGCCGCGCGGCCTTGGCGGCCGACGCGGGCGTCAAACCGGTACGCAACGGCTCGGCGGCGAGCGAGGCGGTGTGCAGTACGTCGTACGTGGCGCGCTGTCCCGCCGTCGCGATGCCCCGGCGGGCCCGCAGCCGCAGGACCGCGACCACGGCACCGACCAGGGCAGCAAGCACCGCAAGAACCGCGAGCGCACTGCCGACCTGACCAGCCACGCACGCATCCTGACCGGAACGTGCCGAAATTGCCAGCGTGTGGGGGTGAGAGTGGGGCGCGGAGGGCGGCTGTCGTCGGGTCGGGGGGGGGTTGGGTGCGCCCGGGGCTGTGCGGACGGTGCGGGCGATTCCGGGAGTTCACCGTCTCCGGGTCTCTGGCCAGTGCCAGTGCCAAAGCCAGTGGTGCCGCCAGGGCCAGTGCCGCCGCCAGTGCCGCCGCGAGTGCCAGTGCCGCCGCGAGTGCCAGTGGCGCCGCCAATGCCGCCGCGAGTGCCAGTGGCGCCGCCAATGCCAATGCCGCCGTCGGTGCCAGTGTCGCCCTTGGTGCCTGCCGTCGCTGGTGCCAGTGTCGCCGTCGGCGCCTGCCGCCGTCGGCGCCTGCCGTCGCTGGTGCCAGTGTCGCCGTCGGCGCCTGCCGCCGCCGGTGCAGTGCTGCCGTCGGTGCCGGTGCCGGTGCCGGTGCCGGTGCCGGTGTCGCCGTCGCCGTCGGTGCCGCCGCCGGTGGCGGTGGCGCGGCCGGTAGCGGTGGCGCGGCCGGCGCCAGTGCCGCCGTCAGTGGCAGAGCCAGAGCTAACGCCGCTGCCGCCGGCGGCAGTTGAAGCGGTGAGTCAGCAGGCGGCGGGTGGCAGCGGTGGTGGGTGGTGGGCAGTGGCGGTGGTCGTGGCGGTTGCAGTAGACAGCGGCAGCGGATCTTGATGCGTGGCGGTCGAGAGGAATCGTTTTAGCTAATCAAGATCCGCGCGACACGCGCGACACGCGCGAAGCGAGCCGGGAGGCGGGCTGACGTGCGGGCAAGTGGCCCGGCGGCCAGGTGGCCCGGCGGCCAGGTGGCCCGGCGGGCAGGTGGCCCGGCGGGCAGGTGGCCCGGCGGGCAGGTGGCCCGGCGGGCAGGTGGCCCGGCGGGCAGGTGGCCCGGCGGCCAGTTGTTCAGGCGAGCGGCATGGTCACCGCCCGGGCCGCCGGCACGCCGGCCGAGGCGCAGCGGGCGGCGCCGTGCGGCGACAGCTCGGCAGGCGAGCGGCCGTGAGTGCGGCAGTTGGACAGGCGAGCGGCCGTGCGTGCGGCAGTTGGGTAGGCGAGCGGCCGCGCAGGCGTGCAGGCGTGCAGGCGTGCAGGCGAGAGTGCGGGCAGCCGGACCATCGGGCGGATGTGCGCGCGGGCACGCGGGCGAACTACGGCCTGGTGAGCGGCCGAGCGAGCGGGCGGACAGTCAGCAACGGTGCGGTGAGGCGACCGGCGCTTCAACACCCAACCAGGAACGCCTCACCGGTGGGCCCACCGAGAGGACGGCCGGAAAGCCGTGAACGCGAGGAGGACGAGCGGAGGCCGCGAAGCTGTGGATGCCGCCCTGTGGATGGCCGCCCTGTGGATGGCAGCGACGCCCTGGATGGCGGCGAGGCTGTGGACGGAGCCGCGGGCCCACACAACATGCCCCCAAAGATTTGATCTTGATCGGCCGCCGAGCTAATAAGCACCCTTGCGCTTGAGAACCACCCAGATCGTCCGCCACAGGATGCCGAGGTCATACGTCAGCGACCAGTTGTCGACGTAGTACAGATCCAGCCGGACCGCCTCGTCCCACGACAGATCCGAGCGCCCCGACACCTGCCACAACCCGGTGATTCCCGGCCGCACCAGCAGCCGGCGCCGGACGTCGCCCAGGTAGTCGCCGTCGTCGGCGGGCAGGGGGCGGGGGCCGACCAGCGACATCTCGCCCTTCAGCACGTTGATCAGCTGGGGCAGCTCGTCCAGCGAGGTCGCCCGCAGCTTGCTGCCGAACCGGAAGATCCGGGGATCCTCCTTCAGCTTGAACAGCATGCCGTCGGCCTCGTTCAGCTCCTCGAGCGTGGCCTTGCGCTCCTCGGCGTCCACGTCCATGGTCCGGAACTTCCACACCCGGAAGGTGCGGCCCTCGTGGCCGACCCGGGGCTGGCGGAAGAAGACCGGGCCGGGGCTGGCCATCTTGATGCCGGCGGCGATCACGGCCAGGACCGGGCTCAGGAACAGCAGGCCGAAGAAGGCGGCCACCCGGTCGAGCAGGTTCTTGGCCAGCCAGCCGGGGCCGGACAGGGTGGGTTCCTCGACGTGCAGCAGCGGCAGGCCCTCGATCGGGCGGATGTGCACGCGGGGGCCGGCGATGTCGGTGAGCTGGGGGGCCACCACCAGGTCGACGCCGGTGCCTTCCAGTGCCCAGGCCAGGCGGCGCAGTTCGCCGGGCTCGGCGCTGGCCGAGCCGCAGACCGCGATGGTGTCGCCGCCGACCTCGCGGACCAGGGCGAGCACGTCGCGGCCCGCGTAGACGGGCACCGGGGTCTCTATGCCGCGGGCCGCCGAGTAGCCGTCGGTGAGGTGGATCGCCACCGGGATCAGGCCGGCCGCGGGGCTGCGGGTGACCGCCGTGTAGACCTCGAGCGCCTCCGGCAGGGTGCCCATCAGGATCATCCGGTGGGCGCCGTGGCCGGTGCGGCGGCGGGCCACGTGCAGCACCTGGCGGGCCGAGTAGCGGCAGAACAGGATGAAGATCAGCGCGGCGAGGCAGACGTAGGCGACCGTCACCCGGGAGAGCTGGGTGCGGGTGCCGAAGGCCAGCAGCGAGACCGCGGCCACGACCGTGATGGACGAGCGGACGACCCGTTTGAACTCCTCGCTGCCCAGGCCCAGGTAGCGCCGGTCGTAGCTGCCGTTGGCCCAGAGGGTGAAGATCCAGCCCAGCGGCAGGGCGACGAAGGCGACGAAGTAGAAGATGTTCTCGCGGCCCTGGAAACCGGAGCTGGCCTTCTGGATGAAGGTCACGGCCAGGGCGCTGGCCAGGATCGCCGACACGAGATCCAGGAGGATCAGGATCATGGTGTACGGCCGGTGCCAGCGCGACAGCCGGCGGTGCGAACGGGTCCAGGCGGATCTGGGTACGCCGTTACTGGGCGGCGGCTCCTGCTGCCACTCGAAACTGTCGTACGGCATGCCGCTCCGGCTCTTGCTGGTTCCCGGGCGTTGGAGGCTTGTGGTCACCTCGCCTACGTCCTCCCGCATCACGTACCGCCCACACCGAGAACATTACGCACCGCCACGGCCCTGGGGGCTCCGGCGGGCCGCCGGTCCCCTGCGCGCCGCGCACGAAGCGTGGGACCGGGCCACTATACCGATGGAACGGTCCAGCAGAAGGGGACGTTGTGCCCGCTTTCCCCCGCGGAGCCACCTGTGCACTCTGCGTGACTATCGGATCAACTTGGACAAGCGGCGGTCGGCGAGCGGCTTTCCGCCGGTCTGGCAGGTCGGGCAGTACTGCAGGCTCTTGTCGGCGAAGGAGACCTCGCGGACCGTGTCGCCGCACACCGGGCAGGGCAGCCCGGTCCGCGCGTGCACCCGCATCCCGGCGCGCTTCTCGCCCTTGAGCTCGGCGGCCTTCTGACCCACCGAGCGGGTCACGGCGTCGGTCTCGACCTGCCGCATGGCCTCGTACAGGGTGGTGATCTGCTCGTCGGTCAGCTTGTGGGTCAGCGCGAACGGCGACATCTTGGCCACGTGCAGGATCTCGTCGGAGTAGGCGTTGCCGATGCCGGCCAGCACCTCCTGGTCGGTCAGCACCCCCTTGACCTGGCCGCGGCGGGCGCGCAGCCGCTCGGCGAACTCCTCGCGGCCGACCTCCAGCGCGTCGGGCCCGAGCCGCGACACGCCGGGCACCTCGGCCGGGTCGCGCACCAGGTACGCCGCCAGCGACTTCTGGGTGCCGGCCTCGGTGAGGTCGAAGCCGGACTCGTCGTCGAGGCGTACCCGGATCGCGATCGGGCCGCTGCCCGGCTTGAGCGGCGCGGGCGACTTGAACGACTCCCGGTAGTGCAGCCAGCCCGCGCGGGCCAGGTGCACCACGAGGTGCAGATCCTGGCCCAGGGTGAGGTCGAGGAACTTGCCGTGCCGGCCGGCGCCGGTGACGACCAGGCCGGCGACGGCGGAGGCGGGCGGGTCGTACGTCTTCAGCGCGCTGAACGACGAGACCTCGAAGCGCTGCACTGTGCGGCCGACCGCACGCTCCCGCAGATACGCGGCGAGCGCCTCGACCTCGGGAAGCTCCGGCACGCCCTCAACGGTAGCGTTTCCACCCGTGAAGGTCGTCGTTGCGCACAACAGATATCGCGAGGCCATCCCGTCCGGCGAGAACGTCATCGTCGACACGGAGATCGCGCAGCTCACGGCGGCCGGGATCGAGGTGCTGCCGTTCCAGCGGGCCTCCGACTCGATCGGGGAGCTCCCGCTCGCGCAGAAGGCCCTCCTGCCGCTCTCGCCGATCCTCGGCCGGGCCGCCCAGCGGGATCTCGCCGAGCTGCTCCGCCGGGAGCGCCCCGACCTGCTGCACCTGCACAACCCGTACCCGTTGCTGTCGCCGTCGGTCGTGCGGACCGCGCACGCGCACGGGGTCCCGGTCGTGCAGACCGTGCACAACTACCGGCAGGTGTGCTCCTCGGGTCTGTACTTCCGCGACGGGCACAACTGCCACGACTGCCGCGGCAAGGCGCTGGGCTGGCCGGCCGTCGTGCACAGGTGCTACCGGGGCTCGGCGGCGCAGAGCGCCCTGATGGCGACCACCCTGGCCGTGCACCGGCCCACCTGGCGGTCGGTGGACCGCTACATCGCGCTGACCGGCCGGATCGCCGACCACCTGCGCGACTACGGCATTCCGGACGAGCGCATCGTGATCAAGCCGAACGGCCTGCCCGATCCCGGCGCGCCGGAACCGCCGGGCGACGGATTCCTGTACGCCGCCCGGCTCTCCCCGGAGAAGGGCCTGGCGCTGCTGCTCGACGCCTGGCGCCGGCACCCGGACGGCGAGCTGGGGCCGCTGCGCATCGCCGGCGACGGGGAGCTGCGGCCGCTCGCCGAGCGGGCCGCCGCCGAGCGGGCCGACGTGACCTACCTGGGCGCCCTGGACCAGGCCGGCATGGCGTCCGAGCGCCGGGCCGCGTCCGTGATCGTGGCCGTGCCGACCTGGGACGACGTGCTGCCCACGGTGATCCTGGAGGCGATGGCGGCGGGCCGGCCGGTGCTCGGCACCGATGTCGGCGGCATCCCGTACCTGCTGGGGATCGGCGGCCCGGCGGCGCCGGCGGGCTGGGCGGTCCGGCCCGACCCGGAGGCGCTGGCCGCCGCCCTGCCGGTCGCCCGGGCCGGCGCCGCGGCGGTCGCGCCGGCCGCGCGCGCCCGCTATCTGAGCGCCTTCCACCCCGATGTGGTGACCCGGCGGCTCATCGACATCTACACCGGGCTCACAGAGAATTTCGAGCCGGCACCGAGGTAGATCGCCATCGAATCGGGAAAGGTTGATCCGTGACCGATGCCAAACTCTCGCGCCGGAACCTCCTGCTCGGCGTCGGCGGCGCCGTGGCGCTCACCGCCGCGGGCGCCGGCGCCGGCTACGCGATCGCCGACAGCAAGGACGACGCGGGCGTCCCGGCGGCGGCTCCGCAGGCCGGGCCGGCCAAGTACCGGTCCCGGCCCGACCTGCGCACCCTGCCCGACGTCACGATCACGACGCCGGCCAACGCGACCGCCCCCGGCTACGTCTTCCTGACGCCCGCCTCCGGCACCGGCCTGTGGGGACCGCTGATCGTGGACGACAAGGGCTCGCCGGTGTGGTTCCGCAAGGTGCCCGACCCCGCCACGGTGGCCATCGACTTCAAGGTCCAGCAGTATCGGAACCAGCCGGTCCTGACCTGGTGGGAGGGGACCATCGGCGGCACCGGCGGGCAGGGCGTGGGGCAGGGCGAGTTCGTCATCGCGGACACCTCGTACCGGGAGATCACCCGGGTCCGGGCGGCCGGCTCGGAACAGGCCGACCAGCACGACTTCGTGATCACGCCGAACGACACCGCGCTCTTCTGGGTCTACGACCCGGTCCCGTACGACCTGTCGGCGCTCGGCGGGCCCACCGACGGCGTGCTGCACGACGGGGTGATCCAGGAGATCGACATCAGGACCGGCCGGCGCGTCTTCGAGTGGCGGGCCCGGGACCACGTCACCCTCGCGGAGTCGTACGCGCCGCTGCCCGAGGGCGATTCCGCGCACCTGCCCTACGACTACTTCCACGCCAACTCGGTCGGGCTCGACGCCGACGGGCACATCCTCGCCTCGTCCCGGCACACCTGGACCGTTTACAAGATCGATCGCAAGTCCGGCGACGTGCGGTGGCGCATCGGCGGCAAGAAGTCGGACTTCGCCGTCGACGAGCGGTCGGCGTTCAGCTGGCAGCACGACTTCCGGCGCCGGCGCGACGGGTCGTACAGCGTCTTCGACAACGGCGCCGGCATCACCAAGCAGCGCGAGCAGTCCCGGGGCCTGGTCTTCAAGGTCGACGAGGCGGCGAAGAGGATCTCGTTCGTCAGCGAGTTCCTGCACCCGGAGAAGCTTTCCGCGCCGACCCAGGGCAGCTTCCGCGAACTGGCCGACGGCGGCTCGTTCATCGGCTGGGGCCAGAAGCCCTACTTCACCGAGTACGCCCCGGACGGGACCGTGCGGCTGGCCGGGCACCTGCCGCTCGACAACCAGTCGTACCGGGCGTACAAGGCGGAATGGGCCGGCGCGCCGCTGGACCAGCCGGCCATGGGCCTGCGGGCCGAGGGCGGCAACGTCATCGTCAGCACGAGCTGGAACGGCAGCACGAAGGTCGCCAAGTGGCGGGCCCGGGCCGGCGGCCAGCCGCGCGCGCTGACCCAGACCGCCGAGGCGGACCGCACCGGCTTCGAGACGACGCTGACGCTGCCGGGCACGCCGGAATACGTCGTGGTCGATGCGCTGGACAGCGCCGGCAAGGTGCTGGGGACCTCGTCGGCGATCCCGGTACGGGTGTGAGTCAGCCCCGCAGCGCGGCGCGACCCGAGAAGGCGATGCTGGCCGCCAGGAACGCCCCGTTGACCAGGGTGAACGCGCCGATCACGAAGATCGTCCACTGTGGCGCCAGGGTCAGCACCAGGCCGGCCAGCGCGATCACCGCCCCGTAGTCGCGGACCAGCTTGACCACGCGGACCGGCAGCGAGCGGCTCGTCACCATGCTCGACGCCTGGCTGCCGGTCTGCATCACCGAGGTGACCAGGTTGACCATCCAGGTGCCGGCGAAGGCCGCCACCAGCCACGCCGGGGTCTCCGGCACCTGCGCCTCGGCGACGGCCGACAGGGCCGCCACCAGGGCGATCTGACCGGCCACGTCGCACAGCACGTCGACCCGGCCGCCGGCCGGGCTGGTCTGGCCGGTGACCCGGGCCAGCTGGCCGTCGGCGCAGTCCAGCGCGTACGCGAACTGCCAGCCCAGCAGCGCGAGCAGGCCGATCGGCCAGGCCCACACCCGGCCGTCGGCGACCGGGCCGGCCGCCGCCACCACGACGAACGAGACCAGGCAGCTCAGCCCCAGGTTGGCCACGGTCAGCACGGTCGGCGCGAGCCGGTGTCGGTGGGCGAAGACCGAGATCCGGGCGCCCAGGCGCTGGCTGACCGCCTCGCTGAACAGCCCGCCCCCGCGGTTCACGCCGTAGTAGTCGGCAGCGGTGGGTGGGCGGTCCACTGTCGGCTCAGCGGGCGGCGACGGCGTCGTCATAGTCGGCCAGCTTCCTGCGGATCTCGTCCGGCGACATCGCCAGGTGTTCGAGGATGGTGTAGCGGTCGGGGCGGGTCCGCGGCGCGAAGTCGACGACCTCGGCCAGCTGCTCGCGGGTCAGCCCCACGTCGGCCGCCGTCCGGGGCAGGCTGTGCCGCACCAGGCAGTCGGACATCTGCGCGAAGCGCCGCTCGTCGCCGCGCAGGAACGTGCAGAACAGCGCGCCGAGACCGGCCAGCTCGCCGTGCGAGGCCGTGCCCGGGAACAGCGTGTCCGTGGCGTGGATGATCTCGTGGCAGCCGCCGCTGCACGGCCGGCTGCTGCCGCAGACGGCCATGGCCAGGCCGCTGGAGATCAGCGCCTCGGCGAGGATCGTGACGAAGACGTCGTCCTGCATGTCGCCCGGCATGTTGAGGATGGCCTCGGCGCCGACCCGCGACAGCGACGCGGCCAGGCCGTCGACCGGCTCGCCGCGCACCTCGCGGCCCAGGTCCCAGTCGGCCAGCGCGCTGATGTTGCTGATCACGTCGCCGATGCCGGCCCGGTTGACCCGGTCCGGGCCGTTCTCCACGAAGTCCAGGTCGACGATCACCGCGTACGGGATGTGCACGCCGTAGGAGCCCTTGACCCCGTCGTTGATCAGGCTGGCCACCGGGGACGCGATGCCGTCGTTGGCCAGGCTGGTCGCCACCGACACCATCGGCATGCCCCAGCGGTTGGCCGCGTACTTGGCCGCGTCGACGGTCTTGCCGCCGCCGATGCCGACCACCGCGTCGTACGACCGGGAGCGCAGTTTCGCCGCCAGCTCCAGCGCGGCGTCCAGGGTGCCGCCGGTGGTCGTGTAGACGTCGGCCGAGCCCAGCGACGGCCGGATCATCTCGGCGATCCGCTCACCCTGACCCGGGCCGACCACCACGGCGACGTCGCCGCCGGCCGAGATCCGGCCGTCGGCGAGGATGCGGCCGAGGTCCGCGACCGCGCCCCGCCGCACGTCGATGTGCAGCGGGGTCTGGACGCTGCGGGCTAGTAACGGCATGCGATGTCCCGCGCCTTGGCGAGGTCGTCGTGGTTGTCCACCTCGACCCAGGGGATGTCGCCGATCGCCGCGCCGCGGATCTCGCCGCCGCGGTTGGCGTACTCCTGGTAGCCGTCCTCGTAGTAGAGGTTGGGGTCGCGCTCGAAGGTCGTCCGGAGCGCGTCGGCCAGCTCGGCGGCCGCACCGGCCTCGATGACCGTGGCGCCGATGTACTCGCCCGACGCCTCGGCGGGCTCCATCAGCTTCGTGATCTTCTCCAGCCGGCCATCCGCCGAGAAGACAGCCTTCATCTCCTCGTCAGCCAGCTTCTTCACATTGTCGATGGCGAGCAGGATGCCGGGGCCGCGGTTGGCCAGCAGGGTCTGCTCGACGCTCATCGGGTGCACGGTGTCGCCGTTGACGAGCAGGGCGCCCTGGGCGAAGTGGTCCCGCGCCAGCCACAGCGAGTAGGCGTTGTTCCACTCCTCGGCCTTGTCGTTGTGCACCAGGGAGATCTTCACGCCGTACTTCTGCTCGAAACCCGCCTGGCGCTCCTCGACCGCCTCGGCGCGGTAGCCGACCACGATCGTCACGTCCGTCAGCCCGGCCGCCGCGAGGTTACGCAGGGAGATGTCCATGATCGTGGTCTCCCCGTCCACGGGCACCAGCGCCTTCGGCAGCGTGTCGGTGTACGGGCGCAGCCTGCGCCCGGCGCCGGCAGCGAGTACGAGACCGATCATGGGGTGGTTCCTTCCGAAGTGAGGGGCGTGCCAGCCGAGGATAGCCGTGGACTCACATACCGAGCGTGTGCAGGACCGCGAAGCCGTCCTCGGCGATCCGCCGGATCATCCCGTCGTCGACGGCCCTGGTCTCGTCCAGCACGGCCAGGTCGTCGGGGCCCAGCCAGCGGAACTCCGTGTGCTTGCCCTCCTCCAGGCGGGGCCGGGCCAGGTCGCCGTCGACCCGGACGAGGAAGTCGGTTTCGTGCCGGTCCCGGCCGTCGTCGCCGGTGTAGGCGTAGTCGCCGACCAGGGCGAGCACGGCCGACACCCGCCAGCCGGTCTCCTCGAGCACCTCGCGGCGCAGCGCGTCGTCGACCGTTTCGCCCGGTTCGAGGTGGCCGCCGACGATGTCCCAGGAGTTCGGGAAAAGCTTGCGTTGCGGTGACCGGCGCTGGAAGAAAATGCGGCCGTCGTCGTCCACGACGAGAGCTCCGGCGACGAGCAGCGGGTCGGGGTACACGCGAAAAATGATATAGAGCCTGCTCGTAAGCTTGGGGCATGACCGCTGAGCAGCTGATCTCGTTCGCAAGAGGGGCTCCGTCCCTGGACATCGTCGACGTGGCGGGCCTCAAGGCCGCCGCCGCGCGGGCCTTCGACGCCGACCCGGCCGGCGTGACCGCCTACGGCACCTCCGTCGGTTACGTCCCGCTGCGCAAGTGGATCGCCGACAAGCACGGGGTCGACGCGGACCAGGTCATCGTGACGAACGGTTCCCTGCAGGCCGACGCCTTCCTGTTCAACCACCTGGTCAAGGCCGGCGACGACGTGATCGTGGAGAAGCCGACCTACGACCGCACCTTGCTGAACCTGCAGAACCTGGGTGGCAAGGTGCACCAGGTGACGATCGAGCCGGACGGCATCGACGTCGCCGAGCTCAAGGGGATGCTCGAGGCGGGCCTGCGCCCGAAGCTCGCGCACATCATCCCGAACTACCAGAACCCGGCCGGTGTCACGCTGTCGCTGGAGAAGCGCCGGGCGCTGTTGAGCCTGGCGGTCGAGTACGGCTTCACGATCTTCGAGGACGACCCGTACGTGGACATCCGCTTCCGCGGCGACGCCCTGCCGTCGATGCTGTCGATGGACACCGACAACGTGGTCGTGCACGCCTCCAGCTTCACCAAGACGGTGTGCCCGGGTGTCCGCGTCGGTTACCTGGTCGGCCCGGCCGCCCTCATCGACGCCATCGCGAAGAAGGCCACCAACCTCTACATCTCGCCCGGCATGGTGTCCGAGGCGATCGTGCACCAGTTCTGCGTCTCCGGCGACATCGAGCGCTCGGTGCAGACCGTGAGCACGGCCCTCGCCGAGCGGGCCCGGGTCCTGGCCGCCTCGCTGCGGGAGCACATCCCCGGCGCCACCTTCACCGAGCCGGACGGCGGCTACTTCCTCTGGGTCGACCTGCCTTCCTCGGTGGACGTGGACAAGCTGTTCCCGGCGGCCATGAAGAAGGGTGTGGCCATCGTCAAGGGCAGCGACTTCCTGCTGGACGGGGGCAAGTCGTCCGTACGCCTGGCGTTCTCGGCCGTCACGGTCGACCAGATCGACGAGGGGGTCCGCCGCCTCGCCGCGGCGATCGCCGAGGTCTCCGCCTGATACCTGCCCGACTGTCGGGTTTCCGACACTGTGCTCCGAACGCCGGTCTCGGGTTTCCCCAGGACCGGCGTTCGGCTCACAATGCTGCTGCACCGGCTGCATGACCATGCGGCCCGGCGCGTTGACACCCACCCCCGCCCCCCGGCGCCGGGCGGGCCGATCGCACCTTCACCCCCCGAAATGCGGCCGGTCCGTCCGGCGCCACCCTGCCGAGGCGCAGGTGTGTGGCGCGGCCGGAAAGGTAACGGGCGTAGCCTCGGGCGGGCCTCACTACGAGGGCCGAGCCGACATCACCTTTGGGGGAGGCAGCCATGAGCGAGAGTGCGCGCCGCAACCGGGGCACCGGTGTGAACCGGTCGCTGTCGCGGGCGTGGACCGCCCCGGTCCGGGCGATGAACCGGTTCCTCGGCGCCCCCGAGGGCCGGCCCGACGACTCCGGCCGGCCCTATCACGGCAGCGCCGTGATGGACTGCGGCGTCTACGTCGAGGGCAAGCGCGAGCCGGGCGACTTCACCCCGGACGAGGCGCTGCGCGAGGCGTGCAGCCGGGAGAACGCATTCGTGTGGCTGGGGCTGCACGAGCCCACGGCCGACGAGATGGCCGCCGTCGCGCGCACGTACGACCTGCACGAGTTGGCCGTCGAGGACGCGGTCAAGGCCGAGCAGCGGCCCAAGTTGGAGCAGTTCGGCGCGGTCCACTTCCTGGTGCTGCGGACCGCCCGCTACGTGCCGCACGGCGAGCTGACCGAGACCTCGCAGGTGGTCGAGACCGGCCAGATGATGCTGTTCGTGGGCGAGCGCTTCGTCATCACGGTCCGGCACGGCGACGCCGCGCGGCTGGCGCCGGTGCGGGCCGACATGGAAGCCCGCAGCGAGCTGCTCGCCCAGGGCCCGTGGGCGGTCGCCTACGCGGTGACCGACCGGGTGGTGGACGCGTACATCGCGGTGGCCGACCAGGTCGAGGCCGACCTCGACATCATCGAGGAGGGCGCGTTCTCCCGCGACAGCGGCAGCCCGGTGCAGCAGATCTACCAGATGAAGCGCGAGATCGTGGAATTCCGCCGGGCGGTGGTGCCGCTGCAGCGGCCGCTGGCCACGATCACCTCGCCGCAGAGCCGGCAGGTCCCCAAGGAGATCCGGCGGTACTTCCGGGACGTGCAGGACCACCTGACCCGGACGGTCGAGCAGGTGTCCTCGTACGACGACCTGCTGAACTCCATCCTGCAAGCGCGGCTGGCCCAGGTCACGGTCGACCAGAACAACGACATGCGCAAGATCGCGGCCTGGGCCGGCATCGCCACGGTCTGGACGGCCGTCGCCGGCGTCGAGGGCATGAACTTCGTGCACATGCCGGAGCAGAGCTGGCCGTACGGCTATCCGGTCGTCTTCCTGCTCATGCTGGGCATCTCGGTGCTGCTCTACCGGGCGTTCCGCCGCAACGGCTGGCTCTGACCCGCCCCCCGGCCCCGCCGGTCGCCCTTTACAGTGACGGAGTCGCCCTGGGGAGGGAAGCCGCGTGCCGTCACGCCAGGATCAGCTGCACTCGTACCAGTACTCGCAGCAGCGGGTGGTGGCCGCGCTGGTCAGCCACGACCCCGATCCGCACCGCTCGCCGCTGCGCCGGGCCGGCAGCGCCGCCCTGATCAGCCTGGTCGTGGCGTCGCTCGCGGTCGGCGGCGCGGCGGTCTACGGCCTGCTCAAGGGCCGCAGCTCGGTCGAGCCGCGCAACGAGGCCGTGGTCTTCCTGGAGAAGGGCTCGGGCGCCCGCTTCGTCTACCTCAAGTCCGACGACCGGATGCACCCGGTGCTCAACTACAGCTCGGCCCTGCTCATCGCCAACGCCGCCGAGCCCCAGATGGTCGAGGCCTCGTCGCAGAGCCTGGCCGAGGTGCCGCTGGGTGACCCGCTGGGCATCCCGGACGCGCCCGACTCGCTGCCGGCCGCCAAGGGCGGGCTGGTCGACAAGGTGTGGACGGTGTGCTCGCGGACGCCGGCCGACGCCGGCTCCGGCACCGCGACGCAGAGCCTGCTCATGGTCGGTGGCGCACCGTCGGACGGCACCGTGCTGCCGGTGCCGCGCGCCGACACGCCCGCCGCCGACCTGCGCGGACTGCTGGTGGCCGACCCGTCCGGGCGCACCTACCTGGTCTACAACAACAAGCGTTTCCTGATCCCGGCCGGCCGGCTCCAGCGGACCCAGTCCTTCCTGGGCTGGAACCAGCAGCCGCTGGAGGTGGCGGCCGCCTGGATCAACGCGGTGCCGATCGGGCCCGACCTCAAGCCGCCGGCGATCCGCGACTTCGGCGACCCGTCGCCGGCCATCGACGACTTCGAGATCGGCCAGCTGCTGCGGATCCGCGGCGATGCCAGCGGTACGGACAAGTGGGGCGCGGTGCTCAGCGACGGGGTGGCCGACCTCACCGACGTGCAGGCCCGGCTGATGCAGGTCGACCCCGAGGCGTACGACAGCCGCGACATCGAGCTCAACCTCTACAGCAGCCTGCCGCACTCCGACACCCAGCTCGTCTCCGCCGCCGCCGCCGCGGGTCTGCCGCCGGCCGTTCCGGTGCTGCTCAACGGCCCCGAGCAGGTGTGCCTCAGCTACGCCGGCGGAGATCAGAAGGCCCCGGTCACCATCCGCATCGGCCCGACCACGCCCCCCGGCAACCCGGTCACCGGGGCGCCGGCCGTGCCCGGCGGCGTGCAGGCCGACTCGGTGTACGTGCCGCGGGGCAAGGGGGCGCTGGTCGTCGCCGCCGCCTCACCCACCGCGCCGGCGGGCACCGGCACGGTCAGCATCGTGACGGACACCGGCCGGCGCTATCCGGTGGCGAACCGCGATGTGCTGCCCCGGCTCGGGTACGGCGGCGTGCCGCCCGTGTCGATCCCCGGCCAGCTGGTCTCGCTGCTGCCGCAGGGGCCGGCGCTGGACCCGGTCCGGGCCCGCCGCAGCGACTCCACGGAGGGCTGAGGACGCAGCGAGGCGGGCGGACGACTCCTCGCGGAGCGCCCACCCGCCTGCTCGAACTGCGGAACCGGGGTCAGTTCTTGGTGCTGTTCTGGCCGCCGGCCAGCCGGGCCACCTTCGGGCTGTGCTGCGCCGAAGAGGTCTGGTCGGCCGTGTCGACGTCGACCTCGACGGCCGGGTCGGAGCCGACGGCCCCGACGGCCGGGGTGGTCTCGTCCACCGGCGTGACGAAGCCCGAGGGACCCGAGATGTCGGCCGGCGGGAACGTGGCCTGGGTGCTGGCCGTGCTCCGGGTCGGCGAGGTCGGGTTCGGGTCGTACTCGTCCCACTGCTGCTGGCGACGCTTACGGACCACGTACGCGCCCGCGGCGCCGACCGCCGCGCCGGCCACCAGCAGGGTGCCGAGCTTGGAGCTCTTGCCCTTCTGCTTGCGGCCCAGCGTCTTGTTGGCGCGCTTCTCGAGCTTCTTCGCGTTCTTCTTCGCGTCCTTGCGGCTGGCCTTGGCTTCCTTCTTGCTCGCCTTGGCCGTCGTCCGGCTCACCTGCTGCGCCTTCTCGGTCGCGGCAGCGACCAGCGGAGTCAGCGTCGCGAGGGCGCTCTCCCAGCTGGTCGACGCGGCATCCTTGGCCTTGCTGGCCGTCGGCTGCACGCGATCACGCGCGGCATAGAACTTGGGACCCACGGTCGCGCTGGTCTCCTGCGCGGCGATCGAGGCCGCACGCTTGAAGTGATCAACGCTCTGACCGAGCTCGCTCTTCATCTTCGCGCTGCGGTTCTTCCGTCGCATCGTTGCGAACACCAGTGCCCACCTCCTGTGGTTCTCTCCCACGACATGTTGCCCTCTTGGGTACCCCCGCGTAGCCGGATCAGACACATGGGGGAGGATCCGAACTGCAAAAGAACTGTCCAGCGCCGGCCCCGACGTAGCGGACCGGCGACCGCGACACTGATGGGAGTACCCGTGGCCGAGACTCTTTACGCCACCCTGCACACCAATCACGGCCCGATCCGGCTCCAGCTCTTCCCGGACCACGCGCCGGCGACCGTGCGCAACTTCGTGGAGCTCGCGGAGGGCACCAAGGACTACGTCGACCCGCGGACCGGCCAGAAGGGCAGCGGCCCGTACTACGACGGCACGATCTCGCACCGCGTCATCGCCAACTTCATGATCCAGCTGGGCGACCCGACCGGCACCGGGCGCGGCGGCCCCGGCTTCCAGTTCGCCGACGAGTTCCACCCCGAGCTGCAGTTCGACCGCCCGTACCTGCTCGCCATGGCGAACGCGGGCCCGGGCACCAACGGCTCGCAGTTCTTCATCACGGTCAGCCCCACCCCGCACCTCAACCGCCGGCACACGATCTTCGGCCAGGTGGCGGACGAGGCGTCGGCCAAGGTCGTCGACTCGATCGCGACCACGCCGACGGGTCCCGGCGACCGTCCCCGCGAGGACGTCGTGGTGGAGCGCGTGGAGATCGAGCGCGCGTAGTTCCGTTACCCCGTCCGGGTACCGTTGGGGCATGAGTGAGTCTCCGGTGACGGCACCGGTCTGTTACCGACATCCGTCGAAAGAGACCTACGTCCGCTGCACCCGCTGCGAGCGGCCCATCTGCCCGGACTGCATGAACGAGGCCTCGGTGGGTCACCAGTGCCCGGAGTGCGTCGCCCAGGGCCGGCGCACGCAGCGGCCGGCCCGTACCGCCTTCGGCGGCCGCGTGGCCGGCCGCGCCGGCACGGTCACCAAGGCGCTCGTCGGCATCAACGTCGTCGTGATGCTCGTCTCGATCCTGAGCGGCGGCGCCAACGCGGTCGCCGGGGGCGGCTGGGGCGGGCTGCTGGGCGGCAGCACCCCGCTCACCGAGTGGGGCGCGGTGCTCGGCTCCGCCGTGTACGGCCCGGCCGGCGACGTCGTCCCGCACGGCATCGCCCACGGCGAGTGGTACCGCCTGTTCACCGCGATGTTCCTGCACTACGGCGTGCTGCACCTGCTGATGAACATGTACGCCCTGTGGATCCTCGGGCGCGACATCGAGAGGGTGCTCGGCCCGCTCCGCTTCGTCGGGCTCTACCTGCTGGCCGGGCTGGGCGGCAACGTGGCGGCGTACCTGTTCGCGGCGCCGAACGGCATGACCGCGGGCGCCTCCACCGCCGTCTTCGGCCTGATGGCGGCCATCTTCGTGCTGCTCAAACGCCTCAATCAGAGCGTCGCGCCGATCCTGCCGATCATCGTCATCAACGTCGTGTTCACCTTCGTGGTCTCCAACATCTCGGTCGCCGGGCACCTCGGCGGCCTGGCGGTGGGCGCGGCGGTGGCGGCGATCCTGGCGTACGCGCCGCGGGAGAGGCGCAACCTCGTGCAGGGGGTCGGCTGCGCGGCGGTGCTGGTGATCCTGTTGCTGCTGGCCGTCTACCGCACACTGGCGCTGACGGGCTGAGCCGCCTACGACCGGCTGGCGAAGAGGCAGATCGGCCGGCCCGCGGCGACCCGGCGGCCGGCCGGTACGCCCTGACCGGCGACCCGCCAGCGGGACAGCCAGAGCGGGACGGGGCCGCCGGGCGTGCGGCAGATCGAGACGCCGGTCAGGCCCGCTGAGGTGGCGGCCCGCAGCGCGTCGGTGAGCTTGAGGCCGACGAGCGCGGGCATGGCGACGGTCCGCTCCGGGCCGGCTCGGGCGGCACGTTCTTCGGCTGCCCGTGCGTCGGCGGCCTGGGCCGCGGTCAGCTTCTCGGCGGCGGACCGGTCGGCGGCTGCGCGTTCGGCGGCGGCCCGGTTCGCCGCGGCTCGGGCGCGTTCGGCCTTCTCGGCGGCGGCCCGGTCCGCTGCGGCCTGGGCGGCTTCGGGCTGGCCGGCGCTTTCGGCGGGGTCCTGGGCCTTCGTGACGTCGGTGTTCCCGGCATCCGCGCCGCCGCGGCCCGGTCGGCCTTCGCCCGGCCGGCCTTCGCCCGGCCGGGCCGTGCCTGACCCGCCCGCACCCGGCTCGTCGCGGTCCGGCCCGCCCGCCTCGGCGTTGCCCGGTTCGCCGGCCTTGGCCCCGCCTGGTCGACCTCCGTCCGCCTGGCTGTTGTGCGGCCGGCTCGCCGTGTCGCCGTGCCGTGGTCCTTCACCCGCCCGGGCGCTGCCGCTCTCCCCGCCCCGCCCGGCGCCCGGCCGGCCGGCATCCGTGCCCCACCCCAGGCCGAAGGCGACCAGCACCAAAGCCATGCCGGCCGCCACGGTCCCGGCCACCGCCCGGCTCCGGATGAGCCGGCCCCAGTCCCACCCGGCCGGCGCACCGATCCACCCCAGCCGACCCCACCCCCGGCCGGCCGACCCACTGATCCATCCCAGCCGGTTCCGCATCCGCCCGGCCCGCGCGCCGATCCATCCCGGCCGGCGAGACCCTCGCTCGGCCCGCCCATCGACCCGCCTCAGCGGGGCCGGCCCTTGCTCGGCCGGACCGCCGACCCGCCTCAGCGGGTCCGGCTCTTCCTCGGCCGGTTCACCGATCCGCCCCGGCCGGTCCGGCCCTTGCTCGGCCGGGCCACCGATCCGCCCCGGCCCTTGCCCGGCCGGTGCGCCGATCCACCCCAGCCGGCCCGCCCGAAGTGGCGACCCCGCGCCCTCCCCGCCCGGCGACAACAGCCGCGAATCAGGGGACACGACCGGCGCGTCCCCCACGGGCGCGGGCGCTTTCGACACCTCGGGCGGTGTCCGGGACGGCAGGGTGAGACGCATGTCGCTTCCTCAGCACGGATAGGGGCGATGACCACCACCGAAGATCATCGCCGCCGAACCCGCCCTGAGGTGACAGATCCGCCCATTTCGCCTAGCGCGGGGCGTTGGCCCGCAGCGCGTTCAGGGCCTCGGCCACTTCTTCCGGCTCGGTGCCCAGCTCGTGCACGCTGAACAGGTGCAGGCTCTCGCCCGTGTCGATCTCCAGGAACCGGCTGCGCAGGCCCATCCGGTCGCGGCGGTCCACCCGTACCCGCTCGATCTGCGGCCAGGCCACGTGCCGGCGCCGGACCAGGCCGACCACCATGGTGATCCCGCTCGTGTCCGCGCTGAGCCGGACCGGCGCGATCAGGTCGCGGGCCGCCCAGCCGGCCAGCGCGATGGCGACCGCGATCGCGATGAACCACTGCACCGGGTCCCCGTGGCCGAACGCCGAGACCAGCACCACCAGGGCCACCGCACCGAGCAGTTTGGCGATCGGCAGGACGGGCCGCACCCGCCACTGAAGAGGCGACATGGTCACCACTATGGCAGTCCGGCGTACCGTCGGCAGTATGCGAGATGCGGTGATCGTGGGGGCGGTGCGCACGCCGGTCGGGCGGCGCAACGGCGGGCTGGCGGAGGTGCACCCGGTCGACCTGTCGGCGGTGGTGCTGAAGGCGCTGGCCGAGCGCGCGGGCTTCGACCCGGCCGACGTCGAGGACGTGCTGTGGGGATGTGTCTCCCAGGTCGGTGAGCAGTCGTGGAACATCGGCCGCAACGCCGTGCTGGCCGCCGGCTGGCCCGAGTCGGTGCCGGGCACGACGATGGACCGGCAGTGCGGCTCCAGCCAGCAGGCGCTGCACTTCGCGGCGGCGACCGTACTGTCCGGGCAGGCCGATCTGGTGGTGGCCGGCGGGGTCGAGTCGATGAGCCGGGTGCCGATGGGCTCCAGCGCGGCCGGCGCCGACCCGTACGGCACGGCGATCGCCGCGCGCTACGGCACCACCGTCTTCAACCAGGGCGTGGGGGCCGAGATGATCGCCGAGCGGTGGGGCTTCTCCCGGTCGCGGCTCGACGAGTACGCGCTGGCCAGCCACGCGGCGGCGGCCAAGGCGCAGGACGCCGGCGAGTTCGACGCCGAGATCGTCGGCGTCGGCGGCATCACCCGGGACGAGGGCATCCGGCGGGACACCACGCTGGAGAAGCTGGGCGCCCTCAAGACGCCGTTCAAACCGGACGGGGTGGTCACCGCCGGGTCCGCGTCGCAGATCTCCGACGGCGCCGCCGCCCTGGCCGTCACGACCTCACGCTGGGCGGCCGCGCACGGCCTGCGGCCGCTGGCCCGGGTGCACACCGCGGTGGTGGCGGCCGACGATCCGGTGATCATGCTGACCGCGCCGCTCCCGGCCACCGCGAAGGCGCTCGCCAAGGCGGGACTCACCCTGGACGACATCGGGGTGTACGAGGTGAACGAGGCGTTCGCGCCCGTGCCGCTGGCCTGGCTGGCGGAGACCGGCGCCGACGTCGCCCGCCTCAACCCGCGCGGCGGGGCGATCGCCCTCGGCCACCCGCTCGGGGGGTCCGGCGCGCGGATCATGACGACGATGATCCACCACATGCGACAGCTGGACATCCGCTACGGCCTGCAGACCATGTGCGAGGGCGGCGGAATGGCCAACGCCACGGTGCTCGAACTTCTGTAATTCGATATTCATTGTGGGTTCCCCGCTGCTTTCCCCGGGCAGCCTCCGTTAAACGCCACATGGACGTGTTCTCCCGTACGTTCCTGCCCGCCGCCGCCGAAGCCGGGGTCGCGATCCCCACCGTGAGCCGGCACATGCCCATCTTCCGCCGCTGCGTGGAACCGGACGACGCCACGGTGCTGGTCACCCGGTGCGTCACCCCGGACCGGCCGCTGGCCGGGGAATTCCTGCTGCTGCTCACGTACCGCCGGATGGTCGTGATCCAGGAGACCCGGGTGCTGCACCGGCTGCGCCTGCACCTGAACGCCAACCTGCGTCACCTGAGCGACGTCTCCTGGAGCCCCGACCTGCGGACCTCCGTCGTGGACATCGCGGCGACCGCGGTCGACGGGGTGCGCGAGCGGTTCCGGATGCGCCTGGCCGACCCGGCGCAGGTGTGGCAGGTGGACGCCCGGCTCAAGCACGCCTTCCGCGAGCGGCGTACCCCGGCCCGCGTGCCGGCCGCGGCCGCGGCCTAGCGCCGGGCCGCCTGCAGAAAGCCGCTGATCGAGGCGCGCAGGCCGGCCGGGTCCAGGCCGTGCCACCGCGCATGGTCGGCCGGGGTGCCGTAACGCCGCTGCTCCGCGCGGCCCACCCCGAGGTGCAGGGACCGATGCGGTACGTCGGACAGCGCCGCCGCCACCAGCCGGCTCGACGTCCCGGCCAGGTACGGCTCCACCACGACGATCTCGCGGTTGACCAGCTCCCGCAGCCGGCGGCCGTCCAGCGGCCGGGGTGTCAGCGTGTACGCGACCGTGACGTCCAGGTCGGCGGTGGCGGCGAGCACCGGGTCCAGCATCGGCCCGATCGCGAGCACCACCGGCGCGCCGGCCCAGCCCTGCCGCACGACCCGCAGCTCGCCCGCGGCGGCGTACGCCCGGCTGTTCTGCTGCGACGAGAGCCGCACGTAGATCCGGTCGTCGGTCCGCGCGGCGGCCCGCAGCAGCGCCGGCACCTCGTTGGGGTGACCGGGCACGTGCACGGTCCAGTCCTCCAGCGTGTCCAGCAGGGCCACGTCACCGGGCGAGTGGTGGGTGTAGCCGGCGGTGGACGCGTCGTACGAGGCGCCGATGCTGACCAGCACCGCGCCGGCGTCCTGGTGTCCGAGGTCGAGCTTGATCTGCTCGTAGGCCCGGTCGACGACGAACGGCGCGTACGAGTGCACGTACGGCCGCAGCCCGGTCAGGGCGAGCCCGCCGGCGACGCCGAGCATCAGCTGCTCGCGGATGCCCACGTTGAGCACCCGGTCCGGATGCCGGCGCTGCGCCGGCGCGAACGCGTCGGCGGAGATGTCGGCCAGCACCACGGCGGTCCGCGGGTCCTCCTCCAGCAACGCGGTGGTGGTGGCGACGAAGGTCTCTCGCATGATCCTCAGCCTTTCGTTGCGACGGTCGCGACGACGACGTGCGGGCGGTCCCGGTCCTGTTCGCGCAGCGCCTGCTCGATGGCCGGGTGGTCCCGGCCGTCCACGGTGGAGGCGGTCCAGCCCGGGAACCGGCTCGCGATCCCGCCGGGCCAGCCGTGCGTCGCGGACCGGTTGTCCACGACGATCGCGGTGAGCTTGTCCAGCCGGGCCGCGACGGCGTACGCGATCGCCTCGTGGTTGGCGCCCTCGTCCAGCTCGGCGTCGCCGAGCAGCACGAACGTCCGGGCGTCGAGGCCCTGCGCGCGCAGGCCCAGGGCGGTGCCGACGCCGATGCCGAGGCCGTGCCCGAGCGAGCCGGTGCCGATCTCGACGCCCGGGATCAGCAACCGGTCGGGGTGGTAACCGAGCCGGCTGTCCGGCCCGCCGAAGTCGTCCAGCCAGTCCAGGGGGAAGAAACCCTTCGCGGCGAGGACGGCGTAGTAGGCGGCCGGCCCGTGCCCCTTGGAGAGCAGGAACCGGTCCCGGTCGGGTTCGTCGACGGTGCCGGGGGAGACGCGCAGAACGCGGTCGTAGAGCACCCACAGCACGTCGAGGGTCGAGTAGGCGCTCGGCGCGTGTTTCTCGTCGCCGGTCAGCCGGGTCAGCAGGGCTGGATCTACCGCTGTCGTGGTCATATCCTCAGCCTGCAAGTTAAAGTTCACTTCAACTCAAGGAGTGCGTGGGGTGGAGCTCCTCACCATCGGCGACATGGCGGCCCGCAGCGGCGTGGCCCAGTCCGCGCTGCGCTTCTACGAGCGGGAAGGTCTGATCCGCTCGACCCGGACGGGTGGCAACCAGCGTCGCTACGAGCGGCACGAGCTGCGCCGTGTCGCGTTCATCCGGATCGCCCAGCAGGTCGGGGTGTCGCTGGAGGAGATCCGCGAGGCGCTGGCCGAGCTGCCGGAGAACCGGACCCCGACGAAGGCGGACTGGGCGCGGCTGTCGGCGCGGTGGCGGCGCAAGCTCGAGGCGCGCATCGCGATGATGGAACGGCTGCGCGACCAGCTGACGGGGTGCATCGGGTGCGGGTGCCTGAGCCTGCAACGCTGCAAGCTGATCAACCCGGAGGACCGGTTGGCCGCCCGCGGCCGGGGCCCTCAGATGATCATCAATCCGTGAGCGTCGCGGCGATCCGCAGCGCGGCCTCGGCGGGGGTGAGGTGCGTGGTGTCGACGACCTCGGCCTCGGCGTGCAGCCACGTACGGGCCGCCTCGGCGTAGGGGACGAGGTGTTTCAGGCGGAACGGCGACGGGACGGCGTGTTCCCGCTCGATACGGTCGCGGAGGGTGTCCTGGTCGGCGTGGAGGACGAAGTGCCGTACCGGGATGGCGTGGCCGGCGAGACCCGTGCTGATCTCACGCCAGTACTGCTCGACCAGGACGGTCATGGGCATCACCAGGGTGCCGCCGGTGTACTCCAGCACGCGGCGAGCGGTCTCGACGACGAGCGGGCGCCACGGCGGCCAGTGCTGGAAGTTGTCGGTCTCGGGCAGGCCCGGGGTGATGTCCATGAGCGTCTCGCCGACCTTCTCGGCGTCGAGCACCCGGGACTGCGGGAGCAGCCGCTGCAGGAGGGCGGCGGTGGTGGTCTTGCCGGCGCCGTGGGTGCCGTTGAGCCATACGATCACGGGGCCCGATGCTAGTGCCGCCCGGGAAACCAAGGCGCCCGGCGACTCGCTGGAGTCACCGGGCGGCTTCGTTGGCCGAGCTGGTTTCCCGTCAGGCGCGACGGAGCCAGAAATGCACGTTCTTGTCGTCGCCACAGATACCCGGCTGGTTTCCCAGGCTGAAGTGGAACCACTGGTAAAGGTCAATGTATCCACGGCTTCCGAAGCTGACCGTCTTACGGAGGTAGTACGCCTTCTTGACCGTCTTGGTGATGCCGAGCTGCGCCCAGTTGCCGGTCCACACCGACGAATTGCTCCCGTTGATGACGCCGGTGGCGCCGAGGTCCATCGACCGCGAGGGCGTGACCTGGTAGGTCATGTAGTCGATGTAGACGGAGGTGGAGGTCACCTTGGAGACGTGCCAGGTGGGCGAGAACGTCGCCTTGTAGGTCGACCCGCAGCCCAGGCCGAGCTCGCCCAGGTTGTACGTCATCGTGGGGCCGATGATCGTGGTCGCCGCCGCGCCGATCGAAACACGCGTCTCGGAGACCTCGGAATGCGCCGCGGCGGGGGAGGCGGCGATCAGCACCACCGTGGTGGCCAGGGTGAATACTGCGGCTATTTTCGCTACCAACCTCTTAGCGAAGTGACTGTCGTGAATGCGGATCTTGAGCATCGCGGCAGCGTAGCACCGTGGATCTTGCTGATGGGGCCACGAGGTCCGGGCCTTGGCGGTGGGTCCGCCCGGACGGACACGTTCGCCTCCAGACCGAATAATCGGATACGTCCGGTTGGGGATCGTCGGATCGGGAAAGGCCGCGGACCCGCTTGAGGCGGTTCGGCGGGGTTCCGGGCTGGAGCGGAGGGCGTGGGATTCGAACCCACGAAGGTTTCCCTTACCGGTTTCAAGACCGTGCGCAGCAACGTCCTGAACAGTCACAACATCCGATCTATCGCCCCGCTTGCCGCACACTTACCGCAACCGCGTTCCGAGGCGTCCTACCCGGCGGCTGAGGGCACGCTTCACAGACCGTGAGGAGCGGTGAAGGCATCGAACCGGCACTGTCAGCTCGGGAACCGTACAAGGTGGCCCGACCACACGCGCCGGCGCGGGCCAGCACGGCATTGAGTGGCCTGGAGTGACCTCCGGCAGCCTCTCGTAATGTCATGCCAACGGCACGAACTCCTGCCAGGTGCACGGCTATCACCCTGAAATCCGGCGTACAGGCAGACGCACAGGCTGCCCTCCTGGCTAGGATCGGAGAGCACCCGACCAGGAAGTACGCGTTGCCTGGTACATCCTGACGCCCCTCAAGACGCCCTGGATCGGTACTCGACACCTCCGATACTGTCGACCGCGCAACGATTCTCGAACGGAAACCGATGATTGAACCGCAGGCAATGGGACTTGCCGCTACGAGCTATGGCTTTACGCCTGACGAGCTCGCTGACGCTGCGCGCAAGATGAGCACGGCAAATCCTGTCGAGGTCCAGCCCCTTCAGCGGGGCGGATCTGGCTGGGATGTCGAGATCCTGCTGCAGGGTAGCTACGCGGTCCTGCTGGCTCTTGGTCCCAATCTCGCGGCTTCGGCTATCTGGGATGGCCTCAAGCTGTTGTTAGTGAACTTCCGGCGCAAACACGGGGAAAGCCGGCCGGAACCTCTTGTCACCTTCAAGATCAATGAGACTAACGATGGCGGACGTAGCGTGGAGGCGTTCGTCCGAACGGACGACCCCGAATATCTTCGACGGGCGATGACCGGCCTTACCGAAGCCGTTTCCGCCACCTTCGATCGTTCGGAAGAAGAGTGGACTTACGTCGTCTACGAGGAAGAAAAGGGTGGCTGGACCCCAGCCGAAGAGTAGATCCAGCACCCTCCGAACCCACCTCGACCACACGTACGCAACGCGGAGCCCGCCAGCCCCAAGCCAGTGGTCCGGTCGGGACAGCTTCGCACCCGCCACGTTCACCGACTTGCAATACCGTGCGCAGAACGGTCTTGACCAGCCAGAGGCCCTATCGTTCGCCTCGTTGGCCATGCACTTACCGCATTCGTGCCCCGAGCGGCCGACGTAGCTCGGTTAAGTGTCCGACACCTGCCTAATGCCGTCCTGCCCGCTGGCGCTAGCCGCCGAGTACGGCACTCGGCCTACACGCTTTGGCAGCAAAGATGCAACCGTAGACGTGCTTGCTCCCGTTCGTTCATTAGTAATCCTTAAGAATTTCTCCCCTGTCTAGCGAGACGCTCGTCATGCCCGCCGGGGTTTAATCATGACAACATGGATCGCGATCGCTCGGTGAGAAGACACACCGCTGCGGCGAATTATGAACGGCCTATTCAGTATCGATGTCTGAATCCCCGACAAGCTCTTGAGGGGGTAGAACGCTAAATTGCTCCATGAATTCTCGTTCACGGGAAGCAAGGTGCTGTGCTCGCTCCCTAATGAAGCCCTCGACATCACCCTGCTGCAACCTCTCGGCCGCCGCTAACGGAATTCCCTGACTCTCCAGGACTGAATCTTTCAGAGCGTCGGACAGCTCGGTCAGGGCTCGCCTGACCGAAACGCCGGGGGGCGTAGGAAAGATCAGGCGATTAGCAGGACTAGACCTGCCTGCACCTTGAATCACGATCTGGCGATATGCAGCAGCATCGGAACGTGCGAGCAGCTCGACCGCATCGACCGGTTGGCCGGTCAAATCTAGACGCGCACGATAAGTGCCCAGCTCCCAGATGATAAAAGATCGGATCCGCGCGCTTCGTAGGTCAAAACGGTCCGGGAAAGGCCTCGCTATCTGACCCTTAAGATTGAGGTCTTCACCGCTCAAGGCAAAATGCCGCATTTCTATAAGAGCATTCTTGATCTGCGTTGTGTTTGCTCCGGCGAAAAATCCCGACAGTGAGGTCGTCCAGAACCAGTCGACCAGCTTACGTCGTTGCGCTGGGATGGGATTGGCAACTTCATTGAAAAAGGCGACCAAGAGCATCAGTTGGGTGTTGTAAGGTATCAGCCGAGCAAGGGGAACGCCGACATCCACACGTAAGAACTCGATCGCTCGATACAAAGCTTTCTCAGTGGAATCGACTGCATCCGCGAGTCCGCCCTTTACTCGCTGAGATAGAACTTCCCATCGAGCTCTTTGAACATCCTGCTCGCCGGCAACCGCGAGAACAGACTGAAAAACCGTTATGGACGGGATTTGGCCGTACCCGATATCAGCAAGGCCCTCGCGAAGCATATCGATGCGCTCGGCCAAACTTTCGCCTTCATCGACCTTGTACGTAAGGGCAGACACCATCTGATCCGGCGTGATTGATTGACCGCTACTATTTAAGCGCGAGAATACCTCGACGGCATGCTCCAAGTCGCCTCCTACAAGCCTGACGACGGCAATCTTGTAGGACTTGATGCGCTGGGCTAGCTCTTCGGCCTCATCGACCAATGAGGTCAAGTCCGCGATGTGTTCGGACGCATCGGAGAGACTGCGAGCGTAAGCCAAGAAGTCCATCGTGCGCAGCACTGACCGCATCGGGAGGTAGTTAGGGGGCGGCGGTTGTGGATGCTTCCAGTGTCTAAAGCGGTTAGCGCTTTCGTCACGTTCCCCGAGTGCTCGAAAAACATTCCACATCCAGTCCTGTTGACCCGAAATCGTCCTGTCGGCTGGTCGACGCATGAGGCATCCGTAAAGAGTGGACAGGCGTTGATGACCATCTAGCAGATAAGACACCGGCTTGTCTGGTGGCGAGGGAATTTCTACATCGGCGATACGGTCAAGGCTCGGAATAGGAATGCTAGTATCCCAAACAAGCAGGCTGCCGATTGGATAGCCACGCTCGATGCTGTCGAAAAGATTAACCATCTGCTCCGGCCGCCAGACGAAAGGACGTTGGAACTTCGGAACCCGAAGCTGGCCATCGTTAATCTCGCTTAGGACCTGTTCCAGTAACATGATCTCGGGCTTTACCGTGATGTCATTGTATGATGCCATGTGCTCTCTCCTATACCAAGCTCTCAATGCGCATGAGCATCTCTTCGAGCTCCTGCTCAACGCCCAGTGCTGCTAAGTCGGATTGTTTCAGGCGGGCACGATTTTCATACATAGCGGCAAGGACTTTACGTCCGAACCCGCCGCGCAACCGAAGCAACGTTGGCATGTCGATCGTAGAGAAGAGTTCCGTTTGCTCTGCCCTAATTCTCGGGGGACTCGCAACAGGGCCGAATCCGAATTTCATATCGTAATAGCCTCTTTGGCTGGGGGTAAGGCTTTTCAGCGCCTCCAGCTTCTTGGATGTTTCCGCAGGCTTTCCAATCAGAGCAAGGATCCGGCTCGGAACGTAGTTCTCGGCTTCGCGAAGCTCTAGCACGTGTACCGAAATTCCGAGGGCAGTCAGCCGCTCAGCTTTCACATGATTATTGGTGCGGTCTGAGGGAGTCCAACGGTCACTATCTAAGAGGGCAGCTATTCGTGAAAGTCTACGAAAGGTGAGGAGCTCATTCTTGGCCACAAGTTCCAGACGCTCACCGCCGGCATGGCGGATCACTAGCCATCCTCGGTCGATTGCATCAATGAGTCGGGTGTGGCCGAGTGCGCTAGCGACACTCTTGACGAAGCAGCCGTCATTCTCTTGATCTTCAACAACTAGAACTGCTGGTTGACAAAGGTCATCTGCGGCGTCTTCCAAATCTTCGGCACTTACTTGCACCGCGTCCGCTGAATTGCTCCCCCATACGGAGCTTACAATTGCCTTCTCGCCCAACTGAGCAATAGTACTCGCCATGCTCGACGCTTCGCGCTCTAGGTATCCGTACGCGGCCTCAATTATCTCCGTGGTTGCCGCCCAGTCGTGTCGTTCGGTCGTGAAGCAGTTTAGGATATTCAGAAGAGGTCTGAGAGCCGTGGCTTCAGCAAAAACGTCGGGAGTGAGACTAACGCGCATTGGACTTCAGCCTCGAAATCTGAGCACTGGCTAGGGCCTTGGTTTCCTGATAGTCCTCAGAGAAGACCCCGTCCGGCCAATAGTCCAAACCGCCGTCTTGGCTGATATTGATCCTTCGTGTACTACTAGCGCCGCCATTGCTCTCCACAAAGTACACGGCAATGTTCGCAGGATCCGCCGTTCCCTCAGCAATCCTCCGACGAAGTCGTAGTAGGATCGTCTCACTGTGTGTCTCGATTAGGAATCGTTGGCGGCTCACCGACGAGGCACGCAGGTACAGGTCGGCAAGTGCAGCGTGCGCCGCGGGGTGAAGGTGCAGTTCCGGCTGCTCGACTATTTCAAGAACAGGATCTGCCGACGGATACAGAACGTCAAGCGCGCGTTGAACAAAGATCGGCAGCGCCTGAGCAACGCCCGTGCCGGTATCAGCAAGATTGATTGCCAGAGTATTATCCATCTGCGATCGGAGGACGATGTTAAAAACGCCTCCTCGCGCCAAGATATCAACGTCCCAGCCCGGCAAACTGTCTTTCAGTTCGCGATTGATTTGGCGAAGCAACTTGCCCTGATTCCGAGTCAAGTCCAAAGAAAGAACGCCAGCAGTATGCTCGCCACTATGGCCAACGTTATTCGGCATCCGTGCAGGGGACCGATAATACCGCGCCGGCCTGTCCCGGAAGGGTCCAAGATAACGCACTTCTCCGAACCCAGCACGGATTGCGCTCGCCATCGAAAGAAGAGCTCGATCGCGCTCGCCATTCGCTGGGTCTCCGACGATCGCGGACGGCAATAGCCCTTCAAACGTTACCCTAACATCGCGTTCGGTCAGGCCGTCGCTTTCGACGACATAGCGGAGGTCGCTTAGATTGCCGTCCGGTTGCCAGCGAAGGCAAAAGCTCCTGCCTTCACTCGATATGGTCAGCTCGCTTACAACCTGCTGCCGGTATTCATCGATGTTTTGCACAGTGGCGGACATTGCTAATTCCGTTGACTCGGGATTAGCCACTCTTGCATCGAGTTGCAGGCTGCCATGTGGCCGACCGCCATACAGCAAGTCGGTGAAGGAATCGACAACATCCTCGCCAAGCAAATCGAGGTCGAGGGGCGAAGGTGAGTCAGTCCTGATACCGGTCGAAAGCACAAGAGGGGTCCGTACGAGCGCGCTCTTGCCCGAGTTGTTGCGTCCGAGGACAACGGTGATTGGTCGCAGCTCGATATCCTGGCGCTCGACGAAGCATCTATAGTTGGCGAGTCCCATGCCGATCAGTGCCATGTTGAACACAGTAGCGTTCTGCCTGCATGGCGTCCGCCTAGTGCCGTTGCGACCTGGACTGCGGAGGAGCCGGGCATCCTAGCGGCAAGCCGCCCACCATCGTCTAGTGCTCGGACGGTTGGGGTCTTCCATGCCGTTGGGACCGGATACACGGCCCGTGACGAAGGGACCGTGCGGCGATGCCCGGTGCATCCGGACTTCTACGGTGGTGGAGCGGACCAGGCCGAGGTCGCCCAGCTCGGCAACCTGGTCGATGATGCCGTCTGCGGCGCGGCGGGTGATTCGCTCGGCGCGTTCCCGTACGGCCGGATCGTCGGCCTGGGTCTCGGCGCGTGCGGGCAGCGCCATCGGCGCTGTCATGTCGGAGATCAGTACCCGTACAGCGATCGTTTCGGGCGAACGCCAGGTGGAGCCTCGGCTGCGGCCCGGCGCGGCGTGGTCGCACATCGTGGATTGGGGATCGAAGTACGTCGGGGCTGTTGTGCGGATCGCTGGGCTGTTGCACCTGGCCGAACACCTGCACGACGGATGGGGCCAGCCCATCGACGCCGACACCATCGAGCGGGCGGCGTTGATCGGGGACTACTACGCCGCGCACGCCCTGGCCGCGTTCGACGACATGAGCGCCGACCAGTCGACCCGCAATGCCCGGACGATCCTGGCGTGGATCGAGCGCACCGGATCGAGCGCGTTCACCAAACGCGAGGTGTTCCGGGCGCTCAAGTCCTCCCAGCTGCCCACCGCCGCCGACTTCGACCCGCCGCTGTCGGTGCTCGAAGCCCACGGCTACCTGCGCCAGCTCGACCCGCCCGCACCGAAACGGGCCGGAGGCCGACCACCGTCGCCCAGCTTCCTGGTCCACCCGGAAGTGCACCGGCCCGCCGCCAGCGTGCACCCGATTACCGCCGTTCGGAGGTCGGCGTGATGGCCCTGCCAGAACTGCCACAACCGCCACAACCCTCCCATCCGCCGAGGTTCTGGCAGTTGTGGCAGTTCTGGCACGCCCCTTCCGGCGGGTCGCACCCACCCGGTCGACGCAACGCCGATCCGCTCAGAGCCACACAGCCACTCCGGGCTATGCCTTGATACCGGGGGTATTTCGGATCAAGCGGCTACGACGCTCTCAACGGGCCCGTAGGAGCCCTTCCCCCGGCCATCGGCCCGGACCGTCCATCGAGGACATCGAAGCGCTGAAAACCCGTCACCGCAACGCTGACCACCCCGCATGACCCGCCTAGGGAGGCCGGACCCGATGGCTCGCAACTTTCTGACCCTGACTGACTTTCTCGCTGAGCTGGAGGTGCCTAAGTCGACGTTCTTCCGCTGGAAGGCCCTCGGCCAGGCACCCAAGACCTACAAGCTTCCCAACGGGCAGCTCCGCATCCGCCGCACCGACTTTGACGCCTGGTTGTCGAGCCGTGAGGAGCCGCAAGCCGCATGAACACCACCTATGACGTGCGCGTATGGGCCATCCGCGAGCACAAGGGCAAGGACCGCAAGACCGGCAAGCCGCGCAGCACCTACCGGGTCCGGTGGATGGTGGCGGGCGAGGAATTCGGCGAGACGTTCCAAACCAGGGCACTCGCCGAGAGCTTCCGGTCGAGGCTGATCACCGCGCAGCGGGAGGGCATCGCATTCGACGTGGTGAGCGGCCTGCCAGAGCCGATGGCGCGCGAACTGGACACGAAATCCTGGTATGACCATGCCGTCGCGTTCGTGGACATGAAGTGGTCCCGGGCCGCGCCGAAGCAGCGCAAGAGCATCGCCGAGTCTCTGGCCAACGTCACCGTTGCCCTGCTCGCGACGGACAGAGGTGCGCCGTCGGCGGACGAGATCCGGCAGGCCCTCTACAAGTGGTCCTTCAACCGCACGCGGCGCGAGGAAGGGCCGCCGCCGGACGACATGGCCGCCACGGTGAAATGGCTATCGGCTCACACCGTGAAGCTGACGGACCTCACCGATGCCGCCCTGATCCGTAAGGCGCTCGATACGCTCGCCCTCCGCATCGACGGCAAGGGAGCAGCGGCGAACACGATTGCCCGCAAACGTGCCGTCTTCTACGGCGCGCTTCGATACGCCGTGGAGCTTCGGCTACTCGAAGCGCATCCGATGGACTTCGTGCAGTGGGCCGCCCCCAAATCTACCGAGGAGGTTGACCGGAGGTCTGTGATCAGCCCGGCTCAAGCGCTGGTCCTGCTCGCCGCGATCAGCGTGAAGTCTCCACGGTTGGTGGCGTTCTTCGCCTGCATGTACTACTCGGCGCTTCGGCCGGCCGAAGCGCTGCACCTGCGCGAAGAGGAATGTGACCTGCCTGAGTCCGGGTGGGGCGTTCTGCGGCTGACCGGATCGACACAACATGTGGGGAGGACTTGGGGCGACGACAGCACGGACTTGCGAGAGGACCGCGAACTCAAGCACCGGGCGAAGACGGCCACGCGAATCGTCCCCGCCCCTCCGATTCTCGTTCGGGCGCTTCGGTGGCACCTCGCGGAGTTCGGCGCGGCGCCGGACGGCCGGCTGTTCGCTCGGCAGGGTTACGGGGGCGGTCCTGTCTCGAAGGAGACGTACTCGCGAGTCTGGCGGCAGGCACGCAAGGATGCCCTCACTCCCGCGCAACAGCGGTCCCCGCTCGGCAAGGTGCCCTATCAGCTGCGGCACGCCGCCGTGTCCCTCTGGCTCAACGTGGGAGTACCCGCTACCCAGGTGGCGGAGTGGGCGGGTCACAGCGTGCACACGTGCTTCTCAAGGTCTACGCCAAGTGCATCGACGGCCAGGACGAAGCGGCGCGCCGCCGGATCGCCGAGGCCCTGGAGGCGGAGGAGGACGAGGGGTAGGCCCGCCGGAACTTTGCCGCGTATTTGCCGTGACCAGTGAGCTGGAGCTAGATCATCTGAGACTAAGTGAGACTCGCCCATCGATGGGAAAGGCCCCACCGTCCTGCGTAACCGCAGGTCAGTGGGGCCTTTTCCGTGCTTGGAGCGGAGGGCGTGGGATTCGAACCCACGGAGACGCGTA
Organism: Actinoplanes nipponensis; assembly: GCF_016862275.1. GTDB lineage: Bacteria > Actinomycetota > Actinomycetes > Mycobacteriales > Micromonosporaceae > Actinoplanes > Actinoplanes nipponensis. The sequence continues at coordinate 163,732 of NZ_BOMQ01000036.1, read as the reverse complement.
ACGCCTCACCGGTTTTCAAGACCGGCGCCATCGGCCACTAGGCGAGCCCTCCCGTACGGCGCACCCAGTCTGCCAGATCCCGTCCCGGCGTCCCGGAACGGACCGCGGCCCTGGCGTGCCGGACTTGCCAAAAACTTAAATTAAGCCATGTAACAGCGGCCCGAGCTGCTGAAACATGCCCCTTGACCTGGGCATCCACGGTTGACACGACATCGAGCGGCGTGGTTATTGTTCGCTGCCTTACCTATCCCGGCCAGGCCCCCACCTCCGGTCAAGGGAGTCCCCGTCATGTCCGTCCCCAGAAGAACCAGAAGAACCGCGCTGGCCGCCGCCGTCGTGCTCGCGGCCGGCGCCGGCATCGTGCTCGCCCCGAGCGCGTTCGCCGCCAACGAGCAGGTGTCCGTCTACCTCACCACCACCAGCGACAGCGGCGGGCGCGCCGTCACCCGCGGCCTGCAGCCGCAGACGCCGGTCAGCTTCGCCTCCGGCACCGGCAGCGCCAACCAGACCGTCACCGTCAACGAGAACACCACGTACCAGCAGTTCGAGGGCGCCGGTGCTTCGTTCACCGACACCGCGGCCTGGCTCATCAACGGCAGCGGGGCGCTCTCCGCCGCGACCCGCAACGACGTGATGACCAAGCTGTTCAGCCCGACCGCCGGCATCGGGGTCAGCGCCACCCGCAACGTCCTGGGCTCGTCGGACCTGGCCCGGTCCAGCTACTCGTACGACGGCACGTGCTGCGACCTCAACGACTTCAGCCTGGCCCGCGACGTCGACGTGATGGCGCTGACCAAGCAGGCCCGCAGCCTCAACCCCAACCTGTTCGTGATGGCGTCCCCGTGGTCGGCGCCGTCGTGGATGAAGGACAACAACAGCTACGACCAGGGCTACCTCAAGGCCGAGTACTACAAGGCGTACGCGCAGTACTTCGTCAAGTACATCCAGGGGTATCAGGCTCAGGGCGTACCCATCAAATACGTGACCGAGCAGAACGAACCCGGCTGCTGTCCCGGTTACCCCTCCATGCAGTGGAGCGTCTCCGGCCTGCAGTCGTTCGCCAAGAACGACCTGCTGCCGGCCCTGCAGGCGGCCGGGCTGAGCACCAAGCTGCTGGTGCACGACTGGAACTACAGCGACTACGACACCTGGGGCGCGCCGCTGGTCAACGACGCGACCATCCGCAACCACCCGAACTTCGGCGGGGTGGGCTGGCACGGTTACGGCGGCGATCCGGGCAAGGCTTCCACGGTACGCAACCAGTACCCGGCCATGAACCAGTACTTCACCGAGCACTCCGGTGGCACCTGGGTCGGCAACCAGCAGGCCGAGGACATGAACAACCTGATCGACTACACCCGCAACTGGGCCCGCTCGTGGACCAAGTGGAGCCTCGCCGTGGACCAGAACATGGGCCCGCACAACGGCGGCTGCGGCACCTGCACCGGGCTGGTCACCGTGCACAACGGCGACGGCCGCAGCGGGCAGGTCGACTACACGATCGAGTACTACACGATGGGTCATCTGACCAAGTTCGTGAAGCCGGGGGCGGTGCGGATCGACTCGACCGCCAACGCCACCGTCAAGAACGTCGCCTGGAAGAACCCCGACGGGTCCAAGGCGCTGATCGCGTACAACACCAGCGGCAGCGCGCAGACGGTCAAGGTCAACTGGGGCGGCCAGTCCTTCGTGTACAGCCTGCCGACCAGGACCTCGGCGACCTTCACCTGGGGCGGGACGCAGAGCGGGGGTACGCCGCCCGCGTCGCGTACCGGCGCGATCACCGGTCTCGGCGGCAAGTGCCTGGACGTGACCGACGGCTCCACCGCCAACGGCAACCTCCCGCAGCTGTGGTCGTGCACCGGTGGCCCGAACCAGACCTGGACGGTCGGCGCCGACAACACGGTCCGCGGCCTCGGCAAGTGCCTGGACGTGTCGAACAACGCGACGGCCGACGGCGCCGCCGTGCACCTGTGGGACTGCCTGGACACGGTGGCCAGCCAGAAGTGGACAGCGAGCAACGGCACGCTGGTCAACCCGGCCTCCGGCAAGTGTCTCGACGTCAAGGACAACAACACCGCGGACGGCGCCAAGCTGCAGATCTGGACCTGCACCGGGGCCGCCAACCAGCGGTGGACCTTGCCGGCATAAGCGCGGCCCGCCGGGGTAAGACCCGGCAACGGAGGCCCGCGGGTGGCGGTGGGCGCTACCCGCGGGCTTCTCCGTTTTTTGTCGTACGGCTCGGGCAAGCTGTCAGTCATGCACGCGATCACGATCGACCAGCCCGGCGGCCCGGAAGCGCTCGTCTGGACCGAGGTGCCCGACCCGGTCCCGGGCGCCGGCGAGGTGGTCGTCGAGGTGACCGCCGCGGCGGTCAACCGCGCCGACGTGATGCAGCGCCAGGGCCACTACCCTCCCCCGCCCGGCGCGCCGCCCTATCCGGGCCTCGAGTGCTCGGGCGTGATCACCGCGGTCGGCGACGGCGTGACCGGCCACCACGTCGGCGAGCGGGTGTGCGCCCTGCTGGCCGGCGGCGGCTACGCCGAGCAGGTGGCGGTGCCGGCCGGCCAGCTCCTGCCGATCCCGCAGCAGATGTCGGTGCAGGAGGCCGCGGCCCTGCCCGAGGTCGCCTGCACGGTCTGGTCGAACGTGGTCGACATCGCCCGGCTCCGCAAGGGCAGGACGCTGCTGGTGCACGGCGGAGGCGGCGGCATCGGCACCTTCGCGATCCAGCTCGGCAAGGCCCTCGGCGCCACGGTCATGACCACCGCCCGCGAGTCCAAGCACGCCCAGCTCCGCGCGCTCGGCGCCGACCTGACGATCGACTACACGGCGGCCGACTTCGTCGCGGAGACGCAGCGGTTCACCGACGGCCGGGGCGCCGACGTCATCCTCGACATCATGGGCGCGAAATACCTCGACCGGAACGTGGCCGCGCTGGCCCCCGACGGCCACCTCGTGATCATCGGCCTGCAGGGCGGCCGCCGCGGCGAGCTCGACCTGGGCGCCCTGATGGCCAAGCGCGCGTCAGTGTCGGCGACGACCCTTCGCGCCCGCACGGCGGCCGACAAGGCCCGGGTGGTGCGGGGCGTCCGCGACCAGGTGTGGCCGCTGGTCGACGCGGGAACGATCCGGCCGGTCATCGACCGCACGATCCCGATGGCGCAGGCGGCGGAGGCGCACCGGCTGATGGAGAGCAGCGACCACCTGGGCAAGATCCTGCTCCTGCCCTGACCCTCGCCGGCCCGGCCCTCTCCCTACCCGGCCTACGCCCGGTTCGGCCTCCGCCCGGTTTGGCCTCCGCCCGGTTTGGCCTCCGGGACCCGGCCGGTGCTCGGCTCGGCTCGCGCCGGGTTGGGCCTCCGGGCCCGGGCCGCGTTCGGCTCGGCTCGGCCCGCGCGGGTTCGGCCTCCGGGCCCGGGCCGCGATCGGCTCGGCTCGGCGCGCGCGGGTTCGGCCTCCGCGCTCGGCTCGGCCCCCGCGCTCGGCTCGGCCCCCGCTCGGCTCGGCCCGCGCGCCCGGCCCGGCCGCCCACGCCCGGCTCGGCCCCACGCCCGGCCCCGGGCCGGCCCCGGCTCGGAGAAGTGCGGATCAGACCTGGAAGACGGTGATGCCCGAGAAGACGCGGACCCGCCACGTGCAGTCGGCCGAGGTGGTGACCCGGAAGGATCCCCGCCGGCCGCCCGCGTGACCGGCCAAGGTCAGAGCGCCGGCCGGCTGGGCGCCGTGCACGTATTCGCTGCCGCCGCCCCGGGCGGTCCAGGACAGGTGGATGAACGGGGAGCCGGTTGCCGGGCAGGTCCAGTTCACGACGGCCTTGTATTCCGGGGTCGGGATCCGGAGCGCCGGGCTCTGCCACGAGGGGGTCTGGGCCGACCATCCGGCGATCTCCCGCGAGCGGCGCTGGAACACCTGCACCGTGTCCAGCCGGGCCGCGTTACGACGGCTCGCCGACCCGGCGAAGACCGCCTTCCACGTGCCGGTGGTCTGTGCGACGACGCGGCGGCGGAAGTCCCCGGCGTCCGTCGTCGTCGCGGAGCCCTGATAGGTGTAGGAGTTCGCCGGCGCCGTGGCCGGGTGGAAGTAGAAGTCCACTGTGGTCTGGTTGCCGCGGGCGGTTCGCCACACCCGGCCGGTCAGGGTGATGGTCGCGCCCTTGACGACCGGCTCGGGACCGGCGTCGAAGCTCATTCTCACCGCCGCCGTGCCGATTGGAGCGGCGGGCGCACCGGCCGGGCGCGACGGGCTGGCTTGCCCGGTCGGAGCGGCCGGGCTACTCGGAGCGGCCGGGCTGCTCGGAGCGGCTGCGAGGCCGCTTTGCCCGGTCGAAGCCGAAGCCGAAGCCGGACCGGCCGACGCAGCCGGATCAGCCGACGCAGCCGGATCAGCCGACGCAGCCGGACTGGCCGACGCAGCCGGACTGGCCGACGCAGCCGGACCGGTCGATGTGGCCGGACTGGCCGACGCAGCCGGACCGGTCGATGTGGCCGGATCAACCGACGTGGCGGGACCGGCCGACGTGGCCGGACCAGCCGAAGCAGTCGGCGTGGAAGATGCGACCGGATGAGGCCTCCCCACCGCACCACCCACCGGCGCAGCCGGCTCGGCCGCACCCGCTGGGCCGGCCCAGTTCGCTGCCGGGTTGACCTCCGCACCGGCATCACCAGTCCGGGCGAAACCCGCCTCCAGCGGCAGCGCGAAGGCGGCAACGACCAGGGCGCCGAGCACAAAGGCGGGACGACGAAGCATGGAAGGGAACTACCTCTCGATGACTTAAGGGGATATGCCCCACTTTGCCACCTCGGTGTCGCTGAGGCGCGCGCCGCGCCCGCAAGCAACCGCCGGTCCGTCCGGCCCGCCGGCGGGGGGAGCGGTCAGATGAGCCGGCGCGGTCCCGGCCCCTGCCGCCCCAGCTCGTCGTTCGGATTGATCAGCGGGCACCGGTCGATCGACATGCACCCGCATCCGACGCAGCCGGTGAAGTCGCTGCGCAGCTGCTCCAGATGGCGCATCCGCCGGTCCAGCTCCTCCTGCCAGCAGCGCGACACCCGGGCCCAGTCCTCGCGGGTCGGGGTGCGGCTGTCCGGCAGCAGCGCCAGCACCGCGCGCACCTCCTTCAGCGGAATGCCCACCCGCTGCGCGATCCGGATGAACGCCACCCGCCGGAGCGCGTCGCGCCGGTACCGTCGCTGGTTCCCGGCCGTGCGCCGGCTGGTGATCAGGCCCTGGCGTTCGAAGAAGTGCAGGGCCGACACCCGTACCCCGCTGCGGGCGGCCAGTTCGCCGACGCTCAGTTCCATGGGTCCGTCCCCCATCCTCGGCTTGACCTCAACATTAGTTGGGGTTTTAGCGTCGGCCGTCACCGCACCGACCGAGGAGAACACCGTGCCCGTACCACCGCTCCGCGTAGCCGTCATCGTCGCCAGCACCCGGGAAGGGCGCTTCGGGCCGACCGTCGCCGCCTGGTTCGCCGGGGAGGCGCGCCGCCGTGCCGACCTGGACGTCCAGGTCGTCGACCTGGCCGACGCCGCCACTGTCACTGCGAGGCTGGGCGCCGCCGACGCCTTCGTCGTCGTCACCCCCGAGTACAACCACAGCTATCCCGCACCGCTCAAGGCCGTCATCGACGGCCACTTCCGCGAGTGGCTCGCCAAACCCGTCGGCTTCGTCTCGTACGGCGGGCTGTCGGGCGGCCTGCGCGCGGTCGAGCATCTGCGCCCCGTCTTCGCCGAGCTGCACGCCGTCACGGTCCGTGACACGGTCAGCTTCCACGGCGGGCGGAGCTGCTTCGGGCCGGACGGCTTGCCGCTCGATCCCGAGGTGCCCGGCGCCGCCGCCCAGCTGCTGCTGGACCGCCTGGCCTGGTGGGGCCTCACGCTGCGCGACGCCCACGAGGCCCGCCCGTACGTGACGGCCTGACGTGCGGATCCCGGGAGGGTGGGCCGCGGGATGACGGCGGCGTAACTCCGGTGACCGCGGGCGCCCGGGCGACCATGATGGACTACATCATGAGCGAACGACTGCGGGCCATCGCCCGGGAGACCGTGGCCATCACCGAGCGTGGCTGGTATCACGACCCGGGCGGGACCGAGGTGCGCATCGACGTCGCGCCCGCGGTCGCCGGCACCCGGCTGCACCTGCCCACGGAGGAGCTGCCCGCCGGTGACGCCGGGCCGGCCGGGCTCGTCGAGGTCACGGGCGAGTCCACGCTGGCCGCGGCGCGACGCCTCGGCGGTGATGTCGCGGCGCTGGTCTTCGCCTCGGCCCGCAGCCCGGGCGGCGGCTTCCTCAACGGCGCGCAGGCCCAGGAGGAGAGCATCGCCCGCAGCTCGGGACTGTATCCGTGCCTGCGCGCCGCCGGTGAGTTCTACACGTTCCACCGGTCGCACGCCGAGCTCACCTACTCCGACCGGGTCATCTACTCACCGGGCGTACCCGTCTTCCGGGACGATCGGGCGGCGCTGCTCACGCAGCCGTACCCGGTCTCGTTCCTGACCGCGGCCGCGCCCAACCTGGGCGCGATCCGCCGCAATCAGCCGGACCGGGCCGCCGGGGTGCCCGAGGTGCTGCGCCGTCGCGCGGCGCGGATCCTGGCCGTCGCGGCCGCGCACGGCCATCGCCGGCTGGTGCTCGGCGCGTGGGGGTGCGGGGTGTTCGGCAACGACCCCACCACGGTCGCGGAGGCCTTCGCCGCCGCGCTGGCCGGGCAGCCCATGGTGCACGTGGTGTTCGCCGTGCTGGGCCCGAACCGCGCCGAGTTCGCGGCTGTTCTGGCCGGCGCCGGCGGCGCCGCGCGCTGACGACCCGGGGTTCCCCAGGTGAGCGACGTACCGTGACGAGGTGGAATCCGTCTGGGACTACCCGCGGCCGCCGCGGCTCGAGCGCAGCGCCGCCCGCATCACCGTCGTGCACGCCGGGGTGACTCTGGTCGACAGCGACCGCTGCTGGCGGGTGCTGGAGACGTCGCACCCGCCCGTCTACTACGTGCCGTTCGACGACGTCGCCCCCGGCGTGCTGGAGCGGGCCCGCGGCCACTCGTTCTGCGAGTTCAAGGGCACCGCCGGCTACTGGGACCTGGTCGTCGGCGGCACCCGGGTGCCCGACGCCGCCTGGTCCTACGCCGTGCCGGAGCCCGCCTACGCCGAGCTGGCCGGGGCCGTCGCGTTCTACCCGAGCCGGGTGGACGAGTGCCGGGTCGACGGCGAGCTGGTCCGGGCGCAGGAGGGTGACTTCTACGGGGGGTGGATCACCAAGGACATCACCGGGCCGTTCAAGGGCGGTCCGGGAACCCGGGGCTGGTGAGGTCCCCGGCCCGTCGCAGGAACGCCCGCTCGGCCGCGTTGCCGGTCAGCCCGGCCGCCCGGGCGTAGGCCGCCTTCGCCTCCGCGTCGCGGCCCAGACGGCGCAGCAGGTCCGCCCGGATCGCGTGGAAAAGGTGATAGCGGTCCAGGTTCAGGGCCTCCACCAGGGGCAGCGCCGCGGCCGGGCCGGACACCTCGGCCACCGCCACCGCGCGGTTCAGGGCCACCACCGGGGTCGGCGTGCAGGTCATGAGCTGGTCGTAGAGCTCCACGATGGCCGGCCAGTCGGTCGCGGCCACGGTGGGCGCGGCGCTGTGCACGGCGTTGATCGCGGCCTGGAGCTGGTACGGGCCCGGCTGCCCGCGCCGTACGCAGGCCCGCACGATCTGCTGCCCCTCGGCGATCAGCGCGGCGTCCCACCGGGAGCGGTCCTGATCGGCCAGTCGGACCAGCGTCCCGTCCACTGTGGTGCGGGCCGGACGCCGGGCCAGAATGAGCAGCTGCAACGCCAGCAGCCCCTGCACCTCGGGCTCCTCGGGCATCAGCCGAACCAGCATCCGGGTGAGCCGGACGGCCTCGGCGCACAGGTCGTCGCGGGTCAGGGTGGGGCCGCCGCTGGCCGCGTACCCCTCGTTGAAGATCAGGTAGAGCACGGCCAGGACCGACCGCAGCCGGCCCGGCAGCTCGTCGTCGCCGGGCACCCGGAACGGGATGCCCGCGTCCCGGATCTTGCCCTTGGCCCGGACGATGCGCTGGGCCATGGTCGGCTCCGGCACCAGGAACGCGCGGGCGATCTCGGACGTGCTCAGCCCGCCCAGCAGCCGCAGCGTGAGCGCGATCCGGGCGGTGGGGGCGAGGGCCGGATGGCAGCAGGTGAAGATCAGCCGGAGCTGGTCGGTGCGCTCCCGCGCCGGCGAGTCCGGGACCAGCAGCGCCGCCTCGGCCTCCTTGGCGGCCCGGGCGGACTCGCGCCGCAGCCGGTCCACGGCCCGGTTGCGGGCCGTGGTGATGATCCAGCCGGCCGGGCTCGGCGGGACGCCCTCGGCCGGCCACTTCGCACTGGCCACGGTGAACGCGTCCTGCACCGCTTCCTCGGCGAGATCGAGGTCGCCGAGGAAGCGGGTCAGGACGGCGACCGCGCGGCCGTATTCCGCCCGGAAGACGTCGCTCAATCCGCGAATGGCCGCACCTCCACGGGCAGAGTCGTGACCGCCGCCATGCGCTGGGCCCACTTCAGCGCGGCGTCGAGGTCGGCGGCGGTGACGACCGTGAAACCGCCGAGGAATTCTTTGCTCTCCAGGAAGGGCCCGTCGGTCAGCACGGCGTCGGCCCCGCTGACCCGCACCACGGTAGCGGTGCTGGGCGGGCACAGCGGCGCGGCGAACACGAACGCGCCGGTGTCCTTCAGCTCCTGCTGAAGTGCCTCGAGCTGGTGCATCATCGGTTCCAGAACCTCCGGCCCGGGCGGCGGGCCGTCCGGCTGGAAGATGCTGATCAGGTACGTCTTCATGTTTGCTCCACTGCTCGGGATCGCTACGGATACACGAACGGGTCACGCTCGGATCGACACTCCGGGGGCACTTTTTTTCGATTCTCCGCAACGCGACCGTGATTGTGTGTTGGCATGGTCGACGGAATTACCAATATCGCCTGGGTTCCCATTGTCACCGTTTGCGCGGTCGACTTCCGGCACGGCGGCACCACCCGTCGCAACGGAATTGGGATTCGCGTGAGAGCCCCGGGCCGAACTCGGAGGCTTCGCTGTCCCGTCCGTCCACCGGCCGCGTCCTGGCCGCCGGCGCCCTCGCGCTCGCCGTGAGCTCGCCGGTTCTCGAATCCGTCGAACCTCCCCTGGAAAGCCTGCCGGCCGCCGCGCCGGCCGCCGCGCCCGCCGTGGTGGACCCACAGCCGGCCCTGCTGGCCCGGACCGCACTGCGAGCGTCGCGCTCGGCCGTGCGCCGGTCCACCGCGCGGCCGGTTGCCGTGGCAGTGCGGGCGGCGCAGCGCTCCGCCCAGCGGGAGACCCAGAAAATCGCGACGTTACGCCGGGCCGCGCAGGCCCGCCGGGTCGCTGAGGTCAGGGCCGCCGCGCAACGCCGCGTCGCCGTGCGACGCGCGGTTGCCGCCCGCCGGGCCGCGGCCGAGCGGGGGTCCGCGGTCGGGGCCCGGACCCGGTCGGCTGTCCGGCACCGGGCGGTGCCCAAGCGCCGTACGGTGACCCGGGTGCGCACGTCGATGCGGATGTCGTCGGTCATCGCGTTCGCCCGGTCGCAGGTCGGCAAGACCTATCGGCGCGGCGCGGAGGGGCCGCACGCGTTCGACTGCTCGGGCTTCACCAAGCGGGCGTACGCGCTGGCCGGGCTCCGGTTGCCGCACTCCTCGGGGGCTCAGGCGGCCCGCGCCCGTACCGTCTCGCGGTCCGCCGCCCGGCCGGGTGACCTGGTCGTCGGGCCGGGGCACGTGGGCATCTACATGGGCGGCGGCATGATGATCGACGCCGGGAACCCGCGGACCGGTGTCGTCTACCGCCCGCTCTACGCGGGTCTGCACATCGAGCGGTTCTGAGGGGTTGGCGCGGGCCGGTGCCCGGCGGCGAGAATCCTTCGCATGATCGCTGAGCACTGGCCGCTGTTCGGGCTGCGGCTGCGGACGCCGCGGCTCGAACTGCGCGTTCCGGACCTGACCGACCTGGCCGGGCTCGCGCAGGTCGCGGCGGCCGGGGTGCACGACCCCGGCGTCATGCCGTTCGTGGTGCCGTGGACCGATCGCCCTCCGGGCGAGGTGGCCCGCGGCACCCTGCAGTTCCACTGGCGGATGTGGGGCCAGTGGGCGCCCGACGACTGGGCGCTGCACCTGGTGGCGGTGCACGACGGCCAGGTGATCGGCACCCAGGGCGTCGACGCCCGGCGGTTCGCCGTCCTGCGCGAGGTGGGTACGGGCTCCTGGCTGGGCCGCGAGCACCACAGCCGGGGCTTCGGCACCGAGATGCGCGCGGCCGTGCTGGCGCTGGCGTTCGCCGGGCTGGACGCCCAGTGGGCAATCTCCGAGGCGTTCGCGGACAACGCCGCGTCGTACGGCGTCTCGCGCAAGCTCGGTTACGCCGACGACGGCATCGCCCGGCACGTCGTCCGCGGCGAGGCGGTGGTGGGCCGCCGGTTGCGCCTCGACCGGGCCGGCTGGGCGGCGAACCGCACGATCGACGTCCGGATCGAGGGGCTGGAGCCCTGCCTGCCCCTGTTCGGCTGCTGAGGCCGGGTCAGGGCCGCGGCAGGGTGATCCGGACCGTGGTGCCCACGCCCGGCTCGCTGTCCAGGTGGATGCTGCCGTGGTGGGCCTCGATGATCAGGTTGACGATCGACAGCCCGACCCCGGAACCGGCCGCCGCCATCCGGTCGGCGGCCGCGCTGCGGAAGAAGCGGTCGAAGACGTGCGGCAGCTCCGCCGCGGGGATGCCCATCCCGGTGTCGATGATGAGCAGCTCCGGCTCGGCGCCGGCCGTGGTCCGGATGATGATCTCGCCGCCCGGCGCGGTGAACTTGATCGCGTTGACGACCAGGTGGTTCAGCGCCTGACCGAGGCGGCGCGAGTCGCCCCGGGCGGGCACCGGGTGATCCACGAGGTTGTGCAGCGCCACGTCGCGGTGCTCGGCCAGCGGCCGGCAGGCCGTGCTGACCTGGTGGACCAGCTCAGCCAGGTCCAGCTCCACGAGGTCCAGCCGGATCCCGCCGTCGCTGAGCCGGGACACCGTGAGCAGGTCGTCGATGAGCCGCAGCAGCCGGTCGGAGTTGCGCTGGATGACCGACAGGAAGCGCTGCGACGTCTCGGGCTCGAAGCCGTCGGACTGGAGCATCTCCAGGTAGCCGCGGATCGAGGTCAGCGGCGTCCGCAGCTCGTGACTCACCCCGGCCAGGAACGAGTCCTTCATCCGGTCGAGCTGGCGCATCCGGTCGGCGATGTCCCCGGCGTGCTGGGCGTAGCGGCGCAGCTCGAGCTGGACGGAGGCGTGCCGGGCCAGGCAGCGCAGGGCGCGGCGCTGGGCCTCGGTGAGCTCGCGGGGGACGTGGTCGACGACGCACACGGTGCCGACGGCGTGGGTGCCGTCGAGCAGGACCGGGGCGCCCGCGTAGAACCGGAACTTGTGGTCGCCGGTGACCAGCGGGTTGTCGGCGAACCGGCGGTCGGCGCCGGCGTCGGGCACCTCCAGGACGTCGTGCTGGTGGATCGCGTGGGCGCACAGCGAGTCGTCCCGGTGCGTCCCGTCGAGCTCCAGCCCGACCTTGGCCTTGAACCACTGCCGGTCGGCGTCGACCATGGTGACCAGGCTGATCGGGGTGCCGCAGATCTCCGAGGCCAGCAGGGCGATGTCGTCGAAGTCGTCCTCCGGCAGGGTGTCGAGCACCTTGGCCTCGTGCAGCGCGGCCAGGCGAGCCTCTTCGTCGGTCGGGAGAGGGGCTCTCACGCCTCGATGCTCTCACCGCGCGCCCGGTGTCCGTGGTGATTCGCGGCGCAACCTCCGCAGACAGCAGTCGGCACCCGTCGCGAGGGCGGGTGCCGACTTGCTGGCCGCCGTGCGGCGACCGATCGCCACCGAGCACGGGGATCTCTGCCCTACGTACCCGGTCGGATGTCTGACACCACTATCACCGCGCGCAACCCCGACCACGCGCACCACCTGTGCGTTTCCTGAAAAGGAGCACAGCGGCGACGGCGCGAAAGATGTGTGACACCTCACCCGGTTACTGTCGGCAGACGGGGGAAGTTCTCGAACCGGCGCCATCGCGGTGCCGACGACGTGGAAGGACTACCGAGCATGAGCCTGGAGCGAGCCCCAGCGCCGGATCCTTACGACCTCCTGCCGCCGGTCCCGGCCTTCACGCTGACCAGCGCGGACGTGACCGACGGCCAACCGCTCGACGAGCTGTACGCCCACACCAGCGTGGGCGGCAAGAACCTTTCCCCGCAGCTGTCCTGGTCCGGCTTCCCCGCGGAGACGCGGGGCTTCGTCGTGACCTGCTTCGACCCGGACGCGCCGACGGGCAGCGGCTTCTGGCACTGGGTGGCGGTCAACCTGCCGGTCTCGGTGACCGAGCTCGACCGCGGTGTCGACCCGCTGCCGGAGGACGCGTTCTCCGTCCGCAACGACTACGGCGACACCGGCTACGGCGGCGCGGCGCCCCCGCCCGGCGACCGGCCGCACCGGTACGTCTTCGCGGTGCACGCCCTGGACGTCGACCGGCTCGAGGTGGGCGCGGACGCCACCCCGGCCTACGTCGGCTTCAACCTGGCCTTCCACACGTTGGCCCGGGCGACGATCCGGCCCACGTACCAGGTCAGGGGCTGACCCACTGACGACGAAGCCCGCCGGATCGCGGATCCGGCGGGCCTGCGTGCGGGGGTCGGGATCAGCCGGGAACCTTCGCGACCACGAAGACCGACTGGCCGAACGGCGGCTTCACGATGCTCTCGGCGGCCTTGGTGACCGGCAGCACGATGCTGTCGTAGACCTTGACCATCGGGCCCTCCTTGGGGGCCAGCTTGAAGATGCTCGTCGCGCCGTAGTAGCCGATCAGGCCCAGGGCGTTCGCGTAGTGCAGCTTCTCGATGGTGAGGCCGGCCTCGGTCATGGCGGCGCGCATCGTCTTCTTGGTGTAGCGGCGGATGTGCCCGGTCGCGATGTCGACCTGGCTCATCGCGAACATGAAGGCCGGCACGATCAGGATGATCCGGCCACCCGGGCGGACCAGCTCGGCCATGCTGCGCAGCGCGCCGACGTGGTCCTCGATGTGCTCGAGGACGTTGTACGAGACGGCGGCGCTGTACTCGCCGTTCGCGTCGGCGGAGGGCAGCAGCATCTGCCGCACGTCGATGTTGTCGTGGTCGGCCAGGCGCTCCTTGAGCTGCACCAGCCGGTCGGGGTCGGCCTCGGTGGCGGTGAAGCGGGGCAGGTGCTCCGCCCACTCCAGCGCGTAGTCGCCCAGGCCACTGCCGATCTCGATCGGGTTGTCGCCCAGGTACGGGAGGGCGAGCTCCACGAACCACCGGCGGTGGTTCACGGCCGTGGCGAGGCCTTCGAGCACTTCGGACTGGATCCGCTGGTCTCCAGTGATGTCTGCCATAAGTAAGGTTCCCTCGTCTTGCCGATCCGAGCTGACAGCGGGACCGGAAGAGTTAACCATCCGCTGCGCGCAACCGAAAGTTGAGCGGGGGCCGCCCGCTCGGTTTTTGCCTGATTGAGACATTGACCCGTGGGTACCCACCTGTCTTACCCATCATGCACCGTCGGCGCCAGGCAGCGGTAATACGCGCTTAGATATCGGCTCGATCACGCCTGCGCTGCCCGTCACAACACTGTTACCAACCTCGGTTAGGCTCGCCGATGCTATGACGATTACGGGTATTGACTCGACAGGCCAGTCGGCCGGCGGGAACGTTCTGCCGCCCGACCCCGCCGCCGACGCCGACGACCTGGACGCCGAGCTGCGCGCGCTGGAAAGCCTGCAGACCGAAGTCGTCACGGCGCCGATCGCGGTCGTACCCGCTGCTGACGCCGCACCCGAGCGCCAGGCCGAGCCGGCGCCCCGGCCGCGGTGGTGGCGCTCTCTCACCTGGCGAGATGTTCTCGCAATAGTCACCTTCATTGCGGTAGCGCTCTTCGTCACCGCCCCGTTGTGGCTCAATCTTGATCATGAGTTGCGCGATGATCCCCAGGATCAGGCATTCTTTGAGTGGATGTTGGCGCACGGTGCCCGCGTGCTCACTGATGGCGTTTATCCGTTCTTCTCGGATCGCATGAATTACCCCGATGGGGTGAACATGATGGCCAACACGTCGGTGTTGGCCGTCTCGCTGCCGATGACGCCCATCACTGCCATGTTCGGCCCGCATGTGGCGTTCAACGCGTTTCTTACGCTGGCCTTGGCAGTCACCGGCGTTTCGTGGTATTTCGTGCTGTCCCGCCAGTTCGTCGCCTCGCGACTGGCGGCCTGGGTCGGCGCGCTGTTCGCCACCTTCGCGCCGAGCATGATCTCGCACGCCGGCGGGCACCCGAACATCGTCTCGCAGTTCCTGGTGCCGCTGATCATCTGGCGCACGCTGGCGCTGCGCGCACCCGGCCGGGCCGCCCGCAACGGGCTGCTGCTGGCCGGGCTGCTGGTCTGGCAGGCGTTCATCAACCTCGAGATCCTCTTCATGACCGCGGTCGGGCTGGGGATCTTCTGCACGGTGATGGCGATCTCGCGGCGCCGGCGCCGGCCGGGGGAGATCACGTCCTTCCTGCGCGGGCTCGGCGTGGCCGCCGCGGTGACGCTGGCCGTGTTGGCGTACCCGCTCTGCGTGCAGTTCTTCGGGCCGCAGAGCTATCACGGGCTGCCCGAGTTCGTCCGGTACTTCGGCGCCGACCTGGGCTCCTTCACCGCGTACGCCCAGCGCTCGGTGGCCGGCAACAGTGTCACCGCGGGCCGCCTGGCCCAGAACGCCGCCGAGGAGAACGCGTTCTTCGGCTGGGGCCTGGTCATCCTCTTCTTCGGCCTGGTGACCTGGATGCGCCGCAACGTGGCCATCGTCACGCTGGCCGGCGTCGCCCTGTTCTTCGGTGCGATGTCGCTCGGCCCGCGCATCCGGCTCAATGGCGTCGACACCGGCGTCCCCGGCCTCTGGTCGTTGCTGCACAGCGTCCCGGTCCTCAACTCGGCCGTGCCGACCCGCTGGGCCCTGGCGATCGCGCCGATCGTCGCCATCATCCTGGCGTTGGGCTGCCAGCGCGCCTCGGATCTGATGCGCTCCCAGCCGGCCGCGCGCGGCCCGGTCCGGGTGGCGATGATCACCGCGGTGGCCATGGCGCTGGTCCCGCTCGCGCCCACCCCGCTGCGCACCACCCCGATGGACCCGGTGCCGGCGTTCGTCACCTCGGGCGCCTGGAAGCAGTACGTCGACGACCAGCACACCCTGGTCGCGCTGCCGCTGCCGGACAGCTCGTATCCGGACCCGCTGCGCTGGAGCGCCTACACGGGCCAGCAGATGCGGATCGCCAGCGCGTACGCCCTGCTGCCGAACCAGAACCCGCTCGACCCGACGGACCGTTCGGCCCTGTTCGCGCCGCCGTGGCGGCCGACGAGCGGCCTGATGGCGTCGATCAAGCAGGGCAACCCGATCCCGGAGATCACCGAGACCCGTCGCGAGATGACGCTGGCCGACCTGCGCTACTGGAAGGCCGGGGTGGTGGTGCTCACCCCGCAGGTCCGCGACATCGAGATGCTGCGGACCATGACCGAGCTGCTGGGTTTCCGGCCCACCTGGACCGGTGGCGCCTGGATCTGGAACGTCCGGAATCTGGTGGACGCCGAGAAGGTGGAGCAGTAGCCGGGCCGTACCGCCGGGCTACTTGATGCAGCAGCCGACGCAGACCTTCGGCTTGGGCAGGGTGAAGGCGAGGCAGCAGGTCTTGCGCTGCACGTCCAGCCGTCCGGTGCGGTCCGGGACCAGCTCGATCAGGTCCTCGACGCCCAGCGTGCCGAGCAGCGTCGCGATCGTCTCCGCCGACGAGCCCGGCAGCACGTCGGCCGAGCGGAGCACCGCGTAGGCCACCCCGGACGACAGCGAGCCCAGCAGCGTCCGCTGGCCCAGCCGGACCTTGGCGTGGATCGCGTCCAGCAGCGGCGTCAGGTGCTCGTCCAGCAGCGACCGGCGCAGCTCCTCGAGCAGCGCCGTCTCGTCGGCCACGACCTTGACCTGGGCGAGGCCGCTGACCGCGAGCGGGTCGGACGGCAGCACCGCCACCGTGATGTCCCGGTGCAGGCCCAGCGTCACCAGCGGCCGCGGGTCGTTGAAGTGCATCAGCACGTCGGTGCCGGTGAGCAGCGGCACCCGGCGCGCCGAGGCCCAGCCCAGCACGGCCGGCAGCGCCAGCCAGTACGTGTAGGCCTTCCAGGCCAGCGCGGCGGCGGCGTGCGGCTGGGCCTGCCAGCGTTCGCGGGAGGAGTTCAGCAGGGTGTCCAGGCTCGCGCCGGTCAGGTCGGCGGCCGGCAGCCAGCCGGTCGGGTCCTGGACCGTGAGGTCCGGCGCCAGGCCGGGCAGCTCGGTGCTGGTGCCGAACATGGCCCGCAGTGTCGCGGTCACCGGCGCGAGGGGCTGCGCGGCGTAGGCGGAGTGATCGGCGAGGACACGATCCAGCGCGGTGGTCACCCTCGGGTGCCGCTCAGGCGCCGGCAACGCGGCTTCGTCCGCTGGATCACCACTGTCACCTCGCCACGCTTCGCCGGTCAGGACTGCCCACCATACCTTGTTAAGGCTAACCTAACCACGCCAGCAAAACCCTCCCATACCCGGCCCCGGACAGGTGTTCCTGAGGGTAAATACCCCCAGCAAGGGTGACCTAACCGAGCGTTGCGCCGTTGCCGGTTTCGTCAAGGTATCTGTCGGCAACGCGCTACTAGCCCCATGCGGACACCGGAAGACATGGACACTGAAATTCCTGTCGCAAAGGGGACATCCGTGATGACCACCTCGCCTGTCGAGAGGGCTGCCGACCGCTTCGTTTCGGCGCTGGCGCAATGGCGGGTCGAACGCGGGATGACGAAGAAGCAACTCGCCGCGCGCATGGGGTTCGATCCGTCGTACGTGAGCCACGTCGAGGGCCGCCGGCACAAGCCGACCGAGGACTTCGCCCGCCGCGCGGAGGCGGTGCTGGCCGCCGGCGGCGCGATCTGGCACAGCTTCCAGGAGTACGACGAATTGCGGCACGCCCGCGGCCCCGTGCTGCACCGCGACCCGCCCGTGCCCGCCCAGTGGATGCCGCCCGGCACCGGCCTCATCGTCGAGCAGGAAGTGGCCGAGCTCACGTACACCGAGGGGGCGTACCGGTGCGTGATCCGGCGGGCCCTCTACAACGCCGGGGTCGAGCCGGTCACCCGGTACCTGGTCAAGATCGCGGTCGACCGCTACCCGCACGACCCGCAGGGCTCCAACCGCCACCACCGGCAGCACCCGCTGAGCTTCGAGGAGATGGACCTGCGCGCCGTGGCCGGCGAGGGCGCGGCCCGGGAGCCGATGCAGTGGCGGCTCAAGCTGGACCGCGACGCCGCCAAGGAGGTCTGGCTGCTCTTCGCCAACGACCAGGGCCAGTTCCCGCTCTACCCGGGCGAGCGCACCAGCATCGAGTACGCGTACACCGTCGGCGAGGAGAAGTGGGGGCAGTGGTTCCAGCGGGCCGTCCGCCTGCCCACCCGCAACCTCACCGTACGGCTGAACTTCCCCGTCGAGTTCGAGCCGCAGGTCTGGGGCGTCGAGACCTCGCTGGCGGCCGAGGTGCCCGTGCGTACCCCCCTCGAGCGCCACAACGACGCGCGCCGCGCGGTCTTCGAATGGTCGACCGACGCGCCGCTGCTCAACGCCCGCTACCGCCTGGAGTGGCGGTTCCGCGGCCAGTCCGCACCGACCACCCCGGACGAAGGAGTCCCCCGGCCCCGGGTCAACGGCCAGGAGCGCAGCACCAACGGCCACGAGCTGAGAGCGAGCCAGCGGATGCGGGGAATCGGCATCGTGCAGCGCGGCGCGGATCTGCTGCGCCAGCGCTCCCGGCACTTCCAACTCCCCCGGGAGGAGCAGGCCGCCCGCGACGCGGTCGCCGGCCTGCGCACCACCCTCGACCGGCTCGAGGCTCTGCACGACTTCAGCAAGGGGGTCGGGCTGGCCGCGCCGCAGATCGGCCTGGCGGTTGCCGCCGCCGTGGTACGCCCACCTGAGCGCGGCGCGGAGCCGGTGGTCCTGCTGAACCCGCGGGTCGTCGACGAGTCGAGCGAGACCGACGAGCAGTACGAGGGCTGTCTCTCCTTCTTCGACTACCGCGGCCTGGTGGTCCGGCCGCTGCGCGTCGACGTGGAGCACGCCCGGTTCGACGGCACCCGGGTGATCACCTCCTTCGAGCAGGCCATGGCCCGGCTGGTCAGCCACGAGATCGATCACCTCGAGGGGCGCCTGTACGTGGACCGGATGGCCGCGGGCGCCAATCTGGTGCCGGTCGAGGAGTACAGCCAGGCCGGGAAGCCGTGGAGTTACTAGTCGCCGAAGCTGTCGTACTTGATGCGTACGGACGGGACCTGGAGCTCGGCCAGGGTCCTCATGGTCGCCTTGACCATCTGGCCGGAGCCCGAGACGAAGAAGTCGTGCTCGTTCCACGGGCCGTAGCGGGCCACGACGTCGGAGATGTTGCCCTGTTCACCGGGGAAGGTCGGGTCGTCGCTGCACGCGGTCACCACGGACAGCCAGGGGTAGCGGGCGGCGAGCCGGTTCAGCTCGGCCAGGTCGTAGAGGTCGTCGCGGGTGCGGGCGCCGAAGAAGACGTGCACCCAGCGGGTCCGGTTGTAGCGGGTCAGCTCCTCGAGCAGGGACTTGACCGGGGCCAGGCCGGTACCGCCGGCCACGAAGACGGCGTCCCGGGTGGAGCGGCGGTCCAGGTTCATCGCGCCCATCGGCGCGGCCAGCCGGATCATGTCACCCACCTCCAGCCGGCGGACCAGCGCGCTGGAGACCCAGCCCGCGCCCACCGCCCGGACGTGGAACTCGATGGTGTTGTCGCGCCGGGGCGCGTTGGCCGGCGAATAGGTCCGCCACAGCCGGGGCTGGAAGCGCGGACATTCCAGGCTCAGGTACTGGCCGGCGCGGTACTCCAGCGGCTGCATGGGCAGGACCGTGAAGACGGCGATGTCGGACGCGCGGCGTTCGTGCGACACGACCTCGGCATACCAGTACGGCGGGTTGGTGTCCGCCTCCGCGCCGGCGAGCATCTTGGCCGCGATCACCGCGTACGCGTCGGCCCACGCCTGGTCGTACTCGACGCCCCACTGCTCGCCCGCGAACTGCCGCATCGCCTCGATCAGAGCGCCACCGACGACCTCGTAGTGCGCCGGTTCCACGTGGAACTTGCGGTGATCACGGCCCAGCCCCCGCAGGTAGTCGTCGAACTTCTCCGGATCCTCCAGCGTCTGGACGGCGGTCACGATGGCGTTGAGCAGTCGGGAGCGCTGGATGTCCATGTGCACGGGGAACAGGTCCCGCAGATCCGGGTGCGAGAGGAAGATCCGCGCGTAGAAGTAGCCGGCAACCTTGTCCTGATGCTCCTCGACGAGGCTCCAACTCTCCTTGAGCAAACGAGCGAGGTCTCCCATGCCCTTCAGCCTGAGCACAACGGCCGGTTACGCATCGCACGCGAAGTGCGATGTACGCCGCACAATTGCCGACACCCGGCGCGTCGCTCGCCCCGATAGGTCCGAATGTGCATGACCGTGGGCGCTCGCACGGCCCCGCCACTTCTAGAGTGGTCGCGTGACGGTAGCCCTTGATCGCCCCCCGGCCACTCGCCGCCAGCTCGGCCTCGAGGTCGCCCTCGTCCTGCTGCTGTCGCTCGGCCAGTCGGCCGTCTACTCGGTGGTCTCCCTGGTGGCCAAGCTCACGGCCAGCAAGCCCCTGTCCCAGCAGACCGCGACGCTGAACCCGTCCCAGTCGCCGCGGCCCTACCTCGACCTCACGTACCAGCTGCTCGGGATCGGCTTCGCCCTGGTCCCAGTGCTGCTGGCGGTCTACCTGCTGAGCCGGGACCGGCTGGACCCGGCCCGTACCCTCGGCGTCGACTTCCGCCGGCCCGCCGGCGACACCGGCTGGGGCATCGCCCTGGCGGCGGCGATCGGCCTGCCCGGCCTGCTGCTGGTGTACGAGGCCGCGCAGCTCGGCCTCAACGCGCAGATCGTGCCGGCCGCCCTGCAGCCGGTGTGGTGGGCGGTGCCGGTGCTGATCCTGTCGGCGATGCAGAACGCGGTCCTGGAAGAGATGATCGTGGTCGGCTACCTGACCACCCGCCTGCGCCAACTGGGCTGGCGGCTGGGCTACGTGGTGGCGGCGAGCGCGGTCCTGCGCGGCTCGTACCACCTCTACCAGGGCTTCGGCGCGTTCGTCGGCAACGCCGTGATGGGCGTCGTGTTCGCCCTGTTCTTCCTGCGCAAGGGCCGGGTCATGCCGCTGATCGTGGCGCACACCCTGCTCGACGTCGTCGCGTTCGTGGGCTACACGCTGCTGCCCAAGGAATGGCTCAGCTGGCTGTGACGCGCCCCGCCGTCACCGGGCGCCGACCTCGGCCCGGCTCAGCGCGCGGTAATGGACGGTGGCGCGGGCCGCCATCGCCCGGGCGGCGCCCCGGCTGGCCAGGGTGGCGGCCAGCAGGCTGGTGCCGGGCAGGAAACGGCTGACCGCCCGCACCGCCGCCCAGCCGCCGGCCTGGACAGCGACCATCCGGCCCAGCCGCCAGGCGACGTCGGTGAGCGCGGTGTGCTCGTAGCTGTGCTGCTCGGCCGCGGCCAGGGCGGCCTCGGCGTCCGCCCGGTCGGGGTGCACCCGGGTCAGCACCAACAGGTCGACCGCGCGCTCCCGGTCGGTGGGGTCGAGCCCGTACGCGGCGGCCACGTGCAGGGCGAGCTGGGCGTGCGTGACGGCGGCCGCGCCGAGCAGGGCGATCGGCGCGTAGGAACCGGCGACCGCGGCGAAGACGCTGCTGACGCTGCCGAAGCGGGTGAACTGGGCGGCGGCCAGCCGGGCCAGGGCGTCGCGGGTCGCGCTGGGATAGGCGGCCCGGGTGCGCTCGGCCCACTCCTTGGCGCGCGGGCCGATGGCCTGGGTGGCGGCCACCGCGAGAAGCTCGGGACTGTGGCCGGGATCGGCGATCACCGCGGCCCAGGCCTCGGTCCGGATGCCGGACAGCGCGTCCGCCACGGCCGCGGCGGCGGGCGGAAGGGTCACCCCGACGGCAGTCCCCGGCTGCCCCGGGGACGTCGTTGCGGTGCGGGCCTTTTCCTGTACGCCGGCAGCCAGGTCGGCGGTGGCGGCGGGCAGGAACTCGCTCTCCGCCGAGGGCGCGGAGCTCGCGCCGGATGTGGGCGGAGCGGGCGTCGCGGCGGGCTGGTCGGTAGGCGCGGTGCTCGTGGTCGGCGGCTCGTCGGATGCGGTGCTGGAGGCCGGCTGCTTGGCCGGTGTGGTGCTCGTGGTCGGCGGCTCGTCGGGCACGGTGCTCATGTCCGGCCGCACGACGGCCGGGGCGATCTCGGCTGCTGCTGCCTTGACGGTCGCCGCTGCCTTTTTGGCCGGCCTCGGCGCCTTTACCGGGGCTGCCTTCTTCGCGGGGCTGGACCCGGGCTGGGCCGCCGGCTTGGCCGGTTCGGTCTGCCGCGCTGCCGGGGCGGTGGCGGGCTGGGCGGGCTCGGCTGCCTGGGCCGGCTGGGACGGCCGGCGGGTGCCGGGGCGGGTCGTCTTCGCCGGCGCCACATCGGCCGGGGTGGCCTTGGTCGGGGGTGCGGCCTTGCGCGGCTGGCGCTTCGCCGGTGCAGTCCGGCTGCCGGGTGCCTCCGCGGCGGGCGGCGGTGCGGCCGAGGGCTGGGGGGCCGAAGGCTGGGCGGGCGAAGGCTGGGCGGGCGAAGGCTGGGCGGGCGAAGGCTGGGCGGCGCCGCGCGGTGCGGACTTCGCCGGGTTTCGCCGGGGGCGGGGCGACGGTGTTGCTTCCGGGGACTCTGCGCCCGTACCGGAAGAGGTTTTGTCGCCCGCCGGTGGCCGGAAGGTCACCGCCGGCGGCGCCTTCGCGGGTTTGGCCTGGGGAGTGGGCTGGTCAGGCGTGCTGAACGCGGGGTTCGACGTCCGCGGACGGCGCTGCTTCGGCTCGTTCTCCTCCATGCCGAGGCAGCCTAGTCGCGCTCCGGCGGTTTCACCTGTGGGAAGGCGGCGCGGCCGCCGATTTCCATGATCGGCGTGGCCGGGGGGCGACCTCTTTGCCGGGCCCCGGGGCGGTCCGGTATCCTCAACCGTCGGTGGCCTGCGAGCCGCCGGGGGAGACTTCGCCTAGTCCGGTCTATGGCGCCGCACTGCTAATGCGGTTGGGGTTTTATAGCCCCTCCCGGGTTCGAATCCCGGAGTCTCCGCACGACCGAAGAGGCCGTGAGCTGCTGCTCACGGCCTCTTCGCATGCTCACCCCCGCACGCCGCCGGGCCGCCCGGCGCTCCGGCGCCCGCGGGTGGCGCTTCCGGCTCCGGGTTGCGGCCGGAGCGACGTTGCGTTCGTCTCATCGCTAAAGGATTAGTCCGACAGTTCGCCCGGCCCCATTCGGTCGGCGGTGGTGACGGCACCAGTCGTCGAAACATTCCACTCGGAATCGCGAACCGCCATTTGGTCGGACCATATCCTGATCTCGTATTCCTCGTGCGAGTGACGCCGTTTTGAGGCGGATTCCCCCAGCTGATAGTAATGGTCGTGACCCTTCGGGAAATGGCCTTGCTGCCGCCGCCACATTTCCTCACCGGCGACCATTCGACATCCGGTCTCGACTCCTCGGAGAAATCCTGTGCTCTACAGTCCTGCTTCCCGTCTGCGCGAATCCTCGGACGAGGCCGACACCCTCGTCCTGGATACTCGGCGGGCTCCGGGCGGTGTCCACAGCGGTGAACCGGGACCGCCGGAGCCGGCCGGATCGGGGGACGGGGACGGCGATCGCAGCCGCGGCCTGCTGAAGCTGCTGAGCCTGCTGGGCGTAGCCGTGATCTGCGGCCTGATCGCCTGGCACGTCGGGGTGAAGATCCTGTTCATCCGCGGCAACCTGATCATGGCCGGCTACACGATCCTCATCAGCAGTTACGTGCTGAGCCGGTTCGGGCTGGCCGCGTTCTACCGGCCCCCGGCCGACCGCGGCATCGAGCCGACCGTGGCGATCATCGTGCCGGCGTACAACGAGAGCGAGGCGGTGAGCCGCACCATCCACTCCTGCCTGGCCCTCGACTACCCGCGCGACAAAATCGAGATCGTCGTGATCAACGACGGGTCGTCCGACGACACGTGGGAGCGGATGCAGGAGGCGGCGGCGCAGTACCCGCCCGGCGCGGTGCGATGTATCGATCTGGGCCGGAACATGGGCAAGCGCGCGGCGATGGCCGCCGGCATCCGCGCCACCAGTTCGGAGATTCTCGTCTTCGTCGATTCCGATTCCATGCCGGCGCAGGACGCCATCACCAAGCTGGTACAGGGTTTCGCCGACGAGAAGGTGGGCGCCATTTCGGGCCTGACCTATGTCCGCAACGCCGACACGAACAGCCTCACCCGGATGCAGGCGACGCGCTACTACGTTTCGTTCCAACTGCTGAAGAGCGCCGAGTCGGTGCTGGGCGCGGTCACGTGCTGCTCGGGATGCTTCGCGGCGTACCGCCGGTCCGCGGTCGTCGACCTGCTCGACGAGTGGGAGCACCAGCGCTTCCTCGGCGTCGAGTGCACCTACGGCGACGACCGGGCGCTGACCAACCGGGTGATCAAGGCCGGCTGGACCACCCGGTACGACTCCCGGGCCGAGGCGTGGACGGACGCGCCGGACGACTACCGGAAGTTCTTCCGGCAGCAGCTGCGCTGGAAGAAGTCGTGGAGCCGGGAAGGGCCGCTGCTGCTGGCGCACATCTGGCGCTCGCGCCTCAGGGCCTTGCCGTCGGTGGCCGTGCAGACGGTCGCCGGCCTGATGAGTCCCCTCGTCATCCTCTACAGCCTCGCGCAGCCGCTGACCCACGGGCGGTTCCCCGCGGTCTACTTCGTCGGCCTCTTCCTGGTGTCGTGCGCCTACGCGCTGGTGTACCGGATGCTCCGCAACGACGGCATGTGGATCTACGCGTTCCTCGGCACGTTCTTCTACATCGCGTTCTCGCCGCAGCTGCTGTGGGCGCTCGCCCGGATCCGGGACGGCAAGTGGGGAACACGGGACGACGCGGGCACCGGCCAGTCGCCGCCGGCCCCGCGGAGCGAAGCCGCCGACCGGACCATGGCTCAGCCGTGTCTGGCCGCGTGAGCCGCCCGCAGCGTCCCGGCGCCGCGGCCCGGGCCGGCGCCGCCCTGCTGCGCACGCTGACGGCCCTGGTCGCCGTGTGCGCGTTCGGCGTCGCGGTGATGACCTGGATCGATCTCAGCAAGCCGTTCGACCCGCCCAGGATCGCTCCGCTGCCGGTGGCCGCGGCGGCCACGACGGGAGCGGTACCGGCCTACCCCGGTGCGATCACGGTCCTGACGTACCACGACATCTCCGACCGGAACCCGTCGTCCAAGACCCTGACCCGGCGGGCCTTCGGCGAGCAGATGGCCACCCTGGCCGCGCTCGGCTACCAGACGGTGCCGCTCACGACCGTCCGGGACCTGGTCCGGCACAAGCCGGTGCGACTGCCGGCCCGCCCGCTGCTGCTGACCTTCGACGACGGCTCGCTGACCACGTGGACCACCGTCGATCCGGTCCTCGAACGGCACCACTTCACCGCGGTGGCCTTCCTGACCACGGACTCGCTGGTCGACCCGGGCACCCCGTCGTACTTCCTGTCCACCCGCCAGGTGCGGCAGCTGAAGGAGACGGGCCGGTGGGAGTTCGGCTCGCACAGCGCGGCCATGGAGAAGCTGGCGCCGATTCCCGGTGACGTCGGGGCGCCGCTGACCAACCGCCTGCGTACCGACCGCGGCGACGAGACCACCGAGCAGTGGCGTTCCCGGGTGGCCGGCGAGCTGGCCCGCAGCCAGCGGCGTCTGCAGGAGATGACCGGGGATCCGGCGGTGGCGTTCAGCTACCCGTTCGGGGACGCCGGGCACGGCAGCAACATCCCCACGATCGCCACCGAGCTCCCCGGACTGCTGGAACGGGGCGGCTTCGACATCGCCTTCGTCGGCGAGAACGTGCCGACCGGACACGTCGACGCCGTGACGGACTCCTCGCCGCGGTGGCTGCTCCCGCGCATCGGCATCCGCCGCACCACGTCCGTCGCGGACCTGCTGAAGATCCTCAAGGAGTCGATGCCGACGGCGATGCCGTCCGACCTCACCCGGCTGCGGTGGACCGGCCAGGACGCCGAGTGCCTCACCCGTCCCGAGTCGGTGACGGTGAAGTCGCGGACCGGCAGCTACGGAACCTGCGCGGTGCACGGGGTGAACACCAGCCGCTGGCTCAACTATGTCCTCGACCTGAAGGTCGCGGGACTCTCGCCCAGGACCACCGCGGTGATCGGTGTCCGCGACGGCGAGGGCGCGGGCCACTACGGACGGGTCGAGGTGTCGGTCGGGGTGACCCGGATGGTCGTCCGGCAGCGTGTCCACTCCGACCCGATCAAGGTTCTGCACACCTTCCCGCTGCCCAGCGCCACGAAACGGACGCTGCGCCTCGAGGTGCGTGCAGACGCGCTGACCGTACGGGTCGACGGCCGCCCCGCCGCGACGGTGACCTTCGACCGGCGCCTTCACGAGGGCGGCGTCACCCTGGCGCGGATCGGCTCCGGCGCGGTGACGTTCGAGCACCCGACGTTGGCCAACCGCTCCGCCCCCTGACGCTCCGGCCCGATCCGGGAGGGATCAAGCATGCAGAGAGCCTCTGGCAGCAACCGAACCTCGCTGTCCCGCACCGCGTTCGAAGGGCTGGTCGTGCTCGTCGCGCTGGCCGCGGCCGTGGTGGTCCACGTGTCGTTCCCGGAGCTCGGCAGCAAGCCCCCGCCGAAGCCGCAGGCGGTGTCGCTCGACCCGGCCCTGCTGCGGTCGGCATCCAAGCACAACCCGTGTGTCGCGGGCGAGGTCGCCCTGACCTTCGACGACGGGCCGGACGTCTACACCCAGCCCATCCTCGACGTGCTGAACGCGTACGGGGCCAAGGCCACCTTCTTCGTGCTCGGCTCCAAGGTGAGCCGGCGCCCGCAGCTGGTCCGGACCGCGGTCCGCGACGGGCACCTCGTCGAGAACCACACCTGGGACCATCCGCATCTCGGCGACCTGACGCCGGCGGAGATCGACGCGCAGATCGCCCGGACCCAGCAGGCGCTGCGGACCGCCGGCGCCCCGACACCGACCATGCTCAGGGCGCCGTTCAACGATCAGGACGACGAGGTCCGCGAGGCGGCCGCGCGGCACGGGCTCAAGCTGGCCCAGTGGGACATCGACACCAACGACTGGCGGGGCCGGCGCTCCGCGGACATCACCGACGCCGTCCTCGCCCGGCTGCACCCCGGCGCGGTGGTCCTGCTCCACGACGGGATCCAGGACCCCGCCAACACGCTGAACGCCCTCCCGGCGATCATCCAGGGGATCCGCAGCCGCGGTTACTGCACCGCCACCCTGTCATGAATGCGCTGAGGCGAACCTCCCAGGCGTTCGCCCTGACCGGGATCACACTGCTGTGCCTGCAGTCCGGGGCGGCCGACCGTACCCAGGTGTACCGCCCCGATCTGAGTGGACCGGACCGCCTGATAGCGAACGAATACGCGCACTGGAATCCGGGCGACCCGCGCACGGTCCGATCGCCCGAATGGGACGTGACCAGCGGGTCGCTCTTCCTGCGGGACGGTACGGGGTGGACCGGGCCGCCGGACGCGGCCAGGCCGGACATCCGCTCGGCCAACGGGACCGGGTCGAGTGTCTTCCGGGCCACGACCAAGCGCCACTCCTTCCTCGACGCCTTCGTCGTGCTGCGGGTGAGGAACCTGGGGCTGACCTCGCGGGGCCGGATGGCGCCCTCCTCCACCGACGGCATCCACGTCTTCCTGCGCTGGCACAGCCCGGAGGACCTGTACGTGGTGTCGCTCAACCGCCGGGACGAGCGGATCGTGGTCAAGCGGAAGACCCCCGGCGGCACGGTCAACGGCGGCACGTACGCCACGCTCGGTGAAACGGCCTATCCCGTGCCGTACGGCGCCTGGCAGACCTTCCGGATCGCGATCGAGAACACCGCCGGTCGTACCGTGTCGATATCCATCGGCAACGCCGACCGGACCCTGCTGCGGGTGGTCGACCGGGGCGGGGCGGCGCCACCCAATCTGACCGCCGGAGCCGTCGGCCTGCGCGCCGACAATTGCGATTTCCAGTTCGCCGACTTCCAGGTGCGTTCCGCGGGCACGCCGGCCGGCACGGTCATCGGCCATTCGGATAACTGAGTCGCGCTGTACGTCCAGGCGACCGTAGATCTTGTTATTCGTTCTCCAGATATGCTCACCGCAGACAAGGCTCGCCGCCGGCGCGACAGTTCCATGGCGACCGGAAATCAGCTTCAGAATGTCGGCCAGCGCACCGAGAAGGCCGACCGCCAGTCGGCGCCGGCGTTCCGTTACCGGACCGCGGTCGTCGGCCTGGGCTACGTCGGGCTCCCGACCGCCCTGGCCCTGCACTCGGCCGGGCACGAGGTGCTCGGTCTCGACGTCAGCGACGCGCGCCTGGGCGACATCCGCACCGGCCGGGTGGATCTGCTGCCGTCCGACCACAACCGCCTCGCGGAGGCGATCGGCGACGAGGGCCGGTTCGACCTCGTGGCCGACGCGTCCCGGCTGGCCGAGGCGGACACCGTGCTGATCTGCGTGCCGACCCCAATCGACCACCACCTGCTGCCCGACCTGTCGCCGCTGGCGGCGGCCTGCCGCACCGTGGTGGCCCAGGCCGTGCCGGGCCAGACGCTGGTGCTGACGTCGACCACCTACGTCGGCTGCACCCGGGACATGCTGGTCGAGCCGCTGCGCCGGCGCGGCCTGGTCGTCGGCAGCGACGTCTTCGTGGCGTTCGCCCCGGAACGGATCGACCCGGGCAACGACAAGCACGTCCAGCGGCAGGTTCCCCGGGTGGTGGGCGGCGTGACCGACGAGTGCGTGCGGCGTACCCGCCGGGTGCTCGAGGACTGCGCCAGCTTCGTGTACCCGGTCAGCAGCGTCGAGACCGCCGAGCTGACCAAGCTGTACGAGAACACCTTCCGGGCGGTCAACATCTCGCTGGCCAACGAGTTCGCCGACATCAGCCGCGGGCTCGGCCTCGACGTCACCGAGGTCATCGACGCGGCGGCCACCAAGCCGTACGGGTTCATGGCGTTCTACCCCGGCCCGGGGGTCGGCGGGCACTGCATTCCCTGCGACCCGCACTACCTGCTCTGGCAGCTGCGCGCCGACCGCGTGTCCGCGCCGCTGATCGAGGCGACCATGCAACTGGTCGCCGGCCGGCCGGGCAAGGTGGTGCAGCGCGCCCTGGAGATCTTGGCCGACCGGGGCCGGGCGCTGCGGGGTGCGCGGATCCTGATCCTCGGGGTGGCCTACAAGCCGGGCATCGCGGACGTCCGGGAGTCGCCGGCCCTGGAGATCATCGATCGGCTGCGGGCGGCCGGCGCCGAGGTGTCGTACGCCGACGACTTCATCCCGTCGCTGGTCACGTCGGACGGGGAACTGCGCCGCACCGAGCAGCCGGAGACCATGGAGTGGGAGCTGGTCCTCGCCCACACGCTCCACCCGGGCGCCGACGTGTCGTGGCTGAGCCGGGTCCCGGCGGTGCTGGACGCGACGTACCGGCTCCGGGAGTTCGACAACCGCGCGATCCTGTAGCGGGCCGCGCGATACGCCACGACAGCGGGCCCGGCAGCGCCGGGCCCGCTGTCGTGTGGGGGTCAGTCGAGGGAGGAGACCCGGTAACGGGCGAATTCGAACTCGGCGTTGTCGGCGCGGATACCCACCGCGCCGGTCCCGGTGATCGGTCCGCAGCCCACGCCCCGGTCGGTGGCCTTCGCCGCGAGCCGGCCGTCGATGCTCACGGTGAGCTCCACGCTACCGTCGGAATTGTCGCTGACGGTCGCGCCGACGGGCTGCCAGGTACCGAAACGGATCGGATAGCCCGGCTTCTCCCGGGTGAGCTCGTAGTACGTGCCGTCGTTGGACCGCCCGCCCGGGCACTTCTTCTTGATCACCACCGTGCCGTCCCGGCGGGCGACGCTGGCGTAGTACAGCCGGTACTGGCTCTTGTAGCGCAGGAACAGGTGGACGCCGTCCCACTCCACCGCGGGAGTGCTGCGGGTCGACGACAGCCGGCGGACCTTCAGCGTCGTCCGCACCGAGACGTCGCCGAAGGAGAAGTCGTGGGTGGTGAGCCGGAAGATGGCCGACCGGGTGCTGGTTCGCGATCGGGCGTCGGTCGGCTTGTCGTCGGGCACCCCCGAGTAGCCGTTGCCGTCGTGGGCGAACAGCGAGCCGCTGGTCATGTCCCACACGCGCGAGCCGGCGCGGCGCGGATCGGTCGGGCTCCAGAACGCGTAGTCGTTGGTGACCAGGCCGTCCCCGTCCGGGAAGGTCGGCCGGAACAGCACCTGACCGGCCCCGGCGGTCAACGTCACGTCGTCCAGGACCACCGTGCCGGCGGCGTCGAACCCGACGCCCACCCGGACCGCGGTGACGCCGTCCGGCACAGCCGGCAGCGTCACCGAGTACTGCCGCAGCGACGCGGCGGCGAACCGTTCGCCGGTGAACCAGGAGCGCCAGCCGCTCCCCGGCGCATAGGCGAAGACCACCGGGCGGGCGCCGGCGGTGGACCGCAGCCAGAACCGCAGGCGGTAACGGTCACCGGCGGAGACCCCGATCCGGCAGGCCGTGGTGGCGTCCGAGGCGAGGGTCAGCTGGGTTCCCGCCGGGCCACCGCCCTGCGCGTGAGCGGCGAGGCCGTGATGGGATTTGCGCGTGAGGGTCAGCCGCCCGAGCTTGCTGGACAGATCCCAGCACGCGAGCTTGCCGCCGCTCCAGCCGCCCTCGAACGAGGAATTCGGTACGGCGGACGCGGCCGCTGACGCGGGCCCCGCGGTGCCCGCCACCGACGCCAGCGTGGTGAGCAGCAGGACGGCTCCGGATGCCAATGTTCTGGTCGGACGCATGTGGTGTCTTTCTGGAAGTCGTGGCACAGCGGGGACGCCGGGCCCCGGGGCAGGTTCCCCGGGGCCCGGCGCCGGTCAGCTCAGGGTGCGGTGATGGTGATGGCTGCCGAGCGGGTCTCGTTCCCGGCGACGTCACGCGCCACGACCTGCAGCTTGTGCGGGCCGGCGGGCACGTTGGTGGTGTCCCAGACCCACTGGTACGGCGTCTTGGTGCGGCTGCCGAGGAAGACGTCGTCCACGTAGAACAGCACCCGGGCGATGCCGTTGTCGTCCGTGACCTCGGTCTTGTAGTAGGTCAGCGGGCGGCTGATGGTGGCACCGGCGTCCGGCGCGCTCACCCTCGCCGTGGGTGCGACCTTGTCGACCTTCAGGTCCAGCGTGTGCACGGCCTCGGCGTTGCCGGCCCGGTCCCACGCCCGGTACTTCACCGTGGTGCTCGCCGGGATCGTGAGCGGGCCGACGTACCGGGTGCCGTCGGTCCGGGTCGGCGTCGACCCGTCCGTGGTAACCATGATGAGGTCCGCCCCCGAGTCGGCGTCGGTGGCGCTGAGGCTCAGGGTCACCGAGGTGTTGAACCAGGTGCCGTCGCACGGCGCTGTGCCGCAGGAAGCGGACGTGACCGGCGGTGTGGAGTCGAGCTGATAGTTGCTGACCTCCACGGTCCGCTCCTCCGACTCACCGACGTTGCCCGAGGCGTCCAGCGCCTTGGCCTGGATCCGGGCCGGGCCGTCCCGGTGGGTCGTGGTGTTCCACGACAGCGTGTACGGCGCGGTGGTCGGAGCGCCGATCACTTCGCCGTCGATGGAGTACAGCACCCGGATCACCGAGTCGTCGTCGCTGGCGGCGGCGCTGAGAGTGACCGTGCCGTTGACCACCGACCCGCCGGCGGGAGCGATCAGGCTCACCGAGGGCGCTGTCGTGTCCAGCGGCACGCTGTTCGAGACGGTGAAGTTGAAGCCGGACGACAGCGTGACGTTGCCGGCCGTGTCGGTCGCCCGTGCCGTCACCGCGATCACGCTGTCGGGGTGGGCTGTGGTGTCGTAGGCGCACTTGTGCGGGGCGGTCGTGGTCCGGCAGACCTGCTCCCCGTTCACCAGGAAGTCGACGTGGTCGATGCCGGAGGCGTCGCTCGCCACGGCGGTGAAGGTCACGGTGCCCCGCGCGCGGGAGCCGTCGGCCGGCGAGGTCAGCGCCACCTGCGGCGGTGTCGCGTCGGTGTCCTGCACGCTGAAGTCGTCGGCCTCGAGCATGCCGGACGAGCGCAGCGACAGGCCGACCGACAGCGCGCCGGCGTCGGCGGGCAGCGCCGGAGTGGTCCACTCCGACTGGCGCCACGTCGAGGAGGCCGTCAGCAGCGGCGCCTGGCCGAGGAACTGCCAACGGCTCGAGCCGTCCCGGTAGTAGGCGACGGGCCGGCTGGAGCCGGCCGACCGGTACCAGCCGGCTACCCGGTAGGTGTGGCCGGGGACCACCTTCGGGGCGCAGGCGCCGAGGTCCTGCTGGGTGATGATGCGGCGGTCGCCGTCGGTGTACGCGTCGATGCTGACCCGCATCGCCTTGCTGCCGGTGTGGGGAGCGGCAGCGTTGGACCAGCTCGCGGTGTTGGCGCCGTAGCCGCCACGCTGCCAGCAGTCCGGGATCGTGTCGCCGTTGCTGTCGGTCTCCATCGACGTGTTCCGGATCAGCTCCCCCTGATCCTGCTGAGGCTGGGGCGCGGGACCGGGTACCGCCGCTCGGACCGGCCCGCCGATGACGTCGGCGACAGTCTTGACCACGGTGCCACCCGGCCCCCGCCCGGCGAGCCAGGAGGAGAAGCTGTCCAGCGTGGACGGCGCGACGGCGTAGGGGTCACAGCGGTCGCAGACGCGGTGCATGACCAGAACCACCCAGCCGCCACCGTTCTCCTCGGCCTGCAGCACGAGGTTCTGCATGGCCTCCAGCGAGGTACCCGGCTTGATCGACTCGGGCGTCGCAATGGCGTACGGGTTGACCGGAGGCAGCTTCTCGGCCGTCGGGCAGCCGTAGCAGGAGCCGGACGAGGCGATGCCGCCGACGATCCGGGCCGAGTTGTAGCCGCAGTTCTGGACGACCTGTTGCACCGCGGGGCTGTCGTCGCCGTACGGATAGGCGAAGTTGCTCACCTGCAGCCCGTGTGAGAGCAACGTCGTCCGGTCGTTGCAGACCTGCCGCGCCTGCTCATCCGCGCTCAGCGTGGGCAGGTCGGCGTGGGTGACCGTGTGCCCGCCGATCTCGTGGCCGGCCGACTGCAGGGCGGTCGCCTGGGCGACGCTCAGCCGGCCGGACGCACCCAGCAGGCTGGAGTTGAGGTAGAAGGTGCCCTTGAAGCCATAGCGGGACATGATCTCGGCCGCGTCGAGCTGGTCGCTCGACCCGTCGTCGTAGGTGAACGACACGGTGACCGGCGAGCGCGCCGCTACGGATCCGGTCTCGGCCTGGGCCGAGGGCTGCCATTGACGTACGAAAAGCAGCGTGGTGGCGAGCACAAGAGTTGCCGCCACCAGGAATGGTCGTGTTTGCCATCGCATGTAGATGCCCGTTCTGCTGGTCTGAGGGGACCTTTTGACCGGCCGGGCTTATACCTGATCGTTGATATTTGACCTGATTGCCGGCCTTCAACCGGTTAACGAGCGCTGGTGCGAAACGATGGCGCGACAGCCGCTAAAAGGTCCTGCGGCGGCAATCCTGACCGAACCGGCCGGGGCGGACAACACGTTCGGCGGAGGGCTGTCGCGCCCTCCGCCGAACTCGTCAGCCCAGGGCCGAAACGGTAAAGCCGGAGAATCGGAACTCGGCGTTGTCGCCGCGGATGCCGGTCGCCCCGGCCGCCCGGATCGGCGCGCATCCGACGCCGGAGTCGGTGGCGGTGGAAACGGTCTTCCCATTGCGTTGCAGCGCGATGAATACACTACCGTCCGCATTGTTGCGAATGGACGCGCCGACGTCCTGCCAGGAATTCAGGGGAAGGCTCAGGCCGCTGACCTCGCTGCTGCCCAGCGCGTAGTAGGCGCCGCCGTTGGAGGGCCCACCCAGGCACTTCTTCTTGATCACCACGTGGCCGTCCCGGCGGGCCACGCTGGCGTAATAGAGTTCGTACTGGCTCTGGTAGTGCAGGAAGATGTGCACGCCGTCCCAGTCGACCGCGGGAGTGCGGGAGGTCGCGGTGAGGCCGGAGACGTTGAGCTTCATGGCGACCTGAACGTCGCCGAACGAATGATCGCGGGTGTTGAGCCGGAAGATCGCCGATCCGGTGTTCGTGACCGATCGCACATCCGGCGAGCCGCCGTCGACCTTGCCCGAATAGCCGCTGCCGTCGAGCGCGAACAACGAGCCGCTGGTCATCTCCCAGTCCCGGGAGTCGGCCCGCTGCGGGTCGGTCGGATTCCAGTAGGCGAACTCGTTGGTGACCAGCCCCGACGCGGGGAAAACCGGCTGAAAGAGCGCGGCCGGCGCAGCCGGGGCAGTGGTCTGCGGCGCCGTGAGCACGGTCTCCGGCGCCGTCAGGTCGACGTCGTCGAGCACCACGGTGCCGGTGCCGGGAAAGGACAGGCCGACGCTGAGCCGGGTCACGCCGGTCGGCACGACGGGGAGCACCGCCGTGTAGCGGCGCAGATCCGTGGTGGCGGAGATCTTGGTGCCCCGGAACCACTCGGTCCAGCCCGCGGTGGTCGAGTAGCTGGACACCACCGGCTGGGCACCCGCCGAGGAGCTCATCCAGAAGCCCAGCGTGTACTGCCGGCCGGCCGTCACCGGAATCGGACAGGCCTCCGTCCGGTCGGTGGACAGCACCACCTGGCTGCCGGCAGCGGTCGTGCCCGTTGCGTGAGCGGCCCACGGGCCGCTGTGCGACCGGCTCGTCAAGGTCAGCTTCGCGGCCCCCGAAGGGCCGGTGTTCCAGCACTTCAGCTTGCCGTCCAGCCACCCGTCGCCGAACGAGGAGTTCGGCACCGCCACCGAGGTGGTTCCCGCGGCGGCGGCGGGCGTGCCCACCAGCCCGGCGAGAAGGCCGGCAGCCGTCGCGGCTACGAACAGTGGTCTGGCAAAACGCATGGTTGCTCGCCTTCGATCGATCGAATCGGTCCGTCCCTCCTGAGGCCAGTCGACTGCTGAGCGGGAACGATTGATCGCGGTACGGGAGCCGGCGAGGTGCCGTTACGGTGCCGGGACGCCGGGGTGGTCCGCACCACCCCCACCGGCCCGCGGGTCCGATCGGCGCCGTGCTAGAGTCGTCGTCTAGCAGGCCAGGGCGCACCTACGGCCGCGACCTGCGAAAACGTGACCGCGACTCGGTTGGCGCATCATCGCGCGCCAGGTGGGTGGGGGTTGTGCAAGCGCCCGTAGCTCAATGGATAGAGCATCTGACTACGGATCAGAAGGTTAGGGGTTCGAGTCCCTTCGGGCGCACAGACTTTAGAAGGCCGTCACCAGCGGGAACGCGGGTAGCGGCCTTTCTCGTTCCCATGATTGGCGAGCCGGTTCCCGGTCTCTGGGAGCGTGGTGCTCGGATGGTGCTCCGTCGATTCGTGACGGAGGGTTGCTGCCGCTGTAGTCCGTGGGCAGCGAGCTGATGCGGACGGCTGGGCACCACGGCGGACGGCACCCAGCGGCTATCCGTTGTTGCAGGGAGGCCACCGATCTCGCGTGGGTTCGCGGTATGCGCGCCGCCTCGTCCGGTCGAACGAGGTTGGTGGCCCAGCGCCATCGTCCTCCCTAACCCAGGGAGACTTCGCCGTCCCCGGCGACGAAGAGCACGTCGATTCCAGCCCAGTGCAGGCTGGTCTTCGTGCGCTGGAAGAGGCTGCGGTAGGTGGGCACGTCAGGAAGAGCGATTGCGACGTCGACGTCCGGCTCTTCGTCGCGGATCAGCATGCACTTGAGTACGGCTTGGGCGTACCAGTGCCTTGCCTGCGTCGTGGGCTGGGTGGGCTTGAGTTCGCCGGCTCGGCGGGGGTCCGCGTAGGTCAGGCTGGGGTATCCCTTGACCTCGACGGCGAGGGTGCGCTCGTGGCGGGTTGCCAGCACGTCCGTCCCTCGTTCACGGTTGGCAGTGTGGGCTACTCGGAGGATTCGCCAGCCCTCCTTGACCAGGTACGCGACGAGGCGGCCCTGCACGGCCTCCTCGGTCATGTCGGAGCCGAGGTTCTGCTGATTGGCCTCTCCCCGCGTCCTTGGCGTGCCCCCGGTGGCCGGTTCGACCTTGCGGGTGGCCAAGTACGCCCCGCCGACCGTCCCTCGGGCGAAGGTGACCCGCCCTATCGTCTGGTCGACGGCCGCGACGTGCCATCCCGCCGATCGCCACGCCTGGGCCTGCACCTTGGAGTCGTTCGCCCACCAAGCGCGGTGTTCGTGGGCGGAGGGTGGCAATGGCCCGACCAGCGTCTCGACTTCGTCAAACGTGAGGACGACCTCGTCAAGCTGCCGGGATGCCGAAAGGTCTCGGAGAGGGTCGTACTTACCCATGTGCTTCCTTCACGACTTCACCGGCGGAGCACGTGCTGGTGGCGATCACGTCGGCTGCGAGGCGGACGGTGGCGTGGTTCGACCGCGTGACTCGCCTGATGGAACGGAACGAGGAGCCCCGGCCGCCTCCTCGTACGCGGATGTGAGTGCCGCCAGTAGTCCGTCGGACACCTCGTGAATCCGTCGGCCCGCAGCCATCTCGACGCCCAGTTCCCTGTTGACCGCCAGGATGCTGGCCGGCGCTCGCCGTTGGAAGACACTCGGCCAGAGCTGGATGCAGGCGGTCTTCGGATCCAGGTAGATGGTGACCAGTCCCGCGTTGTCGCTGCGGATCCTCGGTAGCAGTGTGGTGATCTGGTTCTTGCCACGGTAGGTCTCCAGCTTGATCATCGGCGAAGTGTTGAGGCTGTCTGCCCAGGTGAGCAGGCGCTCCAGCAAGGGTCGGAACTCGCTTGGCGCCTCCGCTATGGCTGCGCGGAAATCTTGCGACCCCGGTTGAGCAGCGTTCGCCTGACGCGCTGTCGCCTCGGCGGACGACAGCTCCGCTTGCCGCCGGCCTGGGTCGATCCGTTGCGGTATCAGGACCTTGGACGAGCCGACCTCGTACGACGAGATCGTCAGCAGATCGATGATGACCTTGTCAGTCACCAGTTCGAGATAGCCGACGAGTTGGACCAACTCGTCCGGCACCTGATCTAGGACGATGACCAGGCGGAATGCGCCCGCGGAAAGGCTGGCGGCTAACCCGTCAGCGAACGCCGCCTCGTCGAGCGCGGTTTCCTGATCGTCGTTGTGGACGGCTTCCCAGATCGTGCTGTTGCCCTGCCGTGACAAGTGCACGGCCAGGGTGGCCGACTGGAGGTATTGCGGGTCGAGGCCTTGCAGGTAGGCGGCGTAGGAGAGGATCTGGGACACGACGGCACGGCGGGCTTCGGGATTGTCGGCGAGTTTGATCTCGATGACGACCAGTCGGCCCGACGACTCCACCGCCACGATGTCGGCCCGCCCCGCCCCGAGCTGTACCTCAGTGCCGAGGACCGTCAGCCGGGGTGAACCCGCCAACGGCAACATCTGCGGGCTCTGTGCGACAAGGTCTTGCAGCACTTTCTCCGCGGCGTATGGGCTCGCCGCCAAAGGCTTCCAGGCACCGGCATGGTCGAGTCCCCAGACGAGTGTCATCGACGGACGGTAACACTTTCTTCGGTCCTTTCTCTGCGGGCCGCGGCGGTCCGCCTTTCTTCCAGGCGCCTGCTGGATCAGTACTATTCCGTCGTAGCTCTCGGCGGTCGACTTGACCGTTGCGAAGAGTGGAGCGACCGTTCGTGCACCCGGCCGCCTTGCGGCCGGCACCGTGGCAAACGGTCCTACGTAGGACATCGCTGTGGCAGCGTCGCCGGACCTCCCGTTTGGGAGGCCCGGCGCGTGGCGCTCAGGCTGCCGTTGTCCCGTACCGGCGGCTGTCTACCGCTTGAGCGAATCCGCCGCTTGCTGGATCCATGTCGAGCCGGTGGCCCGCGAGCCGAGTGAGCAGCGGCTCTATCCGAAAGCGCAGCAGTCGTTGGTAGCGGACGGCGTAGACCGCGACGTGGGTGACCGCGTGGCCGTCGACATGGGCGAGGAGGGCGTATCCGATCAGCTGGTTGATCAGCTGGAGGATGTAGGCCTCTCGGTCAAGTCGCCCGCTTTTGACCTCCAGTACGGTTCGGCCGACCAGGAAGTCGGCATGTCGTTGTCCGCCGAGCAGTGGTACCTGGGCGGTCGCGTTGCCGTATGACCTGAGCGCTGTCTAGAAGCCGCCGCTGTAGCTTGCCCAGAGGTCGTCGAATGCGCGCCGTTGGGGGTTCGTCTCGCCGATATGGCGTGGGAGGGCGTCCGGATGCCGGCGAAGGAAGCGTGCGATGACTTCCGGATCGACTCGGCCGCCCCATCGCGGGTTCAGGAGCTGATTGATCTGAGCCAGGCGGTAGGCGACGAGAAAGACGTTGCCCGGTGTCGGTGTCGGTGTCGGTGTCGGTGTCGGTGCGGCGCAGGCCTTGTCGTACCCCGCGAGCCGCAGAAGCCGGGCAGCGCGGTCATCGCTGAGGAGGCGGAACAAGTTGAGGTATGGAGGCTGGCCGCAGAGGGATAGGCCGATCGCACGTTCCATGAGGTCCCCGAAGAACGACTTGTCGGCGACGTCGACCGGAATGGCAGTGTGGCTGCGCAGGTCTGCGCCGATTTCGGCGCAGAAGCCGTACCGAAGCGGAAGAGTCCGGTTGAGCCAAGCTTCAGCGGGGCTCTCCGGTGCCTCGTGCGGGTGTGGTGACATGGTGTTGTTCCTCTCGCATCGGGCGGCGGCGGTGAAGCCGCACGCGGTAGCGAGACGAGCGATCCGTCGATGCAGACGAACGCGTGGAAATAGAGAAGAGAGTGCCGCGAGCGGTCTTCAGCCCTCGGCACGACGGCCGCGACGGGCTCCGCGAGAGGAAGCGGCGAGCCGAAGCTCGTTGAGTCAGCTGTAGGGATGCGAACGGACCGCTGTCCCTCGGTCACCGTAAGCGTTCCCGGCTTCCCGCGCAATGCCCGTTGTAGTCATGGCACGGTGAACGTCTACTGCAGGCCGCTACACCCGTGGCCGCCGATCGGGCCGAGGGGTGCTGATCGGTTGGCGCGTCAATCGGCGAGCGGCGTGACGTACGCCCGGACGAAGAAATCCTGGACCGTCCCGCGTGGAGGTGGCCGGCCACGATCAGGTCTTCGCCCGCCAGGGTGACGTGAACGTGGACGCCGTCGTTGGTGATCTCACCGGTGCCGGTGAGCTCGAAGGGCTGATCATACTCACGGAGATAGTCGGTCTTGGGCTGGTCCTTCTTCATCACGGAGACCGTTGCCCGCTGAACGGCTCCAATGAGGCTGATACTCGCCGCGGTGATACCGCGCCTGGACGCCTCACGCGCGATGGTCTTGATGACTTCCTGGTTGCGGCTGACCTGCACGAGCACTGTGCTCAAGGAATTCTCCTAGAAATTAGTGGGGTCGACACCGGCGAGGGCTGCTCCGACAGCGCGTACATTCTCGCAACGTTGCTCGGTACGCAAGCTTGTAGAAGGGGCGTCCATAGCGGCCGGCTCGGGTGGCTTCGCGCCAGTATCAGCGTCGAGCAATACCACGCTTCGCTATCTGCCCCGGTTCGACAGCTCGGCTGCGAACAGGCGAAGCTGATCTGGGTCGCTAAGCCGCGATCGGCTGGACACCAGATTTGCGGCGCTGTCCCACGAGATTCGAAGCACGCGGTGGATTACTGCCGCCAAATAGAGGCGGCAAGTCTCGCTGTCGGCATGCAGAACAGAGACGCCTCGTTGTCGATGGCCGGTGAGCCGATCTTGGCCAGGATGCCCACAGCGTTTGCCGCGGCTCTGCCCAGGATGTGGTCAGAGATCGCCAATGCGGACCCCGGCTCCTGGAAAGACCAGATGGCGCGGCCGCTCGGTCGTGGCAAAGGCATCGCCAGCAGAACTGAGCTCAGCGCTCATACCGCCTTGCGGAGAATGAGGTTCGCGGCAGCATCCGCGTTCGGTCGGCGCAGTTCGAGGATGACCGAGGTGTAGGTGTCCGAGGTGAGCCCGATCGTGGAGTGCCCGAGTACCTCTTGGATCTCTTTCATGTCGGCGCCGCCGTGCCGGAGGTACGTGGCGGCACAGTGGCGCAGGTCGTGCAGCCGCACTGGCGGCAGGCCGCTCGCGGTGACGAGGTAGTCGAAGCGGTCGCTGACGATCTGGGATGCCACGGCTGCCCGTCCGGCCGGATGAAGAAGAACCCGGTGTTCGGCCACGCGTCCCCGCTGGCCTCCTGCCATCCCTGCCGCATGTTCAGGTACTCGGCGAGCAACGCGACGGTCGTCGGCCCGAGCGGGATGATGCGGTCCCCGGCGTCGCTTTTCACCTTCCGTACGACCGGGGTGTAGCCGACGGTGGTGATCTGCTGGACCACGGTCAGATCCGCCTCGCCGAGGTCGACGTCGTGGTCGCGTAGCCCGCACGCCTCCCCGCGCCGCAGCGCCCGATGCAGGATGAGCGCGAACAGCGGGTACAGCACGGGGTCGTGCCGCTGGGCGTAGTCGAGGAACTGCCCGGCCTGTTCGGGCCGCCACACCATCACCGGGCTCGGCCGTTCCCCACTCGCCTGCCACCACTCGATCGCCTTCGGCGTCCACACCCGCGCCTTCGGTCGGCTACCGGCCTCGAGCTCCACACCGAGCGCCGGGTTGGCCGGGATCAACTTCGCCCGGCGTACGGCGTCGTTGAGCGCCACCCGCAGCGTCGCGTACAGCCCCCGCAGGCTGGCCGCCTTCAACGGCCGAACACCGCGGAACTTCATCCGTACGATCGGATCGTCGCTCGCCCGTCCGGCGCGGATCTCTTCGTTGCGGGTGTGGAGCGCGGTGAACATGGCCTGGATGTGGCTGGCCCGCAGGTGCTGCAGCGGAATGTCGCCGAGGTGCGGGATGAGGTAGGCGCGGATGTGGTCGCCGTATCCGCGCACGGTCTTCGGCGAGAGCCCCCGCCGCCCGGCGAGCCAGGTGGTCAGGTACTCGCCGGTCGTCACGGGCGTCATAGCCGCCACACCTGCCGCACCCGGGCAGCGACGGTGTCCCGGTCCGGCAGCGGCGTGCCGCTCTTGCAGGCGTAGAGCAGGTCGCCGATCTGCACCGCGAGGTGCTCGTCTCCGCTGGCCAGAGCGAGCAGCGATCGGGCGTGATCGAGTTCCGAGCGGGCAGCGTCGCGGCTGTCGAGCCCACTCCGGCGAAGTTGCCGGCGGCTGCGTCCCGGCGCGGTCGGCAGCTCGAGCTGGTAGCCCCAGGTGCCGTGGATGGTGCTCCACGAGCCGCCCGGCCGGCGCAGCTTCGGGCAACTGGCGTTGAGCCGTTTACCCATCGGCAGGTGTTCGCCAGAGCTGACAAAGCCCGGTTTGAGGGATGAGGACATCCGGCGACCACCGCCGCCGCGGCAGTGACGCTGCCTTAGCGCGCAGCTTGCCGGCGCGCTCCATCTTGGGGGAGGCGCGGGAGAACCGCCGACTCGTCACGGACGTCTTCGCCGTCAAGCAGCTTCCGTTGAGGAGAACTCTCGTGCGACCAGCATCCCGGCCATCGACCGTCTCGACGTCCGTTCAGGCGTCAGTGTTGCCGTCAGCGTTAACGTCAGTCTTCAACCTGACCCCCGAACCGACCCGCAGGACCGTCTCACAACCCTGGTCAACCCGCCTGTCGCCGGGGCAGCCGTGTCCTCCGACAGACCCTTCGACTATTCGGGTCTTCCCCCGGGAGGACGCCATGGATGATCCCGTCCTGCGCGTGCAGTCCCAGCTCACCGCCCGCGACCGGATCCTTCTCGGCTGGTTCTACGACCACGGCGTCCTGACCACCTTCCAACTCGCCCACGCCCTGTTCCCGTCCCTCGACTTCTGCCAGCGCCGCCTGCGCACCCTGTACCAACTACGGCTGGTCGCCCGGTTCTGGCCCCAGCGCGCCGACGGCGGCTCCTACCCGTACCACTGGGTCATCGACCAACTCGGCGCCGAGGTCGTCGCCGCAGCCCGCGACGAACGGCCCCCACGCCGCGACCACGCCCGCGCGGAACGGCGCCAGGCCGTCGGCCACCACCGCGGGGCGGACCCGCTGCTGGGCGAAGATCTGCGAGTAGCGGTCCTCCACCACCAGCGCGGCGCGGGGCAACGCCGCCAGGTCGGCCAGCGCGTACCGCAGCTTGCCGCCGGTCAGACTGGCCACCAGATCCACCATCGACTTGCGCTCGACCGCCGCGACCAGCCGCCCACCCAGGGTCAGGCCGTAGTCGCCGCACGGCAGAGCCCGACGGACGGTACGGACCTG
Source organism: Actinoplanes nipponensis (assembly GCF_016862275.1). GTDB lineage: Bacteria > Actinomycetota > Actinomycetes > Mycobacteriales > Micromonosporaceae > Actinoplanes > Actinoplanes nipponensis. The sequence goes on along the minus strand of NZ_BOMQ01000036.1, from coordinate 122,396 downwards.
CTGGCCCGCGAACCGGTACGGGTACTGCTCGTGGGAGTCGACCACGATCTCCAGCTCGGCGATGCCGGCCGCCCGCGCGGTCGGTGTCCGCACGTTCGGCCGCGCCTGCTTCCGCGTCCGCGCCGACTGCCAGAACACCGCCTCGCAGCCGCGGGCGGTGGTGAACACCAACTGCGACCTATTCTCCCGGCCCCGGTCCAGCACCAGGTCGATGGCCGCGCCCCGGCGCACACACGAGCGCACCGGCACCTGCTCGACGATCTCCGGCGCTGCGGGCCACTCGCTTTCGGGCACCAGGTAGCAGTACAACGCGTTGGTCCGCGGCCAGGTCCCCGCGGTCCGGAACACCAGCCCGGCGCCGAGCGGAACCCGCAACAGGTAGGGCAGCCGGGACTCCGGATCCGGGTTTCGCGCGATCAGCAACTGCACCCGACCAGTGTCAACTACACCAGGCCAGCAACAACGTCAACCGCAAGGCATGTCGGCGTACGAGGACGTCGTACGCCGGCCTAGGTGTACTGCCCAGGCAGGTTGGTTAAGCGGGTGATGGGTGGCTGCTTGCCGATGGCGGTGTGTGGTCTGTGATGGTTGTATTCGTGCAGCCAGGCTGGTAGTGCTCTGCGGCGGGCTGACTCGCTGGAGTACATCTTTTTGAAGGCCCGGCCTTGGGTCATGGTGCGGTGGAAGCGCTCGATCTTGCCGTTGGTCTGCGGCCGGTAGGCGCGGGTCTTTTTCGCGGTGATACCGAGTTGGGTGCAGGCATCGCGCCAGGCGTGGCTGCGGTAGCAGCTGCCGTTGTCGGACAGCACGCGTTGGGTGCTGACACCACGCTCGGCGAACCAGGCGACGGCGTTGCGCAGTACGGTGACCGCGGTGGCGGCGGTCTCGTCGTCGTGGATTTCGGCGTAAGCCACGCGGGAGTGGTCGTCGATGACGGTGTGGACGAACGCGGTGCCCGGCACGGGTTGGCGGTACTTGTTGCGCCGGGCGTCAGCGGTGGTGTTCCGGTTCTTTTTGCCTTGGGCGCGGCCGAGGTAGCGCCAGCCGCCGCCGTCGGGGATGTTGCCGAGTTTCGACCGAACCCAGACGGTGCTTCAAGCGCAGGTGCACGATCTTGCGGACCGCCGGCTGCGGAGTGCGGTTCGGCTGTGACGCCGGCCGAGACGAACGGTCGCGCATACCGGCCGCGCCGAGTTCACGGTAACGCTGCGCCCAGCGTTTCGCGGTCGGCCAGGCCACGTCATAGCGTTGCGCGGCGCGCGCGATCGGCCAGCCCTGCTCGACGATCAGCCGGGCCAGACGCAGCCGCGCGCGTGGGGTCAGCGCTGCGTTAGCGTGTGACACGAGGACCTCCTGGTCTGTGGTGTGGTCGCCTTCAGCAGCTCCACTCCACGACAGGAGGTCCTCTCTATTCAAGATCTGCGCTCAGACCGATTCGTCACACGATCTCGACCAACGTGCCTGGCCAGTACACCTAGCACTTCCACACCGGTCGCTGCGGAGTGCCCCAGGGCCATCGTGGCGGCCTACCCGTGGTGGTTCAGGAGCGCGCGCAGGAAACGCCATAGCCGCGAGGAAGACGATCCACGCGCCGACCAGGCCGCCGAAGCAGATCAAGCCACCCTGCCGGGCCGAGTGATCGACCTGAGGCACACGTCGCCGCGATCGGCCAGCGCCGACCGGGCCTCCGGGCCGTCCCGGCGGAGCCTTGCGGGGCGCGCAACGGCCGCCCGCGGTGCGCGAATCGGCGGCGATCATCCAGGCGTGGGATCGGCAGTGCGCGTTCTGCGGCTTTGACGGCCAGATCCTCGGCGCGACGTCGGCATCGACGCCGCACACGTACCCTGGTTCGCACTCGACGGTCGGGACGAGCCGGACAACGGGCTGGCGCTGTGCGCCCTGCACCACAAGCTGTTTGACGGGGGCGCCCTCGGCCTGGACCCGGACGTGCGGATCCTGGTGTCCGCCAGCTACACCTCGCGCACCACGGCCGCCCGGGCCGCTGTGCTACCTCCACGGCAGCTCCGTGCAAGCCCGTCCTGGCACTGTCACGTCGGCCGAGCAGCACCTGGACTGGCACCGGCGCCTGGTGCTCAGAAGGCAGCACCTCGGAGCCTGACCGTACAGCGAGACCCGAGCGCCCGACTCCTCCAACCGATTCGCCTACCGCGGCGCTTGCCCCGGAATGCCGCTTATGGTGCATGTCGTTAGGTGCAGTACACGGCATCCGCACAGCGATCACAGGAACACGGGCATGACGCCGACTCGGCCTCACTGCCGAAGCAGAAGATTAGGGCCCGAATGAATGTAGGAGCACAGGTAAAGCTCATGAGCAGTGGCAACGTTGCTGCAGCCTCGTCGAGCGATCCCGTCCGCTGGCGGCTCTAGACCGTCCGACCGTCCGATAGTTGGATGGTCGCAGCGGGCAGGAGGGTTCCCTGCGGCGGTGACAGGAAGCCCTCTCTACTCCCGCGGAGGCGCCGAGACCTGACCCGGCTTTGCCAGCGGCGATTCCACCATTCGTGGGCTCGCTTGGGCTGATGATCGATGTAGGAAAACCGTATGTGCGGATACCGCTGTTTGCGTTGATATGGATACGATCGACCGCACCGATGGCCCAGTTGGGGGGAGTGGGGCCACCGTGAGAATTTTTTCGTTGCGGGGTGTCACTTGAATTAACGCGAGGTTCGGTAGTGGTCGTCTGGAATGAAGAAGGGCTGGTTCAGACCGCGGACGAACTACTCGTGCACGTCCGACGACAGGGACGATCCACGATTTGCACGGGCCCCGCCCAAAAGAGGCGCGCAACGGAGGCCTCGGAGCGCGGGGACAACATATAGCCGGGCGCCGCGCGGCTCCACGAAAGCGCGCCGTCCTCACCGCCCAACTCCGAGCGACCTTCGGAGGTGGCAACTAGCATCAGAGCAGCCGAGCCACCACAGGAGTCAAAACGCATGACGACGACGCCCGACGCCCGGATCCGCAAGAAGCTGATCGAGGTGTCAATCCCGTTGGAGGACATCAACGCCGAGTCCGCCCGGGAGAAGTCGATCCGCCACGGCCACCCTTCGACGCTCCACCTGTGGTGGGCGCGCCGACCGCTCGCTGCAGCACGCGCCGTGCTCTTCGCGCAGCTCGTCGACGATCCCTCGTCGAACCCCGAGCTGACTGAGGAGCAACAAAAGGTCGAGCGTGAGCGGCTGCACGGGATCATCCGGCGACTGGTCAAGTGGGAGAACGTCAACAACGAGACCCTGCTGCGCCAGGCGCACGAGGAGATCCTCAAGTCCACCGGTGGCAAGCCGCCGGCGATCCTCGACCCGTTCGCCGGCGGCGGCACCATTCCGCTCGAGGCACAGCGGCTTGGCCTCGAGGCACACGCCTCCGACCTCAACCCGGTAGCCGTGCTCATCAACAAGGCGCTCATCGAGATCCCACCGAAGTTCGCCGGCAAGCCGCCGGTCTTCCCGGGAGCGGCCGAGACCAGGCTCGGCGTGTGGCCGCGCGCAACAGGCCTGGCCGAGGACGTACGCCGCTACGGCGCTTGGATGCGCGAGCAGGCCAAGGAGCACATCGGTGACCTCTACCCCGACGCGACCATCCTCGACGAGAAGACCAAGAAAAAGACCAAGGCGACCACGATTGCCTGGATTTGGGCTCGCACCGTCACCTGCCCCAACCCGGCCTGCGGCATCGAGATGCCCCTGGTCCGCTCCTGGTGGCTCAGCAAAAAGAAGGGCAAGGAGGCGTACGTCGTCGCGACAGTGGTCGACGATTCCAACGCCCCAAGCGGGCGCCGTGTCGAGTTTACGATCGGACATGAGCCCAAGAAGGGCCCGACTACACACAATGATGGCACGATGACGGCGGCGCGCGGCGCCACCTGCGTCGCTTGCGAGTCGTTCAGCCCGCTCGCAGAGATCCGAAGCAGCGCACTCGCGCAAGGATACGGGACCCGGCTGCTCGCTATCGTTGCGGAGGGAAACCGACGACGCATCTACGTACCAGCTGCGCCGGACCACATCGCCGCCGCTGGCGTACGGGCACCCGATAGTCTGCCCGGCGGTAAGGTCGCTGAGAACCCGCGCTGGTTTTCGCCGCCTCAGTACGGCCTGACGAAGTTTTCGGACCTGTTCACCAATCGGCAGCTGGTGGCGCTGACGACGTTCAGCGATCTCGTGGGCGAGGCGCGGGAGAAGGTGCTGAAGGACGCCGTCGCCGCGGGGCTCCCGTCGGGTGTTCGTCTCCCCGACGGAGGCACCGGCGCCGAGGCGTACGCCGACGCAGTCGCCACCTACCTCGGCATGGCTGTGTCGAACACGGCTGACGATCACTCATCACTGGTCTCGTGGCGATCGAGTCACGGCACAGGTGCGACACGATCAACATTTGCGCGGCAGGCGCTTCCCATGGTATGGGACTACGCCGAGGCGAATCCCCTGTCGGGCACTGCTGGCGACTTCAGCAACACGATCCCTGGGATAGTCGCCGTTCTCGAACGAGTGGATCCGACGGTCGGTGCCGATGCGGAGCAGGCGGACGCCGCCACGCGAGACTTTACGGGTGTTGTCGTCTCGACCGATCCGCCGTATTACGATAACATTGGCTATTCGGACCTCTCCGACTTCTTTTACGTCTGGCTACGGCGTTCGCTGCGGGACGTCCATCCTGAACTCTTCGCCTCGATGCTGGTTCCGAAGGCTGAGGAACTGGTCGCCAACCCATACCGCCACGGTGGTCGCGACGGTGCGGAGAAGTTCTTCGAGATCGGATTCGAGCACGTCTTCGCGCGGGCTCGGAAGCATGCATCCGAGGACTATCCGGTTACGGTCTACTACGCGTTCAAGCAGTCCGAACTACAGGCTGAAGGCATCACCAGTACAGGCTGGGCCACGATCCTGGAGGGAATGATCCGCGAGGGCTGGGCGATCACCGCCACCTGGCCAGTGCGATCTGAGCGCAGCGGTCGAATGATCGCCGTAGGCACGAATGCTCTGGCCTCGTCGATCGTCCTCGTGCTCCGCCCGCGTCACGAGACGGCGGGTCAGACGACTCGGCGGGGATTCCTCGCTGCTATGCGGCGCGAACTGCCCGACGCGCTGGAGAATCTGCGTCAGGGTTCCGTCGCGCCGGTGGACCTCACGCAAGCCACGATCGGCCCCGGCATGGCGGTGTTCTCCCGATTCACGCGGGTTGTAGAAAACGACGGCAGCGACATGAACGTGAAGGCCGCGCTCCGGCTGATCAACCAGGCCCTCGACGAGGTGCTCGCCGAGGGTGAGGGCGACCTCGATCCCGATACCCGCTTCTGCCTGAAGTGGTACGAGCAATACGGCTGGGGCAGGGGTCCGTTCGGGGCAGCCGACCTGCTCGCTCGTTCCTACGACACGTCGGTGCGCGGTGTCGCTGATTCGGGCGTACTGACGCAGGGCGAGGGCATTGTGCAGCTTTTAGCGCCAGCGGACCTGCCGCCGACGTGGAACCCGCTCACCGATGCCCGGATCTCGGTCTGGGAGGTGATGTGCCATCTCGGCCGGGTGCTCTCGGCCGAGGACGGCGGGCTGGAGCCCGCGGCGAGGCTCATGTCCCTGGCGGCCACGCGACCCGAGATCGACGTCGAGGCCGTGCAGCGGTTGGCGTACCGGCTGTACGAAATGACCAAGACTTCCCGCACAGACGACGCACGACTCTTCAACCTCGTCGGTGGGTCGTGGACAGATCTGACCGAGGCCGCGAGCCGCGTGCAGGTTCGGTCTGAAGTGCAGACCGAGCTCGACTTCGGGAATGAGGGCTGATGGCGAAGAGCAACATCGAGGTTGTGCGCACGGCGCTCGAGTCGCTGTCCGCGGTCCTCGATCCGTACATCGAGCAGGTCACTGCGAAGTACGTGCCGGCGGGCAAGGACTGGACGGTGCTCCTCGCGGCGAAGGATAAAGATAAGGGCGTTCAGGGCAAGTCCTACTCGCGTACTGACCCGCAGGACCAGTTCCGGATCATCACCGAGCCGATGTCCTCGCTTGGGTATCTCTTCAACGACCACCTGTCGAGGGGCGAGCAGGGGTTCGTGGGCGAGCTGCGCAGCGTGCGCAACGACGTCGCGCACTTCAAGCCCTTTTCCCCCGACGACGCGGTCCGCGCGCTGGACACGATCGAGCGGGTGATGCGAGCGATCGGAGCGGTGCGTGAGGCCGATGCGGTCCGTACCTCCCGGCTCGACATCCTGCGCGGAAGCTTCGAGCAGCAGACGCGCAAGGCGGTGCGCGAGGCGATCGCTCTGCCCGGCACACCGGATGCGGAGCTGCCGGCGTGGCGCGAAGTGCTCAAGCCGCACCCGGACGTGGCGTCGGGACGGTACAACAATGCCGAGTTCGCCGCCGACCTGTACTCGGTTGCGGTACAGCGGAACGCCGCCGGTGAGTACCAGGATCCGGTCGAATTCTTCCGACGCACCTACCTCACCGACGGGCTCAAGGAGCTTCTGCGCCGGGCGGTGGACCGGATCTCCGGGTCGAAGTCGGCCAATCCGGTCATTAACCTGCAGACCACGTTCGGCGGTGGCAAGACCCACTCGATGCTTGCGGTGTGGCATCTGTTTTCCGGTCGAGCGCTGCACGAGTTCCCGCAAGGCGTGCAGGAGTTGTTCGCCGACGAGCACGCCGAGGTGCTCGGCCGGCCGGTGCGCAAGGCCGCACTTGTAGGCAACGAGATCCCGCCGGGTACGCCGTCGAAGAAGCCCGACGGCACCGTGGTCAACACCTTATGGGGCGAACTTGCCTGGCAACTCGGTGGCGCGGAGGGGTACGAGATCGTCGCCGAGGCCGACAGGACCGGCACCAATCCCGGGAACCTCCTGCGCGACCTGTTCGCCAGGTTCGGGCCGGCCGTCGTGCTGATCGACGAGTGGGTCGCATACGCCCGCCAACTCCCGGACGACTATGACAACAACGGCCCCCACGCGCTTCGAGTGGCCGCGGGCCTGTTCGAGACTCAGTTCACCTTCGCCCAGGCGCTAACACTTGCGGCCGAGAACGTGCCCGGTACCCTGCTGCTCGTCTCCGTGCCGGCGAGCGAAGGCAAGAGCCCCGGGGCCGGTGAGGGACGCGAAGCCCACGCGAGCAAGGCCAGCGACCTGGAGGTGGGCGGCCAGCGCGGCCGCGACGCCCTGGAGCGCCTGGACAACGTGATCCGCCGAGTGGCTTACCAGTGGACGCCCGCGACACGTGACGAGTCGTATGAGATCGTCCGCCGCCGATTGTTCGTGGAACCGGACGCGAAGGCGCTCTCGTCCATCGCGGCCGCGGCGCGGCGGTTCACCGACTACTACCGCCACCACCAGAAGGAGTTCCCCACAGGGGTCGGGGAGTTCGAGTACGAGTCGAGGATCAAGGCGGCCTACCCGATCCACCCTGAGCTGCTGGACCGGCTCTACTCCGACTGGTCGACGCTGGAGAAGTTCCAGCGCACGCGGGGCGTGCTTCGTCTCATGAGCCACGTGATCCACCAGCTCTACCAGCGTCAGGATCCTTCACCGTTGATCATGGCGGGCTCCGTTCCGCTCGATGCTCAGCCTGTACGGTCGGAGATCGTGCAATACGTCGGCAACGCATGGGACGCGATCATCCAGGCCGAGATCGACGGTGAGAACGCCGTCGCCCGTACCGTCGACGCAGAGCGCCCTGTGCTGAAGGACCGGTCACTCGCTCTCCGTACCGCCCGGGCGATCTTCATCGAAGCTACGCCTACGCTTGACGCTGCGCTCAAGGGCAGGGACCGCAAGAGCATCGCCCTAGGCATCGCCATGCCCGGCGATGTTCTGGGCAACATCGGATCGGCGCTGGACGGGCTCCAGGAGAAGTCCTCGCATTACTACACGGAGGATGGACGTTACTGGTATGACACCCAACCCTCGCTCAACCGGCTCGCCGCCGAGCGTGCGGCGCAGCTGTCGACTCCGGCCGTAAACGGCGAGGTAGCGACCCGGCTCCGCCGGGTGTTCAAGGGCTCCACTGACGTCATCGCCGAGGTTCTGCACCCCGAGTCCTCTTCCGACGTTGATGAGGCCGACTACCTGCGCCTGGTCGTGGTGCCGCCGCAGTACACACACAACGGCAAGGACAAGGAATCCAGTGCCTCTAAGTGGGTGCACGACTTGCTGCGACAGCGCGGTAATGCCCCACGCACGAATGTGAACACGATCGTCGCGGTCGCCGCGGACGATAAACAGTGGGGCACGCTCGAGTCGGCGGTCCGTTCGTATCTGGCCTGGAAATCGATCTTCGGTGAAACCGCACGACTCGACCTGACCCAGTCCGCTGCGGCGCAAGCGCAGTCGATGCTGGAGACCGCGAACCGAACGGTCGACGATCGCCTGGCGCATACCTGGATCTGGGGGCTGCACGCAGTGCAGGACGACCCGCAGGCGCCGTTCGTCGTCGGACAAGTACGCGCAGACGGGCAGGAGAAGAACCTCACCAAGCGCATCGGCGTCAAGCTTGCCTCAGTCGACGCCGCCCACTCCTACATCGCGAACCGCGTCGTTAGGTTGGACATCGAAGATTTCCTACGAGCTCGGTGGACCCGCGGTTTCATCAGCTTCACCGAATTGTGGGCCTACTTCTGTCGCTACCCGTACCTGCACCGGCTGCGGGACAAGTCCGTCCTCGTCAGGGCTCTCGAGGAGTCGCTCCTGGACGCGGCCTTCGCGGACGCGGGGGTTGCCCTGGCGACCGGTTTCGACTCGGCGACGGGCGACTTCCTCGGGTTGGCCGTCCCGCTGGAAGACACGGAGTTCGGACCGTTCGACGACAAGACGCTTGTCGTACGCCCCGACCTCGCGATCACGCAGCGGCAGCGTGAGCGGGTGAAGCCTGAGCCTGAACCTGGGCCGGCACCCACTCCTAGTCCTGGTGCCGGTCCCGGCTTTACAAATACACCCGGTCCTGCGCCCACGCCTGCCCCACGCAAGATCATCGCCAACGCCACATACTCGCTCAGGCACATCGTCGATCCCGGCGGAGACATGACCACCAAGCTGCAGACGATCGCTCAAGAGGTCCTAGAGCTTCTGCGCAACGCCAACCCCGACGTCCTAGACATCACCCTGACTGTGGATGCACAGAAAGCAGTTGGGTTCGACGAGAACACTGTTCGAGCTGTGAAGCAGAACTCTGAAGACCTCGGGCTTACGCACGGCGCATTCAAGGATCTGTAATGGGCTCGGCGTCCATACCCCAGCCCGTCGGTTCGCGAGTCGTCCCTCCCGATCCATCGATCACGTCGGCCATCGGCCGCCACCACACACTGGTCACTGCCGTGGCAGACGTCGTGGACAACAGCATCGATGCCGGCGCTAGCCACGTCATGATCAGGTTTCTGATGGACGGTGCACGCCCGGTCGGCCTGCAGGTCATCGACAACGCCTCTGGGATGGATTCGGCGGGCATCGACGACGCGATGACCTATGCCAAGAAGCGGGAGTACAAAGGCCGCGATCTAGGGCACTTCGGCATCGGACTCAAGGCGGCATCGCTCAGCCAAGCGAACACACTGGTGGTGTGGTCGAAGCGCTACGGCTCACCGCCGGTCGGACGACGACTGCGCCGGGAGACGATCGACACCGGGCCCGTGGTCGAGGAGTTCTCCACCGTCGACGCCGGCGAGCGTCTCGCCAACGCCAACGTCGAGTTCGCAATCGACACCGGAACGATCGTCGAATGGGAGGGTGTACAGACGTTCCTCACCTCATCGAGCGAAGACGAGCAGAGAGCTTGGACGAGCAGGACCACCCAAGAGCTGGTCAATCACCTCGGGCTCGTCATGCACCGGATCGTGGAGCGGGGCGACCTGTCGATTAAGGTTCAGACCTTCGACGTAGGGCTGGGCATCGGCGGTCCACCACGACAGGTCACCGCCATCGACCCGTTCGACTATCGCAGTCTGGGACACTCGGGCTACCCCAAGGACGTTCGAGTGGTGGTCGGTGACGCCGCCGGGACCGCACACCTGCATATCTGGCCTCATTGGGACAAAGGACTGGGCTTCGTGCAAGGCGGACGGTCGGCGAGCGAGTCCCAAGGGCTCTACATCTACCGCAACGATCGGCTGCTCCAAGCGGGCGGATGGAACGGCTTGGCGACTCCTCATGCCGACCTCGTCTTTGCGCGGGTTGCCTTTGACCTGACGGTGGATATGGAAAGCCACGTAACGATCAACCCCGAGAAGATCGGCACCACATTCGACGACGAACTGCGCGGCGCCTTCGCCCGCGCCGGCGACGGGAAGGCGCTCGCGGCGTTCCGGGAAGACGCGAAGCACGCTGCCAGGTTCGCTCGGCAGCGGGTCGCCTCACCCATCGAGGCGCCGATCCCAGGTGATGGACTTCCCGGCCAGGTGAAGGACACGTTCGCCACATATACCGAACCGAACGACGCGACTCCGATCGACATCAGGTGGAGTCTCCTTCCCGATGATCAGGTTTACGACATCGACGTCGAGAGGCACCGGCTCGTCCTGAATGCGAGATACCGCTCCGTTATCGCCGGGCGCCAGAGCCTGGACATCAACGACGCGCCATTGTTCAAGGGCCTCTTACTCCTGCTCCTGGCGGACCACTTCGTCGGCACCGGTAGCGGCGCAAGAAAGAAGCGCGAGAGCACGGCGTGGCAGGCCATCCTGCTGGCCGCGATCCAGGCACAAACGCGCAAGGAGAGAGACGGTCGACCATGAACGAGCCGTTGTCAGAACTGAATCCGGACACCCTGGAGAAGTACTTCCGCAGCGGGACAACGACTGCCCATCGTGTCAGCGCATCCCCGGACGTCATCATCAGGATCGACGGCCCCGGACAAAAGATCTCACTGCTGACACCACACACCGGCATGGTCCAGGACACGGCTGAGCTGAAGCGCGTCAGCACCGGACTCGAGACGCACAACGGCCAAGATTGGGCCCGCTTCACGGTCGATGCGCGCAACATGTTCGTCGAGGCGTACGGTCTGATGCTCTCCGTCGTCCAGGCGATGCACGGTGGCGCGACCTTTGCAGCGGCAACATCGGCGGCGATGACGAACATGAAAGCCCTGCTCGCAGCCAAGCCGCGAATCTCGGAGGAAAAGCAGATCGGGTTGGTCGGCGAGCTCCTGCTGTTCCGGGCGCTGTTGGACGCCTACGACGAGTACACGATCATCGACTGGTGGCTGGGTCCGCTCGCTGAAGAACGGGACTATGCTTTCCCGGCGTTCGATGTCGAGGTCAAAACCACTCTCGGCGAGTCGCGGATGCATGTGATCCACGGAGCCGGGCAGCTCGAACCGAGCCCGGGCAGGCCCCTCTGGCTGGTATCCATCCAAATTACGCGGGCCGGTGGCGATCCCAACGGCATCGCTCTCCCAGAACTGATCCAGGAGATCCGCGAGCGGCTCACTACGACTCGGGACCGGTTCATCACCTATCTGATGTCGGCAGGATGGGAAGACGACGACGCTGCGATGTACCCGACGTCGTACATCTTTCGCACGACGCCAGCGGCCTACCTGGTGGACGAGGACTTCCCCGCAGTCACGCCCAGTCGCCTTCACGCCATCGTTCCGCATAGCAATCTTGTCAGTGCCGTGAGCTACCGTGTGGACGTCTCCTCGCGCACGCCGGGAGACCCGGGCGAGCCGCTTAGCGGATTCATCAGTACTCCCTCGCAGGAGGCTTGACGTGACCGACCAGTACACCGACGCGATCGTGAGCGTCGTGCGCAGCATGACCAAGAGTGAGCCCAAGCCGATGCTTAAACGCGTCCGGTTCGAGCTGGAGGACGCAGGTGTGTCCGACAACTACTCTGAGAAGGACCTGGTCGCTGCGGTTACCTCGACCGACGTCAACAGCCCCGCGCGCTATGAATTTCACATCCAGCTCTCCAAGTGGGACGCCGTGCGCGACCCGACCTGGGTTGCCGGCACTAATGCGTACTCGCAAGAGCGACGGGACGCTATCCTCGGCGCTCTCGGCTTCTCCGACGAGGCGCAGCTTACGATCAACCACGCCTTCCAGGTAAATCTCTCCGGCGCCGTCGTGATCTCCGGTAAGCCGGCCGACTGGGACCCCTGGTACGAGGTCAAGCCGGATCGCTCGTTCTACTGGGACGGGTACCGAGGCGTGCTCGAGGCGAAGGGCTGGGACGCTGACGCGATCAGCGAGCTCAACCGCACCACAGATGAGGTTGTGAAGCGTCTCGCGGACCCCACTCGGGAGGACCCCTATCAGTCAAAGGGACTGGTCGTTGGTCACGTACAGTCCGGCAAGACCGCAAACTTCACAGGGGTGATTGCCAAGGCGATCGACGCCGGGTACAAGCTGGTCGTCGTTCTCACCGGCACCATCGAGCTTCTTCGTGGACAGACCCAGCGTCGCGTCGACATGGAACTCATCGGTGAGGAAAACATCCTTGGTGGCGTGGACCGTAACAACCGTGAACTCACAGCTTCCGTCGACTACATCGGCGACGGGGACGTCGACTGGGCTGAGGGCAACTTTGTCTCCTACGGCAAGGACCCGAAGGAGCTAGGAATGCCCGGCATCCGCCGGCTCACTGGGGCAAAGGACGATTACAAGCTGCTCAAGGCCGGACTAGGCTATCTCGACTTTCGCCAAACCGACCATCTCGTCGACCCTGCTCGACCGCTGTACGACCCACAGAACCTCTACCGGCCGGATATTCGGATCGCCGTCGTGAAGAAAAACTCGACGGTGCTGAAGAAGCTGGTTCACGACCTCCAGTCGGTGAAAACCGACCTAGGCGAGATTCCCGCGCTCATCATCGACGACGAGGCCGACCAGGCATCGATCAACACGACTCGGCCGAAGAAGGACTCGCCGGAGGAGAAGGAACGCACCGCGATCAACCGCCTGATCGCACAGCTTCTCAGCGAGATCCGACGTGCCCAGTACGTGGGCTACACCGCAACGCCGTTCGCGAATGTGTTCGTTGACCCTGAGGATTCCGCGGACATCTTTCCGAAAGACTTCATCGTTAGCCTCCAACCGCCCCCGGGATACATGGGCGGCGGGGCCTTCCACGACCTCCAACGGGATATGTCAGGGGAAGAGGGCGAAGAGGCCGAGGAGAGGACCTACGCAAACTCGAACGAGAAGGCTTACGTCCGTTCACTTCTTGCGGGTTCGGACGACACCGAGGCCCGCAACACTGAACTGCTCGCGGCCCTGGACGCGTACGTGCTATCGGGTGCAATCAAACTGCACCGGGCCGCATTACTCAACAAGCCTAAACTCTTCCCGCACCACACGATGCTAGTCCACCAATCAGTCAAGACGACCGAGCACGCATGGCTCGCCGGCGACATTCGTCGGGTCTGGGCATCGGCGGGTTACGACCTCCCCATGGGGCTCAAGCGTCTCCAGGATCTGTGGAACACAGATTTCCGACCGGTGACGGAGGCTCGCGTCCCCGAGGAACCGGGCATCTCCAGGTTCGGCGACCTGATCCCTCACATCGGCCACGCCGTGGACAGAATCCAGGAAGGCGTCAATCCCGTCGTTATCGTCAACGGCGTCGCAGAGAAGGACTACCTCCAGGCCGATATCAACTTCCAGTCCGGCAACGTCTGGAAGATCCTCGTCGGCGGCACCAAGCTCTCTCGCGGTTTCACCGTAGAGGGCCTGACGGTCTCTTACTACACTCGACGCACGGTCGCGGCCGACACACTCATGCAGATGGGCCGCTGGTTCGGATACCGGCTGCACTACGGCGACCTGGTACGGCTGTATATCGGCCGGAATGTGCCCGGGCCGAGAAAGACCGTCATCGACCTGTACAAGTCGTTCGAGGCAATCGTCCGTGATGAGGAGGACTTCCGTCAGGAACTCCGCCGCTTCCAGGGTTTCGACGAGGACGGCCGGCCGCTCGTACGCCCGATGGATGTACCTCCGCTGGTCTTCCAGAGCCTGCCGTACCTCAAGCCGACCAGCAGCAACAAGATGTACAACGCTGAGCTCACCGAGCAGGGCGAGGGCGGCAAGGTCGTCGACTTCAACCAACACGGCGACCACGACAACAAGGTGAATGAGGATCACTTCGAGGCCGTTCAGCCGTTGCTCGACGCTGCCGACACCAAGGGCCAGTTCTTCTACATCAACGAGGCCGGCCTGCCCCGACCCTGGAACGCTCGCTACGGAGTAGTCAGTGCTGAGGTTCTCATTGACATCATCCGCAAATTTAGATGGGCGAGCAACTTCAAGTTCGGTCCGTATCTCGCATTCATGTGCAAGGCAATCACAGAGGGCACCCTCAAGGATTGGGCTATCATTGTGCCCGAGCTTGACTCACTGCCGACCAGAACCGTCGCTGGCAGAGACCTCAGGATTATTCGGCGTTTCCGTCGAACAGACCGTCCTTGGCAGTTCTCGGGTTCTTCGACACGCCAACGCGATGCGCTGGTGGCGATCTCCGGGGGGATCGACGCCGAAACCGTTGACCAGAATGGTGAGATCGCATCGGCACTCGAGTTGCCCGAATTCAGCCACGTCAAGGAGCTCAAGGTTGCCACCCGTGGAGCGTTCTTGCTCACATTTGCTGGCGACAGCACCTCCGTGCGGTTCCATGATGCACAGGGCAGGACCGACCCAAACAAGCTGCCCAACCCGACAGACCCGAAGAATATCGCGACGCTCTTCTCGTACGCCCTCCCGCTGGGGTCCGCGCCAGCTGGTCGCATCGCCTTCACCGTGCGCCGCAAGGACCGCCCCGACGACGCGATCGTGGACAACGATTTAGGCCACTGATATCGCCCGCCGGGGGTGGCTTCAGGTGATCGTCACAACACCTGTCCAAGGGGATTGCGTCGGGGCCGCTCACGACGCGATTCGGCATCTGGATGACGATGTTGGGCCCTTCATGCCGGGGACCGGATCGACCCCACCCTGGCAGTCAGTCAGACCGTCGATCGCTCGACCCACGGTGCAGACGTCGAGCGATGGGCCTGCAATGTGGCGCCCTCAAATGGTGTTCCTGCAGGTAGTCCACGAGCCCCGACGGCTGTCGGCATTAGGAAACCGTTGCTCTATACCCCGAGCTACGATGGCGCGATGGGTATGTCACCCGACTCACTGCTGACCAGCGGTGACCACCGGTACCTGGCAATGGCCCACCGTGACCAGGGGTGCCGTCTACGGGATGATCCGGCCGGCGGAGCGCATTCGGAGCAGGGCGATCACACGCTGGCGGGCCGGCTGGCTATCCGTGCCCAACTGTGATCACAGCCGCCCATCAGTGACAACGGGTCTCCGAGCGCCTCCCAGCCTGTGCCCCTCGGAACTGAGGCAGCCGCCGTTTGAAGATCACACCGGCAGGTGTTGTGCATCAAGATCGCACCGGAAGCAGTCTGGGCGCAGTGACCCCATCGAGGCATGGGATCGGAGTCGGTGGTGTGCGGGAACTCGTCATGGCCAACTGTCCGAGGGTCCCAGTTCGGCGCGGCAATGGGTGGTTCTTCGTGCCTGCTCCGATCCGTTGCGGCGAGACCCGGGGGGTAAAGTTGTGTCAGGCAGAGAGGTCGATACTGAGGCAGATCCGTGTGGATGAACCGCACTGAGTTGCAGGAAACCCAGACGCCGCCCGCCATGGTTGCGTCTTCCGCCCAGGTGTCCGAGCGGATGAGCCGGTTGCCGCGCAAAGATACGACACCGGAACTGGCGCTGCGCCGGTTGCTGTTCGCCAGCGGCCTCCGATATCGCGTGCATGAACGGGTAACGGGGATGCCGCGTCGGACCGTCGACATATCGTTCACGCGGGTACGGGTCGCGGTCTTTGTCGACGGATGTTTCTGGCACGGTTGCCCAGATCACGGCATGACGCCTAAAGCGAATCGGGACTGGTGGTCCCGGAAACTGGACGGAAACCGTAGTCGGGACGCCGAAACCTCTGCCCACCTTTCCGCTCTCGGGTGGGTGGTTCTTCGGTTCTGGTCGCATGAGGAGCCCGACGCCATGGCCGAGTCCGTAAAGGCGTGCGTACTGTCGCGTCGCCTAGCTCTCGGCCTCAAGCCCGTCCGCCGGGCGCGTGGATTGACGTGAACGGCGCTCCATCGTCTTGATCGTCTTGCCAATGTGTTCGGCGAGCAGACTGGGAACGGCGTTTCCGGCCTGCAGGGCCATCTTCTCTACGCCGCCGTGAAGCCGCGCGCCTTCGTCGAAGGTCTGCAGAAGCATCGCCTCGCGCAGCGTGATGGCGCGATGCTGTTCGGGGTGGGCGAACCGCCCCCTCGTGACGTTGGTGCAACCGGATGTGAGGGTGGGTGCGACCCGATCCCACCACATCCTGCCGTAGATGTCGTAGTGGCCCTTGTGGTCTTTGTGGCATTCGAGAACCAGGTGGGCGGGCAGGTCCGCTCGACCCTGGCCCTCTTTCAGCGAGGCCAGGCGTTGCAGGGCCAGGTCACTGTGTCGGCGGGCTTTATGGAATTCGTCCGTCGGGTCCTGTTCTCCCGAGGCCAGCGCCGGAAGGCATTCGATCGTGTCCCGTACCGTGACGAAAGGTAGGCGCTTCTTCAGGCCCATTTCGTTGTTGCCGGTGGTGCTATGGGTCGGATAGGGCAATTCGGGTTCCGTCACGCGGCTTCCGATGACGAGGACCCTTCGCCGTCGTTGCGGGACGCCGTACTCCGCCGCGTCGACCACGGCCTGTTCGAATCGGTAGCCCAGGTCTGACAGGATCTTCTCGAAGTTGTCATAGTAGGGGCGCCAGCGGCCCTCCACCAGTCCTGGGACGTTCTCGAACGCAATGTGTCGCGGGTAGAGTTCCTCGACCAGTCGAAGGTACTCGTATATGAGTTCCCGACGCTGCTCGTCGTAATCCAAGGGTTTGGCGGCGCGGCGGAGTACGGTGAAGCTCTGGCAGGGCGGGCACCCGAAAAGCAGGGTGAGCTCGCCGCGGCGCAAGCCGGCCGAGCCAACGATATCCTCACCGCGGACGTCGCGGATGTCCTTGACGATAGGCGCGATTCCAACGTTCAGGGTGAATGCGGTGGCGGCGTCCTCGTCGATCTCGACGGCTCCGACAGTGCGGAATCCGGCCCGGTGGAAGCCCATCGATCCACCGCCGCAGCCGCAGAACAAATCCACGACGGTGTGCACCCGCGATCCTCCCGTCTATGCCCGCCAACGCCGGTATGGATTAGGACCATAGCGTCCCCGGGCCGGTGTCGTACAGGCATCTGCCGGCGCGTCGTCCGCAAGGTGATGTCCGCCGCAGCTCGGCCCTCTGTTCTCCTTCCGAGGTCGGACGTGCTGATGGTAGCCGGGGTAAACCGGGCTGAACGTTCCGGCCTCGGCTCGGGCGGGGCGCGTTTGCGGCCCGCGCGGCGTGGCATGGTCAATAGATGGGGGCCGGGGCCAGCATCGGGTCCCAGTATCCAACGGCTGTTCCCTCCGGCGAGCCGTAGAGGTGCCCCCGTGAGAGGTAGCGGTTCCAGCACTGGCAGGCGGTTTCCGGCAGGAGCAGGCAACCGTGGTCGGCGCCGCGGTTGGCGGTCATGCAGTTGGGGTCGTACAGGCAGGTGTCGTTGTCGACTGCCCGTTTGGCGACCGCGTCGAGGTTCTGTTCGAGAACGGTGCGCAACGCGCCGATGCTGGACTCGCCTCGGGCGCCGTTGGGGTGGACGGCGAGGGCCAGCTCGTACGGGAACAGATACTCGGACAGGGAGGTCTCCGACTAGCCGGAGTCGACGGCCGGGGCCCGCAGGGCCTGATGGGCAAGGGTGTGTAGAAGGCCGAAGATCTGGTGGGCCGGCCAGTCAGGGTGCCGCTCGTCGATGTTGCCGGGGAAGTCAGGCACCTGTCCGGCCCTGGGGTCCAGATGGGTGGCGAACCAGCGACGCAGGTCGGAAGCGCTGCCGATCTGGGAAGGATCGGCGAGCCGCTTGGCGTACATCCACCGGCGTATCCGCTCCGGGTCGAGGGCGAATAGCAGGGCCTCGGTGGTCGAGGGGTGGGCGTAGAGCAGGGTGGTCGTGGGGGTTGCCTCGGTTGACCCGGTCCCGGTAGGGCACGAGGTCCGCTTCGGCACGACCGAAGCCCGCGCGGGAATAGCCGACGGCGAGGTACGTCACGGGGAAGTCGCCGAGCAGACCGGTACGGGCGGGATCGAACCCGGCTCGGCGTAGCACCGCGGGATAGGTGTCGTAGCGCCCTGCGGGCCGGTGTTCTGGCTCGGGCGGCGAGCCGGTCGAGGAGCAGACGGACGCTCCTATGGCGCGTCAAGGGGTTGATGGTGTTGTTTCGAGGAGGCGGTAGAGCTCTCGGGCGACGTAGCGTTTGAGGCAGCGTTTGATCTCGCGGTCGGTTTTGCCTTGGGTGCGGCGTCGGTCGGCGTAGGCCTGGGTTGGTTGGTCTTTTTGCAGCCTGGTCAACACGATGGTGTGTAAGGCGCGGTTGAGTTGGCGGTCGCCGGAGCGGTTGAGCCGGTAGCGCACCGTCTTGCCGGACGAGGCCGGGATCGGGGCGGTGCCGGCGAGCATGGCGAACGCGGCATCATTGCGGCAACGGCCGGGGTGTGACCAGGCGGCGAGCATCGTCGCAGCGACGATAGGCCCGACCCCGGTCAACGCGAGCAGCTCCGGGCGCCACGCGCGCACGATGGCTCGGATGGCTTTCTCGTCGACGGCGGCCTCGGCTTCGAGGAACCGGACCCGGCGGGCCAGATCACGCAGCACGTTCAGGCTGGTGAACACCTCAACCTCGCCTGCGGCGGTGGTCGGACGCAGGTTGATCGCGGTGGCCAGCATGATCCGGGTGCTCTGGCCCCGGAACCGGGCCCGGACCACCTCCGGGGCGGTGATGACCATGGCGTGCAGCTGTCGCTGAGCGTCAGCACCGGCTTCGACCGCCGCGCGGCGTGCGGTCAACAGCATCTGCAGCGCGGCGCGTTGCCCACCGGTCTTGGGCTGCGCCATCCGGGTGCGGGCCAGGGCGTCGCGGGCGGCGCGTTCGGCGTCGATCGGGTCTGATTTCGCCCCGGCGCGGCGGGCCGGGCGTTGTGGCCGGTCGAGTTCGACGACCAGTTCCCCGGTTTGGCTGAGGTGCCGGGTCAGGCCGGCGCCGTATCCGCTGGATCCTTCCAGTGCCCAGGCCCGCAATGCTGAATGGTGGTCGGCCAGGGCGATGAGTTCGGCGTAGCCGTCGGGATCGGTGCTGATGGTGATCCGGGCCAGCACAGCGCCGGTGCGGGTGTCGAGGACCGCAGCCGTGTGGGTGTCTTTGTGGGTGTCGACGCCGATGACGACCTCGGCGATGTCTGCCAGCATGGACATGCGTTCTTCTCCTTGCCCGGAGGGACGCTTGCAGGTCCCGGTCCGGTACGGAGAACGGCAGGTTAGCCGGGCGGGGTCCCACCCGCAACGCGGATGGGGCCCCGCCCGTGCCGTCGGCGGCCGATCAGCCCCGCAGGGAAGAGGTCAGCACTTCTTCCAGGCGACGTGGTAGATGGTGTCGATGTGGCCGTCGGTGGAGTCCATGGTCAGGAGGCTGGTGGTCCGACGCGAGTTGGACCAGCCGGCGTTGACCCGCAGCTCGGTGTTGATGTTCAGGTAGCGCTCCTCGCCACACGGCAGGAACGACAGGGAGCTCACCCCGACGGTGTCGGTACGCTGCCAGTTCGCGTCCATGGGCCCGGAGAAGTTGTGCCGGATCCGGGTGGTCCGGCGCTCGCCCTGGAAGTAGTAGAAGGACGTCTGCGAGGCGAAGGCGCCGGGGGCGAGGCTGGCGTAGCCGCGGTAGTCGGTGCCGGCCACGGCGTAGGTGTAGCCCTGCGGCACGTGGACGTTCACGCCGAGCTGGCAGTTCTTCCGGAAGTCGACGGGCCGGGTGCCGGCGCCGACCTGCGCGGTGAACTGGCTGTAGGTGACGGTGAACGCGGTGCCGTCCGGCGACGGCGTCACCTCGGCGGTGTCTCGCGGGCAGCCGGAGCCGTTGGCCGACACCACATCGACGATCATCTTGTGGTCCCGGGGCGGGGCCGGGGCGGCGGTGGCGGGCGCGGCCGTTACGGCAAGGGAGGCGACCAGGGTGGCGCCGATGGCAAATGCCTTGAACATTGAGGTCCTCTCGCGAATGGCCGGCCTCCCGTCATCGGTGGTCGCGGGAGCCGGCGCATTCGCAAGATATGGAGCGTTTCGTGGGGCCCGAGGCATTTTCCGAATTAAGAGGATCACGAACGGATGACGCGATCGCCTTTTTGGGCCGGGCGGCCGATGATCAAATCATCCGATCGGCCGTTCTTTTCCGGCCCGGGTCAGGCGATTCCGTAAGCGCGATAAATCGTCACGTCCGTGTACCCACCGCTGGCGTACGTGGCCCGCGCCCGCAACGACACCGCCCCCGAGCCGGGATTGCGCACCACCGCGGTCCACACCCCGTTGATCTTCTTGACCTTCACCGCCCGCCACGTCCGGCCGCCGTCGGCCGACATCGTGGTGCTGAGCGACTTGAGCTTCGGGTTCTTGCCGCGCTTGGCGTCCGGGTCCTGGGCGTAGCGGTTCAGCTTGAGCGCGACGTTGGTGGTGCTGCCGGCCGGGGCCTTGTTCCAGCCGTTGAGTCCGATCGGGACCATCGTGACGGAGTTGACCTCGGCCAGCGCGCTGCTCTTGGGCTTGGTGTGGAAGCGGTAGCTGACCACGCTCTTGGTTGACAGCATGCCGGCCGGGTAGGTGATCTCCGGGTAGTACCGGGTGGCCGTGTTGGTGAGGGTGTACCAGCCGGCCTTCTTCACCGGGTAGGTGAGGGTCGTCCCCTCCGGTTCCCAGCCCCGGTCGCGGGCCGTCTTGACCGTCTTGCCCTTGTAGGTCAGCGTCGCCCGCGCCTTGTCGCCGCCCTCGCTGCCGTCGCGGAGGAAGCCCGGGTCGGTGAACATGTCGTTCAGCCCGAACATGACCCGGCCCCGGATGGTGATCGGCAGCTGCGGGCCCGGGCCCCAGGCGGCGTTGTAGAAGCGGACCGAGGACGACTTACCCGCGACGATCTTCCGCTCGGCGAAGTACGAGCCGATGTTCCAGGTCTGGTTGTCCTTCGTGGTGGCGAAGGTGCCCGACCGGATGTGCCAGGAGCCGGTCGAGAGCCGCAGCTGGGGACGGGTGGGCCGGTCGGCCGACCACAGGCCGCTGTACATGTCGTCGGCGCAGCCGCGCTTGATCGGCTGCACGGCGACGTCGGTGTAGTTGGAGCCGGCCGGGCCGAGGCGGGACACGACCGACACGCTGCCGAGCGACGACCGGGTGAACGTGCGGGTCGGGCTCTTCGGCACGCCGATCGTCTGGTGCACCACCGCGTACGCGTCGGCCGCGCCCCAGCTGTCGCTCCAGGTGCCGAGCGCCGCGAAGGCGAGCTTCCTGGAGGTGCTCGGGATGACGTACAGGTTGTCGCCGTACGCCTCGACGTCGTAGTCGGCGCCGCCGGTCCTGGTGCAGATCCGGGCGCTGAGATTGCGGCTGAGGCCGGTCGGCGCCGGGCGTACCGCGAGGTTGACCCGCCGGCCCGCGCGGGCGTCGATGGTCAGCTTGGCGGATCCGGAGACCTTGACGGTCCGGCCGCCCAGCGTGGTCGCGTCGCCGCTGGTGATCGAGGCGAGCACGGCGTAGTTGCCCTTGGGCAGTTTCTTCTTCTTGCCGGTGCGGACCGTGTACCGCGAGCTGGTGAGGAGGTCGACCACCGTGGCCGAGACCGACACCTTGGCGCCGGACCGGTTCAGCGCGGTGAGGGTGAGCGTGTGGGTCGCCGCGACGGCGGCGCCGCCGGTGCTGAGCACCAGGGCGGGCACCACGGCGGAGACGGCCAGGTGGCGGCCGAGACGGGCCCGGCTGAGGAACGAGAGCATCGTGGGGTATCCCCTTGGCTGGCGGGGTGACGCGGGAGGATTGGCGGTGATCTTGCCACAACTCGCGGCGGGCGTTGCGCCCGTCCGGGCACGAGAGGAGAGTCGGAGGGACGCCGGCGACCGGAGGTCTCACCATGCACAAAGGATGGACGGGTACGACGGTCCTGGTGGCCGTGACCGCGGTGGTGCTCGGGAGCGCGCCACCCGGTGCCCAGGCCGCGCCCAGCGCGTGGCGCGGCACAATCAGCCTGGTGTCGGCGGCGCGCGACGGCGGTCCGGCCGACAGCTACTCCACTCCCGGCTCCGGCGTCTCGGCGCACGGCCGGTACGTCGTCTTCGCCTCGGCCGCGACGGACCTGGTCGCCGGGGACACCAACGATCAGACCGACGTGTTCGTCCGGGACACCGTCGCCCGGCGGACCGTGCTCGTCTCGCAGGGCACCGGCGGCGTGCCCAGCGACGCCGAGAGCCGGCCCGGCAACATCTCGGCCGACGGCCGGTACGTCGTCTTCGAGTCGGCGGCCGCCTCGTTCCTGCCGGGCAACGAGAGCCACCAGTGGAACGTGTTCGTCCGGGACCTCCGGCGGGGCCGGACCACCCTGGTGTCCGTCGCTGCCGGCGGCGGCCTGGCCGACCGCGGCGCGTTGCGGCCCGACATCTCCGCCGACGGCCGGTACGTCGCCTTCGACTCGGCCTCGACGAACCTGATCCCCGGCGACACCAACGACACCAGCGACGTGTTCGTCCGCGACCTGGCGACCGCCCGCACGGAACGGGTGTCCCTGACGCCGGAGGGCGAGCAGAGCCAGTCCTTCAGCTCCGAGGCGTCGGTCTCCGCGCACGGCGAGGTCGTGGCCTTCGCCTCCGACCAGGCGCTGGTGCCGGGGCCGCCGTTGCCGGTGTTCACCAGTTCGCTGGCCTACGCGCGGGACCGGCGGCGCGGCACGACCGTCGTGCTGTCGCGGGACGTCCCGGTCGACCCGCGGTCCTTCATCGCGACCAGCGCCGAGCCATCGGTCTCCGACAACGGACGCTTCGTCGTCTTCGAGCACAGCGGATCGCTGGGCGTGGGCGTCGACCCGGTGCCGAACGTGTGGCTGCGTGACCTGCGGACCGGCCGGCTGGAGATCGTCTCCGCCGACTACCGCGGCCGCCCGAACACGACGATCGGGGCGTACGCCAATGCCGACGTGTCGGCCGACGGGCGCTTCGTCGCCTTCACCACGGCCACGCCCGTGTTCCGCTCCGATGAGGACACCCTGGTTGACACGTACGTCCGGGACCGCCGGACCGGGGTCGTCACCTGGATCACCCGGGGGCAGCGGCGGCTGTACCCGGACACCGGCAACGGCAGCCAGACCGCCGCCATCTCGGCCGACGGCCGGCATGTGTCGTTCGGCTCGGACGTCGACCCGCAGCCCGGCGGCCCGCCGCTCGGCCAGGAGGGCTACCGCGTCTTCGTCTGGGACGCGGTGCCGCCCCGGTAGGAACGGCAGTCCATCGACGTCCGTGACAGTATGTGGTGTGCCGCCGATCGCCTTCACCGCGGACGAGTTCGCCGGTCTGGCGGCCGGCCACGGATCGGCCGCGGCGCTCGGCAAGCTCGCCGCCGGACAGCTCGTCCGGCGGCGGCTGCTGCTGTGGGGCGTCGTGCGGGAGGCCCGGGCCGCGGCTCTCCCGGTGCGCGACGCCGTCGACCTGCTGCTGCGGGTGCAGGCCCGGTCCGCCGGGACGGTCGCCGACATGCTGGCCCATCCGCAGGTCGACGCGTGGGCCGCGGACTTCCCCCGGACCCGTGCCCTCGGTTATCTGCACGCGCTCGCGGCCGCGGCCGCGATCCGGGCGGGCGTGCCCTTCACGATCGACGTGCCCGCCGCCGCCGGGGCCGTGACGTTGCCGGGCCTGGGTGCCCTGGCCGGCGCCGGCGATCCGGTGCGCCTGGCCTTCGACGGCGAGCGGCTCACCGCCGACGGCTCGCCGGCGCCGTTGCGCGCGCGCCGGTCCATCGACCTCGGCGACGTCGGCGGCCCGGTCGTCGCCATCGAGGACGTCGACCAGTACCGGGCGCAGTACCGGCTGCCGGTCGCCGAGCCCGGCGCCGGCCACGACCGTTTCGCGGCCCTGTGGCGTGCGGCCTGGCCCTTGCTGGCCACCGATCATCCGGCGCACGCCCGCGCGGTCCGGCTGCTGGTGCGCTCGTTCGTGCCGCTCGCCGCGCCCGCCGGCGGCGCCGAGCACAGCGCCAGCAGCGGCCGGGCCGTCGGGGCGATCGCCCTCGCGCTGCCGCGTACCGCCGAGTCGATGGCGCTGCTCGTCCTGCACGAGACCCAGCACCTCAAGCTCAGCTCCCTGCTGCACCTGGTGGACCTGGACCAGCGCAGCCAGGCGCTGTACCACGCCCCGTGGCGGGCCGACCCGCGCCCGTTCCGCGGCCTGCTCCAGGGCACCTACGCGCACCTCGGGGTGACCGACTTCTGGCGGGGGCGCAGCGCCGTCCAGTTCGCGTACTGGCACGGTCAGACCAGCCGGGCCGCGGCGACCCTGGACGGGGCACGGGAGCTGACCGCGGCCGGCGCCCGCTTCGTGGCCGGGATGCGGGCGACGCTGGACGGCTGGGCCGGCGAGCCGGTTCCGGAGGCGGCCCGGCGCGTCGCCGGCGTGTGCATCCAGGTGAGCGGCGCGAGGTGGCGGCTGGCCCACCGGGCCGTCGGGTCCGACGGGCTGAACCGGCTGACGGACGCGTGGGCGGCCGGCTCCGCCGTGCCGCCGGGGGCGGCAGGCACCGAACGGGCCGGCGCCGGGGCCGATGCGCGCATCCTCGCCGCCCTGCGGAACGACCGGCCCGCCCTGCCCGCCGGGGACCGGGCCCTGCTGGCCGGAGACGCCCGGCGGGCGGCCGAGAGCTACGCGGCCACGATCAACTCCGGTACGGGCGGAGACGACGACTGGGCCGGTCTGGCCGTCGCCCTGGGCGCCCCGGACCGGCCCGAGCTGCCCCGCGACCTGCACGCGGCGCTCGCGGCGACCGGCCCGGCGCCCGACCCCCGGGACGTCGTGCGGTGGTGCGCCGGCGGTCGCTGACCGGTCAGGTCGGCGGCAGGTCGATGGTGACGTCGATGCGCCGCGCCTCGTCGGCCGCGACCGTGTAGGGGTGCGTCAGGCTCAGCAGTTCGGCGCAGCGGTGCTTGGCCTTCTGCAGCTCGGCGCGGGCCTGCGGCCCCTCCCGCCGTTCCCGGCCGCTCAGCGCGAGATTCACCTCGGCGGCCAGCGTGCTCGGGTGCCGGTCGCCGAGCTGCTCGCTCAGCCGGCGGTGCACCTCCTGGTCCAGGACGTACGCCTCCTCCACCAGGCCGAGCCGCAGCCGGCCGGTGGCGGCGCTCGTCTGAGCCGTCAACGTCCACGGGTGCGCCGGACCCAGCACGGCCTTCAGGCCGGTGGCGGCCTCCTCGGCGCGCGAGCGGGAGGTGGTCAGGTCGCCGTTGGCCCGTTCGACCATCGCGAGATTGGCCGCGGTGACCAGGGCGAACGGGTGCTTGGGGCCGCGCCGGTCGCGGTAGAAGTCGGACACCCGCTGGGCGTGCTTGCGGGCCGTCTCGACCCGTCCCTGCGCCCACAGCCCGAACATCATCTCGGTCTCGGCCGCCATGGTTTCCGGATGCTGCGAGCCGACCAGCTCACCGAGCCGCTCGTAGGCCTCCTCGGCGATCAGCCGGTCGCGGGTCGTGCCGGTGGTGAGCCGCAGCGCCGCTGCCAGGTTGACCGCCGCCCGCCAGGTCAGCACGGCGTCCGGAGCGCTCTCGCGCCGCTGGGCGACCAGCGGCTCGAGGATGTCGCGGGCATCGCGGTGCCGGCCGGCCGCCTGGAGGTAGCGCGCGTGGTTGTCGGCGAAGAGCGTCAGCCGGTAGTCCTTGGTGGAGAGCAGCCGCCGGCCGGAGTCGAGCACCTGCCGGGACGCCGCCAGCGCCTCGGAGTAGTCACCGGTGAGCCAGAGCGACAGGGCGAGGTTGTTCTGGTGCAGCAGGGTGCGGTCGGAATTCCGGCCGAACACGTCCCGCACCAGGGGAACGGTCTTCTCGTCGATGTCGCGGGCGCGAGCGAACTCCCCCTGGGCCCGCAGGGTTCCGGCGAGCCCGTTCGCGGCGAGCAGCGTGTACGGGTGCTCGGCGCCGAGCACGGTGGTCATCCGCTCGACGACATCCCGGTCGATCTCGTACGCCCGTGTCACGTGACCGCGTTCCCGGGCGGTGTTCCCGCGCTCGGACTGCAGCCGCATGGTCAGCACGTCGTCCTCGCCGAACAGCTCCCGCCAGCGCGTCTGCACCCGGGCGATGAGATCCTCCGCGCCGATGAAGTCACCGCGGTGGCGCAGGTAGCCGGCGAGCTCGAGGAACAGGGTGCGCACCTCCGGCCGCGGGGACTCGATCGCGCCGGAGGCCTCCAGGTGGGCCCGGAGCTCCTCGTAGATCGGCCAGTTGTCGGAGTCCTCGCGCGGGGGACGCTTGACACCGGCCAGGATCCGCCAGAGCTCGTCGCGGGTCGCCGCCTGCTCCTCGGCGCTCAGGCTGTCGCGGATGATGCCCTGGGTGAGCCGGTGCACGACCGCGCCCCCGACCGCGGTGTTGACGCGGGCCAGCGAGTACCGGCCGATGACGCTGATCAGCGTGCGCTGCAGCAGCGGGTCGTGCATGGCCGGATCGATCCCGGCCAGGTGGTCGGAGAGTCGCTCGCCCTCCAGCAACCGGAACGGGATCGCCTCGGGCGCGAGGAAGGCGAACAGCTCCAGCAGCCGGGCCGCCGCCGGGCTCTTGGCCCGGAGCCGGTCGTACGAGAGCCGGACGCTGGCCGTGGTCGACGGCTGGTTGGGCGGCGCCTGCTGGTCGAGCAGCCGAGCCGTCCGGGCGCCCAGCTCGGCCAGGTATTCGGTGGCGCTGGAGCCGGTCAGGGCCAGCCAGGCGGCCGCCTGCTCGAGCGCCAGCGGCAGGTCGCCCAGCGCGTCGGCGATCCGGTCGGCGTCGTCGTGGCTCAGCCCGTCGACGCGCCGGCGCAGCAGCTCGATGCTCTCCCCGCGGGCGAAGACGTTCACGTCCAGGCGCGGCAGGTGGTACTTCTCCGACCAGTGCGGGTTACGGGACGTGACGATGACATGGCCCGTACCGGTCGGCAGGAAGTCGTACAGCTCCTCCGGGGAGTCGGCGTTGTCCAGCACGATCAGCCAGCGCGCCGACGGCTTGCCCTGCCGCAGCCATTCCCGCACCTCGGCCACCTGCGCCTCGGCGTCGCCGGGGATGCCCAGGCGCTCGGCCAGCTCGGCGAGGCTGGTGCGGACCCGGTCGGTCTGCTCGGCCGAGACCCACCACACGATGTCGTAGGCGGCGGCGAACCGGTAGGCGTACTCCAGGGCGATCTGGGTCTTGCCGACGCCGTTGATGCCCTCGAGCGCGATCCGGCCGCCGTCCACGTTCTCGGTGGCGAGCAGCTGGTCGCGCAGGGCCTCCAGGAGCAAGTTGCGGCCGGAGAAGGCGGCGTTGCGGGCCAGCTGGAGATTCCAGAGATCGGCGCGCACGCGCGGGTAGCGGACGCCCTCCTCGGGCTCCTCGTAGGACGCCCGGGAGCCGTCGGGCTGGATCCGCAGCTCGTTGAGCACCAGCTCGAGGACGCGGTCGCCGCTGTGCCGGGTCAGGTCCACGCTGGGGTAACGGCGCAGCTGGTCGGGAAGTGACACCGAGGCGGTCTGCACCGCGACGGCGAAGACGTCGTCGGGGGTGTCCCGCTGGAGCAGGGCCTGGGCCAGCCGGTCGTTCTCGGGGAACGTCTCGTAGTCCCGGGAGACGAGCGTGATCAGCCGGTCGACGGTGTCCAGGTCGGGCAGGTCGGTGCCGGCGAAGTGGCGTACCGGATGGTGCCCGCACCGGCTCAGCTGCTCGCTGAGCCACTCGGCGTAGATCCGGTCCAGCGGCACATAGTTGATCAGGATGCGGCTGGGTTCGACCGGCTCCGACCGCTCGAACATCCGGATGACCCGCTGCCGCACGCCCTCTTCGACGACCGGCGCGGCGACCGGGTGGCCGGCGATCCGGCGGGCCAGCCGCACGTACGGGGCGAGCAGCGAATTCTCCTGGCGGGGCTGGTCGCCGAAGGTGGAGAGGATCTCCTCGTAGGCGTAGAAGGTGCGGTAGGGCAGCTCCACGGAGCCCCAGTACTCGACCGCGTCGTCGATCCCGGAGGCGGCGAGGAAGGGGTTGAAGCTGCGGTGGGCGTACGCCCGGCCGCGCTCCAACCGGCGCTGCTCGCCGTCCTCGACCCTGGTCGGCACCGGGAGGATGCGGGGCGCGGGGGCGTCCCGCTGCTCCCGGGCCTTGAGGATGGACCGCGCCACCGCCACCGAGCCCTCGATGCTCTGGGTGTTCAGCGTGAAACAGCTGACCACCGTGCTCGGCATCTGCACCGTGCAGATGCCGGCGGTGTCACTGAGCCCGGTGCGGCTGTCGAGGAACACGAAGTCGTAGCCCGAGCGCATCTGGTGTCGCAGCTCGTCGAAGAAGGCGCTCCCGTGGGCCGCCCAGAACGAGTCCCAGTCGAAGGTGCTCACGATCGCGGAATACTGCGGACCCTGCCGGCCGGCGCCGATGAGGTCCAGGCAGCCGGTGCCGAAGTCCCATTCCAGCGACACCGCGTACTCGCGGAAGTCGGCGAGCTCGGCGATGTCGAGATCCGCCTCGCCGCCCAGGGTGGCCTCCGAGAACCGGCGGATCATCTCGATCACGCCGTCGGTCTCGTGCAGCTCCTTGTCGCGCAGGAAGGGGTGGAAATAGCGGTGCAGGCCCGGGGATTCGAGATCCCAGTCGACGGTCAGCACGCGATAGCCGGAGGCGGCGAGAATCCAGGCGATGTTGGCCAGCGCCATGGTCCGGCCGGTGCCGCCCTTGTACGAATAGAACGTGACGATCTGCCCATCCGAGCGGTCCACGGGTGCGCTCACGCCGGCTCCTCGTCGTTCATGACGCGATGAATCGTCGTCCGGGCCAAGACTCCAGAGTCTCAGCCTAGAGAGGACGACCCAATGGAGGTGGAAGCCACTCGATGATGGCGCTATTTTTCCTCGCCGGTCTTGACTCGTCCGGGTGACGGTCAGGGTCCGTTGAGGATGGGCCGGTCGCCGGCCGCCGAGGCGGATCCCGGGGCGGGCCGGCCGACCCGGAACCGGCGGTTGCGGCTCTGTTCCAGGGTCGACGCCAGCTGGTTGCCGAAGCTTTCCGGGGTGGGCAACCGGCCGCTGTAGAGCGCGTCGTACCGGCCGAGGAACCGGGCGAGGGTCTGCTCCACGTCGAACATCAGCTCGTCGCGGCTCTGTTCGCTCTCCGGGTCGGCGTCGCTGACGGGGACCAGCACGGCCGCGTCCGGCAGGCCGGCCAGGTCGGCCTCGGACAGCTGCCGCCGGCTGGCCGGCAGCCGGGTGGACCACGGGTCGAGCAGCAGCACGACCAGGTCGTTGGCCTCCTTGGCGACGTCCAGGGTGCGCCGCAGGTCCTCCAGGCCGGTGACGTGCGAGTCGAACAGCTGCCCGGCGGCGATCGCCTGGGCCTGCTCGACCAGGGGTTGCCGGCGCAGCGGCCGGTACGGCGCCCACTCGGTCGAGTCCTTGCCGTAGTACTCGACCGCCGCCCGTACGCGTTCCATGTCGCCGCGGGACCCGGCGGCGACCACGAAGCGCACGTTGCGGGTGCCGGGCACCAGCGGCCGGTCGAGGCCGGTCTCGGACGGGGCGAACGCGTTCGGCGTGCGCGCCGCGGACGGCAGCGGCCAGTACGGCGGCAACGGACAGCTGCGCGCGGTCTTCACGATCTGGCCGGCGAGCCGGTGCAGAAAGGACCGGTAGTGCGGCCGCAGGGTGCGCAGCCGCAGGTATTGCCGCAGGGGTCGACGCGGGTCGGTGGGGTCGGCGGCCAGGAACTCCGGGAAGCTGGGGGGCAGGTCCGGCATCGACACCCAGCGCAACGGCAGCAGGGAGGCCGCGTCCCGCTGGTTGTCCTCGCTGAAGCGGCGCAGGCGCTCGTGGAACAGCCACCAGTGCCGGCCCCCGCTCTCGCTCAACAGCAGCCGGGGCGAGCAGAGCGGGAGAAATACCTGGCAGGAGGCCAGCGCCCGGGCGGTCGCCGGGGGCCAGTCGCCCTCCGCCGGATCGAGGTCGGTCGCGAGCGTCCCCACGTCGTCGGTGCGCCCGGTGCCGGTCAGCGCGCGGACCTCGCGGCAGAGGTCGTGGAAGAACTCCTCGACGTACGCGTCGTCGTCACCGCGGATGTGGCTCACCAGGAAAAGGGGCACGTGCTCCTCCGGGGCCGCAGCGGCTACGTCGTTCATCAGGCGGTCGCCGATCGGCAGGGGACGAAGCCGGTGACGGCCGGGTCCCCCAGCACGTTATCGGCCCGGTGGCCGGGTCCTTCGATCATCGCAATGTCGTACTTCCGACAGCGTCGGCCGACGCCGAACGTCCCGCGGGTCGGATGCGGGGCTGGGTAGGGTGTATCCGGCCGGTGACCCCGATGCTGTGCACCGCGCTCACCCCTTCCCGACGGCGAAGATGCGAGTCGACCCCCCGAACGCGACCGAGGCTTCCCACACTAGACGTCTGATCGGATCCTTCGGCCGCAAGCCGCAAATTTCCCGGAGGGCGATTGATTCGGTCCGTGCTTGATCTGGCGGACATGCGACCGTAACGCTGAAACCCGGTCAGATCCTCGTCCGCACATCCTCACGAGGGAGTGGATGCCGATGCTCAGCCACGACGAACCGGTCCTGCGTACCGTGCTGCCGGACCTTCCGGAAGATCTCGCCGAACTGCTCACCGGCGAGCTGGATCCGCGGAGGGCCTCGGCCCTGGTGCACGCCCTGGCCCGGGCCCGCGGTGAGTCGGACGCCGCCGCGGAGGACGGCACCGGCTCAGCCGACTTCGGCAGCGCAATCGGGTGATGGGCGGCTCGCCGGTCAGGCCGTTCGGCGAAGTTGTCGTCAAGGTCCACGGACGCTGCAATCTCGCGTGCGACTACTGCTACGTCTACCGGCACGCCGACCAGAGCTGGCGCCGGAAGCCGGTGGCGATGAGCCGGTCCACGATGGAGCGGCTCGCGGACCGGCTGGGCGAGCACGCCCGCACGCACCACCTGCCGTATCTGCGGGTGATCCTGCACGGCGGTGAGCCGTTGCTGGCTGGTGCCGATTTCCTGCGATATGCCGTACGGTCCATCCGCCGGGCGCTGCCGTGCGGGACCCGGCCGCTGTTCACCGTGCAGACCAACGGCGTGCTGTTGGACCGCGCGGTCCTCGAGCTGTTTCTCGAGGAGGAAGTTCGGGTCGGCGTGAGCCTCGACGGCTCTCGTGCCACCAATGACCGCCACCGGCGGTTCGCGGGTGGCCGGAGCAGCCATCCCGCGGTCGTCGAGGCACTGCGCCTGCTGGGAACGGAGCGGTACCGGCAGCTGTACGCGGGCATCCTCTGCACGGTGGATGTCCACAGTGATCCCCTGGAGACGTACGAGCATCTGCTGACCTACCGTCCTCCGGCGATGGACCTGCTGCTGCCGCACGGCAACCGGGAGCACCCGCCACCGGCGCGGCCGCTCGACGATCAACTGTCGGCGTACGGGGACTGGCTGGTCGCCGTCTTCGACCGGTGGTATGACGCGCCCGTCCGCGAGACCCGCATCCGGCTCTTCGAGAGCTTGCTGGACCTGCTCCTGGGCGGACACAGCCATACCGAGTGGCTGGGCCTCGAACCAGCGGACATCGTGACCGTGGACACCGACGGCTCCATCGAGCAGAGCGACGTGCTCAAGACCGTGGCGGAGGACGCCGCGACAACAGGGCTGCATTTGATCACCGCCTCGCTGGACGACGCCGCGGCGCATCCGGGCATCCGGGCACGCCGGAGCGGGGTGATCGCCCTCGGCCCGGAATGCCGCAGCTGTCCGGTGGTCCGGGTCTGCGGCGGCGGCCTGCACGCCCACCGGTACGACGGGACCGGGTTCGCCAACCGCAGCGTGTACTGCCCCGATCTCTACCACCTCATCGCCCACGCCCACGGGCGACTCCGGGACGACCTGGTCAGGCGCCCCGGTTCCTGACGAACCACCGCTGCGCGTACCCGGCGGCGTCGGCGATCGGGAAGAGCCGGCAGTTCGCGGCGCCCACGGTGCCGCTCGTCACCAGCCCGGTGTCGTGCTCGAAGTCCGCGCCGAGCCGCCCGAAGTCGTGATCGTCGAGAACGACGTCCTCGTACTCGAGCCAGCGCCGCTCGCCGCCGGGCGTGAGGACCGCGCAGGAGTACGTCCGGCGTGGCGGGTCCGGCACCCGGTACTCGCCCAGGTGGAACGCGGTCGCCCGGTCGTAGCCGACGCCCAGCAGCAGGGTGGCCGCGTCGGCCTTGGCCAGGGCCGCCAGCGGGGAGTCCTCGCCCAGGTGGCAGTCGGTGCGGTGCACGCTCATCAGCTCGGCCGCCCGGGCGCCGATCGCCGCGAACGAGGTCTGCGGGTGCCCGCTGCGTACGGCGCCGGGCCAGGTGCGGACCTGCTCGGTGATCGCGCCGACCGCCGTGCTGGGGGTGCGGGCCACGTCGAAGCCGGGCAGGTTCTCCCGGATCGCCGGCCACCAGGACTGCGGCGGCGGCGGCGCCCAGGTCGACGGGTCCCGGTTGGTCGCGGTCTGGCTGGGGACCACCAGGGTGCCCCAGGGACCCAGCACGTCCAGCAACGCCTGGACGACGGTGAGGGCCCCGCCGCAGACCCAGCCCAGGGAGCGCAGCGATGTGTGGATGAGCAGCACGCCGCCCTCCCGTACGCCGAGCGCGTGCAGGTCGTCCACGAGGGATTGCCGGGTCTGCGGTCCCACCGGGGGATAGCTGATCACCACGTCGTGGATTGTGGCAGGCAACGTGGCTTAAAGTAACTCCTCCATAGCGGTACGTTGATACCCGAGGCCGCGGGGGTGGGTCATGGCGAAGCCCGTGGTGTGGCGGTTGCTGTTCCCGCTGCTCGCCCTGGTCTCGGTGATCCTCGGCTACGTCGGCATGGGCGGGCTGCTGGCCGCCCGGGTCGAGTTCGCCGACGACACGTGGGACCGCCTCTACTACACGCTGCAGCTGTTCGTGCTCGGCGCGCCCCCGCTCGACGAGGGCGGTGTCATGCCGGTGTCGTTGCAGGTGGCGCGGTTCCTGGCCCCGGCCGTGACGGTCTACGCGGTGATCGAGGCGGTCCGGCTGCTGTTCGCCGCGGAACTGGCCCGGCTGCGGGCGCGCCGGTCCCGCGGGCACGTGATCGTCTGCGGGGAGAGCCTGGTCGCCGACGCGCTGGCGACGCGCCTGGCGGACGGCGGCCGCCGGGTCGTCCGGATGGCCGGCGCCGGTGCGCCGGCCGCCGGGCGGCGGGGGGTGCTGCTCGCGCCGGGCGACTCGACCCGGGCCGAGCTGCTGCGCGGCGCGGGCATCCACCACGCCGAGACGCTCTACGTGTGCTCCGGCGACACCGCCCGGGACCTGGCGGTGGTGGTGGCCGCGGACCGGCTGCGCCGGCGCACGCCGTTGCGCGTGCACGTTCAGGTCGACGATCCGGAGCTGTGCATGGCGTTGCAGGCGCGCCGGCTGGCCCGGCGTACCGACGACCGGATGGTGGTCAACTTCTTCAACTGGCACGAGCGCGCCGCGCACGCCCTGCTGAGCCGGCACCGGCCGCCGGTCCATCCGGACCGCCCGACCCGCGTCATGGTGGTCGGCGCCTCCTGGTTCGGCCGGGCGCTGATGGTCGAGCTGGCCCGGACCTGGCGGTTGCGGGGGCAGCGCCGGCGTCTCGAGGTGGTCGTGGTCGACGCCGGCGCGTGGGAGGCGGTGCACCGGCTGCGCCGGCTCTATCCGTTCGTCGGCACGGTCTGCGACTTCGTGACCCGCAACCGCAACGTCGCCACCCTGCTCGACGGCGACCTGCCGGATGCGCCGCCGGACCAGGTCTACATCTGCTGCGACGACGAGGAGGCCGGGCTCAAACTGGCCCTGACGATGGACCACTTCTGGCGCTCCGGCCCCGGGTCGGTCATCGTGCGGCTGGGTCAGCTCGGCGGCCTCGTCCAGGCGTTCCACGGGCCCGGCGAGCGGCTGCTCGACTCGGTGTCCGGGCGGCTGGACATGTTCGACGCGCTGCGCGCCGGCACCGACGTCAGCGGCACCGAGGACAGCCTCACCGAGCGGCTGGCCCGGGCCATCCACGACGGCTACCTGCATCACCAGGTGCGGGCCGGGGTGCCGCTCGGTGCGACGCCCGCGATGCGCGAGTGGCGCGACCTCCCGGAGGAGGTGCGCGGCGGCAACCGCGCGCAGGCTGGGGACATCGACCCAAGCTGGACGAGGTGGGCTGCGTGCTCGCCCCGAATCCGGTCTGGGGTGAGCCGGAGACGCTGACGGCGGAGCTGATCGAACGGCTCGCCCGGCGCGAGCACGACCGGTGGTGCCGGTTCCAGCGGGCCAACGGCTGGCGGTACGGCGAGCGGCGGGACGACGCGGGGCGGCAGCATCCCGATCTCGTCGAGTGGGAGCGACTGTCCGAAGCGGCGCGGGAGAAGGACCGCGAGGCCGTTCGGCAACTGCCGGAATTGCTGGCGGACGCTGGTTTTCGGATAGTGCGCGTCGGCGCGGCCACCGCGTCGGCGCCGCGGCGCCGTCCGGCCGGAGAAAGCCAGGGCAGGGCCACTGTGTAGCCGGGGGGCGGAGTTTGCGCCCGGGCGGCACTCTGAAGTCCGCCCAACGCAGCTATTCACTTAACGTTCTGGTCAATATACTCTGCGTTACGCAGCCTCATCGAGCGCATGAGGCCCGGACTTCGTCGGAGACTGCGTGCTGTACTTCTTCCTCAGCTACGCCCGCGGTAGCGACGACGTCTATGTCCACCAATTCTTCCAGGACCTGTGCGAAGAGGTCCGGCTGATGGCCGGCCTCGACCAGGACGCCGAGATCGGTTTCCTGGACAATCGCAACATCCAGCCGGGGGACATCTGGCCCGAGACGCTGGTCGATGCATTGTCGCGCTGCCAGTCGTTTCTCGCGCTCTGCTCGCCGGCCTATTTCCTCAGCGAGCCGTGCGGCCGGGAGTGGGCGATCTTCGCCGAGCGGGCCCGCCGGCACCGGCGCCACGTCGGCACCAGCGGGTCCGGGCTGATCCCGCTGCGTTGGTTGCCGCCGCGCACGATGCCCACGGCGGTACAGGTCGTCCAGTACGTCCAGGAGCCGCAGCGGCAGAACCCGCCCCACGAGTCCGGGCGCGAGCGCGGCATCCGGCAGCTGCTGCGGATCCAGCGCAACCGCGACGACTACCTCGAGTTCGTCACCACCGTGGCCGAGCTCGTGATGGACGCCGCGACCAACAACCCCCTGCCGGCCGCCGCCGACCGCGTGCAGTTCGAGATGGTGCCCAGCGCCTTCCACGACCAGGTGTCGCTCAACGGCAGCCGGACCCCGGCGATCGAGCCGAGCGAGCTGCTGCCGCGCTCCGACAAGGTCTACTTCGTCATGTCCGCGCCCACCGCCGCGCAGGCCGCCACGCCGGAGGTCGGCCGCCGGGACCCGCGGTTCTACGGCGAATCCGCGCGGGCCTGGTCGCCGTACCGGCCGGCGCTCGATCAGCCGCTGGCCGACTACGCCACCCGGATCGCGGGCGCCCGCAGCCTGGACGCGCAGATCACCGAGGTCGGGGAGCTGGACCAGTGCATCGACAAGGCCGAGCGGGACAACCAGATCGTGGTGCTGCTGGTGGACCCGTGGAGCACCCGGCTGGCGCGCAACCACGACATCCTGCACCGCTACGACGAGCGCGAGGACCATCCGGCCGCCGTGATGATCCCGTGGAACCGCGACGACGCGGAGACCCAGGCGAAGGCCTCGGAGCTCACCAGCGCGGTCAACCGGACGTTCCCCCGCAACGTGCGGCGGCCGCACAACACCACCTTCCGGCAGAGCGTGCTGACCCACGAGACCTTCGGCTCCGACCTGCACGTGGTGCTGGAGGAGTCGCGCAACCGGGCGATCGCCAACGGCAGGATCCGACGACCACTGCCGGGAACCTCCGGTAGCCGGCCCATCCTCGAGGGTCCCTAGGAGGGGCGATGAGCAGCGGTCACATCGTGACTTTCTACTCCTACAAGGGCGGCACCGGCCGCACCATGTGCGTCGCCAACACGGCCTGGCTGCTCGCGAGCAACGGGTTGCGCGTTCTGGTGGTCGACTGGGATCTCGAATCGCCCGGACTGCACCGTTACTTCCACCCGTTCCTGCTGGACAAGAAGCTCACTTCCTCTCCCGGCATGATCGACATGATCCGCGACTACGCGTCGGCCGCGATGGAGCCCGAGCACAATGACTCGGATCAATGGTTGGCCGAGCGCGCGCGGGTGCTCGACTACGCGGTCTCGCTGGACTGGGAATTCCCCGAAGGCGGCGGGATCGACCTGCTTCCCGCGGGCCAGCAGGACCGTTCCTACGCGCGCCGGGTCAGCACGTTCGACTGGTCGAGCTTCTGGGACCGGCTGGGCGGGGGAGTCTTCATCGACGCGCTCTCCGACGACATGCGCGCGCATTACGACTACGTCCTGATCGACAGCCGGACGGGCCTGAGCGACAGCGCCGGGATCTGCACCGTCCAGCTGCCCGACACCATCGTCAACTGCTTCACCCTCAGCACCCAGAGCATCGACGGCGCCGTCTCCGTGGCCCGGTCGGTCGGCGCCCAACGCGACCGCCGCCCGGTGCGCATCCTGCCGGTGCCGATGCGGATCGAGAACGCCGAGGCGCTGAAGCTCGAGGCCGGCCGCGACTACGCCCGCCAGGAGTTCCGCCCGTTCCTGACGGCCCTCGGCGACTCCGCGGACCGTTACTGGGGCGACGTGGAGATCCCCTACAAGCCGTTCTTCGCGTACGAGGAGATCCTGGCCCCGTTCGCCGAGCGGCCCCTGCTGGAGAACTCGCTGCTGGCGTCGTACGAGCGGCTGGCCGGCTGGATCACCGACGGCCGGGTCCGCGAGCTCCCGGCCCTGGACGAGACGCTCCGCCGCGAGTGGCTGCGCGAGTTCGAACGCCGCCGGCCCCCCGCCACCCCCGACATCGAGATCAGCTACGCCCCGGTGGACCGGATGTGGGCCGAGTGGGCGGCCTCCGAGCTGAGCGCCGTCGGCCTGCGGTCCCGGCTGTCCGACGTGGACTTCGTGGACGCCGAGACCACCGAACCGGCCGACCCGGGTCCGGCCGCGGCCCGTTACACCCTGGTGCTGCTCTCCAAGGAGTACGTCGGGTCCCGCCACGCGGCAACGGCCTGGCGCCAGCTCTCCCGGGCCGGCACGGCCAACCGGGCCGCCCTGATCCCGGTCCGCATCGACGGCACCCGGCTGGAGGCCCCGTACAACGACCGGCTCCCGGTGGATCTCACCGGCGCCACCCCCGAGCGGGCCCGTGAGCTGTTGCTCGACGTCGTCGGGGCCGAGTCGCCGGCCGCGCCGAGCCGGCACTCGGGCCCGCGGTTCCCCGGCACCCTGCCCCCGATCTGGAACCTCCAGCAGCGCAACACGGACTTCACCGGCCGCGGCGCCGTGCTGGAACGGCTCCGCGACCGCCTCTCGGCCAGCATCACCGCGGTCGTGCCGCAGGCGTTGTTCGGCCTGGGCGGCGTCGGCAAGACCCAGCTCGCGCTCGAGTATGCGCACCGCTTCGCCGCGAATTACGACGTCGTCTGGTGGATCCCGGCGGAACAGTCGCACATGGTCCGGTCGTCGATGGCCGAGCTCGGCCGCGCGCTGCGCCTGGAGGGCGGGGAGAGCCTGGACGAGGCGGTCCGGATCGTGCTGGACGCCCTCCGGCAGGGCCGGCCCTACCAGCGCTGGCTCATCGTCTTCGACAACGTGGACCGGCCCGAGGAGATCCGCGAGTTCATCCCCCAGGGCGCCGGCCACGTCCTGCTGACATCGCGCAACCAGGCCTGGAACACCGAGGCCCAGGCGGTGCAGCTCGGCGTCTTCACCCGCGCCGAGTCCGTGGCCCTGCTCACCCGCCGGGTGCCCCAGCTGAGCACCGCCGACGCCGAGCAGGTGGCCGACAAGCTGGGCGACCTGCCGCTGGCCATCGAGCAGGCCGGCGCGTGGCTGACCACCACGCTGATGCCGGTCGCGCAGTACCTCGAGCTGCTCGACACCCAGCTGATGCGGATGCTGGACGAGAACCCGCCGCTGGGTTACGAGAAGACCACGGCCGCCACCTGGCTGCTGTCGCTGGAACGGCTGCGCCAGACCAAGCCGGCGGCGGCCAAGCTGTTGGAGATCTGTGCGTTCTTCGCCCCCGAGCCGATCTCCACCAAGCTCATCTACAGCAGCCGCTTCACCCAGGTGCTGCTCGACTACGACCCGGCCCTGCGGGACCCGATCCTCCAGGGCCAGCTGCTGCGCGAGATCGGCCGCTACGCGCTGGCGACCGTGGACAACGTGCACCAGGGCATCCAGATCCACCGCCTGGTGCAGGCCGTCATCCGCAACAGCCTCGACACGGACGAGCAGCACGCCAACAGCAAGAACGTGCAAGAGATCCTGGCCTCCTTCGAGCGCGGCAGCCCGGAGGTACCGGAGAGCTGGGAGACGTACGCGCTGCTCTGGCCGCACCTGCGGGCCTCCGGCGCGCTGGAGTCGGCCAACCCCGCCGTGCGGCAACTGGTGGCGGACATGGCCCGCTTCCTCGAGCGGCGCAGCGACTATTCGAGCAGCCGCGAGCTCGCCGAGAACGCGCTGGAGATCTGGCGCGCCCGGTTCGGTGAGGACACGACCACCCAGCTGCTCACCTTC
Source organism: Actinoplanes nipponensis (assembly GCF_016862275.1). Taxonomy (GTDB): domain Bacteria; phylum Actinomycetota; class Actinomycetes; order Mycobacteriales; family Micromonosporaceae; genus Actinoplanes; species Actinoplanes nipponensis. The sequence continues at coordinate 83,677 of NZ_BOMQ01000036.1, read as the reverse complement.
CATCTCGGCAACGCCCTGCGCTGGCAGGCGCATTACGCCGAGGCCTACCGGCTGGACCGCAACGCGCTGGCGCACCTCACCGCGACGGAGGGACCCGACCATCCGTACTCGGTGATCGTGGCCGGCAGCGTGGCCGCCGATCTGCGCGCCCTGGGCCGCTACCGCGAGGCGCTCGAAATGTCCCGGAGCGCGGCGGAGCTGGCCCTGACCGTGTTCGGCGAGACCAACGACCTCAAGCTGCGGGCGGACACCAACCTGGCCGTCTCGCTGCGCCTGATCGGCGACTTCGCCCAGGCCGCCGAGATCGATGAACAGGTGGTCGAAGACCGGCGCCGGCACTTCGGCATGAGCGCCCCGCAGACCCTTCAGGCCGTCGACAACTTCGCGCACGACCTGCGGGCCATCGGCCGGTTCGAGCAGTCACGCGCGCTGCTCGAGCCGACACTCACCCGGTACCGCGAGGTCATGGGGAGCAGCGCCGCACTCACGCTGCGAACCGCGAAGAGCCTCGCCGCCACGCTGCGGAAGACCGGTGAATTCAAGGCGGCGCACGCGCTGACCAACGACACCCTCCGCCGCTACCGCGAATCGGTCGGCCTGGACCATCCGGAAGCGCTGTCCTGCCTCATGAACCGGGCCTGCGAGGAGTCGGCCCTGGGCGACCACGCCGCGGCGCGCGCCACCGCGCAGCAGGCGGTCAGCGGCTTCCAGCGCGTCTACGCGCCCCAGCATCCGTTCGTGCTGGCCGGGATGAACAACCTCGCCGTCTTCACCCGCCTGGCCGGCGCGCCGGCCGAGTCCCGCGTCCTGTCCAACGAGGTGGTGGCCGGCTTCCAGGAGACCTTGGGCGAGAGGCACCCGTACACGCTGTCGGCACAGGTCAATCTGGCCAACGATCTCTTCGATGCCGGTGAATACGACGCCGCGCTCCTGCTGGACGAGGCGACGTGGCTGGCGCTGCGGGAGGTGCTCGGCCCGGACAACCCCGACACCCTGGCTGTGGCGTCCAACCTCGCGGTGAGCCGGCGAAAGCTCGGCGAGCGGGCCCCTGCCGAGGACCTCCTGGCCGACACCTTGCGTCGCGGCGAGGCCGTTCTGGGGGGCAAGCATCCGAACTTCCTCGCCATGCGCGAGGGTCGGCGACTCAACTGCGACATCTCGCCGCCACCGACCTGAGGGGGCGGCCGGCCCCAACGGCATGAAATATGCGAACCGGGCCGTGCGCGCGCTTCAGGGAAGATACGATGTGAAAGGCGACACCGCGTCGCCCTCGTCCCCGGCGAGCAGCATTGCCAGCACACGCTCGAGCGCACTGTCGGCAGCGGTCTTCCGCAGCGAGGTCAGCTTCTGGAGGGAGGCGTCCGCGACGTCGAGAAGCTGAGTCTCGACGTCAACCGCGTCGACACTGCTTGCGTGGCCCATGCGGGTACCTTCTCGTGCCTAGGGCTGATTATGGCTTCTGAACAATAGCCAGCCGCCCGGGGCGCTCCAGGATCGGGGGCGTCGCCGCCTCAATACTAGATCATGCGCAAAGATCGGCCCAGGCATCGCAAGAAGTCGCACTGATCTGTGTCGCGGATCGAACGCAGCGCCTCTTGCGCCAGGTCAGGTCGCATGCGGAGCGCCACGGCCAGATCCGGGTCGACCGCCGCGGCGGCGACCGCCCACCCGATCAGCGAGTCGTCATCGGGGTGGCCGGTTGTCACCCGCAGGGTGTACGCGGAGCAAGCCTCGCGCGGGTGTCCGGCCAGCAGGGCCGCGGCGGCCTTGTCCGCGGTCTCGGGCGTCGAGACCCGGCTCGACCTGATCAGTCCGACGAGCCCCGGCATGCCCGACGGTTCGCCGTCGGCGTCCGTACGGAGCACACCCGATTTTCGAGCGACAGGTGTGCTGCCGGCTTGCCAAGCCCCCGTCATTTCGGCGAGCTCGGTCCGCGACGGCCGCCAGTTGCGCAGCCGCCACCGCACGGTCTGCGCGAGGACCATCGCGTCGGCCTTGTCCGCCACGTCCGGCGCGACCGCCTCCCGCTCCCACCGGCCCAGGGTCTCGCGCAGGCCGCGCACGAATCGCTCGCCCTCGGTGGTCAGCTCCCCGGACTCCGCCAGCGACTCGGCGGCTATCGCGCTCTGCCGGCGCCAGTACGCGAACTCCAGCTCGGCCACCGCCGGCGCGTCCGGCTCGCCCCGGCGGGCCCGCCAGTAGTCCGTGACGCCGGTGTGGGCGTACACGCCCTGGAACAACGGGCCGACCGGGCGCGGGTCCATCCGCCACGGGGCCAGGAACCGGCCGGCGGCCCCCGAGGCGTGCAGATCGACGAGGTCCCGCAGCGCATCGAGCTTCATGTGCATGAACTCGTGCAGCAGCAGCAGGCTCAGCTCCTCGGCGGTGTCGGTGATCACCACCGCCACCGAGCCCGAGGCCTGGCGGGACGCCGCGCTCACGCTCGCCCCGGACTCCGGGCGCAGCAGCGGCACCACGGATCGCAGCAGCACCCGCATGGCGGCGGCGTGCTCCGGGTGCCGCCGGGTCAGGATCTGCCAGGCGTCGCGCAGCAGCGCGGCGGCGTGGGCGAACGCGGCGGCGTCCAGGCGAGGCGCCGGCCGCCAGTGATACGTGTCCCGGAAGGGCTCCAGGTCCTCGATCGCCACCGCGTAGCCGGGTTCCAACTCCACGCTGCGCAACGGCTCCCAGCCGTCGGCGCCGAGAACCGCCGGCGTCACCGTGACGGTCCCGCCGTCCGCCGGTACGGCACCCAGCCCGGGCAGGTACGCCCACCCGTGGCTCACTGGAGCGTCGATGGCGAACGACAGTCCCGCCCGTACCGCCGCGGCCGCCGCCAGCTGCGCCAGGTAGCCGAAGGCGGTGCCGTGCCGCAGGGCCTGCGCGGCCCAGGCGTCGACGTGCGGGTGGCGCAGCACCTCGCCGGTGACCGCGGCGTCCGCCTCCTCGGCCCGCAGCAGCAGATCCACCGCCGGACCCGGGTACGCGGCCAGCACGCCCTGGAGCAGGATCTTGCGCTTGGCCAGCTGCCCCTGCCGGAGCATGGCGAGGGCGTCCGGGGTTCCGTACCCAGCGGCCAGGCCGTCGAACTGGGCCGCGGTCAGCACGTAGTGGTCGGTGATCATCCGGCCGCCACCAGGTCCGCGGCCATCCGCCGCTCGATGTGGCGGATCACCGCGAACAGATCCGCACAGTAGGCGGACGGATGCTCGAACGAGCCGTCCTTGAAGCGGTGCGCGCGCAGGCCCCCGCCGCAGGTACGCAGCACCGGACAGGCCAGGCACTGTGCGCTCAGCGCCGGGGGCCGGTCCAGGCGGGCCAGCACGTCGTCGAGCGAGTGGGTCATCACGTCCAGCCCGGTGGCCGCCGCGCCGTCGGCGGTGACCTTCAGCGAGTCCGTGTCCTCGTACGTGCCGTCGGTCTCGATCACCACGATGCCCGGCTGGTCGCCGCCGATCGCCTCGGTGTCGCTGCGCCCGCCGAGCAGGCGCATCATCATCGACTCGAACAGGCGGATCCGGGTGCGGGCGACCGGCGCGGCGTACCAGGCGTCGAAGACGGCGATCAGCCAGTCCGCGTACGGCATGCCGCCGGGCGGGCGGGGCGGCGGGTTGGTCCAGTTCCCGTGCGGCAGCAGCAGGTCGATCGCGGGCGGATCGAACGCGAGCAGGTCCTCGTAGACCCGGACCGGATCGTTGCGGACGTCGATCGTGCACAACACGCCGCTGTAGATCGCGCGATGCTCCGGCCGGGCCAGCAGGCGCAGGCCCGCGGCGGCGCGGTCGTACGAGCCGCCGCCCCCGGCGTACGTGCGGTGCCGGTCGTTGGCTGCCCGCCCGCCGTCGAGGCTCACGCCGACGCGCACGCCGTACTCGTGGAAGATGTCCAGGAAGCGCTGGTCGAGCAGCATGCCGTTGGTCTGCACCCCGAAGCGCAGCCGGGTGCCGGGGTCGGCCGCGTCGCGGACCGCGGCCAGCACCGCGGCCACCTGCTCGGGTCCCGCCAGGAGCGGCTCGCCGCCGTGCAGGACCACCGACAGCGACGCCGGCCGGTGGCGGCGGGTGTGCTCGCCGATCCGCTCCGCCACCCGGCGCCGGGTGTCGGCGGTCAGCGTCTTGGGCTGGCGTTTCCAGGTCTCGTCGACGCTGTGGTAGACGTAGCAGTACGTACAGGACAAGTTGCAGCGACTGTGCAGCTTGAGAATGATCTGCCGGACAGACGCGGACACGCGAGCATCCTGCCACTGGTCCGGCCGCGGTGACAGGCGAAACGCCCGTTCGGGGTCAGACCTTGCGGTAGCGGGACTGCACGATCGAGAAGAGCCCGTATGCGGCGATGCCGAGCGCCGTCAGCGCCAGCAGCCAGCGGCCGTAGCTCTGCTCGGACAGCACGTTCAGCGTGGCGTCCAGGCCGCGGGCCTTGTCGGGGTCGTACCGGACGGCCGCCACCAGGAACAGGATGCCGGCGATCCCGTACGCGGCGCCCTTGGCGGCGTAGCCGGCGACGCCCAGCCGGCGGCTGAGCCGGCGCATGTCGGCGCTCATCCGGCTGGTCCGCAGGTGCTTCTCGAACTTCTTCAGCACCCCGTAGATCACCAGGCCGACCCCGATCGCCGCGATCACGAGGCCGGCGAGCCCGACCGTGATCCGCCCGCCGGTGGAGACCATCAGATCCTCGCTGGCCTGCTGCTGCGTGTCGGCGCTGGACGCGCTCTTGCCGCGCAGCACCTTGATGCCGGTCCAGGCGAAGTAGGTGTAGAACAGCGCCCGGCCGGCGGAGGCGAGGCGCTCGTACAGGCGGTGCCGGCCGCGCTCCGCGCGGTGGCCGACGGCGGCCTCGAGCACCTGCCAGAGGGTCATGGCGATCAGGCCGATGACGATCACCACGATGAGGAACGTGCCGAACGGCTTCTCCGCGAGCTCGTGCAGGGCGCCGGACTGGTCGCCGTCGGTGCCGGAGCCGTCGAAGGCGATCTGCAGGATGAGCCAGGCGAACAGCAGGTGGATGACGCCGTACCCGACGAGCCCCCCGCGGGTGAGGTGTTCGAGCCAGCTGCTGTCGGCGGTGCGCGACGCCGCGCCGCGGGCCTGCGAGGGGAGGGAGGGCATGGCCCCTGCTTTGACCGGAAGCCGGTTCTTCGAAACCCGCCGGGGTTTCCGCTCAACCCCGCCGGGCCCCGACCGAATGAGCGGGGATGGAGCTGACCTGGGTCGACCTCGCGCAGCCGGCCGTGGCCGGGCTGGCCGGCATGCTGGGCGTGTACGCCGTGGAGAGCGCGCTCGGGGCGCTGCGCCGCAGCGGTCTGTGCCCTGAGCGCTGGAGCCGGGACCGCGGCCGGGCCGCCGCGCCGGTCCGATAGCGTGACCGGTGTCGGGTCGGGCGCGGTGAGGGGAACTCGTGGAGCTGTTGCACTCGGGCAAGGTGCGGGATGTCTACGCCGACGGCGACGACATCCTGCTGGTCGCCTCTGACCGGATCTCGATCTACGACGTCGTGCTGCCGACCGCGATCCCCGACAAGGGCAAGATCCTCACGCAGCTCTCGCTGTGGTGGTTCGACCGGCTGGCCGACGTGGTGCCGAACCACATCATCTCCGCCACCGACGTGCCCGCCGAGTGGGCCGGCCGGGCGGTGCGCTGCGAGCGGCTCGAGATGGTCATGGTCGAGTGCATCGCCCGCGGCTATCTCGCCGGTTCCGGTCTGAAGGCGTACGAGAAGGACGGCGCCGTCTCCGGCGTGGCGCTGCCGGACGGGCTGATCGAGGGCTCCCGGCTGCCCGAGCCCGTGTTCACCCCCACCACCAAGGTGGCGCCGGGCGAGGGTCACGACGAGTCCATCACGTACGCCGACGTCGAGACCTCGGTCGGCGCCGACGTGGCCGCCGAGCTGCGCCGGATCACCCTGGAGGTGTACCGGCGCGGGTCCGAGATCGCCGCCGACCGGGGCATCATCATCGCCGACACCAAGATCGAGCTCGGTTTCGCCGGCGGGTCGCTGAAGCTCGGCGACGAACTGCTGACGCCGGACTCGTCGCGATTCTGGGCCGCCGACGAGTGGCAGCCCGGCGGCGCCCAGCGCTATCTCGACAAGCAGTTCCTGCGCGACTGGTCGTCCTCGCTGACCGACTGGGACCGGACGGCGCCGGGGCCCGAGATCCCCGACGCCGTGGTCGAGGCCACCCGCAACCGTTACGTGGAGGTCTACGAGCGGCTCACCGGCGACCGCTGGCGCTGAGGCCGGCCCGCGGTTCAGTCGCGGGTCTCGCCGGCCGTGGCCGAGTCCGGCGTGCGGGCGTCGTCGTCCGTCGCGGCGTCGTCGTCCGGCGTTGCGGTGTCCGTCGCGGTGTTCAGGGCGGGATTGCTGGTGACGATCTCGGCCGCTTCCTCGCGGGTGTCCGGGCGCAGGTCCTCGCGGTCGGTGCCGGGGTCGGTCATCGCGGTGCCTCCAGGTCGGGTCAGAGTGAGGCGCCCGGCCGGCGGCGTCGCGGCAGGGTCGTGCGTGACCCGGCCGCGACGAACAACGAACCGGACCACCTGAGGTACGCGGCGTACGCCACGGCGACGACGGCCATCAGCACACCGGTCGCGCCGCCGAGGAACACGCACACCGGCGCGATCGTCCACAGCAGAACCGCGAGGACCATCCGCTTCTTCGAGGGTGGTCCGCCCGGCTCGCTCATCCGGCGGGCGAACTCCGGGTCGTCGGCGCACAGCCGCGCCACGATTGCCTCGAATGCGGGATCGCGCACCCTGACCACCTCCGCCGCGGGGAGCCGACGGTCTCAGCTACCCGCCGAGCGGAGGCCGAAACACCTCAGGCCCAGACGACCGTGTCGTCGTGCGAGAGCCGGGGCAGGCGGGGGAACCAGGGATTCTCGCCCGGGTGGCCGATGTTGACCACGAGCAGCGACTTGAACCGGCCGTCGGGGAAGAACTCCTTGTCGATCGCCTCGCCGTCGAAGCCCGCCATCGGACCCGCGACCAGGCCTTCCGCCCGTACCGCGAGCAGGAAGTAGCCGATCTGCAGCCCGGCGCTGAACCGGCCCATCCCGTCGCGCATCTGCGGCGCGTCCGCCAGGACGTCCCGCAGCGCCGGGTTGATCGGGAAGATCTCCGGCACGTGCTCGTGGAAGTCGGTGTCGACGGCGAGGACGGCGGTGACCGGGGCGGCGGCGGTCTTGGCCCGGTTGCCCTCGTTCATGAACGAGACCAGCCGCTCCTTGGCCTCGGGCGTCCGCACGTAGAGCACCCGCAGCGGCTGGGTGTTGGCGGCCGTCGGCGGCCACTTGGCCAGCTCCCAGACGGCGCTGAGCTCCGCATCGGTCACCGGCGTGGCGGCGAAGGTGTTCGCGGTGCGGGCCTCGGTGAACAACAGCGCCCGCCCGGCCTCGTCGAGGCGGGGCAGGCGGGTGACGCTGGCTTCTGCTTCAGTATTCACTTCTAAAACGCTAGCGGCTTCGAGTTGCAAAGTGGATGGGAAGTGAGCTTCGCAACAGGGTGGATCCTCAGCAGGGCAGGTGCTCGTCGGCCCAGCGGGAGATCTGCTCGAGCGCCGGCATCAGCGCGCGGCCGCGGTCGGTCAGCGCGTACGCCACGGTCACCGGGGGCCCGGCGTCGACCGTACGGCTGATCAGCCCCGTCTCGGCCAGCGAGACCAGCCGGTTGGACAGCACCGAGTCGCTGATCCCCTCGATGCTGCGCGACAGCTCGCGGAAGCCGGCCGGGCCCGCGGAGAGGCTGCCGAGCACGGCGGCGTTCCAGCGCTTACCGAGGAACTGGAACGCCCGCGCCAGCGCCGCGTCGCCGCGGGCGCACTGCCCGGCATCGACCGGCATGTGTTCCGGCGCTGTCATCACCGGCCAAACGTAACATCGCCGCGGCTGCGCCCCGGTCGTCCGAGAGGCCGGATCACGGGCGCAGACCGGCGAGGTGCCCGGCCCAGCGGCGCTCCAGGGCGACGTCCGCCGGCGGGTGCACCCGCTGGCCGGAGCCGTAGATGTGGCGCCAGTCGTGCCCGGGAACCTGGTGCGCCAACTCCTCGAACGGCAGCCGGTCGGCCACCGCGACCACCCGCTCCCACAGCACGTCGGCGTAGTACGTCCGCTTCGCCGGATGGCCCTGCCAGTGCGCGGCGGCGAAGATCTCCCCGTCGGCCAGGGTGCCGCTCGCGACGATGCCGCGGTCGCGGCGCTGGCGCAGCAGGAAGACCCGGTCGCCGGGCGCCGTGCCGCCGCGTCGCGAGCCGAAGCTCCACCGGCCCCGGACCAGCCCGCCGGCGGCCGTGGCGGCGATGTCCGCGGCGAGGTTGGCCGGTGGATAACCGGCTTCGCTGGCGTCCCAGATCAGCATGAACGTGCTCACGCGCCCACCCTCCCCGTCCCCGCCTCCTCCTGCCCCTGCAGGGTCGCGGCAATCCCGCGCAGCAACGCGAGCATGTGGACGACGCCGGGCGCCGGACGCCGGGCGGTGGCGGCGAACACCCGGCGCACCGAGGCGTCGTCCGGATGCAACCGGAGCAGCACCACGTCGGCCGGGGTGGCGCGGACCGCGAGGGCCGGGACCAGCGCGACCCCGAGCCCGGCGGCGACGCAGCCCAGCTTGCCCGTCCACTCGGCGGCCACGATGTCGATCCGGGGCCGGAACCCGCTCGGCAGCGTGGCCCGCAGCAGGGTCTCCTCGGCGGTCGCGGAGCCGGCGATGAACGGGTCGCCGGCCAGGTCGGCGAGCCGCACGGTGGGCCGGCCGGCCAGCGGGTGCCCGGGCGGGACGGCGACCAGCAGCCGCTCGTCGAGCAGGTGGTGCAGCTCGAAGCGGGCCGCGTCCAGCGGCCGGTCCGGCGGGGCGCTGACCACGGCGAGGTCGGCCTCGCCCGCGGCGAGCCGGTCCAGCAGGGCCGGGGTCAGGCCCTCCACCAGGGACAGTTCCGCTTGCGGGTACGCCGAGCGGAAAGCGGCCAGGGCCCGCGGCACCAGCGCAGCGACCGCCGTGGGAAAGGCGCCCACCCGCAGCCGCCCGCCGCCGAGGTCGCGCAGCGCGCCGATGTCCCGCTGCGCCGAGTGCCACCGGTCGAGCATCGCCTCGGCGTGCGGCAGCAGCGCGCGGCCCTGCGCGGTCAGCTCGACACCGCGCGACAGCCGGTCGAAGAGGGCGGCGCCGAGGTCCTTCTCCAGGACGGCGATCTGCCGGGAGACGGCCGACTGGGTGTAGCCCAGCGAGCGCGCGGCCCGGGTGAACGACGTGCCGCGGGCGACCGCCACGAATACCTCGAGGCTCTGGGTCTGCACGCTGCCATGCTAGATGGGCATGGCAGTGATGCGGAACAGTCGTTGGTGGCATGGCTGGGGGCTGGTTAGCGTCGTCGGCATGACATCGATCGCCGTTCTCGGCACCGGCCGGATGGGCGCGGCCATCACGCGCCGCCTGCTCGCCACCGGACATCAGGTGACCGTCTGGAACCGTACGGCCGCCAAGACGGCGCCGCTCGTGGCGGCCGGCGCCCGCGCCGCGCCGACGCCGGCCGTACCGGATGCCGAGGTGGTCATCACGATGCTCACGGACACCGAGGCGGTCCGCGCGGTGCTGGCCGCTGCGGCTCCGCGTCCCGGCAGCGTCCTGGTCGAGATGTCGACCATCGGGCCGGCGGCGGTCCGCGGGCTGACGGTGCCCGATGGGGTGACGCTGGTGGACGCGCCCGTCCTGGGTAGCGTCGCGGCCGCGGAGTCGGGCCGGCTGACCGTGCTGGCCGGCGGCGACGTGACGCGGGCGCTGCCGGTGCTGGAGGCGCTGGGCACCGTGCGCCGCTGCGGCGAGCTGGGCAGCGGCGCCGCGCTGAAGCTGGTGGCCAACACGGCCCTGGTCACCGGGCTCGCTGCGCTCGCCGACACGGTGGCCGTCGCCCGCGCCGTCGGCGTGGATGTCGAGACGGCGCTGTCGGTGGTGGGGCAGGGAGCGCTCGGCGGTGCGGTCACCCGGGCGACCGCCGCCGGCGCGGCCTTCCCTGTCGCCCTGGCGGCCAAGGATCTCGAGCTGGTGCTGAGCCACGTCGCGGCGCCCATGGTGCGGGCCGCCGCCGAGGTGTTGCGGGGGGCACCCGATCAGGACGCCGACCTCGGCACGATCGTCCCGGAGGCGAAGCCGTGAGCTGCTGGCCGCGCACGGCGCCGGCTTCGCCGACGTGCTGCACGTGCGGACCTTCCTGAACCGATCTTTCCCAGCCGGCCGGCTATGCGGTCGTGCGGCGCCGCATCTTCCCCGGGCCGCCGCCGGCGAGCACGACGGTCGACGTGAGCCGGCTCTTCCTGCCGGGAGCGGTGCTCGAGGTGGAGGTCACCGCGGCCGTCTGATCAGGGCCCGGGCCGGAAGCTCAGCTCGGCCCCGGGCCGGCGCTTGGGCCAGGCGGCCTTGCTACCGCAGCCGTCGCAGCTCAGCTGGTCGCCGCAGTGCGCGCACCAGTCGTTGGACCGGCGCAGATACCAGCCCAGGGCGACCCCGGCGAGCAGGCTGACCAGCCCTATCACCGCGGCCAGGAGAACAGCACCGGTCACGAGGCCAGGCCACCCATGGCGGCCGCGCCGTCGGTGCCGATGCGGGGGCGCCGGGTCATCAGCGGTCCGCTGCTGCGCCGGTCGAGCGCCGGGTCCTCGTCCGCTCGCGAGGTCACGTAGGGGGCGGTGAAGGTGTCCACGCCGGTGCCCCGGTGGGATCCGGGACGGTAGGTCACCGTGACCGCCCGGGGTGAGGCGGCCTCGATCACGCCGGCCCGCCAGCCATCGCGGTAGACCCAGACCGGGTCAGCCTTGTGGTAGCTGTCGGCCGGTGCGACATCGGCCGGGTCGCGCTGGGGCGGGGCTATGGACGGGGTCGACATTCGAGAGCCTCCTGTTTCCGGGACTCGGTCGTCGGGCGGACACCGGGGCGTTCGACTCGGTCGTCACCAGCATTTCGATCGGTCCGACTCCCCAAAGAGGACAGACTTTTCAACACGCTGTGTCAGCAGCCAAGTAACCGCCTGTCAGCTATCATGCTCTGGATCAAGTGCGTCCGCAAGGCCGTCTGCACGTGCATCTGGCGTGTGCGCGCCCGTAAGGGTGACCGATCGATCGGTTTCTCGCCGAACGATCACACCCTTAGGATGCTCTGGGGCGAAGGGGCTGCAAGTTGCATCTCCAAGGACGATCGATGGGAGTCCGGTGAGCGCGGGTACGCAGGAGGAGCCGCCGAACAGCGGTCCCACCGTGCTGCGCATCCTGCTCGGTGCCCAGCTGAGACGGCTGCGTGAGGGCAAGGGCATCAGCCGGGAAGACGCGGGCTACGAGATCCGGGCATCGGGCTCGAAGATCAGCCGGATGGAGCTCGGCCGCGTCAGCTTCAAGGAGCGCGACGTCGCCGACCTGCTCAGCATGTACGGCGTCGCCAACGACGCCGAGCGTGAGGCGCTGCTCGGGCTGGCCCGCCAGGCCAACAACCCCGGCTGGTGGCACCACTACGGAGACATCCTGCCGCCCTGGTTCCAGTCCTACCTGGGGCTGGAGGCCGCGGCCTCGCTGATCCGCACGTACGAGATCCAGTTCGTTCCCGGCCTGCTGCAGACGCCGGAGTACGCCCGGGCCGTCATCCTGCTCGGCCACGCGGGCGCGACCGCCGACGAGATCGACCGCCGCGTCGAGCTGTGCCGCCAGCGCCAGCAGATCCTCGACCGGATCGAGCCGCCCCAGCTGTGGGCCGTGATCGACGAGGCCGTGCTGCGCCGGCCCATCGGCGGCCCCGAGGTCATGCGGGCGCAGATCGAGGCGCTGATCGAGGCGGCCAAGAAGCCGAACGTCCGGCTGCAGATCATCCCGTTCCACGCCGGCGGGCACGCCGCGGCCGGCGGGCCGTTCGCCATCCTGCGGTTCCCGGAGCCGGAGCTGCCCGACGTGGTCTACGTCGAGCAGCTCACGAGCGCCATCTATCTGGAGAAGCGGGACGACGTCGACCACTACGCGATCGCGATGGAACGCGTCTGCATCGATGCCGAGCCGCCGAACCACACCCAGGAGATCCTGGGCAAGCTGCTCCACGAGGTGGGCCGGCTGTCCTGACCCCTGGGTCGTGGCGCTTTCACTCTCTGTCAATCACCCTGCGGGGTGACTCAGCGGAGCAGGTTGTCGAAGTCCCCGTCGCGGACGCCGCCGAGGAACGCCTCGATCTCGGCCGGCGTGTAGATCAAAGCCGCTCCTTCCGGGTCGCGTGAGTTCCGCATGGCGACGCTGCCGTCCGGGAGTGCGGCGCACTCGACGCAGTTGCCGCTGGGGTTGCTCCGACCGCTCTTTTGCCAGGTCACGCCCTCCAGCTGCCCGGCGGGCATGCCGTTAACAATGCGCGTCATTACTTGCTCCCTAACGGTTTGACCGGTCCGGGGACCGGCTCTGTGTGTCACGCCGGCTACTTGCTGTGCAAATGCACGTGCATCTGGCCTTGCGTTCTCACATGATTGTGAGCATGATAACGCACGAGCCCCACCGTAGGTGGGTCACGGAGGGTGACATCTTTGAGTGACGGGTCGGTCGCGGAAACGCCTCCGCGACTGCGGTGCCGCTCAACGCGAAGCTCCCTCGCGGGGGCGTCCGAGCGGGAGGAAAAAGCATGACGGTCCCGAACGCCGGCCCGCAGCAGCCGGACCCGTCCGAAACCGACGGCGCCGAAGCCCGGCGCGGCAACCCCGCGATGGTCTACCGCGACGAACCGCTGACCGGCGGCATGCAGGCGGCCTCCACGCGAGCCACCGCCGTGTCACACCGGTTCGGCGGCGTCCGCCACCCCCTGACCCGCCCCGACAGGTTCCCCCCGGCCGAGCCCCACCCGAACGACGGCGGTGATCCCGACGCGAGTCACTGAACACGTCCACTGCGCGCGCCGACGGCGCACCGGGACGGCGCCCGGCCGCAAGGCCTGGGCCCTGGCCGCCCCGATCATCCGCAGCGGACGCATCCAGTTGAGCGTCCCGCGCTGGCCGGTGCACGTCTTCGCGGAGACCGACTACTGCTACGGCATCGGCCCGCTGACGCTGCGGGTCGAGCGGGTCGAATGGACCCGGCCGATCCCGTACGAGGGCGACACCTGGCTCGAGGTCGAAGGCCTGGTGATCGACCAGGCCGGCCGGGAAGGATCACGCCGCCAGGTGCTGGTCCGGGCCGGCCGGCTGCCCCACCCGCCGCTGCGGAAGCGACCGCGGCTGCGGCCCTGACAATTTCACCCCGAGGAGCGACGCCGGCGGGCGCCGCTCCACGCGCGCGCCGCAGGGCGCGCCGCCCGACTCCGGCCGGGCGGTCCGGTTCCCCCGTGCCGGATCGCTCGGCCGGTTCGGGGGTTGCTCCGATCAAGATCAAATTCTTGAAGGGCATGTCGTGCGTGGGTGCATGGTGCTGACCGTCGCTCCCGCCGATTGCGAGCTTCGTGCTTTGCTCTAGTCGGTTCGGGCTGGATGCATGGTGGGGCTTGGGGGCGGGGATGCCCCACTTCGGGCGGTCAGGCTTGATCCCTGCTGTGGGGCATCCTCGTGGCTGGGTGACCTTCCGGCCGGTCCGGGTCATGGCGGCTCCGCCTTCGCACTTGTGGATTGACTGGCGCTCCCGCGTCGTCTTGCGGTCTTGCGACGCCTCGCGCCTCTGCGCGGCCTCTCGCTCCTCCAGGTCGGTCGCGCGGTCGCTCGGGTGCCCGGTCGTCCGGTCGCTCGGGTGCCCGGTCGCCCGGGTGCCCGGTCGTCCGGTCGCTCGGGTGCCCGGTCGCTCGGTGAACGTCCCCGCCATTCCGGTTATGACGGGCATTTCTGCCTTGCTCGAGTGGGCCAATCGCCTCAGGGGCCATCCTGGGCTGAATCTTGTGGCACCAGGGCTCCAAAAATGGCCCGCACTATCCAAGATTCGCGCGGATGGTCACACCGCGGCGTAGTCAGCCCCCATGGCGTCCGAGCGCGGCAACCTGCCTACGTGCAGCGGCATCCTGCCGGGGACCTGCGGCGCCCCGCCCGCGCCGCCGGCGTCCGGCCCGCGCCGCCCGAACCCGCGCTGCCCGAACCCGCGCCGCCCGAACCCGCGCCGCCCGCGTCTGGCCCGCGCCCCCGACCTCCCGGCCTGCGCCGCGCGTTCGGCCCACGCCCCCAGGCGCTCGGCCCGCGCCGCCGGCGTTCGGCCCGCGCCGCCGGCGTCCGGCCCACGCCCCCAGGCGTTCGGCCCACTCCCAGGTGCTCGGCTCACGTGCTGTGGGCGTCCGGCCTACGTTCCGCGGCATCCCGACCCCCGCCCCGCGGGATGCCAGCCCAAGCCCTGCGGCATCCGACCCACGCCCCGCAGCTCCTGACCCCCGCCGCACAGACTTCGGCCTACGTGCTGCGGCATCCCGTTCACGCGCCATGGCATCCCGCCCACGCCCAGCGGTATCTCGCCGCAACTACCCCGCGTTAGCCACGCAACCACCCCCGGCTGACGCAGAGTGCTCCGGCTGGGGCGGGCGTCGCCATGCGGCGTACCGGAACCGCAGCCGCAGTGGACCGCCCGGCCCCAGCCGACGATGCGGCCGTCAGCGTTCGGCCTGGGTGGGCAGGACCGGTTTGACGTCGATGATCGGGGTGCCGTTCACGGCTTCCAGGTCGGCGACGCGCAGGCGCAGGCCCTCCACCGACCGCACCGTGATCCGGTGCAGGCCGAGGGGGTTGGGACGGTCCGGTGAGCGGGTGCTGAACACGCCGGTCGGGGGGCGGGTGTGGTCGCCGCGGGGGTGGACCGTGAGGACGTCGCGGTCGGCGCGGTCAAGCCAGGTGATGAGCAGGAGTTCGGCGCCCGGCTCGATGTCGCGCAGGCCGGCGGCGACGTGCGCCTCGAAGATCAGCCAGGCCTCGGGTGCGCCTTCGTCGCCCTGCTTCGGTGCCGACGCCGGGTCGGTCAGCGGGGATTCGACTCTGCCGATGGGAGGCACTTCGAACATCGGCGGACGGTACCTCAGGCGGCGGACGCGCTGTTGCGGTAGGACTGGTGCCGGGCCTCGTGCGGGGCCGCGGAGACGACCCGGTCCCGTCCGGCGTGCTTGGCGACGTACAGGTGTCGGTCGGCTGTGGACAGCAGGCTGGCCTGGGTGGGTGCCGGCGCTTCACGGAGGCCGGCCACGCCGATGCTCACCGTGACGGGCACGCCGCGGGTCAGCCCGGCCCAGTCGTAGTAGCCGACCGTCCGGCGGATGTCGTCCAGCCGGCCGGCCGCCTCGGGAACCTCGGTGCCGGGCAGCACCATCAGGAACTCCTCGCCGCCCATCCGGGCCACGAAGCCTTCCGGCGAGACCGCCGCGAGCTCGGTCTCCAGCAGCTTCGCGACCAGCACCAGCACCTGGTCGCCCACGTCGTGCGACAGCTGGTCGTTGACCCGCTTGAAGTGGTCCAGGTCGACGATCGCCACGGTCAACGGGCCGCCCGTCTCGATCAGGCCGGGCAGTTCCTCGTCCAGGTAGCGCCGGTTGCGCAGCCCGGTCAGCGGGTCGCGGCGGGCCTGCTCGCGGAACCGCTCGGCCTCCTGCCGGGCCTCGGTCGTCTCGAACATGGCCTGCCGGGTGCGGGCCTGGGCCTCGCGCTGCGAGGAGTGCAACGCGTTGTGGGCGGAGAAGAAGATCTTGTGTACGGCGAAAGCCTCGGCGAACTCACCCCGCGCCGCGTGCAGCTCGGCCTGCTCCTGGTGCACCCGGACCAGCACGTCGCCGAGACCGCGCTCCACGCAGAGGGTGCGGGACTGGTCCAGGCTGACCTGCGCCCGGTCGGTGGCGCGCAGGAAGCGCTGCGCCCGGGCCAGCGTCAACATGTACTCGGCCAGCGCGTCGGCGTCCTCGTAGTTGCCCTCGTGGTGGCGGCGGACCGCCTCGCGCAGGGTCTGCTCGGCCGCCAGGTAGTTGCCGTTCTCGATCTCGATCACGCCGATGGTGTCCAGCACCGCGGGGTCGAGCCGGAAGCCGTGCAGCTCGGCGACCTGCTGGAGCCGGCGCGCGACCTGCTGGGCCCGGCCGTTCTCGCCGGCCGCGTGTTCGGTGTAGGCGTAGTTGTTCAGCATGCCCATGAGCAGCCGCGGGTGGCGCAGCTCGATGGCCAGCTCCTCGGTCTGCGCGTAGCGCTGCCGGGCCGCATCCATGGAGCCGGCCAGCCCGAGGGCGTCGGCCAGCTTGGCGCGGTGCCACACGTGCATGTGCCCGGTGGCCCGCTCGTCGAGCAGCTCGACGGCCAGCACGGAGTGCTCCAGGCACTGCGCGGCGTCGCCCAGGTGCCGGTGGATGTTGGCCCAGACCAGGTGGGTGCGGGCCAGCACGACCTGGTCGTTGTGGTCGGTGGCCCACTGGTGGATCTTCCAGATCCGGCGCGCGGCGGCGGCGACCTCACCCTTGCGCATGAGCATGTTGGCCTGGCAGAGCCGCGCGCGGAAGACGAGCCGCTCGTCGCCGAGGGCGAGAGCCTGCTCCTCGCTCTCGATGGCCGCCGCCAGGGAGGCGTCGGCGTCCCAGAGGTACTGGTCCTCGATCTCGGTCAGGGCGGCCGACAGCCGCACCGCTTCTTCCCCGCGTCCGTCCATCAAGCTCACCCCATTCCGGTCAGGGAACCTCATCGACGTCGGGGAGCCCGGCTGAAGAGAAATGACAGAACCTTTCCGGGTGTACGGAGCATTGCGCTCCGCTCTCAAAGGCTAGCCGTGAGTAAGTGTCGGTCCCAGCGTCGCAGACGTGATCCAGCTCGCCACCACCGCGGGGTCACCCCCATGTACGTCGTACAGTTATGGGATGGCCAAGCGGAACGAGGCGACCCGGGGACGGCTGAGCCGGGAAGCGATCATCGTCAGCGCGGTCGCCCTGGCCGATGCCGAAGGGCTGGACGCCGTCACCATCCGCCGGCTCGCGCAGGAGCACGGCGTCACCCCGATGGCCATGTACTGGCACTTCAACGACAAGGACAGCCTGCTCGACGGCCTGGCCGAGCACCTGATCGAGGCGGTGCAGCTGCCCGAGCCGGGCGACGCGCCGTGGGACCAGGAGCTGCGCGAGATCCTGGACGCGTTCCTGGCGGCGATCCGCCCGCACCCGGCGCTGGCCGGTCTCGCGATGCGCCGCATCCTCGCCGCCGAGTCGGGGCTGCTGATCGCCGAGCGGGTCCTCGGGCTGCTGCGCCGGGGTGGCTTCGCGCCCGCGCAGGCGGCGGAGGTCGGCACCTTCCTGATCTGCTCGATCATCACGCTGGCCGTGGCCGACGCCGTTCCCGGGCCCCCGCCCACGGGCGAGGAGCGTGAGCAGGCGCTGCGGGACAAGCGGGCCCGGCTCGAGTCGCTGCCGCCGGGCCGCTACCCCAACGTGATCGCCGCTGCGCCCGCGCTGGTGGTCTGCCGCGACGAGGACGACTACTTCTCGCTGAACCTGGACCTCCTGGTCGGGGGCCTGCACGGCCTGCGCCGCGGCTGAGCCCAGCGCGTTCTCCGTCACACCGTTCGATCCAGGCGACCCCTTGACGTACCTATACGGCGTACATCTACGGTGTACATGTACGCCGCACAGTGCGGCGCTCGGTGGAGGTGAGAACCGATGCAACGCAATCCGTGGTCGACCCTGGCCGTCATCGCGGTCGCCCAGTTCATGGTCGTGCTGGACGTGACGATCGTGAACGTGGCGCTGCCCGACATCCAACGGGACCTGGGCTTCTCGGCGTCCGGGCTGCAGTGGGTCGTCAGCGCGTACACCCTGCTCTTCGGGGGCTTTCTGCTCCTCGGCGGCCGCGCGGCCGACCTGCTCGGCCGCCGCCGGGTCTTCGTCGTGGGCCTGGTGCTGTTCGGCCTGACCTCGCTGATCGCCGGGCTCGCGCAGAACCCGGAGCAGCTCGTCGTCATGCGCGCGATCCAGGGCCTCAGCGGCGCGCTGCTGTCGCCGGCCGCGTTCGCGATCCTCACGGTGACGTTCAAGCACGGCCGCGAACGCAACATCGCGATGGGCGTCTGGGGCGGCCTGGCCGGGCTCGGCGGCACCCTGGGGGTGATCGCCGGCGGCCTGCTGGTCGACTCGCTGAGCTGGCGCTGGGTCTTCCTGGTGAACGTGCCGATCGCGCTGGTGCTGGCCGCGATCGTGCCGCTGTTCGTCGGAGAATCCAAGATCACCCCCACCGGTACGCGCACCTTCGACGTCGCGGGCGCCCTGCTCAGCACGGCCGGCCTGCTGGCGATCGTGCTCGGCGTGATCCGCGCCGAACCGCTGGGCTGGTCGTCCGTCGAGGTGATCGCCCTGCTGGCCGGCGGCGTGGCCCTGCTCGCGGCGTTCGTCCGGGTGGAGTCTCGATCCGCCGCCCCGCTGGTGCCGCTGAGCCTGTTCCGCTCCCGCGGCCTCAGCACGTCGATCGTGGCGCTGGCCCTCAACGGCGCGGCGTTCCTGGCGATGTTCTTCCTGACCGCGATCTTCCTGCAGCAGGTCCGCGGCCTGACGGCGCTGGAGACGGGCCTGCAGTTCCTGCCGATGGGCATCGCCGCGATCGCCAGCGCGGTGATCGCCTCGCAACTGGTGACCCGCTTCGGCACCAAGCCGGTCCAGTTCGGCGGCGCGGCGCTCAGCGTGCTGGGCCTCGTGCTGCTGTCCGGCGCGGACGCCACCGGCTCGTACGCCCTGACGATCCTGCCCGGCCTCGTGCTGTTCGGCATGGGCATCATCGCGGTGGGCACCCCGGCCTCGATCGCGGCGGTCGCGGACGTCTCGCACGACCAGGCGGGGGCGGCGTCCGGGGTGGTGAACGCCGGGTACCAGGTCGGCGGGGCACTGGGCCTGGCGGCGATCACGACGTTGGCCACGTCGCATGTGGAGGGGCTGGTCAGCGGCGGGGCCGGGCAGCAGGAGGCGCTGGTGGGCGGCTTCGAGCGGGGGTTGATGATCGCGGCGGTGTTCGCGGCGGTGAACATCGTGATGGCGTTGGGTGCGCCTCGGTTGCGGCCTACTTCTGAGCAGTTGGCTGAGGCTGCGGTCGCGGCCTGATCATCGTTGGGGCGTGGCGTGGCGTGGCGTGGCGTGGCGTGGCGTGGCGTGGCGTGGCGTGGCGTGGCGTGGCGTGGCGTGGCGTGGGGAGCCGGGAGCCGGGCGTCGCGGGGTCGGACGTCGCGGGTCGGGGTCGGGGTTCGAGGGCCGGGCGTCGCGGGGTCGGGCGTCGCGGGTCGGGGGTCGCGGTCGGGGGTCGCGGGCCGCGGCGTCGGCCGTTGGCGTCGAGGCGTCGGGGGTCGGGGGTCGGGGGTCGCGAGTCGAGGCGTCGGGGCGGCGTCGCTGGAGTCGCGGTGGTCGGGCGGTCGGCGGTCGGGGT
This sequence comes from Actinoplanes nipponensis, assembly GCF_016862275.1. Lineage (GTDB taxonomy): Bacteria > Actinomycetota > Actinomycetes > Mycobacteriales > Micromonosporaceae > Actinoplanes > Actinoplanes nipponensis. The sequence goes on along the minus strand of NZ_BOMQ01000036.1, from coordinate 64,354 downwards.
TGCTGGGGACCTGGCGGTCCGGCTGTGGATGGTTGCTCGGGCGCGGATGGCGGTTGGGGCTGTGGGCGGCCACGGCTTCGCCGAGCAGATTGGCAGGGCTCGCAGCACGCTCATGCGGAGGGCTTCGGCCACATGACGGTGGTCGGTTTCGTGAGCGGCGGGTCGGGCCGCAGCGGTCTGTTCAGGGCCGTCGATGTTGTGAGCGGCGGCATTAAGGGGCCGCAGTCAAGCTGTGCAAGCGATCTGTGTAGGTGGACCCCGGCTGTGGAAAAGCCCTGGTTGTGGACAGGGCGGGTTGTGGACAGGCGGGTTGTGGACAGCGCGGGTGTGGACAGCGCAGGGTTGTGAACGGCCCAGTTGTGAACGGCCCGGTTGTGGACAGCCAGGCTGTGGACGGCGGGGTTGTGGACGGCGCTGCTATGGATTGCACAGCTGTGGACGCCACCGCTGAGGACCGCACGGATGTGGACGGCGAGGGGTTGTGAACGGCGCTGCTGTGGAGCCCCCGGTTGTGGACGGCGAGGCCGTGGACAGCGTGGCTGTGGATAGCGTGCGGAGGAGGATTCCCCAAGGTCCGGCGATGATGTCGGCCGGCCGGCAAGATCACGGTGACGGCCGAGAAGCGCCCAGCGAGCCAGACGGTCCCGCATCAGCCCGGACAGGCGGCTGACCAGGACGACCCCGAGAAGAGCCTCCGGAAGTCCACTCCCGAACCCGCCACCCAAAAGCGAACGGCGCCCGGACAACCCGGGCGCCGTCCCCACCCCAACCCACCTACCGGCTGACCGCCGCGGCCGGCACCGCAGCCGCGTCGCCGTCGTTCTCCGGCATGGCCTTGGCCAGGTCGATCGTCGTGCGCAGCGTGATCTGGCGGAACAGCAGCGCCGCGATCACGCCGACCACCGCGATGCCCGCCGAGATCAGGAAGATGTGCCCGGTCGCGTCGCCGTACGCCGCGCGGATGATGTTCTGCATCGCCGGCGGGAGTTCGGCCAGGTTCAGGCTGCTGGTGCCGCCTCCGCTGGTCGCCGGGACGCCGGCCGCCGCGAGCTGGGTGGTGATCGAGTCGGTCACGCGGTGGGCGAGGACCGCGCCGAGCACCGAGACGCCGATCGTGCCGCCCAGTGAGCGGAAGAACGCCACCGTCGAGCTGGCCGCGCCGATGTCCTTGAGTTCGACCGAGTTCTGCACCGCGAGCACCAGGTTCTGCATCGACATGCCGACGCCGATGCCGACCAGGGCCATGCCGATGCCGACGTACCAGAGCGGGGTCTGGTGGTCGATCACCGAGAGGGCCGCGAAGCCGGCCACCAGCACCACCGTGCCCGCCACGATGTAGGGCTTGATCTTGCCGGAGTTGCTGATCATCCGGCCGGAGATCGTCGAGGACACCAGCACGCCGGCCATCAGCGGGATGGTCAGCAGGCCGGCCTCGGTCGGGCTGTAGCCGCGGCCGATCTGGAAGTACTGGCCCAGGAAGACCGAGCCGCCGAACATCGCCATGCCGACCGCGAGGCTGGCCAGGATCGACAGGGCCGTGGTGCGCTGCCGGACGATCTGCAGGGGCACCACCGGCTCGGCCGCGCGGGACTCGACCCAGACCGCCGCCGCGAGCAGCAGCAGGCCCGCGCCGACCATGGCGGCGGACTGCCAGGACACCCACGCGAACGAGCTGTCCACGAACGACACCCAGATCAGCAGCACGCTCACCCCGGCCGCGATGAGCGCGGCGCCCGCGTAGTCGATCTTCACGTCGGTCCGGCGGATGGTCACCAGGTGCAGGGTGCGCTGCAGCACGACCAGGGCGATGGCGGCGATCGGCGCGCCGATGAAGAAGCACCACCGCCAGCCCAGCCAGGGGGTGTCCACGATGAGGCCGCCGAGCAGCGGGCCGCCGACCGTCGCGAGCGCCATGACGCCGCCGAGGTAGCCGTTGTAGCGGCCGCGCTCGCGGGGCGGGATCATCGCCGCGATGGCCACCTGGACCAGCGCCTGCAGGCCGCCGACGCCGATGCCCTGGAAGGCGCGGGCCGCGATGAGCTGCCCGGCGCTCTGGGCCAGGCCGGCCACGATCGAGCCGAGGACGAACACCACGATGGCCACCTGGATCAGCAGCTTCTTGCTGAACAGGTCGGACAGCTTGCCCCAGATCGGGGTGCTCGCGGTGGCGGTGAGCAGGGTGGCCGTGACGACCCAGGTGTACTGCGTCTGGCTGCCGTTCAGCGAACCGATGATCTTCGGCAGCGCGGTGGAGACTATGGTGGCGCTGGACATCGCGACGAACAGCACCAGCAGCAGGCCGCTGAGGGCCTCGAGGATCTGCCGGTGGCTCATCGCGCCGGGTTCGGCGCGCGTGGTGGTGGGTGCGCTCATCGCGCGGCCTCCAGGGTTCGGTCGGTACGGGTCATCAGGTCGGTGGCGAAGCGCCGCAGCATCGCGGAGAAGGCGTCGACGTCCTCGGCGCTCCACCCGCGGAGGGCGTCGGCGAGGCGTTCGTCGGCCAGGCGGTGGAAGTCGTCGAGGGTCTGCCCGCCCTGCGGCGTGACGGTCAGCACGCTGGCGCGGCCGTCGTACGGGTCGGCGGTGCGGGCGACCAGGCCGGAGCGGACCAGCGCGGCGACGGCCCGGCTGACCGTCGACGGATCGAGGGCGCAGCGGGCGGCGAGGTCCTTGAGGTGGCAGCCGCCGATCGGCTCACCGCCGATGGTGCTGATCGTCGCAAGCACGCCGAGCGTGCCGGTGGGTACGGCCTCGTGCCCGGTGGGCAGGTCGCTCTTGAACAGGCGTACGGCCTTGAGCAGGTCCCGCACGCCGGTGAGCAGCTCCCGGCGTGACGCGGGTCCGGCGTCGTCGACCATGTGCCACCTCCTCCAAATGGTTGCCGCATACAACTATCGGCTCAAGTTGCCCACTGCGCAAGTTTGCCCGTTGGGAACTGAATCACACCTCGCTAGGCTCAGCGGTATGAGCACCACGACCGCCGAGCTGGGCCTGCGGGAACGCAAGAAGGCCGCGACCCGCCAGGCGCTGCACGAGGCCGCGGTGCGCCTGGCGATCGCGCACGGCGCAGACAAGATCACGGTGGAGGCCGTCGCCGACGAGGCCGGGGTCTCCCGGCGCACGTTCTCCAATTACTTCGCCAACAAGGAAGAGGCCCTGCTCTATGGCGACCACCAGCGGATCAGCGCGCTGATCGGCATGGTGCGGGCCCGGCCCACCGGCGAACGGCCGTGGGAGGCGCTGACCGAGGCGGCCCGCGAGTTCTACCGGCAGGTGGGCCGGCTCGACCCGGCCTGGGTGGCCCAGACCCGGCTGCTGCGCAGCCAGCCCGCGCTGCTGGCGCAGCAGCTCAACACCTTCGCGGCGGTGGAGCGCGAGCTGGCGGCGGCGGTCACGGCCCGGATGACCGAGCCCGACCCCTCGGGGGTACGCGCGAAGCTGGCGGCCGCCACCTTCATGGCGTCGCTGCGGGTGGCGTTGCACATCTGGCTCGACGCGCCGGCCGACACGTCCCTGGCCGAGCTGGTGGACCGGGCGCTGGCCGAGGCCGGCCGCGGCTTCGCCTGAGCAGCCGCGCCGGGCCGGGTGGGCCGAGCCGACCCGACCGGGCGACCGGAGTTGATTGAGGCCGCGTCGGGCCGGGCCTGCCGCGTCGGGCCGCGCCTGCCGCGTCGGGCTGGGCCAGCCCGTGCCGGGCCGCACCGGGCGCGTCGGGCTGGGCCAGCCCGTGCCGGGCCGCGCCTGCCGCGTCGGGCTGGGTCAGCCCGTGCCGGGCCGCGCCGGGCGCGCCAGCCGACCGGATCTCAGTCGGGCCGAACCGCGCGGAGCCGGTCCAACCAGGGACCGGGCGACCGGAAGCTGATCCGGGCCGCGCCGAGCAGCCGGATCGGAGCCGCGCCGCCTGAGCCGCGCCGCCCTGAGCCGCGCCGCCCTGAGCCGCGTCGGGCCGCGCTGCGCCGCGCCGCCTCGGGCCGCGCCACGCCACGCCGCGTTGAGTCGCGCCACGCCGCGTCGCGTTGAGCCGCGTCACGCCAAGCTGCGTCACGCCAAGCCGCGTCACGCCAAGCCGCGCCGGCCCCATCCCTCTCGGGCGACCGGATTTGAGCCGTATCGAGCCGACCTCACCGCGCCATCCCGTGGCCCGGACAGGGGCGCGGCGCCGAGAGTGGGGGCTCTCGACGCCGCGCGACAGGTGCAGGACCCGGGGAGGCCCTGCCGGGGACGGGGGCGGTCAGCCCTGGAAGTTGGCGAAGATCTTGCTGAACTCGAACGGGGCCTGCGCCACGTTCGTGCACTGGAAGAGCGCCCCGGTGCAGGCGTTGCGGTCGCGGTTGGTCTCCCAGAAGGACACGAACCCGAGGTGGTTGCTGTTGGCGAAGGCGACCAGGTCGCGGGCGTCGCTCTGGCTGAACGTGCCGTTGTCGTCGTTGCGGCCGAGCATCGGGGTGACGCCGACCATCTTGAACGCTGCCGCGTCGCTGCCGCCGTAGATCGCCTTGAGCTGGTCCTTGGTCGACTTCACGGCCTGGATGGCCAGGTCGCCGTAGTCCTGCGCGGACCGGCCGTAGTCCATCGCCATGATGTTGACCAGGTCGAGGTCGACGCCGGCGTTCTTGGCCGACTTGACCACGCCGAGGCCGTCGGCGGTGAGGCCCTCGGGCAGCACCGGCAGGGTCAGCGAGATCTTCAGGCCCGGGTTGGCCCGCTGCAGGGCGGCCAGCGCGGTCGAGCGGCGGGCGATCGTGGTGGGGTCGGCCACGGCCGCGCCCTCGATGTCGAGGTCGATGTACTTGAGGTCGTACGCCGACACGACCGCCTGGTACTCGGCCTGCAGCGCCCGCACGTCGGTGCAGGCCTGGGCGAGCTCGATGCCGGTCGCGCCGCCGAAGGAGACCTTGACGTCGCCGCCGGCCGCGCGCAGTGCCGCGATCTGGTCGCCGAACTGTCGGGCGCGCGGGTCGAAGGCGTTGAACCAGCTGGCCTTGCAGCCGGCGCTGGTGACGAAGGCCAGCGTGTACGACTTCACGTTCCCGCTCGCGGCGAGCTGGGCCAGCGTGGTGCCGCCGTTGGAGAGCAGGCCCATGTCGACGTAGGGCGCCACGAGCACCCGCCCACCGGAAGGGGCAGGCGGCGCGGTGGTGGGCGCCTTGGTGGTCGGCGCGGTGGTCGGTGCGGTGGTCGGTGCGGTGGTGGGCGCAGTCGTGGGCGGCTTGGTCGGCGCGGTGACCGGGGGCTTGGTCGGTGCGGTGGTGGGGGCCGTACCGCCGCCCGCGCAGGAGACGCCGTTGATGGTGCAGCTCACCGGCGCGCCGCTGCCGGCCACGATGAAGCCGAACTCGGCGGTCGCCCCCGCCGGGATCGAGGCGTTGTAGCCGCGGTCGCGGGCCGTCGAGGTCGCGCCCGAGGTGGTGACGGCCGCGTCCCAGAAGCTGCCGAGCTTGGCGCTCGCCGGCAGGGTGAAGCTCAGCTGCCAGCCGGAGACGGCCGCGCCGCCGGAATTGCTGATCGTGTACCGGGCCTGGTAGCCGGAACCCCAGTCGGAGTCCTTGCTGAACGTGGCGGTGAGTGCGCCGGCGCCGGCCGCCGGGGCCGTCGCCGCGACCGCCGCTACCGCGCCTCCGGCTACGGTGAGTAACGCCGCTGTCCCGTAGATGGCGAGGCGAAGACGGTTGCGGGCCATGGATTACTCCGATCGCGGGGGATGCCGACGCGGATGATCCTGACGCTGGGTGCATTAAAGGAAGAGGGGAAAATCCTTAAATCTCTCTGAAGCGACCCGCGGGGAGGGGGGATCCCGCTCACGGAGGGTACGAAGAGCTACCGTTCGCGGAGGGTCATCCGGAGCACTCTTCAGGAGGCAGTGCATGCGCAAGACGATGGTGGACGTGTCGACCGAGGACGGGGTCGCGGACGCGTACCTGGTCGTGCCGGACGGCGACGGCCCCTTCCCGGGCGTGCTGTTCTTCATGGACGCGTTCGGCCTCCGCCCGCGCCTGTACGAGATGGCCGAGCGGATCGCCGAGCGCGGGTACGCCGTCCTGGCGCCGAACCTGTTCTACCGCAGCGCGCGCTCGCCGGTCGCCGACACCTCGAACCTGGCCGACCCGGCCGAGCGGGGGAAGGTCTTCGCCAAGCTCATGCCGATGATGCAGCGCCTGGACGCCGGCGCGATCACCCGGGACACCCGCGCCTACCTCGACTTCCTGGCCGCCCAGGACGGGGTCTCGCCCGGTCCGGACGCGGTCGTCGGATACTGCATGGGCGGCCGCAACGCGCTGCGGGCCATCACGGCGCACCCGGAGCGGATCGTCGCCATGGCCAGCTTCCACGGCGCCCACCTGGCCACCGACGAGCCGGACAGCCCGCACCTGGAGATCCCCCGGATCACCGGTGAGGTGTACTTCGCGCACGCCGACCACGACCATGCCATGCCGCAGGAGCAGATCGACCGCCTCGAGGCCGCCCTGGACGCGGCCGACGTGCGCTTCCGTTCCGAGATCTATCCCGGCGCCGAGCACGGCTTCACCATGGCCGACACCGCTGTCTTCAACGCCGAGGCGGAGAAGCGGCACTGGGAGAAGCTCTTCGAGCTGCTCGACCACGCGCTGCCCACGCCGGCCCGCTGACCCCGGATCACTCGTCGAGCAGGCCCGGGAAGTAGCGGCGGAGCGCCACCACGTCGTACACCTGCCGGATGCCGGTGACGGCGCCGTCGGCGACCGTCAGGAACTCGGCGATCCGTACGGTCCCGAACGGGGCCGCGCAGTCGTAGACGAGCCAGGCCCGGTCGCCGGCGCAGGTGGTGGAGACCAGGGTGACCGCGTCGGCGAACGCCGCGATCCGGTCCAGGGTCTGCACCAGTTCCTCGTCGTCGACCGGCACGTCCAGGTTCCACTCGATCTCGGCGTCACCCGCGATCACCCTGCGGACGGCGCGGGGGTCCCGGCTGATCCAGGACTGCGCGTAGAAGGCGACGACCTCCGCCGTACCCGACATGGTCAGCCGGCCAGCATCGAGGTGCCGCTGACGAAGGTGTAGCCCTGCGCCTTGATGCCGGTGACCAGGTCCTTCAGGTAGTCCGTGCCCAGGTACGGGTGGTAGAAGAAGCTGGCCACGCCGTCGCGGACCACCAGGTTGCGCCCGGCCGAGGCGAGCAGGTCGGCGGGCAGCCGGGCCGGGTGGTTGTTGAACGCCTCCGGCTCGACGTTGCCGATGTTCTCCGGGATGACCACCGAGCCGTAGACGTCCCGCACGGTGTACGGGAAGAACTGTCCGAACTGGCGGGTGTAGTCGATCTTCGCCCCGGTCAGCACGCCCGGGAAGTACAGGCCGCGGTCGTAGCGCTTGCCCATGGCCGCGTTGACCGCCTGGTAGTCCACGGCGCTGCCGGCGTAGTGCGGGAACTCGAAGACGCTGGGCACACCCAGGCCGGCCAGCGCGAAGGTGAGGCCCGAGGCGGCGATCCGGTTGGCGGCCCACGCGGCGGAGTCGCCGGGTACGGGACCGTCGTAGATGACGCTGTTGTTGCCGTCGATGTGCGCCGCGTAGAACTCGAAGTCGTTGGCGCTCTCGCCGTCGTACGGGTTGGCCACATTGCCGTACTGGTGGGTGTAGCCGTGCATGAGCAGGGTGCCGCCGCGCTGCTGCATGTACTTCAGTGCCGCCACCACCTTCGGCCTCTGCACCAGCGTGTAGTCCTGGGCCGTGCCGCCGTTCTGTACGCCCTTGGGGTCACGGTAGCGCGGGTAGACGGCCACGCTGAACGGCACCTTCTGCGCGTACAGGTAGTCGGCGATCGCACGCAGCTCGGCCGGGTCGGAGTCGGGGCCGACGTCCTCGATGCGGGCCAGGGCGCGGTGCCGCTCACGGGCGACGCCGGTGTCACCCAGGGAGTCGAAGAGCAGGTCGGCGAAGGCCAGGTAGCGGTCGTCGTGGCTCACGTACGCGAACGGGATCTCGGCCACGTAGGTGAGGTTGCCCGACTGCACGGCCCAGCCGAAGGTGGAGCCGTCCGGGCGTACCGCCGTCGCCAGGGTCCTGACCTTGGCGGGGTCGGTGATCGACAGGTTCATGATCCCGGAGCGGTCGGTGGTGTCGCGGGTGAGCGTGCGGCCCTTGTAGCCGACCTCGGCCACCGCGGCGAAGTCGAACGTGCCGCTGGTGAAGCCCCGGCTGGCGGCGAAGCCCGCGTCCCGCGCCGCGAGCTGCCAGATGTTGTCGAAGACCCAGGTCACCGGCTTGGTGGTGGCGATGACGTCGTCCAGGAACGCGGTCGGCAGCGGCTCGTCGTAGGTCGAGCCGAGGTAGATCACCGCGGTGTACGCGGACAGGTCGCCGGCCTGGTAGGTGGCCACGGGCGCGGCGGTCCAGGAGCCGAAGTGCGACGCCAGGTTCGCCGTCTGCGTCGCGTAGACCTCGCCCATCCAGCCGTAGTCGCCGGTGGTGTCGTAGAGGACCAGCGTCTTCGCGGTGCCGCCGCCGGGTGCGGCCTTGCCGGACCTGGCGGCGATCGGGGTGACGGCGGCGGCGTCGGCGTTGACGGCTCCGAAGCCCAGGACGGCGGTCGCGGTGGCGGCGGCGCCGGCGCCGAGCAGGGCGCGGCGCGAGATCTTGGAGGTGCGCATCAGTGGGACGCTCCGAACGTGGCGGTGGGGGCGGGGGAGGCGCCGGCGGGCATGGGGGACGGCGCCGTGGCCAGGCCGAGCAGGGCGGCGGTGGCCTGGGCGGTACGGGCGGCGGCGAGCCCGTCGCCGTACGGGTTGCCGCCCGCGGTCATCGCGTCGCGGCGGACCCGGCTGTCGAGCAGCACGGCCGCCTCCTTGACGATCAGGTCGGTGTCGGAGCCGACCAGCAGGGCACAGCCGGCGTGCAGCGACTCGACCCGCTCGGTGACGTCGCGCAGCACCAGGGCCGGCACGCCGAACGACGGGGCCTCCTCCTGGATGCCACCGGAGTCGGTGAGCACGAGGTAGGCCTCCGACAGCAGCCGGGACAGGTCGGGGTAGGGCAGCGGGTCGGTGACCGTGACCCGGTCGATGCCGGCGAGCCCGGCCTCCACCTGGGCGCGGACGGCCGGGTTGGGGTGGCTGGGCAGGATCACGTCGATGTCGGCGTACCGCTCGACGAGCCGGCGGACCGCGGCCAGGATGCGGTCCAGCGGCGCGCCCCACGACTCGCGCCGGTGGGCCGTCACGACCACCAGCCGGCGGCCGGCGGCGTTGGCCCGGGCCGCCGCGACCTGCGGGTTCTCGAACGGCAGCCGGCGGCCGGCGACCGCCAGCGTCGCGTCCACCACGGTGTTGCCGGTGATCAGCACGTCCGCGGTGGCGATGTTCTCGTCGAGCAGGTTCATCGCGGCCAGCGGGGTCGGCGCCAGGTGCAGCGCGGCGACCTGCGCGACCAGCCGGCGGTTGGCCTCCTCGGGGAACGGCGAGTCGAGGTCGCCGGAGCGCAGCCCGGCCTCGAGGTGCACCACCGGGATGCGGCGCCAGAAGGCGGCCAGCGCGCCGGCCAGGCTGGTGGTGGTGTCACCCTGCACGAGCACGGCGGCGGGGGTCCGCTCGGCCCACAGCGCGTCGAGCTGCCGGATCATCTCGGTGAGCAGCTCGGCCTGGCTGCCGGTGCCCCGCTCGACCCGCAGCGTGACGTCGGGGGTGAGGTCGAAGGCGGCGAGCGCCTGGCTGACCATGGCCGGGTGCTGGCCGCTGGCGACCAGGACCGGGGCGACCAGGCCGGCGTCGCGCATCGCCAGGGCGACGGGGGCGAGCTTGACGGCCTCGGGGCGGGTGCCGCCGATCAGGTGAACTTCGGGGAGCGACATGGGGGGAGCCTTTTCTGACGGAGGGGGAGCCTTCAGGCGGCGAGTGCGTGCTGCAGGGACTGCGGGGCGAGCGGCTCCTCGGCGAGCCGTTCGGTCTTGGCCCAGGCCTGCCGGCCGGTGGCCTGGCGGCCGATGGCGCGGTAGGTGGCGATCAGGCCGAGGAGCAGGAAGATCGGGTACGCGGCCGCGGCGGTCAGCAGCCGGCGCAGGCTCTCGTCCCGCAGCCGGTGGCGGTGCACCAGCGCCCAGACGAAGCCGGGGAAGAACGTGACCGCGAACCAGATCCCGCCGGTCTCGGCGAGGGCCGACCAGGTGTTGAGGTACGGCACCGGGTGGCCGGCGAGCAGGCCCACGGTGGCCGCGGCGGTGGCAACGATCAGCACGACGGTGACCACCGCGTTGATCCACGGGGAGATCAGGTAGTGCATGACCTCCAGCAGCGAGGTGGTGGTGATCTGCTTGGCGGCCATCAGGCGGCGCAGGTAGCGGACGCACTGGATGTTGCCCTGGGCCCAGCGGGTGCGCTGCCGGGTGAGCCGGCGCAGGTCGACCACGGCCTGCTGGGTGACGCTGGCCCGGGCGGTGTAGCGGATGCCGACCCCGTCGAGGTGCATCCGCAGGCCCAGCTCGAGGTCCTCGACCAGGCAGGCCGACCACGGCGCGTCGCCCAGGGCGAGCAGCGCGGACAGCCGGGTGAACTGGCCGTTGCCGCCGAGCCCGACGGTGTCGATGGTGTCGCGCAGGCTCTGGCAGGCGTTGACGATCGCGCCGAATTCCAGGTCCTGGACCGCGCCGAGCAGCTTGTCGCGGTTGCGGATGCGGACCTGCACCTGGACGGCGCCGATCCGGGTGTCGCGCATCATCCGGGACACCTCGAGCAGGATGTTGCGGCTGCCCTGCCCGTCGCCGTCGATGATCCCGATGACCACCCGTTCCGGGTCGATGCCGGCCTCGGCGGTGCGCTCGGCGATGTAGCGGTACGCGGCGTTCAGCGCCTCGCCCTTGCCCTGGCGGGCCTCCGGCAGGTCGCGGCGCAGCACCTGCAGCCGGGGGTGGTCGATGGCCGCGAGGACCTCGGGGGTGCGGTCGTCGGACCCGTCGTCCACGACGAGCACCCGGGCCAGGGTGCCGCCGGGGCCGCCAAGGGCGAGGGCGGCGTTGACGGTGTTGCCGACGACGACCTCTTCGTTCAGCGCCGGCACGATGATCCAGAAGTGCTGCGGGGTGCCGTCGCCGCGCTCGAGGGAGCGGCTGACCAGGGCGGTGCGGTGGGACGCGACGTAACGGAGCGCGAAGCTCACCAGCGCCAGCGTGGAGACCGGCCAGGCCAGCATGATGGCGTATCCGGCGATCACCAGGTACCAGCTGTGGGCTGCCGTCATCGCTCGCCTCCCGTCGTCACTAACCGTGTTACGAAGCCTCGTGGCGAGGCGACGCTGCCGGACGTATTAGGACATTAGGTCGCTACCCAGCGTGATTCAATAGCGGCGACCGGACCGCCGGGCCGAACTGACCTTTCGGTCTATGACAGACATCTCGGTTAGGGCGAATCGGTGCATTAACCCCGAAAAGCCGCGTCACCCCACGTGAGGACGGGGACCCACAAAGGCGGACAAGCGGGGTGCGACGGCAAGGAATTGATTACTCAGAGTGTTGTGGGCCGCCGCAGCGGAGAGGTTGCCGATTGCGCACTCTGAGTGACGTCGGGTCGGGCTTCCGACTGAAGAGCTGACCCGTTGTGGTCGGTTCGGGGGCAACGTGCGTTGACGACCCCTGACATCATCGACATCACCGCAGGCGGGCGGCACACGGGGAAACGGGGCGGATGCATGGGTGGGTTCTTCGAGGCTGCGCTCAGCTTCCCCGCCGTGATCTTCACCCCGCTGCTGGTGGTCGTCATCGGCTACTGGCTCGTGGTCATCGCCGGCGGCGCGGATCCCGACGGGGACGGCGTCGACACCGACGGCGGCTTCCTCGGCTTCCTGGGTTTCGGCGGCGTGCCCGCCTCGGTGGTGCTCTCCCTGCTCGTCGCGGTCGCCTGGTTCGCCGCGCTGGCCGGCGGCGAGCTGCTCGGCGCGGTCCCGGCCGGGCTGGTGCTGGCCGGGGCGGTCGTGGTGGCGTGGGTGGTCGCGCGGCTGGCCGTCCTGCTGCTGCGGCGCTTCCTGCCGTCCGGCGCCGAGCCGTCGCGCGCCGACTTCGTCGGGATGACCTGCGTCGTGCGCACCGGGCGGGTCACCGCGACCTTCGGCCAGGCGGAGGTGCACTCCCCCGACGGCTCCTCGGCGGTGGTCCAGGTACGCCAGGCCGGCCACGACGACCTGCGCGCCGGCACCGTCGCCGTCCTCTACGACTTCGACGCGGACGGCGAGTTCTTCTGGATCGTCCCCGCAGACGTAGCTCTCTAGTCAGCCCCTCGGCAAGAAGGATCAATGATGGACGTGATTTCCACCGGTCTCGGTGTGCTCATCGCCGTCGTGCTGCTCATCGTGCTCGGCGTCGTCTTCTTCCTCAGCCGCATGTTCCGCAAGGTGGAACAGGGCAAGGCGCTCATCGTGTCGAAGGTGCGCCGGGTCGACGTGACCTTCACCGGCGCCGTCGTGCTGCCGGTGCTGCACAAGGCCGAGACCATGGACATCTCGGTGAAGACCATCGAGATCTCCCGGACCGGCCGGGAGGGGCTGATCTGCCGGGACAACATCCGGGCGGACATCCGGATCACCTTCTTCGTCCGGGTCAACAAGACCACCGAGGACGTCATCAAGGTCGCCCAGGCGATCGGCACCACGCGGGCCAGCAGCGAGCAGACGCTGCAGGAGCTCTTCAACGCCAAGTTCTCCGAGGCGCTCAAGACGGTCGGCAAGCAGCTCGACTTCGTCGACCTCTACACCAAGCGCAACGAGTTCCGGGACCAGATCATCGAGGTGATCGGCACCGACCTCAACGGCTACAGCCTGGAGGACGCGGCGATCGACTTCCTCGAGCAGACGCCGATGATGTCGCTCGACCCGAAGAACATCCTGGACGCGCAGGGCATCCGGAAGATCACCGAGCTGACCGCGATCGAGGCGGTCCGCACCAACGACTTCCGGCGCAACGAGGAGAAGGAGATCACCCGGCAGAACGTGGACGCCAAGGAGGCGATCCTCGAACTGGAGCGCCGGCAGGCCGACGCGGAGATCAAGCAGCGCCGGGAGATCGAGACCATCCGGGCCCGCGAGGAGGCGGAGATCCAGCTCGCGCAGGCCGAGGAGCGGCTCCGCGCCGAGGGCGCGCACCTGCGCACCGAGCAGCAGCTCGGCGTGCAGAAGCAGAACAAGGACCGGGAGATCGCGGTCGCCGAGAAGAACCGCGAGCGGGTCATCGCCATCGAGACCGAGCGCATCGAGAAGGACCGGATGCTGGAGGTCATCGGTCGCGAGCGGGAGACCGAGCTCTCCACGATCAGTAAGAACAAGGAGGTCGAGGGCGAGAAGCGGGCGATCGCCGAGGTGATCCGCGAGCGCATCGCGGTGGAGAAGACGGTGGCCGAGCAGGAGGAGAACATCAAGCGCCTGCGCATGGTCGAGGAGGCCGAGCGCACCCGCCAGGCCGTCGTCATCAACGCCGAGGCCGAGGCCCAGGAGGCCCTGGTCAAGGACATCAAGGCGGCGGAGGCGGCCGAGGCGGCCGCCCGGTTCAAGGCCCGCGAGGAACTGCTGCTGGCCGAGGCCCGCCAGCAGACCGCGGAGCTGGACGCCCGCGCCAAGATCCGGCTGGCCGAGGGTACGCAGGCCGAGGCGGCCGCGGCCGGCCTCGCCGACGTCCAGGTACGCGAGCGCAACGCCGAGGTGATCGAGAAGACCGGCCGCGCCGAGGCCGCCGTGATCGAGCAGACCGGCCGCGCCGAGGCGACGGTCGACCGGGAGAAGGCGCTGGTCGCCGCCGAGGCGATCCGCGAGAAGCTCAAGGGCGAGGCCGAGGGCCTGACCGAGAAGGCCGCCGCGATGGGCGCGCTGGACGACGCCACCCGCGAGCACGAGGAGTACCGGCTGCGGCTGGAGATGGAGAAGGAGATCCGGCTCGCCGGCATCACCGTGCACAAGGAGATCGCCGAGTCGCAGGCGATGGTCGTCGCGGCCGGCCTGGAGAAGGCGAACATCGACATCGTCGGCGGGGACTCGGTCTTCTTCGACAAGCTGCTCGGGTCGATCACCATGGGCAAGAGCCTCGACGGCTTCGTCGAGCACTCGACCGTGGCGCAGGGCCTCGGCTCGCGCTACCTCGACGGGTCGGCCAGCATCACCGACGACCTGGGTCGGCTGCTCGGCTCGGTCTCGACCGGCGACGTGGCCAACCTGACGCTCGCCGCGTTCCTGACCCAGCAGATCAAGGCCGGCGGCGCCGACGCGGGCAAGCTGCGTGAGCTGCTCGCCGCCGCGCAGAAGCTCGGCGTGGCGGACAACCGCGTCGCGACCTTGCTGCCCACCAACGGCGCGGTGGTGGCCCAGCAGTGACCGACACCGCCCTCGCCGCGGAGACGGCTATGGATGCGGGCACGTACGAGGTGCTGCGGGCCCGCCTCGCCGGCCAGGCCAAGGAGCTGGCCGAGCGCGCGGAACAGCTCAACGCCCGCCGGACGGAGACGTTCGGCGGGCAGCAGATGCGGCTGCTCGGCGCGGAGCGCATCCGTACCGGCAACAACTGCGTGCCGCGGGACATCGTGCAGGTCGGCGGCTCGATGCTGTTCGGCTACAACGTGTTCATCGGGCTCAAGACCGAGACGGCGATCGACGACGTCTTCGCGGTGCACGGCTTCACCCGCGACGGCGAGGCGTTCCGCTTCGACGCCGGCGCCGCGCTGCCGGGCCTGCTCGACGACCCGGTCTTCCAGCGCGACTTCGCCGAGCTGTACCGCTACTACCGGGAGACCCGCCTGTTGCAGCTGCGCCGGCTGGAGGGCCTGCTGCTGGCGGTCTTCCAGACCGGGGCGCGGGCCGACGACCTCAAGGTGCTGCGCTGGAAGGTCGGCGTGGACGGCACGGTGTCGTACGTGGACAACCGCGGCGAACGCGACCACGTCTTCCCGCCCGCGCACGACTTCACCTGGACGCCGACGACCCGCGAGCAGCACGTCCTGGGCCGGCACCCGCACGTGTCGATCGAGGACGAGGTCTTCGTGGAGGCCGTCGGCGGCACCCTGACCGTCAAGGTGGAGAACAACACCGAGGACGGCGAGGGCGTCTTCTCCGAGCCGGTCGACGAGCCGCTGCAGAGCCTCGCCGACGCGGAGATCGCGTACGCCCGGATCGGGCCGCTGATCCTGCTGCGGGTGCTGCCGTACAAGGAGACCGTGCAGCGTTACCTGGTCTTCAACACCCGGACCCGGGACGTGCAGCGCCTCGACGGCATCGGGCAGGCCTGCCAGCGGCTGCCCGAGGACCAGGGCGTCATCTTCCCGGGCGGCTACTACCTGGCCACCGGCGTCGCGAAGACCTTCGACGCCGAGGTCGCCGGGCTGGAGTTCGAACGGGTGGTGCGGTCGGTCAACGGCGAGGACGTGCTGTACGTCTTCCACGCCCGCGACACCGGGCGGTACCTGCTGCTGCCGTACAACGTGATCCGCAAGGAGGTCGCCACCCCGATCACCTGCCACGGGTTCTCGCTGTTCGACGACGGCACGCTGATCGCGTTCCGGCACGTCACCGACGAGCCGACCCGGGTGCACCCGATGCAGGTGTGGCAGACGCCGTACGTGTCGGACACGTACGCCGCCGCGCAGCCCGTCGGCAGCGGGCCGCTGGAGCGCGTCGGCAACGCCGACCTGGTCCGGGGCATCGCCGACGCGCTCTCGGTGGCGCGGATGGTCGACGAGATGACGCCGTCCGGCGCGGTCTTCGAGGCCATCATCGCCGCGTGCGGCCGGCTCTTCGACAACTACCACTGGCTCGGCGAGCGCGAGCTGGGTGACCTGCGCGGCCCGCTGTCGGAGGTCCGGGCGACCGCCGAGCAGGTGCTGGACGAGTACGAGTCCGTGCAGGAGCTGACCGCCCAGGCCGCCACCGCGGTCGAGGAGGCCGGCGCCGCCACCACCTCGCTGATCCGCCGGGCCCGGGGGGAGGTGCCCACCACGACCGACGCCTGGATCCGTCAGCTCGCCGCGCTGCGCCAGGCCCAGGGCCGGATCGTGAGCCTGCGCGAGCTGCGCTACGTCGACCTGGCCCGCCTCGACGCCCTCGGGCAGGAGCTGGTGGCGGAGGTCGACTCGACCGCCCGCCGGGCCGTGGAGTTCCTCCAGCGTGCCGACGCGTTCACCGGTTACCAGCAGTCCGTCGAGCAACTGGTCACCGACGCGGCCGCGATCGCCACGGTCGCCGAGGCGGGCCCGGTCGGCGAGCGGCTCACCGAACAGGCCGACGGCCTCCAGGTCGTCACCGAGGTGGTGGGCGGGCTCGACATCGCCGACGCCACCGTCCGGGTCGCCATCCTGGAGCGCATCGGCGAGGTGCTCGGCGGCGTGAACCGGGCCCGGGCCACGCTGGACGCGCGCCGGCGGGAGCTGGCCGCGGTCGAGGGCCGGGCCGCCTTCGCCGCCGAGTTCGCCCTGCTCGGCCAGTCGGTGACGGCCGGGCTGGCCGCCGCGGACACCCCGGAACGCAGCGACGAGCAGGTCGCCAAGCTGATGCTCCAGGTGGAGGCGCTGGAGTCGCGGTTCGGCGACTTCGACGACTTCACCGACCAGCTCAGCGCCAAGCGCTCCGAGGTCTACGAGGCGTTCGCGGCCCGCCGGCAATCGCTGCTCGACGACCGGGCCCGCCGCGCCGACCGGCTCGTCGACTCCGCCCAGCGCACGCTGGCCAGCGTGCAGCGCCGGGTCGCCGCGCTGGGCACGCTCGACGAGGTCAACACCTATTTCGCCACCGATCCGATGGTCGGCAAGCTGCGCTCGGTCGCGGGCGAGCTGCGTACCCTCGGCGACACCGTACGGGCCGAGGAGCTGGACGGGCGGGTCAAGGCGGCCCGGCAGGAGGCCGGCCGGGCCCTGCGCGACCGCCTCGACCTCTACGGCTCCGACGGCAGCACGATCCGCCTGGGCCGGCACACGTTCGCGGTGAATACCCAGGCCATCGACCTGACGCTGGTGCCGGACGGGCCCGAGCTGGCGTTCGCGATCACCGGCACCGACTACCGCGCGCCGGTCCGGGACGCCTCGTTCGCGGCCACCCGGGCGTACTGGGACCAGACCGTGGTCTCCGAGACCCCCGCGGTCTACCGCGGTGAGCACCTCGCCGCCGCCCTGCTGGCCGAGGACCCGGCCGGGGTCGCGGCGGCCGCGGCCGCCGGCACGCTGCCCGCGCTCGTGCGCCGGGCGGCCGAGGCCCGGTACGACGAGGGCTACGAGCGCGGCGTCCACGACGCCGACGCGGCGCTGATCCTGGACGCGCTGGTCCGCCTGCGCGCCTCCGCCGGCCTGCTGCGCTATCCCGGCCCGGTCCGCGCGGCGGCGCAGCTCCGCTGGGCCTTCGGCGACGGCGACAAGCAGGCCTGGCAGCGCCGGGCCGCCTCGCTGGTCCGGGCCCGGGAGATGTTCGGCTCGGCCGGGTCCGCGCTGCCCGAGCTGTGCGCCGAGCTCAGCGCGGAGCCGCTGGTCGGCGAGTACCTGGTGGAGGAGCTGGCGAGCACCCCGGCCGGGTTCGTCACCGGCGCCGGCGCCCGCACGCTGGTCGAGCGCTTCCACCGGGCGCTCAGCAGCGGTCCGGCCGCGGCGACCCGGGAGTACGCGGACGACCTGCGCGCGCTCGCCGATGATCTGCCGGCCCGCCGGCAGCTGGTCACCGCCTGGCTGACCGCGTTCCTGGCGGCGCAGCCGGACGCCGGCGCACCCGACGACCTCGCCGAGGCGGTGGCCCTCGAACTGACCGGAACCGTGCTGACCAGGTACGACTCGGCGGCGGCGCTCACTGAGACGGTCGCCGGGCTGCTGGGCAGCCACCCGCGCATCGTCGCCGGCACGATCACGCTGCGGCTGGACGAGGTGCTCACCCGGACCCGGGAGTTCCGGGCCACGGCGGTGCCGGCGTACCGGGCGTACCAGAAGCAGCGGACCGCCCTGGCCGCCGCCGAACGCGCCCGCCTGCGCCTGGACGAGTTCAAGCCCGGGGTGATGAGCGCGTTCGTGCGCAACCGGCTGCTGGACGAGGTGTACCTGCCGCTGATCGGCGACAACCTGGCCCGCCAGCTCGGCGCGGCCGGCGACGCCAAGCGCACCGACCAGTCCGGCCTGCTGCTGCTGATCTCCCCGCCCGGCTACGGCAAGACGACCCTCATGGAGTACGTGGCCAACCGCCTCGGCCTGGTCCTCGTCAAGGTCAACGGGCCGGCGCTGGGGCACGACGTCACGTCGCTGGACCCGGCCGAGGCGCCCAACGCGACCGCCCGCCAGGAGGTCGAGAAGATCACCTTCGCGCTGGAGCTCGGCAACAACGTCCTGCTCTACCTGGACGACATCCAGCACACCTCGCCGGAGCTGCTGCAGAAGTTCATCTCGCTCTGCGACGCCCAGCGCCGGATGGAAGGCGTCTGGGAGGGCCGCACCCGCACGTACGACATGCGGGGCAAGCGGTTCGCGGTGTGCATGGCCGGCAACCCGTACACCGAGAGCGGGCAGCGGTTCCGGATCCCGGACATGCTGGCCAACCGGGCCGACGTGTGGAACCTCGGCGACGTGCTGGCCGGGCGCGACGACGTGTTCGAGCTGTCGTACCTGGAGAACGCGCTGACCTCGAACCAGGTGCTGGCCCCGCTGTCCGCCCGCGACCGGGCCGACCTGCCGCTGCTGGTCCGGCTGGCCGAGGGCGACGACTCGGTACGCCCCGACCGGCTCAGCCACGCGTACTCCGCCGTCGAGCTGGAGCAGGTGCTGTCGGTGCTGCGCAAGATGCGCCGGGTGCAGCGGGTGGTGCTGCGCAACAACCAGGCGTACATCGCGTCGGCCGGGCAGTCCGACGCGGCGCGCACCGAGCCGCCGTTCAAGCTGCAGGGGTCCTACCGCAACATGAACAAGCTGGCCGAGCGGATCGTGCCGGTGATGAACGACGCCGAGCTGGAGGCCGTCATCGACGACCACTACCGGGGCGAGGCGCAGACGCTGACCACCGGCGCGGAGGCGAACCTGCTGAAGCTGGCCGAGCTGCGCGGGCGGCTCACCCCGGAGCAGGAGCGGCGGTGGGCCGAGGTGAAGGCGGCGTACCTGCGGGAGCAGGCGCTGGGCGGCGAGGGGGACGACCCGATGAGCCGGGCGGTGGGCGCGGTGGGGCTGCTGGCCGACCGCGTCGGCGGGGTGGAGCAGGCGATCGGCCGGCTGGCCGGGCCGGGCTGAGCCGGGCGGGTCAGTCCTGGGAGCGGAGCAGGCTCGGGTTGTCGCGCAGCAGGGCGGCCAGCCGCTTCGCCGCGATCTCCGTCTCCTCCGTGTCGACGCGCAGCGGGATCGGCTCGGGCAGCGGGGCCGGCATGCCGCGCTGGGCCGCGCTCGGCTCCTCCGGGGCCCGGTGCTGCTCGGCGTGGATGCGCCGGGTGGCCTGTGGCGGCACCTCCGGCGGGGGCGTCGCGGCGAACGGGTGCGGCTGGAACTGCTCCGCGCGGCGCTGCGCCGGCTCGGCGTACCGGTCCTGGGCGGCCGGCTCCGGATAGTGCAGGCGGCGGGTCTCCTCGCCGTTCTCCGCGGGCTGCTCGAACCGGTAGCCGTGCGGCGGGGTGTACGCCTCCGGCTCGTCCAGGTCGATGTCGAAGTCCGCGTGCCGAGGTGCGGCCGGCGCCGCCTCGGCCACCCGGTCGGCGACCGTGTTGTCCGCGCTGACCTGCACGATGCCGTCCTCGACGGCGAAGTGCAGCAGCACCGGATCGCCCGCGCCCTCGACGCCGACGGTCACGCCCAGCTCGGGGTTGCGGCCGACCACCGCGGCGATCGCCTCGACCAGCTCCGTCACCGCCGGCGGGGTGCCGTTGGCCTCCGCCGCGGCGCGGCGGCGCAGCTCGTCCCGGCGCGCCAACTTGTCGAGCGCATCGTCCAGTCCGCCTCGCACGTCACCGTCCTCCCGTCACTTGCCGTCGCCGGTAATACTGTGCCCGCTCGGAGCAAGGTTTGGGAACCGGCTACGAAGCGACGCGGCGCACACTGAGCCGACCCGCAGCGGAAAACCCCTGCAAACCCGATACCTTACGACGACCTCATCTTCATGGCTTTGTCGAGCGCCTGGTCCAGCACCACGAGCAGAGCATCGCGCACCGACCCCCGGAAACGGGCGTCGAACTGGACGATCGGCACGTCCTCGCGGACCGCGAGGGCCCAGCGGACCTCGTCGAGGTTGTAGCCCAGCTGCCCGTTGAACGTGTTGACGCCCACCACGAACGGAAGCCCGGCCCGCTCGAAATAGTCCACCGCGGGATAACAGTCATCGATCCGGGTCGTATCGACCACCACGAGCGCCCCGAGCGCCCCGCGGACGAGGTCGTCCCACATGAACGCGAAACGCGTCTGCCCGGGCGTGCCGAACAGGTACAGCTTCAGCGTCTGGTCGATGGTCACACAGCCGAAGTCCATGGCGATGGTCGTGGTGGTCTTGCCGGACGCCTGGCCCGGGTCGTCCACCCCGACGCCCTCCATGGTCATCTCCGCCTCGGTGGTCAGCGGCGAGATCTCGGAGATGGCGCCCACGGTCGTCGTCTTGCCCACGCCGAAGCCGCCGGCCACGATGATTTTGACCGGCACCGGGGGTGCGGTCCGCTGCGGCCCGTTCGGGACGCGGGCCGTGCCGACGATGCGGCTGTCAGGATATGGATCGAAGTCCACGGATCACTCGCATGATGGTCTCGGGGTCGGGGAAGTCGTTCTCCAACACGTGAACGTCAAGATGTCCGGCGGCCCTCAGGTCGCCGACGAGAATCCGGGTGACGCCGAGGTGCATCCGGAGCCGGGCGGAGATCTCCGCCACCGACAGCGGTTCGCCGCAGAGGTGCACGATCGCCCGCTGCTCGGGCGACAGGCGCGCGGACAGCGCGCCCGGGTGCGAGCTGACCTGGGTCTCCAGCCCGATGGAGGGGTCGAGACCGTCGACGCGCCCGGACGTGAGGACGAACGGGCGCAGCGACGTGGTCTGCTCACCGGGTGGGGGCCCGGGTGCGGGCGCCGACGGCGGTGCCGGTTGGTACCGCGCGCCGGGACCCGAGTTGCGCAGGAACGGCCGGACACTCGGCGCCGCCGGGTGTGCCGGGTCGTCGGGGTCGGCCGGGTGCGTCATTGCTGGACGGCGTTCTTCAATTCAGCGATGAGTCGGGGGCTGAGCGCGCCGCCGGCCCGGGTGGCGAACAGCGTCATCTCGTAGGCCAAGGTGCCCAGGTTGGCGGTGCGGTCGGCGATGACGCCCAGCACCGAGCCGGCGCTGATCGCGGTGACCAGCAGGTAGCCGTCGGCCATGTCGATGATGACGCGGTTGAGGCTGCCCAGCGCGTACCAGCTCGCGGCGCCGCCGGCCAGGCTGGTCAGGCCCGAGACGACCGCCGCCAGCCGTTCGGCGTTGGGCCGGTCCTTGATCGCGGACATGGCCATCAGCAGACCGTCGGAGGAGACGGCGATCGCTTCGACGACTCCCGCGGTGCCGGACGTGAAGGAGTCCAGCAGCCAGTTGAAGGTCTTCGCCTCGGCACTCAGCTGGGAGTGCGCGTAGTCGCGACCGTTGCCGGTTTCGGTGGAGTAGGGGGAAGTCATCGCGGTTGTCCCTCTGGTTGCGGCTGGGTTTCGTGCAGTGCTCGGGCGACGCCGAACTCGAACTGTTCCATCGATGCCCGGGCCGCCTCGGGGTCGAGCGGCTGGGCCGGCGAGGCGGCGGGCACCGGGTTCATGGGTGGGTCGCCGACCGGGAGCGTCGCCCCCGGTACCCGGCGCATCAGCGGCGGGTGGCCGGCGGCCGGCGGCGAGGACATGTCCTGCTCGATGACGTCCCACTGGGCGCGGGACACCCCGGCCTCGAAGGCTTCGAACGCATCCCGGGCCGCGAGCGCGTCGTCCGAGGTGGGCGGCGCGGCGGGCAGCTTCGGCCCGGTCTCGACCGGGAGCTGGTTGCCCGGCACGCGGCGGCGCAGCGGGGCGACGGGGGCGCCGTTGCGCGACTCCGGGCCGGTGCGCTGCTGCGGCACCGGGGGAGCGGGCTGGGCCGGCTGGTACTGGCCCGGCTGGTGGTTCTGGGCCGGCGGCTGCTGGTACGCGGCCGGCTCGGGGCGGTGGTACGCCTCCGCCTCGGTGCGCTGCCGGGGGAGCTGGATGGCGTCCGCCGGCGCCGACATGACGATCGGGCCCTCCACCACCATGGGCGGCTCCGGCTCGACGTACCGGCCGGCCGAGGGCAGTTCGGCCGGGGTCGCCGGGAAGCGGCCGGCGACCGGTGTGCCGGCGTCGTAGGCCGGGTGGCGTACGGGCTGCCCGGGGTGGCTGCTCGGCGCCGCCTCCAGCGCCGGGACGCCGGCGCGGATCGGGGCGAACGCGTTCCAGGAGCGGCCCGCCTCCAGGGTCTTGGTCGCCCGGTGCAGCACGTTCGCGTCGAACGGCTGGGCGCTGCCGGGCACCGACCGGCCGGACGTGCCGGCGATCAGCGGCGCGAACTCGGTGTGGTGGCTGGGCACCGTGGCGTGGATCGGCTGCATCGCCGGCATGGCCTCGCGGGGCGCCACCAGGTGGGCCGGGCTCAGGTCGATCCAGGCGGTGATGCCGCCCTCGGGGGTGTCGGTGAGCGTCACCTCGATGCCGTGCCGGCGGGCGAGGCGACCGACCACGAACAGGCCGAGCACCTCACTGGGCGCCAGGTCGAGCCGCTCGCGGCGGGTCAGCCGGGCGTTCTCCTCGGCGAGGCGTTCCGGCGACAGGCCCAGGCCGCGGTCGACGATCGCGAGCCGGGCGCCGCCGCGCAGCTCCGCGGCGGTAACGGTGACCCGGGTGTGCGGCGGCGAGAACGACGTCGCGTTCTCCATCAGCTCGGCGAGCAGCAGGGTCAGGTCGGCCAGCACGGCCGGCACGACCACGATCTCCTCGGGCACCTCGACGTCGACGCGGGTGTAGTCCTCGATCTCACCGAGGGCGAGCCGCACGACGTCGGAGAGGGCCAGCGGGGCCATGTGGTCGTTCGCGCCGACGGCGCCGGAGAGCACCACCAGGCTGCTCGCGTTCCGGCGGAGGCGGCTGGACATGTGGTCGAGCCGGTACAGCTCGCGCAGGCGGTCGCTGTCGGTCTCCCGGCGCTCCAGGTTGTCGATCAGGGCGAGCTGGCGGCCGACCAGGTTCTGGGTACGGCGGCCGACGTGGCCGAACATCTGCGCGACGTTGCGGCGGCCGAGCACCTGCCGTTCCACCAGCCGGGCCGCGGTGTTCTGGACCCGGTCGAAGGCGCGGGCCAGGTCGCCGATCTCGTCCTGGGCCTGCACGTCGACGGCGTCCAGCCGGATCGGCCGGGCCACCTCCGCGTCGTCGTCGGCGACCCGTTCGAGCTCGGCCTCGGCGGCGCGGGCGATCCGGCCGGCCGAGACGGTGAGGCGGCGCAGCGGCCGGGCGACCGCGCGGGCCATCAGCAGGGACAGGGCGACCACGACGAGCAGCAGCAGCACGGCGCCGCCGCCGACCAGCGCGGCAGTGCGCAGCGCTTCCCGCCGGTCGTCGGCCACCGCGGCGTCCACGTCCGCGGCGATCCGCTTCTCCACGAAGCCACCGAGCACGATGACGGAGGCCAGCGAGGGGAACAGGGTGGCCGGCTTGAGCAGCTTGACCGCCGAGGCGGGGTCCGTGGCGGCCCGGGCGAAGAACTGGTCACCCACGCGGGCCGAGAACGCCACCTGGGCGCCCAGGTAGAGCTTGTACTGGTCCGTGGTGAAGTAGGCCTGCGCGCCACCGATGATGAACTGCAGCTGCAGCAGCGTGGACGAGAACAGGTTGATGAGGCCGGCGTTCTGGGTGGCCACGGCGCTGGTCAGCTGGCTGGACGCCTGGCTGATCAGGTCGTCGCTGCGCAGCGCCTGGTCCAGGGCGAAGACCTGGCGACCGGTGGAGGTGGTGAGGTCGGCGGCCTTCTGCAGGCCCAGCGCGTCGATGATCGGGGAGATCACGGCGGTGAACTCGGAGACGATCAGGTCCGGCCGGATGCTGCGGTTGAGCACGTTGGCCCGGGTGGTCTCGAGCTTGCGCACGTCGTCGACGGCGTTGGTCAGCTCGGGGGTGAGCGGCTGGTCGTCGAGGTTCTTGAGGCCGAGGATGCGGTCGGTCGCCTCGGCGCTCTGCACCACCAGCTGCGGCTTGTCCACCAGGCCGAACAGGTAGCCGACCGAGAGCAGCCGCTCCTCCGACAGCTCCTGGAGGGCCGAGCCGACCCGGGTGGCCAGCAGCGTGGTGTCGGCGGTGTCCTGGGCCCGCCGGGCGACGTCGATGCGGTTGCCGACGATCGGGACGGCGAGCACGACGACCCCGAGCAGCGGAACCAGGACGAGCAGCGTCAGCTTGCCGAGGATGCGGAATCTACCGAAGAGCACCGGATCGCTCCCGCCGTGTCGGGTTGGTCTCGCCGTACGCCGGCGCGCGATGGCCGGCGTCGGGGCGGCCGGGGTCGGCGCCGGCCGGGCCCGGGTCGAGGTCGCGGGGGCCCGCGCCCGGAACCGGGGTGAAGATGCGTCGGCCCGTGCCGGTCAGCGGCAGCACCATGGCGGTGGCGACGAGCAGGACGGCCGCGGCGGCGGAGGCGAGCGCCACGATCGCGTCGGTGTCGAGGCTGTCGAGCCGGTCGTCCAGCAGGACCGTCATCTCCCGGGTCACGATGCCGGAGAGGTTCGACAGCGAGGTCTGCAGCTGGCTCTGCGCGGTCGCCATGGTGGCGGTGTTCGGGGCGCCGCCCAGGTTGGCGCCGCGGGTCAGCGATTCCACCCCGCGGCGGAACGAGTCCAGGCCGTTGACCAGGTTGCCGCTCAGCGTCACGCTGCCGGTGTCGTCGACGGCGGCCTGCAGGTTGTCGGTCAGCTCGCTCACCGAGGAGTTCACCTGCTCGACGGCGGCGCCGAACTGCGGGGCGAGCTGCGCCTTGGTCTTCGCGTCGCCGCTGGCCACCTGCTGGGCCAGGTCGCCCATGCGGCTGACCTGGACGACCGACTCGGGCAGGTCGGCGGCGACCGCCTGCTGCAGGTGCGAGATGTCGTTGTCCGGGTCGCGGACCAGCTCGGAGTTGTCGCGGACGGCGTCGTAGAGGGCCAGGGCCAGGTCGGTGACCTCGGCGTGGGCCTGGAACACCGCCACCGGGTCGCCGGTCACCTTGCCGAGCTGGTCGATCTTCTGGTTGAGGCCGGTCCAGCGCTCACGCGTGTTCAGCTCGTCGCCGAGGCGCTGATCGACGGCGGCGACGCCGTTGACCGCGGCCGTCAGCGAGCCCGGCGCGGCGGCGACGCCGGCCAGGGCCGAGGACTGTGCCTCGGCCAGCGCGCTCACCAGGGGCGCCAGCGAGGAGATGTACTCCACGCCCTGCTTCTCCCGCTGCGTGCTGTCGCGCTTGTCCGAGATGGTGCCCCAGACGCTGGCGAACAGGATCGCCGCCGGGACAAGAATCAAGACCGTCAAAACAGCCGCGAGCGCTGAGCGCGCACGGGTTCGCCGGTTGTCCACCGAGACTGACATTGCCCATTCCTCCGCCATGCATCCGCGATAGACCGTTTTGGCGGCTACCCTCCGTAGCCAAGCGGGCGCACCGATCCGGGTCAATCTATCCGAGAAATAATCATGAGACCCCTTTCCAAGGGTCAGAGTTGGCTCGGCTGATCGGGGGATACGCCCGGGGGGCGCGCTGGTTGTACCGCGTCGCGGAAACCGGCCGCGGCCAGCGCCGGGACGGATAGAGAACGATGCTCGGGGAGCATTGCCGGGCGCGCGCGGAACGGGCTTGCGGGGGTCGTTCAGCGCGCGGCCGGCACCCTCGAAAGCGTTCCACAATGGAGGCGGATGGCACCCGCCCGAACTGTCTCCGTTTGGTAACGAACACATTACGTAGCGCTAAAATCTCACGCAAAGTAGTGAGACGGACACGCTGTCCGTCTCGCGATGCGGACGATTCGCTGAGAAAACCCGCCCGGCGGATCGCCGGGCGGGCTGTTCTGGCAGGGGGAGATCGAGAAACTAGAGCCGGTCGAGCGCCTTCCGGAGCGGGTCCAGGCCCAGGGCGCCCAGATCGAGCGCCTGCCGGTGGAAGACCTTCAGGTCGAAGTCCCCGCCCCGGCGGGCCTGGGCGTCCGCCCGCGCCTGCAACCAGATCCGCTCGCCGACCTTGTACGACGGCGCCTGGCCCGGCCAGCCCAGGTAACGCTTCCACTCGAAGCGCAGCACCTCGTCGTTCATCCGCGTGTGCGCCCGCAGGAACTCCCAGCCCAGCTCGGGCGTCCAGCGCTCGCCGGGGTGGAAGCCGAACGGGTTGTCGCGGGGGATCTGCAGCTCCAGGTGCATGCCGATGTCCACGATCACCCGGCTGGCCCGCAGCGCCTGGCCGTCCAGCATGCCCAGCCGGTCGCCCGGGTCGCTCAGGTAGCCGAGGTCGTCCATCAGCCGCTCGGCGTACAGGGCCCAGCCCTCGCTGTGCCCGGAGCAGAAGCAGAGCAGCCGCTGCCAGCGGTTGAGCAGCTCGGCCCGGTAGATCGTCTGACCGATCTGCAGGTAATGACCCGGTACGCCCTCGTGGTAGACCGTGGTCACCTCCCGCCACGTGGAGAACTGCTTCTGCCCCTCCGGCACGGCCCACCACATCCGGCCCGGGCGGCTGAAGTCCTCGCTCGGCGCGGTGTAGTAGATGCCGCCGTCGCTGGTCGGCGCCAGGCAGCACTCGATGGTCCGGACCGGCGCCGGGATGTCGAAGTGGGTGCCGTCGAGCTCCGACACCGCCTTGTCGGCCAGCGCCTGCATCCAGTCGCGGAAGGCCTCCTTGCCGGCGATGCGGCGGGCCGGGTCGGCGTCGAGCCGGGCGACGGCCTCGTCGACGCTCGCCCCGGGCCCGGCGATCTCGGCCGCGACGACCCGCATCTCCTGCTCCAGGCGGGCCAGTTCGGCGAAGCCCCACTCGTACGTCTCCTGCTGGTCCACCCGGGCGCCGAGGAAGTACTGCGACGCGCGGGCGTACAGCTCCGGGCCGGCGGCCTGCTTCTCCCGGCCCAGCGGGGCCAGCTCGCCGCGCAGGAACGCACCGAAGCCGGCCGTGGCGGCGGTGGCGGCAGCGGCGTTGCGCCGCAGCTCGGCCCCGAGGGTGCCCTCGGCGCCCAGGCCGTCGGCCAGCCGGTGGAAGAAGTTGTCGCGGGCCGGATCCGTCCAGGCGTCGCACTGCTCGGCGACCTCGACCATCTGCACGCGGGCGCTGACGTTGCCGCGCGCGGCCTCCTCGAGCAGGGTCCGCCTGTACTGCTCCAGGGCCCGCGGGAAGCCGGCGAGGCGGGCCGAGATGTCGGCCACCGCCTCCTCGCCCTGGGTCGGCATCAGGTCGAAGACCATCCGCAGCCCGTGCAGCGGGCTGGCGATGACGTTCAGGCCGCTGGCCACGTCGCCGGAGTCGAGGCGGGCCAGCTCCAGGCCGAGGCGCTCCTGCATGGCGTCCTTGGCGACGTGCTCGGACTCCGACCCCGGATCGAGCGGGTCGAGCTCGGCCAGGGTGCGCCGGGTCAGCTCGGCCTGGGCCGCGAAGCCCTCCGGCGACAGGTCGTCCAGCTCCCGGTCGTGGCCGGGGACGCCGATGAAGGTGGCGCCGGTCGGGTTGAGCGGAGCCCACTCGTCGACGTAACGGTTCGCGAGGTCGTCAATCTGTCCCACGGGCCGACCCTACGGGAGCCACCGGCGGCGTGCGGCCCCTAATTCCCGCCCGAGTGACCCGAGGTCCACGCCAGCAGGCGGTCGGCCGGCCAGGAATTCACCACCCGGTCCACTGGTACGCCGCACAGCGCCGCCCGCTCGCAGCCGTACCGCTGCCAGTCGAGCTGACCCGGCGCGTGCGCGTCGGTGTCGATGCTGAACAGGCAGCCCGCCTCCACCGCGACGGTGAGCATGCGTTTCGGCGGGTCGAGCCGGTCCGGCCGACAGTTGATCTCCACCGCCTTGCCGTGCTCGACGCAGGCCGCGAGCACCCTGGTCAGGTCGAAGTCGCTGGGCGGCCGGGTCCGCCCGCCGCGGTGCGCCTTGTCGCCGGCGCCGGCCGCCGCGACCTTGCGGCCGGTCAGGTGCCCGAGGATGTCCAGGTGCGGGTTCTCGATCGCGGCCAGCATCCGGCGGGTCATCCGGGCCGAGTCGTCGCGCAGGTTGCTGTGCACCGACCCGACCACCACGTCGAGCCGGGCCAGCAGCTCGTCCTCCTGGTCCAGCGAGCCGTCGGCCAGGATGTCCACCTCGATGCCGGTGAGGATGCGGAAGCCCTCCGGCAGGGCGTCGTTCACCTTGGCCACGTGGTCGAGCTGCCGGCGCAGCCGCGCCGCGGTGAGCCCGCGGGCCACCGTCAGCCGCGGCGAGTGGTCGGTGAGCACCAGGTACTCGTGGCCGATCTCGACCGCGGCCAGCGCCATCTCCTCGATCGGCGAGCCGCCGTCGGACCAGTCCGAGTGCGCGTGGCAGTCCCCGCGCAGCGCCGCACGCAGCACCGCCGCGGCGCCCTGCAGATCCGTGCCCTCGGTGGCGGCCAGCCGCCGCAGGTAGACGGGCTCCTCGCCGGCCAGCGACTCGGTGACGCAGCGGGCGGTCACGTCGCCGACCCCGGACAGCTCGGCCAGGGTGCCGGCGGCCGCGCGCTCGGCGAGCTCGGCCGGACCCAGGGCGGCGACCGTCGCCGCCGCGGACCGGAACGCCCGGACCCGGTACGTCGCCTCGTTGGCCCGTTCCAGCAGAAAGGCGATGCGCCGCAGGTCAGCGACCGGATCACGAGATGCCATGGCGTCAGGGTAAGGGCCTCAGCCGCGACCGGCCGCCCGATAGGCCTTCGCGCGGTGCTGCGCGTACGCCCGGCCCGCGTCGCGGTAGTAGCCCCAGGGCAGCTCGGTCGGCCGGTCCCCGATGGCGTCGAAGCGCTCGGCCGCCGCCGCGTGCTCGCCGGCCAGGAGGAAGACCAGGGCGAACCAGCCGTCGGCCGTCTGGTGGCCGGGGATGCGCCGGAACTGCGGGTGCCGTACCGACTTGTCGGCCGCGGCGTGGACCTCGGCGAGCACCTCGGGCCGGGCCAGGTAGTCCTCGGTTCTGCCGTCCGCCTGCAGCGCCGCCTCGAAGTGCGCCACCGCCACCATCGAGCCCAGGGTGCAGCCGGCCGGCATCTGCTCGACGGTGTCGCGGGCGAACGCCAGCGCCAGCTCGTCGCTGCCGCCCCACTTCGCGCACTTCTGCTGGAGCATCCGGGCGTGGGCGGACCGGTGCCAGCGGTGCCGGGCGACGACCTCCTTGAAGCGCCGCTCCGCCTCCGCCGTCCCGAGCTGGCGGCCGATCGCGGTGGTGATCAGCTCCGCCCAGGCGGTGGCGTCGTCGGGATCGCGGCTCACCGCCTCGTCCAGGCTGTCCTCGGCGATCTTGAGCCGGTGGAAGAAGGCGGCGAACTGCGCCTCGGAGACCGTGCTCGCCGTGCCGTTGCCGCGCGCCTCCCACGCCCACTGGATCGCGTGCGCGCCCTTGACCAGGTGCGGCAGGGCCGACTGCGGCTCGGCGTCCAGCCACTGGCCGAGCCACGGCTGCGGCCCGCGGCGGTCGGCCAGCACGCCCACGTAGAAGGCGCGCAGGTCCTGGTCCTCGACCGGGGCCAGCAGGGTGCCGACCGCGTGCCAGTCGCCGCGGCCGGCCGCCTCCAGCAGCCGCCGGGCGGTCTCGTCGCCGAGACAGGGATCGATCACGGCGGCCGTCGCGCCGGCCCGCTTGAACGGCCACATGACTGTCATTCCTCCCCAGGTCCGGACGGGATGGTAGACGCGCGCCGGCCCGGCGAGGAAGGGGGTTGCCGGTGGAGATCGAGGTCGGTATCTTCCCTGCGCCGTCCGGTGTGGCCGGACGGTGCCACGGGGGAGGAACACCATGCTGCGCGCTGCCGCGTCCGTACTCATGCTGCTCGGCTTCTATGTCATCGCCCTGATCCAGGCCGCGCTCGTCCTCGCGCTGGTGGTCTGGATCGCGGTCGAGGGACACCTGGGCGCCGGCATCAAACTCGGCTTTCCGCTGCTCGTCGCCGTGGGCGCGACGTTCGTCGGCCTCTGGCGGGCGATCCGCACCCGGCCCGAGCCGCTGCACGGCCTGATCGTCGCGCCGCACGACGCCCCCGAGCTCTGGGGCCTGGTGCAGCACCTGGCCACCGAGGTCGGCACCCGCACGCCCGACGAGATCCGGCTGGTGCCCGAGGTCAACGCGGCGGTCAGCGAGGACACCAGGCTGCTCGGCCTGATCGGCGGCCGGCGCCGGCTCTACCTGGGCATGCCGCTGCTCCAGGCGCTCAGCGTCGACCAGCTGCGCTCGGTCGTCGCGCACGAGCTCGGGCACTACTCCGGCCAGCACACCCGGCTGGGCGCGGTCGCGTACCGGGGCCGGCTCGCGATCGGGCACACCATCGGCCGGATCGGCCCCTGGAACCCGGTGGGCTGGACCTTCCGCGGGTACGCCCGGCTCTACCTGCTGGTCGACAACGCGGCGTCGCGCCGCCAGGAGCTGGACGCCGACCGGGCCTCGGTGCGGGTGGCCGGCCCCGACGTGGCCGTCTCGGCGCTGCGCGAGCTGCCGATCATCGACGCGGCCTGGGACTTCTACTTCGGCCGGTACGTCTCCTGGGGCTGGGAGGCCGGGTACGCCCCGGACGACTTCTTCGGCGGCTTCGGCCAGCTGGTCAAGGCCCGGCACGAGGAGCTGGCCAAGCTGCGCGACGACGAGCCCGAGGAGCACCGCTCGCGCTGGGACACGCACCCGTCGAACGCCGAGCGGATCGCCGTGATGCGGACCGCCCCGCGCACCGCGCGCCCGGTCGACGGCCGGCCGGCCGCGATGCTGGTGCCGTCGATCGCGACCGCCGGTTTCGCCCTGCAGCAGGCGGTGGTCGACGTCGGCAACCGCCAGGTGCTGCCCTGGCCCCAGTTCACCGCCGCCGCGGCCACCGCGAACCTGCAGCGCAACGCCGACCGGGTGTTCCGGTCCCTGGGCCGGCTCACCGGCGTCGCCGATCCCGGGCTGGGCACCCTGTTCGACCTGGTCGCCGCCGGCCGGCTCGGCGAGCTGGCCGCGGAGTTCCACCCGGACGCCACCCGCAAGGAGGCCGCGGCCAAGTTCGCCGGCCCGATGGATCTGCTGTTCACGCTGGCCGCGATCCGCTCCGGCGTGGCGTACTGGCGGCACTCGTGGACCGGGCCGGTCACGCTGACCGACGCGGCCGGGGCCGAGCTCGACTTCGCCCCGATCGCCGCGCTGGCGGTCTCGCCGGACACCCTGGAGGAGGCCCGCGCCGCGCTCGCGGCGGCCGGCATCCGGGTCGAGGCGGCGGCCATCGTCGAGCGCCGGGCCACCGCGAGCGGCTCCGACGTCGTCGGCGCGATGGCCAACCTCAAGATCGACGGCCTGCACACCGACCTGGTGCTGCTGGACCGCGGCCTGGTGTTCGTGCCCGGGCCGAAGTCGACGGACAACGGCAAGGACCGGCTGCGCGCGCTGCTGAGGTCCGGGCCGGTCGAGGAGCTGGCCACCCGGTTCCGCTTCCTGCCGTACGAGGAGATCGCCGCGGCCACCGTCACCAAGCGCACCCCGGTGCGGGCGGAGCTGCGGACGCACGACGGCGCGACGGTCACCCTCGAGGAGCGGTGGACCGGCGAGCAACTCGGCGAGAGCCGCGACGCCCTGCTCGGCGTGCTGGACCGGATCGCCGAGCGTTCGGTGGTCTGACCGGGCGATTAGGCTCCGCGGCATGCGGACGATCGACTGGGTGGACGGCGCCATCGAGATCATCGACCAGACGGCGCTGCCGGGCGAGGTGCGCATGCTGCGGCTCGCCACGGTCGCCGAGCTGGTCGCGGCGATCCGGTCGCTGGCCGTACGCGGGGCCCCGGCCCTCGGGGTGGCCGGGGCGTTCGGGGTGGCCCTGGCGGCGCGGCAGTTCGCCGGTGACGAGCGGGCGCTGGCTGACGCCGTACAGCTGGTCGAGCGGGCCCGGCCGACTGCCGTGAACCTCGGGCGCGGCGCCCAGCGGGCCGCCGCCCGGCTGGCCGCCGGTCCGGAGGCCGTGCTGGCCGAGGCTTGCGCGGTGCGCGACGAGGAGATCGCGGCCTCCGCCGCGATGGCGACCCTGGGCGCCGACCTGATGGTCGAGCTGTGCGGCCCGCGGCCGCGGGTGCTGACCCACTGCAACACCGGCGGTCTGGCCGCGGTGACCGGCGGCACCGCCCTCGGCGTCGTCACCGAGCTGCACCGCCGGGGCGCGCTGGCCGGGGTGATCGCCAGCGAGACCCGGCCGCTGCTGCAGGGCGCCCGGCTGACCGCCTGGGAGCTGCGGGAGGCCGGCATCGAGTTCCGGGTCGCGGTCGACTCGGCCGGGCCCTTCCTGCTGGCCCGCGGCGAGGCCGACGCGGTGATCCTGGGCGCCGACCGGATCTGCGCCAACGGCGACGTGGTCAACAAGGTCGGCAGCTACGCGCACGCGCTCGGCGCCCGCCGGGCCGGGTTGCCGTTCGTCGTGGTCGCGCCCGAGTCGACAGTGGATCCGCAGACCCCGGACGGCGCCGCGGTGGAGATCGAGGACCGGGGCGCGGCCGAGGTCACCGGGTACGCCGCGGCGGTCAACCCGGCCTTCGACGTCACGCCGCACGACCTGGTCACCGCGATCGTGACGGACCGCCGGGTGATCCGCCTCGACCGCGGCGAGAAGCTCTAGGCGCCCGGCTTCCAGGGCTTCATCCAGGGCGACTCCGGCCAGCCCTCGGCGGCGGCCATCAGCGGGTACGCGGTCGCGCCGTCGACCGCCTCGCGGATGATGTCGGCGTGCCCCGCGTGCCGGGCCGTCTCCTGGATGAGGTGCAGCAGCACCCAGCGCACCGACCAGTTGTCCAGGTCCGGCGGGTTCCACGGCGCCGAGTGGTCGACCGGCACGTCCTGGTTCAGGTCGGCGATCCCCGCGACGGTCTTCTCGGTCCGGGCGGCGACCCGGTCGTAGTACGCGATCACGTCCTCGATCGTCTCGTCGTCGCGCAGGGCGAAGTTGTCGGCGTACGCCTGGTGGTCGACCTCGCGCGGCTCGCGGCGGACGGTGTCGATCCAGCCCTCCTCGGTGTGCGCGCAATGCTTGATCAAGCCGCCGACGGTGAGCGGGCTGGCCGTGGGCGCGGCCCGCACCTGCCGGGCGTCGAGCCCGTACGCCGTCAGCTTGAGGACGTACCGCATCTGGGCGAGGTAGGCGAGCAGGCCCTCCCGCTCGTCGCCGATGGCACCGACCTGACCTGGCATGACTGTCTCCTGTCCGTGGTTCCCGGGGTTACCGGCTCAGCCTAGGAACCATTCCGGTCAGTTCCTGGCCGCATTGCCACGACTTCGCCGTCCCGTACCGCCGTGACCCAGCCGCCGGCCCGGCCCAGCCGCAGCAGCTCGCCGCGCTCGGCCGGCACCCCGCTCGGCTCGCCCGGCCCCGGCGGCCAGGCCCGGCGCAGGTCGCTGGGCTCCCGCAGCCGCTCGGTGAGCAGGGCAATCGGGTCCTCGGCGGCCAGGTCCCCGGCGTAGGCGTCCAGCTCGGCCCGGATCCCGGCCAGCACCTCCCGGACCGCCGGGGCGTTGCCGCCGCACATCGCCGCGATCAGCTCGGGACGGGTGCCGGCCACCCGGGTGCCGTCCCGGAACGATCCGGCGGCCAGCGTGCCGGCCAGCGGGTTGCCGGCCAGCACGGTGCTCAGCGCGGCGGCCAGCAGATGCGGCACGTGGCTGATCCCGGCGACCGTACGGTCGTGCTCGGCCGCGGTGACCGGCACGACCCGGGCGCCCAGCGCCGTGCAGAGGCCGGCCAGCGCCAGCCAGTCCGCCAGGTCGGTCTCCTCCTCCAGGCAGAGCACCCAGGCGCAGCCGTCGAACAGGGACGGGTCGGAGGCGAGGAAGCCGGACGACTCCTTGCCGGCCATCGGGTGCCCGCCGACGAACCGGCGCCCGCGCAGCAGCTCGCGTACGGGCCCCTGGACCGAGGTGACGTCGGTGATGAGGCCGGGGTGGCCGGCCAGCCCGGCCAGCACGACCGGGATCGCCGGCAGCGGCACGGCCAGCACGACCAGGTCGGCGCCGGCGGCCGCGGCCGGGACGCTCTCGGCCACCGCCCAGCCGCCGGTGACCTCGACGGCGCGGGTCCGCGGGTCGGCGGAGCGGGGCAGCCCGGCGCCCTCGGCCAGAGCGCGGGCCGCGTCCCGGGTGTGCGGGTCGGCGTCGTAGCCGGTCACCCGGTGCCCGTGGGCGGCCAGGGCCCGCAGGAGCGAGCCGCCGATGAGTCCGAGGCCGATGACTGCGACGTTCACGCGGCAGACTCTCGCACACGTGGGGACATCAGCCGTACGGCCCTGTGGTTTTGGTCCGTTTTGCCACATAGCCGGGGCAACCGCCGCCGTTACGGTGATCAAGTGACGTACATGGACAAACTGGCCTTTCTCGGTGTGGTGGGCACGACCCTCACCATGCTCGCCGCGCCGGCCCAGGCGGCGCCGTCGCAGACACCGGAGACCGCCCCGAGCTTCAACGGCACCGTGCTGTCGGTGGCCTACGCCGGCAGCACTGTCTATGTCGGCGGCGACTTCACCGCCGCCGTGGTCAACGGCAAGGCGGTCGCGCGCAGCCGGCTGGCGGCGATCAACGCCCTCACCGGCGAACTGCTGCCCTGGGCGCCCGTCGCCGACGGCCGGGTCAAGGCGATCGCCACCAGCGGCACCTCCGTCTACATCGCCGGGGACTTCGGCACCGTCGCCGGCCAGCGGCGCGACAGCCTGGCCCGGCTCGACGGGCGCAGCGGCGCGCTCTCCAGCACCTTCAAGCACAGCATCGAGGGCCGCCCGTACGCGCTGGCGGCCGCCGGTGGCCGGCTCTACCTGGGCGGCGCGATCACCCGGGTGGACGGGTCGACCCGCACCCGGCTGGCCGCCTTCAACCTGACCAGCGGCGCGCTCGACACCC
This sequence comes from Actinoplanes nipponensis, assembly GCF_016862275.1. GTDB lineage: Bacteria > Actinomycetota > Actinomycetes > Mycobacteriales > Micromonosporaceae > Actinoplanes > Actinoplanes nipponensis. Next base: position 29,381 of record NZ_BOMQ01000036.1, on the reverse strand, counting down.
GGTGGAAGCCGGCCGTGGACGACCAGGTCGAGGCGCTGGCGGCCGGCGGCGGCCGGATCTACGCCGGCGGCAAGTTCCACAAGGTCAACCGCACCGGCGGGTACGACCGGCTGGTCGCGCTGAATCCGTCCTCGGCCGCGATCGTCACCGGCTTCAAGCCGCGGCCGCCGGTGGTCACCTTCGCCATCGCCGTCACCTCGACCGGCGTCTACACCGCGCACGGCGGCCAGGGCGGAGCGGCCAGCTCCTACAGCCTGTCCGGGGCCAAGCGGTGGACGGCGACGTTCGACGGCAACGCCCAGGCGATCGGCGTGCTCGGCGACTCCGTCTACGTCGGGGGCCACTTCGACCGGGCGTGCCGGACGGCCCGTACCGGAATCCAGGGCACCTGCCTCGACGGCTCCGACGACCGGGTCAAGATGGCCGCGCTGGCCACCGGCGACGGCCACCTGCTCGACTGGAGCGCCGACGCCAACGGCGTGGTCGGCGTGCTCACCATGGCCGTGCGCCCCAGCCTCGGGGCGATCGCCGTCGGGGGCGCCTTCACCACGATCGGCGGCCGGGCCCAGAAGCGCTACGCGCAGTTCGGCTGAGCGCGGCCGGCCCACGGAACCTTACCCGCACGGCAGGGCCGCATCCCTTGGGCGAGGGATGCGGCCCTGTGCCGTCAGGCCTTGCAGTCGTGCGCCTTCTTCCACTTCGCGACCGTGGCGACCGGGCTCTTGTTGCCCTTCGCCCGCCACGACGTGAGGAACGTGGCCGGCCAGATCACGCCGCGGCGGACCTTCCAGTCGCCGGTCCGGGCGCACGGCGGTGAGATGCCGTAGTGCAGGTGGCAGACGCCGTTGGCGTTGCCGGTGTGGCCCACCCGGCCGAGCAGCTGACCGGCCTTGACCCGGACACCCGCCTTGATCCCGCTCTGGATCCTGCTGAGGTGCGAGCCGTAGTAGCGCACCCCGTCGTCGCCGAGGATGGACACCGACAAGCCGCCGTTCAGCGGGCCGTCCGGGGCGCCCTTGACGTACCGGTCCTGGCGGCTCACCTCGAGCACGACGCCGTCGGTGGTCGCCACCACCGACTCGCCGCAGTCGGCGAAGATGTCGGTCGCCGGATACTTCGCGTGGGTCGGGTGGAACGCCACGTTGGACGCCTTGACCGGGAAGACGTACTTCACCGGGCCGGCCGCCGCCGTGCGGGGCGCCTTGGTGGGCGTCGGCGAGGACGTCACCGTGCCCGCGGGGGCCTTCTCCGGAGTGGCCCCGCCCGGCGCGGGCAGCGCCGTCTGCGACGGCTCCACGAACTGCGGCGTCACGGTCGCCGCGGGCGCATCGCCGGACGAGCCGCAGGCGGCGAGCGAGAACGCCGCAACGGTCAGAACCGAGAGGGTACGCAGGGAAAGCACCCGGCCATCCTGGCAGAAGCCATCCATCCCCGCTTACCCGCCGCCGGTGGATAGGCTGGCCCGGACGGTCGATGAGCCGGAGAGGGAGGCGACATGGCCGAACAGCACGGAGCCTGGTCCGCGGCGGCCCACCCGCCCGCCGGCTGGCTGCCCGACCGGCCCGCCACGCCCGTCGGCCTGCCCCCGCGGCCGGTCTACCGGGAGCCGCACCCCATCACCGTCGCGCCGCTGCTCTCCGGCGTCGGCGCCACCCTGGTGTGGTTCGCCCTGTTCGGCAGCCTCGGCCGGGACCTCGCCGGCTACGCGTGGTGGACGCTCACCGCGGCCGTCTCGGCCTGGGCCGTGGCCACCGTGCTGGCCCTGCTCGGCGACCGCGGCGTGGCCACCGGCGTGGCCCTCACGGCCGGCATCGGTCTATCGACGGCCGCCGGTTTCGTGGCGGTGCGCTGGATCTCCACGAACGACTGGCCGCTGTGGTGATTGTCCAGCTCTGCACCCTGTTGTCAGCGACGAAACGTGCCCCTTTGGTGGCGCAGCGCACTCGGCCTTGACGAACGTCGTGCGGCTGGGCACGCTCGGCCTCATGGCCCACGTACCGCAGCGGCTCGACCCCGATCGTCGCCGTCGCCGACTGGAGCTGCTGGCCGCTCTGGCGGACGCCAAATCCGCCCGCGAGCACAGCCAGCCGCAGCGACTGCGCGGCGCCCGGCTCCGCGAGCTGATCGCGAATCGCCGCCGCCACGCCAACTGAGGTCGCCCTTTCGGGGCGTGGCGCGGCCCCCGCGCCGCGTCACCGGCTACCGTCAGGCGCTGAGGACCACAGTTCCGTGGGGGGATTCGTGTCGACTTTCGCTGCCGCCGTCGCTCGGGGCAAGAACGGCTGGACGGCATCCGAGCTCGAGCTCACCGGCGCCGCCGACCTCGACGAGGTGGTGGACCGGCTACGTGACGCCGAGCCGGACGCCGAGTTGTCGCTGTTGTTCGTCGAGGCCGACGATCAGTACCTGGTGATCCTGCGCCTGGACGAGGTCGAGGACGTGCGGGTGTTCTGCTCCGACTCGGCGTACGGCGACGAGTCGCGGCTGGGCGCCCTGCTGCTCGCCGACGTCGAGACGCCGGCGCTCGAGCTGGACGAGCTGGCCGCCCCGCGTCCCGCCGCGGACGAGGAGGAGGAGGACCGGCCGGCCGCCGACCCCGACGCCGACCCGGTGGGCGACGTCGAGCTGCTGGCCGACCTGGGCATCAGCTCGCACCGGCTGCTGACGCTGTGCGGCCTCGAGGGCATGCTCCCCGCGGACGTGACCGCCGAGATCTGCCAGACCCTCGGCTGCGGCGACGAGCTGGAAGAGCTGCGCGAGGTCTGATGCTCCGCCCCCGGCACGAGACCTGGATGCGCCGGGCGCTGTCGGTCGCGTCCTCCTCCGCCGAGGACGTGCCGGTGGGCGCGGTCGTCTACGGCCCGGACGGCCAGGAGCTGGCCGCGGCCGGCAACGAGCGCGAGCTGACCGGCGACCCGACCGCGCACGCGGAGATCATCGCGCTGCGGCGGGCCGCCGTCCTCACCGGCAGCTGGCGGCTGACCGACTGCACCCTGGTCGTGACGCTGGAGCCGTGCACGATGTGCGCCGGGGCGCTGGTGTCGGCCCGGGTGTCCCGGCTCGTCTTCGGCGCCTGGGAGCCGAAGACGGGCGCGGTGGGCTCGCTGTGGGACGTGGTCCGGGACCGGCGCCTGAACCACCGCCCGGAGGTCTACGCGGGCATCCTGGAGGACGAATGCGCCGCCCTGCTCCGGGACTTCTTCCGGCCCTGAAACCGCCCCAGCGGCCGGCTCAGCGGGCGCTCAGGCGATCGCGGTGTCCAGGCCGATCCGCACCATGTCGGAGAAACCCTGCTCCCGCTGGTCGGCGGCCATCTTCTCGCCGCGCTTGATGTGGTCGCTGACGGTCAGGATGGTCAGCGCCCGGGCGCCGTACCGGGCGGCGATCGTGTAGATGGCCGCCGACTCCATCTCGACGGCGAGCACGCCGTAGTCCGCGAGGGAGTCGTACAGGTCGGGCCGGTCGGTGTAGAACGCGTCCGCGGCCAGGATCGGCCCCACCCGCAGCGCGATGCCGCGCCGGTCGGCGACGTCGGCGGCCGTCCGCAGCAGCGAGAAGTCCGCGACCGGGGCATAGTCGATCAGCCCGTCGAACCGCATCCGGTTCATGTTCGAGTCGGTGGCCGACCCGATCGCGGCGATGACGTCACCGAGATTCAGGTCGTCGATGATGGCCCCGCAGGACCCGATCCGGATCAGCGACCGGACGCCGTAGTCGTTGATCAGCTCGTGGGTGTAGATCGAGGCCGACGGCATCCCCATGCCGGAACCCTGGACGGAGACGGGCACGCCCTGCCAGGTGCCGGTGAAGCCCAGCATGCCCCGCACCTGCGAATAGCAGACGGGATCCTGCAGGAACGTCTCGGCGATCCACTTCGCCCGCATGGGGTCACCCGGTAGGAGGACCCGCTCGGCGATGTCGCCCGGCTGCGCGCCGATGTGCACACTCATGGTCGAGATCCTGCCAGGCGGGCCGGACCCACACGGCACGACCTCGGGCTTTGCCCCGGAAGGCAACCCGGCGGCGGGGGCCGCCGGGCATCGGGTAATCTACTGCGCGGTGGTGTGTCCGAGCGGCCTAAGGAGCACGCCTCGAAAGCGTGTGAGGGTGCAAGCCCTCCAAGGGTTCAAATCCCTTCACCACCGCCAGTAAGCAGGGCAGACGCCCGGTGACTCCAAGCGAGTCACCGGGCGTCTCTCTGTCTGGTCTCAGTGAGTGTTTGAGGTGTTGATCAGGGCCAGGCGGTGGTGCGCGGTGAGCCAGGCCAGGGTCCTCTCCACCACCCAGCGGCCCGGGTGCACGGCGAAGCCGCGCTGGTCGGGGGTTTACGCACGATCTCGACGGTGGTCTTGAGCGTGTCGTGGGCCCAGTCGACGAACCGGCCGGCGAAGCCTTGGTCTGCGAAGACACGCCGGACCGGACTGGTCAGATACATGCCGAGCAGGGCGGACTTTCCGCCGTCACGGTCTTGCCACGAGGCGGCCAGAACGCAGGCGGTGATCAGCAGGCCGGCCGTGTCGGTGACGATGAACCGCTTGCGTCCGTTGATCTTCTAGGGCGATGCGCAGCGGGGCGCGCGCCTGGCCGACCCGCGCGGTAGTCAACGATCCCCGTCCCGCCCCCTACATCGCGCGAGACTCCGAAGCGTCGATTGCGCAAGCCCTGCAACAGCGACGACGGCTGACCCTGGTGCACGGAGAGTGGCTGGCAGGGACAACCCGCAGCCTCGCCCAAGCCGGTCACTGTCAGCGAGATGGTGGCGGCCGTCGAACAGCAGGGAGTCGTTGTTGCGCGGGGTCAGCCAGGCCAACTCCGGCCGGGCCGGGCCGGGCCGGTGCAACGTCACGGCTACGAGCCCGCTGACCTCGTCTTTCAGCTCGTGCTTTGTACATAAAAGGAACTAAAGGAACGGATCTTTATCCATCCTAAATCGGGTCCACAAAAGCGATGTCTTCACGCTGTGTAGGCGATCAATCACCCCACGGAATAGGCAACAGTTTTGGGGTAGAGAATTTGGTGCTTTTCCGCTGGGGCAAGGTCCGGCTTCCGTAGGATTTGATCAGCTGAGCGGTCGACTCCCCATCGCCGTTGAGGTCCCGATCAACTTTGGTGGGTTCGCGCGTGCTTACCGAAGCACATGGGGTGGCCATCCGGCCCTTCGTACGGAAGGACCACAGCACCGGGGACGACATGCCGCGCAGCCAACCAAGATCGGAAGATGAGCCGGAACGCAGCCAGCAAGGTCAGCCGGGACCGCCATGGGACCCATGGGGCAAGGCAGCGATCGCGATGGATGTGGCTTCCGTGTACTGCTCGTACAAGCATTACGAGGGCCTCGCCGCTACAGCACAGGCCCTCGCAATACTCTTCCGAACCTTCGGTCGTCGGTAACGTCTGGAAGCGTTGACGACCGAAGAGGCGCCGTCGGGGTCGCTCGAGCGAAAGCCGGGCGACCCCACCTATGGCCCATGCCTCGGAGCCTAATCGCTCACTGGCCGCTTGTAGCAATGATCTTGAACCTAGGTATGAAACGCTGTCGTCGGGACAATGCTGCATGTCAAACCCCCAGCACGTCTGGTTAAGGGCGACCCCGCCTGCGCCGTCGCTCGCGCCGCGACGCGCTCTCGACCAGCTCATATAGATGACGGTCTGGCCTGGTAGTCGGGGTCTCAAGATCCTCGTCTGGCACAAAGGGTCCGTGGTCTCAGTCCTGGTCTCGTTCGCGAGCGTTCGCGGACAATTGGGAACGACCGGTGGACCCCTCTTCGCCAGCTCACGCATGGTGCCGACCTTGCGCGAACTGTTAATCACAGACCTTGAAAGCGTGTGAGGGTGCAAGCCCTCCAAGGGTTCAAATCCCTTCACCACCGCCAGCAAGCAGGGCAGACGCCCGGTGACTCTCCCCGAGTCACCGGGCGTCTCTCTGTCCGGCGCCGTCCGCGGCGATTCCTGCGACCGGCTTCCTAAGCTCGCCACCATGGTGCGCAGACGGCTGATGGCGGTGGTCGCGGTGGTCGCGATTCTCGGGGTCGCGTTCGGGATCCGGGCCTGGGCCGACGGCCCGCTCGAGCAGTATTCCGGCACCGCGCTCTATGCCTCGCTGAGCTACGCCGGGGTCTTCGTGGTGTGGCCGGCGGCACCGCCCGTCCGGGCCGGGCTCGTCGCCGTCGGGTTCTGCTGGGCGGTCGAGTTCTTCCAGCTCACCGGGGTTCCCGCGGCGCTGTCCGCGAGCAGCCGGCTGGCCCGGCTCGCGCTCGGGGCACAGTTCGACTGGGTGGACGTGGCCTGGTATCCGGTCGGCGTCGGGCCGCTCGTGCTCGCGCTGCGGCTGGTCCCGGCCCGGTACGGCATCAGCGGGCACAGGTCGGCTGGTACGGCGCCTCCGGGATGAGGGCGGCCCAGTCGTCCGCGTCGAAGCCGCCCCCGGCGACGGCACAGGCCACGGCGGCGGGGTCGGCGCGCAGGTCGTTCAGCGCCGAGTAGTCCCAGAGGACCGCCCGGGTGCTGCTCAGGTTGGTGCCGCCGGTGGTCAGCGTGTGCCCGTCCGGGTGGAAGAGCAGCGAAGCCGACCTCAGGTGGGCGCGTCTGAGGGTGGCGACCCGGACCGGGGCGGACGGGTCGGCCACGTCCCAGAGCGCCGCCGCGTCGTCCTTCGTGCCGGTGGCGAGGGTGCGGCCGTCGGGGGCGAAGGCCACCGACCACACCGGGGCGGCGTTGCCGGTCAGGATGGCCTGCCGGCGCAGGCGGGTCCGGTCGGCGACGTGCCACAGCGCCGCCGTCTGGTCCGCGCTGCCGGTGGCCAGGGTGCGCCCGTCCGGGCTGAACGCCATTGCCTGCACGACGTCGGAGTGTCCCTTGAGCGTCCCGTACGGGACGGGGTGCGCCCGGTCGGCCAGGGTCCACAGGTCGATCGTCCGGTTGGCGGCGACGGCGACGGTGCCGCCGTCGGGGCTGAACGCGATCGCCGAGACCAGGTCCTCCGCGGGGAGCTCGGCCAGCCGGACCGGGTGGGCCCGGTCGGTGAGGTCCCACAGCACCACGTCGAACGCCTCACCGACGACGGCCAGGGTGCGTCCGTCCGGGCCGAAGGCCAGCACCCTGCCGTGGCGTCCGCCCGGCAGCGGGCCGAGCGGCTTCGGCGCGCCCGGATCGGTGAGGTCGGTCAGCGTCACCGATCCGCCCGCCGCCCACCCGTACGCGGCGATCAGGTCGCCGCCGGGGCTGACGGCCGCCGCGTCCACGTACGTGGGATGGACGCGTACGGTGGCGCGCCCGGCCGGACGGGCCGGCTCCGTCAGGTCCCACACGGTTGCCGTGCCGTCGAAGTGGACGGTGGTCAGGCGTTGCCCGTCCGGGGTGAGCGCGGCCGTCAGCCCGGACCGGTACTCGCCGTCGGCCCGGCCGAGGATCTTCGGTTCGCCGTGGGTGTCGACGGTCCACAGGCTCAGCGCTCCGGTGGAACCGGTCGTGGCCAGGGTGCGGCCGTCCGGGCTGAACGCCAGCGATTCGCCGGATCCGCTGTGGTCGTTCAGATCGGTCAGGTGGACGGGGCTGTTCTGCGTCACGTCCCAGAGGCGCGCCGTCCCGTCGCGGTCGCTGGTGGCCAGGGTAAGGCCGTCGCCGCTGAACTTCGCCGCCGAGGCGCGGCCCGGCGTGGTGGAGATCTTCCGCGGCTTCGTCCGGTTGCCCAGGTGCCAGAGCGCGAGGTTCCCGTCGCTGTCGTTGGTGGCCAGGACGGGGCGGGCCGGGCTGAACGCGACCCGCCACCAGCTGCCCTCCAGCGTGCCCACCTCGGCCGGACGGGTGCGGTCGGTGATGTCCCAGACGGTGCCGGGTGCGCCGGCGGTCACCACGGTGCGGCCGTCGGGGCTGAAGGTGAGCGGCGCGCCGTACCCCTTGGCCTGGCTGGTGAGCAGGGTGGGGCTGCCCCGGTCGGCCAGGTCCCACAGGGTCCAGTCGCCGTCGATGGTGACGGCGGCGAGCGTCTGCCCGTCCGGGCTGAAGGTGAGCCAGCCGGTGTCCGGCGCGGGCAGCGTGCCGAGGGCGGCCGGGCGGGCCGGATCGGACACGTCGAACAGAACCGGTGCGAAGTCCCAGTCGCCGCCCACGAGGGCGAGTGTCCGGCCGTCCGGGCTGAAGACGGGCTGGCCGACGAACGAGATGCCGTCGAGCGGGGCGAGCCGGACGGGCGCGGCCGGGTCGGCCACGCTCCACAGGGACGCCGAGAAGTCGGACTCGACGGCGGCGAGGATGCCGTTGGGCCCGTACGCCGCGTACAGGATGTTGCCGGTGGTGCCGAGCCGGCGCGTGGACGTGGTGAGGCCGGCCAGCTCGCGGCGGGCCTCGACGCCGGGCTGGATCCGCTGCGCCGCGATCCCCAGCCGGAGCGCCGCCGCCGGATCGTTGCCGACCGTCGCCCGGGCCTGGTTCAGCAGCCGGCGTCCGATCGCGATCTGCTTCTGCTCCGCGGCGTTCCGCTCCTGCCGGCGGGCCTCCTCGGCGGCTTCCTCGGCCTTCCGCGCGTTCTCGAGGGCGATGGCCTCCTGGCGGTGCGCCTCCGCCGCGGCCTCCGCGGCCATCCGCTGCTGTTGCCGCGCGATGTGCCGCTGCCGCTCGGTCTCCGCGGCGGCCTCCGCGGCGAGGCGTTCCTGCTGCTCCGCGATGATCTTCTGGCGGGCCGTCTCCCGCGCCGACCGCTGGGCCAGCTCGCTCTGCTCGCGGGCCACTGCCCGCTGTTCCGCAGCCAGCGCCCGGGCCCGTTCCGCCAGCTGCTGCTGCCGGCGCGCGTTCGCCAGCTGCCGGTCGGCCTCGTCCGCCGCCCGCTCGGCCACGCCCTGCTGGTGCCGGGCGCGCTGCTCCTGGCGCTCCGCCTCCACCGAGGCGGCTCGGGCGCGGGCCTGCTGGGTGCGGACGTTGCCCTCCAGCCGTTGCGCCTGCTGCGCGGACCGCTCGGCGTTGCCGCGCTGCTGCGTGGCGACCTGTTCCTGGCGCCGGGCCTCCACCGCCGAGGCGGTGGCCCGGTCGGCGTTGTGCTGCGCGAGCCCGCCGGCCAGCGACGCCACGAGGGTGAGCACTGCCAGCGCCGCCACGGCCACCCGGCGCAACCGCCGGAGCCGGCGGTGCTGCCGCACGTCCTCGCCCTCCAGCTGGTCCTTGCTGACGCCGTGCATGGGGGCGGCCAGCTGGGCGATCGCCTCGCGGAACCGGGAGTGCCGCAGGCTGAGCAGCCCGTCCTCGTGCGCCCAGCGCAGGTCGAGGAAGAGGGGCTCCTCGGTGAACACGCCGCGCAGCGCGTCCGGCACGGCCGTCGAGTCGGCCGCCAGGTCGCCCCGCTCCGCGTCCCACCGCCAGGTCCCGTCGGTCACCACGGGCAGGATCCGGTCGGCCGGCTTCGTCGCGATCCAGTGCTCGATCTCCCGGTTCACCCACGGCGACCCGGCCGCCTCCGGCGACGCGAGCAGCACGAGCCAGGCCGAGTCGTCCAGCGCCTGCTGGATCGACGACCACAGGGCCGGCGTCACCGACAGGCCGGTCTGGTCCCGGAAGATCCACAACGCCCGCCGGCGATGCCACGGCTTGGCCAGCCGGTGCAGACCGCGCTGCACGGCCGGCGCCAGCCGCCCGTCCGCGGCGTGGCTGTAGGAGATGAAGCCGTCGAAACTCATGCCCGGGCCCCCGATGTCGGTCATCAACGCCGACCGATTCTCCATGCCGCCGCTCCGCCCGGCCACGTACCGGACTTCCCGAATCCCGGCCGGTGCCGGGAACCGTCAACAGGAGCCCGAATCCGGCGCCAACGGCGGAACGGGCCGGACAGGGCGGCTGCTGATCCGTACTGTGCGCATCATGCGAACGTCTCTGGTCGCGCCGGCAGCCGCCGCTCTCGTGCTGTCCCTCATTCCCGCCGGGCCGGCTCTCGCCGCGCCGGCCGCGGACACCGCTCCGCCCGAACTCAAGTCGATCACCGTGGCCACTTCCTCGGTCACCGTGTCCGGCCTGCAGACCAAGCTCATCGGGGTGCGGGTCCGGCTGACCGACCAGACCGGTGTGCAGCCGATCGAGTACCAGGCCAGCCAGGAGCTGGCGTCGCCGTGGCTGAAGATGAGCGCCGCGCCGAACACCTGGGTGCTGCTGCGCCGGACGGAGGGCACCGACCAGGACGGCATCTGGACCGGCACGATCGCGGTCACGTCCGCCTGGAGCGGGGCGATCCAGCCGATCGGCATCTACGCGATGGATCAGACGGGGGGCAACGCGCTCAACGCCGACCCGCGGACGATCGTCGACACGCCCACCCTGCAGGTGCAGAGCTCGCACCGCCCCGGGCTGGACATGACCTTCTCCCCGGAGCCGGCCGTCAAGGGCAAGCCGGTCACCCAGCGGATCCGGGCCTGGGACACCAGCACCGGCAAGCCGTGGGCCAACCTGTCGGTGCGGCTCAGTTCCGACAGCGGCTGCGTGGAGCCGGGCAACGTCACGCCGGTGCGGACCCGGGCGGACGGCACGTACCAGCGGACCCTCAGCGCCGCTCAGTGGCAGTGGCTGCAGTGCGCCTGGATCCCCGGCGTGAACCAGCCGACCATGCCGTACCCGATGACGATCATCGCCGCCGACGGCGCCCACGTGCGGACCCTGCGCTACAAGGTCACCGCCACGCCGGCCGCCACCTCGGTGCGGGCCGGCACCAGCGTCGCTGTCAACGGCAACGTCAGCCCCCTGAACAAGGGCAAGGTCATGCAGCTCCAGCGGCTGTACCCGGACAAGACGTGGCGCAAGGTGAGCACCGCGAAGGTACGGGACAGCGGCCGTTACACCCTCGCGGCCACCCCGCCGGGCAAGGCCACGTACTCGTACCGGGTCTACGCGCCCGGAGACACCTACGCGGTCGGCGGAATCTCCAAGGTCTTCACCGTCCGGGGCACCTGAGCGGCGGGCCGCTCAGCCGGCGCGTAGCCGGCTGAGCAGCCACCGCGGGTCCGGGTTGACGTACGGGGTCCCGGCCAGCACGACAGTCGGGACGGTCTCGTTGCCGTCGGCGACCGCACGCACGGCGGCCGCGCCCTCCGGGTCCCGCCAGATGTCCACCCAGTGCGCCCGGCGGGCCGCGCCGCCCAGCGTGGCCCGCAGGCGCACGCAGAACGGGCAGCCCGGACGCCAGTAGACGATCGCCCGGCCGTCGGTGGCGCTGCGCCGCTGGGCCTCCGCCGCCGTCAGCGAGCGGGGGAACAGCGCCGGCGACACGAACGCGGCCAGCAGGGCGAAGGCGAGGAAGAAGAACACCGAGCCGCCGGTGACCCACAGCAGGGCGCCGAGAACGAGGAGCAGGCCGGCCAGGCCCCATCGACGAAGCATGGCGGCGACGCTACGCGCCCGCTGCAGGGCGTCGCGACCGGCCGTAAGGTGCGCAGTCGTGGCTACCGCGATCTCGTTGCTCCTGCTCGTCGCGGTACTGGGTTTCGCCGTCGTGCGGCCCGCCGGCCTGCCCGAGGCGACCGGCGCCGTGCCGGCAGCTGTGCTCACCGTCGTGACCGGGCTCGTGCCGTGGCGGGCCGCGCTGGACGAGCTGGCCGGCCTGGGGCCCACCGTGGGCTTCCTGGCGGCGGTGCTGCTGCTCGCGTACCTGGCTGACCAGGCCGGTGTCTTCCGCTTCGCCGGCGCCGCTGCGGCGCGCTGGAGCGGGGGTTCGCCACGCCGGCTGCTCGGGCTGGTCTTCGTCATCGCCGCCGCGGTCACCGCCGCGCTGAGCCTGGACGCCACCGTCGTGCTGCTCACCCCGGTCGTCTTCGCCACGGCCGCCACGCTGTCGGTACGCCCCAAACCCCACGTGTACGCCTGCAACCACCTGGCCAATTCCGCCTCCCTGCTGCTGCCCGTGTCGAATCTCACCAACCTGCTGGCCATGTCCGCGGCCGGGCTCTCGTTCCTCGGCTTCGCGGCGCTGATGGCGCTGCCCTGGCTCGCCGTCATCGCGGTGGAGTACGTGATCCTGAGCCGCTTCTTCGCCGACGATCTGGCGACGCCGGCGCACCGGCCGCCGGTCGAGCCGGTGCCCGCCCCCCGCTTCGCCCTGGCCGTGCTCGGGGTGACCCTGACCGGCTTCGCCGTGGCGTCTCCGGTGGGCATCCACCCGGCCTGGGTGGCGTTGGCCGGCGCGCTGGCTCTCGCCGTACGGCTGCGCATCCGCGTGCCCACCCTCCTGCGCCGCGCCGATCCGGCGTTCTGCCTTTTCGTCCTGGCCCTGGGCGTGGTCGTGCTCGGGGTGAGCCGGGGCGGGTTCGGCCGCCTGGTCGACCGGGTCGCGCCGCAGCACGCCGACCTGCTGGGTCTGCTGCTCATGGCCGTCCTCGCCGCGGTGCTGGCGAATCTGCTCAACAACCTGCCCGCGACCCTGATGCTGCTGCCGCTGGCCGCGCACAGCCCCGGGCTGGTGCTCGCCGTGCTGCTGGGGGCCAACATCGGGCCGAATCTCACGTATGTCGGTTCGCTCGCCACTCTTTTGTGGCGCCAGATCCTGCACAAGAGTGGTCACCCGCCGGTGACGGGTGAATTTCTGCGGCTGGGTGCACTCACCGTGCCGGCCTGTCTGATCGTCGGGGTGGCGTCACTGTGGGTGAGTCTGCGAGTGTCGGGGTTGTGAGGATCCTGGTGTGGGTCGCGGAGGGCACCTGGCCGGCGTGCGTCGATGCGGTGCGCCCGCTCGCCGGGGACGTGACGCTGCTGCATGTCGTGGATGCCGCGACGGCCGCCGCGCTGAGCGCGCCGGCGGGTCTGCTGGGGCGGTCGGTCCGCGCCGACGAGGGCGAGTTTCTGCTGGCCCGGGCGGAGCGGGAGCTGCTGGACGCGGCCGCTGCGCGGCTCGGCCGGGACGCGGAGCGAGAGGTACGGCGGGGCCGCCCGGAGCGCGAGGTGGTGGCCGCCTGCGCCGGTGTGGATCTTCTCGTGCTGGCCCGCGACGGCGACCGCAGCCGGCTCGGCCCGCGCAGTCTGGGGCACCACACCCGCTTCGTGGTCGATCACGCACCGTGCCAAGTTTTGCTCGTCTGGCCGGAGTCGACACCGGGCCTCGGCACCCTCCCGCCGCCGCCCCATCATGATCAAAAACGCTGATCAGGTGACGGATGCGTGTCGGTACCGTTTCGTCCCTGGCGGACCGGCGTTGTTACCTGGGAAGATTACCGGGAGTAACTGTTAATACGCCGCCCTAATATGTCGCCTCTTTGCAAGACGTAGCGCCGAAATCCACCGGATCGGACAACCCGTCCTACCCTGGCGGCGAAAAAGATTCACAAGACGGCCTCGCGCAAAGGTGTCTATGTCTGCCCTAAGGTTGGTCAGGTGAGAGTTGAGCAGCACTGGTGGAATGGTGACAACCGGCTCGCGCGCCGGGATGTCTACGTCCGCACCGACGGCGAGGTCTGGGAGGTCGAAGCTCAGATGGGCGGGCCCCAGGGCAAATCCAAGGTGCAGCAGTGTCCAGGAAAGGCGTCCGCGCTGATCCTGGCCGACGCGTGGCGCGGTCCACGCTGGCAGTGGCGCAAGCTCTAGGCGCCAGGAGCCGGGGCTGTGCCGCACGCTTGAACTTCTCGGCCAGCCGCATCTGTCGATCGGGCCGGACCCCACGGGGTCCGGCCCGATTCTGGTAGAAACCAGCGGTGCGTCCCACCGCCGGGCAGGTCCTGCACTTCTCCGAGGACCCGCGCATCACCCACTTCGAGCCCCACGTCGCGGCCACCGCGCGGCAGAGCGAGCCGTACGTCTGGGCCCTCGACGCCGAGCAGGCGCCGTCGTACTGGTTCCCCCGGGACTGCCCCCGCGTGCTGGCCTGGCCCGGCCCGGAGACCGCCGCGGCTGACCGCCGGCTGGTCGGCGACCGGCGCACGCACACGATCGAGTACGGGTGGCTGCCCGCCCTGCAGTCGGTCCGGCTGTACGCGTACCGCTTCGCCGCCGCCGCGTTCCACCCCTTCGGCTCACCGTGGCCGCACGCGATGGTCGCCACCACCGCGGTAACCCCGCTCGGTCCGGCCGAGCCGGTCGGCGACCTGCTCGCCGCGCACGAGGCCGCCGGGATCGAGTTGCGGCTGGTCGACGACCTGTGGCCGATCATGGACGGGGTGGTCCGGAGCAGCCTGCGGTTCAGCGGCATCCGGCTGCGCAACGCCCGCCCGCGAAAGTGAAACCGCCGGACGAAATGTCCGCCATCGAACGTTCGCGTAGATCTAGGCTGGGCATCCGCCTAACCGGACGAAAGTGATGCCATGCAGGCCACCGTGACCGACACCCCCTCCGATGTCGCCGTGCTGCGCCTGAGCGGCGAACTCGACGCCGACACCGCCTCCGATCTGCACAAGCTCCTGGCCGAGCTGCTGGAACGTCCGGTGCCGCGGATCGTGGTGGACCTCTCCGACCTGAAGTTCTGCGACTCGGTGGGGCTGAGCGCGTTCATCACCGCCAAGCAGGTCATCGCCGCGCGCGGGGGCTGGATGAGCTTCGCGGGCGGCAACCGGTTCCTGGTCTCGCTGCTGGGGACGGTCGGGCTGAGCCGGTACTTCGCCATCTTCCCCGACGTGGACGACGCCATCGCGGCCGCGCAGATGTAGCGGGATGGCGCCGAACCTGGAACGGTACGGTCACGCCCTGTGTTGACGGCTCGCCGCAATAGTCCATAAGGGCGAGCTCGGCGAGTCGCGAATGCACAGTTGGCTCGTACCCGCGGTCGTTCCCCGCCCGCGGCGTCGCAACGGGACAGCGCCCGGCCCCGGCACTGCGGTCTCATGACGCCGTGCCGAAACTTCTTCACAGAGTCGTGGCCACAACCGCCGTCCTCGTGCTCTCCGCCGGGCTGTTCACCACGGACCCCGCGATCGCCGGCCCGGCCGGCCCGCACGTGATCCCGCCCGATCCGGTCGCCGTCGACGACATCGACGCCCTGGAACAGATCTACGGTGCACCGTCGCGCAGCGCCCTGGCCGAGGACCCGACCGCCGACGCCCGCTGCGGCGACCCGGCCGCCGAGCCCGTGCCCGACGGCGAGCCGATCAAGGTGAGCATGCCGCCGGCGCCGGTCTTCACCGTCGGCTCGATCGCCGCCACCTCCTGGCGTACCCCGCCGGTGGCGGACGCGACCTGGCGGATGCAGTACCAGGGTCTGATGTGGATGAGGCCGCTCGCGCGGCGGGCCGCGATGGACGGTCAGCTGCAGTCGCTGGCGGCGCTGGTCGATCAGGCGGTCATGTTCCACCGCCAGAACCCCGACCCGGGCAACAACAACTACGGCTGGGACGAGGGGACGGCGCTGCGCCGCCTGGAGACGGAGAACTGCCTCTTCGCGCTGACCGCCTCGGAGCAGCTGCGGTCCGGCATGACCGCCGACGCCAACGTCCTGCTCGGCAAGCGGTACTACGGCCCGCCGTACGCCTCGGTGCACAACCACGGCCTGATGGCCAACCTGCAGCTCGTGCGCGCCGGTGAGCAGCTCGTCGTGCCGACCTGGAAGACGACCGCCACCGCGCGGATCCTGCGGGAGGCGCCGCTGGCCTTCTCCACGCAGGGCATCTCCTACGAGCAGTCCTCGATGTACCACGGCGTCAACACCCGGCTGTGGGCCAGCGCGGTGGCCATGCTGCGGACCATCCCGGGCGAGGAGGCCGCGGCCGAGACGGTCGACAAGACCGTCCTCAGGGCCCGTACGGCCATCGAGTGGATGACCGAACCGGACGGCAAACTCGTGCAGATCGGCGACTCCGACGAAGGCTCCGGGACACCGGGAACCAGCACCACGGCGCGCGTGCTGCGCGACGACCAGACCGGCTGGACGATCGGCCGCTGGTCGTGGACCGACCCGAACGCGCTCTACTACACCCTCCGCTCCGGTCCGGCGCGGTGGGCGCACGGCCAGCACGACCGGGCGGGCGGCGTGACCTTCAGCGCCGGGGGCGTCCGGGTGCTCGTCAACCCCGGCCGGTACAGCTACACGAAGACCGACAACTACAACGCGTACCAGATGTCACCGAACAGCCACAACGTGGCGCTGCCGGCCGGCCCCAAGGTGACCAACGCCGGCGGCAAGGTCACCGCGGCGACCGTCCAGGCGGCCGCGCACAACTGGACCGTGCAGGACACGATGTTCGGCATCGCGCACACCCGCGGCGTCAACGTCAACCGCGACACGAAGACGATGAAGGTCTCCGACTCCTTCCCCAAGGCCGACCTGTGGCGGCAGTACTTCCACCTGGCTCCCGGCTGGACCCTGGAGTCGGGCGCCGGCGGCGGCACCAAGATGGTGTTCAAGCATCCCTCCGGGCGCCGGCTCACCATCACGACGACCGGCCGGGTCTCCGGAGCGGTGCAGGGGATCACCCGGCCGCCGCAGGGCTGGCACTTCCCGGCGATGGGCAGCCGGGTGTGGGCGTACGAGATCGTGATCCGCTCGTACGGCCGTTCGTCGATCACGAGCTTCCAGCTCAGCTGACGGGGCCCTGGACAGACGGAAGGCCGGACCATGCGGTCCGGCCTTCGTCGTTCGTGCTGGCGGAGGATACGAGATTCGAACTCGTGAGGGTTTTATCCCAACACGCTTTCCAAGCGTGCGCCCTAGGCCACTAGGCGAATCCTCCGTCGGCCAGGATACAGACCCGCCGGCGCGGCGTTGCCGGGAGGGCCGCACGATCGCTCGGCCGCGCCAGGTACTCTATCCCCAGCCCCTCGTGCGGCGTCATCTTGTGAACCTCCCCAGGGCCGGAAGGCAGCAAGGATAAGCGAGCTCTGACGGGTGCACGGGGGGTCCTTACTTTCCCCCGGGACCCCCGGCGCCGCCCCTCCCGGGGCCACCCGCGCGGGGCGCGGTTTGTTGTTGTCACACCCTCGGCGGAGAATGGCGCGGTCGTCGCAGGAGGTGGCAGGAGTGGCACTCGCCCTCTACCGCAAGTACCGGCCCCGGACCTTCGCCGAGGTCATCGGGCAGGAGCACGTCACCGAGCCGCTGTCGCAGGCTTTGCGCAGTGGCCGGCTGCACCATGCCTATCTGTTCTCCGGGCCGCGCGGCTGCGGCAAGACGTCCAGCGCGCGCATCCTGGCCCGCTCGCTCAACTGTGAGCAGGGTCCCACCCCGGAGCCGTGCGGGGTCTGTGCCTCGTGCCGGTCGCTGGCCAACGACGGCGCCGGGTCGATCGACGTCATCGAGATCGACGCGGCCAGCCACGGCGGCGTCGACGATGCCCGTGACCTCCGGGAGAAGGCGTTCTTCGCCCCCGCCAGCAGCCGCTACAAGATCTACGTCATCGACGAGGCGCACATGGTCTCGTCGGCGGGCTTCAACGCGCTGCTCAAGCTCGTCGAGGAGCCGCCCGACTACGTGAAGTTCATCTTCGCGACGACCGAGCCGGAGAAGGTCCTCGGCACGATCCGGTCGCGCACCCATCACTACCCGTTCCGGCTGATCCCGCCGGCGGTGCTCCGGCCGTACCTGCAGCAGCTCACCGAGGCCGAGGGCGTGCACGTCGACCCGGCGGTGCTCCCGCTGGTGGTGCGGGCCGGCGGCGGCAGCGCCCGGGACACCCTGTCGGTGCTCGACCAGCTCATCTCGGGGGCCGGGCCGGAAGGCGTCAGCTACCCGCGGGCGGTGTCGCTGCTCGGCGTGACGGACGCGGCGCTGATCGACGAGATGTGCGACGCGCTGGCGGCCGGCGACGGCGCGGCGGCGTACCAGACCATCGACCGGGTCGCCGAGGCCGGCCACGACCCTCGGCGCTTCGCGTCCGACCTGCTCGAACGCCTCCGCGACCTGATCGTGCTCCAGCAGGTGCCCGACGCGGTCACCAAGGGCCTGATCGACGGCCCGGCCGACCAGCTGGAACAGATGGGCGCGCAGGCGACCCGGCTCGGCCCGGCCACGCTGTCCCGCTGCGCGGACATCGTGCACAACGGCCTGGTCGAGATGCGCGGCACGACCGCGCCGCGGCTGCTGCTCGAGCTGATCACGGCCCGCATGCTGCTGCCCGGCGCGGACGACGCGCAGAACGCGCTGCTGCAGCGGCTGGAGCGGATGGAGCGGCGGCTCGCGCTCTCCACCGATGACGAGGTACGCCCCCAGCCCGGCGTCGTTCCCGAGGCGGCGGCCGGGGCTGGCGGGGGCGGCGGCATCTCGGCTGCTCGTGCGGCTGCCGCGGCGGCTGGACGGCGCGCGCCCGGGGCGGCTGCGCAGGCGGCGGCCGGCTCGGCGTTCTCCGAATCCGGGCCGGTTCCTGGCGCGGTCTCCGGGGACGGGTCAGCGGCGCCGGTTCCCACGGTGAGCGGGTCTGCCGCGCCGGTTTCGGCGGGTGGGGTGGGCTCCGCTACGCCGGTCTCTTCCGTGTCGCCGGCCGCTGCATCGTCGGCGTCGCCGGTCTCTTCGGCCTCTCCGGTCTCCGCCTCGCCGGTCTCTTCGGCGTCGCCGGTCTCGGCCTCGCCGGCTTCCCCGGTCTCTTCGGCGTCGCCGGTCTCCGCTTCGTCGGTCTCCGCCTTCTCGGCTTCTCCGGTTTCCGGTGAGCCGGACCTCGGGCCGCCTTGGGTGACGGATCCGGAGCCGAGCGCCGACGGACCGCTGCCGAGATCGGGAATCCCGTCCTCGGCTTCGCCGGTCTCCGGCGCGGGGACGCCGCTTCACGCCGCTGGGATGACTTCGGGTGCTGCCGGGCCCGCTTCCGGAACGCCGGTTCCCGTCTCTGGTGGTCCCGCTCGCGGTGGTCCTGTCTCCGGTGGTCCTGTCTCCGGTAGTCCCGTCTCTGGTGGCCCCGTGCCTGGTGGCCCCGTGCCGGGTGGTCCTGTCGCCGCGGGTCCGGGGTCGGGTGGGCGGCATCCCGAGCCCGCCGGCCTGATGCCCGACGCGCCGGAGGAGCCCGGCTTCGCGGCCGAGGCCGAGGTGCCCGGCCAGCTGTCCGCCGCGGCGATCCGCGAGGTCTGGCCCGAGATCATGACCGCGGTCAGCCGCAAGAGCAAGAAGATCGCCGCCCTCGCCCAGGGCGCCACCGTGCGGGACCTCGAGGGCCAGACCGTGGTGCTGACGTTCCGCTTCCCGGCGCACGCCAAGATGGTCGCCGCGGAGCCGGCGCTGATCTCCGACGCGCTCTACGAGGCGCTCGGCGGCCGCTGGCAGATCCGCTGCGACGTGGCGGGCGAGAGCGGCCCGTCGCCGGGTTCGGGCGGTTCCGCCCCGCGTGGCCCGCGCGGCGGTCCGGCCGGCCCCACGCAGCGCACCCCACAGGCCCAGGACGGCCCGCCCCGCCAGGACGCAGCCCGCACCGCGGCAAGCGGCGGCGCGACCCCCACGCGGCAACGTGAGGCTGCTCCCCGGGCCGCCGCGCCCCGCGCCTCGGCCTCCGTCGAGAGTGATGCCGGCGACGAGTGGCCGGAGCCCGCCCGTCCCGGAGGGCTGGCCACGGCGGTGGCCACCCAGGTAGCGGAGGCGCCTCCCGCGGAGGACGAGGAGTGGCCCGAGCCGGCGCGCCCCGGTGGCGCCGGCCTGCGGGCGGGGGAGGCTGCGCGGCCGGGCTTGGCTGACCCGAGCGTGGGGCAGACCAGCCCGGTCGGTGACGACTTCGGCGGTCCGGGTGGCGGGCAGGGTTTTGACGGTTCCTCGGCCCAGGCGGAGGGGGGTCAGCGCCTCTCCGGTTCGACCGGCGTCGCCGGTGACATCGGCGGCGGTGCGGCTGGTGGCCTCGGCGGCGGCGCGGCTGGCGGCCTGGGAAGCGGCGCGGCTGGCGGCCCCGGTAGTGGCGCGGCCGGCGCTGGAGGTGGCGGTGCGGCTGCGGCTGGCGGCCTCGGAAGCGGTTCGGCCGGCGGTGCTGGAGGTGGCGGCGCGGCGGGTGGCCCTGGTGATGGCAGCGCGATCGGTGCTGCTGGAGCTAACGGCGCGGCCGGTGGCCTCGGAAGTGGTGCAGCTGGTGGCGTCGGAGGTAGCGGCGCGGGCAGCGCTGGTTCTGCCTTTGCGACCAGCGGCGGCCCGGCCGCCGGCTCCGGCGCATCCCTCCCCGGAGGCGCGGCCATCCCGGGGGGCGCGGCCATCCCCGGAGGCGCGGCCCTCCCCGGAGGCGCGGCCCTCCCCGGCGGCTCGGCCGTCCCCGGTGGTGCGGCCGCCGGCTCCGGCGCATCCCTCCCCGGCGGCGCGCCCACCGGGGATCCGGCCCGCGACCGCCCAGCCCAGCCGACCGGCAACCCCACCTCCCGCCCGGACCGGCCCGGATCCCGCAACAGCCCACCCGCAGCCGCCGCGCCGGGCCCAGGCGGGCGAGCCCCGTCCAGCGGCCTGGCCGCCGCCCGCGCGGCCGCGGCCGGCGCCGGGCGCGGCACCAACGCCGCCCCGCCGGCCAAGACCAGCGCCTGGTCGGACGGCTCACCGACCGAGGAAGCGCCCTACGACCCCGAGTACGACGGCCCACCCCGCCCGAACGGCGGCCACCCGAACGGCGGCCACCCCAACGGCGGCGGCAGGAACGGCGGTGGCGCCGCGTTCGAGGGCTTCGACCCCGGCGACGAGCCGCTCGACGACGTCATCGACGAGAAGACCGCCCGGCAGAGCAGCGAGCAGCAGGCCGTACAGCTGCTCCGTGACGCCCTCGGGGCGGAGAAGATCAGCGAGTCCTGACCCGGTTCCGTGCCCGGTGTGCGGGGCACGGGACAATGGTTGCGACTACCCCCGCTTATAAGGAGCAATGCGATGCGCCCCGGTGGACAGCCGAACATGCAGCAGATCATGAAGCAGGCGCAGAAGATGCAGCAGCAGGTCGCGCAGGCGCAGGCCGAGCTCGCCGAGGCCGAGGTCACCGGCACGGCCGGCGGTGGCCTGGTCACCGTGGTCGTCACCGGGCTGGGCGAGTTCAAGTCCATCAAGATCGACCCGAAGGCGGTCGACCCCGAGGACGTCGAGACGCTCGAGGACCTGGTGCTGGCGGCCATCCACAACGGGTCCGAGGCGGTGCGGGAGCTGACCGAGCAGAAGATGGGTCCGGCCACCGGCGGCCTGGGCGGCCTGTCCCTCCCGGGATTCTGAGCCCGTGTACGAGGGTGCCATCCAGGACCTGATCGACGAGCTGGGCCGCCTGCCGGGCGTCGGCCCGAAGAGCGCCCAGCGGATCGCCTTCCACGTCCTGTCCGCCGATCCCGCCGACGTCACCCGGCTGGCCAACTCCCTGCGCAAGGTCAAGGAGCTGGTCCGTTTCTGCACGACCTGCTTCAACGTGGCCGAGTCGGAGCAGTGCCGGGTCTGCCGCGACACCCGTCGCAGCAACGAGGTCATCTGCGTGGTCGAGGAGCCCAAGGACGTCGTCGCGATCGAGCGGACCGGCGAGTTCCGCGGTCGCTATCACGTCCTGGGTGGCGCCATCAATCCGCTGGAGGGCATCGGGCCCGACAACCTGCGGATCCGTGAGCTGCTGATCCGGCTCGGCACCGGCGAGGTGAAGGAGCTGATCCTGGCCACCGACCCGAACACCGAGGGCGAGGCCACCGCCACCTACCTCGCGATCATGGTGAAGCCGATGGGTATCGCCGTCACCCGGCTGGCCAGTGGCCTGCCGGTGGGCGGCGACCTGGAATACGCCGACGAGATCACCCTGGGCCGGGCCTTCGAGGGCCGGCGCGCCGTATAGCGAAACCGGCCCATTTTGCCCGCTTTCCGCCACTTCAGAGCCATGTAGCCGGTAGTTTTCCGTCTTGACGGGTCCCCAGGTCACGGTCACATCACGGGGGAGACACGGAAGCACGCGTGTGCCGGTGATGGCCTTGACCGCACCCCCGCCGTAGGTGAATGTTCCTAACGATGGCGGCACACCCGCTGTCGCGTGCCTCTGCGGAGCCGGTCGGACCTGACCGGTTTCCCCGGGGGAACGGCACTCGAGGCTTGCGATAACCGATCGGTTGCCGGGCGCTGCGGGAGCCATTGCCGGCGGTTTCCGGGCTTCTTGCCCACGACCGCGGCTGTGGAAACCTGCGGTCGGCGGCCGGGGAAAGGACCGGCGGATACATGTCGATCGGCCCAGAGGCGTCGATTACCGATGAGCGGTCGGCGCCCACCGACGATCCCGCCGTCGAGCGGGCGTTGGAAGAGAAGGCCATCGCCGGCCGGTCGCTCAGGCAGATCGCATGGCGGCGCCTGAAGGGCGACAAGGTCGCGCTGGCCGGCGGCATCGTCGTGCTCGTGCTGGTGTTCATCGCGATCCTGGCCCCGGTGCTGACCAAGCTGTTCGGCCACCCCATCGGCGAGTTCCACGGCGACAAGATCGACCCCACGTTGGGCACCCCGATCGGACCCTGGGGCGGTATCAGCCGGGAGTTCCTCCTCGGTGTCGAACCCGTCTCCGGCCGCGACATCTTCAGCCGCATCGTGTACGGCGCGCAGACCTCGCTGTCCGTCGCCTTCCTGTCGGCCTTCCTCTCGACCGTCCTGGGCGTGATCTTCGGTCTCTCGGCCGGCTACCTCGGTGGCTGGGTCGACGCGGTGATCAGCCGGATCATGGATTTCCTGCTCGCCTTCCCGCAGCTGCTCTTCGCGATCGCCCTGGTCTCGGTGCTGCCCGACTCGATGCTCGGGCTCGGTGACCGCTGGTCGCGGGTCCTCGTGCTGGTCGGTGTCATCGGCTTCTTCGGCTGGCCGTACATCGGCCGGATCGTCCGCGGTCAGACGCTGTCGCTGCGCGAACGGGAGTTCGTCGAGGCGGCGAAGAGCCTCGGCGCCCGCTCGCCGCGCATCCTGGGCCGGGAACTGCTGCCGAACCTGGCGGCGCCGATCCTCGTGTACACGACGCTGATCATTCCTACCAACATCCTCACCGAGGCCGCCCTGAGCTTCCTGGGCGTGGGCATCCCGCCGCCGAACCCGTCGTGGGGCGGCATGCTGTCGGACGCGGTGAACTTCTACCGCTACGACCCGATGTACATGATCGTTCCGGGCGGAATGATCTTCATCACCGTGCTGGCCTTCAACCTCTTCGGTGACGGCCTGCGTGACGCGCTCGATCCCAAGGCCCGCTGACACCGGGGCCACAGCACCAAAGCATGTTCCGCGGCCTTCGGGTTCGCTGTCTAGGAGGTAGGAGTACAGGTGGTTAGCAAGACGAGGGTGGTGGCGGCCGCAGGGCTCGCCGTCGCGTTGGGCTTCACCGCCGCTTGCGGTGGCACGTCCGACAGCGACTCCGACAAGGGTTCGTCGAACGGCAAATCCGGCTACAACGCCGCGCTGACCGGTGTGGTCAACCCGAGTGACAAGAAGGGCGGCACGCTGAAGCTGATGTCGTCCCAGGACGTCGACTCGATGGACCCGGCGCGGGCCTACTACGCATTCGTGTGGAACCTGAACCGGCTCTACACCCGCAAGCTCGTGGACTACGCCGCGGCGCCCGGCAAGGACGGCCTCAAGCTGGTCCCCGACCTCGCCTCGGCCGAGCCCGAGATCAGCGCGGACAAGCTGACCTACACCTTCAAGCTGAAGAGCGGCATCAAGTTCGACGACGGCGCTCCCATCACGTCGAAGGACATCAAGTACGGCATCGAGCGGGTCTGGGCGGCGGACGTCATCTCCGGCGGCCCGGTCTACCTGCCCGGCGTCCTGGACCAGGGCCAGAAGTACCCCGGCCCGTACAAGGACACCGACCCCGACAAGCTGGGCCTGAAGTCCGTCACCACGCCGGACGACTCGACCATCGTGTTCAAGCTGGCGAAGCCCTTCTCGGACTTCCTCTACCTGCTGGCGATGCCGGGCTCGGGCCCGGTGCCCAAGGCGCGGGACACCGGAGCGCAGTACGGCTCCGCCCCGGCGTCCTCCGGCCCGTACATGCTCAAGCCGGGCGCGATCGTGCCGGGCAAGAGCGTCTCGTTCGTCCGTAACCCGAACTGGGACCAGTCGACCGACACGATCCGCAAGGCGCTGCCGGACGCGATCAACCTGACGATCACCACCAACGCCGACGACATGGACAAGCGTCTCATCGACGGCACGGTCGACCTGGACGCCGGCCAGACCGGTGTGCAGACGCAGGCTCGCACCCAGATCCTGCAGGACGAGAAGCTCAAGGCGAACTCCGACGCCCCGACCACCGGCTTCCTGCGGTACGCGGGCCTGGCCACCTCGGTCAAGCCGCTGGACAACATCGACTGCCGCAAGGCCATCATCTACGCGGCCGACCCGACGTCGCTGCAGACCGCTCGCGGTGGTCCGATCGCGGGTGGCGACATCGGCACCAACATGCTGCCGCCGAACATCGCCGGCTCCGACCCGGCGTACGACCCGTACAACCGGCTCCAGGGCAAGCCGCAGCCGGAGAAGGCCAAGGCCGCGCTCGAGGCGTGTGGCAAGCCGACCGGCTTCGACGTGACCATCGCGGTCCGCAACAACAAGCCGGCCGAGGTCAAGAGCGCCGAGGCGCTGCAGGCCGCGCTCAAGGCGTCGAACATCAACGCCAAGATCGACCAGTACGACGGCGCGCAGCAGGCCTCGATCACCGGTTCGCCCGACAACGTGAAGAAGAAGGGCTACGGGATCATCATCGGCGGCTGGGGCGCCGACTACCCGACCGGCGCCGGCTTCATGCAGCCGCTGTCGGACAGCCGCTTCATCCCGGCCAACGGCAACTACAACCTGCCGGAGATCAAGGACCCCTCGATCGACGCGCTGTACGACCAGGCCGCCGGCGAGACCGACCCGGTCAAGGCGGCCGACATCTACAAGCAGATCAACACCAAGGTCATGGAGGGCGCGTACTACCTGCCGTTCGTGGTCGACAAGGCGCTCAACTACCGCAACCCGCGGCTGACGAACGTCTACGAGCACTCCGCCCTGAGCATGATCGACTTCCAGGCCATCGGCCTGAGCGACGGCAAGTAGTCGATCTTCTAGCACCGAAGGGCAGGTGAAGGCCGCCCGCAGTGGGCGGGCGCCGGTTCCGCGAGGAAACGGCGCCCGCTCCCTGTTCGGCCGAACGTCGTGCTGACATATCTCATCCGGCGGGCAGTCAACGCCGTGCTCACCCTCCTGGTGGTCACGCTCGTCACCTTCGGCATCTTCTTCATGGTGCCCAAGATCACCGGTAGTGACCCCGCGCTGCTCTACATCGGAAAGACCGCCGACGCCGCGTCGGTGGAGGGCATCCGGACCAAGCTGGGCCTGGCCGACCCGGTCATCGTGCAGTACGGCAAGTTCCTCAAGGGTCTTGTCGCCGGACGGGACTACGCCAACGGCAACGACGTCACGCACTGCCCCGCACCCTGCATGGGCTACTCGTTCAAGACCGACCAGGAAGTCTTCCCGCTGCTGATGGGCGACCTGCCCGTCACGCTGTCGCTGGCGCTGGGAGCCGCGGTGCTGTGGGTACTCATCGGGGTCTCCACCGGTGTCATCTCCGCACTCCGAAGAGGCAGCCTGCTGGATCGGGCGGTGATGACCGGCGCCCTGGCCGGCGTTTCCCTGCCGATCTACTTCACCGGGCTGCTGGCGCTGAGCATTTTCGTGTACTGGCTGGGCTGGCTGCCCAACGCCGACTACACGTCGTTCTTCGTCAATCCGCTCAGCTGGGCCTCCGGCCTGATCCTGCCCTGGGTCACCCTGGCCTTCCTGTTCGCCGCCACCTACGCCCGGCTCACCCGGGCGAACATGCTGGAGACCCTGGGCGAGGACTACATCCGTACGGCCCGGGCCAAGGGCCTCGGGGAGCGCACGGTGATCGGCAAGCACGCGCTGCGCTCCGGCCTGACCCCGCTCGTCACCGTCTTCGGCCTGGACCTGGGCGCCCTGCTCGGCGGCGCCGTCCTCACCGAGGCGGTGTTCAACCTGCGCGGTCTGGGCTACCAGGCGCTGACGGCCATCCGCGGCAACGACCTGCCGGTGATCATCGGCGTGACCCTGATCGCGGCGTTCTTCATCGTCTTCATCAACCTCATCGTCGATGTGCTGTACGGCTTCATCGACCCGCGGGTCCGGCTGGGCTGAGGAGAGAACCACATGTCTACCGACTCGCTCGCCGGCCTCACCCTGCCGGGCGACCGCAACACCCGACCGTTCCTCGAGGTCAAGGACCTCACCGTTCGTTTCGAGACCGACGACGGCATCGTGCAGGCGGTCTCGGGCTCGTCGTTCACCGTCGAGCGCGGCAAGACGCTGGGCATCGTCGGTGAGTCCGGCTCGGGCAAGAGCGTCACCTCGCTCGCGGTGCTCGGCCTGCACCGCACCCGCAGCAACGCCAAGGTCTCCGGCCAGATCTGGCTGGACGACCAGGAACTGGTCACCGCCACCGACGAAGAGGTCCGCAAGCTGCGCGGCGGCAAGATGGCGATGATCTTCCAGGACCCGCTGAGCGCGATGCACCCGTACTTCACGGTCGGTTCGCAGATCGTCGAGGCGTACCGGGTGCACAACCCGAAGGCGTCCAAGAAGGAGGCCCGGGAGCGGGCCATCGACATGCTCGCCCGGGTCGGCATCCCGCAGCCGGCGAAGCGCTTCGGCGACTACGGCCACCAGTTCTCCGGCGGCATGCGCCAGCGCGCGATGATCGCCATGGCGCTGGTCAACGATCCCCAGCTGCTGATCGCCGACGAGCCGACCACCGCGCTCGACGTGACCGTGCAGGCGCAGATCCTGGACCTGATCCGGGACCTGCAGGCGGAGTTCGGCTCGGCGGTCATCATGATCACGCACGACCTCGGCGTGGTGGCCGAACTCGCCGACGACGTCCTGGTCATGTACGGCGGCAAGATCATCGAACGTGGCCCGGCGACGAGCGTCTTCCACGACCCGCAGCACCCGTACACCTGGGGTCTGCTCGGGTCCATGCCCCGCCTCGACCGCGACGTCCGCGACCGGCTCAACCCGGTCAAGGGCTCGCCGCCCAGCCTGATCAATCTGCCGTCCGGCTGCGCCTTCCACCCCCGCTGCCCGTACGCGGGCCGCAACGGCGACCGTTCCTTCACCGAGGTGCCGGAGCTGCGCGGCGGGGCGCACGCCGTGGCGTGCCATCTGCCGCCGGAGGACCGCCGGCGGATCTTCGAGCAGGAAGTGGCGCCCAACCTGTGAGCACGAGCGGGATTCACGAGGACGGTCATGACCTGCACCGGAGCAAGGAACAAGGGAAGGGCCACGACGGTATGACCAAGGCGGCTCAGGGCGAGAACCTGCTCGAGGTGACTGGCCTGCAGAAGCACTTCCCGATCACGAAGGGTCTCCTCAAGCGCCAGGTCGGGGCGGTGCGCGCGGTCGACGGCATCGACGTGTCGGTGCGCCAGGGCGAGACGCTGGGCCTGGTCGGCGAGTCCGGCTGCGGCAAGTCGACGGCCGGCCGGCTGTTCACCCGCATCCTCGAGCCGACCGGCGGCAAGATCGTCTTCAACGGCGAGGACATCAGCCACCTGAACACCACCAAGCTGCGCCCGTTGCGCCGCGACGTACAGATGATCTTCCAGGACCCGTACTCGTCGCTGAACCCGCGGCACACGGTCGGCTCGATCATCGCGGCCCCGCTGCAGATCCAGAAGATCCCGACGCCGAACGGCGTCAAGACGGCGGTGCAGGACCTGCTCAAGCTGGTCGGCCTCAACCCGGAGCACTACAACCGGTACCCGCACGAGTTCTCCGGCGGCCAGCGCCAGCGCATCGGCATCGCCCGCGCGCTGGCCCTGCGCCCCAAGCTGATCATCGCGGACGAGCCGGTCTCCGCGCTGGACGTGTCGATCCAGGCTCAGGTGGTCAACCTCCTCGACGACCTGCAGCGCGAGTTCGACCTGACCTACGTGTTCATCGCGCACGACCTGTCGGTGGTCCGGCACATCTCGGACCGGGTCGCCGTCATGTACCTCGGCAAGATCGTGGAGATCGGCGACCGCAACGAGCTGTACAAGAATCCCCGCCACCCGTACACGGTGGCGCTGATGTCGGCGGTCCCGGTGCCGGACCCGTCGCGGCGCGACCGGGCGCAGCGCGAGCGGGTGCTGCTCACCGGCGACGTGCCGAGCCCGATCAACCCGCCCTCGGGCTGCCGCTTCCGCACCCGCTGCTGGAAGGCCCAGGACATCTGCGCGACGGAGGAGCCGCCGCTGGTGGCCCGCCTGGACGATCCGGAGTCGCACCAGACGGCCTGCCACTTCCCGGTGACCAAGGAAGAGATCGTGGTTGGGCGGTCGCCGGCCGGCACCTCGGTCTAGGACCTCATTCCCATCAAGATCAAGATCAAGTTCTAGGTCAAGATCTTGATGTCGTGCCTGGGTGCATGGTGCTGACCGTCGCTCCCGCCGATTGCGGGGTTCGTGCTTTGTTCCAGTCGGTGCGGGCTGGGTGCATGGTCGGGCTGGTTCGGTTTTGGGAGTTCGGGCTTTTCGGCGGGTGATGGGGGCGCGGGTGATGGCGCTTTGCCGCCGTGTCACCCCGGGTGCCCGTCGACGAGCGGGGGCGGGGTTCGGGACGGCCGCTACGACCTTTCCTGTTCCCTCGGCACTCGGCACCGGGCAGCGGGATCGGCACTGGCAGCGGCACTCGGCATCCCGCATCCGGCATCCGGCTGACCCAGCGCGGGAGTCGGCCTCGCGCGTGAGCGGGGTCGGCATGAGCCTCGCTCCCGCGTGGCGCGGGGCGGTCCAGCGGCCTGCCGGCCGGCTCGCGGCCTTTGTCACCCTGAATACCCCCAGCTTCCCGGCCCGCCCCGAGCGTCCTGGCCATTTGCAGCCGCCCTGCCCGCCATCGAGGTCCGATTTAGCTGGATCTTGAAGCGCCGGTGCCTCAAACCCGACCCTGACTCCACAAGATCCGTGTCTGCGGGTAGTGCGTGGTGTAACCGCCGCCTCGCGACCTCTGCGCCGCCGGCAGCCCACTGCCATTGCCGCCGCTCCGCTCTCACCCCGGCATTCCTTCCTGGGCTGCGACCGCCGTCGTGCCGCCCAGGGGGCTATAGCGTCGCCGCGCCGCAATCGACGCGACCGCAACTGCGTCGCCGCCATCGGCCGCGACCGCAACTGCGTCGCCGCGCCGCCATGCGGCAGCGAGTGCACCGCCGCCCGAGCGGGTCGTGACTGT
The DNA here is from genome assembly GCF_016862275.1 of Actinoplanes nipponensis. Classification (GTDB taxonomy): domain Bacteria; phylum Actinomycetota; class Actinomycetes; order Mycobacteriales; family Micromonosporaceae; genus Actinoplanes; species Actinoplanes nipponensis. The sequence goes on along the minus strand of NZ_BOMQ01000036.1, from coordinate 358 downwards.
GGTGCCAACCGCGGAGTCGGCATTGGGCAGCGATTCGCGCCGCATCGGGCAGCGATTGCGGCTCCCATCCGTCGCCGGCAGCGGCTGCGGCTGCGCCGTCACCGTCGCGTCGCCCGCCAACCGCGGGGCCGTGACGGGGCGGCGACTGCGCTGCCCCCTCGCGACGCCCCCACCGGGTAGGGACCGCGCCGCTATCCGTTGCCGGCTGCTGCTGCGGCTGCGCCCGTCACCCTCGCGTCCCGCCACCAACCGCGGAGCGGTCACCCTGCGCCGCCGCCCTGCGCCGCCGCCCTGCGCCGCCGCCCTGCGCCGCCGCCCTGCGCCGCCGCCCTGCGCCGCCGCCCTGCGCCGCCGCCCT
>NZ_BOMQ01000035.1 GCF_016862275.1 Actinoplanes nipponensis | reverse complement strand
CGCCCTGCGCCGCCGCCCTGCGCCGCCGCCCTGCGCCGCCGCCCTGCGCCGCCGCCCTGCGCCGCCGCCCTGCGCCGCCGCCCTGCGCCGCCGCCACCGGGGAGCGACTGCGCCACGGGAGCACTGCGCCGCCACGCCTGCCAAGCCGCCATCCGTCAGGCACTGCGCCGCGACCCCGCCCCCGACCGCGACTGAGCCACCGCCCCACCACCTCGACTGCGCCATCAAAGCGCCCCAGCGCGTCACTCGCCGACCGGCAAAGCGCACCCCAAGCGCCGCAAGCGCCAGCCAGATGCCGGCGGCGGACGCCCGGTGCCCTTCCGGCCGGATGGCGTTCTCAGTCCCAGCTGATCTGCGGGCTGCGGTAGAAGTTGATGTCGTGGACGTCCCAGCGAGGCCCGTAGCCGCCCAGCCGAGCCGCGAATGACGCCCAGTTGTGGCTGCTCGCCGGGGACCAGCCCAGCTCCGCGATCGCCGGCAGCCGGGGGAAGGCCATGAATTCGATGTCGGCCAGGTCCCGGAGGGTTTCCGACCACAGGGGCGCCTCGACGCCGAGGATCGCGGACGCGGGCAGGTTCTTGACGTGGGTCGCCGGGTCCCAGTCGTAGGCCGTGCGGACCTCGATGTAGCCCGCCCAGGACAGGCCGAGCGGCGTACCCGGGTTGTATTTCATGTCCAGGTAGGCCCGGTTGGCTGGGGACATGACCACCTTGGTGCCGCGGGCCGCGGCGGCCACCACGGTCGGGTTGGTGGTGGCGGTGTCCCAGTACTGCGCTACCGCGTTCGCCGAGGCGGGGGACTTGGCGATCTCGTTCCAGCCGTACGCCGTCTTGCCGTACTTGGCCACCAGCGGGAGCACCCGCCGCTGGAACGTCAGGTAGTCGGCGTCCGTCGTCGCGTGGGCCTCGTCGCCGCCGATGTGCAGGTACGGCCCCGGCGTGAGCGCCGCCAGCTCGCGGATGACGTCCTCCACGAACCGGTACGTGGTCTCCGAGCCGATGCACAGCGAGCTGTAGCCCACCTCGGTGTCGGTACGCGGCGGCGGCGCCACCCCGTCGCAGGTCAGCTCGGGGTATGCCACCTGGGCCGCGTTCACGTGACCGGGCATGTCGATCTCGGGGACGATCGTCACGTGCCGGGTCGCCGCGTACCGGATCAGGTCGCGGTAGGCGGCCTTCGTCAGATATCCGGGGCCGGCGCCGTCGACGCCGGTGCCGGGCCCGCCGCCGACGGTGGCCAGCCGGGGCCAGCTGTCGATCTGGATGCGCCAGCCCTGGTCGTCCGCGAGGTGCAGGTGCAGATGATTGATCTTGAAGCGGCTGATCTCGTCGACGTAGGCCTTGATCTCGTCCGGGGTGTGGAAGTGCCGGGCCAGGTCGAGCATCGCGCCGCGGTAGGCGAACCGTGGATGGTCGACGATGACGCCGCCGGCCACCGTCCACGGGCGACGGACCGTCGTCGGCGAGTCGATCTCGTGGGGGAGCAGCTGGCGCAGCGTCTGGGTGCCGGCGAAGAGCCCGGCCGGCTGGTTGGCCCGGATGGTGATGCCGGTGCGGTCGACGCCGAGCCGGTAGCCCTCGTCGCCGAGCCGGGCGTCGGCCGCGCCGAGCAGCAGGGAGATCGTGGGCAGCACGCGGGGGGCGACGGGCAGCACCGGCAGCGGGTAGCCGGTGGCGGGCCGTAGTGCCCGGGCGAGCTGGTCGCCGACGGTACGGGCGGCGGCCGAGCCGGGCTGGGTGCGGATGACGGTGAGCGGCCCCAGCCGGAAGTCGCGACCGGCGATCGGGTGGGCCTCGACCGGCGCGGGAATGACGCTGGTCAGGGGCACGATGGTGGCGGGGGCGGCCGCTGCCGGGGCCGCGACGGTGGCGGCCGGCACGGCGAGGGCGGCGACGAGGAGCGTACGGGTCACGGCGAGACGGGCCACGAACCCGACGCTACATTCGGCACTGTCTATCTGTAAAAGGTTCCGATCAGTTGTTGATCAGCCCTCCGGCCGGTTGAGCAGGCCGACCGCCATGGCGTGCACCGCGTCCAGGTCGGCGGGGTCCTTGACGGTGGTCTTCGCGTTCGTCACCACGTACCACTCGTCCGCGTCCTTGTACTGGGCGTGGAGGGTGACCTGGTCGCCGGAGAGCTCCGTCCGCAGGGTCACCTCGCCGGTGATGACTCCGGCCTCGTCGGTCATCACGCCGCCCTGGCCCGCGACGATGTCGGTGGTCCGGCTGGTCGGGGCGGCCGCCGGTGTCGCCGCCGCGGCGGTGTCGGCCGGTGCGGCGTCAGTGGGCGCGGAGGCGGCCGCAGGCGCGGAAGCGGAGACGGGTGCGGAGGTGGAGGCGGGTGCGGGGCTGGGGGCGGAAGCGGGCGCGGCCTCCGCGGTGGCGGGCGCGGGTGCAGGGGTGACGGGCGCGGGCGCGGGGGTGACGGCGGCCTCGGCGGCCGGCTTGTGTCTGGTCATCGGCACTTCTCCAGCATTTTCTTGAGCTCGACCTTCTCCTTGGTGGTCACCGTGAGCTTCCACCGGCTCTTCACCACGATCCAGTCCTGAGCGTATTGGCACCACGAGCCGGTCAGCTCGGGCTTCCAGGTGGACGGGTCCTGGTCACCCTTTGACCGGTTCGACGCCGCCGAAACCGCGACCAGCTGCGGGTCGTCGAGATCGTTGGCGAACTTCTCGCGCTGGTCGGTGGTCCAGGCGGCCGCGCCGGAACGCCACGCGTTGGCCAGCGGGACCACGTGGTCGATGTCGACCTTGGCCGGATCGGTGATCTTGTCGCCGTCGTACACGCTGATCCAGGTGCCCGCGACGACGTTGCAGCCGGAGACCTTGACCTTGGTGCCGTCGCGCTTGAGCACCGTGTCGCGGACGTCGCAGTTGCTGCCCGTGGTGTTCCAGTGCGGGAACTTGGCCCGGCTGTAACCGCGCATCGAGCCGGTCCGGGTGACGACCTTCAGCTTGTCGAGCTGCGCCCGGGCCTCGCTGGGGTCGGTGGTCCTGGTGGTGGTGCCGCCACCCGGGTCGGCGCCGGACCCCGAGCCCGAACCGTTCTCGGCGGGTAGTTGGCAACCGGCGGCGACGGTCACGGTCAGGAGGGCGGCAGCGACACGCAAGGTCCAAAAAGGAGTGATACGAGGGGGCACGAAGTAAGCGTATGTTCCCTACGCCCGATTCACGCAAGTAGTCATCCGTGCCGGATACGTTCCGCGCGCCGCCCGGGTGAACCTGGCGGCGCGCGGAACACCGGCCTAGCGGACGCGGTTGACGGCGCTGGTCACGGCCTTGACGGAGGCGGTGACGATGTTGGCGTCGAGCCCGACGCCCCAGACGGTACGGCCGTTGACCTCGCACTCCACGTACGCGGCGGCCTGGGCGTCGTGACCCGAGGACAGCGCGTGCTCGGCGTAGTCGAGTACCCGTACCTCGATGCCCAGCGGCTCCAGCGCCTGCACGTACGCGTCGATCGGGCCGTTGCCGACCCCGACCAGCGGCCGCCGCGTGTTGCGGTGCCGGATCTCGGCGTCGATCTCGACCTTGCCGTCCACCGTGGCCGTGCTGTAGCGCTCCAGCTCGACCACGCCGAACTGCTGGTGGTCGATCAGGTACTCGCCCGCGAAGATGTCCCACATCTGCTGCGGGCCGACCTCGCCGCCCTCGGAGTCGGTGAACTGCTGCACCACCCCGGAGAACTCGATCTGCAGCCGGCGCGGCAGGTCGAGCTTGTGCTCGGACTTCATGATGTACGCCACCCCGCCCTTGCCGGACTGCGAGTTGACCCGGATGACGGCCTCGTAGCTGCGCCCCACGTCCTTGGGGTCGATCGGCAGGTACGGCACGCCCCAGGTGAACGCGTCCACGTCCACGCCGGCCTCGGTCGCGTCCTCCCGCAGGGCCGACAGCCCCTTCTTGATCGCGTCCTGGTGCGAGCCGGAGAACGCCGTGTAGACCAGGTCCCCGACGTACGGGTGCCGCTCGTGCACCGGCAGCTGGTTGCAGTACTCCACCGCGCGCTTGATCTCGTCGATGTCCGAGAAGTCGATCATCGGGTCGATGCCCTGGGAGAAGATGTTCAGTCCCAGCGTCACCAGGTCCACGTTGCCGGTGCGCTCGCCGTTGCCGAACAGGCAGCCCTCGACGCGGTCGGCGCCGGCCAGCACGCCCAGCTCGGCCGCGGCAACGGCGGTGCCCCGGTCGTTGTGCGGGTGCAGGCTCAGGATCAGGCTCTCGCGCCGGGGCAGGCGCCGGTGCATCCACTCGATCGAGTCGGCGTACACGTTGGGGGTGGCCATCTCGACGGTGGCCGGCAGGTTGATGATCAGCGGGCGGTCCGGCGTCGGGTCGATGACGTCGATGACCGCCGAGCAGATCTCCAGCGCGTACTCCAGCTCGGTGCCCGTGTAGGACTCCGGCGAGTACTCGTAGAAGATCTCGGTGTCCGGGGTGTGGATCTCCGCGTACTTCTGGCAGAGCCGGGCCCCGGTCGTGGCGATGTCGGTGATCCCGGCCTGGTCCAGGCCGAAGACGACCCGGCGCTGCAGCGTCGAGGTCGAGTTGTAGAAGTGCACGATGGCGCGCTTGGCGCCGCGGATCGACTCGAACGTGCGGTCGATCAGGTGCTCGCGGCACTGCACCAGCACCTGGATCGTGACGTCGTCCGGGATCAGGTCCTGCTCGATGAGCTGGCGGACGAAGTCGAAGTCGGTCTGGCTGGCCGCCGGGAAGCCGACCTCGATCTCCTTGTAGCCCATCCCGACCAGCAGGGTGAACATCCGGCGCTTGCGCTCGGGGGACATCGGGTCGATCAGGGCCTGGTTGCCGTCGCGCAGGTCGACCGCGCACCAGCGGGGCGCGGCCTCGATGCGGCGGGCCGGCCACTGCCGGTCCGGCAATTCGACATTGAACTGCTGCTGGTACGGCTGGTAGCGCTGGAACGGCATCCGGCTGGGGCGCTGGCGCGCGATGGGATCGCCGGTTACATCCGTGGAGGAAGACATGGTGAGGGCTCCTGAAAAGTGGTCAGTTCCGAGGAACGACCGGCGCGCGTCAACTCCGCGACGAGGTGCCGGCCTGGGATGGGGCCTCGTCGCGGCAGCGAAGGAGAAGCGCCTGCCACATGTCGAACGTCACCCTACGTGATCATCGTGAACCTGCCCAACCCTACGCCCGGATCGTGGGAAGCCGGAGGTCAGGCGGGCGACTTCACGCGGACGGTACCGGCTGCGACGGCGCCACCGGCTGCTCGGTCACCGGCGGGGGCGGCGGGGCGTCCAGGCCCATCGGCTCGCCGCCGGTCACCGGGCCGGGCAGGTCGATCGTCGGCGGCGCCGCGGCCGGCGCCCCGGCCAGGGTCAGCGTGCCGAACTTGACCCGGGCCGCGGTGAGCAGGCCGTCGTCGGCGTAGCAGTAGATGCCCACGTCGACCGGCGCGGACAGCGACGCGGAGATCGTGTCGACCGCATAGCAGCTGCCCGAGGAGCCCTCCAGCGGCTGGGCGGCGGTCACCGACAGGGGCGACTGGCGGTCGGTGAAGACGGGCAGCCACTGCCGGAAGACGCGCTGGACCCTCGGGTCGTACTCGCGGGGGACCTTCTTGCCGGCGTCGGCCACCCGGACGCAGGACGGGCTGACCGGGTTGGCCGGCGAGGGGACGGCGCACTGGAACACGCCGGCCGGCAGCTGCGCGATGGACACGTCCGCCGTACCGCCGAGGGCGCCGGCCGGGATGTCCACCCGCCACGTGCCGTCCACCGCGACCGTCGCCAGGACCGTGCGCGGCGCGAAGCCGTCCGCCTGCAGGGTGTAGACCGCCGAGAAGCGGTGATCCTCGGCCAGCGCGGCCCGCGCGGCCAGCGCGACGCGGGCGTCCTGGTCCGGCGGCGGGGCCGACGACGAGGCCGACGGTGTGGGCTCCGGCGGGGGCGCCGAGTCGCCGCAGGCCGCGAGGCCGGCGGTCAGCAGGGCGGCGGCCAGCGCGGGCAGGACACGCATGGCGGGGCGGGAGCGCATCGAGACATTCTCGCCTCTCGCCCCCCGGACCGGTCGTTGCGGGCACCGGAACCTTTTCCCGGCGTGTCGAGCCGGCCGCCGGCCGGAATCTGGGATCGCGTGTCAGAGATCGGGACGGCCGCCGCTAGTCTGGGTGGCGATTGACCGACTGGCGCCGCCGGCCCCGAGATCTCTGGCCAGGCGGCGTCGGCACGTGCGGGGTGGAAGGAGCCGGCTGCCGTGGCCCTCGTGGTGCAGAAGTACGGCGGTTCGTCCGTCGCTGATGCCGAGCGCATCAAGCGCGTGGCGGAGCGCATCGTGGCCGCCCGCAAGGCCGGCGACGACGTGGTGGTCGTGGTCTCGGCGATGGGCGACACCACCGACAACCTGATGGACCTGGCCAACCAGGTCAGCCCGCTGCCGCCCGGCCGCGAGCTGGACATGCTGCTGACCGCCGGCGAGCGCATCTCGATGGCGCTGCTGGCGATGGCGATCCACAACCTGGGGTACGAGGCGCGGTCCTACACCGGCTCGCAGGCCGGCGTGCTGACCACCTCGGTGCACGGCAAGGCCCGGATCATCGACGTCACCCCCGGCCGGCTGCGCACCGCGCTGGACGAGGGCGCGATCGCGATCGTGGCCGGCTTCCAGGGCGTCTCGCAGGACACCAAGGACATCACCACGCTGGGCCGCGGCGGCTCGGACACCACCGCCGTCGCGCTGGCCGCCGCGCTGCACGCCGACGTCTGCGAGATCTACACCGACGTCGACGGCGTGTTCACCGCCGACCCGCGGATCGTCTCCAACGCCCGGCACATCAAGCAGATCACGTACGAGGAGATGCTGGAGCTGGCCGCCGGCGGGGCGAAGGTGCTGATGTTGCGATGCGTGGAGTACGCGCGCCGCTTCAAGGTCCCGATCCACGTACGCTCGTCGTACTCGAACAAGCAGGGCACGCTGGTCACCGGATCGATGGAGGACGAGGGAGTGGAACAAGCGCTGATCACCGGGGTCGCCCACGACCGCAGCGAGGCGAAGATCACCATCGTCGGCGTGCCCGACGAGCCCGGCGCCGCCGGCCGCATCTTCGAGACGGTCGCCCAGGCCGAGATCAACATCGACATGATCGTGCAGAACGTGTCGACCGAGGGCACCGGCCGCACCGACATCTCGTTCACGCTGCCCAAGGCCGACGGCCCCACCGCGATGGCCGCCCTGGACAAGATCAAGGAGCAGACCCGCTTCAAGTCGCTGCTCTTCGACGACCACGTGGGCAAGGTGTCGCTGATCGGCGCCGGCATGCGCTCCCACCCGGGCGTCGCCGCGTCGTTCTTCGCCTGCATCGGCGAGGCCGGCGTCAACATCGAGATGATCTCGACTTCGGAGATCCGGGTGTCGGTGGTCTGCCGCGACAGTGACCTCGACACCGCGGTCCGGGCCGTGCACGACACGTTCGAGCTGGGCGGCAACGAGACCGCCGTGGTCTACGCCGGGACCGGCCGGTAGACAGCGGATGCCGCAGCCCCAGCCCACGCTGGCTGTCGTCGGAGCCACCGGCTCCGTCGGCACGGTCATGCGTGAGCTGCTCACGTCGCGGCGCAACGTCTGGGGCGAGATCCGGCTGATCGCGTCCGCGCGCTCGGCCGGCAAGGAGCTCTCCTGCCGGGGCGAGCAGCTGGTGGTGCGCGAGCTGACCCCGGAGGCCTTCGACGGCGTCGACGTGGCGATGTTCGACGTGCCCGACGAGGTGTCGGTGCAGTGGGCGCCGATCGCGGTCGCCCGCGGCGCCACGGTGGTCGACAACTCGTCCGCTTTCCGGATGGAGACCGACGTCCCGCTGGTGGTGCCCGAGGTCAACAAGGAGGAGCTGCGGAGCCGCCCGCGCGGCATCGTCGCCAACGCCAACTGCACCACGATGGCCATGATCATGGCGATCGCCCCGCTGCACCGCGAGTACGGCCTGCGCGAGCTGGTGCTGGCGTCGTACCAGGCGGTGTCCGGGGCCGGGCAGATCGGCGTGGACACCCTGCACGACCAGCTCACCAAGGTGGCCGGCGACCGCACCCTGGGCTCGCGCCCCGGCAACGTGCGCCAGGCGGTCGGCGACGACCTCGGCCCGTTCACCGCGCCATTGGCCCTGAACGTGGTCCCGTGGTCGGGCGAGCTGGCCACCGACGGCTGGTCGTCCGAGGAGCTGAAGCTCCGCAACGAGTCCCGCAAGATCCTCAACCTGCCCGCGCTGAAGGTGTCGGCGACCTGCGTCCGCGTACCGGTGGTGACCGGCCATTCGATCGCGGTGCACGCGGTCTTCGGCTCGGAACTGGACGCCGAGGGCGCCCGTCAGGTGCTGCGCAACGCGCCCGGGGTGATCCTGGTCGACGACCCGGCCGCGGGCGAATACCCGATGCCGATCGACGCGGTCGGCACGGACCCGTCCTGGGTGGGCCGGATCCGCCGAGCGATGGACGACCCGCGCGCGCTGGACCTCTTCATCACCGGTGACAACATGCGCAAGGGGGCGGCGCTGAACACGGTGCAGATTGCGGAGCTGCTGGCCGCGGAGATCAGCAAGGGTTAGCCAGCGCGCGGGCCGGGAGCCGTCCCGCCGCGGCCTTGCGGGTGTACATCTCGGCGTCGGCCGCCGTGACCAGCGCGTCCCCCGAAAGATCCACCCCCGTGCCGGTGGCCAGGCCGACCGCCGCGCCGAGTGCGAGCTCGTGACCCGCCCACTGCACCGGCTGAGCGGCCAGCTCCTCCACCCGGCGGCGCAGGTTTTCCGCGTCCGCCGCGCCGGGGCAGAGCACCAGGAACTCGTCGCCGCCGATGCGGGCGGCCAGGTCGTCGGGGCGCAGCGTCGCCGTCAGCCGTTCCGCGAAGGTGCGCAGGACGTGGTCGCCGGCCTCGTGGCCGTGCTCGTCGTTGATGGCCTTGAACTTGTTGAGGTCGCAGTAGAGGACCGCGATGCCCGGCAGCGCGCCGCGGCGGCAGCGGGCCACCGCCTCGTCCAGCAGCGCGAAGAAGCGGCGCCGGTTGACCAGGCCGGTCAGTTCGTCGTGGTGGGCCTGGTAGCGCAGGGCCTCCTGGTCGGCGGTGCGTTGGGCCAGCAGCAGGCCGATCCGCATGATGACCAGCGGGATGACCAGCAGCGTGCCCAGCGACAGCAGCAGGGTGTCGGCCGAGCCGCCGTACAGCTGCGGCACGCTGCCGACGACGGGTACGAGCGCGAGCACCAGCCCGAGGCTGCGCAGGCTGACCGGGTTCAGTTCGCGTCGCTCCCAGCCGCCGGGCTGGGCGAAGTCCTTGGCGCTGGGGTGCACGGCGGCCGCCGCCAGGCTGAGGTAGCCCAGCATCGCGCACAGGTCGACCACCGGTGAGTAGTAGTCGCTGCCGGGCACGCTGGTGAGCAGGGAGACGACCACGGCGACGACGGCCGAGGCGAGGCTCACGAAGAAGTAGTTCAGCGCGGTGCGGGCCGTTCCCGCGGTGTCGGCGATGCGCAGCAGCGCGCCCAGCGTGCCCATCAGCAGCAGGACCTTGATGAGGAACGCGGCCTGGGTGCCGGCCGGCGAGCCGACCTCCAGCAGGTGCGGGCGCAGCAGGAACTCCCACACCGGCGTGATCAGGCCGATCGCGATCAGGGCGGCGTCCAGGATGCCGCCGCGGTCGCCGGCGCCGTGCCGGGCCACCACGGTCAGGGCCGCGCCGAGCACGCACAGGTACGCCGCGACCTGGCACAGCGAGTTGGCGACCCCGTCGGCGGCGACCGGGATGCCCAGCCCGAGGTCGAGGAACCACAGATAGTTGAAGATCGTGAAGAGGACCGTGCCGGCCAGCAGGATCAGCCAGGTGCCGCGCCGGGCGATCCGGTGGATCCGCATCCCGGCGGCGATCGCGGCCAGGGGTACGGCGCTGACGACGGTCACCATCGCGAGCCGCACCGACTGTGGAGACGTCAGGTACAGCACGCACGCCGCGAACGCCGTCAGCGTGAACGTGACGTGGACGAGGCGGGTCCACCCGGCCGGGTTACCCGCCGTCGCCATGGTCCGCATGTGCTCCCCTATCGACCGGCGCGCTGTTGTTGTGAGAACTCAGCGGACGCTGGCCGCGGCGGCGGACCGGGCCACCTCGTCCGCGGCGGAGGTGACCAGGCCGCGGGTCCGGCCGGCCAGGGTGACCTGCTCGCCCATGACGGCGGAGGCGAGTCGCTGGGCGTCGGCCACCGCGCTGAGCCGGCTGGTCATTCCCGACACCGCCGCGCCCACCGCCGCCGCGCCCGTGGTGACCTCGGTGACCGTGGCCTCGATCCGGGCCGTCGCCTCGGCCGTCTGGCCGGCGAGCTGCTTGACCTCGCCGGCCACGACCGCGAAGCCCTTGCCGACCTCGCCGGCGCGGGCCGCCTCGATGGTCGCGTTCAGGGCCAGCAGGTTGGTCTGGTCGGCGACCGCCTGGATCATCCCGGCGATCGTCGCGATGTCGGCCACCGACGTCCGCAGCTCCTCGAGGGACTTCAGCGCCAGGTCGGCGTCGGTCAGCGTGGTGCCGACCTGGTCGCTGGCGTGCTCGACGGTGCGGGCCACGTCCGACAGTGCGGACTCGAAGCCGCCCAGCGCCTCGTCGGCGTCGGTGCGCAGGCGGGCGCCGGTCTCGCTGGTGTGCTGCAGGACGTCCTCGAGGCGGGCGGCCATCTGCTCGGCCCGGTCGAGCTGGGACGCGGCGTCGGCGCGGGCGGCCTCCTCGCGGCGGGCGGCCTCGTCGGCGGCGGTGCGCAGCCGGCCGGCGTTCTGCTCGGCCTGCTCGGCTTGCCGCCGCTCGTTCTCCCGGCGGGCCGCGGCGTCGAAGTGCCAGTAGGTGATCTGGGCGGCGGCCATCGCCAGCACGAAGAAGGCGTGCAGCAGGGCCCGTCCCAGGACGCTTCCGGTGGTGTGGTCGGTGTGGGCGAAGACCACCTCGGGAACCATCAGGCCCAGGCCGAGGTGGTGCCCGGCGACCAGGCCCACGGCCAGGGCGAAGGCGATCCACTCCTGGTAGAGGCCGATCAGCGCGATCACCACGAAGAAGTGGAAGTGCAGGTCGATCAGGCCGCCGCCGGCGTGCACGACGGCGTCGGTGGCGAACAGGAAGCCGGCGCTGGTGGCGATGGCGCGGCCGCGCTGGGTCGCCGCGGTGCCGGAGACGACCCCGCAGACCAGGACGGCGCCGAGCACGCCGAGCAGCAACGTGGCGTGTTGCCCGGCGCCCAGCTCGCCGGTGAAGAAGCCCAGCAGCAGGATGACCGGCACGTGGAGCCACAGCAGCAGCCGTAGCACTCGGTGCCGGGCGGCGAAGGCCGGCTCCGACAGGGTGGCGTCGGGAACGAGCCGACTGACCTTGTTCATTGCTGCACCTCTCACCCGGTGTGGTCCGTCCAGGGTGTGCCGCCGCAGGTGCCGGGGTCGGTGTCCGCCAGGAGCGCCGGGGTTGCCGCGCGAAATCAATTCTTGAAGTTTCTTTACAAATACGCTTGCATCTAGTTGAGTCGATGTAACTCCCCGCTCTTCTCGCGCCAGTGCGCGTCCCCCGACGCACGGAAGGTGAGCCATGTCCAGAAAACGGCTCCTATCGATCGTGGCCACCCTCAGCGTGGCCCTGGCCGGCGCCGCCGCGGCTGTGCTGCCCATGACGGCATCGAACGCGGCCGAGGCCTGTGTCGCCGCCTACAACAGCTCGACGGTCTACACCGGAACCATGCGGGCCTCGTACAACAGCCACAACTGGACCGCCAAGTGGTGGACCCAGGGCGAGGCGCCGAGCACCGGCGGCTCGGGCGTCTGGGCCGACAACGGCGCCTGCGGCGGCGGCACCACGCCCCCGCCCGGCGGCACGACCTGCAACTACCCCAACTGGGTGGCGGGCCAGTTCTACCCGGCCGGCTCGATCGTGCGGTACACCAACGGCGGCTACTACCGGGCCAAGAACGAGAACCCCGGCTACGACCCGGTGATCAGCACCTGGTTCTGGGAGCCGTACTCCTGCACCGGTGGCGGCGGCACGACCACCCCGCCGCCCGCCGGCTCCGGGAGCTTCCCGGTCACCGAGGCCCAGTTCAACCAGATGTTCCCGAACCGCATCCCGTTCTACTCGTACGCGGGCCTGATCGACGCGGTCAAGAAGTACCCCGCGTTCACCACCACCGGCAGCGACACGGTGCGCAAGCAGGAGGCCGCGGCCTTCCTGGCCAACGTCAACCACGAGTCCGGCGGCCTGGTCTACGTCGAGGAGATCAACCAGGCGAACTGGCCGCTGTACTGCGACCGTTCGCAGTCCTACGGCTGCCCGGCCGGGCAGAGCGCGTACCACGGTCGCGGCCCGATCCAGCTGAGCTGGAACTTCAACTACAAGGCGGCCGGCGACGCGCTCGGCATCGACCTGCTGAACAACCCGGACCGGGTCAAGAACGAGGCGTCGGTCGCCTACCAGACCGCCGTGTGGTACTGGATGACGCAGCGCGGGCCGGGCACGATGACCCCGCACGACGCCATGGTCAACAGCCGTGGTTTCGGCGAGACGATCCGCAGCATCAACGGCTCGCTCGAGTGCAACGGCGGCAACCCCGCCCAGGTGCAGAGCCGCATCGACGCCTACAACCGGTTCACGGGCATCCTCGGCGTGAGCCCGGGTGGCAACCTGTCCTGCTGAACGTCATTCCGGGGCGGGAGGGGGTGCGGTCGCTGTGGCCGTACCCCCTCTGCCTTTGCCGGTCTCAGAGCGCGAGCTGCGGACGGGCCGGGACCCCGACGACAGCCGGGCTCACCGACCGGGCCGGCAGCTGCTGGGGCACGGTGCTCGGCACCAGCATCGACTCGAGGGCGGGCGCGATCGGCCGGCGCTCGTTGATCTGGATGAGCCGCGCGGCCCGGGCGAGGGATCCGGTCTCACCGTCGCGGAAGCCCTCGCGGTAGCCCTTCTCGTAGCGTTCGCCCCGGCCGAGGGCTCGGCCGAGGGCGAAGCAGGAGGAGCCGGCGAGGGCGAGCAGGAAGAGCAGCGCGAAGGGTGTCACGACAAGCCTTTCAGCGATTTTGATGGCCTATAGCCCGCAAAATAGCCCAAACGGGACAGCGTTCATGCGTGGCCGCAAATCAACTACGCGTACGGGTGACCCCGCATCTCAAGCCGCCCGCGCCGCGGATCCACGGCGCAGCAACCCGGCCAGATCGGCTGGATCCGTGGGCCGGCACAGGTGGTAGCCCTGGCCGTAGCAGCACCCGAGCCGGCGCAGCGCGTCGAGCTGGGCGGCGTTCTCGATCCCCTCGGCGACCACCCGCAGGCCGAGGATGTGCCCCAGGTCGACGATCGTGCGGACCAGGGCCAGGTCCTCGCCGGTCAGCTCGGCCCGCGCGATGAACGCCCGGTCGATCTTCAGCTCGTCGACCGGCAGCTCCCGCAGGTACGCCAGCGACGAGTACCCCGTGCCGAAGTCGTCGATGGACAACCGCACCCCCAGCTCGCGCAGGCCGGCCAGCGACGCCACCGCCGCCTGCGGGTCGCTCATCAGCACCGACTCGGTCAGCTCCAGCGTCATCGCGCTCGACGGCAGCCCGGCCACGGCCAGCGCCCGGGTCACGTCCGCGGCGAACCGCGGGTGCATCAGCTGATGACCCGAGACGTTGACGTTGAGGGTGAGCTCGGGACGCACCTGGCGCCACGCCGCGGCCTGGGCGGCGCTGGTCTCCAGCACCCACTGCCCGATCTCCACGATCAGCCCCGACTCCTCGGCGATCGGGATGAAGTCCGCCGGCGGTACCGGGCCACGGACCGGGCTGTCCCAGCGGATCAGCGCCTCCACCCCGGTGATCTCGCCGGTGTCCAGGCGCACCAGCGGCTGGTACTGCAGCCGGAACTCGCCGGCCTGCAACGCCTGACGCAGGTCGCCGCGCAGGCTCAGGTAGTTCAGCGCCTCGGCGTGCATGTGCGGCTCGTAGACGACGACCCGGCCCGGTCCTTCCTTCTTGGCCCGGTACATCGCCACGTCGGCCTGGTGCAGCAGCACGTCGGAGTCCGCGGCCGCCGCCCCGCTGACCGCCACCCCGATGCTCGCCCCGATGAAGACGTCCCGGCCCGAGATCCGGAACGGCTCCTTGATCGCGGCGATGGCCCGCTCGGCGACGTCGACGGCGGTCTCGACGGGCGAGTTGTTCATCAGCACGGCGAACTCGTCGCCGCCGAGGCGGGCGGTGGTGTCGTCGGCCCGGACACAACCGCGGAGCCGGCCGGCGACCGCGGCCAGCAACTGGTCCCCGGCCTCGTGGCCGAGGCTGTCGTTGACCGCCTTGAACCGGTCCAGGTCGATGAAGAGCACGCTGGCCGGGCCGGTCGTGGCGGCGCGGGCCGCGAGCACCCGGTTGAAGATCTGCAGGAACAGGCCGCGGTTGGGCAGGCCGGTCACCGCGTCATGGTGCGCCTCGCGGACCGCTTCGACCGTACGGGCGTCCGTCAGCGCGAGACTCACCTGCTGCGCGAAGGCGGCGAGCTGGTCGCGCTGCTCGGCGTACCGGTCGGCGGCGCCCGGCAGCTGGGCGATCAGGCTGCCGGCCATCTCGCCGGTCACCCGGAACGGCGCGGCGATGACCGTGCCCCGGTCCGGCCGGTCCGGGTCGACCGGGCGCATCAGGACGGTGCCGGTGGTCATCGCCTCCCGGGCCGCGAGGTGCGGCCCCTCCGGGTCGGCGCCGCCGGCGCCGTCGGAGCCGTCGGGGCCGGAGGCCGAGGCCACGGTGAGCCGGCGGGAACGGTCCGTCTCGGCCAGGACGAGCGCCACCGGTACGCCGCCCAGCAGCGCCGCCGTACCGCTGGTCACGGCGTCCAGGATCTCCGGCAGCGGCCTGCGGTTGGAGATCTCCCGCTGGATGGTCAGCAGCGTCTCGACCAGCATCCCCCGGGTCCGCGCCTGCTCCAGCAGCACCAGGCGCTCGGCGGCCTCGCGTTCGCGCTCGGCCCGTACCGTCCGCTCCGCGCCCAGCACCCGGATGCTGCGCAGGGCCAGGCCCAGCACCCGGGCCATGCCCCGCAGCACCTGCCGCTCCTCGGCGTCCAGCGGCTCGTCCAGCCGGCCCACGATCAGCGCGCCGCCGAGGCCCGCGCCGAGGTCGTTGGGCACCGCGTGCAGGTCACCCAGGCCGCGGACGGCCAGCATGCCCGGCCCCGGCGCGATGGCCAGCAGCGCCTGGACCGGCACGTCCGGGCCGAAGCCCCACGCGCCGTGCACCTGTTCGTGCAGCACCACGGCGCCCACCTCGGCATCGACCAGCTCGGCGGCCCGCTCCACGGCCAGCGCGATCGCCGCCGGTTCGTCGGCCGCCGCGGTCACGACGGCGAAGTAGTCGGTGAGCTGGTGCATCGACCAGGCGACCACGATCAGGCCAGGGCCAGCGTCACGAGCGTCAGGGCGTGGGCGCCGGACGAGCCCCGTACCCGCGCGATCTCGCCCATCGTGTAGAAGCCGCCGAACGGCACCTCGCCCACCACGCCCCGGATGGCCGCGGTCTCCTCGCGGGTGCCGTCCGGGCCGAGCACCCCGCGCCGGCCGCCGCAGTCGAAGGTGAAGACGCCCAGGGGCGCCGCCCCGCCGAGCCCGGCGACCGCCTCGGCGCAGGACTGCGCGGCGCCGCCGATCATCGCCTGGTATTCGCTGTCCATCAGCCAGCAGACCGCCTCCTGCGGCACCGGGGCCGACGCGAAGATCGACCGGTCGTCCTCGTCGCCGCCGTGCAGCACCCGGATGTCCTCGCCGCTGCGCCGGGACAACCCCAGCGCGAGCAGGGCGGCGTCCCCCGCGAAGAGGTCGGCGGCCGTGGCCGCGCCCCGCCGGCGCAGCAGCACGTCGAGGGCGGGCTCGCCGTCCAGCTCGAAGATCCGGCCGCCGTCGCTGCGGGTGGCCACCATGGCCGGCTCGGTCCGGTGCCAGCCGTGCGCGATGCCGACCCCGAGCGGCGCGTCGGAGCCGAGGGCGACCCCCACCACCGCGCCGGACAGCACCGCGTCGTCGTGGAACTGGAACGAGCGCCGCGAGCCGTGATCGTCACCGGAGAACCCGCCGACCAGCGGCACCGCCGCTCCCAGCACCGAGTACGCGCCCCGGACGATCTCGTGCGGGTCGCCGGTCAGGCCGTCGCAGAGCAGCATCAGCGCGGTGTGCGGCCGGTCCATGCCGATCATCGCGGCGGCCACGTCGGCGCCGGCCTCCCGGTGACTGTGCGCACCGACCTGGGCGGCCCGGGTCCGTACCGTGAAACCGTCACCACCCAGCGCGGTGACCGCGACCGAGCCCAGCGCCGCGCCGCCGGCGGACGACAGCTCACCCAGGGTGGTGCAGCCGACGATCTCCGCGTCCGGGCCCGCCTCGGCCCGCACGGCGGCGAGCAGCGCGGTCAGGTCATGACCGGTGGAGCAGAAGACGAAGACCGCCTTCGGGGTACGCCCGTCGAGCGCCGCCACCACAGCCTCGGCGCCGGCCTTGGCGGAATCAGGCGCGGTGCTGTGGCCGGCCCCGAACCACCGCCCAGTGACAGTCTGCACGTTCTCCTGATCGGCAGGCCCGGGCCCCCAACTGAGCCCTTCCGGTAGCGTCCTGAAAGGCTGTTCGCTTGTGACTGACTCTGACCTTGCGCGGCAGGTCCGCGACGTGAGCCGGCTGACCGGCGAGTTCGTGCTCCGCTCCGGCCGCACCGCGACCGAGTACTTCGACAAGTACCAGTTCGAGGCCGACCCGGTCCTGCTGGACCGGCTGGCCGAGCAGATGGCGGTGCTGATCCCCGAGGGCACCGAGGTGCTGGCCGGCCTGGAGATGGGCGGCATCGCCGTGGTGACCGCCCTGGGCCGGCACGCCCAGCTGCCCTGTGCGTTCGTCCGCAAGCAGGCCAAGCAGTACGGCACGGCCCGGCTGGCCGAGGGGGCCGAGGTGGCCGGCCGCCGGGTGCTGGTGGTCGAGGACGTCGTCACCTCGGGAGGCCAGGTGGTGATCTCGACCGGCGAGCTGCGCAGGCTGGGCGCGCACGTCGACCACGCGCTGTGCGTGATCGATCGTCAGGAGGGCGGCGCCGAGGCGCTGGCCCGGGACGGCATCAAGCTGCGGGCGCTGCTCACCCGGGCTGATCTGTCATAGCCAGCACCCAGTCCAGGTAGGCGGGGTTGCCGCCGGTCACCGGCAGGGCGAGCACGCACGGCACGTCGTACGGGTGCTCGGCATCGGCCCGCGCGACGATCCGGCCGACCAGCGAGGCCCGCGTGTGCAACGCGACGCGGGCCTCCGGGTCGTCGTGCACCGCACCCTCCCAGCGGTAGATGGAGCGGATCGCCGCCGTCTGGTGCCCGCAGGCCGCCAACCGGTCCTCGACCAGGCGCCGGGTGAAGCCGGCCAGCCACTCGCTGTCGGCCGCGGTGACGACCACCTCGCAGATCTGTTCGTCGGTCATGGCCGCTGATTCTGCCGCCCCGGAGCGGTGCGCACGCCCTGTCCCCGGTGCCGCGGTGGTGCCATGCTCGACGCGTGGTCATCGACCTCGGGGACGCCTCGGCCGTACCCGAGACCTCCCGGTCCCCCCGCGCCACCGACCTGCGGCCGGTGGCCGTCCTCACCGCCCTGCTGGCCGTGCTCGCCCTGGGCGGGTCGGCGGTGGTCGCCCCGCTCCCGCTCCGCGCGGTCCTGGTCACCGACGAACTCACCGGCGCCTTCGCGCTCTCCCCGTCGGCGCTGTTCACGTCCAGCTACGTCGAGGGCCGGGCCCGGGTCCGCCGGCTCTCGCTGGCCGATGAGTCGGTCCGATGGTCCACCGAACTGCCCCAGTCCGTGGGCACCGTCGACCTGTACGAGCCGCGCGTCCTGATCGTCATGTCCCCGGAGAGCGCCCAGGCGTCGGTTCTCGACAGCGACACGGGCGCCGTCCTCTGGCGCCGGACCACGGGCGCCACGACCGTGCTCACGGTGACCGAGGACAGCGTCCTGCTGACCCTGGCCGTCGCGGGCCGGGATCACGTCGTCCTGCAACGGGTGGCGCTGCGGACCGGGGAGCCGCTGTGGTCCCGCGAGCTGGACGCCGCCGGCTACGTGGCGGCCGGCGACCCCGGCCCCGGCGACTCCCGCGCGGAGTCCGGCCGTGCCGACGGGCGTGCGAGCCGGATCGTCACCGTGGATCGGCAGGGCCGCGGCGCCGTCCTGGACTTCGCGGACGGGGCGGTGCGGGCCACCGCGAACCTCGGCGTCGTGCCGGACGCCGGCCGGTACGTGGGCGACGGCGACGCCGCGCGCTTCGTGACTTTCGGCAACCGCCTGTACCTGACGCGGCGGGAGGGCGGCGCGGCGTCGATCACCGCGTTCCGGCTCACCGACCTTCGGCAGCTGTGGCGCAGCACCACGCGCTCCTTCGGCTGGCCCACCGGTTGCGGCGCGTACCTGTGCGTGTCGACGGCGACCGGCATGACCGCCCTGGACGCCGCAACCGGCGAGGCGCGCTGGACCAGCGAACACTGGCGGCTGGGCCTGGACTCGCGGGCGCTGCGGATACCCGGGCCGCCCCGCCTGGTGGTGACGGACGCCCGGCACACCGCGCAGCGGGCGCTGCTGGACCCGGCGACCGGTCGGGTGCGGTCGGTGCTGGGCCACAGCGAGCAGGTGGGTCCGCTGGTGCTGCGCCGGGACAGCGCACGGGCCGGGCGGATCTGGGTGCAGGCGGTCGAGGCGGGGGACCGGGTACGGACGGTGGGCTCGCTGGACGGGATGTCGTTGGAGCGGTGTGTGGCGGCGGGCCGGCATCTGGCCTGCGCGGACGGCAACGGCCGGGCGCACGTCTGGCGGATGCCGGGCTGAGTCGGCTGTGGCTGTCAGCCCGGGTCTCACGCTGATCCTCACCGCTGGTCCTCACCGCTGGTCCTCACTGCTGGTCGGCGTTGGTGTTCGCGTTGGCCGGGGCTACCCGCCGGCTGCCTCGCGCGCCGTGCGCTCGAGCCGCTCCCGGTAGCCGCGCCAGGCCGTCTCGTCGAAGTCGGGCAGGTTGTCGTTGACCGGCCGGACCCCCGCCGCCCCGTCGATCAGCTCGCGGACGATGTCGGCGTGGCCGGCGTGCCGATCGGTCTCGGCGATCACGTGGACCAGGATGCGGTGCAGGGTGACCTCGTTGCGGTCGGGCTGCCACCACGGGACGCGCCCGGCGGCGTCCAGGGCCAGAGCCTCGATGGTGGCGTCGGAATGGGCCCAGACCCGGCGGTAGAGAGCCACGATGCCCTCGCGCGACTCCGCCGCGGTGGCCCACATGTCGGCGTTGGGCTCGGCGTCCTGGGCCATCCACGGCAGCGGTTCGGGAAAGGGCCGGCCGAACGTCGCCCCGAAATAGCCGGACTCGACGCCGGCCACGTGTTTGACCAGGCCGAGGAGGTTGGTGCCGGTGGGCACGAGGGGGCGGCGGACGTCGTACTCGGAGAGGCCGTCCAGCTTCCACAGCAGGGCTTCCCGGGCGATCTGGAGGTAGCGGACGAGGTCCGCCTTCGGGTCCGATCCGGTCATGGAGTGAGGATGGCACGGGGGTGCGACAGAACGGCGGTACGGACGCGGCGCCGTGACCCGCCTAAGCTGCTCCGGGTGATGGTGCGGAAGGCCGGCGTGGCCGATGTGGCGGTGCTGGCGGAACTGCGCGGCATCGACGGGGACGAGCTCGAGGCGTTCGCGGACTGGGTGGCCGCCCACGCGGAGACACATGTGCCGTTCGTCGCCGAGATCGACGGGCGGGTGGTCGGCGCGGCCTGGCTGCTCATCGCGGAACGGGTGCCCGGGAACAGCTCGATGGATCGGTGGTACGGCGACGTCCAGTCGGTCATGGTTTTCCCGGAGTGCCGCAACCGGGGCGTCGGGAGTGCGCTGATGGGCGCGATCCTGGCCGAGGCCCGTACGCGGGGGTTGCTGCACGTGACGGTTCACTCCGGGCGGCGGGCGGTGGAGTTCTACCTGCGGAACGGCTTCAGCCATCACCGCCAGCTTCTGCTCTGGGAGCCGGAAGCACGCTGAGCGGCCGGGTTGGCCTGGCCTGGCGAGCATTGACGAAGTCCCTGTCTTGCCCATCCATTCATCGACGGTAGTATCCCCAGGCTCTGGCCTTCTACGGGGAGAAACATCCACATGCGACGAAAGACTGCGGCCGGCGTCCTGCTGGCGCTGGCCCTGCTGACACCCGCCGCACCGGCGGCGGCCCACGCCGAGACGCCCGTTCTCGACGCGTCCTGCCAAACGGTCGAGCGCAAGCTCTATAAGGACATCCGCGAGCTGATCACCATCGACCTGGACACCGCCACCGAGGTGGAGATGCAGGTCGTGGCCAACCAGATCCTGGCCGCGGCCCGCGCTGAGTCGTTGCCCGTCCTGCCCGGCGCGGTGCAGGATCGGCTGGACGGCACCGCGGATGACCTGCGGGCCTTCCTCAAGACGGGCGTGCGGGCGGCCTGGACGACGGACCTGCGGATCTCGGCCCTCCGCACCCTGAACGACGACGCCGGCGCCAACGTGAAGGCGGCTGCGCAGAAGGCGCTCGACAGCGGGACCATCGAGGACCTCCTGGCTTACCTGAACGAGGGCCTGTACGCCGCACGCGCGCTTGACTGCGCGGCTCAGCCCACACCGACGGCGACCGCCACGCCGAGCGCCACGACGACCGCCGCTCCTGTTCCCACCTCCTCCGCGGGCACGGACACCTCTGGCGGCGAGGGTGGAGGGCTGCCCGTGACGGGCTCCGACATCGGGATGGTGGCCGGCGTCGGCGGTGCGCTCCTGCTCCTCGGCGGCGCCGGTTACGTGATCGGACGCCGTCGCCGTTCCCGCTTCGTGGCATAGCCGACCTGGTTGCGCCCGGCTCGACGCTCCGTCGAGCCGGGCTATGGCGCGGGCTGCCTGAAGCGGAACGCCCTGTTGACGTGTCGAAGATCCTCACCCGCTTTCGAGGTCTGCTCCGGAGCATCGGACCCGAGATGCGGACATCCGTGAACCCACAGGGGGCGGCCATCGACGAATATGGTCGGGGTTCACGGCGCTGTCGCACACCAATAGCAGCGGCCCGGATGGATCCTCAGCCAGCTGAGCGCTGCTCCGGCGAGCCGGGAGCGGATCGGGCTGGCTAAACGCTGGAGGTTGTCCAGCGCCCGCCGTGGTGCATCGACTCTCCATCTGATGGCGGTCTGGAATCCAGACACCGAACCACACTTCGTCTGCCGGGCCCCATCACCGGTTCTGGCATCCCAGAGTCGGCCGTGCCCAGGGGGTGGAGCGCTGGCCGCCGGAGGTCGTGTCCGCCGGACGGAGGAGGCCACCGTCGAGGCGTTGCGAACGCTCCTGACACCCTCACGCAAGATCGTCTCCAGGAACTCTCCAGAACGGCCCGGAGAAGCAGTCAGGCCCGGTCTCCCTGAACGGAGGACCGGGCCTGACCTGCACTTTCTCTGGTCGGGGTGGCCGGATCCCGAATTAGGATCAAGAACCGCCGCCATCCCGATCATCGCCGGAGATCCCAGGTCAGAGGCTTGATCTCTGTCGGGATGCTCAAGCCTGCGAGGGTCGACATCTCAAGATCCACTCCCAGATCACTCCCAAGGCCAGCGACCTTCCTTGCCATGAGTAGTATCGCGGGCGATACTAAAGAGTGAGGGAAGCGTGACGGACAAGCTGGCGAAGATCCTCGCGGAGATGCGCCGAAACCCTAACAACGTCCGGTTCGCCGACCTGCTGTTCGTCTGTAGGCATTACTTCGGGGAACCGAGATCGCAAGGCACGTCGCACTACGTCTTCAAGATGCCCTGGCCCGGCGACCCCCGGGTCAACATCCAGGACAAGGGTGGCAAGGCGAAGCCCTACCAGGTCAAGCAGGTCCTGACCGCGATCAAGAAGCTGGAGGAGCGATCGTGAGCGTGGCGGATCACTACACCTACCGAGTCCACTGGTCAGCCGAAGACGGCGAGTACGTCGGCACCGTGGCCGAGCTGCCGTCAGTGTCGTGGCTGGCCGAGGACCGCATGGAAGCCTTCATCGGCATTCAGCGCGTGGCCGAGGAGATCGTCGCCGACATGCAGGCGTTGGGCGAAGAGCCCCCCGTCGCCATCGCCGACAGGCGCTACTCCGGAAAGTTCCAGGTCCGCGTTCCCGAAGAGGTCCACCGCTGCCTCGCGGTACGCGCCGCAGAGCAGGGCGTCTCCTTGAACGCGCTGGCGTCCGCCCGACTTGCTGGAGCCTGACCTTCAGCGCACGACCAGCCACAAGATGGCCGAGCGCGTCCGGCCGCGCCGCGCTCGCGCGGCGCGTTGATCCAGAAAAGATCAATCGGCAGTGCGGCGACAGCAAGCCTTGTCCCGTCACGGCTGATGCTTGACACTCGCGTTCCGCCTGATGCTTGACAGATCGCCGCAGGGCTGACGCCGCACGGCCTACGGCACAGCCACAAGACGCAGATGCAGGAACTCGGAGTCCCGGCCGTGCTCCAGGACGGCCGGACGGGGCACTTCGACGGCTCGGTCCAGGCGCGCTACTCGCACATCACGCCGGCCATGCGCGCTCAGTTCCTCGACCACCTGACAATGCTGTGGGAAGCAGCCTTGGACGCGCGGCTTGGGATGGCGCCACACTCCCCGGTCGTCGATCCTTGATCGGCTTCTGACGGCCCGCCGGAAGTCAGTCGGGGAGTGAGTTTCAAGATCCACTCCCAGATCACTCCCCGACGGGGGCTGGAAACCAATCAGGGCTGGTTCTCCGTGTGGAGAACCAGCCCTGAGCTGGTGTTTCAAGGGTCGGGGTGGCCGGATTTGAACCGACGGCCTCTTCGTCCCGAACGAAGCGCGCTACCAAGCTGCGCCACACCCCGAGCGTGCTCAGCAATACTAGCCGACGCTTCCGCCGTCGCGAAATCGGTATCCCCGCTCGGTGAAACCGCAGGTCAGCGCGGGATCAGCGTAAGGATCGTGGCCTCCGGGGGGCAGGCGAAGCGGATCGGGGCGGTGGGGTGGGTGCCCAGGCCGGCCGATACGTGCAGCCAGGCTTCCGAGCCCGGCCAGCGGTGCAGGCCCTTGGCCATCGCGCGGGGGAGGTCGCAGTTGGTGGTCAGGGCGCCGTAGCCGGGCACGCAGACCTGGCCGCCGTGGGTGTGGCCGGCCAGCAGCAGGCCGAAGCCGTCCGCCGCCATCGCGTCCAGGACCCAGGAGGCCGGGGTGTGGGTCACGCCGATGTGCAGGTCGGCGCCGGCCGATGCCGGGCCGGCCACCGACGGGTAGTCGTCGCGTTCCACGTGTGGGTCGTCGACGCCGGCCAGTTCCACCGAGCGGCCGCCGGCCTTGAGGACCGTGCGGGCGTTGTTCAGGTCCGCCCAGCCCGCGTCGACGTACGCCGCGCGCAGGTCTTCCGCCGGCAGGTCCACGCCCTGCTGGTACTCGCGTTCGGGCAGCAGGTATTCCAGCGGGTTCTTCCAGATCGGGCCGCGGTAGTCGTTGGAGCCGAAGACGAACGCGCCGGGCAGGTGCAGCAGCGGGTCCAGGGCGCGCAGCACGCCGGGGATCGCGTCCGGGGCGGCCATGTTGTCGCCGGTGACCACCACCAGGTCCGGGTCGGTGCCGATGAGCGCGGCCACCCAGGCCTGCTTGCGGCGCTGGTCCGGCATCATGTGCAGGTCCGAGAGGTGCAGGATGCGCAGGGGCTCGGCGTCCGGCTCGAGCATCGGCACGTCGACGCGGCGCAGCGTGAACAGGTTGCGTTCGATCAGCGAGGCGTAGGCCAGGGCGGCACCTCCGGCGGCGGTGAGACCGGCGGCCAGGGAAATGAGGGGTCGGCGCATGAGGCCCAGAGTAGTTTGACCGTCCATGGGAACGCTGAAAGACCGCCTGAACGATGACCTGCACGCCGCCATGAAGAGCCGGGACGAGTTGACCACCTCGACGCTCCGGATGGCGTTGACCGCCGTGCGCAATGCCGAGACCGCCGGGGACGCCGCCAAGGTGCTCAGCGACGACGAGGTGCTCGCCGTGCTGACCAAGGAGGCGAAGAAGCGCCGGGAGGCGGCGACCGCGTTCGCCGGGGCCGGCCGCGCCGAGCAGGCCGCGAAGGAGAACGCCGAGGGCGAGATCCTGGACCGCTATCTGCCGGCGCAGCTCAGCGACGACGAGATCGCCGAGCTGGTGGCGGGGGCGTTGCGGGCGGGCGGCTTCACCGGCAAGGCGCAGATGGGGCCGGCCATGAAGGCGGCCCAGGCGGCGGTGGCCGGCCGGGCCGAGGGCGGCCGGGTGGCGGCAGCGGTACGCAAGCAGCTCAGCTGACCGGGACAGCCGGCGGGACGTGTCGCCGGCGGCACGGCTGAGATGCGGCGGGCGGGCCACCGGAGAGGTGACCCGCCCGCCGTGCGCTCAGCGCCGTGGTTTCTTCGGTTTCGGAGGCTTCGGCTGGCCGGGCACGGCCGGTTCGTCGGCGGCCTTGCCCTTGCTGACCTCGATGCTCACGAAGCCGTTCTTGATGGTCCGGTCGCCGGGGTTGGTGCCGGCGGCGGTGCCCTTGGGGCAGTCGGACTCGACCTCCTGGCCCACCGAGGCGCTGAAGCCGGCGCTCTCCACCCGGGCGATGGCCCCGGCGATCGTCGCGCACTCCACGTTCGGGATCGAGCGTTGCTCGCCCTCGGCGATCTTGCGGCTGCCCGGTCGCTTGAACTGGATCTTGGGCGTGCCGCGCAGGACGTCGTCCATGGTGTCCCACACCGCGGGGTTCACGATGTCGTGCGACATCCGGTCCTTGTGGTTCTGGTAGTCCGGGTTGACCAGGTAGCCGGCGATCGTCAGCGAGCTGCTGCCGATGATCAGCGCGGCGGTCTTGTCGTTGTCGGTGGTGCCGGACTTGCCGTAGATCGGGTGGCCGATGATCCCGCGGGCCCGGCCCGCCGTACGGCTGCCGCCACAGCTGCCGAGCTGCGCGTTGTCGCCCACCGGGCAGCGGGCCGCGTCCAGCGCGGCGCGGGCCACGTCGGGGGAGGTGGCCCGGGTGCAGTGCGGCTTGCCGATGTCGATCTTCTCGTTGTTCTGCGAGACGATCTGCTCCACCGGGGTGGGCTCGCAGTACATCCCGTCGCCGGCCAGGGTCGCGTACGCGTTGGCCATCTCCAGCGGGGTCGAGGACGAGACGCCCAGCGTGAAGGCGCCCCACTGGTGCGCGGCGTCCTTGCTGGACGCCAGGTCGATGTCCGTCTTGGTGCGGAACTTGACGCCGAAGCGCTTGGCCACGTCGACGACCTTCTCGGCGCCGACGCGTTCCTGCAGCGGCACGAAGAACGTGTTGATCGAGCGGCTGAAGCCGGTCCACATGTTCGTGACGCCGCCGGCCTTGCCGCCGGAGTTGCTCGGGCAGTAGTAGATGCCGTTGCAGGTCGACCGGCCGGGCGCGATGCGGTACTTGGAGATGTACTTGGCCGGGGCGTTGATCGAGTAGGCCAGCGGGTAGCCGTTCTCCAGCGCCGCCACCATGGTGAACATCTTGAA
Organism: Actinoplanes nipponensis; assembly: GCF_016862275.1. Taxonomy (GTDB): domain Bacteria; phylum Actinomycetota; class Actinomycetes; order Mycobacteriales; family Micromonosporaceae; genus Actinoplanes; species Actinoplanes nipponensis. The sequence goes on along the minus strand of NZ_BOMQ01000035.1, from coordinate 70,952 downwards.
CACCGAGCCGGCCTGGTAGCCGGTGATGTCGCCGCCGCCGCTGAGCAGCGGGTTGGTGGTGTTCGGGTAGGTGCCGCGGATCTTCTTGCGGGCCTTGCCGGGGTCCGAGGAGATCTTGTTCTGCGGGTTCGCCGGGTCGTCCAGCTTGAACTTGCGGTTCGCCGCGAGCGTGCGGACCTTGCCGGTGCCGGGCTGGATGCCGGCGAGCAGCAGCGCGTTCTTGTTGTTCTGCGAGATGTGCTTGCCGATGTTGTCGCGGGCGGCCTGCTGGGCCTTGATGTCCATCGACGTCCGGATGCGGTAGCCGCCGCTCTTCAGGCGCCGCTCCCGGTCGTACGTGGTCGCGCCGAAGGCGTCCTGGCTCAGCCACCAGCGGTAGAAGTAGTCGCAGAAGAAGCCCCAGTGGTTCTTGGCCACCGAGACGCAGCCGTTGCCGGGGCGCTTCACCGTGCGGCTGATCTTCGTCGAGGTGGCCTTCTTGGCGTCCGCCGGGGTGATGAAGCCGAGCTCCAGCATGTCGCTGATCACGTAGTTGCGGCGGTCCAGGGCCTGCGGGTAGCCGCTGGCGGTGGTCGGGTTGAACGCGGTCGGCGCCTTCACCATGCTGGCCAGCAGGGCGGACTCGGCGATCGTGAGGTCCTTGGGCTTCTTGCTGAAGTACACCTGGCTGGCGGCGTAGATGCCGTACGAGCCGTTGCCGAAGGGGGCCTTGTTGAGGTAGCCCTCGAGGATCTTCTGCTTGGTCAGATCCTTCTCGATCTGCAGCGCGTACTTCATTTCGTTGATCTTGCGCTTGGGGGTGTCCTTGGTGGCGTCGACGACCTCCTGCGGGCTGGTCGCCGAGTACGCCAGCGACATGCGGACGAACTGCATCGTCAGCGTCGAGGCGCCCTGCTGGGACTTGCCGCTCTTGTTGTTGACGAACGCCCGGGCGACACCCTTCAGGTCCACGCCGTTGTGCTTGTAGAACTCGTGGTCCTCGGCGGCGATGATCGCGTTCTGCATGTTGATCGAGATGTCCTTGAGCGGCACCTCGCTGCGGAACTCGTCGTAGAACACCGAGATCTGCGTCTTGTTGTCGGACGCGAAGATCCGGCTGATCTGCGGCGCGCTCGCCTGCTTGAGCTCACTGGGGAGGCTGGCGAACGTCTCGCCGCCGGCCTTGGCCGCGAGCCCGGACATCGCCACGGCGGGGAACGCCGCGGCGGCCACCACTACGCCGGCGAGCAGGCCGCAGATGAGCAGCGAGGTCGCGTTGGCGAAGATGTTGTGATCACGTCTGCGCATCCAGGAGGTCACCTGAGCAGGGTACGCGAAAGATACCCGTGACTGCGTGTCGAGAAGGTCACGGTTCGCCCAGAATGACTCTGCCAGGTCGGCCCGCCCAGCGCGGCCTTTTCCCCGACTTTCTTGAAACTTCTCACTGTCCGGTCAGCCCGGGATGCCCGGAACTACCGAGGTATACGTTTTTGAGGGACAACGTTGCGTAATCGCCCGACTACAGAGCATGATGATCCGGCGAGCTATCGCACGACGCCTGTGTGACTTGAGGGGACATGGGTCCGCCGGCGTCAGGGGAAGCAAGGGGGGACGTGAACAGATGGGGATGATCAGCGACTGGCCCAGCATGGCGGCATGTCAGAGTGGCGACCCTGACGCGCTGTTCGTGCAGGGCGCCGAGCAGAACGTGGCGAAGAGGATCTGCCGCAGCTGCCCGGTCCGCTACGAATGCCTGGCCGACGCTCTGGACAACCGGATCGAGTTCGGCGTCTGGGGAGGCATGACCGAGCGGGAGCGGCGCGCACTGCTGCGCCGGCACCCGCACGTGGCGAGCTGGCGGAAGATGTTCGAAGCCGCGCTGCGGGAGAAGGGCGCCGACAAGGTGCTCGTCTCCACCCGCTGATTTCCGGCTGCCCTGGCCTCAGGCCAGGGCAGCACCGATCGTCCGCAGCCCGTCGACGTCGTGCACGTCGGCGGGCTGCGCTGCCACCGCCACCGCCGGGACGTGCGGGAAGGCGTCGGTGAAGGTGGCCGCCACCGCTACCTCCCGGTCGATCAACCGCAGCAGGGACGCGTGCACGCGCAGCGCCTCCGCGGTGGTCTGCTGATCGCCGAGCGCCTCCAGCCGCTCCGCCGCGGCCTCGGCCTCGGCGGCGCTCAGCGTGGTCAGCGCGCTCCGGTGGGTGCGGTTGAGCACCAGGCCGGCCAGCGGCATCCGCTCGGCCACCAGCCGCTCGGCGAAATACGCGGCCTCCCGGACCGCGTCCCGCTCCGGGGCCGCGACCAGCAGGAACGCCGTCTGCGGGTCCTGCAGGATCCGGTACGTCTCGTCGGCGCGCTGCCGGAAGCCGCCGAACATCGAGTCCAGCGCGGCCACGAAGCCCGACAGGTCGGTCAGCAGCTGCGCGCCGAGGATCTTCTGCACCGCCCGGGAGAAGATCCCGAAGGAGGCCGTGACCAGGCTGAACATGCTGCGCCCGCCGCGGGCCGGGGCCATCAGCAGGCGCAGCATCCGGCCGTCCAGGAAGCGGGAGAGCCGGGCCGGCGCGTCCAGGAAGTCCAGGGCCGACCGCGACGGCGGCGTGTCCACCACGATCAGGTCCCACTCCTCGCCGGCCCGCAGCTGGCCCAGCTTCTCCATCGCCATGTACTCCTGCGTGCCGGAGAACGTGGAGCTCATCGCCTGGTAGAACGGGTTGGCGAAGATCTCCGCGGCGCGCTGCGGCGAGGTGTGCGCCTGCACCACCTCGTCGAAGGTGCGCTTCATGTCGAGCATCATGGCGTGCAGCTCGCCGCCGGTGGCCTCGGTGTCGATGCCCTTGACCTGGCGCGGCGTGTTGTCCAGCTCGGTCAGGCCCATCGACTGGGCGAGCCGGCGGGCCGGGTCGATGGTCAGCACCACCGTGCGCCGGCCGTGCTGCTCGGCCGCGCGCAGGCCCAGGGCGGCGGCGGTGGTGGTCTTGCCGACGCCGCCGGCGCCGCAGCAGACCACGATTTTCGTGGCCGGATCGGCCAGCAGAGCGTCGACGTCCAGGCGAGGGGCGGTCTGATCAGCGGCCACGTTCCGAGCGTACTGACTCGTAGCCCCCGGCGTGGCGTGCAGCGCTGCGGTGTGTGGCGGGTCAGACACCGCGGCGGGTCGCCGAGCCCGGCGGATCAGCCCGCCAGCAGCAGGGCGGCGAGCTCGTGCAGCCCGTCGAGGTCGACCCCGCCGGGCAGCAGCGGCAGCTCCAGCAGCGGGCGGCCCAGCTCGGCCAGCTCGGCGCGCAGCGACTCCTCCAGCTCGCGGCGGGTCAGGTGCGCCCGGGCCTCGGCGTGCAGCCCGTTCACGGTTGCCGGGTCGGTGGGCAGGCCGGCGGCGGCCAGGCCGCGCTTGAGCTCGGTCTTGGTGACCTTGCCGGTGGCCAGCAGCGGCGGGCGGCCGCCGTTGATGATGATCCGGCCGACCGGGATGTGCAGCGCGGACAGCTCGGCGATCGCGTCCAGGCTCTCCTGGACCGGCATCTCCTCCAGCAGCGTGACCACGTGCACGCAGGTCATCGGCGAGCGCAGCAGCGACGCCACGCCGTCGCTCTGCGACTTGATCGGGCCCATCTTGGCCAGCTTGGCGGTCTCGGCCGTGACGTTGAGGAACCGTCCGATCCGGCCGGTCGGCGGCGCGTCCAGCACCACGGCGTCGTAGGCCCGGCGGCCGTCCGCCGAGCGGGTCGTGGCCTCCTTGACCTTGCCGGTGAGCAGGACGTCGCGCAGGCCGGGGGCGATGGTGGTGGCGAAGTCGATGGCCCCGATCTTGCGCAGGGCCCGGCCCGCGGCGCCCAGCCGGTAGAACATCTCGAGGTACTCCAGCAGCGCCTCTTCCGGGTCCACGGCCAGGGCCCGGACCTCGCCGTCACCCTTGACCGGGGTGGCCACGCGCAGCTCCGCGTACGGCAGCGGCTCGGTGCCGAACAGCTGGGCGATGCCCTGCCGCCCCTCCACCTCGACGAGCAGCGTGCGATGCCCGCCGGCCGCCAGCGCGAGGGCCAGCGCCGCCGCCACAGTGGTCTTGCCCGTACCGCCCTTGCCGGTCACCACGTGCAGGCGCGCCGGCCACTCGTTGCTAGCCACAATCCGAGGGTACGGCGTCCCTTTAGCCGTTCACGTCGCAGACGAGCCAGCCGGTCTTGCGGATCACGGTGAAGGTCAGCTGCTGCTGGGCCATCTTCTCGTCGTCGGTGGTCATGGTCAGCTGCACGCCGACGGTGGCCCGCTCGCCGGTCTGACCCGAGACGGCGGGGTCGTTCCAGCGGAAGGCGGGCGCGTCGTACTCGTTCGCGTACCCCTTGACCTGGTCGACCCGGGCCCGGAGCTTGTCCTCGTCGCGGGCCTCCCGGCAGACGACCTCCGCGGCCGTCCGCGGGTCCTGCTGGGTGTAGACCGCGGTCATGAACCGGTTGACCGCCGTGGCCGGGTCGGGCGCGCCCTTGCCGCTCTCGGCGTTGCGCAGCAGCAGGAAGGCCGAGACCGCGCCGCCGCCGAAGACCAGCAGCGTCAGGACCAGGCCGGCCACCACCCAGTACGGCCGCTTGTGCCGCACCGGCGGCCCGAGCACCTCGGTCTCGGTGCCGTGCGGATCGAACGGCACCTCCCACGGGTGCGGCAGCATGCTCAGCGGGATGGCCTCGGTCGGCTGGTCCTGCTGCACGCCCGGCTGCACCTCGGCCGGGGGCGAGTGCTCCAGCGCCAGGTGCTCCGGCGGCTCGGTGTGCCATTCGCCGGGCTTCTCGTGCCGGGCGCGGAACGGCCCGGTCGGCGGCGGCTGATGCCACACCACGTCGCCCTCGAGCACCTCGGTCTCGGCGGCGGAGGAGCCGGCGGGCGGGACGGCCGCGAAGGAGACGGTGTCGTCGGCGTCGGGCTCCGCGGCGGGCGCCGGATGGCCCGGCTCGCCGGGATAGGCGCCGACCGGCGGCCACTCGGGGATCTCGGCCGGCGGTGGCGCGTCGATGAAGTCCGACTCCGGCGCCTCCGCGGCGGCGATCGAGGAGGCCCGCGTCGTCGCGCCCTGGTGCGGTTGCGTCATCGTGCCCCCTCGGCGGCGGAGTCGGGACGCCCGGCCCCGGTGCTCAGCGTAACGAAATCCGGACAGCCGCGAGGCAGCTCCGGCCGCCTGGCTAGGCTGTCGCCGTCGCCGGGCAACAGCCCGCCGCGGCCCCGAGCGAGTGACAGGGAGCTGGACGAGCAATGCAGAAGTGGGAGTACGTGACCGTGCCGCTGCTGGTCCACGCGACCAAGCAGATCCTCGACAACTGGGGTGAGGACGGCTGGGAGCTGGTGCAGGTCGTGCCCGGCCCGAACGCCGAGCAGCTGGTCGCGTACATGAAGCGGGCCAAGTCGTGACCACGCCGGTGAGCGGGGAGGGTGGCGCGGACGCGTACGCGCGGCTCGCGGAGCTGGGCCTGACGCTGCCCTCGGTCGTGCCGCCGCTGGCCTCGTACGTGCCGGCCGTGCAGTCGGGCAACTACGTCTACGTCTCCGGCCAGTTGCCGATGGTCGACGGCAAGCTGCCGTACGTGGGCAAGGTGGGCGCCGAGGTGACGGTGGAGCAGGGCACCGAGCTGGCCCGCTACTGCGCGCTGAACGCCCTCGCCGCGATCGACGCGCTGGTCGGCCTGGGCCGGCTCGTCAAGATCGTCAAGCTGACCGGCTTCGTGGCCTCGGCGGAGGGCTTCACCGGCCAGCCCGCCGTGGTCAACGGGGCCTCGAATCTCTTCGGCGACGTGCTGGGCGAGCTCGGCCGGCACGCGCGCAGCGCGGTCGGCGTGTCGGAGCTGCCCCTGGGCGCCCCGGTCGAGGTCGAGGTCATCGCCGAGATCAACTGAGCCGTCGCCCACCCGTCGTGACCGCCGGTGACCGGATCGCACATCCGGTCCCCGGACGGTCAGCGCAGCGCGACGTACGATGCGGTGCATGGGGGGCGCCGGGGTCGTGGAGTTGCCGCACTGGGTGACGCTGCTGCGCGCCCCCAATGCCGGGCCCATGACCCTGGACGGCACCAACACCTGGGTGCTGCGCGCGCCGGGGCAGGAACACGCGGTCGTCGTCGATCCCGGTCCGCTGGACGAGGGGCACCTGGCCCGGATCGCCGCACACGGACCGTTCCTCTTCATCCTGGTCACCCACGGTCACCACGATCACGTGGAGGGCGCCGCACGCCTGTCCGAGCTGCTGGGCGGCACGGCCGTGCTGGCGGCGGACCCCGCGCACGGCGTCGGCGCCGAGCCGCTGGACCGCGACGAGTCGCTGGGCGGGGGCGGCCTGGAGATCCAGGTGCTGAACACGCCGGGGCACACCGGCGACTCGGTCTGCTTCCTGGTGGAGTGCGGCGACGAACGCGCCGTGTTCACCGGCGACACCATCCTCGGGCGGGGCACCACGGTGGTGGCCTGGCCGGACGGCGACCTGGGGGCGTACCTGGCCAGCCTGGAGCGGCTGAGCGCGTACGAGCAGGTCCTGATGCTGCCCGGGCACGGGCCGGCGCAGCCCGACTGCGCCGCGCTCGCCCGGGCCTATCTCGCCCACCGCCGGGAGCGGCTCGCCCAGGTCCGGGCCGCGGTCGCGGCCGGAGCCGGCACGGCCGAGGCGATCGTCGACGCCGTGTACCCCGACATCGCACCGGAAGTCCGTTTCGCCGCGCTCTGGTCGGCCCGCGCGCAACTCGAACACCTGAGGCGGGAATCACAGGCCGCCCCGGAACAGTTGGACCCGCTGTGACCTGTCCCGTGTGTGGAACCGTCGCCGTGCCCGGTGCCCGTTTCTGCCACAACTGCGGCGCCGCGCTGCCGGCCGCCGCCACCCTGCCCGCGGCGGAGCGGCGGATCGTCACCGTGCTCTTCGGCGACCTCTCGGACTTCACCTCCTGGTCGGAGGATCTGGACCCGGAGCGCGTCGGCGCGGTCACCGACCGCGTGCTGGCCGCGCTGGCCGGCGCGGTCAAGACCTTCGGCGGGCACGTCGACAAGCTCACCGGCGACGGGATCATGGCCGTCTTCGGCGCGCCCGTGGCCCACGAGGACGACGCCGAGCGCGCGGTCCGGGCCGCCCTGAGCATGCAGCGGGCCGTGCGCCGGGTGCTGGACGACGAGCGCGGCGGCGGCGCGCCGCTGGGCCTGCGCGTCGGCCTCAACACCGGCGAGGTGGTCGCCGGCATCCAGGCCTCGATCGAGTACACGGTCATCGGCGACACGGTCAACACCGCGGCCCGGCTGGCCGACGCCGCCGCGGTGGGCGCGGTGTACGCGGGCTCGCGGACCTCGGCCGGCACCCGGCACGTCGCCTCCTGGCGGCAGCTGCGGGCGCTGCGGCTGAAGGGCAAGCGCGAGCCGGTGCCGGCGTACGAGCTGCTCGGCCTGCACGACGCCCCGGGCACCCGGTCGGGTCTGGGCGACGAGGCGCCGTTCGTGGGCCGGGAGACCGAGCTGGGCCGGGTGGCCGGCCGGCTGGCCGAGGTCATCGACTCGGGGACCCCGCGGGTGATGGTGATGACCGCCGAGGCCGGCATCGGCAAGACCCGGTTCGCCGGCGAGGTCAAGCGGCTGGCGGCCGGCTACGACGTCGGGGCGGGCCGGTTCGCCACCCACGCCGGCGCGCGGGTGCTGCGGGCCCGGTGCCGGGCGTTCGGCGAGCGCCGCCGGTTCGCGCCCCTGGCCGACCTCGTGCGCAAGTCCGTCGGCCTGCCCAAGGACGTGGCCGCGACGATGAACCGGACGGTCGTCGAGGAGCGGCTGCGCAAGCTCGTCGCCCGGCTCAACCGCGACGGCGAGGCGCCCGACCTCGACCTCGACCGCCTGCTCGCGCTGCTCGGCTACGGCGAGGCGCCGGCCAACCCGGTCGGCCCCGCCGCGGTCGCCGAGTACCAGCCCACCGGCGGCACCCGCCCGGAGACCGAGACCATCCCGATCGCCGTGGCCGGCCTGCTCAGCGCGCTGGCCCGGGAGGCGCCGCTGGTGGTGATCGTCGACGACCTGCACGACGCCACCGCCGAGACGATCGACGCGCTCGGCGCCGTGCTGTCCCGCCTGGACGGGCCGGTCGTGCTGATGCTGCTCGGCCGTCCGGAGCTGGTCCGGACCGCGGGCGCGCTGACCCGGCTGGCCGACGCGGAGATCCACGCCCTGCCGCCGCTGCGCGGCGCGGACGCCTCCCGGCTGCTCACCTCGTACCTCAACGGGGGCAAGCTGCCGCAGGCCGACGCCGACCGGCTGCTCGCCACCGCCCAGGGCAACCCGTTCTACCTGGCCGAACTGGTCACGCTGCTGATGGAGCGCGGCGCGCTGATGCCCGCGGTGGGCGCGAACGCGGCCGGCAAGTGGCAGCTCGCCGCCGGCTCGATGGGCAGCCAGCTGCTCTCCCGCGACCTCGCCGCCGTCCTCGCGGCCCGCATCGACGCGCTGCCGACCGAGCCGCGGTCGGTGCTGCGCGACGCCGCGGTGGTCGGTGACACCGTGCCCACCGGGGTCATCGAGGCGCTGCGCGAGCGGCGGGCGCCCGCCGACGCCCGCCCGGGCGCGGTGGCCGCCGTCGAGCTCGAGCGGGCCGTCGACGAGCTGCTGCAACGCCGCATGCTGCACCGGGTCCGCGGCGGGTACGCGTTCAGCACCCCGCTGATGCGCGAGGCCGCGTACGCCGGGCTGGGCAAGGCCGACCTGGCCGACCGGCACGCCTACCTGGCCCGGTGGGCCGCGCCGGAGACGGTGACGGCGCTGGGGTACGACGGCGCGAGCCGGCTCAGCCTCGGCGAGAACGAGCGGGACGCGTTCGTCGCCACCCACGCCGAGTGCGCGGTCGAGCTGGCCGACGCCGTCCGGCTGCGCCCCGACGCCGCGGCCCGGGACGTGGCGCCGCTCGGCGTCGCCGCCCTGGGCCGGATGGCCCGCCGCGCGCTGGCGAACATCGAGCCGGCCGCCTCGATCGGCTACGCCGAACGCGCCGCCGCCATCGCCAAGGACGGCCTGCCGCTCTCCGACCAGCTCGTCCTCGCCCGCGCGCTGCTGCGCCTGGGCCGGGCCAACGAGGCCCTGACCTACGGCGAGAAGATCGCCGAGAGCGCGGACGAGGAGCCGGTGTGCCGGGCCGAGGCGCTGCTGGTCGTCGGGCGGGCGCAGGAGGCGCTGGGCGACACCGCGCGGGCCGTCGCGGCCTGGCAGCAGGCGCTGGACGTCGCCACCGAGGCCGAGCTGGCCCCGGAGCGCGCCAACGCGATGCGCCGGCTGGGCATGGCCGACTTCCTGGCCGGCCGGCTCAGCCAGGCGAGCAGCCGGTTCGCGGCCGCGTACCAGGTCACGCTCACCGCGGGGGACCGGCACGGGCAGGCCTGGGCGCTGCAGAACCTGGCCTGGGTGACCACCACCCGGGGCGACTTCGCGGGTACGGACGCCGTGCTCGGCCGGGCCGCGCGCCTGTTCGCCGAGCTGGGCGACCCGGTGGGCCGGTCCTGGCTGCGCGGCACCACGGCGTTCGCCCGGCTGCTGGCCGGCCGGCTGCACGAGTCGCGCCGGCTGGCCCGGATCTTCCTGCCCTTCGGCGACCGGGTCGGCGAGGGCTGGGCGGTGGGCACGCTGCGGGCGGTCGAGGCGTACGCGGCAGCCGAGCTGGGCGACCTGGCCGAGGCGGACGGCGAGGCGCGGCGGGCGTACCGGGACTTCGCGGCCGTCGCCGACGACTGGGGGCGCGGGCTGGCCCTGGTCGTGCGGGGTGCGATCGCGCGCGGGCTGAACGAGCCCGAGCACGCCGAGGACCTGCTCACCGACGCCCTGGAGTACGCCGACCGCACCGGCCACCCGCTGCTGCTGGGGATGGCCGGCACCCTGCGCGGTTTCGTGGCGCTGCAACGCGGCGACGTGGAGGCGGCCGAGGCGGACGCCCGCCGGGTGATGACGGCGGTCGAGCCGCACAACCCGCTCGCGCCGGCCCAGGTCGGGCCGCGGGTGTTGCTGGCCGAGGCCCGGCTGCGGGCCGGCGACGCCGCCACGGCGGTGGGGCTGCTCGCGCCGATCGCCAGTGACACCGGCGGCTCGCTGCTCTTCTCCCGCCGGCACGCGCTGGCGTCGTACGCGTCCGCCCTGCTCGCCGACGGCCGCGTCGAGGCGGCGGCGACCTGGATCCGGCGCGCACGCGAGGCGCCGGCCGAGGACGTGCGCAGCGGTGTGCTGGCGGCGATGGTGCTGGCCCGGGTGCACGCCGCGGCCGGCGCGCTGGAGCCGGCACGGGCCGCCGCGGAGGAGGCGGTGCTGCTGGCGTACTCCTCGGAACAGCTCAGCGAACGGGTCGCGGCGGAGGAACTTCGGGACGCGCTGGCCCATTCCATCGTGGAGCCGCCGGAATCTGTCGCGTACGCGTCTGACGTGCCGGGATGAAGCTGACCCCGGGTCGCGTATTTTCTAATCCGTGACCGACACCCCGCCTGGCCGCCTCCCGACCCCGTACGTGCCTGGCATGTCCGGCTTGTCGGTAATGGCCCGAGGTGGGTATGCCACCGTCTACCGGGCCACCCAGGACTCCGTCGGCCGGGACGTGGCCATCAAGGTCGAGAACAGAACCCTGGACAACGCCCGCGACCAGGCCCGGTTCCTCCGGGAGGCCAAGGCGGCCGGGCGGATGTCGTCGCACCCGCACGTCGTCGACCTGTTCGACGTCGGGGTGACAGTCGACCAGCACCCGTACCTGATCATGGAGCTGTGCGACGGGTCGTACCTGGACCGGATGCGGATCTCCCCGCTGAACGCCGTCGAGACCCGCGACCTGGGCGTGAAGATCGCCGATGCGCTGGTGCACTCGCACGCCAACGGCGTGCTGCACCGCGACGTCAAGCCGGCCAACATCCTGTACTCGCACTTCAACCCGGCCGTGCTGGCCGACTTCGGGCTGGCCGTGCTCGGCGAGATGCGCGACTCGTCGGTCACCCTCGAGGTGCTCACCCCCGCGTACGCCCCGCCCGAGATGTTCTCGCACGCCGAGCCCTCCGGCGCGGTCGACGTCTACGCCCTCTGCGCCACCCTCTACGCGGTCATGCGCGGCCGCCCGCCGCGCTGGGAGTCCGACCGCAGCCCCAGCCTGATCACGCTGATGGACCTGTTCAACCACCCCATCCCCGACCTTCCGGGCGTGCCGCGCTCGCTCACCGAGGTGCTGCGGTACGGCATGGCCAACGATCCCCGGGCCCGGCCCAGCGCCGAACAGCTGCGCGAGCTGCTCGGCGGCCTGCACCTCGGCCCCGACGGCCGCCAGGCCCCGCCGACGGTCTACCGCGCGTCCACGTTCCGGGCGCCCGACCCGCGCCCGCGGTCCCACGACCCGCGCCCGGTCCCGCCCGTGTCACCCACCCGCGACGTGCACGGCGCCGACGAGACGCCGACCGTGCACACCGAGGGCCGCAAGCGCGCCAAGCGCCGCTGGCTGTTCGGCGGCTTCGGCGCGTTCCTGCTGGTGGCGGCCTCGCTGGGCGGCGCCTGGCTGGCCTCGTCGCAGGGCCCGCACCTGCGTACGCTGGCCACCCGGCTGGCCAAGCCGACGGCCTCGGGCCTGCCCGCTGCCCTCTCCCGGCTGCCCGGCTGCACGGCCGCCACGGCCCACTGCCCCGCGCAGGTCGAGTGCTACACGCGGCAGGCCGGCGGCCGGCCGATCGCCCGCAAGGTGTCCTGCGCCCGGCCGCACAGCTGGGAGGTCTTCGCGGTGGGCCGGCTGCCGTCCGGAGTGGAGCCCCGGGACCGGGACGCGGTCACCACCGACCCGATCGTCCGCAAGGTGTGCAGCACGGCCACCTTCCGCCGCACGACGACCCGCACCGACGGCACCGAGTGGGCGCTGTCGGTGCTGCCACCCACCGACGCCGACCGGACCTTCCGCTGCCTGGCCGGGCAGGGCCTGGACCGGCTCCGGGGGCCGGTGCTGGCCCGCGGCTGAAACCGCGGGCCCCCGCCCTACTCAGGGTCCAGGACGGCCAGCAGCTCGCCGGTGTCGACCTCCGCGCCCGGCTGCACCGGCAGCGACGCCACCACGCCGGCCGACGGGGCGTGCACCGGGTGCTCCAGCTTCATCGCCTCCAGCGTCAGCAGCAGCTCACCGGCGCGTACCCGCTGACCCGGCACCACCAGGACCCGGCGCACCGCCCCCGGCAACGGGGCGATCAGCGAGCCCTCGGTGGTCTCCGGGGCCGGCAGTGGAAAGCGGGACAGCTCGCGCAGCGTCACCGAGCCCTCCGGGCTGTCCACGTAGGAGATGTCGCCGACCCGGTGCACCTTGAGGCTCAGCCGGATGCCGTTGACGTCCAGGTCCACCCGGCCGCCGTCGGCGTGCACCACCACGGTCGGCGGGTGGTCGTCGAGCGTCGGGGCCTGGCCGAGCCCGGCCAGGTCCAGCTCCTCCGGGTCCACCGCGCGCACCCACCAGCCGGCCAGCTCGCCGTGCCGGTTCATCCGGTAGCCGACCTCGACCGGGCCGGCCGGGCCGTCGTACACGGCGGTCTGCGACCCGGACGGGACGTTGCGCCAGCCCGAGGGCAGCGACTGCAGCACCGGGGCGGCCGAGCGCCGGGCCGCGGCGCCGGCCAGGGCGGCGGCCAGGCAGGAGATGCGGACGGCGTCGACCGACGACAGCAGCGGCGCGAAGACCTCCGGGTGCCGGTCCAGGAACCCGGTGTCCACGTCGCCGAGCCGGAACGCCTGGTGCCGCAGCACCCGCACCAGCAGGTCCCGGTTCGAGACCACGCCGTGCAGCTGGGTACGGGTCAGCGCCGACGCCAGCATCCGGGCCGCCTCCTGCCGCGTCGGCGCCCAGGCCACCAGCTTGGCCAGCGTGGAGTCGTGGTGCACGCCGACCACGGTGCCGTCCATCACGCCGGCGTCCAGGCGCAGGCCGGGCTGGGGCAGCGGGCGGAACGAACCGGCCACGTCCGGGACGGCGAAGCGGTGCAGGGTGCCGGAGGCGGGCAGCCAGGCGTACGCGGGGTCCTCGGCGCAGATGCGTACCTCGATGGCGTGCCCGCGGATCGGCGGCGGGCCGGGCATCGGCAGGCTGCCGCCCTCGGCCACCAGCAGCTGGAGCCGGACCAGGTCGTAGCCGGACACGCACTCGGTGACCGCGTGCTCCACCTGCAGCGACGGGGTCAGCTCGAGGAACCAGAAGTCGCCGTCCGCGTCGAGCAGGAACTCCACCGCGCCGGCGCCCACGTACCCGATCGCCCGGACGGCGACGATCGCGGCCCGGCACAGCTCCTCGCGCAGCGCCGGGTCGACCGCCGGCGACGGCGTCTCCTCGATGATCTTCTGGTACCGCCGCTGCACCGAGCACTCCCGCTCGCCGAACGGCACCACGGCGCCGTGCGCGTCCGCGATGATCGGCACCTCGATGTGCCGGACGTTCTCCACGAACGGCTCGCAGAACACCGCGTCGCCGGTCTCCTGCCGGGTCGAGGCCACCGCCTCGGCCAGCGTCACCGGGTCGCGGACCACCCGCATGCCGAGCCCGCCGTGCCCGGTGGCCGGCTTGATCAGCACCGGGAAGTCGGTGACCTGCTCCGGGTCGGTCAGCGTCGGCAGCACCGGCACCCCGGCCTCGGCCACCATGGCCTTCGTCTCGATCTTGTTCTGCACCGTGCCCAGCGTCTTGGCGGGTGGGCCCACCCAGATCAGCCCGGCCTCGGCGACCTCGGCGGCGAACCCGGGATCCTCGGCCAGCCGGCCGTCGCCCGGATGGATGGCGTTCACGCCCGCCCGCTTGGCCGCCGCGATGATCAGGTCGCCGCGCAGGTACGTCGACTCGGGCGTGCCGCCGGACAGGTGCACGGCGTAGTCGGCCTCGGTCACGTGCGGCGCGTCGGCGTCGGCATCGGAGTAGACGGCGACCGTCTCGATGCCGACCAGGCGGCAGGTGGCGAACACCCGGCGGGCGATCTCGCCGCGGTGGGCCACCAGAAGACGTCGGATCACTGGTCTACCTTTCAGGGACTTCAGGGTCGGAAGACGCCGACGTGTTCGGCGCCCTCGACAGCCGCGCTGTGCACGGCGGACAGGCAGAGGCCGAGCACCGTACGGGTGTCGCGCGGATCGATGACGCCGTCGTCGGGCAGCTTGCCCAGCGGGGAGGAACCCTCCGCGGGCCGCTCCACCGGCCAGCTGAACAGGAACCGCGGCTCGTAGGCGCGGCCGTAGATGCCGCCCGCCTCCTCGGCGGGCCGGGCCCCGATCATGAGGGTCAGGTGCGGGACGGTCGACTTGGCCACGGCGTGCACCAGCGGGGCGCCGTGCCGCACGTCCGCGGCCTCGTGGGCCTCGGCGGCCGGCGCGCCGGTGTACTGCACGAACAGCAGCGACGTGGCGGTCGCGTTGGCCAGCTGGATGAAGTGCACGGCCTTCTGCGTCTCGGCCGGCGAGAACGCCCCGCCCAGGTTGGCCAGCACCCCGATCGGGTAGCCGTGCAGTTCACCCCAGCCGGTGACCAGCGCGGTGCCCTGGGTCGGCTTGAACTCGTCGAAGTCGCTGCCGTCGAGGATCCGGGCCAGCACCTCGCGCGGCTCGAACACCGTCGCCGGGTCGGCCCCGGCCATGCTCAGCAGGTCCTCGGCGTCGTACTTGGGCGGCTCGGGCGGGTAGCAGCGCGGGGCCGGGCCGCGTTTGCGCCAGTTGAACCGCCGCACGCACTGCCGGGCCAGGCGCAGCCCGTCCCGCTCGTCCTCGGCCAGCTGGTCGGCCGGGCCGGTGACCCCGGCGGGGACGGTGGGCGCGCTGCGCACCTCGGGCGCCGGGCGGCCGTTGGCCCCGGCCGCGCGGACCGGCTGCGGATGGATGGTCAGCATCTTGGCGTGCCCGCGCACCATGATCGTGTAGTCGGACAGCGCCGGTAGGTAGGCGGCGTCACCGGTTGTCGCACCGAAGACCACGCAGACCGTGGGCACCCGGTCGGCGGTGAGCTGGCTGAGGTCCCGGGCGATCGCCCCGCCCGGCGGCGGGCCGGCCGGGGCGGCCGCGCCGGTCGACTCCACGAGGTTGACCAGCGGCAGGCGGTTGACCGAGGCGATCCGGGCGGCCCGCCGGATCTTCTCCACCGTGTACGGGTTGACCGCGCCGCCGTCCACCGTGGGGTCGTTGGCGATCACCACGCACTCGACGCCCTCGACCACGCCGATCCCGGTCACCACGCTGGCGCCGATCGGGAACTCCGAGCCCCAGGCGGCCACCGGCGACAGCTCCAGGAACGGGCTGTCCTGGTCGAGCAGCATCTCGACGCGTTCCCGCGGCAGCAGCTTGCCGCGCGCGTGATGCCGGGTCACCCACTTCTCGCCGCCGCCCGCGCGGGCCGCCTCCAGCGCCGTCTCGAGCTCGGCCAGCCGTTCCAGCATCGCGCTGCGGCTCTGCAGGTAGGCCGGGTTGCGCGGGTCGATCGCGGTCTCGAGCACGGTCACGGGATCACCTCTGCCCTGCCCTGCGCTGCATGCCCGCCACCATCTCCAAGACCCGCGCCTCTCGCCCGTGTAGTGCCTCTCGACCACCTCCGTAACGAGCGGCCGACCGGGTGCGACACGGATCATGAGAGGGCGGCTTTGTCCCCCGATCGGGTGGGTGGACACGCCGTCGAGGGGCCGCCCATCAGGGCGGCCCCTCGTCGTGCTGTTGCTGCTCCGGCGGTCAGACCCGCGCGCGGCGGGCGAGCCTCTCCGGATCCAGGATGATGACGCTCTTGCCGTCGAGACGCAGCCAGGCGCGGGACGCGAAATCCGCCAGCGCCTTGTTGACCGTCTCCCGGGAGGCGCCGACGAGCTGCGCCAGCTCCTCCTGGGTCAGGTCGTGCGTCACGCGCAGCACGCCGCCGTCCCTGGTGCCGAAGCGGCCCGCCATCTGCAGCAGGTTCTTCGCCACCCGGCCGGGCACGTCCGTGAAGATCAGGTCGGCCAGCGCGTCGTTCGTCCGGCGCAGCCTGCGGGCGAGCACCCGCAGCAGCTGCTCGGCGATCTCCGGCCGGTTGTTCAACCACGGGCGCAGCGACGACTTCTTCAGCCGGGCCAGCCGCGTGTCGGTGACCGCGGTGGCCGTGGCCGTCCGCGGACCGGGGTCGAACAGGGACAGCTCACCGAGCATGTCCGACGGACCCATGATCGAGACCAGGTTCTGCCGGCCGTCCGCCGCCCGGCGACCAAGCTTGATCTTGCCGGAGAGAACGATGTAAAGGCTGTCACCCGCCTCGCCCTCATTGAAGACGATGTCGCCCTTCCGGACCTCGATCGTCTCCATCTCCTTGGCGAGTGCCTCGGCAGCCTCCGGGTCAACGCCCTGGAAGATCCCGCTGCGAGCCAGTACCTCATCCATCGCTGTACCTCCGAATACGCGCTTCGCCGCGCACGATCAGTCTAGGCGCACGCGGGCCGTAAACGGGCGGGCACCCCTCGATCCAGACCTCGCAGCGTAACCGGTGGGGCCGGGGAGGCCGCAAGAATCGTCGCTCTCGGTGAGCAATGACCAGCCGTTCGACGGTCGCCGCGCCGGTTCGCCGACGGTATCGTCCTCGTCGATGAATTCCGACCCCCCGCGCCGCCCCGGCCTGTTCGGCCGCCCGGTCCTGACCGTCACCCTGATCCTCGCCGTGCTCGCGGGCGCCGGCCTGGGCGGAGTGGCCCTGGCCGACCGCGGTTCCGACTCCGCCGCCCCGGTCTGGCGCAACCCGCCCGCGGCCGCGCCCGCCTCGTCCGCCGCCTCCCGCAAGCCCGAGCCGGAGTCCGCTCCCGCCCCGGGCGCCGAGACGATCACGCTCTCCGCGACCGGCGACATCATCATGGGCAGCGCCCCCGACAAGCTCCCCGCGAACGACGGCGAGGGCTTCTTCGACTCCGTCCGCGAGGGCCTGAAGTCGGACCTGGTCATGGGCAACCTGGAACAGCCGCTGACCGGCGACACCGGCACCTCCAAGTGCGGCAGCCCGGCGCGGGCCAACTGCTTCGCGTTCCGCTCCCCGCCGAAATACGCCGAGCACCTCGTCGACGCCGGCTTCGAGCTGATGAACACGGCCAACAACCACTCCAAGGACTTCGGCGTCCAGGGCTACAAGAACACCGTGGCGGCGCTGGAGAAGGCCGGGCTCAAGTACACCGGGGCGCAGGGCCAGATCACCGTCACCGAGGTCAAGGGGGTGAAGGTCGCGGTGGTCGGCTTCTCCCCGTACGCGGGGGCGAACAACCTCAACGACCTCGGCGCCGCCCGCTCGGTGATCGAGGAGGCCACCCAGCAGGCGGACATCGTGGTGGTGCAGGTGCACATGGGGGCCGAGGGCTCCGGCATGGGTCACGTGAAGCCGGGCAACGAGCTGTTCTTCGGCGAGAACCGGGGCGACCCGATCAAGTTCTCGAAGACGGTCATCGACGCCGGCGCCGACGTGGTGATCGGGCACGGCCCGCACGTGCTGCGCGGCATGCAGTTCTACAAGGGCAAGCTGATCGCCCACAGCCTGGGCAACTTCGCCGGCGGCGGGAAGACGCTCAGCAGCGACGGCGTGCTCAAGTACGGCGGCATCCTGCACGTCTCGCTGACCCGGGACGGCGAGTACGCCGGCGGCAAGTTCCTCTCGACGTACCTGGACGGCACCGGCAAGCCCGTCCGGGACAGCGCGAAGGAACGCGGGCTGGCCCGGGTCCGGGAGCTCTCGGCCGACGACTTCGGTGACTCGGCGGCGACCATCGGTGAGGACGGATCCATCGCCGCGCCCCGGTGACGGGTATGTGACCCGGGGCGGTCGTGGGTGCGACGTACTCTTGCTCGCGTGAGTCGTCCCGTCGTCGCCGCCACCGCAGGTGCGGCCGTGCTGGCCCGGTCGGCCAAGCGCTTCGCCAAGGAGACCCCGATCGGGCGCAAGCGGCGGGCCCGCAAGATGGCCCAGCAGCTCGCCGAGGCCCATCCCGACGCGCACTGCGAGCTGGACTTCAGCACCCCGCTGGAGCTGGCCGTGGCCACCATCCTGTCGGCCCAGTGCACCGACAAGAAGGTCAACGAGGTCACCCCGGTCGTCTTCGCCAAGTACCGCACGGCGGCCGACTACGCCGCCGCGGACCGCGGTGAGCTCGAGGTGATCCTGCGGCCCACCGGCTTCTTCCGGGCCAAGACCGACTCGCTGATCAAGCTCGGTCAGGCGCTGCTCGAGCGGCACGACGGCGAGCTGCCCGGCCGGCTGGAGCAGCTGGTGGCGCTGCCCGGCATCGGCCGCAAGACCGCCAACGTCATCCTGGGCAACGCCTTCGACGTCCCGGGGATCACGGTCGACACCCACTTCCGGCGCCTGGTGAACCGCTTCGGCTGGGTGCACGAGGAGGATCCGGTCAAGATCGAGTTCCTGGTGGCCGACCTCATCGAGAAGCGCGACTGGACGATGCTGTCGCACCGGATCATCTTCCACGGGCGCCGGGTCTGCCACGCCCGCAAGCCCGCCTGCGGCGCGTGCACCCTGGCGGCGGTGTGCCCGTCGTACGGCACCGGCCCGACCGAGGCGGCCCCGGCGGCGAAGCTGCTCAAGGGCCCGCGCGCGAAGGAGCTCGCCGCCCAGGCCGGCGTCGACCCCGACCTGGTGCCGGCAGCGGCCGTCGTGACGCCGGAGGCGCCGTGAGCCGAGCGCGGGGCGGGCCGGTGCTGGCGCGGTGGCTGACGCCGCCCCTGGCGCTGCTGCTGGCCGCGTGCACGGCCACCGAGGTCCCGGCTCCCTCGCCGGCGGAGGACGCGGCTTCGCCCTTCGCCGACTGCGCGGCGCTGACCGCGCCGCGGCCGGCCGCGTCCGCCGCCGCGGATCTTCCCGAGCTGTCGCTGCCCTGCTTCACCGGCGGCAGCCCGGTGCGGCTGACCGCGCTGGCCGGGCCCGCGGTGATCAACCTCTGGGGCTCGTGGTGCGACCCCTGCCGGCGGGAGCTGCCCGTCCTGCAGGAGCTGGCCGAGGCCACCACGGGCCGGCTGCGGGTCGTCGGCGTCGACACGATGGACACCCGGGACGCGGGCGCCTCGTTCGCCACGGCCGCGGGCCTGTCGTTCCCGACCCTGTTCGACCCCGACAAGCAGCTGCTCACCGCGCTCGGCAAGGTCAACCTGCCGGTCACCGTCTTCGTCGGCGCCGACGGCCGGCGGTACGTCTACACCGGCAAGGCCCTCGACAAGCCCACCCTCGGCGGGCTGGTGCGCACCCACACCGGTGTGACGGTGACCGGGTGAGCGGGCGTCCCGACGGGCTCCCCGGCTGGTGGGAGCCGCTGCTGACCCGGGTCGGGTCGGCGCGTACCGAGGACTTCACCCCGCTGCGCCCGCCGGCGAGCGGCGGCCGGGCCAGCGCCGTGCTCGTGCTGCTCGGCGAGCAGCAGCCGGACGAGCCCGACCTGCTGGTGCTGCAGCGGGCCGCCACCATGCGCAACCACGCCGGCCAGGCGGCCTTCCCCGGCGGCGCGGCCGACCCGGCCGACGCCGACCCGGCGGCCACCGCCCTGCGCGAGGCGAGCGAGGAGGTCGGCCTCGACCCGGCCAGCGCGACCGTGCTGACCACCCTGCCCGAGCTCTACATCCCGGTGAGCCGCTTCGTGGTGACCCCGGTGCTGGCCTGGTGGCACGCGCCGCACCCGGTGCACGTGCGCCAGCCCGCCGAGGTCGCGCACGTGGCCCGGCTGCCGGTGGCCGAGCTCGTCGACCCGGCCAACCGGATCCGGGTACGCCACCCGAGCGGCTGGGTGGGCCCCGCGTTCCAGGTCCGCGGCATGCTCGTCTGGGGCTTCACCGCCGGCGTGGTGTCGGCCCTGCTGGACATGGCCGGGTGGAGCCGGCCGTGGCAGCCGGGCCGGCTCCTGGAACTCCCCGACACCCCGGTCACCGTGCCGGTCGCCTCCGACGAGGTGGTCACGTGACCGTTACTTCTACTCTTAGCGAGTGCTTGTGGTCGATGGAATCCTGATCCTGCTCATGCTGGTCTTCGCGATCAGCGGCTACCGGCAGGGTTTCGTCATCGGCGCGCTGTCCTTCGGCGGCTTCTTCAGCGGCGTGCTGATCGGGCTCCAGGTCGGCCCGCTGATCGCCAACCAGTTCGCGGACGGCACGGTCCGGCTGGTCGTCTCCCTGGTGGCGATCTTCGCGCTGGCCGTGCTCGGGCAGACCCTGGCCGGCTGGCTGGGCACCCGGCTGCGCCGCTCGATCAGCAGCCCGCCGGTGCAGCGCCTCGACGACGCGGGCGGCGCGGTGGTCTCGCTCGTCGCCGTGCTGCTGGTCGCCTGGCTGATCGCCGTGCCGCTGGGTTCGACGCCGTTCCCGGGGATCAACAAGCAGGTGCGCAGCAGCGCGGTGCTGAACGGCATCAACTCGCTGATGCCGGAGCAGGCCCAGGCGCTCTCGGCCGGGCTGCGGGAGTCGCTGAACACCAACGGCTTCCCGGACGTCTTCGGCGGCCTGGCCCGCACCAACGCCCGCGAGGTGGCCGCGCCCGACCCCAAGCTGGCCAGGTCCCAGGTGGTGGTCAACTCCCGCAAGTCGGTCATCAAGGTGCTCGGCACCGCGCCGAGCTGCTCGCGCCGCATCGAGGGCTCGGGCTTCGTCTACGCCGACGAGCGCATCATGACCAACGCGCACGTGGTGGCGGGCACCCGCAACGTGCAGGTGGAGACGACCAACGACCGGCTGGACGGCAAGGTCGTGGTGTACGACCCGGAACGCGACCTGGCGGTCATCTACGTGCCGGGCCTGCGCGCGCCGGTGATGCCGTTCGTGGAGAAGCCGGCCGGCACGGGCGCCAATGCGGTCGTGCTGGGCTACCCGCTGGACGGCCCGTACGACGCGCAGTCGGCCCGGGTGCGCGAGGTCAGCAACATCACCGGCCCGGACATCTACGACTCGGGCGACGTGACCCGGGAGATCTACACGATCTACGCGAAGGTCCGCAGCGGCAACTCGGGCGGCCCGCTGGTGGCGCCGAACGGCGACGTGCTCGGCGTCATCTTCGCGGCGGCGGCCGACGACCAGACGGTGGGTTTCGCGCTGACGGCGGCCGAGGCGTCCGGGACCGCCCGGCTCGGCGCGGAACGCACCCGCGGCGTCAAGACCGGCGACTGCGCGTGAGGCTCCCGGCCCGCTAGGGTCGCTGGCATGCCGACGCCGCCCTCCGCCGATGTCCTGGCCGCCCTCCGCGAGTTCGTGGCCCGCCTCGACGAGCTGGACCCGGAGGCGCCGCTGGTCGGCGAGCTGACGCTGGGCCTGGCCGGCGCGACCGAGCGGCTCCCGCTGCGGGCGCCGGTGGCCCGGGCCCTGACGGAGGCGCTGCGCGGTTATCACGACCCGCGGGACCGGGGCCGGTGTGCGCACTGTGCCGGGCCCCTGGACGACGACTTCGTGTGCCGCTCCTGCGGGATCGTGAACGGGCTCTTCGGGCGGACGGTCGCGGCCTTCGCGACGCCGGCGGAGGGGGAGGAGGAGGCGCGCGGTATTGCCGGCGTGGACCGCCCCGACGGGACCCTGAACGACTGACCGGCTGCTGCGCCCGCCGGCTGACCGGCTTGTCCCGGGCGGCCCGCGCCCGGACGGGTCGCGGCGACCGGCTCAGGCCAGGTGGGCGAACCGCCGGACGGTCAGCACCGTCGCCACCACCGAGGCCAGGAACAGCAGCCCCGCCGCCCACCAGCCGTGCCGCGAGGCCGGCGGCGCCGTGTCGCCCGCCCGGGCCGCCGTGCCGTGCGCGCCGGGGAGGCGGGCGCCGACCACGGCGTTGTCCGGCGCCGACTGGGCCTGGCCCGAGGCCGGGGCGTTGCCGAAGCCGGCGATGCCCGGCGAGGCGGTCGTGTCCAGCGGGTTGCGCAGCACCGTCGGGATCTCGCTGGTCAGCGCGCCGGTCGGGTTGACCAGGCCGTAGCCGTACTGGCCGTCGCGGCCGGCCGGGCCGCGGTCCTGGGCGGTCTTGATGATGCGGTTGACCACCTCGGCCGCCGACATCGTGGGCCAGCGGGAACGGACCAGCGCCGCCGTGCCGGAGACCATCGGCGCCGCGAAGCTGGTGCCCTGGACCCGCCAGTAGCCGCCCGGGCGGGCGCCGACGAGCTGGGTGGCCGGGGCCGTCACCACCGTCTCCTTGCCCGTGATCGAGCCCGACCACAGCACGTCGCCGTCCTTCTCCATGCCCGCCACCGCGATCACGCCGGGCTCGCGGGCCGGATACCAAACCCCCGAGGACGCGGAGGCGCTCGCGTTGCCGGTGCACGCCACCACGACCACGTCCTTGGCGAACGCGTAGTCGAGGGCCGCCGCCAGGGCCGGGCTGCTGCCGTTGCCGCCGAGGGAGAGGTTGATGACCCGGGCGCCGTGGTCGACGGCCCAGCGCACGCCCTTGGCGACGATCAGGGCGTCGTCGTAGCGGTTCTCGCGGTCCAGCACGCGTACCGGAAGGATCTTGGCCTTGGGGGCGATGCCCACCACGCCGGCGGCGTCGTCGCTGCGGCCCGCGATGATCGCGGAGACCGTGGTGCCGTGCCCGACCAGGTCGGTGTCGCCGTCGCCGCCGGAGTCGACCAGGTCGAGGCCCGGCAGCACCTGGCCCTGCAGGTCCTTGTGGCCGGCGTCGACGCCGGAGTCGATCACGGCGACGGTGATGCCCGCGCCGGACGCGTAGGTCCAGGCGCCGGCCAGGTTCAGCGTCTTGATGTGCCATTGCTCCGCGCGCACGGAGTCGCCGAGCAGCGGCTCCGGCTCGGTGAGCGGGGAAGCGAAGGCGAGCGGGGCCGCGGAGGTGGCCGCCGGCCGGATGTCGGGCTCGGCCGCCAGGGCGGGCACGCCGCTGAGGCCGGTGCACAGACCCGCGGCGGCGGTGGCGGCGGCGAGCCGGGCGGGCAGGTGCCGGACGTTCAGCAACGGGCACCGTCGCAGGCCCGGCGGCATACGGCAGCGTCGCGCCTCGATGGGCGGGACGCACGCGGTGCTTCGCTCACAGCGCTCACTGGCGGCATGACCATTCTGATGATGGACGGTCGATGCTGGGAGATTACTCCGAATCCGAGCGTTGTCGCTGGGGTCTGTCGATGCGGATCGCACCGCTGGTGCGGCGGTGCTGGTCGCGGGCTCAGTACGGCGGCAGATGGGAGAGCTGGATGAGCCGGACACCCTCACGCCGCGTCATCAAGCGACCACGCCCAGGTGGCATCAGCGTCGGCCGGATCGGGCCGATGAGCGCGCCCTCGTCGCTGGGCCCGGACATCACCAGGCCCGGCGACGACAGCTCGCGCAGCCGCTGGATGACCGGGTCGTACATGGCCCGGCTGGCCCCGCCGGCGCGGCGCGTGACGATCAGGTGCAGGCCGACGTCGCGGGCCTGGGGCAGGTACTCCAGGATCGGCTGGAGCGGGTTGCTCGGCCCGGAGGAGACCAGGTCGTAGTCGTCGACCAGCACGAACAGCTCCGGCCCCTGCCACCACGACCGTTCCCGCAGCTGCTGGGCGGTGACGTCCGGACCGGGCAGGCGGCGCTGCATGTAGCCCGCGACGGACTCCATCAGCTCCAGCGTCTTCGCGGCCTGGATGCCGTAGCCGATCCGGTGCTCGGACTCGGGCAGGTCCATGAGGCTGCGCCGGTAGTCGACCAGGATGAGCCGGGCCTCCTCGGGCCGGAACCGGCGCATCACGGTGGTGGCCAGCGCCCGCAGGAACGACGACTTGCCGCACTCGGCGTCGCCGAACAGCAGGAAGTGCGGGTCACCGGCGAAGTCGATCTCCACCGGCTGCAGGTCCGATTCGGCGATGCCGATCGGCAGGCGCAGGCCGGTGGACCGGTCCAGGTCGATGCTCGCGTACGGCAGCGACGGCGGCAGCAGGCGCACCCGCGGCGCCACCGGCCCGGTCCAGTTGGTCGCGATCATCTTGACCAGCTCGGCCGTCTCGCCGGCGCCGCTCAGCTCGGGGCGCACGGTCAGCAGGTGCAGGCTCTTGTTCTTGTCCGTGGGGTGCTCGACGATGCCGCGGCCGGCCTTCTCCGGCACGGTGACCGCGGCGCGCCGGTTGACCATCGAGTCGGTCGGGTCGCCGAGGCGCAGCTCGACGCGGGAGCCGAAGAGGTCGCGGATCGCCGGGCGGTAGTCCATCCAGCGCGGGGCGCTGGCGACCACGTGGATGCCGTACGAGAGGCCGCGGGTGGCGATGTCGGTGATCACGCCCTCGAGCTCGTCGTAGTCCTTGCGCAGCGTGGTCCAGCCGTCGATCACCAGGAACACGTCGCCGAACGGGTCGGTGTCGGCGCCGTTGTTGAGCCCGGCCCGGGCCGCCCGGCGCCGCCGGTACGACGCCATCGAGTCGATGCCCAGCTCGCCGAAGCGGGCCTCGCGGGCGGCCAGCAGGGTGGACACCTCGCCCACGGTCCGCCGTACGCCCACCGAGTCGAGCCGCCCGTAGACCCCGCCGACGTGCGGCAGGTCCTTGAGCGTGCCGAGCGAGCCGCCGCCGAAGTCGAGGCAGTAGACCTGTACCTCGGCCGGGGTGTGGGTGAGCGCGAGCCCGCAGATCAGCGAGCGCAGCGCGGTCGACTTGCCGGACTGCGCGCCGCCGACCACGGCGACGTGCCCGGCGCCTCCGCCCAGCTGCAGCCACATGACGTCGCGGACCTGCTCGCGCGGCTTGTCGATGAGCGCGATCGGCACCTGCAGGGCGCCGTGCAGCTCGGGGTTGGCGAAGGCCAGCCCGCGCACCGGGTCCACGGTCACCGGCCCGAGCAGCTCGTCGAGGGCGGGCGACTGGTTGAGCGGGGGCAGCCACACCTGGTGGGCCGGCGGGCCCTGGCCGTTGAGCCGGGCCACCATGACGTCGAGCAGGCTCTCGCCGGCCGGGGTCTCCTCGGGCGCGGGCTTGACCGGCTGCACCGGCTTGGGCGCCGGCACGTAGTGGGTGGAGTAGGACAGCACCTGCGGCGCCGAGCCGTCCTTGGCCGCGCCGGGGCCGCCGCTGCCGGCCTTGCGGAAGGTTCCCGACACGTACGCGGCCTTGAACCGCACCAGCGGCTCGGTGCCGAACTTGAGGTAGCCGTGGCCGGGCGAGCGCGGCAGCTCGTACGCGTCCGGCACGCCGAGCACCGCCCGCGACTCCAGCGCCGAGAAGGTCCGCAGCCCGATCCGGTACGACAGATGGGTGTCCAGCCCGCGCAGCCGGCCCTCCTCGAGCCGCTGGCTGGCCAGCAGCAGGTGCACGCCGAGCGAGCGGCCCAACCGTCCGATCTGGACGAACAGGTCGATGAAGTCGGGCTTGGCCGACAGCAGCTCGGAGAACTCGTCGCAGATGACCAGCAGCGACGGCAGCGGCGACAGCGCCGCGCCACCGGCCCGGGCCTTCTCGTAGTCGCGCAGGCTGGCGAAGTTGCCGGCCCGGCGGAGCAGCTCCTGGCGGCGGAGCAGCTCGCCGTCGATGGCGTCCACCATGCGGTCGACCAGGGGCAGCTCGTCGGCGAGGTTGGTGATCACCGCGGCGGTGTGCGGCAGCCGGTCCAGCGAGCTGAAGGTCGCGCCGCCCTTGAAGTCGACGAGCACGAAGTTGAGCGTCTCGGACGAGTGGGTGGCGGCCAGGGCGAGCACCAGCGTGCGCAGCAGCTCGGACTTGCCGGAGCCGGTGGCCCCGATGAGCAGGCCGTGCGGGCCCATGCCGTCCTGTGCGGACTCCTTGAGGTCGAGCTCGATCGCGCCGCCGTCGGCGCCCAGACCGATCGGCACCCGCAGCTTGTCGCGGTTGGGCCGGGGCAGCCAGGCCTGGGCGACGCTGAACGAGTCCGGGTCGCCGAGGTTGAGCAGCTCGGCCAGGCCCATTTCGGCGGCCAGCGGAGTGTCGGCGGACCGCGACATCGCGGCCAGCCGCAACGGGGCGAGCCGGCGGGCCACGGCCTCGGCCTCGGCCTCGCTGAGCCGGTCCGGCGTGCCGACGTCGGCGGCGTGGTCCATCGCGTACGTGTGCAGCTCGTGCCGTCCGTCACCCGGCCGGACCTCGAGCACCAGCAGCGAGCGGTCCAGCAGCCGGGGCGGCACGTCGTCGAGGTCCAGCACCGTGACGCCGTCGATGCCGTCGTCGAGCTGGGTCGCGCCCTTCAGGTCGGCGCCGTCCAGCACGATCACCACGTGCGGCAGGCTGCCGCCGGCGCCGGCCGGGTTGAACCGCGGCCGGTTGCCGATCACGTCCTCGAGCAGCTTCTCCAGGTCGGGCCCGGCGCTCGCGACGAGCCGCACCTGGCCGAGCCGGTCGGTCCGGGAGGGGTGCAGGTTGTGCGGCAGCCACTTGACCCACTCCCACATCGCCCGCCGCTCGGGGCCGGCGCACACGGCGATGATCAGGTCGTCCGGGGCGTGGAAGACCGCGAGCTGGGCCAGCACGGCCCGGGTCAGGGCGCGCGCGTCGGCCTCGCCGGTGGGGCCCTGGCCGCGCATGAAGACCCGGGCGAAGCCGCGCAGCGAGACCGCGACGGGCAGATCCGGGACGACGGAGTACGCGTCCAGGAAGCGGCGCAGCGCGCCGGCCGTCATCGGCTCGAGGTCCTCCAGCGGGCGGGTGACCGGCGGGATGAGCGGCGTGGCCAGCGTCTGCGGGCCGACGGCGAGCCGCACGACGCCGAAGTCGGGGTCGGCCGACCGGCGTTCCCAGACCCGGTGGCTCTCCGCGGTGGACCAGAGCTGCTGCGGGTCGGGGTGGCGGTAGAACAGGCCGACCCGCTGCCGGCTCGCGGTGTCGCGGACCCGCCGGCGCAGACCGGACAGATGCCGCAGATACTCGCGCCGGGCGGCCATCATCTCGGCCTTCTTGGGGCCGCCGCTGCCGCCGATGGAGGTGGCCAGCATGGCCAGCGACGAGACGCCGAACAGGCCGCCGACCACATAGGAGAAGGCGCCGCCGCCACCGCGGCCCATCATCATGGCCATCGCGACCGAGCCGCCGAGCATCGGCAGCACCATCATCGCCTGCGTCCAGCGGCCGCCGACCGCCTGGGGGATCTCCGGGGGCGGATCGACGGCGAGCTCGCCGGTCGGGATCTCCGGCGCGGGCCGCCGGGCAGCCCGCTTGATCACCACCGTGCTCATACCGAGTATTTCCCTTTCATCCGCAACCACACGTCTTTGTGGCTTTGGTCCACATCGGCGGGTGGCGGCTCGCCCCGTCCGCGGTGCCCGTGACCGGTCCCCGCGCAGGGCTCATGGTAGGTAAAGTCCCCTCAGTTCCGCAGCCTCGTCACCATCGATGGGAAATACGGCATGAAACACCGGACGCGGTCATGACCGTCGGGCTGGCACGCGTCACGATCAGCGCCCCGCAACGCCGCGTCGACGTGGCGCTGCCGGAGCACGTCCCCCTGGCCGAGCTGCTCCCCGAGGTGCTCAGGCACGCCGGCGAGGGCCTGGCCGACGACGGCGAGAAGCACGGCGGCTGGCTGCTGCGCCGCACCGACGGCGTCGCGCTGGCGACCGCCCAGGGTCTCTTTCCGCAGGGTGTGCGCGACGGCGAGGTGCTGCACCTGGTGCCGGCCCGGGACAACTGGCCCGAGCTGGAGTACGACGACGTCGTCGAGGCGATCGCCGAGGGCGCCCGGCGCCGCGGCACGGTCTGGTCGCCGGCCTCCACCCGTACGGCCACGCTGGCCGGCAGCACGGTGCTGCTGGCCATCGGCCTGCTCGCGGTGCTCGCGGCCGGCCCCGCCTGGGCCGGCGCGGCGTACTTCGGCCTCGGGGTGGGACTGCTGCTCGCACTGGCCGGCATCACCGCCGCCCGGGCGTACGGGGACGCGCGCGCCGGTGCGGTGCTGGGCGGCTGCGCGCTGCCGTACGCGTTCGCCGGCGGCGCGGTGCTGATCGCCTCGGGCGACCGGGCCGGCGTCATCGCATTGCTGCCCTGGCTGGGCGGCCCGGAACTGCTGGCCGGCTCGGTGGCGTTGCTGCTGGTCGCCGCCCTGGGCGCGGTCGGCGTGGCCGCGTCCCTGCGGGTCTTCGCCGCCGGCATCATGACCGGCCTATTCGGCGCCCTCACCGCGCTCGCCGCCCTGCTCACCTCGGCCGCCGGCGCCGCCGCGGTGCTGCTGTCCGCCCTGGTCTGCGGCATCGGCGTGCTACCGCTGCTGGCGATCCGGCTGGGCAAGATGCCCACCCCACCGGTGACCCTGCCCACCGGCAGCGAGGCGGAACAGAGCTTCACCGGCGCCCCGGCCCACGGCCCGGGCCTGGACGCGGCCCGTGAGCGACCCGACCGGGCGCGCGTGTTCGCCGCGGTCAGCCGCACCGAGGAGCTGCTCACCGGCCTGCTGATCGGGCACGCGGTGCTCTGCGTGGGCGCGTTCCTGGTGCTGGCGTCGGGCGGGGATCTGTCCGCCCAGATCCTGATCGCGCTGGCGGCGGCGGCGTTGCTGCTGCGCTGCCGGCTGTTTGTCACTCTGCGGCAGCGGCTACCGCTGGTCACTGCGGGGTTGGTGGGGGTATTCGCGCTGGGCGTGGACGTGCTCTGGGGGGCGAGCGAGGCGGTGCTGCTCGGCGTGGGGGTCACTGTGCTGCTGGCGGGGTTGGCTGTGGTGGCGGCCGGGGCGACCTGGACCCGGCGGGCTCCCTCGCCGTACCTGGGGCGGGCGGCCGATTTGCTGGACACGCTTGCTGTGGTGGCGGTCATTCCGGTGGCGTGCGCTGTGATCGGCTTGTACGGGATGGCCAGCAACCTCAGCATCTGACCGGGGGCGGGGTGTCGGCCGCGGCTGGCGTCGATCGGTCGTTGGCTGTCCACTTCGCGGATCTTGAGTAGCTGGAGCGGGTTTGTTTGCTCGCTTTGCAGCAAGATCTGCTGTTTGGGGCAGTTGCGGGTGCCAGCTGGTGTCGATCCGCCGGTGGCTGCCCATTTTCGCGGATCTTGGATAGCTGAACGGGTTTGCTTGTTTCCTTTGCTGCAAGATCCGCTGTCGTAGCTGTCGTAGCTGTCGTAGCTGTCGTAGCTGTCGTAGCTGTCGGGTGCCGGCTGGTGTCGATCGACGGTCGGCTTCCCACTTAACGGATCTTGGGCAGCTGGAACGAGTCAGCTTGCTTGCTCTGCTGCAAGATCTGCTGTCCTTGCGGAGGAGGATCGCGCTGGTCGGCGCCGCGATTTCGGGCCGCCGCGATTTCGGGCCGCCGCGATTTCGGCCGGCTGGCCTGGATGGGCTCGCCTGGCTGGCTGGACTCGCTGGCCTGATCGGGCCCGCGGGCCTCTTCGCCCTCCGCGGGTCGGGCTGCGGGGGCGCTGGGCGGCAACCTCGGCTTCTGCTGCGGGGGCGGTCGATGTCCGGCCTATCGGTGGCTGCTGCTCGCTCGCCTTGCGGATCTTGGAGAGCTGGAGCGTGTCAGCGCGGTCGCTGTGCTTCAAGATCCGGCTGTCTTGCATCGAGGATGGCGCTGCCCTCGCGTGGGAGTTTGCATCGGTCGCCGCGCCGCGAGTTGGGTCTGCCGGCGTCTTCGCCGACCGTGGGTCGGCTGCTGAGGCGCTGGTTGGCAACCTCGGCGTCCGTTGCGGGGACGGTCGATGTCCGGCTTGTCGCCGATCGCGGCCGCTTTCCTCGCGGATCTTGGAGAGCTGGAGCGAGTTAGCACGGTCGCTGTGCTTCAAGATCCGCTGTCTTTGCGGGGGAGGGGTGGGGTTGCGCTCGCGTGGAGGAGTCGCGTTGCGCTCGTGCCGAGTGTGGCGTTGCGCTCGCGTGGAGGAGTCGCGTTGCGCTCGTGCCGAGGGTGGCGTTGCGCTCGCGGGGAGGGGTCGCGTTGCGCTCGTGTCGAGGGTGGCGTTGCGCTCGTGCCGAGGGTCGCGTTGCGCTCGTGCCGAGGGTGGCGTTGCCCTCGCGGCGAGGGTCACGCTGATCGTCGCGCAGTGATTTGGAGTCTGTCGGCCGCTGGGATGTCCGTGGTGCGGACTGCTGAGCCGTTGGGCGGCAACCTATGCGTCTGCCCCGGGCCCGGTCGATGTCGGGCTTGTCACCGGCCGCAGCCCGCTTCCTCACGGATCTTGGATAGCTGGAGCGAGTTAGCACGGTAGCGGCGCTACAAGATCCGCTGCACCGCGCCGAGGATCGCCCCGCCACCTGCGGCGTGTGCGAGCACACCCTCAAGCACCCGCGACCGGACCCCACCGGACGCCTGGTTCGGTCACCGATCCACTGACGTCAGGGTTCGCTGCCGATCAACCGAACGCCTGGTTTCGTCACCGATCTGCTGACACCAGCGTTGGTCTGCCGGACACCGTGGCGGCCCGCCGATCTACTGGGCACGCCTGCATCAAGATCCCCTGGCTCGGTGCCGAAGGTGCTGCCGAGCGAAAGGCCCACAGACACAACGCGGCGGCCGCTGAGGAAGCCGGCCGCCGCGTCGTCAGATCAGATCAGCTCAGTGAGCGTCGTCGTGGTGCTCCGCGGCCTCGGCCCGCTTGAACGACGCCCGGATCTCGTCCTCGGCCTCCACCCGGCCGGTCCAGGTCGCGCCCTCGACCGACTTGCCCGGCTCGAGGTCCTTGTAGACCGTGAAGAAGTGCTGGATCTCCATCCGGTCGAACTCGCCCAGGTGGTGGATGTCGCGCAGGTGCTCCTGGCGCGGGTCCTCGTAGGGCACGCAGAGGACCTTGTCGTCGCGGCCCTTCTCGTCGGTCATCCGGTACATGCCGATCGCCCGCGCCCGCACGAGGCAGCCGGGGAACGTCGGCTCCTGGATGAGCACTAGGGCGTCCAGCGGGTCGCCGTCCTGCCCCAGAGTGCCTTCGATGAACCCGTAGTCGGCGGGGTACTGCGTCGCGGTGAAGAGGGTCCGGTCCAGTCGGATCCGGCCGGTCTTGTGGTCGACCTCGTACTTGTTCCGCTGGCCCTTAGGGATCTCAACCAAAACGTCGAAATCCATCGTTTGCTCCCTTGTTAGCCCCGCAGTCGGACCCGGCAGGGCGTGGCGAGGAGAGCGGGGGCAGAAACCGGCCCCCCAGGATCCGCGCGCACCGATGTGCCGGATGTTTGTAGTCTCCCCTAAGTCTGACGCCACGTACGGAGGAGGGGGCTCGTGGGGAGGCAAGATTCACAGAACACTCCCGAGTACGACGGCGTGTCCGGGCCGGAAAACGGGCAATCGCCTGTTGGGCGGGCAAGTGTGCCGCCGGCCGGTCCGCCGGGGAAGCCGCCGGCGCCACGGCCTGCGGGCACCACGTACGGTCGCGCGTCGGTCCCGTTGAACATCGCCCATCCCGCGCCTCAGGCTGCACAGACGTCCCCCGCGCCCCAGGCGCCTCCGCCGCCCGGGCCGGTCGCGGCCGACCCGCCGGCTCAGCCCGGCGGTCCCGTCCCGGGCCCGGTCATTCCCCCGGAAGGGGTAGCGGCAGCGGCGCAGCCGGGTACGGGCCGGTCGCGGCGTACCGTCGTCTTGTCGGTTGTTGCAGCCCTCGTGCTGGTCCTCGTCGCCGCGGCCGGGGTGCTCGTGGTCCGGCCCGGTCCGGTGGACGGGTGGCTGGCCGGGGGCCCGGCGCCCACCCCCGCGCCGTCCGCGACGCCCGACCCGACGCCGACTCCCGTGCTGGCCGCGGCGGATGCCTCGGCCGCCGCCCCGACCGCCGCCGGGGTCCGGGCCGCGATCGCGCCGCTGCTCAAGGCCGGCCCGCTCGGGCCGCGGGTCAACGTCTCCGTCGCCGACGTCGCGACCGGCGAGTCCCTGTTCGAGCAGAACGCGGACACCATGACCACGCCCGCGTCCACCACCAAGCTGCTCACCGCGGCGACCGTGCTGTCGGCGCGGGGGCCGGCCTACCGGCTGGCCACCCGCGCGGTGGCCGGGGCCCGGCCGGGGGAGGTCGTGCTGGTCGGCGGCGGCGATCCCACGCTGTCGGTCGGCGCGAAGGGCCAGTTCCCCGGCGCGGCCCGGCTGGACAAGCTCGCCGCGCAGGTCAAGGCCGCCCTGGGCGGCCAGGCGCCGACCAAGGTCCTCATCGACACCTCGCTGTACCGGGGGCCGCTCACCGCGGTCGGCTGGGACGGTGACGTCATCGGCGGCGGCCAGGTCGCCAAGATCCAGCCGCTGATGACCAACGCCGGGCGGATTCAACCGGTGCACAACGAGTTCGGCGGGGACCCGCGGTTCGCCGACCCCGCGCTCGCCGCGGGCCGGGCCTTCGCCAAGCAGCTGGGCCTCGCGCCCGGCGCGGTGAGCACAGGCACGGCTCCCGCCGCGGCGGACCCGGCCACGCCCTCGGCGGCCGCCTCCGCCGCGCCCGGAGTGGCCCCGGCGCCGGGCGCCGAGCTCGGCCGGGTCGAGTCGCCGCCGCTGGTGCACGTGGTCGACTGGATGCTGGAGCAGAGCGACAACGTGATCGCCGAGGCGCTGGCCCGGCAGGTCGCGCTGGCCGCGGACGCGGAGCCCTCGTTCACCGGCGCCGCCGAGGCGATGCGGGCCGAGCTGGGCGAGCTCGGCCTGCCGGCCGACGAGGTCAACCTGTACGACGCGAGCGGCCTGTCCCGCAAGAACGGGATCAGCCCGAAGCTGCTCACCGACCTGCTCACACTCGCCGCCGGCGGCAAGCAGCCGCAGCTCAGCGCCATGTTCGGCGGGCTGCCGGTGGCCGGCTGGTCCGGGACGCTGCGCACCCGCTTCGTCACCCCGGCGCCCAACCGGATCGGCCAGGGTTTGGTCCGCGCCAAGACCGGCACATTGACCGGGGTCAACACGATCTCCGGTCAGCTGGTCACCGAGGGCGGCCGGCTGCTGGTCTTCGCGATCATGGCGGACGCCACCGGCGAGTCGGTCGCCGCCCGCCAGGCGCTCGACAAGATCGCCGCCAAGCTGGTCACCTGCGGCTGCTCCTAGGGGTTTTCTCAGGGCCGGCGGCTGGTGGAACGCGGGTACGGTGGTGGGCATGGCGCAGTTCGTTGACTGGGATCTGGCCGCCGCCACCGCGGGCGCGCTGTCGAAATCCGGACCCGCGGTGTCCTACGAGGAAGCCACGCAGGTGGTGGCGCAGCTGCGCGAGCTGACCGACGAGGCGGCGGGGCACGTCGCGGCGTACACGGGGCTGACGGCCCAGGTCGAGGCCGCGCCGGTGCGGATCGTCGACCGCAAGGACTGGGCGGCGGTCAACATCGTCGGCCTCAAAGAGGTGATCATCCCGCTGGTCACCCGGCTCTCCGGCGACAAGCAGCCGGGCGCGGTCGCCGACGCGATCGGCTCCCGGGTCACCGGCGTGCAGGCCGGCACGGTGCTGGCGTACCTCTCCGGCCGGGTCCTGGGCCAGTACGAGGTGTTCTCCACCGAGCCGGGCCAGCTGCTGCTCAACGCCCCCAACATCGTCGAGGTCGAGCGCAAGATCGGCGCCGACCCGCGCGACTTCCGGCTGTGGGTCTGCCTGCACGAGGTCACCCACCGCACCCAGTTCACGGCCGTGCCGTGGATGCGCGGCTACTTCCTGGGCGAGGTCCAGGCGTTCGTGGACGCCTCGCAGAGCGGCGAGCACATCCTCGAGCGGCTGCGCCGCGGGGTGGCCACCCTCTCCGACGCGCTGCGCGACCCGGAGAGCCGCTCGTCGGTCATCGACATCGTGCAGACCCCCGCCCAGAAGGCGGTCCTGGACCGGCTGACCGCGCTGATGACGCTGCTGGAGGGGCACGCCGAGTTCGTCATGGACGGCGTGGGCCCCGAGGTCATCCCGTCGGTCGAGTCGATCCGGGCCAAGTTCAACCAGCGCCGCGAGAGCGGCAACCCGCTGGAGAAGGCGATCCGCCGGCTGCTCGGCATCGAGGTCAAGATGCGGCAGTACGCGGAGGGCCACAAGTTCGTGCACGGGGTGGTGGAGCGGGTCGGGATGGCCGGCTTCAACAAGATCTTCAGCTCGCCGCTGACCCTGCCCCGGCTGGACGAGCTCGGCGACCCGGACGCGTGGGTGGCCCGGGTGCACGGTCCGGTCGGCCTGGCCACCTAGCGGTCGGGCGTGGCCAGGATCGCGCCGTCGGTCGCGGCGGTGCGGAACGCGGTCCGCGCGGCTCTGCGCTCCGAGGCGAGGGCCGGATCGGGCTCCCTGATCACGCCGGCCGGCGCCGAGCCGGCGGGCGGGGCGGTGAGCGCCGGCCGGCTGGTGCTGGTCGCCTGCTCCGGCGGGGCCGATTCGCTGGCGCTCGCGGCCGCGACCGCCTTCGTCGCCCCCCGCCTGGGGCTGCGGGCCGGGCTGGTCACCGTCGATCACGGCCTGCAGGACGGCTCCGCCGCGCGCGCCGCGGCGGTCGCCGAGTGGGCCCGCTCCGCCGGGCTCGACCCGGTCGAGGTCGCCCCGGTCGACGTGTCCGGCCGCCCCGGCGGGCCCGAGGCCGCCGCCCGGGAGGCCCGCTACGAGGCCCTGTCCGCCGCCGCGGAGCGAAACGGCGCCTCCGCTGTCCTGCTCGGGCACACCCGTGACGACCAGGCCGAGACGGTGCTGCTGGCGCTGGCCCGGGGGGCGGGGCCGCGC
Organism: Actinoplanes nipponensis; assembly: GCF_016862275.1. Taxonomy (GTDB): domain Bacteria; phylum Actinomycetota; class Actinomycetes; order Mycobacteriales; family Micromonosporaceae; genus Actinoplanes; species Actinoplanes nipponensis. The sequence continues at coordinate 36,517 of NZ_BOMQ01000035.1, read as the reverse complement.
GGGCTGGCCGGGATGCCGTACCGGCGGGGACGGCTGCTCCGGCCCCTGCTGGACGTCTCGCGGGACGACACCCGCAAGGCCTGCGCCGCCCTCGGCCTGGCGGCCTGGGCCGACCCGCACAACACCGACCCCGCGTACGCCCGCTCCCGGGTCCGGGCCGACGCCCTGCCCGCCCTGATCGCCGCCCTGGGGCCCGGCGTGGTCGCGAACCTGGCCCGGACCGCCGCCCTGACCGCCGCCGACGCCGCGTACCTGGACCAGGTGGCCGCCGAGGCGCTCGACGCCTGCCGTTCCGCGGCCGGCCTCTCGGTCGCCGGCCTCGCCGGACTGCCGCCCGCCATCCGCAGCCGCGTCCTGCACGCCTGGGCGCGGGAGCTGGGCGCGCCCGGCGCGGCGCTGTCGCACCGGCACGTGGTGGCGCTGGACGCGCTGGTCACCGGCTGGCACGGCCAGGGCCCGGCAGCGCTGCCCGGCGGGATCGTGGTGGGCCGCCGGGCGGGTCACCTGGCCCGCGGCGAGCTGTGACAGTCATCACTGGCTGTGCTGCCCGGGCCGGCCCGGCGACCGGATTCGCCCCATTACCTGCCCTTGGCTCGGCGCCGAGCGCAGCCCCCGGCCACGGCCCGCAACGTTCATGCGGCACGCTAGGCGCATGGCAGACGGCTCCTGGTACGACGCCGACATCGACCGCGTGATCATCTCCGAGGAGCAGATCCGCGAGAAGACCGAAGAGCTGGCCAAGCAGGTCGCCGTGGACTACGCGGATGCCGACGGCGGCATCCTGCTGGTCTGCGTGCTCAAGGGCGCGGTCATGTTCATGGCGGACTTCGCGCGTGCGCTGGGCCGGCAGGGCCCCTCCTCCGAGATGGAGTTCATGGCCGTCTCGTCCTACGGCTCCGGCACCGCGTCCTCCGGGGTGGTGCGCATCCTCAAGGACCTGGACCGCGACATCACCGGCCGGCACGTGGTGATCGTCGAGGACATCGTCGACTCCGGTCTGACCCTGTCCTGGCTGATGAAGTACCTGCAGTCGCGGCAGCCGGCCAGCGTCGAGGTGGTGGCGCTGTTCCGCAAGCCGGAGGCGATCAAGGTGCCGGTGCCGACCAAGTACGTGGGCTTCGACATCCCCAGCGAGTTCGTGGTCGGCTACGGACTGGACTTCGCGGAGCGCTACCGCGAGGTGCCGTACGTGGGGGTGCTCCGGCCCGAGGTGTACGCCCGTAGCTGAACGGTCTCCCAGCCGACTCTCAGGAATCGGTGACCTGGTCCGTAACCGGGCTGTATTGTCCGGTTCTGTACGTGTTTATCGGGGCCGCGAGCAGGTGCGGGCGGTGCTCGGAGGGGTCCCGGAGGCCGGGCTGGACCAGTCGTAGGAGGCAGCCACGGTGTACGGTCGAGTGACCGATGGCGCAGTGTCACGAGCGCCGGAGGGGTCGGATCGGTAGCGGTCGCACCGGTGGGGTTTGCCGGAGCGGCGTCGGGTTATCGATGCGGCGATGTCTCCACCGGTGTGCCGCCCCCGCGGGCGGCCGGCGGCGGGGGCAAGTCAACCCAGGTGACCAGGACGCCGATCAGGAGGGTCCGGGCGCATCAGCCGCCCGACAACAGTATGGAACGTACGCGTTTCTTCCGCCGCCCGGTGGTCTGGATCATTCTGGTGATCATCGGTGCGATTGCGCTGAGCTCATTCTTCACCAGTGGTCCGAGCTACCAGCGAGTTGATACTTCCGTCGTCCTCGAGCGACTCAACCAGCCCGGCATCTCCAAGGTCATCCAGGAGGACAAGGAGCAGACGCTCCAGCTCGAACTGGCGGCACCGGAGCGGTTCGACGGCAAGACCACCAAGAAGATCGAGACCCAGTATCCGTACGAGCTGACGGATGAGGTCTGGGCCGACGTCCAGGAGGCCAAGGCCGCCGGACGGATCACCGGCACGATCAACGCGACGGTCTCCGGCGACAGCATCCTGCTGAGCCTGCTGGTCAACCTGCTGCCGATCGCCATCCTCGTCATCCTGCTGCTGCTGTTCATGTCGCAGATGCAGGGCGGCGGCTCCCGCGTGCTCAACTTCGGCAAGTCCAAGGCCAAGATGCTGACCAAGGACATGCCCAAGACGACGTTCGCCGACGTGGCGGGGGCCGACGAGGCCGTCGAGGAGCTCCAGGAGATCAAGGACTTCCTGCAGAACCCGGCGAAGTACCAGGCGCTGGGTGCCAAGATCCCCAAGGGCGTGCTGCTCTTCGGCCAGCCGGGCACGGGCAAGACCCTGCTCGCCCGGGCCGTCGCGGGTGAGGCCGGGGTGCCGTTCTACTCGATCTCCGGCTCCGACTTCGTCGAGATGTTCGTCGGTGTCGGCGCGAGCCGGGTCCGCGACCTCTTCGAGCAGGCCAAGACGAACGCCCCGGCGATCGTCTTCGTCGACGAGATCGACGCGGTCGGCCGGCACCGCGGCGCCGGCATGGGCGGCGGTCACGACGAGCGCGAGCAGACGCTCAACCAGCTGCTCGTCGAGATGGACGGCTTCGACACCAAGGGCGGCGTGATCCTCATCGCCGCCACCAACCGGCCCGACATCCTCGACCCGGCGCTGCTGCGCCCGGGCCGCTTCGACCGGCAGATCCCGGTGGACAACCCGGACATGGAGGGCCGCAAGGCCATCCTGCGGGTGCACGCCAAGGGCAAGCCGTTCACGCCGGACGTCGACCTCGACTCGGTGGCCCGCCGCACGCCCGGCTTCTCGGGCGCCGACCTGGCCAACGTGATCAATGAGGCCGCGCTGCTGACCGCCCGTAACGAGAAGCGCGCGATCTCGAACTTCTACCTCGAGGAAGCCATCGACCGGGTCATCGCCGGCCCGGAGCGGCGCTCCCGCGCGATGAGCGACAACGAGAAGAAGATCACCGCGTACCACGAGGGCGGGCACGCGCTGGTGGCGTACGCGCTGCCGCACTCCGCGCCCGTGCACAAGGTGACGATCCTCCCGCGTGGCCGCTCGCTCGGGCACACGCTGGTGCTGCCGACCGAGGACAAGTACACCCAGACCCGGGCCGAGATGATCGACACGCTGGCGTACGCGCTGGGTGGCCGCGCGGCGGAGGAGCTCGTCTTCCACGAGCCCACCACCGGCGCCGGCAACGACATCGAAAAGGCCTCCGGCCTGGCCCGCGCCATGGTCACCCAGTACGGCATGAGCTCCAAGCTGGGCGCCGTCAAGTACGGCACCAGCGGCGACGAGCCGTTCATGGGCCGCAACATGGGCCACGAGAAGGACTACTCGGACGCCGTCGCCGCCGACATCGACGCCGAGGTCCGGGCCCTGATCGAGCTGGCCCACGACGAGGCCTGGGAGATCCTGGTCGAGTACCGCGACGTGCTGGACAACATGGTCCTCGAGCTCATCGAGAAGGAGACCATCACCCAGGAGGACATGAACCGCATCTGCGCCCGCGTGCAGAAGCGGCCGCCGATGGCCCCGTTCAACGGCTTCGGCAAGCGGCTCCCGTCCGAGGCGCCGCCGGTCCTCACCCCCGCCGAGCGCGACAAGCTCAAGGCGCAGGCCGAGGCCGACGGTCAGATCGCGGTGGGTGGCAGCAGCAACCCGAACGGCTCGGTGGAAGGGAACCTCTGATCACCGACGGCAGCTCCACGGAGCCCAACGACTCCGACGAGCCCGACTACCTCGCCGCGCGTCTGGTCGACGGCAAGCTCACCGGCACCCCGGTCGAGCAGGCCGTCGACCTGGCCCGCATCGAGAAGGCGGTCCGGGAGATCCTCATCGCCATCGGTGAGGACCCGGACCGCGACGGTCTCCAGCGCACCCCGGCCCGCGTCGCCCGCGCGTACGCGGAGCTCTTCGCCGGCCTGCGGGTCGACCCGGCGAAGGTGCTCACCACGACGTTCGAGGCCAACCACGAGGAACTCGTGCTGGTCCGCGACATCGAGCTGATGAGCCTCTGCGAGCATCACCTGCTGCCGTTCAAGGGCGTCGCCCACATCGGCTACATCCCGGGCGTCGACGGGCGCATCACCGGCCTGTCGAAGCTGGCCCGGCTCGTCGAGGTCTTCGCCCGCCGGCCCCAGGTGCAGGAGCGGCTCACCTCACAGATCGCCGACCTGCTGATGGAGAAACTCACGCCCCGGGGCGTCATCGTGGTGCTCGAGTGCGAGCACATGTGCATGGAGATGCGCGGCATCCGCAAGGTCGGCGCCCGCACGGTCACCTCCGCGGTCCGCGGCGCGTTCCAGACCGACGGCAAGGTCCGCGCCGAGGCGATGGCGCTGATAAACGCGAGGTGACCGCCATGCTCGAACGCCTCAACCCCGCCGGCGTGCACGAACCGCCCGGCTACAGCCATATCACCATCTCCCCGGCCGGCCGGCTGGCCCACCTGGCCGGGCAGTGCCCGCTCGACGTGTCCGGCACGGTCGTCGCGCCGGGCGACTACGCCGGGCAGACCGACCAGGTCGTCGCCAACTGCCTCGCCGTGCTGACCGCGGCCGGCGCCGCCCCGTCGGACGTGGTCCGCTCGGTGATCTACGTGGTCGGCGCGGAGTCCGCCGTCCTCGCCGGCGTGTGGAACCGGCTGATGGCCTCCGAGCTGGCGCCGGCCTTCACCACGGCCAGCACCCTGCTCGGGGTGACCGTGCTCGGCTTCGCCGGCCAGCTGGTCGAGGTCGACCTCACCGCCGCCCTGCCGGACTGACTCAGACGCTTCGGCGGTAGGCGTCGGCGCTGTCCATCGCGGCCCGGGCCAGGGCCTGCGCCTCGTCCAGCCGGGTCCGGGCCTGCTCCAGCTGCGCGATCGAGGCGGCGACGGACGGATGGAACGAGCCGAACGCGGTCATCCGCAGCAGGGCCAGCGCGTCGTCGAGCTGGTCGGTGACCTGCTGGATGCCCGCCACCGCCCGCTGCGTGCCGTCCACGGACGCGGCCACGTTCACCTTGACCTCTTCGACACTGGCCATGTCAGCCCCTCCTCACCGGATGAACGCGAGCAGGCCGACACCCATGCAGGTCAGCAGCACCGGGGTCAGGCACGCGATCGCGCCGACGATGGGCGTCCGGTCCACCTTGGCCGGTCCGCCGCCGTACACGAAGCCGATCGTCAGCCAGCCCAGCCCGAACGCCAGCAGCGGCATGCTCAGCCCGCAGAGCAGCGCGTACGTGGGCAGCGAGCCGGACGGGGCGATCAGGTACAGCACGATCTGGACGATCAGCACGGCCGCGGCGAACGGCCCGTACACCAGCAGGTTGCGGGCCCACGGCCGCCACGGCGCCGCCGGGCCGGGACCCAGCATGGCCGCGTCGGCGGCGTCCGCGGTGCCCCGGGCCTGCCGCAGCGCGGCCAGGATCGCCTCGGGGCCGGTGGCGACGCTCTGCGCCGCCAGCGCCCGCTCGCCCGGCTGAGCCGCCAGCGAGGCCACCGGGACGCCCAGATCCTGCACCAGCCGGGCGCGCTGCGGCGCCAGCCGGGCCCGCACCGACGCGAGCTCCTGCTGGGCGGCCTGCAGCGTCGCCGCCTGCTCGCCGGCGGCCGAGCTCGCGGCCCGGCGTACGGCGTCGAGGCGCTGCGCGGCCGCCACATAGGCGGCCCACGGCCCGGCGTCACCCCCGACGGCCTCGGGCGTGGCGCCGGCCCGACCGGGCACGGCCTCCTCGCCCGCGCCGGGGCGCTCGGTCGGCCCGGTCATGCCTGGTCCCTCTCGGGCTCGACGAACGGCACGATCGTCACCGTACGGTCGGCGTGCCGGTCGTGCAGCAGCGCGCGGTTCTCCCGCGGCTGCCAGTCCAGCGACTTGCCGACCATGAGGCATACGTCCTGCTGCGGCACGTTGAGGAACACCAGACCGGCCACGTCCTCCCGGCCGGCGCTGCCGCCCGTCTCCTCGCTGAACCGGCGCAGGCCGCGCCACCACGACAACAGGTGCACGCCCCGGCCCGGGCCCTCGCGCAGCAGCCGCCGCAGCGACGGCAGCGTTCCCGGGCTCATCGCGTCCATGCCGAACACCACCCGGTAGCCGGGCCGCGCGAGCTCCAGCTCCGCGGCCAGGCCGGCCGCGTCCACCACGACGACCTCCTGGCGGTGGCCGATCTCGACCGCGAGGGCCTTGGCGATCTCGTCGCCCTCGGCGACCAGCGAGCAGATCACAAACCGGGTGGTACGCGGTGAGTGGAACGCGGCGACGCTGCGGGCGGCCGCCTCCAGCACCTCGGCGCCGTCCGGCCGGGAGCCGAAGACCGCCAGATGCCGCCCCGGCGACGAGTCCAGCGGGAACGCGGCGGTCGACAGGCTCACGTCGATGACCCGGCCCAGCAGCGCCGCCGGGCGCCCGCCCCGGCCGGCCAGCGCGGAGCGGTACGTCGGGTCGTCGGCCAGGTGCTGACGGGCGTAGCCGGCGAAGATGCGCGGCGGTGTGGCCTCCGGGTCGCGGGCGCCCCACAGCTTGTGCCGCAGGTCGCTGAGCACGGCCTGGTCGGCGTGCGGGTCGGGGAAGCGCACGATGCGCTCGTGGCCGCGGGTGGCGCCCCGGGGACCGCCGAGGCCGCCGGCCGTGTTGACGACCGCCGTGCCCAGCGGCAGGCCGGCCGCGGAGTCGTTGGTGGGCTCCAGCACGTCCCCGCCGCCCGGCAACGCGATCCGCACCGGGAACTGGCCGAAGATGGAGTCGCGCTTGGCGTACAGGGCCTCGACGCCGAGCACGGTCTGGCTGGCCAGGATCAGGTGGATGCCGTACGAGCGGCCCTTGCGGGCGAGCGACTCGAGCAGCTGCACCGCCTCGGTGGCCATCGGGTCGTTGCCGGCCAGCAGCACCTGGAACTCGTCGATGACGCAGAGCAGCCGCGGCATGGGACGGCCCCGGCCCTCCTCGGCGGCGACGGCGCGCAGATCCGCGAACCGGGTCACCCCGGCCCGCTTGTACGCCACCGAGCGGCGGGTCATCTCCGCGTCCAGCTCGCGCAGCACGGCCAGGCCGTACTCCCGGTCGGACTCGACGCCGACGGCCCGCGCGTGCGGCAGCCAGGTGCGGTCCCGCCGGGTCGGCACGAACTCGGCGAACGACACGCCCTCCTTGAAGTCGAGCAGGTACAGGCCCAGCTCGTCGGGGCTGTACCGGGCGCCGAGGCCGTACAGGACGTTGATCAGGAAGGCGGTCTTGCCGGCGCCGGACCGGCCGCCGACCATCCAGTGTGGCGTCAGGTCGCCGAAGCGCAGCACCAGCGGGGTGTCGCCGTCGTGACCGACCGTGGTGTCCAGCCCGGCGGCGGCGTCCCCGCCCCAGATCTCCTCGGCCGGGTCCGGCAGCAGGTCGGCCAGGGTCACCTGCGACGCCGCGGCGGAGTGGGCGGCCAGCTCCCGGCAGACCGCGTCGACCAGGTGCGGCGGCGGGTCCTCGTCGAGGAAGACGGGGGCGTTCAGCCACTTCGCCTCCGGGATCGACCCGAAGGTCACCCCGGGCGGGTCGCCGATCACCGCGTACGGGTTGCGGACCGAGATCTGCGTGGTGCGCGGCAGCGGCGCCTGGGTCGTCTCCGGGGTGAGCGGGGGCGGCGGCCACCCGGCCACGATCAGGTGCAGCCCCGACTCGGGCCCCTGCTGCGCCAGCGCGGCGATCCGGACCAGGTCGGCGCCCTCGGTCATCTCCGGCAGGCTGGCGACGACCAGCAACATCATCCGGTCGCGCCGGCCCCGGCGGACGGCGCCACCGCGGACCGGGCGCAGCCACTTCTCGGCCTCGGTGAGCACGTCCCGCAGCTGGGCGCGGTCGGTGGCGGTCGGGGAGAGCAGGCCGGCGTCGGCGAGCACCGCGAAGGGTGCGAAAACCGTGCCGCCGCCCGTACCGTCGACGGCGCGGACCAGCAACGACCCGGCGGGCGCGGCAGCCAGCAGGCGCAGCAGCAGGCAGCGCAGCAGCCCGGCGACCCGCGGGTCGCGGGCGTCGGCGTCGACGGTCAGGTGCCCGGTGCCGAGCAGCGGGATGAGGGCGGGAAAACGCGCGTCGTCGAGCGGCTGAGCCATGCCGAGCCGGACGAACTGCGGCGGGAACGTGCCGCCCAGCGGGGTGGTGGCCGACTGGGCGTCCAGGGGCGCGCCGAGCCAGCCGGGAGCCAGCTCACCGGCGGCGGCCCGCAACTCCTCGGCGAGATGATGCTGCTCGAGCGGGTCGACGGCGGACGGCGCCTGCGACTCCAGCGCCGCGGCGGCCGCCTCGGCGGTGGCCTCCGCCTGGCGGTGCAGGGCAGCGGCCTGATCGATGCGCCGCGTCGACTCCACCGCCTCACCTCCGTGTGTGCGCTCAAACCGTACCCTGCACCGGCCGGGGGATGACGTTGCGCAGCCGATGCGCAATTCTCCCAGTACGGGCCGAGTCACCCACCCGGCGGGCTGCCTGCCACCGGTCCACAGCGGAACCCACTAACCTGGGAGAGGTGCAGCCCTCGAACCAGCCCCCGCCGCCCGCGGTCCCGCCGCCGGGGCCGGTACCCGCCGCGGGCCGGCCGCGAAACCGGCGGCTGCGGCTTTTCCTGGCGATGGGGGCGGGGATCCTGGCGCTGCTGTGCCTGGGCGGGGTGGGGGTCTTCATTTCGTTCTACGACGAGGCCACGAAGATCGAGCGGAGCAAGCCGGACGCGGTGGTGGACCAGTTCCTGCGGGCTTATCTGGTAAATCGGGATGATCAGGAGGCGGCCCTGTTCACCTGCAAGAACGGCTTGGATCTCGCGGCGGTCACCGCGTTGCGCACCCAGCTGATCGAGCGCGAGAAGGAATTCAATGTGACGGTCAATGTCAGCTGGAGCACGCTGATCGTCTCCGGCGCCGGGGAAGACCGCCGGTCCGTGGCGACGGACCTGGTCATCGCCGGCTCATCGGGCGGCACCTCGTTGAGCCGGCGGACGGAACCCTGGACGTTCGCGCTCGTCGATGAGGACGGCTGGCGCGTGTGCAGCGCCGCCAAGCTGCCCTGACCCCTACTCCACCCAGAGCAGGTGGACCGGCACCTCGAGGGTCCTCGGCGTCTTGCCGCTCCAGCCCCAGCGGTACCAGTCGAGTTCCGTCGTCACCCGCGCGCAGATGTCACCCTCGTCGCTGGTGTGCAGCTCGGTGACCGCCCGCAGGTCGCGGCGCTCGCCGCCGTCCTCCAGCAACTGCACCACCCGGCGGCCGGTCAGGGCGGCCGCGTCCAGCGCGGCGACCGGATTGCGGCGCGGCGGCTCGTCGAGGGACACCAGCCGGGACAGGACGTCGCCGGGCGGGGCGTTCAGGGCCGCGATGCCGAGCTCCTCCACCCAGACCCGTTCCACCGGCACCAGCGGCGCGAACACCTCGGTCTGCTCCGCCTCGGCCCGGTACCACTCGGCCTCCGGCATCACCGGCACGTACGTCCGGCTGCCCTGCACGACCTTCTCGTCCGCGCGCAGGTCGCCCCGCCAGCCGTGCCCGGGCAGGCCGATGAGCACCCGCCGCCCGCGCAGGTGGCCCGCCATGATCGCGGCGGTCGGGGCCACCGGGCGCGGCGGCTCGGGGGTCCACTCGGAGCCGGTGAACGGGTCGGGCATCGAACCACCGGTCACTGGGCCCCGCCCAGCGGCGCGCCGTGCTGCGCCATGAACTGCACCGGGTCGACCGCGCTCACGCTGGACCGGCCGTTGTTCAGGTGCACCTCGAAGTGCAGGTGCGGGCCGGAGGAGTTGCCGCTGGTGCCGCTGAGCGCGACGACCTGGCCGGCGGCGACCCGCTGGCCGGTGCGCAGCTTCGGCCGCTGCACGAGGTGGCAGTAGCGGGTCATGACGTTGCCGGCGTGCCGGATCTCCAGCATCCAGCCGCACCCGCCCTTGCCGGAGTAGCCGGGGACGTCACAGTCCTTCCTCCCGCTGAACGTCTCGTCGCACTTGATCCGAGAGACGACCCCACTGGCCACCGACCGGACCGGGGTCCCGGTGCCGACGATCAGGTCGACCCCCTGGTGGTGCGGGCGGTCGGCGGTGCGGAAACCCGAACCCACCGTCATCTTCTCCGAGCCCTCGCCCTTGGTCGACAGCGGGTTGGTCCAGCCGGAGGCGGAGACCTGGTCGGCCGCCGCGCAGACCATCGCCACCGAGTTGCCGACGGCGTTCGCCGCGCCGTCGGCGAGCAGGTTGACGATCTGGGTGGCGACCGGCTCGTGCTTGGCGTACGCGTCGGGGTAGGCGCTGATCTGCACCCGCTGGGCCGCCTCGGTCAGCGGCCGGGAGTCCCAGTTCGGCACCTTCCGGAGCTTCTCGTAGAACTTGGTCGCCGCGTAGACCGGGTCGGTGACCTGCTTCGGTGTGCCCCAGCCGCTGCTCGGGCGCTGCTGGAACAGGCCGAGGGAGTCGTGGTCGTTGCGTTTGCCGAGGAAGCCCAGGTTCGAGAGCCGGGACTCCTGCATCGCCGTGGCCACAGCGATCACCCAGGCCCGGGGCGGCAGCTTCATGGTGGCGCCGACGTTGATGATGATCGCGGCGTTCTTGATCTGCGCCGGCCCGTACTGGCTCAGGCGGGGCAGCTTGCCGTCGGGGTCGATCGGGCCGCCGGTGCCGCAGCCCGAGCTGTACAGGCTGAGGTCCTCCTTCTTCTCGCCGAAACCGCCGAGCAGCAGCGCGCTCACGGTGCCGCCGCAGCAGAGCAGGGCGAGGGTGGCGACCAGGGCGATGAGGAGGACCACCCGGCGTGGCCGCGGCAGGCTCATGGGCCGTCCCAGTCGACGCCGTCCACCAGCCAGCGCCCCTGGGGGGCCACCATCCGGAGCGTGAGCTTGCCGGAGTCGACCGTCACGACCGCGTTGACCAGGCCGTCGCCGATCGGCACCAGCTGGGGCCGGCCCAGCACCCGGTCGGCGGGCACATCGGCCGGGTCCACGCCGTTCAGCTCGTCCGCGAGGTCCTCGGTCGCGTTCGGCACCAGGCCGTTGTGCCAGGTCTTGGCCGAGACGTTCTTGTGGTCGACCCAGGCCGCGGCGAAGGCGTAGGCGACCGCCTCCGGTTCCGCGCTGCCCGGGCTGGTCGTGGGCTCGGGCGGCGGCTCGTCGTTCACGATGACGCCGTCGTCGTCATGGCTGGGGTCGACCGTGGCGGTCGGGCCGGTCGAGACCCGCTCGGTGAGCGGCGACGCGGTGCTCCCGTCGGAGAAGATCCGGCCGACCCCGACGATCGCGAGCACCAGGACGGCGATCACCAGGGCGACGCCCCAGCGGGAGCGGAAGAGTCCGGTGAGGCTGCGTTCCAGCAGGCGCGGCATCGACGATCACTTCGCCTCGGTGCGCACCCGCGGGGTGGCCGGCTCACGCGTAGTGCTCCCGGTCTCCGGCCGGTAGATCGCGAAGGACGCGGGTCGCTCGGCCACGTCCGGCTCGGTCCAGGTGGACGGGCGGCGCTGCCGGGTGGCGGACGCGGGGACGGGGGCGCGGTCGCCGGGCTGCGCGCTGTCCTGACCCGACTCGTGCCCGTCCGGACGTACCGCCGGAGCGGTGCTGCCCCGCTCCGGCACCAGCGCCGGGGCCTGCCCGCCGCGCGCGGCCGAGCCGTGCGCGGGGTCTTCCAACCGGGCCTCGGGACGCAGATTGCTCTGGTCGACGTAGACCGTGCGGCCCTTGCCGATCAGGGGTTCGTTCGTGCCGCCGGCGTCGACCACGTCCAGCTTGGCCGCCTCCCGCATGTCCCGGAAGAACCGCCGGTGCCAGGAGCCGGCGGAGGTGATCGCCGCGGTGCCGTCCTTGCCGCCGAGCTGGGTGATCCGCCGGTACGGCCGCAGCAGTAGCCAGCCCACCACCCCGACCAGCCAGACGAGCACGACCTGCAGCCAGCCGGCCAGGCTAGCCGTGTTCATGATGAGATCCACCGCGAACAGGTAGATGGCCGCGCCGGTGCCGAAGATGGCGATGTTGAAGACGGCCGCCACCACCGCGTTGCCGAGCCGGCGGATGCCGGAGCTCGCCGGGCGCAACAGCCCGACGGTGCCGAGGATCGGCGCGGCGATGACCGCCCACCGGAAGATCAGGAAGCCGAGCAGCACCAGCAGCGACGCGGTGAGGTCGAACATCGCGAACATGAGCGACGCCAGCACGGCGATGAAGCCCGCGCCGATCCGGTCCATCCCGTTGACGCCCTTGAGGTACTCGTAGGCCTCCGGATCCTCCCGGCTGATCTGCTCGGCGACGCGCTCCCACTGGTCGTTCTTCGCGGTGATCGTGGGCTTGCGGGTGTCCGGGTTGTCCCGCATCTTCTGCGCTTCGTCCCAGGTGAAGGACCGGGCGTCGTAGAGGGCCCGGCCGTACTTCTGGGCGGTGACGCTGTCGGAGGAGCCGAGCAGCCCCCGCAGCCAGTTGCGATAGAGCATGGTTTCGGTCGCCGTGTCACTGGCCCGCACGGCGGGCGGACGGTTGTCCTCGCACGCCCCGGGAGTCGGGTCGTCGCACTTGCCCTCCGGAATGTCCTGGGCACGCGGGCCGACCGCGTCGTGCACCACGCCGAGGGTCGTGACCAGGGTCTGGTCGGCGATGTTGGCCGACCGCACCGGCCACGCCGCGATGGCGGTGACCGCCACCATGACGAGGATGGCCCAGCCCGCGGTCGTCGTCGCCGCGCCCATGTCGGCCTGCTGCGAGCGCCAGATCAGGTAGAGGCCCACGACGGCCAGGGTGATCACGCCGAAGACGCTGAAGACCTTCTCGTACACGGCCTTGGTGGCCTGGTCGACCAGCGGGTCGGCCCAGCCCCAGAGCGCCTGCGGGTCCCACGCCCGCTCCCGCAGGGCGTTGGACGCGCCGATCACCGCCGTGGCGATCATGAACTCGCCGTTGGCCACCGTGCTCTCGAACTTGCTCTCCGGTTCCACCAGGGTGGACGCGCAGCCGCCGTCGAGGTCGTACGTCGTGTAGCTGTAGCCGGCGTAGCCGTACTGGCTGTAGATGCCCTGCGGGCCGTTGAGCTTCGAGGAGGCGGGGCGCTCGGCGAACCAGCCCGCCAGGCCGGAGTCCGGGGTGCTCGGGGTGGGCGGGTTCAGGCAGCTCGCGCGCTCGCCGGCGACCTCCTGCAGGCGGTTGACGCAGCCCGGGATGTCCTTGCCCCACTCCTCCACGTTGCAGGCGCCGCCCGGGGCGCGCAACGGCCCGGCGGACGCGGCCGACGGTGCGGCGACCGCCCAGGCGATGCTCGCCACCGCCGCCACCAGCACCGTCAGGACGAATGCGCATCCCCGCCGAACCATCTCAGACCTCCAGGTCGGACAGGGACGCGATCGCGGTCGGGGTCGCCTTCGCGGCCGCCGGTGTCGTGTCGAGGTACTCCAGCAGGCCGTCGACGTACGACACGTCCACCCGGACCTTCTGCACCCGGCCGTCCACGTCGCGCATCACGAACTCGCGGAAGCCCAGCCGGGTCGACGACGACGCGTCCGCCTGGGACAGCGAGGCCAGCGTCGCCTCGTACCCGTCGTGGACCGGCACCCGGAGCAGACGCAGCGCCTCGGAGGCGATCTCCTGGTCCTCGGCGATCCGGCCGACGAAGACGGTCGACACCAGGTTCTGCACGTCCAGGCCGAGGATGTCGCGGGGGTTCTGGGAGGCCACAAAAGCCGCCAGGTTCCACTTGCGGGAGTCGCGGGCCAGCCGGACCAGAAACGAACGGCCGGAGCGCCAGCCCTCCATGAAGTGGGCCTCGTCCAGGCCGACCATCTTGCGCGACGCCATCGAGCCGCCGTAGCAGCGGCGAACCGCCAGGCGGTGGGCCGTGTGCAGCATCGGCAGCGCCAGCGACTCCTCCGCCGACCAGTACTCGCGCTCGATCTTCATGTCGGGCAGGCGCAGGCCGGCCATCGTGATGACGGTGAGCGCCGAGTCGGCGCTGAGCAGGTGCGCCGGCGGCCGGCCGAAGAACAGCAGGGCCAGTGGCATCTCGGCGGTGTCCAGGAGCAGGTTGGCCAGCTCCTTGCCGTCGTCGTCGAGACCCTGCAGGCAGGCGACGACGTCGTCGAGGGTGGAGGTCTCCTCGGCGGGCACCTGGCGGACCGCGTGCCGCAGCAGCGTCGCGGTGGAGGCCTCCTTGGCCACCTGCGGCGGGACCAGCATCGAGCAGATGTCCTGCACCAGCATGCGGCGCTCGGCGCGGGCGTTGGAGACGGCGATCTCGAACTCGCGGTCGCCGCCGGCGCCGGTGGCGAACTCGGTGCGGACCGGGGTCGGGATCAGCGCGTACGGCGCCAGCGTCCCCTGCTCCGAGCCGGTCAGGTTCAGCACCCGCGAGTACGGCCGCAGCTCCGGCATCGCGCACAGCCGGGCCAGCGGGCCGGACGGGTCCAGCAGCGTCACCTGCACACCGCGGCGCGCGTTCAGGTAGCCCAGCGCGCCCATCAGCGTGGACTTGCCACCGCCGGGCTCCGCCACCAGCACCCCGAGGCCGGAACGTTCCCGGACCTCCATCGGGAAGTGCAGGTCCAGGAAGACCGGCCGGCGGCAGGTGCCCGACGTACGCCCGATCAGGTCGCCCCGCCGGTCGCCCACCGTGGATGCGGCCTGCGGGAGCGCCGCGGCCAGCAGCTTGACCGGCATCCGCCGCACGTAGCCGGTGTTGGCGATCGGCTCGCCCGGGATGAACTCGCGGGCCAGCTGGTCCTGGTTCTTCGGGTGCTGCAGCGAGATGCGCAGCTCGCGGGAGTACAGCTGGATCAGGCGCCGGGCCCGCTCCAGGCACTCCTCGCGGGTGCGCCCGCCGACGGCGATCCGGTGCCAGCCGTGCGCACGGGCCGACTCGACCGGCAGGCCGGTGGTCATCTCGTCGCCGATGACCAGGGCCCGCTTGGCCAGGCGTTCCAGCTCCGGCGGGGCGTCGATGCCGTGCTCGGCGTAGTCCAGCTGCTGCGAGCGGATCATCCGGAGCCGGTGCTCGAGGTTCTTGAACGAGCTGTTCGAGCCGAGGATGTCGATGCGCGAGGACAGCTCCATCGGCCAGGGCAGCCGCTCGTGGAAGTGCATCCACGGCTCGTGCTTCTCCGGGATCTCCAGCGGCTCCATCCGGCCCACGGACAGCACGGCCACGTGCCGTTCCTCGCCGGTCATCCGGTTGACCAGCTTGACCGTGGAGCCGTACGGGGTGCGGTAGCGCTCCACCTGCTCGGTCAGGGCGAGCAGGTCACCGCGTTCCCAGTGGCCGTTCGAGACCGGCGACAGCGGGCCGGGCGGCGACATGCAGAGCGCCACGGAACGGAACAGCAGCCATTCCAGCTCCTGCGGGGTGACCCGCCGGCCGCGCATGCCGAACGCGTTCAGCACCTCGTCGAACTGCTCGACGGTGCGGCCCAGCTTGCGCCGTTCCCCGTCGGAGGTGCCCTTGCCGAACATCCGCAGGATGCGCTCGGAGAACGTGTCGCCGAGCGAGCGGCGGGCGAAGGTCACGCCCAGGTACGTCTGGCCCTCGGCGTGGTTGACCGAGAGCAGGTGCCGCTGGGCCGCCACCAGGTGATCGGACCAGGACGTGGCGCCGGAGACGTCGGGCAGCGGCTTCGCGGTGTGCGAGTCCACCGTGCGGGCCCACTCGTCGGCCGGGAACGGCCGGTTGGTGCGCCGCAGGTGCAGCCGGAAGCCGGCCAGGCCCGCGTACTGCTCGGAGATGGCGGACAGCAGGGCCTCGCGCTCGGCGTCCGGGCGGAACGCCCAGCGCACCTCGGGCAGCGAGTACCAGGCCGTCACCGTGCTCTGGGTGAACGTCAGGTGCCCGGCGATCTCGCTGATCTCCAGCTCGATGGCCGGGTCGCGGTCGCTGAACTTGAGCTTGTGCGGCCGCAGCGGCGCGGCCTTGACCTCGTTCTTCTTCCGGACCGCGGGCAGGTTCGCCGGCTCGTCACGGTGCCGGCGGCCGCGGCGCCTGGCCGGGGCCTGCTCGGGCCGCTGCGCCGGCGCCTTCTCGGGCATGGGCGCGGGCAGATCCGCGTGGACGCCCTCGGCCGGACGGTACGCCTCGACGGCCGCCACGGGCGTCACCCCGGGCGTGCCGGTGCTCTGCCACAGCGGCACGGCCGGCTCCGGCACAGGCGCGGCGGCGACCGTCGGCAGCGCGCCGGGGCGGACCTCCTCGGGCCAGTCGTCGAAGTCGGAGTCGGCCGCCGCGTGCTCGTCGTAGAAGTCGGCCGCGGGCCCGCTGGGCGCGGGCAGATAGGGCGAGACGGGCGCGTCGGCCGGCCTGCTGCCGGGTCGGGCGCCGTTCGACGGTGGTACGGCGGGAGGCGCGGTGGCCGGCGGCTGCGGAGCGTGGCCGCCCTGGCCGGGGGACTGACGGTCGTCGAGCGCGCCGGACTGTCCGAGGAGGTCGGTAACGTCGGCTTCCCCGGCGCTGCGGGAACGCCCGACCGGGTCGCCGGCTTCGGGGGAGTGGCCGGCAGCGTCACCGGCGCCGGGGGACTGCCCGGCGGAGCCGGCGGCAGAAGAGGGCTGGATATCCACAGCTCCGGGCATGGATGCTGCGGCCGCCGGTGCGGGGCCGCCGACCGGTGAAGTCGACCCATTGATGCCGGCAGCCAACCCGGCGAGGGCCGAGACCGACCCGCCGGCATCGGTAGGGAGGCCGCCGTGCCCGGCAGCCGGTCCACCCCGCTCAGCGGCCAGGCCACCCTGCTGAGCGGCCGGCCCACCCTGCTGAGCAGCGCGGTGATCCCGCTCGGCGGTTGCATCGCCGGGTGCGGCGGCGGCCGGATCGCCAGGCGTGAAAGTGCGACCGGATGCCGGATCGCCGGGCGTGAAGGTGTGGCCGGTGGGCGCGGCGGTCTGATTGCCGGGCGTGAAGGTCGGGCCGGCGGGCGTGCCGCCCGGGTTGCCGGGCGTAAGAGCTCGGTCGGAGACCGGATCGCCCGGCGTGGAGGTCGGTCCCGTGCCGCCGGTCGTGCCCGCCGGGCCGGTGGCGGCGGCAACCGGGCTCGTGGGCCCGGCAGCCGGGCTCGTGGGCCTGACAGCCGAGCTGCCGGCGCCGGACGTCGGTGAGTTCTCCCGCGCCGCGTCCAGCCCGTCGAAGTCGAACCCGAAGTCGAAGTCCGCGTCCGGGTCGTCGGGCGGCAGCGCGGGCTCGGCCGGCGCGGTCGTGGCCGGCGTGCCGGCGAACAGGTCGAGGAACGGCGAATCGATGTCCATCGGGTCCACCGGCGGGCCGCCGGTGGGGCGGGGCCGGACCGGCTGCGGCACCTGGAAGACGGCGACCGCACCGTGGCCGGGGCCGGGCACCTGCTCGGCCCCTTCCTCCGAAGAGTGATTGTCTGGTCGCACAGCGTTACTCTGCCTGCCCGGAAGGGACGATTCCGCGCGGGAATGCCCGGGCGGTGGGGTAGCGGTCATGAACGGGCCCCGTTCGGGCAGGCGACGAGAGCGGCGAAACTGGTCATACCAACTCCTCCCGAACCCTGATGCGCGTGGCGACAAGTCTCGGGTCGCGCTGCTCGACGGCCGGTTCGCGGGTGCGACGCCAGTCGGTCAGCGCGGTACGGATGACCATCCGGGCCGGCCGGTCGGGGTCGACGTGCCGGAACACGTACGAGGTGGTGACCATGGCCAGCGCGATCTCCCAGGCGGGGAAGGCGTCGATCTGGAACGTGATGAGATAGTGCAGAAACACGAACAACGGCACGAGTAGGACGAACATCCCATACTGCGCGTACGGCAGGTGCATGGGGAGCGTGTAGCCGGGCGGGCCCAGGTAGACAAGGCGTGCCCGGTAGATGTCGTCATCGGTGCGCAGCCGCATGTGTCCGCCCGCAACCTCAGGCGAAGATGAGGCTGATGAGGTAGTCGCCGACGAAGAACAACGTCGCGGCTCCGGCGATGAACGCGAGGCCGACGATGGCGATCGCGGAGCTGGTGAGCACCTTCGAGATCTCGCCGCGGCTGGCGCGGCCGATGAAGATGATGCCCAGCACGGCCAGCAGGATCGGCGCGATGTTGCTGGCGAAGAAGGTGACGACGCCCTCGGTGTTGATGCCCTTGGGCTCGGGGGCGGCCAGGGTGCCTTGCTGCAGGGCGGCGGCGACCTGCGTGGCGAGCTCTGTGGCGATCATCGGTAAACCTCCCGGGTGCCCGGCGTGAGGGCGCCGCGCACACTGCAGTTGTAAAGCCTCGCTGACGGCAACGCCCATATGGTGCTACTTCCAGCTCACCGCGTCGAGTGAGCTGTTCAGGGCGCTCCTGTCCTACCCAAAGCCCGTCTGCTCTCTTCGGTCCTTCAATGATGCCCAGTCCAAAGAGTACGGGCCGTCCTTCTTACCTACAACCTGCCTGATTCGTTACCCAAGGTAAACACGTGACTGAAGATGAGTCACGCTATCGTACACACGTTCGATAACGTGCGGCCGAGGGCTGTTCACCAGGGCGGCGGTGCCCGGGAGCGGAATCCGGCAAGATCACCCGGTCGGGTGCGGGGTAGGGGTGCGGAGAGGCGATCGGGCGATCGCTGGTACGACCTACACGGCGCCCGCCCGGTATCGGTTCAGCCGATCTGTGGGGCATGGCCAGGAGGCGCGCCTGCGCGGGGTAAATCGGGTGATTACCGGATGATCGCGGCGGGATCACATTGACGGCTCGGGTACGTCGCGCAATGCTTGCCGCAGACTCCTCGCGGAGTCGAGAGGTTGGCGACCGGCCCGCGCTGGCTGCGCGGGCCCGCCGGTGAAGGATCAACTGCCAAGACGACCCATTGCCTCGCTGATCTCCGCGATCGCCCTCGCCGCCCAGGTGAGGGCGTCGTGGTTATCGAGGAAGGTCAGCAGTGCGGCCAGTTGGCCGGTGACCCGCAGAGCCGCGAGTGCCCACTCGCCCAGGGCGCGCTGAGGGACCTCTCGTGGCCGGCGGTGTCGACCCGCCCTCCTGACCTGTGGTGGTGCGACCGGTCTTCGCCGGTGATCTTGTTTGTCGGTAGCCACCTTTCTCTCCGTTTCTCTCCCAGGGCGCGACCGCCGGCCGGCCGCGACGTCTCTGGCCGGCGTGAATCGGGCGAGCCCACTGGGGAGAAAGACTTCGGTCGGTGCGTTGCCGGGCGCCCCGAGGCGCGCCCGGAGGATGTCGAAGTCGGCGCGGGGCCGGATGGGCCGGAGCCCGGTGCAGGCGCAACGACTCGCGCGGAAGAGGATGTGGCGTTCATCGGTGAACCTCCCGACGGTGCCGGCTGACAGCGACGCCCATATGGTCCTACTCGCGGCGCACCGCGTCGAGTGAGCCGTCGAGGCCCTGCCGTCCTCCCCAGGGCGAATACGCGACGAAACGGGCACCGCGAGTCGTACACCCGTACGGAAACCCGAGGCCCGGTACCGTCTCCCTGTGACCCATCCGTCCGGTAGCGCCACGCCCGCGCAGCTGCTGCTTCACCCCGATCACCCGGTGGTGATGGGCGTCCTCAACGTCACGCCCGACTCCTTCTCCGACGGTGGCCGGTACGCCGACGTCGGCGCGGCTGTCGCGCACGGCCTCGAGCTGCGCCGGGCCGGTGCGGACCTCATCGACATCGGTGGGGAGTCGACCCGGCCGGGCGCCGAGCGGGTGGACGGGCCGACCGAGGTGGCCCGAGTCTTGCCGGTGATGAAAGAGCTGGTCAACGCCGGTGTGCCGGTGAGCATCGACACCACCCGGGCCGAGGTGGCCGCGGCGGCGCTCGAGGCCGGCGCGCTGATCGTCAACGACGTCTCCGGCGGCCTGGCCGACCCGGGCATGGCCGTGGTGGTCGCCGACGCCGGCTGCCCGTGGATCCTGATGCACTGGCGCGGGCACTCCCGGCGGATGCTCGATCTCGCCCACTACGACGACGTCGTGGCCGAGGTGCGCGCCGAGCTGCAGCAACGGGTGGACGACGCGGTCGCCGCGGGCGTCGACCCGGCCCGGTTGATCCTGGATCCGGGCATCGGCTTCGCCAAGCACGCCGAGCACAACTGGGCCCTCAGCGCCCACCTGGACGAGCTGATCGCCCTGGGCCACCCGGTGCTCTTCGCGGCCAGCCGCAAGACCTACCTCGGCCGGTTGCTGGCCGGGCCCGACGGCGAGCCGCGCGGGGTGGACGGCCGCGAGGCGGCGACGATCGCCACGTCCGTGCTGGCGGTCGCGGCGGGGGCGTGGGGCGTCCGGGTGCATGACGTACGCGCGACCGTCGACGCCCTGGCCGTGTGGCGCGCCACCGGCAGCCCCCGCCTCGCCCGCCCGACCACCGGAGGCACGCCGTGAGCGACCGCATCTCCCTGCACGGCCTGCGCGTCCGCGGCCACCACGGGGTCTACGACTTCGAGCGCCGCGACGGTCAGGACTTCGTGGTCGACGTCGACCTGGAGCTGGACCTGGCCGCGGCGGCCGCCAGCGACGACGTCGCCGACACGGTCCACTACGGCGAGCTGGCCGGCCGCCTCGTCGCGGTGGTCGCCGGCGAACCGGTCAACCTGATCGAGACGCTGGCCGGCCGGCTCGCCGCGGTCTGCCTCGCGGACG
Organism: Actinoplanes nipponensis; assembly: GCF_016862275.1. Taxonomy (GTDB): domain Bacteria; phylum Actinomycetota; class Actinomycetes; order Mycobacteriales; family Micromonosporaceae; genus Actinoplanes; species Actinoplanes nipponensis. Next base: position 16,063 of record NZ_BOMQ01000035.1, on the reverse strand, counting down.
CCCGGGTCGCCGCCGCCACGGTCACGGTGCACAAGCCGCAGGCGCCCATCCCGCACGAGTTCGCCGACGTGGCGGTCACCGTCCGGCGGGCCCGATGAGCCGGGCGATCCTCTCGCTGGGCAGCAACCTCGGCGACCGGTACGCGTACCTGAAGGACGCCGTGGCCCGGCTCGGCGAGAGCGTCGTGCTGGTCTCCGGGGTCTACGAGACGCCGCCCTGGGGCGATGCCGACCAGCCGGCGTACCTCAACGCCGTGGTCCTGGCCGTGGACCCGGCGGCGGAGCCGGCCGGCTGGCTCGAGCGGGTCCGGGCCGTCGAGGCGGCCGCCGGCCGGGTCCGGGATCCGCAGCGGCGGTTCGGCCCGCGCACGCTGGACGTCGACGTGATCGCGGTGTGGCGCGACGACGGCGCCCCGGTGCTCAGCGACGACCCCGAGCTGACCCTGCCGCACCCGCGGGTGCACCAGCGCGCGTTCGTCCTCAAGCCGTGGCTCGACCTGCAGCCCTACGCCCAGCTGCCCGGGTACGGCTGGGTGACCGACCTGCTGAACACCCCGGAGCTCACCGCGGACGCCAACGCACTGACCCCGCGGCCCGATCTGCCGTTAGAGTCACAGGAGTGAGCAGCAATCCCGGCGGTGGCGCACCCGACCCGTCGATGCGGCCGACCAGCCTGTCCGTCCTGGTGGTGGCCGGGCTGGCGGCCGCCGCGGTGGGCTGGCTGCTGCTGAGTTCCCTGTACGCGCAGATGCCCCGGCTGCCCTGGCTGCCGATCATCGTGCTCGGCACGCTGGCCGTGGTCGAGGCGATCCTCGCGCAGAACACCGCCGCGCGGATCCAGCGCAAGCCCGGCGCGCCCCGGGTGGACCCGCTGGCCGTGGCCCGGTACGCCGTACTGGCCAAGGCGTCGTCGCTGGCCGGTGCGCTGTTCGCCGGCTTCTCCGCCGGGCTGCTGGCCTGGCTGACGCTGGAGCCGACCAAGGCCGCGCGCGACGACGTGCCCGCCGCCATCGCCGGGGTCGCCGCCGCGCTCGCGCTGGTCGGCGCGGCGCTGTGGCTGGAACGCTCCTGCCGGGTGCCGGACAAGCCCGAGCAGCAGGGCGGCGGTGGGTCGGACCGGCAAGCCGGACGGTCCTGACCAGCTCGGATTCGACACTTGAACCGAGCGCACCTCCTGTCCGTATGCTGTGCCGGCGGCGAAGGAGGTGTGCGGGATGGCCTACGACGAGACCACGTATCGGCGTACTGCCGGTGACCAGGGCGAGAGTGACCCGGCGGCGTACCGGGCCGGGCTCGCGGCCACCGACTTCCGCGCCCGGCGGCGCGACCTCGATCCGGACGAGGGCGAGGGCGTGCAGCTGGTCGCGCCGGCCACCGAGCCGGGCCGCCGCGGCGCCGCGGAGCTCGACGACGGGCGCGACCGGCTGGGCATCCACATCGGCTGGGAGATCGTGCTGCTGCTGGCGGTCGCCGCGATCGCGTACCTGCTCTACCGGCTCGACCCGGCCAGCCTGCGCCGCCCCGCCCTGGACACGCTGCTCATCACCGGCGCCTCGCTCGGCCTGCTGGCCCTCGGGGCCGGCCTGACGCTGCGCGCCGGCGTACCCAACCTCGCGGTCGGCCCGATCGCCCTGGGTGCCGCGCTGCACTTCGCCGAGAACGGCGACAAGGGCCTGCTCCAGGCCGCCGTGCCGGCGCTGATCGTGGCCGCCGCGGGCGGCCTGGTGGTGGCCGTCGTCGTGCTGGTGCTGCACGTGCCCGGCTGGACGGCGACGCTCGCCGCCGCCATGGGCGTCATCGTCTACGACCAGCTGCGCACCGCGCCGGTCACGGTCCAGGCCGGCTACGACCCGGCCAACCAGGCGTTCTTCCTGTTCGGCGGCTTCGCCCTGCTCGCCGTCATCGGCGGCGCGCTGGGCACCGTCATGCCGATCCGGCGGCTGGTCGGACGGCAGCGGCCGGCCGGCGACCCGGCCCTGCGGCGGGGGGTGGCCGCGGCGTTCCCGGTGATCGTCGCGCTGGTGCTCTCCTCGGTGTTCGCGGTCGGCGCGGGCATCCTCATGGCCGCCCAGTCCGCCGCCCCGATCGCGCCCGGCACCGGCCTGGAGTGGACCGGCCTGGCCTTCGGCGCGGCGCTGCTCGCCGGCACCAGCGCGTACGGCCGCCGCGGCGGCATCTTCGGCACCCTGCTGGCGGTGGCCGGGCTGACCCTCTTCCTCGACTACGCGGCCCGCCGCGACTTCGACATCGCGCTGTTCGCCATCGGGGCCTGCGCGGTCGGCGGCGGCCTGATCGTCACCCGCCTGGTCGAGACGTACGGGCGCCCGCTGCCCGTGCCCGCGGCGACGGACTGGAACGCCGCGGCCTCAGCCGGCACCAGCTGGACGCCGGACATGCCGCAGCCCTGGTCCACCTCGGCCGAGCCGCCGGAGAACAGGCCGCTGCGCTGGGACGAGGGGCCCTGGGGCAGTGCCCGCTGAACGGGCCGCCCGGCCGCCCTATGCTGGCAGCATGACCGACTCGACCTTCGCCGAACTGGACGCCCTGCCCACCGAGGAACTGCGTGAGCGGGCCTTCGCGAAGGCGCGGGAGCGCCGCGACCTGAGCTTCTTCTGGGGCGTGTTCAAGCACCTGCCGGACGCGGACGAGGCGGCGACGCTGGACGGCGCGCCGAACACCGTCGGCCCGACCGTCGACGAAGCGGTCGCGCTCTGGCGTGAACTGACCGGACACGGGTACGGGGAGCAGGAGCCGCTGCTGCGGGCGGCGTTCATCGATTACCTGCAAAAGCACTGACACCCCCGCAAGGCTCACATTCACGGATATCAGTTCCGGGGCGTTTGGTGACCGGAATCCGTTGGGAATTGACGGGTTCATGGCTCTCACCAACCGCTACAAGACTGCGCCCGGCGCGGGCACGATAGCCGCGCTGATACTCGTCCTGGTCTTCGGCAGCCCCTGGTACGCCGACTGGGCCCAGGACAACACCGACCCGGACACCGCCGGAGGCTGGTGGCTGCGCCTGCTGGCCTGGCCGCACTGGCGCTTCGACTCCGACGACTCGCTGCGTTCCATCGTGATCGGCGACCTCAAGGCGATCCTGGTGGTCGTGCTGACGCTGCTCTTCCTCTACCTGCTGCCCGGCTCCCAGCTGGCCCGGGCCCGCGGCACGGTCAGCCAGTTCTTCGCGGGCTGGGCGGCGTACATCTTCGCCGGTGGCTTCGCCGCGCTGCTGACCACGCTGTTCCTGGCCAACCCGTCGCTGCTGGGCGCGTTCCGGACGGCCGGCGAGGGCGCCACGTACGGGCTGTTCATCGGCTGGATCGTCGGGCTCGCCACCCTCGGGGGCCGCCGGGGCACCCGCTAGGACCGCCGGCGTACGTCCCGGCCGGCCCCCGCGGGCCGGCCGGTGCCGTTCACGCGGTCGCGGTGGCCTCGGCGCTGGGCGCGTCGAACAGCGCCGAGCGGGACACCGTGCCCACCGGCGTGCCGTCCTCCAGCACCACCACGTTGAGCGCGTCCCCGGTGAGCATCGCGGCGAGCGCGTCGTAGAGCGTGCCGGACACGTCGACCGTGGGCAGCCGCTCGATCTCCTCGATCTGCCCGACCGGGCGCATCGCCTCGCGTACGCCGGTGACCGCCAGCCGCCGGATGCCCCGGTCGGTGCCGACGAACTCGCTCACCGCCGCCGTCGCCGGCCGGCTGAGCAGGTCGGCCGGGGTCGCGTACTGCATCAGCCGGCCGCCCTCGGCCAGCACCGCGATCCGGTCGCCGAGCCGGACGGCCTCGTCGATGTCGTGGGTGACCAGCACGATGGTCTTGCGGACGGACGCCTGCAGCCGCAGGAACTCCTCCTGCAGCCGGCCCCGCACGATCGGGTCCACCGCGGAGAACGGCTCGTCCATGAGCAGCACGAGCGGGTCCGCGGCGAGCGCGCGGGCCACGCCGACGCGCTGGCGCTGGCCGCCCGACAGCTCGTGCGGATAGCGGCCGCCGTACCGGTTCGGGTCGAGGCCGACCAGCTCGAGCAGCTCGTCCGCGCGCTCCCGGATCCGCTTGCGGTCCCAGCCCAGCAGCCGCGGGACCGTGCCGATGTTGGTGCGGATGCTCTGGTGCGGGAAGAGCCCCACATTCTGGATCACGTAGCCGATGTGCCGGCGCAGCTCGACCGGGTCCTGCGCCGCGACGTCCGCGCCGTCGATCAGGATCCGGCCCTTGGACGGCTCGATCAGCCGGTTGATCATGCGCAGCACGGTGGACTTGCCGCACCCGGACGGTCCGATCAGCACGGCCAGCTCGCCCGCGCTCACCTCCAGGCTGATGTCGCCGACCGCCACGGTCCCGTCCGGATAGACCTTCCCGATGTTCTCGAGCGTGATGGAGGCCGCGGTCCGGCCAGCGCCGGCGTCCTTGATCGCGGTAGCGTCCACGTATGTCCTTCCTGTCGAGGGGCCCGGCGCCTGCGTGGCCCCTGGCCGCCCCCGCTGATGGCGGGCCGGGAAATCCGTGGTTCTCCTGGCGCTATGTCCACGACAACGCGTCCGAGATCTTGTCCGCGCTGCAGTTCCATGCCGGTCTGACCGCCCGTGCGGTGATCATCGCGTTGATCGTCGCACTGCCGCTCGCGGTCGTCTCCTACTGGTGGCGACCGTTGACCGGCCCGATTCTCGCACTCTCCGGCATCCTCTACACGATCCCGTCGCTGGCCCTGCTCGCGCTGGTCGCCCCGGCGGTCGGCACCACCAGCGACACCTCGGTGCTGATCGCCCTGGTGCTGTACGCGCTGCTGGTGCTCGTGCGCAACGCGCTGGCCGGGCTCACCCAGGTCCCCGCGGAGGTCCGCGACGCCGCGGCCGGCATGGGCTACGGGCGCCTGGGCCGGCTCTGGCGCATCGAGCTGCCGCTGGCCCTGCCCGGCATCCTCACCGGCCTGCGCCTGGCCACCGTCTCCACGGTCGCGCTGGTCACCGTGGGCTCGCTGATCGGCAAGGGCGGCCTCGGCGAGATGATCCTCGGCGGCTTCCGGAACAACTTCTACAAGGCCGAGATCATGACCGGGACGATCCTGTGCGTCGGGCTGGCCCTGGTCCTCGACCTGGCCCTGGCCGGCCTGGGCCGGCTGCTCACCCCCTGGGCCCGGGAGCGCGCCGCGTGAACTACTTCCACGAGGGCTTCGTCTGGCTCAACGACCCGCTCAACTGGACCAACCCCGGCGGCATGCTGGACCGCCTCCAGGAGCACCTGCTGATCAGCCTGTGGGCGGTGCTGCTGGGCTGCGCCATCGGCTGGCCGCTGGGCATCTGGCTGGGCCACCGCGGGCGCGGCGGCGGCGCGGTGATCACCTTCGCCAACCTGACGCTGGCCGTGCCCACCCTGGCCCTGCTCACCATCCTGCCGCTGACCCCGCTGGGGTTCGGCAAGCCGCCGGTGGTCGTCGCGCTGGCGGTGTTCGCGGTGCCGCCGCTGCTGGCCAACGCGTACACCGGGCTGCGGCAGATCGACCCGGAGACCCGGGACGCGGCGCGCGGCATGGGCCTGTCCGGCGGTCAGCTGGTGCGGCGGGTCGAGCTGCCGCTGTCCGTGCCGTATCTGGCGGCCGGGCTGCGCACCGCGGCGGTGCAGGTGGTGGCGACGGCGGCGCTGGCCGCGTTCGTCAACGGCGGCGGGCTCGGCGAGATCATCTCGGCCGGCTTCGGGATCGGGATGAGCAACGGCGGCGGCGGGCAGATCGTGGCCGGCGGCATCGTTGTGGCGCTGCTCGCATTGCTGGTGGAAGCGGTGCTCGCCGGCGTACAACGGCTGGTGACACCGGCTGCGCTCCGGACGGGCCGGCCCAGCCGGCCCACCGCGGCGGCCCCGGCCGGGTAATGGTCTCGCATCGTTACGAAACTTGTCACACCCAGCGGGTACGAATGAAACCGAGCCGCTGGGCGGCCCACAACTGAAGACCACACGGGCATCGAAGATCGACTGCCCGTCGGACACGCGGCGCGGCCACCTCGGCCGGGCCGGGACACAGAAGGCGGCAGTATGCGTCGACACCTGCTCCTGACGGCCGGCACCCTCATGACCGCCGCCGTCATCCTCGCCGGCTGCGGCGAGTCCGGCTCCTCCGGCACGGAGGCGCCGGCCAGTTCGGCCGCCGGCAACGGCTGCGCCCCGGTGGCCGGCGACAAGCTCGTCGTCCTGACCGACGACAAGACCCTGCAGAACACCGACAACGTCGTTCCCGCGATCAACAAGAAGTCCTCGTCGCCGCAGCTGATCGCGGCCCTCGACAAGGTCTCCGCGGCGCTCGACACGACCAAGCTGATCGAGCTGAACAAGGCCGTCGACATCGACCGCAAGTCGTCCAAGGCGGCGGCCGAGGAGTTCGCCACGGCCAACAACCTCACCGCGGGCATCGAGAAGGGCCCCGGCGGCGACCTGACGGTCGGCGCCGCCAACTTCAGCGAGAACGCGACGCTGGGCGAGCTCTACAACATCGCCCTGACCGCCGCGGGCTACAAGGTGAAGGTCCAGCAGATCGGCAACCGCGAGCTGTACGAGCCCGCCCTGGAGAAGGGCGACATCGACGTCGTCCCCGAGTACGCCGCCACGCTGGCGACGTTCCTCTCCGGCAAGGTCGACGGCAAGGACGCCAAGGACCCGTCCTCGCCGCAGCTCGACACCACGATGACCAACCTCACCGCCCTGGGCGCGAAGGTCGGCCTGGTCTTCGGCAAGCCGTCCACGGCGCAGGACCAGAACGCGTTCGCCACCACCGAGGCGTTCGCCACCAAGTACGGCGTCAAGACGCTGTCCGACCTGGCCGCCAAGTGCTCGGGCGCCGCCACCGTCCTGGGTGGCCCGCCGGAGTGCCCGCAGCGGCCCAAGTGCCAGCAGGGTCTCGTCGAGACGTACAACTTCCAGGCGGGCAAGTTCAGCTCGCTCGACGCGGGCGGCCCGCTCACCAAGACCGGCCTCAAGCAGGGCACCATCAGCGTGGGCCTGGTCTTCAGCTCGGACGGCGCCCTCGCCGCCGGCTGACCCCGCCGCACCGATCCGCCCCGGATGCCGGGCACCGTACGCGGTGCCCGGCATCCGCCCGTTTCGTGACGGGTGCCGCTCTCGGTAGCATCTGCGACCATGCCTGACCGGGACGCCGAGGCGCCACAGCACACCCGCCTGCTCACGGTGCTGATCTGGGCCGGCGTCGGCCTGGCCCCGATCGCCGCGCTGGTGGCCCTGCTCGGCGGCAGCGACAGCTCGATCCGCTTCGCGGTGCTGCTCGTGGCCGTCTGCGTCGTGCTGATCGGCGCCGCGCTGCTGGTCCGCAACGACCCGGTGCTGCTGCGGATGGACGCCGAGGACCAGGCCGCGATCCTGCGGGACGAGCTCCGCGAGGAGATCGCCGCCGGGGTGCGGGCCTCGGGCCGGCGGGTGCAGGCCCTGCAGGACGAGATGACCCGGATGCGCGCGGCGGGATCGCCGGCGTTGGGTCTGGCGCCGGCGGGGGCGCGGGCCGCGGGTGTGGCCCGGCCGGGCGCCACCGGGCCGGGTGTCGCCGGGCCGGGATCCGGCGGGCCTGGAGTGGGCGACCCTGGATTTGCCGGGCCGGGCGCGGGTGGGCCCGGGTTTGCCGGGCCGGGCGCGGGTGGGCCCGGGTTTGCCGGGCCGGGCGCAGGTGGCCCTGGGTTTGCTGGGCCGGGTGGGCCTGCTTTCGCCGGGTCGGGCGCGCGTGGCCCTGGGTTCGCCGGGCCGGGTGGGCCTGGGGTTGGCGGGCCGGGTGCGGGTGGGCCTGCTGTCCCCGGACCGGGTGGCGGGCCCGGGGTTGCCGGGCCGGGTGCGGGTGGGCCGATCGCGGCGGGCCGGCCGGTGGTGGCTACCGCTTCCGTTGCTCCGGCCGGGGGCCACCCGTCGGTGGCCCGCGCCGCGGTGGCCTCCGCGTCGGTGGGCTCCGCATCAGTAGGCTCCGCGTCGGTGGCGGCGGCTGCGGTGCCGGCCGGCGTGGCTCCGCGTCAGCGCGGCTCCGCATCGGTCCCGCCCGCGGGTGGTCGCGCCTATCAGGACGTCCACGACGACTCGCCGTCCCACTCCTACGGTCCCGGACCGTCCGGATCGGCGTGGGCCGAGCGCGGGTCAGCCGCCGAAGACGACGCCGGCGGCTACGCGGCCGAGGCGCCCGCCGAGGCGCGGCCTTCGCGCCGGCACGCGGCCCCCGACACGGGCACCGACCTCGCCCGCTACGGCCTGGGCGATCCGGCGACCGGTCCGGATCCCTACGGCACCGTCCTGAACACCGGTGCGCTCGGCTCCGCCGAGGAGGAGCAGGGCTATGACGCCGCCGGATACGACCCCGGCGCCGCCGCCTGGACAGCTCCGGGCAACTACGACTACCCCGATCCCGGGACCCGCGAACGCCCGGACCCCGGCGGCTTCGGCGCCGTGAGCTCACCCTTCTTCGCCCAGGACGCGTCCGGCGGCTTCCTGCTCGACAACGAGTACCCGCAGCCGGACGCCGAGGGCTACGACCAGCCCTCCGAGGATGACAGCCCCCCGGCGACCACCTACGGCCGGCCGGCCGGCGCCCACGGCCGGGCCGACCAGTACGGCCCCGACCCCCTGGCCGCCGACCACGGCTGGGCGCCGCGCAGCCACGAGCAGCGCGGCCGCTGGTAGCGGGCGTTACTTGTCGATGTCCCCGACCACGAAGAACATCGACCCCAGGATCGCGATCAGGTCCGGCACCAGGCAGCCCGGGATCAGCGTGGCCAGCGCCTGGACGTTCGCGTACGAGGCCGTGCGCAGCTTGAGCCGCCAGGGGGTCTTCTCGCCCCGGGACACCAGGTAGTAGCCGTTGATGCCGAGCGGGTTCTCGGTCCACGCGTACGTGTGCCCCTCGGGCGCCTTGACCACCTTGGGCAGGCGCACGTTGACCGGGCCGCTGATCCGGTCCACCCGGTCCAGGCACTCCTGCGCCAGGTCCAGGGACACGTACACCTGGTCCAGCAGTACCTCGAAGCGGCTGTGGCAGTCGCCGGCCGTACGGGTCACCACGGGCACGTCCAGCTCGCCGTACGCCAGGTACGGCTCGTCGCGCCGCAGGTCGACGTCCAGGCCGCTGGCCCGGGCGACCGGGCCGGAGGCGCCGTACGCGGCGGCCTGCTCGGCGGTCAGCACGCCGACCCCGACCGTGCGGGCCAGGAAGATGTCGTTGCGCCGGATCAGCCGGTCGATGTCCGGCATCCGGCGCCGGACCTCGTCGATCGCCGTGCGGGCCCGCGTCGTCCAGCCCGCCGGGACCTCTTCCTTGAGCCCGCCGACCCGGTTGAACATGTAGTGGATCCGGCCGCCGGAGACCTCCTCCATGACCGCCTGGAGCGTCTCCCGTTCGCGGAACGCGTAGAACATCGGCGTGATCGCGCCGATCTCCAGCGGGTACGACCCCAGGAACATCAGGTGGTTGAGCACCCGGTTGAGTTCGGCCAGCGCCATCCGCAGCCAGGTCGCGCGCTCGGGCACCTCGATGCCCATGAGCCGTTCGACGGCGAGCGCGACGCCCAGCTCGTTGGCGAACGCCGACAGCCAGTCGTGCCGGTTGGCCAGCACGATGATCTGCCGGTAGTCGCGCACCTCGAACAGCTTCTCGGCGCCGCGGTGCATGTAGCCGACGATGGGCTCGCAGGCGGTCACCCGCTCGCCGTCGAGGGTGAGCTTGAGCCGGAGCACGCCGTGCGTGGACGGGTGCTGGGGGCCGATGTTGAGCACCATGTCGGCGGTGTCCAGCCCGGACCCGGTCCCGACGGTCATCTCCCGCAGGTCGCTCATGGGAGCATCGTCCCACGGAGCTCGATGCCGACCTCGTGCAGCAGCCACCAGTGCCCGCCCAGGCCGGCCGGATCGGTGAGCTCGGCGGCGGCGCCCGCGGCGCTCAGCGCCCGCAGGTAGGCCGCCGGGTCGGTGCGGGCCAGCTCCAGCGGTGGCCGGCCACCGCCGACCCCGAGCCCGCGCAGCGCGGCGCGCTGACTGATGATCCGGTACGCGGTCCCGGTGGCCGCCGCGGCCGAGTCGACGGCCACGTGAGCCGTGATGTCCGTGCTGCCGTCCGCGCGCGGGGGCACCTGCCGCCCGTCCCGGTAGCCGGTCAGGGTGCCGAGCGGGGGCCGCGCCGAGCGCAGGTGCCCGTAGTCGACCGCCAGCGCGCAGCCCCGGCTCAGGGCCGCGACCGCGTCGGCCCAGGCCGCGTCGCGGGGCCAGCCGATCTCGATCCGGTCCCCGGGCCGCGCCGCCGGCCACCACCGGGCCAGCCAGAACCGGTCCGCCGCGTCCACCTCGGGGCCCAGCGTCTCGTGCCCGGTGTCCGGGTCCACCAGCACCCGCCGGACCCGGCCGCGGTGGTCCACCTCGGCCACGTCGAGCGGCACGTTGTCCAGCCACTCGGTGGCCAGCAGCACCCCGGTCACGCCCCGCGGCAGGGAACGCCGCCAGCGGAGGCCGGCGGACAGGTCCGCGGGGCGCCCGGCCACCTCGACGGCGGTGAACCGGACCCGCCGGGACAGCTCGTCGGCGGGATCGGCGCCGAGCAGCGACTGCAACGCGGCGAGGAGTTCGCCGCGGCCGGCGCCCACGTCGATGACGTCCAGGACCGGCGGCCGGCCGAGGGCGTCGTCCGCCGCGCGGATCAGTCGCAGCAGAGCGCCGGCGAACAGTGGCGAGGCGTGCACGCTGGTCCGGAAGTGGTCCGCGGGACCCTCGGCGGGCCGGGTGAAGAAGCCGTCCGGGCCATACAGCGCGGAGCTCATCGCGGCTCTCCAGCCCAGGCTTTTCACGCCTGCCAATCTAGGCGCAATCCCCCCGTGCAGTTGTTCACACGCCCTTGTCACGAGCGTGTTACATCGGCGCATACTTGCCTCGACCGGTACCCCGTCCAACCGCCCCACCGCCGCCCTTGAGCGGTCTGAAGGCGCACTGACACCGAGGACTGGATCTCTCAATGAGCGCTGTGCCGCGCGCCGCAAAGCGCGCCCGCCCACTGGTCGTGGGTGTCGTCGGGGCAGGCCGGGTGGGCGCAGTACTGGGCGCCGCGCTCGCCGACGCCGGCCATCGGGTGGTCGCCGCGGCCGCCGTCTCCGCCGCCTCCCGGGAACGCGCTCAGCGCCTCCTGCCGGGCGCCGCGATCCGGCCCGCCGACGAGGTCGCCCGGGCCGCCACCGATCTGCTGCTGCTCGCCGTCCCGGACGACCACCTCGGCGCCGTCGTGTCCGGCCTGGCCGCCACCGGCGCGCTGCACCCGGGCACGGTCGTCGCGCACACCTCGGGCGCGCACGGTCTCGCGGTGCTGGGCGACGTGGACGGCCTCGCGCTGCACCCGGCGATGACCTTCACCGGCGCCGACGCCGACCTGGACCGGCTGCCCGGCATCGCCTGGGGCGTCACGGCCCGGGACCGGGCGTTCGCCGCGCGGCTGGTCACCGACCTCGGCGGCGTGCCGGAGTGGATCGCCGAGCCGGCGCGTCCGCTCTATCACGCGGCCCTCGCGCACGGTGCGAACCACCTGGTCACGCTGGTCAACGAGGCCGCCGACCAGCTGCGCGCGGCCGGCGTCGAGCGGCCCGCGACGGTGCTCTCGCCGCTGCTGCACGCCGCCCTGGACAACGCGCTGAGCCTCGGCGACGCCGCGCTGACCGGGCCGGTGTCGCGGGGTGACGCCGGCACCGTGGGCAAGCATCTGCGCCACCTGGCGCCGGAGTCCGTACCGGCCTATCTCGCGCTGGCCCGCCGCACCGCCGACCGGGCCATCGCCGCGGGGCGGCTGCGGCCGCAGGACGCGGCGCTGTTGATGGATGTCCTCGCCCAGGCGACCGTAGGGAGTCCCGCATGACCGACTGCACCGAGCCACGCCTGGCAGGCGTGTGCCGCGACTGTGACGGCGAGGGCCAGAAGGGCATGCGAAAGGGGTGGACAGCATGACCGACTGCACCGAGCCACGCCTGGCGGGCGTGTGCCGCGACCGTGACGGTGAGGGCCAGAAGGGCATGCGAAAAGGGGGCACAGCATGACTGCGCTTGTTCACACCCGCGCCGAGCTCGCCGCGGCCCGGGCTGCCGCGAGCGGCCGGGTGGCCGTGGTTATGACCATGGGCGCCCTGCACGAGGGGCACCGCAGGCTCATGCGGGTCGCCCGCGAGCGGGGCGACTTCGTCATCGTCACCGTGTTCGTGAACCCGTTGCAGTTCGGGCCGAACGAGGACTTCGACAAGTACCCGCGGACCCTGGCCGCCGACGTCGAGGCCTGCCGGGCCGAGCGGGTCGACCTGGTGTTCGCCCCGGACCGCGACGAGATGTACCCGGGCGGGTCGCCGCAGGTGACGCTGAACGCGGGCCCGCTGGGCGAGATCCTGGAGGGCGCCAGCCGGCCGGGGCACTTCGCCGGGATGCTCACCGTGGTCGCCAAGCTGCTCCTGCTGACCCGGGCCGACCTGGCGTTCTTCGGCGAGAAGGACTTCCAGCAGCTGGCCCTGATCACCCGGATGGTGCACGACCTGGAGATCGGCGTGGAGGTCATCGGCGTGCCGACGGTCCGGGAGGACGACGGTCTGGCCTTGTCCAGCCGCAACCGCTACCTGTCGGCCGGCGAGCGGCGGGCGGCGCTCGCCCTGTCGCACGCCCTGCGGGAGGGCGCGGCGCAGACGGACGCGCGGAGCGTGCTGGAGGCGGCCGGCAAGATCCTCGCCGACGAGCCGGGCGTGCGGGTCGACTATCTCGCCCTCACCGACCCGCTGCTCGGCCCGGCGCCCGCCGACGGGCCCGCGCGGCTGCTGGTCGCGGCCAAGGTGGGCGCGACCCGGCTGATCGACAACGTTCCGGTGCTGCTGGGGAAGGCCGCCTGATGCTGCGTACGATGCTCAAGTCCAAGATCCACCGGGCCACGGTGACCCAGGCCGACCTGCACTACGTGGGCTCGGTGACGGTGGATCTGGACCTCATGGAGGCGGCCGATCTGCTGCCCGGCGAGCAGGTCGCGATCGTGGACGTGACCAACGGCGCGCGGCTGGAGACGTACGTGATCCCGGGCGAGCGGGGCACCGGCGTGCTGGGCATCAACGGCGCGGCGGCCCACCTGGTGCACCCCGGCGACCTGGTCATCCTCATCTCCTACGGGCAGTTCCAGGACGCCGAGGCGCGGTCGTACGAGCCGCGGATCGTGCACGTGGACGCGGCCAACAAGATCATCGAGCTGGGCGCGGACCCGGCCGCGGTGGTCGAGGGCATGGCCGGCGATCCGGTACGCGCGGACGGCGCCCTGCTCGTCGGCTGACGGAGGGCCGAGGTCTTCGCCAAGGCGCCGTGGTGTCCGGTCGATTGCCCTATGATCGACAAATCGGACAGCGTCGGCCGCTCGGGAGGCTCGGTTACATGCGACACCTGCCCCGGCTGCCCCGTTCGCGGCGGTGGCCGGTCGCGGCGGCGCTGAGCCTGCTCGCGCTGGTGCTCGCCGGCGGCTGCGGCAATCCGGCCGGCGTGGACGGCGACCTCACCGACGGCTGGGCCGCGATCGGGGTACCGGCCGGCTTCACCCCGGCGGCGCAGACCTGTCACCTGGCCAACTTCGCCACCTTCGGCGCCCGGTCGACCTACGAAGAGGTCGACTGCAAGCTCAAGCACCGCACCGAGACCGTGTACGTCGGCACCTATCCCAGCCCCGCGGCCGAGGCGCCGGACCCGCCGGCCCCGGATTCGGCGGGGGCGCGGGCGGCGTACCGGGACTGTGACGCCCGGACCACGGCCTACGTGGGCGGGCCGTGGCGGACCTCCCGGTTGTGGATCGGGGTGACCCAGCCGACCCGCGCCGCCTGGGCCGGTGGCGCCCGCTGGTACCGCTGCGAGGTGCTGGTGAGCAGCTCGGTGGAGGACGACGGCGGCCTGGTGCAGCGGGTCGGCTCGCTGCGCGACGCGCTCAAGGAGCCGGTGTCGCCGCTGCTGCTGACCTGTTACCGGGTGCTGCTGAACGAGGACGGCAAGATCGGCACGATGCCGGCCACGCCGTGCTCGGCCGAGCACAACGCGGAGTTCGTGGGGATCTGGGACGCCAAGGACCTCGCCTATCCCGTGACCGGCAAGCAGTGGGACGAGTTCCACGAGGGCTGCCGCTCCCTGATCGCCTCGTACGTCGGTGTGCCGGACGACGCCGACCTGCAGTTCCGGGCCGGCGTGATCTCGCTGCCGGGCGGCGACGACGTCTGGGAGCTGGGTGATCACGGCGTGCGCTGCTACCTGTGGCTGGACGCGCGGACCCTCACCGCGTCGCTGAAGGGCAAGGGTGGCAAGGCCATGCCGGTGCAGTACCAGTAACGCCCGGCACTTCTTACCGCCCCGGCCGTGATTTCCGCGCCTTCGCGATGTTGACTGAGCGCATGTCGCATCTTGCCGACCTTCCGGCGCTACCCCGCCGCCTGGCCGCCGCCGAGCCCGGCTGGACCGAGACCACCGACGTGCTGGTGGTCGGCTCCGGCGTCGCGGGCCTGACCGCCGCCCTGCACCTGCGCGAGGCGGGCCTGCACGTCACCGTCGTCACCAAGGTCAACATCAACGACGGGTCGACCCGGTGGGCGCAGGGCGGCATCGCGGCCGTGCTGGACCCGCTGGACACCCCCGAGGCGCACGCCTTCGACACCGAGATCGCCGGGGTCGGCCTCTGCGACCCGGCCGCGGTCCGCGTGCTGGTCGAGGAGGGCCCGGCCCGGATCCGCGAGCTGATGCGGATGGGCGCCGAGTTCGACCGGCACGCCGACGGGTCGCTGATGCTGACCCGCGAGGGCGGGCACCGCGCCGACCGGATCGTGCACGCGGGCGGCGACGCCACCGGCGCCGAGGTGCAGCGGGCCCTGCACGCGGCGGTGCTGCGCGACCCGTGGATCCGGCTGGTCGAGCACGCCCTGGTGCTGGACCTGCTGCGCGCGGCCGACGGCCGGGCCTGCGGCATCACGCTGCACGTGCTGGGCGAGGGCAGCGAGGACGGCGTGGGCGCCATTCTGGCTCGCGCGGTCGTGCTGGCCACCGGCGGCATGGGCCAGATCTTCGCCTCCACCACCAACCCGGCGGTCTCCACCGGCGACGGCGTCGCGCTCGCCCTGCGCGCCGGCGCCCGGGTCACCGACGTGGAGTTCGTCCAGTTCCACCCGACGTCGTTCGTGACCGCCAGCGTGACCTCGGCCCAGCGGCCGCTGATCTCCGAGGCGCTGCGCGGCGAGGGCGCCCACCTGGTCGACGAGACCGGCAAGCGGTTCATGGTGGGCCAGCACGAGCTGGCCGAGCTGGCCCCGCGCGACGTGGTGGCCAAGGGCATCCACCGGGTGCTGCGGGCCACCGGGGCCGACCACGTCTACCTGGACGCCCGGCACCTGGGCCGGGAGTTCCTGGAGCAGCGCTTCCCGACGATCGTGGCGTCCACCCGGGCGGCCGGCGTGGACCCGGCGACCGAGCTGATCCCGGTCGCCCCGGCGGCCCACTACGCCTCCGGGGGCGTGCGCACCGACCTGCACGGCCGCACCTCCATCGCCGGCCTGTACGCCTGCGGCGAGGTCGCCTGCACCGGCGTGCACGGCGCGAACCGGCTGGCCAGCAACTCCCTGCTGGAGGGCCTGGTCTTCTCCCGCCGGATCGCCGACGACATCGCCCGCGACCTGCCGCCGCAGGCCGACCCGGTGGCGCCGGCCGGCGAGCCGGGCTGGGTGGTGGCCCCGGCGATCCGCGGCGACCTCCAGCGGGCGATGACCCGCGGCGCCGGCGTGCTGCGCTCGGCCGACTCGCTCGCCGCCACGGCCAAGGAGCTGGCCCGCCTCGGCGAGCAGCACGGCGTCCCGCACAACGCGGCCTGGGAGGCCACCAACCTGCTGACCGTGGCGAGCACGCTGGTGGCCTCGGCCGCCGAGCGCCGCGAGACGCGCGGCTGCCACTGGCGCGAGGACTACCCGAACGCCCTCGACGAGTGGCGCGGGCACCTGCTGGACGCGATCGACGGCAAGGGCAGGATCACCCAGACCTTCGAGGAGATGGCATGACCGACTGCACCGAACTACGCCC
>NZ_BOMQ01000034.1 GCF_016862275.1 Actinoplanes nipponensis | reverse complement strand
TGACGGCTTGGATCTGGCGGAGGTGGAGCGGGTCGTCTACACCGCGCTGGCCGAGGACCTGGGTGATCCGCCGCGCGACGTGACCAGCGAGGCCACGATCCCGGGCGACCAGGTCGACACGGCCGAGCTGGTGGCCCGCGCGCCCGGCGTGGTGGCCGGGCTGCCGGTCGCGGCCCAGGTGTTCGCGGCCACCTCCGGCGGCCGGGCGACCTTCGACCAGCGGGTCGAGGAGGGCGCCCGGGTGGCGCGCGGCGACGTGCTCGCCGTGGTGACCGGCCCGACCCGCGCGCTGCTGACCGCGGAACGCACGGCGCTCAACCTGCTGTGCCGGATGTCCGGCGTGGCGACGCACACCCGCAAGTGGGCGGACGCGCTGGCGGGCACCAAGGCGACGGTGCTGGACACCCGCAAGACCACCCCCGGCCTGCGCGCGCTGGAGAAGTACGCCGTCCGGGCCGGCGGCGGCACCAACAAGCGCATGGGCCTCTACGACGTGGCCATGATCAAGGACAACCACAAGCTGGCGGCGGGCAGCATCACGGCGGCCTACCGCCTGGTCCGCGGCACCTACCCGGACGTCCCGGTGCAGGTGGAGGTCACCACGCCGGCCGAGGCCCGGGAGGCCGTCGAGGCGGGCGCCACCTTCCTGCTCTGCGACAACATGACCCCGGACCTGCTCCGCGAGGTGGTGGCCGCGGTCGGCGACCGGACCGAACTGGAGGCGACCGGCAACCTGACCCTCGACACGGTCCAGGCGTACGGCGCCACCGGGGTGGACTACCTGTCGGTGGGGGCGCTGACCCACTCGAGCCCGATCCTGGACATCGCCCTGGACCTGCGCCCGCGCTGAGACGTGAGCTTGGGCCGCGCGCTGTGCGCGGCCCACCGGGCCGGACCATGACCCGTGTGTGGTGGTCGCCGGTGTTGCGGTTGTCAGCTCCGCCGCCCGTACCTTCGAACGGTTTTGATGTTCCCTCGATAGGCTCCTCCCGTGCTGCTGTGCATTGACATCGGAAACACCAACACCGTGCTCGCCACGTTCGACGGCGACAAGCTCGTCCACAACTGGCGGATCAAGACCGACGCCCGGTCCACAGCCGACGAGCTCGGCCTGATGTTCCGGGGCCTGCTGGCCGGCGACGCGGTGGAGATCACCGGGGTCGCCGCCTGCTCGACCGTGCCGGCGGCGCTGCGGTCCCTGCGGACGATGCTCGGGCGTTACTACGGCGACCTGCCGAACGTCATCGTCGAGCCGGGCGTGAAGACCGGTGTGCAGCTCGCCATCGACAACCCCAAGGAGGTCGGCGCGGACCGCGTGGTCAACACGCTCGCCGCGCACGCCCTCTACGGGGGACCCACGATCGTGGTGGACTTCGGCACCACCACCAACTTCGACGTGATCAGCGCGCGCGGCGAGTTCCTCGGCGGGGCGTTCGCCCCCGGCATCGAGATCTCCTTCGACGCGCTGGCCGCCCGCGCCGCCCAGCTGCGCAAGGTCGAGCCGGCCAGGCCGCGCTCGGTGATCGGCAAGAACACCGTGGAGTGCCTGCAGTCCGGCCTCTACTACGGCGTCGCGGGCCAGGTGGACCGGATCGTCGAGCTGATGATCGACGAGATCGGGCCGGTGCGCTCGGTCATCGCCACCGGCGGGCTCGCCTGGCTGGTCAAGGACGCCTGCCGGACCATCACCGCGCACGAGCCGATGATCACGCTGATCGGGCTGCGGATGGTATATGAGCGGAACGTCTGAACCGGCCTGAGTAGGCTTTTCGCAACCCACCCGCCTTCCACAGAGAGTCGTGCCGTGACCGAGCAGAACGCCCCAGCCGTTGACCCCGCCGAGGACCTCCCCGAACAGATGCGGGTCCGCCGGTCGAAGCGGGACCGGCTGCTGGCCGAGGGCGTGGAGCCGTACCCGGTCGGCTTCGAGCGGACCGCGACGCTCGCCGAGATCCGCACGAAGTACGCCGACCTGGCCACCGACTCGGCCTCCGGCGACACGGTGGGCGTCACCGGCCGCGTGATCTTCGTCCGCAACGGCGGCAAGCTCTGCTTCGCCACGCTGCGCGACGGCGACGGCACCGAGCTGCAGGCCATGCTGTCGCTGGACCGGGTCGGCGCCGAGGCGCTGGAGCAGTGGAAGCGCCTGGTCGACCTGGGTGACCTGGTCGGGATCACCGGCGAGGTGATCACCAGCCGCCGCGGCGAGCTCTCCGTGCTCGCCGGCTCCTGGGCCATGACCGCCAAGGCCCTGCGGCCGCTGCCGGTCGCGCACCGCCCGCTCAGCGAGGAGACCCGGGTCCGGCAGCGCTACGTCGACCTGATCGTCCGCCCGCAGGCCCGGCAGATCGTCCGGGCCCGGGCGACGACGGTACGCAGCCTGCGCGAGTCGCTGTTCCGGCGCAATTATCTCGAGGTGGAGACGCCGATGTTGCAGTTGCTGCACGGTGGCGCCACCGCCCGCCCCTTTGTGACGCACAGCAACGCACTCGACACGGATCTCTATCTGCGTATCGCGCCGGAACTCTTTTTGAAGCGGGCCGTCGTGGGCGGCATCGAACGCGTCTTCGAGATCAACCGCAACTTCCGCAATGAGGGCATGGATTCCACCCACTCGCCGGAGTTCGCGATGCTCGAGGCGTACCAGGCGTATGCGGACTACAACGTCATGCAGCGGCAGACGCGCGAGTGGATTCAGGAGGCCGCCACCGCGGTCGCCGGATCACACGTGGTGACCCACTTCGACGGCACCGAGTTGGATCTGGGCGGCGAGTGGCGTTCGGTCACCCTCTTCGGTTCTCTCTCCGAGGCGCTCGGTGAAGAAGTGACCGTGCGTACCGAACTGGCCGCCCTGCAGCGGTATGCCGAAAAGCACGACCTTTCCGTGGACCCGAAGTGGTCGGCCGGCAAGCTCGCCGAGGAGCTCTTCGAGCACCTGGTGCAGCCGACCCTGCAGGAGCCCACCTTCGTGCGCGACTATCCCGAGGAGACCACGCCGCTGACCCGGGCCCACCGCGCGGAGCCGGGCCTGACGGAGAAGTGGGACCTCTACGTCATGGGCTTCGAACTGGCCACCGCGTACTCGGAGCTGGTCGATCCGGTGGTGCAGCGTGAACGCCTGGTCGCGCAGTCGTTGCTGGCCGCCGGCGGCGATGCCGAGGCGATGCAGCTGGACGAGGATTTCCTGCGGGCCATGGAGTACGGAATGCCACCGGCCGGTGGGATGGGAATGGGAATCGACCGGCTTCTCATGGCGCTCACCGGGCTGGGCATTCGGGAAACGATCCTCTTCCCCCTGGTGCGACCGGAGTAGCGCGACCGGGTCACGATTCGCCGTACCCGGGTGGGCCATCGGCGGCCGGCATTGACGGAGCACGCGCCGCGGGCGTTATTGTTCACGGGAAACGGGTGAACAGTGAACGTGTGTTCGGGAGGATAACGGCGCGTGGCCAAGCAGATCATTCACAAGCTGGTCGATGACCTCGACGGCGGTGACGCCGAGGAGACTGTCAAGTTCGCCCTCGACGGCATTCAGTACGAGATCGACCTGTCCGAGTCGAACGCGGCGAAATTGCGCGACATCTTCGCGCCGTACGTGGGCGCGGGAGCCAAGGTCGCGCGCGGTGGTGTCGTCGTCGGCGGCCGTGCGGCCCGCGGTCGCGGGGGCGCGACCGCGGACCGGGAGCAGAACAAGGCCATCCGGGAGTGGGCCAAGAAGAACGGCAAGGACATCTCCGACCGGGGCCGGATCCCGCAGGAGATCGTGGACGAGTTCCACGCGAAGGGCCCCGGCCGCTGAGCCGATCGGCCGTCAGGCGGGTCCGTGGTGCGCGAGCACCGCGGACCCTCCTGCTTTTCGCGCGCTCTTCGCCGCCGTTGCGTAAGTTATCCACAGGGGTGGACGGCGTTGTCCACAGGCTGTGGACGGGCCTCCCGGAGCGGGGGATTTCGCTGTGCGCGTACTCCGCAAGGGTGGGGAACAGCCGTTGAGCGTGCGAAGTTGGGGAGAACATCGGCGCAGGACGTCCCCGAGAGGGCTCGAGGGCCCAGCAGAGTCTCCCGGCGGCGATAGAGTGAGAGAGCACAGGTATCACCGATACCCGTGCGCTGGCCCCGCCAGTTCATTGGCGCACGGCACGTGAGGAGCACGAGGGCATGTTCGAGCGGTTCACCGACCGAGCGCGACGGGTTGTCGTCCTGGCCCAAGAAGAGGCCCGGATGCTCAACCACAACTACATCGGGACAGAGCACATCCTGCTCGGTCTCATCCACGAGGGCGAAGGTGTTGCCGCGAAGGCTCTGGAGAGCCTCGGCATCTCCCTCGAGGGTGTCCGGCAGCAGGTAGAGGAGATCATCGGCCAGGGCCAGCAGGCGCCGAGCGGGCACATCCCGTTCACGCCGCGGGCCAAGAAGGTGCTGGAGCTCTCGCTGCGCGAGGCCCTGCAGCTCGGCCACAACTACATCGGCACGGAGCACATCCTGCTCGGGCTGATCCGCGAGGGCGAGGGCGTCGCCGCCCAGGTCCTGGTCAAGCTCGGCGCCGACCTCAACCGGGTCCGCCAGCAGGTCATCCAGCTGCTCTCCGGCTACCAGGGCAAGGAGCCGGCCGCCGCCGGAGCCGCCGCGGGCGAGGCCGCCCCGTCGACGTCCCTGGTGCTCGACCAGTTCGGGCGCAACCTGACCCAGGCCGCCCGCGAGGGCAAGCTCGACCCGGTCATCGGCCGGGAGAAGGAAATCGAGCGGGTCATGCAGGTGCTCTCCCGCCGCACCAAGAACAACCCGGTGCTGATCGGCGAGCCCGGCGTCGGCAAGACCGCCGTCGTCGAGGGGCTGTCGCAGTCCATCGTCAAGGGCGAGGTGCCCGAGACGCTCAAGGACAAGCAGCTCTACACGCTCGACCTCGGCGCGCTGGTCGCCGGTTCCCGCTACCGCGGTGACTTCGAGGAGCGCCTCAAGAAGGTGCTCAAGGAGATCCGCACCCGCGGCGACATCATCCTGTTCATCGACGAGATCCACACCCTGGTGGGTGCGGGTGCCGCCGAGGGCGCCATCGACGCCGCCTCGATCCTCAAGCCCATGCTCGCGCGTGGTGAGCTGCAGACCATCGGCGCCACCACCCTCGACGAGTACCGCAAGCACCTCGAGAAGGACGCCGCGCTCGAGCGCCGCTTCCAGCCGATCCAGGTGGGTGAGCCGTCGCTGGCGCACACCATCGAGATCCTCAAGGGCCTGCGCGACCGCTACGAGGCGCACCACCGGATCAGCATCACCGACGCCGCCCTGGTGGCCGCCGCGACGCTGGCCGACCGGTACATCTCGGACCGCTTCCTGCCGGACAAGGCGATCGACCTGATCGACGAGGCCGGCGCCCGGATGCGCATCCGCCGGATGACCGCGCCGCCGGACCTCCGCGACTTCGACGAGCGCATCGCCCAGGTCCGCCGCGACAAGGAGAGCGCGATCGACGCGCAGGACTTCGAGCGGGCCGCGCAGCTGCGCGACAAGGAGAAGCAGCTGCTGGGTCAGAAGGCGCAGCGGGAGAAGGAGTGGAAGGCGGGCGACCTCGACGTCGTCAGCGAGGTCGACGACGAGCAGATCGCCGAGGTCCTCGGCAACTGGACCGGCATCCCGGTCTACAAGCTGACCGAGGAGGAGACCTCCCGGCTGCTCCGCATGGAGGACGAGCTCCACAAGCGGGTCATCGGCCAGGAGGACGCCGTCAAGGCGGTCTCGAAGGCGATCCGGCGTACCCGCGCCGGCCTGAAGGACCCGAAGCGCCCCTCGGGCTCGTTCATCTTCGCCGGCCCGTCCGGCGTCGGTAAGACCGAGCTCTCCAAGGCGCTCGCGGAGTTCCTCTTCGGCTCCGAGGACGCGCTGATCCAGCTCGACATGTCCGAGTTCCACGACCGGTACACGGTGTCCCGTCTCGTCGGTGCCCCTCCCGGCTACGTGGGCTACGACGAGGGCGGCCAGCTGACCGAGAAGGTCCGCCGCAAGCCGTTCTCCGTGGTCCTCTTCGACGAGATCGAGAAGGCCCACCCGGACGTGTTCAACACGCTCCTGCAGATCCTGGAGGACGGCCGCCTCACCGACGGTCAGGGCCGCATCGTGGACTTCAAGAACACGGTGATCATCCTGACCACCAACCTGGGCACGCGCGACGTGGCCAAGGCGGTGTCGCTGGGCTTCCAGGCGTCCGAGGACGTGGAGAGCAACTACGACCGGATGAAGGTCAAGGTCAACGACGAGCTGAAGCAGCACTTCCGCCCGGAGTTCCTCAACCGCATCGACGACACGATCGTCTTCCACCAGCTGCGCCAGGACGAGATCCTGCACATCGTCGACATCTTCACCGCGCGGATCGAGGCCCAGCTCAAGAACAAGGACATGGGTCTCGAGCTGACCGACAACGCGAAGAAGTACCTGGCGAAGAAGGGCTTCGACCCGGTCCTGGGCGCCCGGCCGCTGCGCCGGACGATCCAGCGTGACCTGGAGGACTCCCTGTCCGAGCAGATCCTCTTCAACGAGCTGCGCCCCGGCCAGATCGTGGTGGTGGACTGCGAGGGCGACCCGGAGAACATCGAGAAGTCGAAGCTGACCTTCAAGGGAGCCGACCGCGGCTCCGTGGTTCCCGACGCGGTGCCCGCCGACCTCGGCGCGGCCGCCACGGAGGAGTAAGAGCAAGGTGGTGAGAACGGCCCGGCGCTTGCAGCGCCGGGCCGTTCCGCGTTAATGCCTCGCCGGGGTACGCCCACCGGCCCGATCAGCCGTGCGCGCCGGACGCTTCGTGGCGCCGTTCAAGCGGGACCGGATGACGTGGATCAAGCCGTCGTTCCGGTGGATGATGTACCGCTGCGGCTGGGGCGCCAAGCCCGGTCAGGAGCGGATCCTCGCGGTGGAGATCACCCGGGCCGGGTTCGAGTGGGCGCTGGCGCACGCGTGCATCAGCCACTACGAGCCCGGTGCCGGCGAGACCCGCGAGGAGTGGGGCCGCCGGTTGCGGCACAGCCCCGTACGGGTGCAGTGGGACCCGGAGCGCTCCCTCCAGCTGGCGGCGCTGCCGTACCGGTCGCTCCAGCTGGGGCTGGGCGGCGAGGCGGTGCCGCGGTACGTGGACGAATGGACGGTCGCCATCCGCGACGTCACCTAGCTGGCCCACCGGATCCGGGCCACCCGCGACCCGGCGTTGCTGCCGGCGGAACGGCCCTATCCGCTCCCGGCCGAGCTGGCGACGGCGATCGTCGCCTGACGAGCCCCCGCCGGGAGCGGGCCGAGCCCTCGGCGTCAGCGCCCCAACCCGGCCGGGAGCGGCCCGAGTCGGGGCCCGGAGCGGCCGAGCCCGGGCCCGGAGCGGCCAGAGCCCCGGGCGACCGCGGCGCGAGGCCGGAGGGGCGCCGGTGCGAGGCCGGCCGGGCCGGCTTGTCGACGGCGGGGCGCGCGCGGGAGCTCAGTCCAGGGCCGGGAAGCGCGGCGGGTGATCCCCGGCCAGCACGAAGCGCTCCGCGTCCCAGTCCAGCGGCTCCACCAGGCCGTCCGTGACCAGCCCGGACAGCGCCCGGGCCCGCTGCACCTCGTCCGCCCACACCGCGTCCAGCCGCTGCCGCGGCACCGGGCCGGTGGCGTGCCGGAGCACCTCCAGCAGCAGCCCGCGGACCTGCCGGTCGGTGCCGGCGTACTTCTGCGGTCGCCGGGTCGGACCGGCCGGCGCCGGCGCGCCGCTCCGGCGCCACGCGCACACCGTCTCGAACGGACACTCGGGGCAGCGGGGCGAGCGGGCCGTGCAGACCAGCGCGCCCAGCTCCATGAACGCGATGCTGGCCCGCGCCGCCCGGGCCGGCTCGATCGGCAGCAGCTCCGCCATCGCGGCCAGGTCGGCCGTCGTCGTGGTCGGGCCGGCGTCCGGGTCACCGGCGACCGCGCGCGACACGACCCGGCGCACGTTCGTGTCCACGACCGGGTGGCGCTGCCCGTACGCGAACGTCGCCACCGCCCGGGCCGTGTACATCCCGACGCCCGGCAGCGCGAGCAGCTGCTCCAGGTCGTCGGGCACGCGCCCGCCGTGCCGTTCCACGATGGCCACCGCGCACGCGTGCAGCCGCATCGCCCGGCGCGGATAGCCCAGCCGGCCCCACATCCGGATCGCCTCGGACGGGGGATCCTCGGCCAGCGTGGCCGGTTCCGGCCAGCGGGTCATCCACGCGTGCCAGGCCGGGGTCACCCGCACCACGGGGGTCTGTTGCAGCATCACCTCGCTGACCAGCACCGCCCAGGCGCTGGTTCCGGGGACCCGCCAGGGCAGGTCGCGGGCGTTGGCGTCGTACCACTTGATGACAGAGTCGGCGAGCGTCATAGCCCGACCAGCTTAGGATGCCGGAGTGAACGAGCTCGCCATCACCGTCATCGGTCCCGACCGGACCGGCATCGTCGCCGAGGTCTCCGAGGCGCTCGCCGGGGTCGGCGCCAACCTGTCCGACTCCACCATGACCCGGCTGCGCGGCCACTTCGCGATGACCCTGATCTGCACCGGGGCCGCCGCCGAGGACGTGGAGAAGGCGCTGGCGCCGCTGCAAGGGGTGCTGACGACCGTACGGGCGGTGGCGCCGGAGGCCGACGCGGACGTGGCCGGGGAGCCGTACCTGGTCAGCGTGCACGGCGCCGACCGGCTCGGGATCGTCGCCGCGGTCACCCGGGTGGTCGCCGCGGCCGGCGGCAACATCACCGACCTCACCACCCGGCTGACCGGCCCGCTCTACGTGCTGATCGCCGAGGTGGACGTGCCGGCGGGCCGCGCCGACGACCTGGCCGCGCAGCTGGCCGTGGCCGCGCAGGAGCTGGGCGTCGAGGTGACCCTGCGCCGGGCCGAATCGGACGTCCTGTGAGCGACGCCCTGGCGGACTGGAAGCCCGACGTCCTCGGTGTCGAGGGCAAGGTGCTGCCCGTGGTCACCGCCCCGGCCGGCGTGCTGAGCAGCGAGGGCGCCGAGGTGGATCCGGCGGACCCGGCCGTCGTGCAGCTGGCCGCCGACCTGGTCGCCACCATGCGGGTGTCGCCGGGCTGCGTCGGCCTGGCCGCGCCGCAGGTGGGGGTCGGCGCGCAGGTGTTCGTCGTGGACGTGACCGAGCACCCGAAGACGGTGACCGCGCACGGCACGTTCGTGCTGTGCAACGCCCGGGTCGTCGAGGCGAGCCGGTGGCGGCCGGGCCGGGAGGGCTGCATGTCCGTGCCGGACCTGACCGGCGACGTGAAACGGGCCGGCCGCGTCGTGGTCGAGGCCGTCCTGCCGGGTACGGGCGAGCCGGTGCGGCTGACCACCGACGCGTTCGAGGCGCGGGCGCTGCAACACGAGATCGACCACTGCGCCGGCAAACTGTTTCTCGATCGGGTGGCCGGTGCGCACGCCATCTACCAGCGCAAGGTCTATCTCTAACGATCAGCGCGCGAGACGGTGTCGCATTTTCGGCGCGTCGCGGCGCTCATGCACCCTTCGCGGGGATACCGTGCACGCATCATGCGTTCGACGGTCGGTCCCCTTCCAGCCGCCGTGTACTGGCGGCGTCGTGCTGTGGTGCTCGGTGCGCTGCTGCTCGGCGTCATCGTGCTGTTCGTGTCCTGCTCCGGCGGGGACGACGACAGCAAGCGCGGCACGGGCGCTTCCTCGCAGGCGCCGATCCCGTCCCCCTCGGCGTCGGCGACGCCCGAGGACGAGCCGTCCTTCACCGACCCCGGACCGGGCGCGGGCAACCCGTCGCTGCCCGACCCGGGCGAGCTGACCGCCAGCGGGGCCGGAACCGGCCCGTCGAGCGGCACCGGCACCGGTACGGGGACAGGCACCGGAACGGGCACGGGCACCGGAACTGGCACGGGCACGGGCACCGGCAACACCGACACGAACGTGGCGGCGGCGTCGGCGGGCACGTGCACCGACGCGGAGATGTCCCTGACACCGGTGCCGAACGCCACCACCGTCCGCCGCGGCGTCCCGGTGGCGGTCCGCCTCAAGATCAAGAACATCTCGGCCCGGACCTGCAGCCGGGACGTGGGCGCCGACCTGCAGGAGCTCTACATCGGGCAGGGCGCCAGCCGGGTGTGGTCCTCGGACACGTGCAGCACGGTCAAGGGCTCCGAGGTGCGCTCGTTCCCGCCCAACGGCGAGCGCGAGTACAACGTGACCTGGAACGGCAAGCAGGCCAACAAGTGCGCGGCCGGCCTGGCCGCGGGCACCGCGCCGCCCGCCGGTCAGTACGAGATGCGCTTCCGGCTGGGCGCCAAGGTCAGCGCCCCGGTCCTGCTCACCATCACGGCCTGACCCGGCCGAGTCGCACCGAGCGCAGCCTCCGCCCCGGCGAAGCTGATTCACCCGATCGACGGAGCAATTCCGCCGCCACCCGCGCCGGCCCGCCGGCCGCCGGTGGTGGGACTGACAGCGACAGCGCCCCTACTCGTCGAAGCCGCGGAACGTACCGGAGTCGTCGGTCTCGGCCGCGAAGTCGGCGAAGTCCATGTTGCCGATGGCGAGGTTGGCCGAGACGTCGGTGAACGACCGGGGCGGCACCCGGAACGACCGGCCGGGCTCCTCCTCGAGATCGACCGCCAGCAGCAGCCGCTCGTCGTCGCCCATGGTGACCGCGTCGGCGAGGAAGACGTAGGTGAGCTTGTCGTCGTCGCTCGCCGCGGCGTCCGCCGCCACCAGCGCCGGAATCGTGGCCTCGGCATATTGCGGGTCGCTGACGTACGTGGCGCTGCGGTGGGCCCCCTCGCTGCGCATCACCGCCCGCAGTTCGTCCCAGGCGGCGTCGTCGCTGAAGTCCGTGCGCAGCACCAGCGAGGTCAGGTCGCCGGGCGCGGGCAGAGGTGAGGGAAGAGCAGTCATGGTGGAGCGAAGCTTAGACGTAGCGCTCGAGGATCGACGCCTCGGCCAGCCGGGACAGGCCCTCCCGGACCCCGCGGGCCCGGGCGTCGCCCACGCCCTCCACGGCCTGCAGATCCTCGACCGTGGCGCCCAGCAGCCGCTGGAGGCTGCCGAAATGGTCCACCAACCGCTCGACGATCTGCGCCGGCAGGCGCGGCACCTTGGCCAGCAGCCGGAAGCCCCGCGGGCTGACCGCCGCGTCGAGCGCGTCGGAGGCGCCCGCGTAGCCGATCGCCTTGGCCACCGCGACCAGGTCGATCATCTCGGTGGCGGTGAGCAGGTCCAGCTCGACCAGCGCCTCGTCGAGCGTACGGGCCTTGCGCCCGGTCGGCAGGTAGTCGCGGATGACCAGCGTGCGGTCGGAGTCGACGCCGGCCATCAGCTCGTCGAGCTGGAGGGCGAGCAGCCGGCCGTCGGTGCCCAGCTCGACCACGTAGCCGGAGATCTCGTCGGCGATGCGGCGCACCATCTCCAGCCGCTGCACCACCGCCACCGCGTCGCGCACCGTCACCAGGTCTTCGATCTCCAGCGCGGAGAGCGTGCCGGAGACCTCGTCGAGGCGCAGCTTGTAGCGCTCCAGGGTGGCGAGCGCCTGGTTGGCCCGGGACAGGATGGCCGCGGAGTCGTCCAGGACGTGCCGCTGGCCGTTCACGTAGAGGCCGATGATGTGCATCGACTGGCTGACCGAGATGACCGGGAAGCCGGACTGCTTGGCCACCCGCTCGGCGGTGCGGTGCCGGGTGCCCGATTCCTCGGAGTGGATGCCGGGGTCGGGCATGAGGTGCACGGCGGCGCGCACGATGCGGGTGCCGTCGCTGGAGAGCACCACCGCACCGTCCATCTTGCACAGCTCGCGCAGGCGGGTGGCGGAGAACTCGACGTCGAGCGGGAAGCCGCCGGTGCAGATCTGCTCGACGATCGCGTCGTAACCCAGCACGATGAGCGCGCCGGTGCGGCCCCGCAGGATGCGCTCGAGCCCGTCGCGCAGGGCGGTGCCGGGCGCCATGAGCGCGAGGTTGGCGCGCAGCGGGTCACCGCTGACCCCGCCACCGGTCAGGCCGGGCGTCGTCGGGGTCATCGGGCGGGCTGCCGAACCGTTGACGCCGGCAGCAGCGCCATGGGCATGGCGGTGGGATGAGGCATCGCGGTCGAGCGGCACCTGTACATTCTACGGACTCGTTTCCAGGTCAACGAGTCGCGGTTCCGACGCAGCTCCGGAGCGTCATCGACGGTCACTGCCGGTGAGCGCGGGGCGGGGCTCATTCGGCCGACGCCCGGGCTGCCCACTGCACGGCGGTCTGCAGATCGCCGACCTCGACGACCCGCATCCCCTTGGGCGGGCTGTCCCCCTCGCCGGCGCCGTAGCCGGGCGGGACGAGCGCGAAACGGAACCCCAGCCGCGCCGCCTCGGCGAGCCGGCGCCCGATCGCGCCGACCCGGCGGACCTCCCCGGTCAGCCCCACCTCGCCGATGGCCACCAGGTGCGGGGCCATCGCCAGGTTGAGCGCGCCCGAGGCCACGGCCAGGGCCATCGCCAGGTCGGCCGACGGCTCGGTGACCCGGATGCCGCCGACCGTGGCCGCGAAGACCTCCCGGTCGTGCAGCTTGATCTTTTCCATCCGGCGTTGCAGCACCGCCAGCACCATGGCCAGCCGGGCGCTGTCGAGACCCGACACCGTCCGCCGCGGCGAGCCCTGCACCTGGGCGCCGATCAGGGCCTGCACCTCGGTGACCATCGCCCGGCGGCCCTCCATCGCCACGGTGACGCAGGTGCCCGGCACCGGCTCGTTGTAGCGGGTGAGGAACAGCCCCGACGGGTCGGCCAGGCTGACGATGCCGGTCTCGTGCATCTCGAAGCAGCCCACCTCGTCGGCCGGGCCGTAGCGGTTCTTCACCCCGCGCACCAGGCGCAACGACGAGTGCTTGTCGCCCTCGAAGTGCAGCACCACGTCGACGAGGTGCTCCAGCACCCGGGGACCGGCCACCGAGCCGTCCTTGGTGACGTGCCCGACCAGCACCGTGGCGACGCCGCGCTCCTTGGCGATGCTCACCAGCGCCGCGGTGACGGCACGGACCTGGGTGACGCCGCCGGGCACGCCCTCGGTGCCCGGGGCGGAGATGGTCTGCACCGAGTCGATGATGAGCAGGCCGGGCTTGACCGCGTCGAGGTGGCCCAGCACCGCGCCCAGGTCGCTCTCGGAGGCCAGGTAGAGGTTGTCGTGCAGGGCGCCCAGCCGCTCGGCGCGCAGCCGCACCTGGCTGACCGACTCCTCGCCGCTGACCACGAGCGAGGGGGTGCTGGTGCCCGCGGCCCACTGCTGGGCGACGTCGAGCAGCAGGGTCGACTTGCCCACGCCGGGCTCGCCGGCCAGCAGCACCACCGCGCCCGGCACCAGGCCGCCGCCGAGCACGCGGTCGAGCTCGGTGACGCCGCTGGGCACGGCCTTGGCCGGGGCGGCGCTGATCGTCTTGATGGGGCGGGCCGGCTCGGACGGCATCCGCGAGCTGACCACCCGGCCGGACACCACCGGACCGGTCAAGGTGGACTCGATGATGGAGCCCCACTCGTTGCACTCCGGGCAGCGGCCCAGCCACTTGGGCGGCTGGTGACCGCACGCATCGCACTGATAGGCCGGTCGCGGCTCAGCACGGGCACGGGACGGGGTGCGGGAAGTCGTCACACCCGTCACGCTAGCCCGCCGGTATGACAAAGCGGGGACTTACTCGCC
Organism: Actinoplanes nipponensis; assembly: GCF_016862275.1. GTDB lineage: Bacteria > Actinomycetota > Actinomycetes > Mycobacteriales > Micromonosporaceae > Actinoplanes > Actinoplanes nipponensis. Next base: position 2,445 of record NZ_BOMQ01000034.1, on the reverse strand, counting down.
CTCGCCCAGGTTCTCCTCGGGCTCGAAGCCGGGGGCCCGGGACGCCGGGCTCAGCGGAATGGCCATCGGAGCCTGCAGCACCAGCGGCTTCGCGCCGTTGGAGAACTCGAACACCAGGTTGATCGACTGGCCCGGGACCAGCTTGCCGCTCAGCCCCACCGCCTGCAGCTTCTCGGCGTCGCCGGGCAGGAACGTGGCCGAGCCGAGCGGTCCGATCTCGATCCGGGCCGGCCGGCCCGTGGCGCCCCCGGCGGCGGGCGCGGTCGAGGGGGTGGCGCCGGGGCTCGGGTTGGCGCTCGGGTCCGGGACCTGGTCGCCGCTCTGGTCGTCCTCGGTGTCCGAGGGCCGGCTGCCGGAGGGCTCGGGGATCGCTGTGGCCGGCGCGGACGGCGTCGCGGCGCCGCCGACCAGGGCGACGGACCGGGCCGAGACCAGGGCCTCCCCGCCGGTCGCCGGCTGGCTGCTGACCAGCACCGTGATGGCCTGCCTGGTCTGGTTGTAGAGGCCCACCTGCAGCGGCGCGTCGGCGCCGGCGGGGTAACCCGTGCTGCCGTTGTAGGACACCGCGAGGTTCCGGATGAAGACCGAGCCGTCGGAGCTCTCCGCGTTCACGCCGTACACCGACGCGTTCTTGAGCGCGGTCTCGGCGACCTGACCGGCGCTGCAGCCGGCGAGCGCGATCGCGGCCAGCGTGGCGACACCCGTGGCCAGGGCGGCGCGGCGGGTTCCCAGCGAGCGCATCACAGTCCTCCAAGAAACTCTCGATAGTGCTCCGCGGATCAGCCTAGAGGGCGTGGATCCGGCGCGTACGCCGACCCGTCCATTCACACCACCCGGCCGCTGAACACCAGGAGCGCGACGTCGAGGAGTGCCACCACGATGACGGATCGAAACATCGCGACCTGCCGGGTGCCGTTGCGCAGCGCCTTCCGGCCCGCGTACCAGCCCAGCGGCAGGACCACCGCGGCAGCCGCGGCGGCCGCCAGGCCCGGCCACGACGGCGGCCCGTCCGGCCCGAGGACCAGGGTGAGCGTCGCGGCCAGCAGCAGGGTCCCCGCGGCGATCTGCGACCCGGTCGCGCCGAGCCGGTGGGGAAGGCCGACCACGCCGGTCGCGGCGTCGTCGGCCAGGTCCGGCAGCACGTTGGCGAAGTGCGCGCCCCCGCCGAGCAGCGCGCCCGCGGCCACCAGCCAGGCCGGCGGCCAGGGGTGGCCGGGCAGCGCGAGCACCACGAACGCCGGCATCAGCCCGAACGCCACCAGGTAGGGCAGCACCGACAGCGGGGTGGACTTGAGCGGCCAGTCGTAGAGCAGCGCGAAGATCCCGACCAGCGTGACGCAGATCGCCGCGGCCGCCCCGAAGGGCAGCCCGAGCAGCGGCACGGCCAGCGAGGCGACCAGGCCCGCGACGCCCACGGTACGGCGGGAGACCACCCCCGAGGCCACGGGTTTGTCGGTGCGCCCGGCGATCCGGTCCCGATCGGCGTCCAGCCAGTCGTTGACCCAGCCCACGGAGAGCTGGGTGGCGCCGATCGCGGCGGCGACGCCGAGCACGCTCCAGCCGCGATGTCCCACCCCGACGGCGAGCAGGGTCATGGCCAGCGTGACGGCGCCGCCCGGTTCGGGGTGGGAGGCCTTGAGCAGAGCGACGGGTCCGGACATGAAAGCAGTGTGGTGGTTGTGACCCACTCGTGCCACGCTCGATCACATGCCGCCGCTGCCCCGCAACGATCCCCGTCAGTACGACGACCTCGCGGGCGAGTGGTGGCGGCCGGGCGGGCACTTCGAGATCCTGCACTGGCTGGCCCGGGCCCGCGGCGCGCTGGTGCCGCCCGCGCGGCGCCCGGGGGCCGTGCTGGTCGACGCCGGCTGCGGCGGCGGCCTGCTGGCCCCGCACGTCGAGCGCCTCGGCTACCGGCACGTCGGCGTCGACCTGCGCCGGTCCGGGCTGGAGCAGTCCGCGGCCCGCGGCATGACGGCGGTGACCGGCGACGTGACCGCGCTGCCGCTGGCCGACGGCGCGGCCGACGTGGTCGTCGCGGGCGAGATCCTCGAGCACGTCACCGACCTGCCGGGCGCGGTGGCCGAGCTGTGCCGGGTGTTGCGGCCGGGCGGGTTGCTGGTGCTGGACACGGTCAACGCAACCCGGGTGAGCCGGTTCGTCACGGTGACGCTGGGTGAGCGATTCGGTGCGGCTCCGGTGGGCATCCACGATCCGGCGCTGTTCGTCGATCCCGGCGAGCTGACCACGCAGTGCGCCAAGCACGGCGTCCGGTTGCAGGTCCGCGGCCTGCGCCCGAGCGTGCCGGGGCTGATCCGCTGGCTGTTGCTGTCGAACGGCCCGGCGTCCGGCCCGCTGGGCCGGATGATCCCGACCCGTTCCACCGCAGTCGTGTACCAGGGCATGGGCCGCAAGCAGGAGGAGATGGCATGACCGAACGCACCG
>NZ_BOMQ01000033.1 GCF_016862275.1 Actinoplanes nipponensis | reverse complement strand
GCGCCAAGGTCGAGGAGGCGCGTCGCCTGGCGCCCCGGTTCGCGGCGCGGGCCGCCGGGCACGACCGGGCGGGCCTGTTCCCGGCGGAGGACTTCGCCGACCTGCGCCGGTCCGGGATGTTCGGGCTGATGGTGCCGGAGCGGCTGGGCGGCGCCGGCGCGGGTTTCGCCGACTACGCGGCCGTCGCCTACGAGCTGGCCCGGGGCAACGGCGCCACCGCCCTGATCTTCAACATGCACGCCTCGGTGACCGGCGCGCTCGGCGGCGTCACGAACGAGCTCGCGGAGGCGCTGGGCCTGCCGCCCGAGGCGCTGGAGGCCCGCGACCGCTGTCTGCGGGCGGCGGCCGAGGGCAGCTGGTACGCGGTGGCGATGAGCGAGCGCGGCTCCGGTTCCCGGCTGTCCCAGATGACCACCAGCTACGAGCAGAACGACGACGGCTTCCACATCAAGGGGGCCAAGACGTTCTGCTCGGGCGCGGGGCACGCGGACGCGTACCTGGTGGCGGCCCGCAGCGTCACCGAGCCGGACAAGGTCTCGCAGTTCCTGGTGCCGCCGGGCCCGGGGCTGACGGTGGAGCAGACCTGGGACGCGCTGGGCATGCGGGCCACCGGCTCGCACGATCTGCACATCGACGTGACCGTGCCGACCTCCGCGCTGCTCGGCGGGGTGGAGGGGCTCGCGTTGGTCGTCGCCCAACTCGCCCCGCACTGGATGGTGGCCAGCTACGCCGCCGTCTACGTGGGGGTGGCGCGGGCGGCGGTGGACGCGGCGGTCGAGCACGTCACGGACCGCAAGCTGGGGCACCTGCCGGCCGTACGGGCGCGGATCGGCCGGGCGGACGCGGCGGTCGCCGCGGCCCACCTGACCGTCATGGAGGCCGCCCGCCGGGTCGACGAGGCGCCCGGCGACGCGGAGACCAACCGCTGGGTCTGGCGGGCCAAGCTGGTCGCCGGTACGACGGCGGCCGAGGTGGCCGCCTCGATGCTGGAGGCGGCGGGCACGTCGGCGATGCGCCGCGGCCATCCGCTGGAACGGCTCTACCGGGACGCCCGGGCCGGTTCGCTGCAGCCGGCGACCTCGGACGTGTGCGCGGACTGGCTGGGCGTCGAGGCGCTGGGCGGTGATCCGGACTCGCAAGGCTCCGCCCCGCGGTGGTGATCGCTTTTCGCGGGTAAGGCACCAGTCGGCGGGGTTCGGCCTGGGGAGGCAAACAAGTGAAAAGTATCGGTCAGGCGGTCATCGCCGGCTTGGGGATCGCGCTGCCGCCGGGGGCGGCACAGGAGGAGCTGTGGGAGGGCTTCTTCTCGCAGCACTACACGGGCGGCCGGCGGGGGCTGGCCCAGCGGATCTTCGCCAACTCCGGGGTCCGCACCCGGCAGGCGGCGGTCAGCCCGCTGCTGGAGGACGTCTCGGGCTGGTCCACCGAGCGCCGGATGCGCCGCTACCAGGTGGAGGCCATGCCGCTGGCCAAGGAAGCGGTGGGCCGGGCGCTCACCGAGGCCGGCGTGGCCGCCGACGAGCTGGGCCTGCTCGCGGTCTGCTCCTGCACCGGCTATGCGACGCCGGGCCTGGACATCCTGCTGGCCCGGGACATGGGCATGGCGCCGTCGTTGCAGCGGCTCTTCGTCGGGCACATGGGCTGCTACGCGGCCCTGCCCGGCCTGGGCACGGCCGCCGACTTCGTCGCGGCCCGGGGCCGCCCGGCGCTGCTGCTCTGCGCCGAGCTCACCAGCCTGCACATCCAGCCCGCGGATCCGCGGGCGGACATCCAGCAGATCGTCTCGCACGCGCTCTTCTCGGACGCCGCGGCCGCCGTCGTGCTCACCCCGCAGAGCAGACCCGGGGGGTACGTCGTCAGCGACGTCACCGCCCTCACGGACACCACCACGGCCGGCCACATGACCTGGGAAGTCACCGATCTGGGCTTCCGGATGGGGCTGTCCCCGCAGGTGCCCGACGTGCTGTCGATACACGTCCGGGCGATGGTCGACGACCTGCTGACCCGCAACGGCCTGACCGTTGCGGACGTGGACGACTGGGCGGTGCACCCCGGCGGCCCGAAGATCCTGGACGTGGTGCAGCGGCAGCTCGGCCTGCCGGACGAGGCGATGGCGGCGTCCCGGGAGGTGCTGGCGGCGTACGGCAACTGCTCGTCGCCGACGGTGTTGCTGGTGCTGGACGCGCTGCGGCGCCGGCCCCGGCCGCCGGGCCGGGTGGTGATGCTGGCCTTCGGGCCGGGCCTGACTCTCTATGGCGTCCTGCTGGAGACGACCTAGGGTTGCCGGGTGAGAGGGGACCGGGCCGCGGGCGTGATGCTCTATGCCCTCGCCCTGGTCCTGCTGGCCGGGGGCGTTGTGTGGTTCGTCCGGGCCGCGCCCGACGTCGGCGAGGACCCGGCGGTGGTGGCCGGGCGGGTCACGGTCGAGCGCCTGCTGCCCGACCTGCCGAGGCAGGCGCAGGCCGAGACGATGGTTCTGGCGGCGGGCCGACGCACCGAGCGCAGCACGGCGGTGGTCGGTGGTTCGTACTCGCTGGTGATGCTCTGCGTGGGCGACGGTCAGGTGCGGGTACGCCTCAGCGCGGTGGGTACGGACTCCGGCCGGGCCGTGCCGTGCGCGGCGGACGAGCCGCAGCCCGTGGAGCTGACGGTCGGGCTGGCCGACGACTTCTTCATGGCGGTGTCGGCGGAGACCCGTGGCGCGGCGGTCTTCCGCTGGCGGGTCACCCGCGCCCGCTCCTACTGACGCCTCGTCACGGCGCCCGACACCTCGGTCACTCAGCGTCAGAGGCGGGCGAGGTCGGGCCGGAACTCCTCGATCGAGAACGTACGGGCGATCTTGCGGACGATCTCGCCGCCGCGGTTGACCAGCAGGACGGCGGCGGTGCCGTCGGGTGTGCCCAGGTGGAGGCCGGCTCGGAGCTCGCCGGTGGGGTCGCGCAGGGCCTGCGACGTCCGGCCCTGGATCCGCGGCGTGGCGTTGGTGGGAGGCGCCGCACCGGTCTGCCCGGCGGCGGCGCCGGCCACGACCGTCACGACCGAGATCCCCGGCGGGGCGGCGGCGGCGGTGTCGGCGACCAGGCCGGCGCAGTCGCAACCGTCGGTGAGCAGCACCACGGCCGGCAACTGGCCCCGCAGCGGGACGGTTTTGCCGTCGGTGCCCATCAGCTCCAGCGCCGGCAGCGTGTCGGCGCTGTCGTCGGTGGTGGTGGCCGTGCGCTGAGTGACGGGCGAGCGGGCGGGCCCGGGCCAGGCCGAGGCGAAGAGGCTGGCCACGGTGACCAGGATGGCCATCGAGATGATCAGGACCGGGGCCCGCAGGCTGGCGGCGCCGATCCGGCGCAGCGTGCGCATGCCCGGGCGGTCCGCGAAGCGCTGCCAGCGGGTCTCGTGGCGGGACCGGTGCAGCTCGGCCTGGACGGCGCTGACCTCCTCGGACAGCTCCGAGAGGTCGTCCGGGATGACGATGACGCCCCACTCCTCGGGCAGATCCGGGAGGCCGTCGGGGGAGCTGCCATCGGGCGGCCAGTTACCGCCGTTGTCGCTCAGACTGCCCATGATTCACCCTCCCCCCTGCCAACGAGTCTCGCGTGGCCGGGGACCTGAGTCCAGCCTCCCCTAAGTGCCGCCCCGGCCGCCAGTGGTGGGCGGTTCCGGTCGCTAGCGATAAGCTTGACCTCGCAAAGGCTCCAGGTCCGGAATTTCCGACTCGCTGAATCTAGTGGTCACGACGTGGTCACTTTGGGTTACTGAGGCAGTTCTTGGCCCGCATGTCAAGCGGTAGAAAGACGGCTCACAGGGCCTCTGAGCTGCACTAACAGTCACGGCCAGGGTGGGACATCGCTGCCTGAGCGTGTTACCCTAGACACAGCGAAAGGGGTTTCGAACCTATGGTTTTCAGTGTCGGCGAGACCGTTGTTTACCCCCACCACGGGGCCGCACTCATCGAGGCAATCGAGACTAGGGTCATCAAGGGCGAGCCGAAGCAATATCTCGTTCTGCGAGTCGCCCAGGGCGACCTTACTGTCCGGGTGCCCGCTGAGAACGCCGAGATCGTCGGCGTGCGTGAAGTGGTTGGCGAGGAGGGCCTGGGCAAGGTCTTCGACGTCCTCCGCGCACCGCACACCGAGGAGCCGACCAACTGGTCGCGGCGTTACAAGGCCAATCTCGAGAAGCTCGCCAGCGGCAACCCGCTGAAGGTCGCCGAGGTCGTGCGTGACCTCTGGCGTCGTGAGCGCGAGCGTGGTCTCTCGGCGGGGGAGAAGCGCATGCTCGCCAAGGCCCGCGACATCCTCGTCGGCGAGGTGGCCCTCGCCGAGAAGAGCACCAAGGACGAGGCGGAAGTCCTCCTCGACAAGGTGCTCACCGAGGCCTGACGTTCCCACCACCTCAGCACCACCCCCACCGGTGACACCTGCCGAACAGGACCGCGACGTGACCGCGCAGCTCAATGCTCGCGGTGACGTCGCGGTCCTCGTTCCGGCCGCGGGCGCCGGCCTCCGCCTGGGCCCGGGTGGCCCCAAGGCCCTGCGCCTGCTCGCCGGCGAGCCCCTTCTCGTGCACACCGTCCGTCGCATCGCGGCGGCCCCTTCCGTGCGCCTGATCGTCGTCGCCGCCCCCGCCGCCGAGGTCGAGGCGGTCCGCGCCCTGCTGGCGCCGGTCGCCGCGGTGACCGTGGTGCCGGGCGGCGCCGAACGGCAACACTCCGTCGCGGCAGCGCTCGCCGCTGTGCCGCTTGATGTGGCCATCGTGCTGGTGCACGACGCCGCCCGCGCCCTGACCCCGCCGGAGCTGATCGAGTCCGTCGCCGCGGCTGTCCGCGGTGGCCGGCCGGCGGTGATCCCGGTGCTGCCCGTGGTCGACACCATCAAGGAGGTCGGCTCGGCCCGGGGGGTTGCCTCGGCCGGTGTTGGCGGCTCGGGCGGGGTGGGTGCTGCTGTCGGTGGGGAGGATGCGGAGGTCGAGGTGGTGCTCGGGACCGTCGACCGGTCCGTGTTGCGGAGTGTGCAGACGCCCCAGGGGTTCCGGCGGGAGGTGCTCGCCGCCGCCCACGCCGCCGGGCTCGACCCGCACACCGACGACGCCGGGATGGTGGAGAAGGCGGGCGTGCCCGTGACCTGCGTACCGGGGTCCGAGCTGGCCATGAAGATCACCCGACCGCTGGACCTGGTGATCGCCGAGGCGTTGCTGCACGTAGCCTGACGCGGTGAGCCCTTGGAGCCAGCGGGTCGGGATCGGCACCGACGTGCACGCGTTCGACCCGCAGCGGGTGTGCTGGGTGGCCGGCCTCATGTGGCCCGGCGAGTCCGGGCTGGCCGGGCACTCCGACGCCGACGTCGCCGCCCACGCGGCCTGCGACGCGATGCTCAGCGCCGCCGGCCTCGGTGACCTCGGCAGCAACTTCGGCACGGCCGAGCCCGAGTGGGCCGGCGCACCCGGCGTGACGTTGCTGGCCGAGACGGTCCGCCGGCTCGCCGCGCACGGGTACGCGGTCGGCAACGTGTCGATCCAGGTGATCGGGAACCGGCCCAAGATCGGCAAGCGGCGCGAGGAGGCCCAACAGGTCCTCTCCGCGGCGGTGGGCGCGCCGGTGACGGTCTCGGGCACCACGACCGACGGGCTCGGGCTGACCGGGCGGGGCGAGGGGCTGGCGGCGGTGGCCACCGCGCTGATCTATGAGGCCGCAGCCCGGAGCTGAACCCTCGGGATGATCAACGCCGCCGCTGACCCCGGCGGGCGCGGCTTCAGGTTGTCTGCGCGGGTCGCTCGATGGGCAGCTGTTCGTTCGGGAATTGCTCGGCGGGGGAGGTTTTGCTGCCGCCGGCCCCTCGTCCGTGTCCGCGCTACCCGGTGTTTCCTCCTCCACGGGCGGGTCGGGGCCCAACCCGGGCGCGGTGATCTCGCGGGGGAAGACCTACGCTCGATGGGTGTCGAGCGAGCCCACCTCCCAGTCCGAGCCGGAGACCACCCCCGAGGAGTACCGGCAGCGGGCCCTCCTGATGGCCGACCTCGGCCGCTACGACGAGGCGGTCGGGGAGATCGCGCTCGGGCTCGCCGTCGCCCCCGCCGATCCGGGGCTGCTGAGCACCCTCGCCCGGGTGCACGTCGCGGCGGCGCAACCGGCCGAAGCGCTCGCCGCCGCCGAGCAGGCCGTCGCGGCGGCTCCGCACACCGTCGGGCCCCTGGTCGTACGGGCCATGGCGCTCTCCGACGACCGCCGGTTCGGCGAGGCGGCCGGCGTCGCGGCGTCGATCCTGGCGGCCTGGCCGTCCGACCCGTACGCCCAGCGCACCGGGGCCGCCCTGCTCAGCGAGGCGCGCAACGGCCAGGACGCGCTCAACGCCGCGTGGCACGGGGTGCGGCTGGCGCCCGCCGACGCGGAGGCGCACCTGGTGCTGGCCGTCGTGGCGGCCCGGCTGCGGTTGTTCGACCTGGCGCAGCGGGCGTACGGGGAAGCCCTGGACCTCGACCCGGGGATCGGCGACGCGCAGCGCGACGTGGGCGTGGTCCGGCTGGAACGCCGCCGGTGGGCGCTGGCCCTGGAGAGCCTGGCCGACGCCGCGATGCCGGTGCCCGACCCGGTCGCCGCGGAGACGCCGACTGCGGCCCCGCCCCCGATCACCCCGCCGGCCGGGCCGGTGCTGGACCGCACCGCCGGGTTCGTCGAGACGTTCCGCCAGGCCGTGCTGTACGCCGGCAACGGGGTGCTGATCGCCGCGGTGCTGGCCGCGGTGATGACCATGGCCAGCAGCGGCGTGGCCCGGATGTGGGGCGGCGTCATCGGCGTGGTGATCCTGGTGGCGCTGGGAGCGTGGCTGGCCCGTGCGCTGCCGGTCCCGGTCGGGTCGGCGCTGCGGGAGATCCGGGGTTCCGGGCGGGTGGTCGCGGCGGTGTACGCGATGGCGGTGGCGCCGCTCGGACTGGTGGGCTTCGCGGTGTTCGGCGGGGTCGGGCCGCTGATCGTCGCGATGGTGCTGGCCGCGTTCGCCGAGCTCGCGGTGCTGATGCGCCGCGCCTGACCGGTTCGCGACGCCGAGCGGCCCGCCACGCCGAGCGGCCCGCCACGCCGAGCGGCCCGCCACGCCGAGCGGCCCGCCACGCCGAGCGGCCCGCCACGCC
>NZ_BOMQ01000032.1 GCF_016862275.1 Actinoplanes nipponensis | reverse complement strand
ACGCCGAGCGGCCCGCCACGCCGAGCGGCCCGCCACGCCGAGCGGCCCGCCACGCCGAGCGGCCCGCCACGCCGAGGTGCGGCGCGGCGGAAGGAACAGCGCGGCGGGGACTCCGCGAGCGCCGAGTATCAAGCGGCCCGTGGGACCGAAACACCCGGCTCGGCCGCCGCCATCGTCGCCCGTACCTTGTCCTCGGCTGCCCCGGCCGTGCCGAGCGCGTCGAGAGCCAGCAACGCCGCCCCCACCGCCGGCGGCGTGTCCAGCACGCTGACCCGCACCCCCGGCGCCTGTGCCTGCGCGCCCTGCACCACCTGCCGGTGCAGCACCGGATGCTGGGCCCGCAGCACCCCGCCGCCCAGCACCAGCGCGTGCGGGGCCCGCAGCAGGCCGAGCCGGGTCGCCGCCACCCGGTGCTGGGCCAGGATCTCCGTCACCTGGCGCCGGACCAGCCGCCCGGCCACCGCGTCGCCGGCCGCCGCCGTGTCGAACAGCAGCGGGGTCAGCTCGCGGATCCGGGTGGTTTGCAGGTCGCCCAGGTGCAGGGCGATGCTCACCTCCGCCATCGTGGCGTAGCCGAAGTGGTCGGCGACCACCCGCGTCAGCCGGGTCTCGTCGCCGCGGCCGTCCTCGCCCCGGGCCGCCAGGCGCAGGGTGTGTTCGGCGAGGTCGTGGCCGCCGCCCCAGTCGCCGGAGATCGGGCCGAGGGCGAGGAAGCGGGCGGTGCGGCCGTCCGCCGCCCGGCCGACGCAGTTGTTGCCCGCGCCGCAGACGACCGCCACCGCGTCGGGCAGCGAGGTGCCCGCGCGCAGCACGGCGAAGCAGTCGTTGTCCACGATGGTCCGGTCTGCCCAGCACTGCGCGCCGATCGCCGCGTGCAGGCGCCGCACCTCGATCGGCAGGTCGGCGCCGGCCAGGTAGTACGCGGCCAGCTCGATCGGTGTGCCGGGGGCCAGGCCGGCGTCCGTGCGGACCGCGGTGATCAGGTCGCCGAGCACCTCGACGGCGCCGGGCAGGCCGATGGTGTGCGGTGAGCTGGTCGGCCCGCGGACGAAGCCGAGGATCTCCCCGTCCGCCGTGCCGAGGACGACGTCGGTCTTGGAGTTGCCGCCGTCCACGGCCAGGTAGAGCGTCCTCATCGGGCCCGGGCCAGGTGCTGCGCGCCCGCGGCGAGCAGCTTGCCGGTCAGGGCCTCGGCGTCCTCGTGCTGGCCGATCAGGGGGTGGGCGAGCAGGGCGCGGTACACCCGGTGCTCGCCGCCGCGGAGGGCCGCGTCCAGCGCCAGTTCCTCGTACCCGGAGACGTGCGCGACCAGACCGGCCAGGTCCGGGGCCAGCGGGGTGACCGGGAGCGGGACCGGTCCGGACCGGCCGGCCCGGGCGGACACCTCGATGACGGCCCGGTCGGGCAGGAACGGCAGCGTGCCGTTGTTGCGGACGTTGACCGAGTGGACGCCGTCCGGGTCCCGGCCGGCCAGCGCGGCGATCAGGCCCACCGCCGCCTCGGAGTAGTAGGCGCCGCCGCGCTCGCCCAGCAGGGCCGGCTTCTCGTCCAGGTCCGGGTCGCGGTACATCTCCATCAGCGTGGCCTCGATCTCGGCGACCCGCTGGCCGCGGGTCGGCACCCCGCGGGCCTGCCGGACGTGCCGGTCGTGCGCGTAGAAGTAGCTCAGGTAGTAGCTGGGCACGTTGCCCAGGGCGGAAAGCACCGCGGCCGGCAGGTCCACCTCCTCGGCCAGTTCCGGCAGGTGGGCGGCCAGCAGCTCGGGGAGCCGGTCGACGCCGTCCACGTACGCGGCGCGCTCCCAGGTCAGGTGGTTGAGGCCGACGTGGTCCAGGACCACCGCCGCCGGGTCCACCTCGAGCATCCGGGCGAAGCGGCGCTGGAAACCGATCGCCACGTTGCACAGCCCGACCGCGCGGTGGCCCTCGTCCAGCAGCGCGCGGGTGACGATCCCGACCGGGTTGGTGAAGTCCACGATCCACGCGTCCGGCCGGGCCCGGGCCCGGATCCGGGCCGCCACGTCGAGCACCACCGGCACGGTCCGCAGCGCCTTGCCGAGCCCGCCCGCCCCGGTGGTCTCCTGGCCGACGCAGCCGCAGTCCAGCGGGAACGTCTCGTCGCTGATCCGCGCCGCCTGACCGCCGACCCGCAGCTGGATGACCGCGGCGTCGGCGTCGGTCACGCCGGCGTCCAGGTCGGTGGTCCAGGTGACCCGGCCGGGGTGGCCGTGGCGCCGGAAGATGCGGGCCGCGAAGGCGCCGACCACGTCCAGCCGCTCCCGCGCCGGGTCGATCAGGACCAGCTCCGAGACCATCGGGCCGAGCCGGGCGAACCCGTCGACCAGCTCCGGCGTGTACGTCGACCCGCCGCCGACGACAGCGATCTTCATCCCTTGACCCCCGTGAGTGTGACGCCCTGGACGAAGGCCTTCTGGGCGAAGAAGAACACGACGACGATCGGGGCCATGGCCAGCACCGTGGCCGCCGTGACCAGGTTCCAGTCGACGTGATGGACGCCGTGGAAGGACGCCAGGCCCAGCGAGAGCGTCCACGAGCTCTCGTTCTCGCTGGTGTAGAGCAGCGGGCCGTAGTAGTCGTTCCAGGCGTAGAAGAACTGGAACAGCCCGGCGGCCGCGATGCCCGGGCGGGCCATCGGCAGCACCACCCGCAGCAGGGTGCGCCACTCGCCGCAGCCGTCGACCCGGGCCGCGTCCAGGTAGTCGGTCGGGATGGTGAGCAGGAACTGCCGCAGCAGGAAGATGCAGAACGCGTCGCCGAAGAGCATCGGGATGATCAGCGGCGCCAGCGAGCCGGTGAGGCCGTACCGGGCCCACATCAGGTAGAGCGGGACGGTCACCACCTGCGGTGGCAGCATCATCACGCAGATCACGGTGAGGAAGACCGCGTTGCGGCCGCGGAACTTGAGCTTGGCCAGGGCGTACGCCGCGGGCACGCTGGACAGCAGCATCAGCGCCGTGGCCGAGCCGGCGTAGATGACCGTGTTGAGCAGGTAGTGCGGCAGCGGGGTGACCTCGAAGACCCGCACGTAGTTCTCGAAGTGCCAGCTGTTGGGCCAGTAGTCGCTGGTCAGCGCCTGATCGCTGGTCATCACGGAGAGTAGGAACAGGTAGACCACCGGGGTCAGGAACATGACGGCCAGCGCGATCGCGATGCTGTGCCGGGCGATCCAGGCCAGCCGGTGCTGGCGGCGTACCTGTCGGACGGTGGGCGGCGCGGCCGGCGCCGCGCGTTCCAAGAGGGCGGTCATTGTTCCTCCCCGGAGAAGGCCTTGGCCCGGCGCAGCAGGATGACCGTCACGGCCAGGGCGACCACGAACAGCGCGACGGCCATGGCGTTGGCGTAGCCGAGCGCGTTGTAGCGGAAGCCGACCGTGTACAGCCAGAGCGGATAGGTGAAGGTGGAGCCCTCGGGGAAGCCGAACGACGACGAGATGCCGCCGCCGGTGACCGCCTGCCCGCTGGCAATCGACCCGGCCACCGCGGCCTGGTCGAAGTACTGCAGCGTGTAGATGACGCCGGTGACCGTGGCGAACAGGATCACCGGCTGGATGGTGGGCAGGGTGACGTAGCGGAAGCGGTGCCAGGCGTTCGCGCCGTCGAGCGCGGCCGCCTCGTACAGGCTGGCCGGGACGCCCAGCACCGCCGCCAGGAAGATGATCATCAGGTCGCCGATGCCCCAGAGGCCGAGCAGGACCAGCGACGGCTTGGACCAGTCGGGCGAGTTGAACCAGAGCGGGCCCTCGATGCCGAGCCGGGCCAGGAACGCGTTGACCGGTCCGGTGCCGGGCTTGAGCAGGTAGACGAACGCGATGGTGGCGGCCACCGGGGGCGCCAGCGCCGGCAGGTAGAAGATCGTGCGGAAGAAGCCCGCGCCCCGCCTGAGCTGGGTGAGCAGCAGGGACAGGCCGATCGCGCCGACGATCCGCAGCGGCACCAGGACGGCGACCATCCACAGCGTGTTGCGGATCGACTGGAGCAGGTACGGGTCCTCGCCCATCCGCCGATAGTTCGCCAGCCCCACCCACTCCGGCACGGTGAGCAGGTCGAACTTGGTGAACGAGAAGTACACGGCGCTGAGCAGCGGATAGCCAAAGAAGACGACGATGCCGATCAGCGCGGGGGCCAGGAACGTCCACGGGGTCAGCCGGCGCAGGCGCATGGCTCAGCCGCCCAGCGTCATCACGCTGTTGATCTGCTTGTCCGCGTCGGCCAGGCCGGCGTCCAGGTCCTTGACCTTGCCGGACTGCCAGTTGGTGACGAAGGTGCCGAAGGTCTCCTGGTACGCGGGCCCGGACGCGGCCGGCGGCGAGGTCAGCGAGTTCGGGTTGGCGAAGATGTCCATGAAGGTCTTGAACTCGGGCTCGACCTGCAGGCCCGGGTCACCGATCGCCCCGGTGGTGGTGGGCACGTTCTTCAGCGCGTTGGCCAGCTTGACGATGGTCTTGTCGTCGGTGGTCAGGTACTTGATCAGCTCCCAGGCCGCCTCGGGGTTCTTGGCATTCTTGGAGATGCCGACGATGTTGCCGGTGACGTAGCCGCCGCCGTACCGGGCGGGGTCGCTGGTCGGCAGCGGCGCGACGCCGTACTTGAGGTTCGGCGCCTGGTCCTTGACGAAGGCCAGCCGGTACTCGGCGTCGACGTTGATCGCCACCTGACCCTTCTGGAACGCGTTGTCCGCGCTGAACTCGTCGCCCAGCCCGGCCCGGAATTTCTGCAGGTTGTCGTAGCCGTACCAGTCGACCAGGTTCTTCTGCCAGGTCAGCAGCGTCTTCCAGGCCGGGTCGGCGCCGACCGCCGACTTGCCGTCCGCGGTGAGCCACTTCGCGCCGACCGCGGGGGCCAGGTGCGCGGCCGCGTTCTCGTAGAAGTCGAACAGTGGCAGGAAGCCGACCCTCTTCAGCGAGCCGTCCTTGTTCCTCACCGTGAGCTTCTTGGCGTCCTCGGCGAGCTCGTCGAGGGTCTTGGGCGGCGCCGCGATGCCGGCCGCGGCGAACAGGTCCTTGTTGTAGAACATCCCGTACGCGTCCGCGAGGAACGGCATCGCGCAGCGCTTGCCGCCGAACTCGGTGTACGAGCGCGTGGTGGCGTTCAGCCGGTTGAGGTCGACCTTGTCCCGGGCGATGTACGGCGCCAGATCCACCCATGCCCCGGACGAGCAGAACTTGCCGACGATGTCCGTGGAGTACGAGAGCCCGATGTCCGGCCCGTTGCCGGCGCCGATCGCCTGGGTCATCTTCGAGTCGTCCTGGCCCGGCTTGACGGTCACCTTGATGTTCGGGTGGGTGGCGGTGAAGTCCTTGATCACCGTGTCGATGGCGGCCGCCTCACGCTCGGTGAAGAAGTGCCACAGCTCGACCGTGCCGGACACCTCCGTACCGGGGTCGGCGATCTTCTGTTCCTTGGGGGCCGGGGTGCAGGCGGCGGTCAGCAGCAGGGCCGTAGCCGCGGCGACCAGCGACTTCCGGGCAGGGGGTATCCGCTTGTTCATGGGGGGAGTCCTCTCGGGAGGGTCAGTCTTGGTTGTCGCGGATCGAGGCGATGAGCGCCTCGCGGACCGCGGTGAGCCCGGCGTCGAGGGCGCCGAGCAGCACCGCGTCGTCGTCGATGGTGGTGACGGCGATGGTGCTCTCCAGGGGGGCGGCGCGGCGCAGCGCGACCTTGACCGCGGTCAGCAGCTGCCCGCCGCCGGCCTGGGCCACCGGGCCGGCCAGCACGACCAGGGAGGGGTCGAGGACGGCGATGACGGCGGCCAGCCCGACCGCGATCCGGTCGGCCAGGTGCGCGAGGAACTCGCCGGTCCCCGTCGCCGCGGCGACCACGTCGCTCGGGGTGGCGCCGGACAGGCCGTGGTCGCGGCCGAGCTCGAGGATCGCCGCGCCGCCGAACAGATCCTGGAGGTCGACCTTGCGGTGGGTCGAGTCGGGCGAGTACAGCGGCATGTAGCCGATCTCGCCCGCGCCGCCGCGGGCGCCGCGGATGAGCGCGCCGCCGATGTCGATGGCCAGGCCGAGGCCGTCCTCGCCGAGCCAGAGCAGGGCGAAACCGTCGGCCTCGCGGCCCACGCCGCGCCGGCGCTCGGCCACGGCGGCGAGGTTGACGTCGTTGTCGACGCCGACGTGGGTGCCGAGCGCGGCGGCGATGGCGGGGACCAGCCCGGGGCGGCTGAAGCCGGGCACGTCCACGTGGCGGATCGTCTCGGCCCGGC
This sequence comes from Actinoplanes nipponensis, assembly GCF_016862275.1. Lineage (GTDB taxonomy): Bacteria > Actinomycetota > Actinomycetes > Mycobacteriales > Micromonosporaceae > Actinoplanes > Actinoplanes nipponensis. The sequence goes on along the minus strand of NZ_BOMQ01000032.1, from coordinate 90,890 downwards.
TGTCGTACGAGCCGGCCACACCGAGTTGCACGTGCCGTACCCGGTCGGCCGGCACGCCGGCCTGCTCGCCCAGGCCGGCCACCACGTCGAGCAGGGCGGCGCCGGGGTCGGTGAGCAGGAAGTCGACCCGGGACTCGGTGCGGGCCCGGACGGCGCCGGTCAGGTCGCAGAGCGCGGCCACCACCGACGGGCCGCCGCTGGTGCCCACATCCCGTACGGAGACGGCCGCCGCGTACGCTGCGTCCGGATTCGCGGCATAGATCTCCGCGTTCGGACCGGGGCGCCCGCTGTTGTGGCCCACGACGGTCACCAGCCCGGCGTCGGTGAGCCGGCGCAGCACCTCCGAGATGGTCGGGGTGGAGAGCGCGGTCAGCCGGCGCAGGTCGGCGCGGGTGAGGCCGCCCGGCTCGAGCAGGTGGGCCAGGGCCGCGCTCTCGTTCATGGCCCGCAGCAGCTTGGACGATCCCGCCAGTCGCGGCACGGAGCCCCCTCGAGGGATTGGCAAATCGGCTAACAATTAGCTGGACCGTAGGACCGCCCCCTTCCGGTGTCAAGACTTCGTCGCGCTCCGTCCCCTCCGGGCGCCCGGAGCGGGCCGTGAAGCCCCGCCAAACCGGCTATAGGTGATTTATCGACGGGGATTGATAAATCAACTTAACTGTCCTAGCGTGACCAGTCATCGCCCCCGGCGACGGTCCCCCCAACGGCCGTCATCGATGGCTTCACCCTGCGCGCCACCCCCCTCCACCCCCACGAGGAGCGCCATGACCATCCCCTCACGCCCGCACCGCCGTCGGAAAGTGATCGCGTACGCCCTCGGCGGCGTCCTGATCCCCGCCGCGGGCATCGCCTACAGCCTCCTGCCGGCCAGCGCGGCCACCGCCGGCGCGATCAAGGGCCTCGGCGGCAAGTGCGTCGACGTCGCCGCGTCCAACAGCGCGAACGGAACCGCGGTGCAGCTCTACGACTGCAACAGCACGGGCGCTCAGACCTGGAGCGTCGGCAACTCGGACAACTCGATCCGGGCGCTGGGCAAGTGCCTGGACGTGACCGCCGCCGGCACGGCCAGCGGTACGAAGATCCAGATCTACGACTGCAACGGCACGGGCGCCCAGAAGTGGACCGCCGGCGCCGGCGGCACGCTGATCAACACCGGCTCGGGCAAGTGCCTCGACGTCCCCGGCAACAGCTCCGCCAACGGCAACCAGCTCCAGATCTGGACCTGCGGCACCGGCGCCAACCAGAAGTGGACGCTGCCCGGCGGCGGCACCACGCCGACCACGTCGCCCACCACGACGGCGCCCCCCAGCAGCGGCGTGAACCTGGACAACCCGGCCAAGAAGGACGTGGCGATGCAGATCGTCTCGGCCGCCGAGAACTCCTCGCTCAACTGGCGTGCCCAGTTCTCCTACATCGAGGACATCCGGGACGGCCGCGGCTACACCGCCGGCATCATCGGCTTCTGCTCGGGCACCGGCGACATGCTGGAGCTGGTCGAGGCGTACACCGCCACCAAGCCGGGCAACGTGCTGGCCAAGTACCTGCCGGCCCTGCGGGCCGTCAACGGGACCGAGTCGCACGCGGGCCTCGACCCGAACTTCACCCGCGACTGGAAGACCGCGGCGGCCGACCCGGTGTTCCAGGCGGCGCAGGAATCCGAGCGGGACCGGGTGTACTTCAACCCGTCCGTGCGTGACGGCAAGGCCGACGGCGTCCGCGCGCTGGGCCAGTTCGCCTACTACGACGCCGCCGTGGTGCACGGCTACGAGGGCATGCGCTCGATCCGCAGCCGGGCGCTCAAGCTGGCCAAGCCGCCGTCGCAGGGTGGGAACGAGACCACCTGGCTGAACGCGTTCCTCGACGAGCGGGTCGTGGAGATGAAGAAGGAGGAGGCCCACTCCGACGTCTCGCGGATCGACACCGCCCAGCGCGTGTTCCTGCGCAACGGCAACTTCGACCTGAACACCCCGCTGGACTTCGCCGTCTACGGCGACCAGTTCCACATCGGATAGTCGTTCGGTTCCGGGGAAAGCAGGAGGGGGAGCCGCGGCTCCCCCTCCTCGCCCTATCGGTTCCAGGTCCAGGCGTAACCGGTGTCCTCGACGGACAGGGCCGCGTCGCAGAGCTCCAGCGGGCGGAACGTGTCGACCATGACGGCCAGCTCGTCGAAGGCCTCCGCCCCGATCGCCCGTTCCACCGCGCCCGGCTGCGGCCCGTGGGTGAAGCCGGACGGGTGCAGCGAGATCGAGCCCTGCTCGATGCCCGAGCCGCGGCGGGCCTCGTAGTTGCCGCCGGTGTAGAACATCATCTCGTCGGAGTCGACGTTGTGGTGGTTGTACGGCACCGGGATGGCCAGCGGGTGATAGTCGACCTTGCGCGGCACGAACGAGCACACCACGAAGTTCGGCCCCTCGAACGTCTGGTGCACCGGCGGCGGCTGGTGCACGCGCCCGGTGATCGGCTCGAAGTCGTGGATCGAGAACGCCCACGGGTACAGGCAGCCGTCCCAGCCGACCACGTCGAACGGGTGGTGGGCGTACACGTGCCTGGTCCAGCCCGCGCGGTGCTTGACGTACACCTCGACGTCCGTGCCCTCGGCCTGCAGCGGCGCGTCCGGGCCGCGGACGTCGCGTTCGCAGTACGGCGAGTGCTCGAGGAACTGCCCGCGCACCGACAGGTAACGCCGCGGTGGCCCGATGTGCCCGGTCGCCTCGATGGTCAGCATCCGTACCGGTCCGTCCGGCACGATCCGGTGCACCACCGAGGTCGGGATGATCACGTAGTCGCCGGCCGAGACCCGCAACGCGCCGAAGGTCGTCTCGATCGTGGCGGCGCCGTCCTCCACGTACAGGCATTCGTCGCCGACGGCGTCGCGGTACAGCGGGGACGGGCGGTCGGCCACCACGTAGCCGATGCGCACGTCGCCGTTGGCCAGCAGCGGCCGGCGGCCCAGGACCGCGTCGGCCGGGCCGGCGTCGAGCTTGTGGGTCCGCAGGTGCCGCGGCTTGAGCGGCAGGTTCGGCGTCTGGCTCGTGGCCGGCGGTTCGTGCACCTCGGCCGAGCTGATCGCGGTGGGTGGGTACCGGTGATAGAGCAGGGAGGAATCGGAGGAGAAGCCCTCCTGGCCCATCAGCTCCTCCGCGTAGAGCCCGCCGTCCGGACGGCGGAACTGGGTGTGCCGCTTACGGGGGATCTCCCCGACGCTGCGGTAGTACGGCATCGTTGCCACCACCCCTAGAAAACTGACATTACGGACGGTGTTGTCCGCCTCTCGAAGCGTCCATTAGGTTCAGTTTCGTGTCAACGCTGGTGCCGCCGCTGTTCGCAGGACTCGTCGATGACGCGTCCCTGCTGCCGCCGGGCATCCTCGGGACCCCCGAGGCGCTGGCCGGGCACGCCAAACACCGCGAATCGTGGTATTCGGAGCTGATCGGCGCGCTGCTCGTACCCTCGTCCCTGGTCAACCTCGATCTCTCCCCGCGCGGGCTCATGGTCGGCGTCGTCAACGACGCCGCGATCGGCGCCCTGCCCGCGGTCGTCGCCAAGCTGCGCGCCGGCGGCGCCGAGGTGGCGCGGGTCGAGGCGGCCGTCGCCCGCCGCGGCGAGGACCCGCAGCCGGGCCTGAGCGCGCTCGGCGCGCTCGCGGTCGAAACCCCCGAGCTGGACGTGTACGCGGAGATCCCGCTCAGCTGGGGCCTGCTCGCCGGCCTCGACACGGTGGCCGCCCAGCGCGCCGACGGCCTGCGGATCGCGCCCAAGTTCCGGGTCGGCGGGCTCGCCGCCGAGCTGTTCCCCACCCCGGTCGAGCTGGCCGCGGTGATCTGCGCCTGCCGGGACCGCAACCTGCCGTTCAAGCTCGCCGCCGGGCTGCGGCACGCGCTGCGGCACACCGACCCCGAGACCGGCTTCACCCACCACGGCTTCCTGAACGTGCTGGTCGCGTCGGCGGCGGCCAGCGACGGGGGCGAGGTGGCCGAGATCGCCGAGGCGCTGGCCGCGACGCACCCCGTGCCGCTGGTCGAGCCGGCCCGGGCCCGCCGGGACGAGCCGCGGCCGCTATGGGTCGGCTTCGGGGCCTACCACGTGCTGGAGCCGCTGACCGAGCTCATCCGCCTCGGCCTGATCAACGGCGGCGCCGAGTGACCCTCTACGACCTGCGCAACCTCCCGTACGGGGTGTTCAGCACCGGGGACGGCGTGCGGCGGATCGGCGTCCGGCTGGGCGACGGCGTGCTGGACCTGTCCCGGGCCGAGCAGGAGGACCTGATCCTGGCCGGCGGCGCGCTGCGGCAGCCCACGCTGAACGTGCTGATGGCGCTGGGGCGTCCGCAGTGGGGCGCCGTCCGGGCCCGGATCGCCGAGCTGGCCCCCACCCTGCCCGCGGTCCCGCTGGGCGAGGTCGAGCTGCACCTGCCGTTCGAGGTGGCCGACTACACCGACTTCTACTCCTCCGAGCACCACGCCACCCAGGTCGGCCGGATCCTCCGGCCGGAGCGGCCCGGCCTGCAGCCCAACTGGAAACACCTGCCGATCGGCTACCACGGCCGCTCGGCGACGGTAGTGGTCTCCGGCACCCCGGTCGAACGGCCCGCCGGCCAGCTCGGCCCGGGCGTCTTCGGGCCCACCCGGCGGCTGGACGTCGAGGCCGAGGTGGGTTTCGTGGTGGGCGTGCCGGGCCGGCGGATCGGCCCCGCCGACTTCGCCGAGCACGTCTTCGGGGTGGTGCTGGTCAACGACTGGTCGGCCCGCGACATCCAGGCGTTCGAGTACCAGCCGCTCGGGCCGTTCCTGGGCAAGTCGTTCGCCACCTCGGTGTCGCCGTGGGTGGTCCCGCTCGAGGCCCTGTCCGGCGCGCTCGTGCCGGCGCCGCCGCAGGACCCGGTCCCGGCGGAGTACCTGCGGCCCCCGGGCGACGGCCTGGACCTGTCCCTGACGGTCGAGTGGAACGGGACGGTGGTGAGCTCGCCGCCGTTCGCCCAGATGTACTGGACGCCGGCCCAGCAGCTCGCCCACCTGACGGTCAACGGCGCCAGCGTGCGGACCGGCGACCTCTACGCCTCCGGGACCGTCTCCGGGCCGAACCGCGCGCAGGCCGGGTCCTTCCTGGAGCTGACCTGGAACGGCGCCGAGCCGGTGGAGCTGGGCGACGGGTCGGTCCGGGGCTTCCTGGAGGACGGCGACACGGTCACCATCAGCGCCACCGCGCCCGGCCCGGACGGCGAGCCGCTGGGGCTCGGCTCGGTAACCGGAACTGTCTGTCGCTGACGAACGACTCCCCGTACCTTGTAGGCGGGAGGTGCCGATGTCCACGGTTGCGGTGACCCGACTGGTCGAGGCGCCGGTCGCCACGGTGTGGCGCGTCTTCACCGACCTGCCCAGCCGCTGCGAACGACTGTCCACCGTCATCGCCGTCGAGCTGCTCACCCAGGGGCCGTTCGGCGCCGGCACGAGTTGGCGCGAGACCCGGACCATGGCGGACGGCACGGAGATCACCGAGGAGTTCCGGGTCGACGAGTGCGTGAGCCCGGAACGGTTCGTGGTCTCCTCGCCCGGCATCGGCGCGGAGTACCGGATGACCTACACGTTCGTGCCGGTGCTGGAGGGACGGCACCGGGGCGGCACGATGGTCACCGTGGTGCAGGACGGCACCCCGACCGCGCCGGCGGGCCGGTTCCTGGCGCTGGTCTTCGGCGGCCTGGCGGCCCGTACGGTCGAGGGCGCGCTGCGGCGTGACCTGGACGACCTGGCCGCCGCCGCCTGACCTATCGTCCCTGTGGTGATCCGGCTGCTGCGTGTCGTCGTCCCCGTCGTGGTGCTGGCGGCCTCGGTCCTGATCGGCTGGCGGGTGCTGGCCCCGGCCGAGGTCCTCGAGCCGGCCACCGGCGCCTACCCGGTGGCCGTCACGCTGCCGCCGGGAACGACCGGCAAGACCACGATGGCGCCGCTGATCGTCGACGGCCGGATCCGGGTCTACGCGGGGGCGCGACTGGTCAAGGCGGACGGGCCGGTCCAGGCCGAGACCATGTACACGCCGCTGTGGTCGTACCGCCGGTGGCCGCAGCGGCTGGCCGGCGTCGTGGCCGTGGCGGCGACGGTGGTCACCCGCTGGTCCGACGGCGAGGTGGTGGCGCTGGACGGGCGTACCGGCGAACCCGTCTGGCGGGCTGCCGGGCCCGCCGCCGGATCCTTCACCGGGCGCACCGGCTCCGCGGCGGTCTGGGCGCCGCCCGGGCTGCACACGGCCGGGACCAGCGTGCTGATCGCCGGTGGCCGGCAGCTTACCGCCCGCGCGGCCGCCGACGGCACGCCGCGCTGGGCGGTGACCCTGCCGCCGGGCTGCGGCGACGGGTTCGTGACCGCCGGCGGTCGGTACGTGTGCGCCGCGGGCGCCTGGGACGTGCTCACGGGCCATCCGGTGCGGGGCTGGCCCAACGGGCCGTTCAGCGCGGTCGGCTGCGACGTGGCCCGGTCCGGCTGCGCCGGGCTGCGCGACGGCTCGGGCCAGGGCTGGCTGACCGGCGGCCGGCGCCCGGAACGCGCGCCGCGGCTCGACGCCCCGGACGCCACGGCCGCCGGTGACCTGGTGCTGAGCCCGGCCGGCGGGGCGGTGACCGCCTTCCGCGCGGGCCGCGAGGTGTGGCGCTGGGCGGGCGCGGCGCGGGTGCTCGGGGCCCGGGCCGGCCGGGTCGTGCTGCTCGCCGCGGATCTGCGCGCGGTGGTGCTGGACGCGGCCACCGGGGCCCAGCGGGCGGCGTTCCCGCTGTACGTGCCGGACGAGCGGGTCGAGCCGTGGCAGCCCGACGCCTGGCAGCTGACGGACGGCTTCCTGGCGGTGCAGCGGCTGGGGCCGGACGCGGGCGGCTTCTACACGACCGATCCGGTGGTCGTCGCCGCGCTCTAGGGTGGTGGGCATGCGGGTGGTGCTGGAAGGTCTCGTCATGGGGGAATCGACCCGGTGGCACGACGGGCGGCTCTGGTTCTGCGACTGGGGCGCCGGCGAGATCGTCCGGATGGACGGGGACGAGCCGCACGTGATGGCCCGGATCGACGACTTCCCCTTCTGCATCGACTGGCTGCCCGACGGGCGCCTGGTGGTGATCACCGGCCGCGGCCTGCTGCTGCGCCGCGAGCCGGACGGCACGCTGGTCACCCACGCCGACCTGCGCGCGCTCGGCGGCCCGTTCCCCTGGAACGACATCGCCGTCGACCCGGCCGGGCACGTCTACGTCAACAACATCGGGTTCGCCTTCCCCGGCGGCGAGCCCGCGCCCGGGACGATCGCGCTGGTCGGCCCGGACGGCGCCGCCCGCACGGTGGCGGAGGACGTGCGGTTCCCCAACGGCATGGCCGTCACCGCCGACGGGCGGACCCTGATCGTCGCCGAGTCCTACGCCGGGCGGCTGACCGCGTTCACCATCGCCGCGGACGGGAGCCTGGGCGAGCGGCGGGTCTGGGCCGAGCTCGGCTCTGGGGTCCCGGACGGCATCTGCATCGACGCGCAGGGGGCGGTCTGGTACGCCGATGTGCCGAACCGGCGCTGCGTCCGGGTCCTCGAGGGCGGCGCGGTGACGCGCACCGTCGACCTGGACCGGGGTGGCTTCGCCTGCGCGGTCGGCGACGGCGTGCTGTACGCGGTCACGGCGATCTATCCCGGCGCGGGCGAGCCGGCCGGCCAGCTCGTGGCCGTGCCGTTGTAGGGCCTCAGGCCAGCCGGGCCAGCAGCGCCGTCCACGCCTCCTCGGCCGCGCCCGCGATCGGGCCGTCGTCGCCCAGCAGCGCGGGCAGCACGGGTGGCGGGGCCGCGCGGCGGAAGCTCATCAGGCCGGCCCGGTAGGCGGCCATGAGCTGCTCCGGTGCGGCGGCCAACAGGTCGACGCCGAGGCCGCCCAGCGTGACCAGGTCCGCGTCCAGGCCGTTGACCAGCCCGGCGATGCCCCGGCCGAGCGCGGTCGCCACGGTCGCGGCGGCGGCGGCCGGGCCGGGCTGCGGCGAGGTGATGACCCGCCGGGCGTACGTGATCGGGTCGCGGGGCGGTTCGTGGCCCAGCAGCCGGGCCAGCGCCGAGCCGTCCACCGCCGCGCCCCAGCAGCCGTACGCGCCGCACGGGCAGCGCACCGCCGGATCGCCGAACGGCATGTGCCCGAACTCGCCGGCCGCGCCCAGCGCGCCGATCAGCACCTTGCCGCCGTCCACCACCGCGCCGCCCAGGCCCGCCTCGATGCGCAGGTGCAGGGCCACCGCCGCGCCGACGGCCGTCCCGCGCCGCGACTCGGCCGAGGCGGCGAGCGTGGCGTCGTTGCCGGCCACGAAGATCTCCGCCCGTGGCCACGCCGCCGCCAGGTCGACGTCGTGCCAGCCCAGGTTGCTGGCGTCCAGCATGAGGTCGCGGGACACCGTGCCGGGCACGGCGATGCCGATGCCGCGGATCCGGTCGCCGTACTCCTGCCGCAGCCGGCGTACCGCCGCGCCCAGCGCCGCGACCACCTCGTCGCCGCCGCGGCCGGCCAGCTCCTCGCCCGCGGTGGCCAGCACGCTGCCGCCCAGCTCGACCACGTCCACCCGCCACGCCTCGTACGTGATCGAGGCGGCGGCGATCAGCGGCCCGCGCGGATGCGGGATCAGCGCGGTCGTGGGGCGGCCGCGGGCCCCGCTGGGCGCGGTCGGGCCCTGCGCGAGCAGCTCGGCCTGCCCGAGCCGGCCGACCAGCTCGGTGGTCGCGCCGGTGCCGACGCCGATCAGGCGGGCGGCGTCGGCCCGGGTGACGCCGGGACGGGCGTGCACCACCCGCAGCAGCTCCGTTGCGCGCGTCGGCACAGCGGTCCCCCTTCTTTTGCTCGGATCAGGAGCATATTGTCGTGGCGTGAGCCGGCACCGGAAGGGACTGCTCGTCCTCGGCGCCGCCTGTTTCGTGTACGTCACCGCGGAGACCATCCCGGTGGGGCTGCTCCCGCAGATCGCCGCCGGCCTGACGGTCAGCGAGGCGGACGTGGGACTGCTGCTGACCAGCTACGCCGTCGTGGCGGCGCTGACCACCATCCCGCTCACCGCGCTCACCATGCGGATCCCGCGGTGCCCGCTCCTCGCCGCGACCGTGGCGATATTTGCAATCTCCCAGCTCATCGTCGCTTTCGCGGCCACCTTGCTGATCCTCACCCTGTCGCGGCTCAGCTGTGCGGTGGCCCACGGCGTTTTCTGGTCGACGATCGCGCCGGTGGCGGCCCGCCTCGTCCCGCCGGACCGCGCCGGCCGTGCTGGCGGCGCTGGTCTGGGGCGGCACGTTCACCGCGATCCCGGCGGTGCTGCAGGCGGCGCTGCTGGCCTGGCTGCCGGCCCTGGCCTCGGTGCTCACCGTGGCGGCGGCCCTGATCGTCCTGGCGGCCCGCCGGACCTTCCCGGACCGGTCCCCGGCGCCGGCGGCGGTAGCGGCCTGACCAGCCCCGTCTCGTAGGCCACGATCACCAGCTGGGCCCGGTCGCGGGCCCGGAGCTTGGCCAGCAGCCGGCCCACGTGCGTCTTGACCGTGGCCAGGCTCAGCCGCAGATGCTCGGCGATCTCGCCGTTCGACAGCCCCCGGCCGACCAGGGTCAGCACCTCCCGCTCGCGCTCGGTGACCCCGGCGAGCGAGCCGGCGGGCTCGCTCGCGGGCTCCGCCCGGCCGGCGAAGTGCGTGATCAGCCGCCGGGTGACCGAGGGGGCGAGCAGCGCCTCGCCGGCCGCGACCACCCGGATCGCGGCCACCAGATCGTCGGGCATGACGTCCTTGAGCAGGAAGCCGCTGGCCCCGGCGCGCAGCGCGGCGAAGACGTACTCGTCGAGGTCGAAGGTGGTGAGGATCAGCACCCGGGTGTGCGGGGTCTCCGCCGACCCGGCGATCAGGCGGGTCGCCTCGATGCCGTCGAGACCGGGCATCCGGATGTCCATCAGGACGACGTCGGGCTGCTCCCGGCGGGCGGCGGCCACCGCCTCGGCGCCGCTGCCGGCCTCGCCGACGGCGACCAGGCCGGGGGTCACGTCCAGCAGCAGGCGGAAGCCGGCCCGGAGCAGCGCCTGGTCGTCGGCGACGAGGACCCGGACCGGCGGGTTCACCTCCGTCATGCCGGCCGGTCGTAGGGCAGGGTCGCCAGCACCCGGAAGCCGCCCGCCTCCCGCGGACCGACGGTCAGCGCGCCCGCGTGCAGCGCGACGCGCTCGCGCATGCCGGTCAGGCCCGCGCCGTCCGGGGCCGGGCGGCGGCCCGCCGAGCCGTCATCGGTCACCTCCACGCGCAGCTCGCCCGGGCAACCGACGACGTCGACCCGGCACCGCGCCGGGCCCGCGTGTTTGACCACATTGGTCAGGGACTCCTGCACGATGCGCACCGCGGCCAGCGCGACGCCGTCCGGGACGTCGCAGTCGCCGCGCACGTCGAGCTCGACCGGGACCCCGGCCGCCGCCGCCCGGTCGGCCAGCTGCCGCAGGTCGGCCAGGGTGGGCGCGGGGGCGAAATCCGGCTCGGCCCGCAACGCGTCGACCGCGCGGCGCAGCTCCGCCAGCGCACTGCGGCTCGTCGCCGCGATGACATCCAGCGCGGCGGCCGCCTCCGCCGGCCGCTGCGCGGCGACGTGGCTGCCGATGGCCGACTTCACCGCGATCACCGTGAGGCTGTGGCCCACGATGTCGTGGATCTCGCGGGCGATCCGCAGCCGTTCCTCGGTCACGGCCCGGGCGGTGGCCAGCGCGGCGGCCCCCGCCGCGTTGGCGCGTCGTTCGCGCAACGTCCAGCCCAGCAACCAGCAGGCGCCGAGCAGCAGGGCGGCGAACGCCACCTCGACGGGCCCCGGGCCGTCGGCCGAGCGGGTGGCGACGAGCGTGGCGGCGGACACGGCGGCCGCGCCCAGCACCAGGACGGCGGGGCCGCGGCGACCGGGCACCGTCGCACCGACCGAATACAGCGCGATGCCGGCGGCGAGCGCCGGGGCGGGGAACGCGAAGTCCGGAACCACCCCGGTGGCCAGGCAGGCGGTGGTGGTGGCCAGCACGACCGTCGCGGCGCCCAGGGGCAGCCGGCGGCGGACGGCGAGGGGCGCGCCCAGGGCCAGGCCGGCCAGCAGGGTCAGCCAGGCCGGCTCGCGCGGGCCGCCGGCCGGTGCGTCGGCGGCCGCGTACCAGCACAGCAGGGTGACGCCGGCGGCCAGCGCGGAGTCGAGGACGCGCCGCTGGCCGGGACCGGGTCTCCAGAGGAGCGCGGAGGGGACAGGCACGTTGCCGACCTTAGCGGCGCCGAACCCCGGTGGCGTCGGGCCTGAGTCGTCATCCCGGGGTCGGACCCGGCGGTGCTCGTACCGTCCCGGGTGGACCCGGCGAGGGGGACCTGGGCCGGACGACATCGGGCGGCGTACGGGAGATCCTGCCGGGCATGACAGTCTCCCTCCGCGACGTGCGGATGATCTACCGCACCGGCCCCCGGCCGGTGCCCGCCCTCGACGGGGTCAGCGTGCGGTTCCCGCCCGCGACGTTCAGCGCCGTGATGGGACCGTCGGGCTCCGGCAAATCGACGCTGCTGCACTGCGCGGCCGGTCTGGAACGGCCGACCGGCGGCACCGTGTCGATCGCCGGCACCACCCTCGGCGACCTCGGCGAAACCGCCCTGACCCGGCTGCGCCGGGACCGGATCGGCTTCATCTTCCAGGCCTTCAACCTCGTCTCCTCGCTCACCGCGGCGCAGAACGTGGCCCTGCCGCTGCGCCTGGCCGGCCGCCGCCCGGCCGCCGGCGCGGTGACCGCCGCCCTGGCCGAGGTGGGACTGGCCGACCGCGCCGGGCACCGCCCGAGCGAGCTCTCCGGCGGCGAGCAGCAACGGGTCGCCGTCGCCCGCGCCCTGATCACCCGGCCGGCCGTGATCTTCGCCGACGAACCGACCGGAGCCCTCGACAACCGCACCTCCCGGCAGGTCCTCGAGCTGCTGCGCGCGCTGGTGGACGAGCACGGCCAGACGATCGTCATGGTGACCCACGACCCCGTCGCCGCCGCGGTCGCCGACCGGGTGCTGATGCTGGCCGACGGCCGGCTCGCCGGCGAGTTCACCGAGGCCGACGCGGGCGCCATCGCCGCCCGGATGACCGCGCTGGAGTCGGCGTGCTGACCCGCGACCGGCTGGGCACGTTCGTCGCCGTGGTGCTGAGCACGGCCATCGTGACCGCGGCGCTGCTGGCGTGGGCGTCCGCGCGACCCCGCGTGCCGGACCGGTTCGCCGGCCTGGGCGTGGTCGTGCAGAGCCCGGCCGCGGCGAACCCGGCCGAGTTCTTCGCCGAGCCGGTGCCCTGGTCCGCCGCGACGGCGCGGCGGCTGGCCGACGGTCTGGCCGCGCTGCCGGGCGTCACCGCCGTCGTGCCGGACCGGCCGTTCTATGCGCAGCCGGTCCGCTCCGGGCGGCCGGTGGCCGGCTCGACCACCGGGTACGCGTGGGCCCCGAACGCCGGGCGGCTGGTCGCCGGCCACCCGCCGGCCGGCGAACGCGACGTGGTCGTCAGCGCCCGCCTCGGCGTCCCGGTGGGCCGGGACATCACCCTGCTGACCGCCACCGGCCCCGGCTCGTGGCGGGTCACCGGGCACGTGGACACCCCGGCGGTGTTCGTGGCCGGCCGGGTCGCCGAGCGGTTGCAGCCGGGCGTCCGGGCCCTCGGGATCGCCGGCCACCCGGACCCGGACGCGGTGCGCGCGGTCGTGGGCGATTCCGGCCGGGTGCTCACCGGGGCCGCGCGAGGAGCGCTGGAGCCGCGGGCCGACGCGCGTACCCGCTGGATCGGTACGCAGGTGATGTCCGCGACGGTCGCCCTGGCCGGCTTCGCCTGTGTCTTCCTGGCCGCCTCGACGTCGGCCTTCGCGGTCAACCAGCGCCGCCGCGAGATCGGCCTGCTGCGCGCGGTGGGGGCGACACCACGGCAGATCCGGTCCACTCTGTACCGGTCGGCGCTGCTGGTGGGCGCGGCGGCCGCGGCGCTGGGCGTGGCGGTGGGTGCGGCGGCCGCGGTGCCGTTGGCCCGGTTCCTCGTCGGCGCGGGGTTCGAGCCGGTGGGCTTCACCGTGCGCTGGGAGCCGTGGGTGCTGGCCGCGGCCTTCGCCGCCGGACCGGTGGTGTCGCTGCTCGGCGCGGCGGCGTCCGCCCGGCGCGCGTCGCGGATCGGCCCGCTGGAGGCGCTGCGGGTCGCCGAGGTCGAGAACCGGCCGATGTCCCGTCCCCGCTGGATCGCCGGGTTGACGGCGGCCGCGATCGGAGCCGCGGCCGGCGTCGGCACGGCGGCGACGGAGAGCGTCAGTGACATGGCCCAGGTCGCGCTGCTGGGCGCCATGGCGCTGGTCGTCGCGGCGGCCCTGCTGGCCCCGGCGGTGGTGCCGCTGCTGGTCCGGGTGCTGCTTTGGCCGGTCACCGGCATCACCGGAACGTTGGTCAGGGAAAGCGTGCTCGCCGGGGTCCGCCGTGCGGCGTCCACCGCCGCGCCGGTGCTGCTCACCATGGCCTTCGGGGTGTTCGTCGCCGGAACGGTGCAGACGTCGGCGACGGCCTACGCGGCCCGGCGGGCCGCCGCCGTGCCCACCGGCGCCGTGCTGATCCCGGACGGCACGCCGGGGTTGACCGACGCGGCGGCGCCCGGCGCGCCGCTGCCCACCGAGGTGTACGTCGCCGGCGCCGCGGTCCCGGCCGTCGGGCTGCCCAGCCAGCCGCCCGGCGCCGCCCTGGTCTCCCCGGCGGCGGCCGGACGCTGGGGCAGCTCCGTGACGGTGACCTACCCGGACGGCGTCCGGGAGACGCTGCCGATCACCGGCACCGCGCCGCCCGGCCCGGTCGCGGCGGACCTGGTCCTGGCCCGCGGCGTGGTCCGCGCCCACGACCGGTCGGCCCTGGCGCCGGCGGCCTTCATCCCGGCCTCAGCCGCCGGCGGCTCGGCCTCCGACGCACCCGTCGCTGTGCCCGCGGTCTCCGGCGTCTCGGACGCCGTGCCCGCGGCCGGGACGGCGGTGGTCTCGGTCGCCGCCTACGCCCGGCGCGCCGACGCCGAGGAGGACCGCCTGGTGTGGTCCTTCACGGTGCTGCTGCTGGGCCTGTCGGCCGGCGCGGGAGCGCTCGCGGTGGCCAACACCCTGCTGATGGCCACCCGGCACCGGATCCGCGACTACCGGGTGCTGCGCCTGGCCGGCGCGACCCCACGCCAGGTCGCCCTGACGGTGGCGCTCGAGTCGACCCTGGTCGTCACGATCGGGGCGCTGCTGGGCGGCGCGGCCGCCATGCTCGCCCTGATCGGCTCGACGGGCTCCCTCGGCGCGCAGGTCGGCACCGAGGTCGGGGTGGTCGTCCCCTGGCCGCTGACAGCGCTGATGCTGGCCAGCTGCCTGCTGCTCGCGCTGGTGGCCAGCGTGCCGGCCGCCCTCACCGCCCGGCCCGGCGCGTGAACCCGCGGGAGACCGCCCTCAGAGGGCCGCCTCGGCCGCCGCCAGCAGGGCGTCGTTCTCCTCCGGCCGGCCGATCGTGATGCGCACGCCGTCCCCGGCGAACGGCCGGACGATGACCCCGCGCTTCTCGCAGGCCGCGCCGAACGCCGCCGCCTGGTCGCCCAGCGGGAGCCAGACGAAGTTGGCCTGGCTGGCCGGCACGTCCGGGTACAGCTTGCGCAGCGCCTCGGTGACCCGGTCCCGCTCGCTGACGACCAGCGCGCAGCGGCGGAGCACCTCCGCCTCGGCGTCCAGCGCCGCGAGCGCCGCCGCCTGGGCCACCAGGCTGGTCGAGAACGGGGTCAGCACCTTGCGGATGGCCGCCGCCACCTCGGGCTGGGCCACCAGGTAGCCGATCCGCAGGCCGGCCAGGCCCCAGGCCTTGGACAGCGTGCGGAGCACGACCACGTTCGCGCGGTCGCCGTAGGTCGCCAGTCCGTCCGGGACCTGCTCGTCCGTGACGAACTCGCGGTACGCCTCGTCCAGGACCACCAGCACGTCCGACGGCACGGTGTCCAGGAAGCGGTCGAGTTCGGCCCGGCGCACGCTGGTGCCGGTCGGGTTGTTGGGGTTGCAGACGAACAACAGCCGGGTGCGGTCGGTGATCGCGTCGGCCATCGCCCGCAGGTCGTGACCGTGGCCCGGGTCGTTGGGCACGCGGATGCTGGTCGCGCCCACGCCGGCCGAGATGATCGGGTACGCCTCGAACGAGCGCCACGAGTACACGATCTCGTCGCCCGGCAGGCACGTCGCCTTGGCGAGGTGCTCGGCCAGCGCCACCGAGCCGCAGCCGGTCACGATCCGCTCGGCGCTGACGCCGTAGCGGTGGGCCAGGCGGTCGCGCAGCTCCAGCACGCCCATGTCGGGGTAGCGGTGCGACTGGGTCATCGCCGCCGCCACCGCCTCCGGCACGCCGGGCAGCGGGCCGAACGGCACCTCGTTGCTGGCCAGCTTGATCGCCTCGGCGATGCCCAGCTCGCGGGCCAGGTCGGCGACGCTGCGGCCCGGCACGTACGCCGGCAGCGCGTCCAGATCGGCGCGGGTCAGCCTGCTCATCTCTTTCCTCCGGTGGAGTCGTCGGCGTTCTCGGGTGCGGCCTCGACGGGCTGCCGCGGCCGGCCGGGTGGCACCGCGACGACCACCGTCGCGGCGGACTTGTCGTGCAGGGCCTGGCGCAGCTGCTGGTCGAAGAGCACCGAGCCGGCGTCGACGAGCTGCGCCAGGAAGCCCAGTCCGTAACAGCTCCACAGCGGCGTCCACATGCCGAGCCGGGCCCAGCGGCGGAACGCCCGGCCGAAGCCCAGCGGCTCGGTGTTCTCCAGCTTCACGACCTTGACCTGCAGCAGCCGCTTGCCGAGGGTCTGGCCGCTGTTGGCCAGCGCCGGCACCTCGTAGGCGAACCACAGGGCCGTGGCCACGACCAGCATGGTCAGGATCAGGTAGCTGGACCGGGCCGAGGCCGGCTGCGGGGTGGCGAACGGGTCGGCCATGGTGGCGCGGAAGATCGGCTCCACCTCGAGCCACCACTGGTAGGCCAGCCAGCCGTTGACCAGCACGTTGAGGACCAGCACGGCGGCGATGTCGATCAGCCGGGCGACCAGGCGCCGGCCCAGGCCGGCGAGCGGCCGGCCGTGCGGGCGGGCCTGCACCTGGTACGCGTAGGCGTGCGGCGGGACCCAGCCGGGCGGCGGGACCCACCCGGGCGGGGGGACCCAGCCGGGCGGCGGGAGGTATCCGGGCGGGGGCGCCCAGCCCTGCGGGGGCGGGGCCCAACCGGGGGGCGGCCCCGTGGGCGGAACCCCACCGGGCGGCGTCTGCTGACCGGCTGGCTGCTGACCGGGCTGCTGACCCGGCTGCTGGTCGGGGGGCAGCTGACCGGGCGGCTGTTCACCGGCGGGCGGCCCCCACCCCGGCGGCGGCTGCTGATGACCCGGCGGCTGCTGATAGCCCGGCGGCGGCTGCTGCCCCGTCGGCGGCTGATAGCCCGCGGGCTGCTGATGACCCGGCGGTGGCTGATAGCCCGGCGGCGGCTGATAGCCCGCGGGCGGCTGATATCCCGGCGGTGGAGTGCCCCATCCCGGCGGAGTGCCCCATCCCGGCGGAGTGCCCCAGCCGGGCGGAGCGCCCCACCCGGCCGGCGGGAAGCCCGGCGCCGAGGAGCCCGGCGCCGATGAACCGGGCGTGGGTGAGCCCGGCGCCGAAGAGCCCGGGGTGGGCGAGCCCGGCGCCGAGGAGCCCGGGGTGGGCGAGTCGGGCGTCGAGGAGCCCGGCGCGGGCTCGTCGGCGGCCGGCGGCCCGTCCGGGGGCGTCGCGTCGGCCGGCAGCGCCCGCCCCAGCCAGCCCTCGCCGTCCCACCAGCGCTGGGTCGTCGGGTCGGCCGGGTCCTTGTACCAGCCGGCGGGCAGCGAAGTCATGGCGCAACCTTTACCACGACGGTCCGGGCGATCTTGTCGTGCAGGGTCTGCTGGAACGGTTTGTCCCAGAGCTGCCAGAAGCCGTCCAGGTAGCTGAAGAGCGGCACGAGCATGCCGACCACGAACTCGACCAGGTAGCGCTTCGCGGCCATGCCGCGGGTCAGCGTCGCCCCCGGCTCGATCGGCACCACGCGCACCTTCATGAGCCGCTTGCCGACCGTCTGGCCGCTGCGGTACATCATCTCGACGTAGTAGACGTAGTAGCCCGCCAGCAACAGCAGCACGAAGCCCAGCTCGATGAGCAGGAACGGCAGGAACAGGTCGGTGAACACGGTCTCCGGGCCGGTGGCCGCGTCGAAGTCGTCCGGCACCGCGGTCAGCAGCAGCACGGACAGCACCGGGATGAACACCACCAGGGCGATGCCGCTGAGGATCGCGCCGTCGATGAGGTAGGCCAGCAGCCGGGTGCCGAAGTCCGCCAGCGGCCGGCCGTCCGGGGCCAGCGGCACGGGCGGGGGCCGCCACCCGTGCTGCTGCGGTGGGCCGTAGTGGGGCGGGGGATATGCCGGTGGGCCACCGGCCTGCGGCGGCACCGGGGCGTGGACCGGCCCGCTGGTCGGCGGGCCGGTCACGGCCGAGGCGTCGTCGTTCGCTTGCGTCACGAAGACAGTGTTACAGGTTTCCGCGCAGCTCTTGCTCCCGCTCGATGGCCTCGAACAGGGCCTTGAAGTTTCCCTTGCCGAAGCCGAGCGACCCGTGCCGCTCGATCAGCTCGAAGAAGACCGTGGGGCGGTCCTGCACGGGCTTGGTGAAGATCTGCAGCAGGTAGCCGTCCTCGTCCCGGTCGACCAGGATCTTGCGCTTCTTCAGCTCCTCGATCGGCGCCCGCACCTCGCCGATGCGCGCCCGCAGCTCGGGGTCGTCGTAGTACGAGTCCGGCGTGTCGAGGAACTCGCAGCCCGCCGCGCGCATCGCGTCGACGCTGGCCAGGATGTCGTTGGTGGCCACCGCGACGTGCTGGGCGCCGGGGCCGCCGTAGAACTCCAGGTACTCGTCGATCTGGGACTTGCGCTGGGAAACGGCCGGCTCGTTGAGCGGGAACTTGACCTTGCGGGTGCCGTCGGCGACGACCTTCGACATCAGCGCCGAGTAGTCCGTGGCGATGTCGTCGCCGATGAACTCGGCCATGTTGGTGAAGCCCATGACCCGGCCGTAGAAGGCCACCCACTCGTCCATCTTGCCGAGCTCGACGTTGCCGACGACGTGGTCCACGGCCTGGAAGAAGCGCTTGGGCTGCAGGCCGGCCTCGATCGCGGGCCGGCGGTCGACGATCGGGCCGCGGGCCACGAAGCCGGGCAGGAACGGCCCGGTGTACCGCGAGCGGTCGATCAGGGTGTGGATGGTGTCGCCGTACGCCGCGATGGAGGCGACGCGGACCGTGCCGTGCTCGTCGGTGAGGTCGTGCGGCTCGCTCACTGAGGTGGCGCCGGCCGACAGGGCGTGCCGGTACCCCGCGTCCACGTCCGGCACGGCGAGGGCGATGTCGAAGATGCCGTCGCTGTGCTTGGTGACGTGCCCGGCCAGGGGCGCGTCGGCGTGCACCGCGCCGGTGATCACGAACCGGGCGGAGCCGCTGGTCAGCACGTACTCGGCGTAGTCGCGGAAGCCCTGCTCGGGGCCGCGGTAGGCCACGCACGTCATGCCGAAGGCGGTCGAGTAGTAGTGGGCCGCCTGCTTGGCGTTGCCCACGAGGAACTGCAGGTAGTCGACGCCCTTGACGGGGAAAACGTCGACGGTACCGGTGGCGGTTTCCAACATCTGCGTCATGTGCAGAGGCTGGCCCCCCGCTGAGCGCTGGGCAATAGTCGAAAATCTGGCTGGTCAGTCTGCGCATTCGGTAGAGTGCTGAGGCACTATGGCTGGACAAGATGTGCAGTTGGATGCCCTCGACGGCCGGTTGCTCGCGCTGCTCGCCGAGGAGCCCCGGATCGGCGTGCTCGAGCTCTCCCGCCGGCTCGGGGTCGCGCGCGGCACCGCCCAGGCCCGGCTGGACAAGCTGATCGCGCGGGGCGCGATCCGCGGCTTCGGCCCGGAGGTCTCACCCGCGGCGATCGGCTACGGCGTGATGAGCTTCGTCACCCTGGAGATCAGCCAGCGGTACGGCCACCCGGCCGTGACCGCGCACCTGGCGGACATTCCGGAGGTCCTCGAGGCGCACACGATCACCGGCAGCGGCGACCTGATGTGCCGGATCGTGGCCCGCTCGAACGCCGACCTGCAACGGGTGATCGACGAGATCGTCACCTACGAGGGCATCCTGCGGGCGTCGACGATCGTCGCGCTCGCCGAGCAGATCCCGTACCGCACGATGCCGCTGGTCCGGGCGGCAAGCCAGGCATAAGCGCTCGACACGGGCCTTTCGGGCTGTCGGCCGCGATCGGTCGATCTCGTTACCGTGTCGGGCGTGGCTTCCGGCGGGTCGGCGAAGGGCTACGCGCTGGTCGGCGTCGTGGTCGTCGTCGTCCTGGCCACCACCGGCGTCTGGAACCCGTTCCCGAAGATCTGGTCGTGGATCAACCAGAGCGACCCGATCGCCGAGGGCGTCGCGACCTGGCAGACGGCCATCGGCGGGTCGCCGCGCAGCGTGACGATCAGCGGCGGCGCCGTCGTGGTCGAGTACCGCACCTCCATCGAGGCGTACGGGATCACCGCCGGGGTCCGGCTGTGGAAGTCCGACGCCGACTGGGCCGGCGTCGCCGGCGGCGACAGCGACGCCGTCGTGGTGGCCGGCCGGCTGCTCACCAAGGGGTACGAGGTCCTGGACCCGGCCACCGGCGCGGTCCGCCGCCGCGACACCCAGGCCACCGCGGTGTGGACCTACGCCGACGCGGTCCTCGACCTGCGCTGTCCCCGGGCCGGCGAGTGCGAGCTGAGCGCCTGGGAGCCGCGCGGCAGCCGGCCGATGTGGACGATCGGCACCCCGGGCATCGGCTTCGTGCTGGACGCCGCCAACCCCGACCTGCCCGACACCCAGCCGCTGGGCTCGTCCCGGATCGACGCCCGGGTGGCCGGGCCGCGGCCGCTGCCCAACCTCATCGGGCTGCCCGGCGACGGCCGCATCCAGGTAGTCGACACGGCGCAGGGCCGGGTGGTGCAGACCCGGACCCCCGCCCGCGACCAGCGGGTCGCCGTGGTCGGCAGCCGGGTCCTGACGGTGACCGGCGAGGCCCGCGACGGCACCTGCTACTACAGCGTCATCGCGCACGACCCACCCAACGGCCAACCGGTCTGGCAGCGGGCCGGGCTCAACCTGCGGACCGCGGACAACGGCTCGGCCTGCAAGCAGGAACGCGACCCGGCCGGCGGGGACGAAGTGGTGCTCGGCGTCGACCCGGTGGGCCGCGAGGAGCTGATCGCGGCGCACGACGGCCGGGTGCTCTGGCGCGGCGCCAAGGACCAGGACGTGCTGGCCGTCGACGACGGGTACGCGCTGATCCGCACCGAGGACCAGCGGACCCTGCAGGCCCGGTCGTTCAGCCGGGGCAAGGTCGCCTGGCGGCGGGCGGTGTCCGCGGGCGCCCAGGCGGCGCTGACGCCGTACGCGGCGGTGGTGGCCGAGCGCCGGCCGGCCCGGGTGACCGCGTTGAGTCCCCGGACCGGGGCCGTGCTGACCGAGGCGCGTACCGATGCCAAGGTCTTCGCGGTGGGGCCCGGCGGCCTGATCCTGATCTCCGGGCGCGACATGGCGTACCTTTCGTTCGGTTCGTCGCCCGCGGGTTGATCGAACCGGTATCGCGGCGGCGCCGTGCTGGTTCGCGCCTCGTGCCCGCGCTGGCCTAGGCTTGCCCGTCATGAGCAGAGCCGCCGCTTTCTCGTACTCGCCTCTGTTGCCGACGGGTGACGACCTGACCGAGTACCGACTCCTCGCCGACGAGGGTGTCGACGTGGTCGACGGGCCCGGCGGCCGGCGGTTCCTCACCGTCGACCCCAGCCTGCTGACGTTGCTGACCGCCGAGGCCATGCACGACATCGCGCACTTCCTGCGCCCGGCCCACCTGGCCCAGCTGCGCGCCATCATCGACGACCCGAAGGCCTCCCCGAACGACCGGTTCGTGGCCCTGGACCTGCTGCGCAACGCGAACATCGCGGCCGGCGGCGTGCTGCCGATGTGCCAGGACACCGGCACGGCGATCGTGATGGGCAAGCGCGGCCGGCACGTGCTCACCGACGGCACCGACGAGCAGGCCATCGCCCAGGGCGTGTACCAGGCGTACACCCGGCTGAACCTGCGTTACTCGCAGCTGGCCCCGCTGACGATGTGGGACGAGCGCAACACCGGCTCCAACCTGCCCGCGCAGATCGAGCTCTACGCCGAGGACCCGGGCGGGCAGCCGGACGCGTACAAGTTCCTGTTCATGGCCAAGGGCGGCGGCTCGGCCAACAAGTCGTACCTCTACCAGGAGACCAAGGCGCTGCTGAACCCGGCGCGGATGATGGAGTTCCTGGACGAGAAGCTGCGGTTGATCGGCACGTCGGCCTGCCCGCCGTACCATCTCGCGGTCGTGATCGGTGGCACCAGCGCCGAGTACGCCCTCAAGACCGCGAAGCTGGCCAGCGCGAAGTACCTGGACAACCTGCCCCGCGCCGGCTCGATGGCGGCGCACGGGTTCCGCGACGTCGAGCTGGAGGCGGCGGTCCTCGAGCTGACCCGCGACTTCGGCATCGGCGCGCAGTTCGGCGGCCGCTACTTCTGTCACGACGTACGCGTGATCCGCCTGCCGCGGCACGGCGCCTCCTGCCCGGTGGCGATCGCGGTCTCGTGCTCGGCCGACCGCCAGGCGCTGGCCAAGATCACTCCTTCGGGCGTCTGGCTGGAGCGGCTGGAGCCGGACCCGGCGCGGTTCCTGCCCGACGTGGAGCTCTCCTCCGACGACGAGGTCGTCAAGGTCGACCTGAACCGCCCGATGGCGGAGATCCGCGCCGAGCTGAGCAGGTACCCGGTCAAGACCCGGCTCTCGCTGACCGGCCCGTTGGTCGTGGCCCGCGACATCGCGCACGCGAAGATCGCCGAGCGGCTCGACGCGGGCGAGCCGATGCCGGAGTACCTGCGCGACCACGCGGTCTACTACGCCGGCCCGGCCAAGACCCCCGAGGGCTACGCGTCGGGCTCGTTCGGGCCGACCACCGCCGGCCGGATGGACGCCTACGTGGAGAGGTTCCAGGCGGCCGGCGGCTCGCTGGTGATGCTGGCCAAGGGCAACCGTTCCACCCAGGTGACCGACGCCTGCCGGAGCCACGGCGGCTTCTACCTCGGGTCGATCGGCGGACCGGCGGCCCGGCTCGCCCAGGACTGCATCCGCCACGTCGAGGTCCTGGAGTATCCGGAGCTCGGCATGGAGGCGGTCTGGAAGATCGAGGTCGAGGACTTCCCGGCCTTCATCGTCGTCGACGACAAGGGCAACGACTTCTTCGCCGAGGTCACCAAGCCGGTGCTGAGCATCGGCCGGCGCTAGGTCCGGGGCTCAGACGGCGCACAGCCCGGCGATCGGGTCCATCCAGTCGGGCATCTTCGCGGCCAGCGTCCGGTCCAGGTCCTTGGTGGTCTTGACCTTGTCGAACAGGGCCTTGTCGGCGGCGCTCCGGGAGAACTTGGTCGCCGACACGGCGCCCGCCTGCTTGAGTTCCGGGTCCTCGGCCGCCGCGGTCTCCTTGCGGACCTTCGCGGCCACGTCCTTGAGCTCGGCGCTGGCCGCCTTGCGGGCCTGCTCGGCCTCGGCGGTCTGCTTGGCCTCCTTGTACGCGATCATCTTGCCCATCGCCGTGCCGAACTCGGCCACGTCCGCGTCGAAGACCTTGTTCAGCGCGGCGCAGACCTTGCGGGTGTTGGCGTAGTAGTTCGGCGCCGGCACGGTGGTGGTCGCCGCCGTGGGTGACTCCGCCACAGGCGCCTCGGCGATCGTCTCGGAGCCGTTGTCGTCGCTGCTGCAGGCGGTCCCGGTGAGGAGCACACCGGTGATCACGACGGCGGAGAGGGCGGTTCGCATCACAAAGATCCTGTTCGTCGGGGAAGTCCAGACCCCTGGCGACGATACGTTCCGGCCCGGGTGACGTCCAACCGGCGGCCGGCCCGCCACGCGTACAGCTCGCCCGCGGTCCACCGCGGACGAGCTGCACACCCCCCGTCGTGGGCCGTTCCGCTCCCTTGGGGCGATGAAGGACATCGGAAGCGGAACGGCTCGGCGAGAGCCTGCCGGAAAGCGCTCTCGTTCCGCTGTCGTTCCGCTCTCACCGGCGGGGTGGGGGCGGGCGGAGTTCGGCTATGGTCGATGCCGGTCGATGTGCGGGAACGGGGGTGTCCCACCTGGTGCTGACTTTCCGGATCCTCGGGCCGCTGTCCGTCACGGACGCCGGGCGTGAGGTGGCGATAACCGCCGGCCGGGACCGCGTGGTGCTGGCGATGCTGCTGCTGCGTCCGGGCCGGATCGTGGGCGTCGACGAGCTGATCGACGCGGTGTGGGAGGACCGGCCGCCGACCACGGCCCGCGGCCAGTTGCAGACCTGCGTGTCCCGCCTGCGCCGGACGCTGCCGCCGGGTCTGATCCTCACCGACCCGGCCGGGTACGGGATCAGGACCGGCGCGGCCGCCCTGGACGCCGCCGAGTTCACCCGGCTGGTCAGCGCCGCGGCGACCAGCGGAGCCGACGACGCGCGCAAGCTGCTGCGCGAGGCCTTGGAGCTGTGGCGCGGCCCGGTGCTGGCCGGCATCGACAGCCGGGCGGTACGGCAGCAGGCCGCCGTCCTGGACGAGCAGCAGGCGACGGTGCTGGAGGACCGCATCGAGCTGGACCTGGCCGGCGGCCACGACCGGGATCTGGTGGCCGAGCTGACCGGCCTGGTGGAGCGCTTCCCCCTGCGGGAACGGCTGCGCCGGCAGCTGATGCTGACCCTCTACCGGGTCGGTCGGCAGGCGGACGCGCTCGCCGAGTACCGGCGGGCCGAGGAGCTGTTCCGCGAGGAGCTGGGCATCGAGCCCGGCGAGGCCCTGCGTGATCTGCATCACCGCATCCTCACCGGAAGCGTCGCCGAGGACCCGCCGCCCGCCGCCCCGCCGGCCCCGGTCGACAGCGTCCCCCGCGCCGTCGGCGACTTCACCGGCCGCGGTGACCTGGTGAACCGGCTGGTCGGCGCGATCCGGACCGCCGGGCCGGCCGAGACCCAGGTCCGCGTGCTCGACGGCATGGCGGGCAGCGGCAAGACCACCATCGCCATCCACGTCGCCGGGCTGGTCCGGGACCGCTACCCGGACGCGCGGCTCTTCATCGACCTGCACGGGCACAGCGCGAGCCGGCCGGTCGAGCCGGCCGCGGCGCTGGTCACCCTGCTGCGGCAGCTGGGCGTGGCGGCCGACCGGATCCCCGACGACCTGGACGAGCGGATCCGGCTGTGGCGCGCCGAGCTGGCCCAGCGCCGGGCGCTGGTGGTGCTCGACAACGCCGCCTCCACCACCCAGGTCACGCCGCTGCTGCCGACCGCCGGCGGGGTCCTGGCGCTGGTGACCAGCCGGCGCCGGCTGGTCGGGCTGGACGCCGTACGGCCCGAGTCGCTGAGCGTGCTGCCCGAGCCCGACGCGATCGCGTTGCTGGCCCGCATCGCCGGCGACCGGGTCGGCGCGGAACCGGCGGCGGCCGCCGAGGTGGTCCGGCGCTGCGGTTGCCTGCCGCTGGCCATCCGGCTCGCCGGGGCCCGGCTGGCCCACCGGCCCCGCTGGCGGGTGGCCGACCTGGTCCGGCGGCTGGGCGAGTCGGCGCTGCCCGAGCTGGCCGCCGAGGACCGCACGGTGGCCAGCGCCTTCGCCGTGACGTACGGGCAGCTGCCGGAGCGGGCCCAGCGCGTGTTCCGCCTGCTGGGGCTGCACCCGGCCGAGCGTTTCGGCGTGCTGTCGGTGGCCGCGCTGGGCGGGCTCTCCCGGCACGACGCCCAGGACGTGCTGGACGAGCTGGTGGACGTGCACCTGGCCGAGGAGTCCGAACCGGACCGTTTCCGGCTGCACGACCTGGTCCGTCAGTACGCGGCCACCCTGGCCGAGCACATCGCCCCGGCCGAACGCCGGACCGCGCTCAACGGCCTCGTCGACCTGCACCTGCACGCCGCGGCGACGATCAGCTGGGCGGGGGAGATCGACAACGCCCGCCACGACTACCCGGTGGCCGCGCCGGACCGGCCCGAGCTGGTCGCCCTGGCGGCCGCGGACCCGCAGTGGCTGGAGCACCAGCGACCCGACCTGGTGGGCCTGGTCTCCGCGGCGGCGCGGGCCGGCTCGGTGGAACGCGCCTGGCAGCTGGCCCGGGTGAACTGGCGGTACCTGTACGAACGCAGCTACACCGACGACCTCATCGCCGTCCTGTCCCGGGCCCGCGCGCTCGCCGAGGCCGGCGGGGACGCCCGCGGCATCGCCGCGACCAGCAACTATCTGGCCTCCGGCTACTACCGCAGCGGACGGCACGAGGAGGCGCTGCGGATCATCGACGCGGCGGTCACCCGGAGCCAGCAGATCGGCGACTTCCTCGGTGAGTCCCGCAGCCGCGCCAACCGGGTCGGGGTGCTGATGCGGCTGGGCCGGATCGAGGAGGCGCTGACCGACGCGACCTGGGCGTACGTCTCGGGCACCAGGATCAGCGACCCGCAGGGGCAGAGCTCCCGGCTGAACAACCTGGCCATCATCACCGCCGCGCTGGGGCGTACCGGCCACGCGTTGCTGCTGGCCCGCCGGGCGCTGCAGCCCGCCGTCGAGGTCAAGGACGACCGCCGGCTGTGCAACGCGCTGGTGACCGTGGCGCAGATCCGCAACAAGCGCGGTGACACCGGACAGGCCGAACGGCTGCTGCGGGCGGCGCTGCGCCTCGCCGTCCGCATCGGCTACCGGGTGGGCGAGTGGGAGAGCCGCAACGAGCTGGGCCGGGTCGCCCTGGCCCAGGGCCGGTACGCGGAATCGGTGGCGCAGCACATGAAGGCGGTGGAACTCAGCCGCGAGCGGGGCGCCGACCCGGCCATCGCCGTCGCGTCCAACGATCTGGCCGCCGCCCTGCTCGCCACCGGCGACCGCGCGGGGGCCCGCCAGCTCCGGCTGCATGCGCTAGCGCTGGCCCGGCGGACGGTGGTCCCGTACGAGCAGGCGCGCTCGCTGGCCGGGCTGGCCGAGTGCGTGGTGGGCGACGACCCGGCGGCCGCCCGGCGGCACTGGCAGCAGGCGCTGGACCTGTTCGAGCGGATGGGCGTACCGGAACGGTTCGCGGTGCGGCGGCGGCTGGCCGGGCTCGACAGTGGCCCGGAACAACTGCGGACCCCGGCCGGCGGGGGCAGGATGGAAGCGTGACGACGACTGACGAGAGTGGTTACCGGATCGAACGCGACACCATGGGCGAGGTGCGGGTGCCGGCCGCCGCGCTGTGGCGGGCGCAGACGCAGCGGGCGGTGGAGAACTTCCCGATCTCCGGGCGCGGGCTGGAGCCGGCCCACATCCACGCGCTGGCGCGCATCAAGGGGGCGGCGGCGCAGGTCAACGCCTCGCTCGGGGTGCTCGACGACGACCTGGCCAAGGCGATCGTGACCGCGGCCGCGCACGTCGCCGACGGCGGCTACGACGACCAGTTCCCGATCGACGTCTTCCAGACCGGCTCGGGCACGTCGTCCAACATGAACACCAACGAGGTCATCGCCGAGCTGGCCACCCGCGCGCTGGGCCGGCCGGTGCACCCCAACGACCACGTCAACGCCTCCCAGTCCAGCAACGACGTGTTCCCGTCGTCGATCCACCTGGCCGCCACCGAGGCGATCACCAGCAGCCTCATCCCGGCGCTGGACCACCTGGTGGCCGCCCTGGGCGCGAAGGCGCACGACTGGTCGGAGGTCGTCAAGGCCGGCCGCACGCACCTCATGGACGCCACGCCGGTCACCCTCGGGCAGGAGTTCTCCGGGTACGCGGCGCAGATCCAGAACGGCATCGACCGGCTCACCGACACCCTCCCGCGGCTCGCCGAGCTGCCGCTCGGCGGCACCGCGGTCGGCACCGGGGTGAACACCCCGCCCGGCTTCGCCCCCGCGGTGATCTCGCTGCTCAGGGAGATGACCGGCCTGCCGCTGAGCGAGGCGCGCAACCACTTCGAGGCCCAGGGCGCCCGCGACGCGCTGGTCGAGGCGTCCGGGCAGCTCCGGGTGGTCGCGGTCAGCCTCTACAAGATCGTGAACGACATCCGCTGGATGGGCTCCGGCCCGCGGGCCGGCCTGCGCGAGCTGCGCCTGCCCGACCTGCAGCCGGGCTCGTCGATCATGCCGGGCAAGGTGAACCCGGTCGTGCCCGAGTCGGTCCGCCAGGTCGCCGCCCAGGTGATCGGCAACGACGCCGCGGTCGCCTTCGCCGGCACCCAGGGCGACTTCGAGCTCAACGTCATGCTGCCGGTGATGGCCCGCAACCTGCTGGAATCGATCAAGCTGCTGGCCGCGGCCGCGAAGATGCTGGCCGACCGCTGCGTCGACGGCCTGGAGGTCAACGAGGACGTGGTCCGCTCGTACGCCGAGGGCTCGCCGTCCATCGTCACGCCGCTCAACCGCTTCCTCGGCTACGACGAGGCGGCGGCCATCGCCAAGCAGGCGCTGAAGGAGGACAAGACCATCCGCGCGGTCGTCATCGAGCGCGGTCACGTGGCGAACGGCGCCCTCACCGAGGAACAGCTCGACGCGGCCCTGGACGTGCTGCGGATGACCCGGCCGTGACGAGCGGACGGCGCGCCCGGTCAACCCTTGTGGATGATGGCGATCTTCGATCAAATGCGGGGATGAGAAGACGCCTGACGGCCGGGGCCGTCGCCACCGCGACGGGCCTGGCCCTGCTCGTCGGCCTGCCCACCTCGCCCGCCGCCGCAGCTGCCACCGTCGATTACACCGTCGTCGCGGACGAGGGGGTGTCGGCCGCCGACGCGATCGCCGCCATCACCGCCGCCGGCGGCACCGTGCTCGGCAGCAACGCGGCCGTGGGCACCTACCGCGTGTCGTCGTCCGCCGCCGACTTCAAGATGAAGGCCGCCCGGTCCGCCGGGCTGATCGGGGCCTCGGTCAGCAAGCCCATCGGCCGTGCGCCGCGGACCTCGCCGGCGGTCGAGCAGCCGATCACCACCGCCACCCAGGGCCGGCCGCCCCGGGGGGTCGCCGCCGACCCGCTCGACGACAAGCTCTGGGGCCTCACGATGATCAGGGCCGACAAGGCCCACACCATCGAGCAGGGTGACCGCGGGGTCACCGTCGGCGTCCTGGACACCGGCCTCGACGCGAGCAACCCCGACCTGGCGCCCAACTTCAGCCGCCGGCTCTCCCGCAACTTCGCCCCGGACCTGGTCGACGTCGACGGGCCCTGCGAGGTGGCCGGCTGCGTCGACCCGGTCGGCACCGACGACGGCGGCCACGGCACCCACGTCGCCGGCACCATCGCCGCGGCGGCCAACGGCTCCGGGGTCACCGGCGTCGCCCCCAAGGTGACGCTGGTCGAGCTCAAGGGCGGCCAGGACTCGGGCTACTTCTTCCTCGACCCGGTGGTCAACGCGCTCACCTACGCGGGCGACGCCGGCCTGGACGTGGTCAACATGTCCTTCTACGTCGACCCGTGGCTCTACAACTGCCGGTCCAACGCCGCCGACGGCCCGGAGGCCCAGGCCGAGCAGCGGGCCATCGTCGCCGCCATGAAGCGCGCCCTGCGGTACGCCCACGCCCGCGGGGTCACGCTGGTCGGCGCGCTCGGCAACGAGCACACCGACCTCGGCGACCCCCAGGACGACCCGACGAGCCCGGACTACGGCTCCGCGCCGTACCCCCGGGACATCGACAATGCTGACTGCCTGAGCATGCCGGCGGAGGGCCCGCACGTCATCGGCGTCTCGGCCGTCGGCCCGTCCAAGGCCAAGTCGCACTACTCCAACTACGGGCTGGAGCAGATCTCGGTGGCCGCGCCGGGCGGCTTCACCCGGGACTTCTTCGGCACGCCGCAGTACAACTCGGCGGCCAACAACATCCTGTCGGCGTACCCGCTCAAGGTGCTCCAGGAGAGCGGCGCGGTCGACGCCAACGGCGAGCCGACCCGGCCCACGGTCTTCAAGGACTGCTCCAGCGGCACCTGCGGCTACTACACGTACCTGGCGGGCACCTCGATGGCCGCGCCGCACGCGGCCGGCGTCGCCGCCCTGATCATCAGCCGGTACGGCCACCGCGACTGGTGGCGCGGCGGGCTGACCATGAACCCGGACCAGGTCGAGCGGCGGCTGTACCGCTCGGCGACCGAGACGGCCTGCCCGGAGCCGCGGCTGCGCAGCTACGCCCAGGAGGGCTACGCGGCGTCGTTCGACGCGTACTGCGCCGGGCCGAAGAAGTTCAACGGCTTCTACGGGCACGGCATCGTCGACGCCTACGCGGCGGTCGGCGGGCGCTGAGCGCTAACCTCCCGCCCGGGGGTCACTCGGGCGGGAGGTTACCGGCTGGCGGAGGTCGGTACCCTTGTACGGTGACGCTCCGCCTGCACGACACCGCGACCCGATCCGTCCGGGACTTCGTCCCGCTGACGCCCGGTCAGGTCGGTGTGTACCTGTGTGGCCTGACCGTCCAGTCCGTGCCGCACATCGGGCACCTGCGCTCCGCGATCAACTACGACGTGTTGCGCCGCTGGCTGCTGCACATCGGCTTCGACGTGACCTTCGTGCGCAACATCACCGACGTGGACGACAAGATCCTGGTGAAGTCGCAGGAGACCGACCGGCCGTTCTGGGCGATCGCGTACGCCAACAAGCTCGTCCTGGACGCGGACTACCGCTCCCTCAACGTGCTCGCGCCGACCTACGAGCCGCTGGCCACCGGCCACATCACCGAGATGCACGAGCTGATCGCCGCGCTGATCGAGCTGGGTCACGCGTACGTGTCGGCCGAGGGCACCGGCGACGTGTACTTCGACGTGCCCAGCTTCGGCGCCTACGGCTCGCTGTCCGGCCAGAAGATCGACGACATGCTGTCCGCGGGCGAGGCCCCGGAACGCGGCAAGCGCCACCCCGCCGACTTCGCGCTGTGGAAGGGCGTCAAGGCCGACGAGCCGGCCGACGCGTCGTGGGCGTCGCCGTGGGGCCGGGGCCGGCCGGGCTGGCACATCGAGTGCTCCGCGATGGCCCGGCGCTACCTGGGCGCCGAGTTCGACATCCACGGCGGCGGGCTCGACCTGACGTTCCCGCACCACGAGAACGAGATCGCCCAGTCGCAGGCCGCCGGGCTGCCGTTCGCCCGGTACTGGGTGCACCACGCGCTGCTCAACCTCGGCGAGGCCAAGATGAGCAAGTCGCTGGGCAACGTCATCGACGTCGCGGCGGTGCTCGCCATGGGCATCCGCCCGGTGGAGCTGCGCTACTACCTCGGCGTGCCGCACTACCGCTCCCGCATCGACTACTCCGACGAGGCGCTGCGGGAGGCCGCCACGGCGTACCGCCGGATCGAGGGTTTCGTGCAGCGGGCGGTCGAGGTCGTCGGCCCCGGCCGGCCGAAGGACGTGCCGCCGGCCTTCGCCGCGGCGATGAACGACGACCTCAACACCTCGGCGGCGCTGGCCGTCGTGCACGACACGATCCGTGAGGGCAACACCGCGCTGGCCGCGAGCGACGAGACCGGCGTCCGCGCCGCGCTCACCGAGGTGCGGGCCATGCTCGGCGTGCTGGGCCTGGACCCGCTCGACCCCGCGTGGACCGCCGGCGACACCGGCGGCGAGCTCAAGCCGATCGTCGACGCGCTGGTGAAACTGGCGCTGGAGCAGCGCGCGCAGGCGCGCGCACGCAAGGACTGGGCGGCGGCCGACTCGGTCCGCGACCAGCTGAAGAATGCGGGAGTTCAGGTGGAGGACACTCCGGCCGGGCCGCGCTGGACGGTAGGAGAGCAGCACTGATGCCGGGTAATTCGTTCAATGTGAGCAAGCGCGTCACGGCCAAGAAGGGCGCGACCGCCGGCTCCGGCGGCAAGAACCGTTCGAGCTCGGGCCTCAAGGGCCGCGGCAAGACCCTGCCCGCCGACGAGCGGCCCTGGCACAAGGGCTACTCCGGCACCGAGAAGCTGCCCGACAAGACCGCCCGCAAGCAGGAGAAGGAACGCCGCGCGGCGGCCGCCGAGGGCCGGGCGCCCAAGGTCGGCATCCCGGGCACCAAGGACACCACCTGGGGTCGCGGCGGCGGCCGGGGCACCACCGGCCGGCCGGCGCAGCAGCGCGGCGCCCGGGCGCAGGGTCGCACCGGTCCCCGGGTCGCCCCCGGGCGCAAGTCCAACCCGACCCGGGAGGGTCCGGAGCTGCTGCTCGGCCGCAACCCGGTGACCGAGGCGCTGCGCGCGTCGATCCCCGCGACGGCCCTGTACGTCGCCCAGGGCATCGACATCGACGACCGGGTCACCGAGATCGTCCGCACGGCCGGCGACCGGGGCATCCCGATCCTGGAGATCAGCCGGCTCGAGCTCGACCGGATGACCGGCGGCGTCCTGCACCAGGGCGTGGGCCTGCAGGTGCCCCCGTTCGCGTACGAGAACTTCGAGGACCTGCTGGCCGCGGCGATGGAGCAGACCGCGCCGCTGCTGGTGGCCCTCGACGGGGTGACCGACCCGCGCAACCTGGGCGCGGTGATCCGCTCGGTGGCCGCGTTCGGCGCGCACGGCGTCTTCATGACCGAGCGCCGGGCGGCCGGCATCACGGCGACCGCGTGGCGCACCAGCGCCGGCGCGGCCGCGCGGGTGCCGGTGTCGCAGGTGGTCAACCTGACCCGGGCGATCAAGGCCGCCCAGCAGGCCGGTTTCACCGCGATCGGCCTGGACGCGGACGGCGAGACCGACCTCTACCAGCTCGAGGCGGCCGTGGGCCCGCTGCTGGTGGTCGTCGGCTCCGAGGGTCGCGGGCTGTCCCGCCTGGTCGGCGAGACCTGCGACCTGCGGGTCAGCATCCCGATGATGTCCGAGGTGGAGTCGCTGAACGCCAGCGTCGCCGCCGCGGTCACCCTGGCGGAAGTGTCCCGCCGCCGCATCTACGGGTAGCCGGGCCCGGCCTGTAACGTGACGGCCCGGTGGACCGTGGCGCGGAGGAGCAGGGCATGACCGACGGCTTGGCGCGCGACGGCTGGCTGCTCGGCGTGGATCTCGGCACCTCGCACACGGTGGCGATGCTGCGCCGGCCCGACGGCCGCACCCGGCCGCTGCTCTTCGACGGCCAGCCGCTGCTGCCCTCCGCGGTCTACCTGGACACCACCGGCCGGCTGCACGTCGGCCGGGACGCGGTCCGGCTCGGTCAGGCCGAGCCGGGCCGGCTGGAGCCGCACCCGAAACGCCACGTGGACGCCGAGACGGTGCTGCTCGGCGGGGCCGACGTGCCGACGGCCGACCTGCTGGCCGCATTGCTCGGGGCGGTGGCCCGGGAGGCCGTGGCGGCCGCGGGCTTCCTGCCGCCGGCCGTGCTGACCTACCCGGCGGCCTGGGGCGCGCGGCGCCGGGAGGTCCTGACCACCGC
Organism: Actinoplanes nipponensis; assembly: GCF_016862275.1. Taxonomy (GTDB): domain Bacteria; phylum Actinomycetota; class Actinomycetes; order Mycobacteriales; family Micromonosporaceae; genus Actinoplanes; species Actinoplanes nipponensis. The sequence continues at coordinate 58,455 of NZ_BOMQ01000032.1, read as the reverse complement.
GCTGGCCCGGGCCGGCTGGCCCCCGGCCACGGCGCTGGTGCCCGAGCCGGTCGCCGCGGCGCGCTACTTCGCCGACGTGCTGCGCCGCCCGGTGCCGGTCGGGTCGGCGCTGGCGGTCTTCGACTTCGGCGGCGGCACGCTGGACATCGCCGTGGTCCGCAACGCGGGGGTGACCCCGGACGGGCTGCCCCGGTTCACGGTGGCGGCGTCCGGCGGCGTCGACGACCTCGGCGGCCTGGACCTGGACGCGGCGCTGGTCGAGCACCTGGGGGCCGAGCTGTCCCGCGGCGAGCCGGCCGCGTGGGCGGCGCTGACCGAGCCGGTGACGCTGGCCCAGTGGCGGGCCCGGCGGCAGTTCTGGGAGGACGTCCGCGGGGCCAAGGAGATGCTGTCGCGTACGGCGCTGGCGCCGGTCCCGATCCCGGGCGTGGAGCACGCGGCGCACCTGACCCGCGACGAGTTCGAGGCGGTGGCGGGTCCGCTGCTGCGCCGCGGGGTGGCCGAGGCCGCCGCGGTGATCGGCGCGGCCGGGGTGGCGCCGACCGAACTGGCCGGGTTGTTCCTGGTCGGTGGCTCGTCGCGGGTGCCGCAGGTGGCCCGGCTGCTGCACGGCGAGCTGGGCATCGCGCCGACCGTGCTGGAGCAGCCGGAGCTGCCGGTGGCGGAGGGCGCGATCATCGTGGCCGCCCCGGCGCCGGGCGACAACGCGGTGACGCCGGCCGAGCCGATGCGCCCGGCCGCGGTGCCCCCGCCGACCGACACGATGGCCCACCCGGTCCCGGACGGTGCTCCGGCCTCCGTGGATCGGGACGCCGCCGCCGTCTCGGCCGGCGACCGGCCGGATGCGGAGAGCGCCGGAACCGCCGGCCGGCCGGTCGCGGCTGCCGGCGATGCCGTCGGCCGGTCGGTTCCCGCTGCCGGCGGCCCCGTCGGCCGGTTGGTCGCGGCTGCGGCCGAGCCCGCCGGCCGGGAAGGGGCCGGCTTGGACCGGCCCACGGCCGCGGCGGCTCCGCTGCTCGCCACCGAGGCCATCGGCCCCCCGGCCGTCGCCGTCACGGAAACGGACGTGGCAGCGGGCGAGCCTGCTGCGTTCCCCGATCTCCCGCAGCGGGCTTCGGCTTCGAGCGTGACGGGGGCGCCTCCGGCCGCCCCATCGCCTGCCGCCCCACCTTCTGCCGGTCCATCGCAGGCCCCCGGGCAGCAGGCCCCCGGGCATCAGGCCCCCGGGCAGCACACCGCCGGGCCGCAGGGTGGTGCGGAGCCGCACTACGCCGAGCCCGTCGACCCGTGGGCCACCGGCGAGGCCGCCGCCTTCGGCAACGTGGGCGGTGGCCCGATGCTGCACCCGGTGTCCGGCGCCCCCGGGTCGGCGAGCCCGGTGTCGGCCGGTCCGGCGCCGTCCGGGGCCGAGTCGTGGCTGGCCTCGACGCATCCCGATCCCGCGCCGTCCGGCGAACCGGCGGCGCGCGCCGTGCTTCCGGCGTACCGGCGCAAGGGTCTCTGGATCGTCGCGGCCGCGACGGTCGTCGTGCTGGGGATCGCCGCGACCGTGGTCGCGCTGGTCTGGCCGCGGTACCCGGGGCTGGACTACCGGCCGCTGGCCGAGCTGCACCGGATCAAGCCGGCCGTGCCGGTCACGTCGGCCTTCAACGCCACCGCGCTGCGGGACGGCCGGGCCTACTTCGCGGGCGCGGACGACAACGGCACGCTCGGGGTCGTCGCGGCGGCCACCGACACCGGCAAGACCCTGTGGAGCAGCACCGAGGCCGGCACCGCGAGCCGCTGGGAGTTCTTCCTCGCGCTGCCGGACGCGGTCGTCGCGATCACCGCCACCGACTCCGGCACCAGCATGCGCCGGATGGTGCTGCTCGATCCCGGTAACGGCCACAAGCTCTGGGAGCGCACGATCGCGCGGGACGACGGCCTGACCTTCGCCGGCGGCAGGGTGGTGCTCTCCGACAGCAAGGAGGGCCGCCTGGTCGGGCTCGAGATCGGCGCCAAGGGCCGGGGCAGCTGGGAGCTGAAGAACCCCAAGAGCACGTACGACCTGACCACCACCGCGGTCGTCGCCGTGACCACCGAGGAGGACGTCGCCGGCCCGGCCACCCCCGGCGGCGTGCCGTTCGCCGACCGGCTGGACGACGACCAGCGGATCGTGCAGGTCGGCGCCGACGAGTCGGCCCGGGTCATCGACGCGGAGTCCGGTGACGTGGTGGCGGGTCCCCGGCCCGGCGTGGCCCAGACCGACGACAAGATGGTCGCGCACAACGGCCGGCTGTTCGTGGCCGAGTCCCGCGACGCCCACCGGCTCTTCGCGTACGACCTGGAGAAGCTCGGCCCCACCGTGCTCTACACGCCGGCCACCGGCAACGCCCGGCTCGACCACCTGACGCCGTGCGGGAAGGACCGGATCTGTCTCGTCGAGACCACCGGCTACGAGACCGCCACCGCGCAGGTCGTGGCCGTGGACGCGGCGAAGGGCGGGGTCGTGTGGCGCCGCGCCGTGGCCGACGCCGACGACATCGTCGCGGTGGGTGAGGCCGTTCTCGTCCGGCGGAACACCGCGCCGGCCCAGGTGAGCCTGCTGGACGGCGAAGGCCGCGTCGCCTGGACCCGGCCCGGCGTCGTCGCCCGGCTCGACGCCGGCAACACGCTGCAGTTCTCCAAGCCGCTGTCGACCACGGCGGACGACCCGGCGCTGGCCGGCGAGCACGTCGGCGACGACGCGGTGCCGCTCGGCGCGCTGGCCGGGGTGCGGTCCGCGAGCTGCGCCTGGGACACCAGTCACGTGGCCTGCGTCGCCGACGAGGACTTCCTCATCCAGCGGTTCGCCGGATAACGGGAGCCGGGCGGCCCCCGAAGGGAACCGCCCGGCCGTCGAGCCTGTTCAGCTGCCTACCCGGCTCAGATGCGCTCGCCGCTGGTGGCGTTGAAGACGTGCACCTGCTCGGCCTGCGGCTTGATGTACACGGTCTCGCCCATGGTCGGCATGTTGCGCCGGTCGGTGCGGACCACGAACCGCTCCGAGCTGCCCTCGAGGGCGGCGTGGCCGTAGACGTTGGCGTCCGAGCCGAGGTCCTCGACCAGGTCGACGACGATCGGCAGGCCGCCCGAGGTCGGGGAGACCAGGTCGGTCGCCTCGGGGCGGAAGCCGATGGTCACCTTGCCGTTGCCCTGCGCGGCCGCGACCTGCTCGCGGGTCAGCGGCACGGCCAGCTCGGCGAAGCTCGCCCCGCCCTCGGTCAGGCCGACCGTCTTGATGTTCATGGCCGGGGAGCCGATGAAGCCGGCGACGAACACGTTGCCCGGCTTGTCGTACAGCGCCCGCGGGGTGTCGCACTGCTGGAGCACGCCGTCGAGCATGACCGCCACCCGGTGGCCCATCGTCATGGCCTCGACCTGGTCGTGGGTCACGTAGACGGTGGTGATGCCGAGCTTGGCCTGCAGCGTGGCGATCTGCGAGCGGGTCTGGACACGGAGCTTGGCGTCGAGGTTCGACAGCGGCTCGTCCATGAGGAACACCTGCGGTTCACGCACGATCGCGCGGCCCATGGCGACACGCTGGCGCTGGCCACCGGAGAGGGCCTTCGGCTTACGGCTGAGGTACTCGTCGAGCTGGAGCAGCGCGGCGGCCTCCTTGACCCGGCGGTCGATCTCCGACTTCGGGGTCTTGCGCAGCTTCAGGGCGAACGCCATGTTCTCGTACACCGACATGTGCGGGTAGAGGGCGTAGTTCTGGAAGACCATCGCGATGTCGCGGGACTTCGGGGGCAGGTTGGTGACGTCCTTGCCCTGGATGAGGATGCGACCGCGGTCGACGTCCTCGAGGCCGGCGAGCATCCGCAGGCTGGTGGACTTGCCGCAGCCGGACGGGCCGACCAGCACCAGGAACTCGCCGTCGCCGATCTCGAGCTCGAGCTCGTTGACCGCCGGGCGCTCCTGCCCCGGGTAGATCCGGGACGCTTTGTCGTACGTGACCGTAGCCATGGTGAACCGACTTCCTTTCCACCGGCAGGAACGTGCCGGACGATCCGAGTGGGAGGAACCGTGTGGTGAGCCACACGCCGTCACCGTAAATGGTTTTTCCCGTACTGCCAAGGCGAGCGCCCGCTAAAGGGCGTTTCGGCCTGTCAGGGGGCAACCGGTATGCTGATTCCCGCGCCCCTGTAGCTCAGTTGGCCAGAGCACCTGTCTTGTAAACAGGATGTCGTCGGTTCGATTCCGACCGGGGGCTCCATTCGCCCTAGGGTGACGCCATGCGCATCGAGCGGGTCGTGGACGCCGCGGCCGTACACCTCGCCGCTGATCTCTTCGACGCGCCGCCGCTGGCGGACGCGACCGAGCGGTTCCTCACCCGGCCGGACCACCATCTGCTCTTCGCCTATCTCGGCGACCGGGCGGTCGGCATGGTCTCCGGCGTGGAGATGACCCACCCGGACAAGGGTACGGAGATGTTCGTCTACGAGCTCGGCGTCGCGCCCGTGGCCCGGTTGCAGGGTGTGGGGACGGCGCTCGTGCGCGCGCTGGCCGTGATCGCCCGGGAGCGCGGCTGCTACGGCATGTGGGTGGCCACCGAGGTCGACAACGAGGCCGCGCAGGCCACGTACCGCCGGGCCGGGGCCACCGAGGAGACGCCTTTCCTGCTGCTCAACTGGGATCTGGCCGGGGGCGAGCAGCCGTCGTGACGGTCACCGGACCGGGCGGTCCGAGGGCGGCCACACGTACGGCAGGTCGTCCGGCACCGCCCCGAACAGCGGCCGGTAGAACTCCGGGTCCTTGCGGAACAGGGCCGAGCGGTGGCTCCGGTGCAGCGCCTCGTCGCCCAGCCACGGCGGCAGCTCGCCGGCCGCCGCCAGCTCGGCCTGGTCGCGGATCACGGTGAGGCCCCGGGCGGCGGCGACATCGGCGCGCATCGTGGCGGCGGTCGTGTCGGCCCGGCCGGCGGCCACCCACACCTCGCACATGTCGAGGCCGTAGCGGACGAGGGCCTCCTCGTAGCCGATCCACATCTTCACCGCCGGATGGTGCCGCCAGCCGTAGGTGGGCACCGTCAGGCCGCGCAGCACCTGGACCGTCTCCACCCGCTGTTTGCCGAGCCGCTTCTGATCCAGCGCCCGGGCGCTCGCCCGGAAGTCCGGGTAGGGGAGAAAGGTCTGCATGCGGTGATCCTCCGCCATGGCGTCCCGGGCCGCGCCGCGGCGACGCCGCCCGGGCGGCGCCGGACTAGCGGAAGTCCCGGTCCTCGCCGGCGATCGGCCGGCCACCGGCGGAGAAGGTCCGCTTCCGGCCCCCGGCCTCGTCGTCGATCGGCTCCTCGTGCAGCCGCGGGTCGTCGACCGGCTGGTTCGCCGCCGCGGCGCCGGCTGAATCCGTCGGGGCGGGGTCCACCAGGGTCGGGTCGACCGGTGTGCCGCCGGCGGGCAGGCCGGAGAGGGTGTCGTAGCCGGCCCCGGGCAGCGTGCGCGGCGATTCGTTCGCCGGCAGCAGCCCGCCGAGGCCGCCGAGCAGCGGCACGCCGCCGTCGAACAGCGCCGACTCCTGGCGTGCCGAGGCCGGTGCCGTGCGGCCGTCGGCGGTGGGGCCGCCACCGATCAGGCCGCCGCCGAGCAGATTGGCCGGGACGAGGCTGGTCAGGCCGCTGCCCGGCTCGCCGTCCAGGGACCCGAGGAGGCCGCCGGCCGGCGCCGGGACCCCGTCGGCGTGCGCGGGCGCCGCGCCGAGCAGCAGGAGACCGCCGGCCACTGCCCCGGCGTAGAACCACTTGCGCATCGAAAATCCTCCAGCAGGAATGCGGACAGAACAGTCGGCAAGGGCAACGAGCCTTCCGCGGGGAGGGTTCGGGGCGCGACCGGGCGGGGCGGCGGTGATCGGCTGGCTACGATGCGGCCATGGCCGTCGAACCCGTCCGTGAACCACCCGGCCGGTCGCTGGTCTCGCGGCTGCGGCGTACCGGCGACGCCCGCCCGCACTTCGTGATCTGCGGCGCCGATCCGCTCGTCTACACCGTCGCGGAGGAGCTGGCCAACGCCGGTCACCGGATCCGGCTCACGGTGATCGTGCCGGCGCGGTTGCGGGCCGACGTACCGGATCTGGCCACCCTGCGCGGCGTCCGGGTGATCCGGGCCGACCGCCTGGACGAGCGCGCGTTCCGCGCGGCCGGGCTGACCGGCGCGGCGGCGCTGGCCCTGGTGATGCCCGACGACGTGGTCAACCTGCACGCGGCGCTCTGCGCCCAGGCCGTGGAGCCGGACCTGCGGCTGGTCATCCGGATGTTCAACACGGGCCTGGGCTACGGCGTGCGCCGCCTGTTCGCCGACTGCGCGGTGCTCTCCGACGCGGCGATGGCCGCCCCGGCCTTCGTCGCCGCCTCACTGGGCGAGGTCGCGCCGACCCACGTCCGCCTGGCCGGCCGCACGCTGTACCTGGCCCGCCGGGCCGACGTACGCCCCGAGCACGTGGTCTGCGCGCTGACCGCCGCGGACGGCGCCGGCCGGGTCGATGTGCTGCCGGCCGAGCCGGCGCCGGAGCTGCGGCGGCCCGCCGACCTGGTGCTGGCCGAGGCGACCGGGCGGCCCGCCGGGCAGGCGGTGGCCGCCCAGCGGCTGGTCCGGGCCCGCCGGCGCCGGCGCCCGCTGCGGGTGCTGGGCCGGGCGGTCCGGGCCGCGCTGAGCCGCAAGCTCGGCATCGCCGTCCTGGCCACGTTGATCGTCACCGTGGTGTCGGGGGCGGTGCTGGTGCACGCCGACCCCGTGAACGGGTTCTGGAAGTCCATCTACGTGACGCTGCTGACCGCCGTGGGATCGTCCGATGTGGAGATCAACCGCAACGGCGTAGCGCAGGCCGCACAGCTCGTGCTCACGATCGCCGGGCTCGCGCTGCTGCCGCTGATCACGGCGGCCGTGGTCGAGGGCATGGTGAACGCCCGGCTGGCGCTGTCCCGCGGCACCGCCACGGCGGACTACGAGGACCACATCGTGGTGGTGGGGCTCGGCAACGTCGGCACCCGGGTACTGCGCCAGCTCGTCGACCTGGGGCTCCAGGTGGTCGCCATCGACCGGGCCGCCGACGCCCGTGGCGCCAAGATCGCCGAGCAGCTGGGCGTGCCGTTCATCGTCGGGGACGCCGCCCGGGAGGAAACGCTGCGGGCGGCCTCCATCGGCACCAGCAAGGCGCTGGTGGTGCTCTCCACCGACGACGTCACCAACCTGCAGGCGGCGCTGAACGCGCGGGCGGTCCGCCCGGACCTGCGGGTGGTTTTGCGGCTGTTCGACGACGACTTCGCCCGGCGGGTGCAGACCGCCTTCAGCATCGACATCTCGCGCAGCGTGTCGCGGCTGGCCGCGCCCGCGTTCGCGGCGGCGATGCTGGACCGCGACGTGCTCGCCACGATCCCGGTCGACCGGCACGCCCTGCTGGTGGCGAGCGTGCAGGTCCACGCCGGCTCACCGCTGGACGGCGGGCCGCTGAGCCGGGCCGACCGGCCGCTGAGCGTACGGGTGATCGGCCTGGCCGCGGCCGGCAAGGAGTGGGTGGACTGGACCCCGGATGCGCGGCGGGTGCTGACCGCCGGGGACCGGGTGATGATCGTGGCCCGCCGCGCCGGGCTGCGCGCGCTGGTCGAGCAGGCGACGCCGCCGGCCGAGCCGATGCTGCTGGACGACCACTGAGGACCGTGGCCGCCGCGGAACGCGGTCAGAGCGCGCTGACCTCGACGCCCAGCACCGCCTGCTCGTCCGGCTTGTGGGCGAGCACGTCGGTCAGATACGACTGCACGGCCGGCGCCATGCCGACGTCGCGACCGGCCCGCTCGGAGAGCAGCCACTTGTGCTGGATGATCTGGGAGAAGATCTCCTGGGGCTCCAGCTTGCGGCGCAGGTGGGCCGGCACCGCCCGGACCACCGGCTCGAAGACCTCGGTCAGCCAGCGGTGCGCGGCCTGCTGCTCGTCGATCAGGTCCGACTCGGCCCGGTACGCGTCCAGGTCGTTGAGCAGCTGCCGGGCCTGGTTCTCCTCGGCGTCCAGGCCGGTCAGGCGCAGCAGCCGGCGGGTGTGGTAGCCCGCGTCGACCACCTTGGGGCGCACCCGGTAGCCGCCGTCCACCGTGGACATGTCCACCTCGGCGACGTCGAAGCCCAGCTCGTTGAGCCGGCGGATGCGGCCCTCGATGTCGTGCCGGGCGTCGCGGGACACCTCCTGCTCGTACGTGACCTCGTGCCACAGCCGCTCGTAGCGGGCCACGATGTCGTCGACCACGGCCTCCGGGTCGATCGCCTCGTGCAGCAGCTCGGCGGCCTCCAGGTCGAGGCACTCGCCGAAGATGTTCAGCCGCAGGATCTCGATGTCCTCGCTGCGCTGGCCCTCGGACAGTTTCGGGTAGAGGTTGCCCGTCTCGGCGTCGACCAGGTACGCCGCGAAGGCGCCCGCGTCCCGCCGGAACAGCGTGTTGGACAGCGAGCAGTCGCCCCACGAGAAGCCGGTCAGGTGCATCCGGACGATCAGCGCGGCGAGCGCGTCGAGCAGCCTGTTCATCGTCTCGGGCCGCAGCGTGTGGGAGAACAGCGCCCGGTACGGCAGCGAGAACTGCAGGTGCCGGGTGATCAGCACCGATTCCAGCGGCTCGCCCTCGTCGTCCTGGCGGTCGTTGACGATGGCGACCGCCTCGACCGCCGGGAAGTCGATCCGTTCCAGCGCGCGGAGCAGGTCGTACTCCTTCTCGGCGATCCGTTCCCGGGTCTCCTTGAGGGCGTAGACGGTGTCGTTGAGCTTGACGAACCGGACGATGTGCCGCGAGATGCCCTGCGGCAGCGCGACCAGGTGCTCGGCCGGCCACTCCTCGAGCGGCACGTGCCACGGCAGGTCCAGCAGTGCCGGGTCGACTAGGGCGGACGTGATGCGCACGAGCCCAGTGTGCACGGTCCGGGGCGCGCGTCGCTGCCGCACGTGGCTCGTTACACAGAAGCGAGATCGCCGGAATGTTTCTTATGTCGGTGATGTGACTCGAGGGGCGGGAGTGGATTTGCGACGCGCGGTGAGCATCGTCGTCGGGGCGAGTGCGGCCCTGGCCCTGGCCGGCACGGCTGGGGCGGCGGCCTGGAAGTACTCGGCGGACGAGGGTCGCCCGGTCGGCACCTGGCGGGAGGCGGGCTCGTCCCGTACCCCCGTCTCCGCGGAGCAGCCCGCGACCGGCGGCGCGGCCGCGACGGCCGGCCCCGGGGCCGCGGAGCCGCAGGGGCCCGCGTCCGCCTCCGCTTCACCCCCGGCCTCGCCCGCGACCCCGGCCGCGCAGCCCGGGGCCGGGACGCCCGAGTCCGCTCGAGTGCGCAGCGACGGCCGGCAGCAGGTCGGCGAGCTGCTGTCCACCGACAAGCTGCTGGGGTACGGCGCACCCGAGCGCGAGGTCTTCCGCTACCCGCGGGCGTCCTACGTCAAGGTGCACTTCAGCCGCATGGCGATGCTGCCCGGCGACTACCTGACGGTCTCCGACGCCCGGGGTGAGGAGTCCCACCGCTACGACGCGCCGAAGCCGGCGGCTCGCGGGGCCGCCGGCCGGTGGGCGATGTCGATCACCGGCGACACCGCCGTGGTCGAGATGCACCGCGGCGGCGGGAGCCTGGTCGGCTCGCTGCTCGGCCGGCTCGGCGTGAACGTGGACCGGGTGGCCCGCGGCTACACGCACGAGGAGCAGGCCCGGATCCCCGAGGAGCAGCTGACCGCGCCCGGGCGGACCGGCCGCGAGGAGTCGGTCTGCGGCTCCAACCAGAGCTCGGACGCGGTCTGCTACCGATCGGCCGACCCGGTGGCCTACACCCGCTCCAAGGCGATCGCCCGGCTGCTGATCAACGGGACCGAGCTGTGCACCGGCTGGCGGGTCGGCGCCAAGAACCGGATGCTGACCAACAACCACTGCTTCGACAGCTCGGCCAACGCGTACGAGACCGAGGTCTGGTTCAACTACCAGTGCGCCACCTGCGGCGGCTTCGAGGTGTTCCGGCCGACGAAGGTCTGGGGCGACAAGGTGCTGGCCACCGAGCACGTGCTCGACTACACGCTGTTCACGGTGGGCAACTTCCGGTCGGTGCAGAAGTTCGGCTACCTGACCCTGGACCGGATCCGCCCGGCCCGCGGACAGGAGCTCTACGTGCCGCAGCACCCGGCCGGCGAGCCGACCCGGATCGCCGGGCGCCGCGGCGAGCGGGCCGGGACCTGCGCGGTCGTCGACCCGGCCTTCGACGGGTACGCCCGCGACTCCGACGTCTCGTACTACTGCGACACGGAGGGCGGCTCCAGCGGCAGCCCGGTGCTCTCCCGCCGGACGAACCGGGTGGTGGCGCTGCACCACTTCGGCGGCTGCCCGAACTCGGGGGTCCGCGCCGACCTGCTCGTCGCCAAGATCAAGTCGTATCTCTGACGTACCGTATGCCCCATGCGGGCAGAGGCGGCGATGCGGACCAGACGCGGGTGGCAGCCCTGGGTCGTCGACCTCGCGCTGCTCGCCGGCTTCGTGGCGCTGACCGTCGTGCTGGCCAGCGGCCACCTGCTCGCCCTCGACGAGCGGGTGGCCGGGTGGGCCGGGGAGCACCGGCCCACGCCGCTCTACGTGCTCCTGCGGATCCTGAACTACCTGGGCCAGGGCGGCCAGGTGCTGATGCCCGTGGCGCTGGTGCTGGCCGCGCTGGTGGCCTGGCGCCGGCAGTCGGTCCGGCCGCTGCTGGTCTTCGCCGCGGCGTTCGTGCTGACCTACGTGACGATCGGCCCGCTGAAGATCTGGCTGGACCGGGCGGCGCCGGCCTTCGACGGCCCGGACCGGCTGGTGCTCTTCAACCCGTACGCCGCCGGGACCGAGGCGATGAGCTACCCGTCCGGGCACGTGGCCAACGCGCTGGCCTGGTACGGCGTCATCGCGGTGCTGCTCAACGCGCTGCTGCGGTCGCTCGACCGGCCGGTGCTGGCGCCCCGGGTGTACGCGGCGCTGCGTATCCTCCCGCCGGCGATCGTGTTCGTCACGACGACCTGGCTGACCTTCCACTGGATCACCGACTCGGTGGCCGGGCTGCTGCTGGGGCTGATCCTGACCCGCCTGCTGTCCCGGGTCCCGTGGGACGCGATCCCGCTGCCCCGCCTGCCCCGCGGCGCCGAGCGTCCCGCCGGACTGTAGCCGCGGTTACGCCGCCTGCGAACCGGGCTGGCGCGCCGCGGTTCCCGCTGATCGACTGGGCCGATGGACCTTCTCATCCTCGGCGGCACCCAGTGGCTCGGCCGGGAGACCGCCCGTCAGGCTGTCGACCGCGGCCACACCGTCACCTGCCTCGCCCGCGGCCACAGTGGAGCGCCGACGCCCGGGGCCCGGCTGATCGCGGCCGACCGCCGCGAGCCGGCCGCCTACGACGAGGTCCGGCGCCGGTCGTGGGACGCCGTCGTCGAGGTCTCCTGGCAGCCCGGGTTCGTCCGGGCCGCCCTGGACGCCCTGGCCGGCCGGGCCGGGCACTGGACCTACGTGTCGTCGATCAACGCCTATGCGGCCTTCGACACCCCGGGCGCGGACGAGTCGTCCCCGCTGCGGGCGCCCACCGACCGCGACGAGGTCGACCGGGAGCTCTACGGCGAGGCCAAGGTCGCCTGCGAACAGGCCACCGCGGCGGCCCTCGGCGACCGGCTGCTCATCGCCCGGTCCGGCCTGATCGGCGGCCCCGGTGACGCCAGCGGCCGGTCCGGCGCCTGGGTGGCCCGGGCCGCCCGCGCGCCCGAGGAGCCGATGCTCGTGCCCGACACCCCGGAGCTGCCCACCCAGGTCGTCGACGTCCGTGACCAGGTGGCCTGGATGCTCGACGGCGCCGAGCGGGGCGCCACCGGCGCGTACGACGTCGTCGGCCCCACGGTGCCGTTCGGCGCCTGGGTCGACCTGTGCCGCCGGATCGGCGGCCACACCGGCCCGGTGGTGCCCGTGCCCCGCAAGTGGCTGGTCGACCGGGGCGTCGAGCAGTACATGGGCGTGGACTCGCTGGCCATGTGGCTCGTCGAGCCGGGGTGGGAGGGCTGGTGCACCCGTACCGGGGCGGCCGCCGTCGCCGCCGGCCTGCGCCACCGCGACCGGGCCGAGGTGGTCTCCGACGTGCTGGCCTACGAACGGGCGGAGGGCCTCGACCGGCCGCGCCGGGCCGGCCTCAGCCCGGAACGGGAACGCGAGCTGCTCGCCGAGTTCGGCGCGATTCATTGATCGTGGTCCCGCCGGTGAATGATTGCGCCGTCCACTTACCCTTCGGGGCGTCAGGGCCCTCACGTGGTTCCGAGAGGAAACTCGATGACCCTTCCCCGCACGTCCCGGCGCCGTCCCCGCACCATTGATCACCCCGTGGCCGTCGTCCCCCGGGCCCGCCCGGCGGAGAATTCCGGGCCGGAAAGGGAAACCGCCGGCGGTGTGGAGTTCCGGGACGTGGTGGCGGCCGGATCGGCGTTGCTGCTCCTGCTGTTCATCATCAAGTCCTACGGGGTCGCGCGCTATTCGCTGACCACGACGACCGCCCTGCTGGTGGCGACGCCGAGTCAGGTGGCGCTGGGTACGGTCACCATCTACGCCTACTACGTCCTGCCGGCCGTCGCGATCGGCACCGTCTGGTTCGCCGTCCTGCTCCGCGACCGCGTGCGGCCGTCCTGGTGGCCGCTCATCGGAATCGTGGCCGGCGTGGCCGCCCTGGCCTCACCGCTCACTTACCTCATCCGCGGCCTGGCCGTGCTGGTCGTGGCCCTGTGGGCGGAGATGGTGATGCGCCGGTACCGGCGCGCATGGGCCGCCCGGAGCGGCGAGCGGTACCAGCGGCGGCGGCGGATCCTCGCCAGCCTGCGCGGACAGTCCATCGTGTACCTGGGGGCCGGCGCGCTGGCCGGCCTCTTCCTGTTCAGCCTCGACGTGCCGTGGGTGTCGGCGCAGACGTTCCAGGTGACCGATCCGACGGTCGTGTCCACCCAGAACAAGAAGGAACGGGACAACGAGATCTCCATCGAGACCGCCAACCGCTTCGTCGGATATCCCATCGCCGAGAACGAGGAATGGGTGACGGTGTTGCACGCGGACACCCGTTACATCATGCGGATACCGCAGAAACAGATTCAATTCCGGCTGACCTGCCACAACGAGCAGGACCAGCTGCACGGCGACCGGCCGCTGTTCGAGGCGTTGCGGGGCCACCCGTACGACTCGCACAACATCGACTGCCGGAAGGTGCTGGACGAGCTGGCGAAGCGGCCGCTGGGCCAGCCGTTCCCGGTGCAGTGACGCTCGGGCCGTCCCGCCCGGCGCGGGACGGTCGCGCAGCCCCGGTCCTCGGCCTAGACCCAGGCCCCCGCCCGCATCACGCGCTTGACCGTCAGGTCCGGCGCCAGCACGACCAGGTCCGCCCGCAGCCCGGCCTCCAGCGCCCCGACCTCGTCGGTGAGCCCGAGGACCCGCGCGGGGGTGGTCGCGGCCATCGCCGCGGCCGTCGGCAGGTCCAGCCCCGCGCCCACCGCCTGCCGGAACGCCGCGTCCATGGTCAGCGTGCTGCCCGCGATCGAGCCGTCCCGGGCCAGCCGGGCCACCCGGTCGGCCACCGTCACCTCCTGGCCGCCCAGCTCGTACCGCCCGTCGGGCATCCCCGCCGCGTCCATCGCGTCGGTGATCAGCGCCGCCCGGTCCGGCCCGGCGGCGTGCGCCGCGAAGCGCAGCATCCCGTCGTGCAGGTGGATGCCGTCGGCCACCAGCTCGCAGACGACCGAGGGGGAGTCCAGCAGGGCGACGATCGGGCCCGGCTCCCGGTGGTGCGCGGGCCGCATGCCGTTGCACAGGTGGGTGCCGACGGTCGCGCCGGCCGCGACCCCGGCCCGGGCCTGCTCGTACGTCGCGTCGGTGTGCCCGAGCGCCGCAACGACCCCCCGGCTCACCAGGAACCGCACCGCGTCCAGCGCGCCGGGCAGCTCCGGGGCGATGGTGACCATGCGGACCGCGCCCGCTCCCAGCTCGACCAGGGCCGTGAGCTCCGCGAGCGACGGCTCGCGCAGGAACGCCGGGTTCTGCGCGCCGCAGCGGGCGTGCGACAGGTACGGCCCCTCGAAGTGCACCCCGGCGATCGTGCCGTCGGCGACCAGCGGCCGGTAGCCGGCCGTGGCGTCACGCATCAGCTCGTACGGGGAGCTGACCAGGCTGGCCAGCATCGTCGTGGTGCCGTGCCGCAGGTGGAAGGCGGCCGCCGCCCGGGCCGCCGCGGCGTCGCCCGTGGTGAACGTGTGCCCGCCGCCGCCGTGGCAGTGCAGGTCCACGAAGCCCGGGACGATGATGTCGTCGCCGGGGCGCCCCCGTTCCGTGACGTCCAGAATCGTCGGCCCGTCCACTTCGACGGTCCCGGGGACCACGGCCCCGGGCCGCACGACGCGGCCGCTGATCTCCGTCACGAGGGTGCCTCCAGGGTGTCGAGGGCCAGCAGGGCCGCGCCGAGGCAGCCCGCGGTGTCGCCGAGGGCCGCGCGCACGATCCGCGGCATCCGGTGGAACGTGATCCGGGCGTCCAGGGCGGTGCGCAGCGGCGCGAGCAGCGCCTCCCCGGATTCGGCGAGCCCGCCGCCGAGCACCACGATCCCGGCGTCGTACAGCGCCTGCGCGGTGAGCAGGCCGTCGGCGAACGCCTCGATCGCCTCGGTCCAGACGGTGCGGGCCAGCTCCTCGCCGGCCGCGGCGCGCGCGACCACGTCCGAGGCGGTGACCCCGGCGAGGCCGGACAGCTCCACGTACCGGCGGCCGACCGCGGACGCCGACGCCACCGATTCGAGGCAGCCGCGGGCCCCGCAGCCGCACGGCGGCCCGCCGGGCCGCACGATGACGTGGCCGACCTCGCCGGCCGCGCCGTGCGCGCCGGCGAACGCCTTGCCGTCCACCACGTGCGCGGCCGCGATGCCGGTGCCGATCGCGATGAACAGCACGTGCCGCTGGTCGCGGCCCGCGCCGAGGCGGGCCTCGGCCATGCCACCGACCCGGACGTCGTGGCCGAGCGCGGCGGGCAGCCCGAGGCGGTCCGCGACCAGGTCCCGCAGCGGTACGTCGCGGAAGCCGACGTTGCTGGACCAGACGGCCGTGCCGGTCGCCTCGTCGACGACACCGGGTACCGCGACGCCGGCCGCGACCGGGTTGAGCCCGTCCGCGCGGGCGCGGGCGGCCAGGCCGGCGGCGACGTCGAGGATGTTGGCGGTGACCGCCTCGGGGCCGCGCGCCGCCAGCGTGGGGTGCCGTTCGGCGTGGTGAACCGTGCCGTCGGGGCGGACCAGCGCGCATTTCATCCCGGTGCCGCCCACGTCGAGCGCCACCACGGCGTCGTCGCTCACCGCCGCACCCCGGGCCGCCGGGACGTGGTCACTTCAGGACGACCGAGCGGGTGAGGTTGCGCGGGTGGTCGGGGTCCAGGCCCTGGCTGGTGGCCAGCAGCACGGCCACCCGCTGGGCCACGACCAGGTCGGCCATCGGGTCGAGCGGGGCCCGCCCGGCGCCCCACCGGCCCAGCGCGGCGTAGCCGCCGTTGTAGCGGCTGTGCACGAACGACGCGCCGGTGGCCTCCACGTCGTCGGCCAGCCCGGGCGGGATCTCGCCGAAGGCCCAGACCACCCGGCCGGGCGCGGCGATGGAGATGGGCCCGTGCCGGTAGTCCATCGCCGGGTACGCCTCGGCCCACCACCCGGCCGCCTCGCGGCACTTGAGGGCGGCCTCCTCGGCGAGCCCGACGGTCCAGCCGCGGCCCAGGAAGGTGATCTGCTGGGCCAGCGCCGGGTGTACGGGCAGCGGGAGGCGCACGGCCACCTCGCCGTCGGCGACGATCGGCTCCAGGTCCGCGCCGAGGTGGGCCCGCAGCAGCGCCAGGGTGCTGGTGGCGAAGCGGGTCTGCACGACGGAGAGCTCGTCGGCGAAGTCGAGCACCACGGCGTGCTGGGCCAGCGCGGCGGCCGGCTCGGCGCCGTCGGCGGTGACGACCGTGGTCGGCGTCCGGCCGTCCAGGGCGTCCAGCAGCTGGATGACCTCGGTGGTGGTGCCGGACCGGGTGATCGCGACGACCCGGTCGTAGTGGCGGCCGAGCGGGAACTCGGAGGCCTGGAAGGCGTCGGTCTCGCCCAGGGCGGCCTGCTCACGCAGGGCGGCGTACGCCTTCGCCATGAACCAGGAGGTGCCGCACCCCACGACGGCCACCCGCTCGCCGCGGCCGGGTAGTCCCGGGGCGTCGGCGAGCTTCGCGGCCTGCAGCCAGCAGTCGGGCTGGCTGGCGATCTCCACCTTGACGTGACTCATGGCAGTTTTCCCTACAATCGCCTGCGCAGAAGCGCTCGGTTCACCGGTATTTCGAGCGTCATTCTGCGTGGAAGGTCTGCGCATCCGCAACCACCGGAGCGTGTTCGAGCAGGCACGCTCTTTGCTTCGTGAGGTTTCGCGCACTAATGTGCACACTCTTATCACGGTACGTGCAGCAGGGAGCTCGGGTGGACCGGTACGCGCGGTGGAATGCCCTGCTCGAGTTACTCGCCGAGAGTGGCCGGGTCAGTGTCGAGGACGCGGCCGGCCGGCTCGAGGTCTCGCAGGCGACCATCCGCCGCGACTTCGACCAGCTCGCGCAGCAACAGATGATCACCAGGACCCGCGGCGGGGCGGTGGCCAACGGCGTCTCGTACGACCTGCCGCTGCGCTACAAGAGCGCCAAGCACTCGGCGGAGAAGCAGCGCATCGGCGAGGCGGCGGCCAACCTGGTGGTGCCCGGCACCGTGGTCGGCCTCAACGGCGGCACCACGATGACCGAGGTGGCCCGCGCGCTGGCGGTGCGTCCCGACCTCAACACCAGCGGGGACGGCGCCCAGCTCACCGTCGTCACCAACGCGCTGAACATCGCCAACGAGCTGCTGGTCCGGTCCCGGATGAAGATCGTGGTGGCCGGCGGGGTGGTCCGCCCGCAGTCCTTCGAGCTGGTCGGCCCGCTCGGCGGGGCGCTGCTCAAGGAGGTCACCCTCGACATCGTGCTGCTCGGCGTGGACGCGCTCGACGTCGAGCTGGGCGCCGCCGCGCACCACGAGGGCGAGGCGGCGATGAACAGCCTGATGGTGGCCCGGGCCAAGCGGGTCGTGGTGATCGCCGACTCGTCCAAGCTGGGCGGGCACGCCTTCGCCCGGATCTGCCCGATCAGCAAGGTGGAGACGCTGGTCACCGACTCCGGCGCGACCGAGGAGGTGCTGGCCGGCTTCCGCGACGCCGGCGTCCAGGTGGTCTGCGCCTGACGCCCTACTGGCCGACCTCGCTGACCTCGGCGAACGGCTTGTTGATGTTCCAGGCCACGTGGATGACGAAGCTGTGGTTCACCTCGTTGAAGTAGACCGCGAGGTTGTCCGGGCTGTTCTGGACCGTCGCCACCGAGTAGCCGTCGCTGGGCGTCGCGGTGACCACCTTCACCACGTCCTCGGTCACCCGGATCACCGCCGAGCCGCCCTCGACCCGGAACGAGCGCACGTACGTCCTGGCGCCGTCGCCGTCGGTGGTCACCGTCCAGCCGTCCTCGGTCGTGGTGGTGCTCTCGGCGGCCGTGGTCGTCCGGGCGGGCGACGGCGCGGCCGACGTGCGGGTGGGCTCGGTGGTCCGCTTGGACGTCCGGGTCGTCGTGGCGCTGGGCTCCGGTTCCGGCTCCGGCTCCGCGGTGGGGGTCGTGCTGGGTGGCGGCGCCGGCGCGGGCGCGGCCTCCCCGGAGTCGCGCAGCTGGTCGACGGAGACCAGCGAGCTCTCGTCCGGCGTCGCGGTGCGCAGCACGGGCAGCATGGCCACCGAGGCCAGCGCCACGCTGGAGACGGTCGCGGCGCACCAGCCGAGCACGGGGGCCATCCGGGGAGATCGCACCGGACCATGATCCCACTTGGTTCTAGGGTGTGCCCATGGCGCTGATCCTGCTGGTCGAGGACGACCGGAACATCACGGCCGCCCTGACCCGGGCGTTGTCCGACGCCGGGCACGTGGTCCGGCCGGTCGGCCAGGCCGCCGAGGCCCTGCGGATCCTCACCGAGGAGCGCCCCGACCTGGTGATCCTCGATCTGGGCCTGCCGGACATCGACGGCACCGACGCGCTGCGGATGATGCGGTCGGTCTCCGAGGTGCCGGTCATCGTGGCCACCGCCCGGCGCTCCGAGGCCGACATCATCACGCTGCTGAGCGCCGGCGCGGACGACTATGTGACCAAGCCGTTCTCCAGCGGGCACATCCTGGCCCGGATCGCGGCGGTGCTGCGCCGCACCCGCGTGGCCGCCGAGACCACGCCGAACACCATCACGGTGGGTGAGCTGGTGATCAGCCCGCGGCAGCGCAAGGCGTCGCTGCACGGCGAGCCGCTGCAGCTGACCCGGCGCGAGTTCGACGTGCTGACGTACCTGGCCGAGCGGGTGGGGCAGGTGGTCAGCCGGCGCGAGCTGCTGACCGAGGTGTGGAACCAGTCGCGGATCGGTGAGGAGCAGACCATCGACGTGCACATCTCCTGGCTGCGCCGCAAGCTCGGCGAGACGGCCGCCGCGCCACGCTTCCTGCACACCGTGCGCGGGGTCGGAGTGATGATGGTCGACCCGCGGTGAGGTGGGAACTGAACCGGCTCGCGCTGGCCATCACCTCCATGGTGGCGCTGGCCTTCCTGGTGCCGCTGACCTTCGCGACCCGGCAGATCGCCCACGACCGGGCCATCGGCGACGCCCGCCAGCAGGCCGCGGCCATGGTCGCCGCGCTGGCCGTGGACGCCGACCCGAAGCTGCTGACCAGCGCGGTGGCCAGCACGGTGGCCGGCAGCGCCGGGCGGCTGGCGGTGCACCTGCCCGGCATCGCCCCGGTCGGCGCCACCCACGTGACCGGCGCGGACGTGGCCTCGGCGACCGCGTACCGGCGGCCGGTGACCGCCACCGCCGCCGGCGGCGTCGCCTACCTGCAACCCAGCGTGCTCAGCGACGGCCGGGCCGTGGTCATCGAGGTGTACGTGCCCGAAGCCGAGATGCGGCGCGGGGTGTGGCCGGCCTGGCTGGCGCTGGGCGGCCTGGCCGTGGCGCTGGTGGCCGGCTCGGTGCTGGTGGCCGACCGGCTCGGCAGCAAGCTGGTGCGGGCCACCCGGGAGCTGGCCGGCTCCAGCCGCCGGCTCGGCGCGGGCGAGCTCACCGCCCGGGTCACCCCGTCCGGGCCGCCCGAGCTGCGGGACGCCGCCATGGCCTTCAACGCGATGGCCGGTGACCTGCGCCGGCTGCTGGACGCCGAACGGGAACTGGCGGCCGACCTGTCGCACCGGCTGCGGACGCCGCTGACCGCGCTGCGGCTGGACGCGGAGACGATGCCGCCCGGCCTGATCGCGGACCGGATGCGCCAGGCCTGCGACATGCTCGACGAGGAACTCGAAGCGATCATCGCGGGGGCCCGGCTCGGCGTCGAGGCCCGCGGCGCGCAGCGTTCGGACCTGGTCGAGGTGCTGGCCGAGCGGCTGGCGTTCTGGTCCGCGCTGGCCGAGGACCAGGCGCGGCCGTGGCAGGTGGTGGGCGGCGATCATCCCGTACCGGTGCCGCTGCCCCGCAGCGAGCTGATCCTGGCCGTGGACGCCCTGCTCGGCAACGTCTTCGCGCACACTCCCGAGGGGGTGGCCTTCCGGGTCACGGTCTCCGACGAGGGCCTGCTCGTGGACGACGCCGGGCCGGGGATCAGCGATCCGGCCGCCGCGGTGCAACGGGGGGTCAGCGGGGCCGGCTCGTCGGGGCTCGGCCTGGACATCGTGCGCCGGGTCGCCGAGGCGGCCGGTGGGCGGCTGGTCATCGAGCGCGGCCCGCTCGGCGGCGCCCGGATCGCGATGCGGTTGCCCGTACCGGAGGGTGACCGGGTCGTGGCCGCCCCGCCGGGCCGGCGCCGCCGGGGCGCCGCTTCATGATTGTTTCCGGTTCCGTTAAGGCTTCTTTATGGAAAGCCCCGTTACGTTTCCCGCCGTCAGCACCGGACGACATGTGGGGAGACACGCGACGATGCGCAGGTCCATCGCCTATCCGCTGGTGGTAGCGGGAGCACTCGGCTCGACCCTGGTCGCGGCCTCGCCCGCCCTGGCGCACGGCTACGTCTCCGCCCCGCCCAGCCGGCAGGCGCTGTGCGCGTCCGGTGCGGTCGCCGACTGCGGCGCCATCCAGTTCGAGCCGCAGAGCGTCGAGGCCCCCAAGGGACAGCGGTCCTGCAACGGCGGCGTGGCCGGCTTCTCGGTGCTGGCCGACGAGAGCCGCAACTGGCCGGCCAAGGCGGTCGGCTCCAAGGTCACCTTCACCTGGGTGATGACGGCCCGGCACCGCACCAGCAACTGGGAATACTTCATCGGCGACAAGAAGGTGGCGACGGTCGACGGCGGCAACGCCCAGCCCGACGCGGTCGTCACGCACAACGTCGACCTGAGCGCGTTCCCGGGCCGGCAGAAGGTGCTGGCGGTCTGGAACATCGGCGACACCCCGATGGCGTTCTACAGCTGCATCGACCTGAACGTGGGCGGCAGCGGCGGCTCCGGCGGCACGACCCCGCCCACCGCTCCCACCACCGCTCCCACCACCGCACCGACCACCGCTCCGCCGACCGTCAAGCCGACCACGGCTCCGATCACCAAGGCGCCCGCGGTCCCCATCGCCCAGCCGGGCGCGGCCTGGGCGCCGGGCGTGGCGTACCGCACCGGCGACAAGGTGACCTACGCCGGCAAGACGTACCAGTGCCGCCAGTCGCACTCGTCGATCCGCAGCTGGGAGCCGTCGATCTACACCCTCGCCCTCTGGCTGCCGCTGTGAAGCACCGGTACGCGACGGTCCTGCTCGCGGGCGCCCTGCTGCTCGGCGGATGCGGCACGGCCAAACAGGCGCAGCCCGCCCAGGTGACGGCGGCCGAGGCGGTGGTGCAGGCCGAGGGCGCGCACAACGCCACCGACGTGATGTACCTGCAGATGATGGTGGCCCACCACCAGCAGGGCCTGGACATGGTCCGGCTGGCCGAGCGGAAGGCGACCCGCGCCGAGATCCGTACCCTGGCCCAGGCCATCGACGTGACCCAGGCCGACGAGGTCAAGCTGATGACCGGCTGGCTCCAGCAGTGGTCGGCGCCGGCCACAGTGGACCACGCCCCGAGCGCCCACGCCGACCACGGCGGCCTCCCGGCGACCGGGGACGAGGAGATCGCGGCCCTGAAGCAGGCCAAGGGCGCGGCGTTCGAGACGGCGTTCCTGAACTTGTTCGTCGCCCACCAGCACAATGCGGTGGAGATGGCTCAGCTGGAGACGACCAAGGGCAGCAACGCGGAGGCGAAGGCGTTCGCGGAGCGGGTGCGGGCGTCGCGGGCGGATCAGATCAAGCAGATGCTGCAGCTCATGAACAGCTGAGCGGCAACCAGACCAGCGGCGGTCCACCTGGCGGGGTGGGCCGCCGCTTCGCGTCTCAGAGGATCCCGTGCCGGGTGGCGAAGCCCGGGAACTCGCTACCGGTGCACGGCAGCCGGGCTCCTTCGCCGCGCAGGGCGTCGATGACATTTCCTGCTGCCACGGGAGTCAGCTTGCCCGATCGGCAAGCCTGCGCGAGAAGCCAGACGGTGCCGTGGACCTCAGCGCCGTACTGACGGGCCACCTTGGTGGCGTCCCGGTCATCGGTGATCGCGGTGCCGTTGCGCAACTCCGCGGCCGCGAACACGCTGGCTTCCCCCAGACCTCGCTCGACGGAGCCCAGCCGGTCGGTCCATTTGACGAAGCAGCGAAGATCGGCCAAGGCATCCAGGCTCGCCGTCCGCAGCCATTCGAGGTTGAGCACTTGTCCCAGCGACGGGTGCGTTGCCGTTCCGTCCGCGAGTTCACTCCGGACCACCGTCGTGGTCCAGCATTCGTGTTCGATGAACAGGTCGTGCAGGACGTCGAGCCGATCGGTGCGGGCGAAATGGGACAGGCACATCGTGTCGAAGAACAGTCGGTGCGTGACCGGCATGGCGGGGTTCGACGCGCTCATGGGGCGAGGTCGGCTTCCGCTTCAGGGGGCAGGTCACCTTCCTGGATCTGACCGTGCATCAGCTCCACCGCCCGGCGCCGGGTGATCCGGCCGGTTCGCCATGCCTGCATGACGGCGTGGGCGAAGGCCGGCGGCACCCGAACCGACTCCAGGTCGGGTTGCGGCGTCCAGCCCAGCGCCTCCAGGAACTCCGCCTTCGTGGGATTCGTCCGTGCCCATCGCTTCGGGACGTCGAGCCCTGCGGCCTCCGCCTGCTTGATCGTCAGGGACCACGAGGTCCGGTACGTGGCCGCGAGATGCAGGAGCTGATCACGAGAAACGGCTCCGCTCCGGTCGGCTCCGGGGAACGTGGCGATCGGCAGGAGCACCTCGGCGGCGAACGCATCGATGATCGCCTCCCGCTCCGCGCGTGAGGCATGGACGCCGATGTCACTCGAATACTCGTCACCGAGCACGAGGTGGCCGAGTTCGTGAGCGGCCGTGGCACGACGACGTCCCGGGTCGCCTTTGCTGCTGACCACGGCAGCGCCCAGATCGCCGTCGACGGCGGACGCTCCGTCGCCGCGCAGTTCGGTGACGAGCACGTACTGGCCGGCCTGCTGGCACAGGCGTACCAGGCTGTCCACCGGCTCGCTGCCGGCCCCCAGCTTGTCACGGAGCCAGCGGGCCGCTCGGCGCGCGTCGTCGGCGGAAGCGACGGGCGAGGGGTACGCCAGGATCCGGCCGGGCGTGAGCAGGCCCAGGCCGATGAGTTGCCGCAATTCGCGGATCCACCCCTCGAGGGCGACATCGAGCAGGTTCGATTCGCGGCCGGCTTCGCTGTCGGTGTCGTTGGTCAGCGCGACGGCGCGCCGCGAGAGGACGACCGGCTGAGCCTCTAGGAAGTGCGCCATCGGGACCCGCAGGGTGGCAGCCAGCCGGGCGAGCTCCAGGGCGTCCACCCGGCGGGCACCCGACTCGATCTTCGCGACCATGGTGCGATCGAGTCCGATGGCGTCGGCCAGCTCGCCCTGCGACATGCCCGCAGCCGTCCGCGCGGCCTGCACGCGATCGCCGACGTCGCTCCAGTCCTGCTGCCCCATGGTGCGATAATCGCACACCGAGGGCACCCTCAGGAGGTGATGTCCTTGCGGGTGAAGCGGTAGAACGCCAGCGCCCAGAACACCGTCGCGTAGCAGACCGCCGAGATCGCGCCCTTCACCACGTCATCCGTCTGCACCGGCGTCGACAGCAGGCCCAGCCACGCGTCGCTGTAGTGCGTCGGCAGGAAGTTGCGGATCGAGCCCAGCGCCGTGATCTGGTCGAGGATGCCGGAGAGGATCCAGAGCAGCACCGCCCCGCCCACCGCGCCCAGCGCCGCGTCCGTCAGCACCGACAGCAGGAAGGCCAGCCCGGCCACCACCAGCAGCACCACCGCCAGGTAGCCGAGGATCGCCAGCAGGCGCAGCACCCCCTCGCCGGCCGGGATCTCCGCCGCCACCGTGCTGCCCAGCGGGTGCCAGCCGTACCGCAGGGTGCCGATCAGCAGAGCCGTGCCGGCCAGGGTCAGCAGCGCCAGCAGCGAGTAGCCCAGGGCCACGATGAGCTTGACGCCGAGCAGCCGGGCCCGCGGCACCGGTACGGCCAGCAGGTACCGCAGGCTGCCCCAGCTCGCCTCGCTGGCCACCGTGTCGCCGCAGAACAGCGCGACCACCACGACCAGCAGGAAGCCGGCCGACACGAAGATGCTGAACAGGGCGAAGTTCAGCCCGCCCGAGGTGGCCAGGTCGACCAGGCTGGCGAACGCCCCGCCGCCGTTGTCGTCGTCGCCGTCCCCGCCGAACTCGAAGGCCAGCAGGATGATCACCGGCAGCAGGGCCATGAAGCCCAGGGCCAGCTGGGTCCGGCGGCGGGAGGCCTGCCGGCGTACCTCGGCCAGGATCGGCATCGTGGCCGTTGCCCGGTAGCCCGTCGCAGCCGCGCTCATCGGTCTCCACTTCCTCGCGAGTTGTCGCCCACCAGGGCCAGGAACGCGTCCTCCAGGCGCCGCCGGGGCACCACCCGGTCCACCCCGACGCCGGCGCGCACCAGCGAGGCGACCACCTCGGTACGCGGCGTGCCGTTCATGTCGACGATCAGCCCGGTGGCGCCCTCCGGGGTCACCGACCGCACGTTGAGCCCGGCCAGCACCTGCTCGGCCGCCGCCACGTCGGAGACGTCGAGCTGCACCGACGGGGACTCGCCGACGATGTCCTCGACCGGGCCGGCCGCCACGATCCGGCCCTTGTTCACCACCACCGCGTGCGTGCAGGTCTGCTCGACCTCGGCCAGCAGGTGGCTGGAGACCAGCACCGCCCGGCCGTCGGTGGCGTAGCGCTTCAGCACCCGGCGCATCTCGGCGATCTGCGGCGGGTCCAGCCCGTCGGTCGGCTCGTCCAGCACCAGCAGCTCGGGCAGGCCCAGCATGGCCTGGGCGATGGCCAGCCGCTGCCGCATGCCGTGGCTGTAGTTCTTCGTCCTGCGGTGCACCGAGTCGCCCAGCCCGGCGATCTCCAACGCCTCGTCGAAGCGGGCGTCCGCGGCCGGCCGGCCGGTCGCCTGCCAGTACGCGTGCAGGTTCTGCAGCCCGGTCAGGTGCGGCAGGAAGCCCGGCCCCTCGACCAGCGCGCCGACCCGCGACAGCACCGGCGAGCCGGGCTCGAGGCGGTGCCCGAAGACCAGCGCGTCGCCCTCGGTCGGCATGGTCAGGCCCATCAGCACCCGCAGCGTCGTCGTCTTACCGGCGCCGTTGGGGCCGAGCAGGCCGACGACCTGGCCGCGTTCGACGGTGAAGTCGACGCGCTCGACGGCGACGAAGCCGTCCCCGTACGCCTTGCGCAGGCCCCGGACGACGAGCGGGGTCTCGGCGTATTCGTCGACCGTCGGGGCGTCCTGGCGCCGCAGCCGGCGGCGCCGCACGATCAGCACCACCACGAGCCCGGCGACGATGAGCCCGAGCACCGCCAGCAGCACGTACCGCCAGACCACCTGGGGGTTCGCGATCGGCGTGCCCACCGCCGTGGGCAGGGTGACCGCCGGCTCGACCGCCACCGTGTAGGTGACCGGATCCGGCGGGGTCAGGAACGCCTGGTCCGAGGTCGCCACGGTGACCCGCACGAGGTGACCGGCGTCGATCCGCCGGACGATCGCCGGCAGCGTCACGGTGACCGGCCGGGCGGCGGCCACGTCGGTGGGCAGCCCGGTGAGCCGCACCGGGGCGATCAGGCCGCCGCTGAGCGTGGCGGTGCCGTTCGGGTCGACGTCGTAGAGCTTGACGAACAGCGTCGCCGAGCCGGTCGGCGAGGCCGCGCGCAGCCGTACGGTGGGCGCGCCGACCACCTCGATCGCGTCCGCGACCGGCGCCGAGTCGAACTGCGCGTGCTGGCCCGGCAGGTCGCCGGCGACGCTGCCGAGCAGCGAGCTGAGCTGGCCGCCCACGCCGGGCAGCGAGGAGAGCCCGCCCGGGTTGCCGTTCGGCGGGTTGGCGATCGGCTGCGCCGCGCCGCGCACCGTGACGTCCGCGCGGCCGGTCCCGGTCAGCCCCGGGTACGCCGGGTCGGAGTAGCCGTTGGTGACCAGCCCCCGGTCCAGCGCGCTGAACCCGGCCACCCGCGAGTAGGTGAAGCTGTTCTCCGGGGCCGCGCCGTCCCGGCTCACGTAGTGGTCGAGCCACTGGGCGGTGAGGAACTTGGTGCGGTCCTGGTCGGTCTGCGGGCCGGAGCCGCCGTCGTGGCCGCCGGTGAACCAGGCGACCCGGACCGGCGTGCCGGTCGCGGCGATGCCCTTGGCGTTGGCGTCGGCCTCCGACAGCGGGAACAGCGTGTCCACCGCGCCCTGGATGAGCAGCGTGGGGGCCTTGATCCGGTTCAGCACCGGGGCGGGGCTGGAGCGCTGCAGCAGCGCGGTGGTGGCGGCGTCCGGCGTGCCGGTGGTCGCCATCTTCAGGTACGCCGCGCAGACGTCGGCGGCGAACCGGCCGCAGGCGGGGTCCGTCCGGCCGCCGGGGGACTCCGCGCCGCTGCCGAAGAACAGTCCCGCCCAGTTCTTCTTGAAGACGCCGGGGGTGGTCACCTCCGCCGCCGACTGGGGGAAGAAGGCCCGGCCGAGGTCGTTCCAGGTGATCAGCGGGACGATCGCGTCGACGCGCGGGTCCTGGGCGGCCAGCAGCAGCGCGAGGGCGCCGCCGTACGAGCCGCCGACCACCCCGACCCGCGGGTCCCCGGCGGCGTCGGTCCGCACCCGGGGCTGGGCGGCGAGCCAGTCCAGCAGCCGCTGCGCGTCCCTGACCTCGTAGTCCGGGCTGTTCAGGTGGATCTCGCCGCCGCTGGCTCCGAAGCCGCGCGCGGTCCAGGTCAGGACGGCGTACCCGCGGTCGGCCAGCGACTCGGCGTCGTCGCGCACCGAGTTCTTGGTGCCGCCGAAGCCGTGGCCCAGCAGGACCGCCGGCACCTTGCCGCCGTCGGACGGCAGGTACAGCCGGGTGTCCAGAGCGACCGGCTCGGTGCCGGACGGGCCGGACAGCACGGTCAGGCGCTGGTCCGTCGCCGTCCAGGAGCGGCGTTCGGGCAGCGCGGCCCAGCCGACCAGGGCGGCGACCAGGACGAGGGCCACCGAACCGGCCACCACCCGCCGCCGCGTCACTCGGGGCAGGGCACGGCGGAGCCGGGTCGTGAGGGCAGACATGCGCCCACGCTAGCCGCGGGCCGCTGAGCGGGAGCTGTGAACGTCGCTAGCAGCCCTGCTTGTCGGTGTAGAAGAACTGCACGGCCGTGGCGGCGCCCGCGTCGATCGCCGCCACCTTGTCGGCCTTGATCCGGAACAGCAGGGCGTTGCCGCCGTCGACCGCGTACCAGGCGCTGGCGCCCAGCCAGTCGTCGAGCTGCTTGCCGTTCGGGTACAGGGCCTTCAGCCCGGCGTAGCCGGTGCCGACCTTGGCGCCCGCCGGGGTGGCGACCTCCGGGCTGGTCACGGTCACCCGCTGGAGCCGGCCGGCGGCGAAGGCCAGGGCGGGGGTGTGGTACTCACCGAGGCCCTTGGCGGTCGTGCAGGTGTCCTTGGTCGCGGTGACCTTGCCGATCAGGTCGGCCGACTTCAGCTCGCTCTGCGCCACGCCGGCCGTGTACGGCCCGATCCCGGCGGCGGTCAGCACGTCGGGGGAGATCTTCGGCTTGCCGGCCGGGCCCTGGGCGGCCCCGCCGCCCTTCTTGGGCGGCTTCGTCGGGGAGGTGCCCTCGGTCGGCGGGATCCCCGGCGCCGAGGCGCCCGGCGCGGCCGAGGCGCCGGGGCCGCCGAGCGCGCCGCCGGCGGACGGGCCCGCGGACACGCCGGCCGCCGGCGCGGCCGAGCCCTTGTCGTCGGAGTCGTCACCGCATGCGGCGACGCCGAGCAGGGTCAGCGCGGCAACGGCCAAAGTGGCGTGACGGAGCCTCATTGCGGTGGTGCCTCCCCGGGCGGCGAACGGCGGCTAGCGTGTCAACCTAGTCCCCTCGTCCAAACGGAGGCCTCCCCGGTGCCAGAAGACCTCACGCTGACCGTGACCCAGCGGACAGCGGCCCTCGACGCGCGCCGCGGCATCGTGCGCCTGCACCCCGAGGTGATGGCCGCGCTGGCCATCAACCCGGGCGACCCGCTGCGCCTGGCGGGCCGGCGGACCACCGCGGGCCTGGCCGCGCGGGCCGAAGCGACGGCGAGCCGGGCCCTGCTGTACGCCGACGACCTGATGATCGGCAACCTGGGGCTGCGCGACGGCGGCCAGGTGACCGTGACGCCCGTGCCGGTGGTGCAGGCCCGGCGGGTGACGCTGACCGGCCCGGCCGAGATCGTCGCGGTGGTGTCGCCCGAGATGCTGCGCCTGGCGCTGCTGGGCAAGGTGGTCACCGCGGGCGACAACGTCTCGCTGCTGCCGCAGGACGTGCTGCTGGACGCGGGGAACAGGTCGCTGGTCGAGGCCGCCCGGCGCAGCCTGGCCAACCGGGTCGGCTACGCCTGGACCAGCACCCTGCTCACGGTGGTCGCGGTGGAGGACGCCGATGCCGCGCTGGTCACCATGGACACGGTGGTCGGCTGGCAGGACGGGCAGTTCTCGACCGTACGGGACCAGCCGGCGCCGGCGGCCGCGGCGGCGCAGCGGCCCGCCTCCACCGACCCGGAGACGCCGCCGCCCAGCCTGGACGACCTGCCCGGGCTCAGGGCCCAGGCGCAGGAGTTGACCGAGCTGCTCGACCTCGGCTTCCACCACGGCGAGGTGCTGGGCCGGCTCGGCACCACGGTCTCGCTCGGCGTGCTGGTCACCGGCCCGGCCGGTTCGGGCAAGTCGGCGCTGGTGCGCGCGGTCGCGGCCAACGTCGGCGCGAGCGTGCTGGCGGTCTGGGGACCCGAGCTGGCGGCGCTGACCAACGACGCCGCGGCGACCCGGCTGCGGGGGCTGGCCCGCGACGTCCGTGCGGGCGCCCCGGCCGTGCTGCTGGTCGCCGACGTCGAGGCGCTCGCGCCGCGCGCCGAGCCGGGCCCGCTGGCCACGGTGTTCCGGCAGGTGCTGGACGAGCTGTTGCGCGCCGGCGGGGCGGTGGTGTGCACGACCAGCCGGCCCGAGTCGGTGGATCCGGGGCTGCGCTCGCCGGACCTGCTGGCGGTGCAGCTCGCGGTGCCGCTGCCGGACGCGGCGATGCGGCGCGAGCAGCTGCGGGTGCTGACCCGGGGCATGCCGCTGGCCGAGGACGTGCGGCTGGACGACGTGGCCGGGCGTACCCCCGGTTTCGTGGCGGCCGACCTGGGCGCGCTGGCCCGCGAGGCCGGGGTGCGGGCCGCGCTGCGGCAGAAGGACGCCGAGTCGCCGACGGTGACCATGGCCGACTTCGAGGCCGCCCTGGACGTGATCCGGCCGACCTCGATGGCCGAGTCGACCCTGGAGGTCGCCCAGGTGACGCTGGACGACGTCGGCGACATGGCCGAGGTGAAGCAGACCCTGACCGAGTCGGTGCTGTGGCCGCTGACCTATCCGGACACGTTCGCCCGGCTGGGGGTGCAGCCGCCGCGCGGGGTGCTGCTCTACGGCCCGCCCGGCTGCGGCAAGACCTACCTGGTCAAGGCGATCGCCGGCACCGGCAAGGCCAACGTGCTGTCGGTCAAGGGCGCCGAGCTGCTGAACAAGTGGGTGGGCGAGAGCGAGCGGGCGGTCCGCGAGCTGTTCCGGCGGGCCCGCGAGGCGGCGCCCACCCTGGTCTTCCTGGACGAGGTGGACGCGCTGGCGCCGACCCGCGGCCAGTCCACCGACGGCGGTACGACCGACCGGGTGGTCGCCGCGCTGCTGACCGAGCTGGACGGCGTGGAGTCGCTGCGCAACGTGGTGGTGATCGGCGCGACCAACCGGCCCGACCTGATCGACCCGGCGCTGCTGCGGCCGGGCCGGCTGGAGCGGCTGGTCTTCGTGCCGCCGCCGGACGCCGAGGCCCGCGCGGCCATCCTGCGCGCCTCGGCGAAGTCGGTGCCGCTGGACAGCGCGGTCGACCTGACCGAGCTGGGCGCGGAACTGGAGGGCTTCTCGGCCGCCGACTGTGCCGCGCTGATCCGTGAGGCGGCGCTGTCGGCGATGCGGGAGTCGCTGGACGCCTCCACCGTGACCGCCGAGCACGTGGCGACCGCCCGCCGGCGGGTGCGGGCCTCGCTCGATCCGGTGCAGGTGGCGTGGCTGGAGGCCTACGCCACCACGCACGCGCCGGGCTAGCTGCGCCGGCGGGTGCGGGCCCGGGTCGAGCGCAGCCGGCGCAGCCGGCCGATCAGGACCGGGTCGTGGGCCAGCGCGGCCGGGTTGTCCAGCAGGGCGTTGAGGAGCTGGTAGTAGCGCGTCGAGGAGAGGCCGAAGGCGTCGCGGACGGCCTGTTCCTTGGCGCCGGCGTGCTTCCACCACTTGCTCTCGAACGCGAGGATCTGCACCTCGCGCTCGGTGAGAGCGGGTGGCTCGGCCGGCGTCTCCTCGCGGGGCGCCGGCACGGACTGCTGGTTGAGAGAGGCGTCGGGCTGCATGGCGCTCCTGGGCGGTGGGAGAGCACGCACAGATGTACGAAGGGGATCGTCAGCATAGTGGCAGCCGCCGATCCCCGCCGTCCATGTGCGCCGGTGCAGCCGAAACTACCTTAAGTGATGTCCCGACTACACATAGTCCACATGGCTGCCCCCACAACGAGGAGGGTGACCACGGCCAGCACGCCGCCGGCCATCGGCCAGGTCAGGGTGATCGTGGTCGCCGCGCAGCCCTGGGTGCTGGAGTAGTCGCACGACTCCCAGTCGGTGGCCACCGCCGACTTGTCCAGCCAGGCCTGCACCCAGACCGGCGCCAGGTACGCCTCCACGTACGGCGCCTTGGCCATCGAGAGCACGTTGGCCAGCCCGAACTGCAACACGATGATCGCGCCGATGGCCGCGCCCAGCGCGGTCGCCGTGTGCCGGCCCAGCGAGGCCAGCCCGAAGCCGATCGCGCCCGCCACCAGCACGAGCACCAGCCCGCGCAGCTCCATGAGCACGACCGACTGCCACGCCCCGGCGGTCATCCCGGCCAGCGTGCCGCGCAGCTGCGCGGTGAGCGCGAACAGGGCGGTCCACAGCGCGGAGACCACCACGGTGAACGCGGCCAGGCCGGCCAGCAGCGCGGCCAGCTTGGTGCCGAGCACCTCCAGCCGCCGCGGCCGCCACAGCAGCAGGTTCATCATCCCGCCGCTGCTCCACTCGGCGCCCACACAGGTCGCCCCGATCACGTACGCCATCACCGCCAGCAGCGCCGCCAGCGTGGTCACCAGGAAGCCGAACTCCGCCCGGAAATCGAAGGCCGGCGGCAGGTTCCACCCGGCGCGGAAGTCCGCCCGCGCCGGCTGGTAGATCTGGTCGCACGGCGGGTAGTCCCGGGCCGCCGCGGTGCCCTGCGCCGCCCGGCAGTTGGCGGTCTCCCGCGCTGCTTGCCGCAACGCGATCTCGTACCCCTGGTCGGCCTCGACCTGCGCCCGGGCGAGCAGGGCGGGCGACGGCTGGTGGTGGCTGAGGAACATGCCGGTCACGATGGCGGCCAGCACCAGCAGCGTGCCGAGCGCGAAGAGCCGGATGAACCGGCGCTTGGCCAGCCGTCGGGTCTCCGCCCGGAAGAGGCTCACTGACCCCACCCGCCGTGGACCGCCGGCGTCGCGGTGGACTGGTCCACCTGGCGGTGCTCGCCCTCGACCGGCGTGGTGCCGGTGAGTTCGAGGAAGACGCTCTCCAGGTCGACCGCGACCGGGGCCAGCTCGCTGACGTAGATGCCGCGGGCGGCGAGCGTACGGGTGATCGCGCCGGGCTGGGCGATGCCGCCGACCACGAGGTGGTCCGGCTCGACCGAGACCCGGGCGCCGATCTCGCGCAGGGCGCCCGCCGAGCTGGTCAGGTCGGCGACCGACTCGACGCGGACCCGGACCGCGGAGGTGGCGTGCCGGGCCAGCACGTCGGCGACGGTGCCGGCGGCGACCCGCCGCCCGGCCGAGATGATCGTGACGGAGTCGCAGATCAGCTGGATCTCGCCGAGGATGTGGCTGGAGAGCAGCACCGTCATGCCCGACCCGGCCAGGGTGCGCATCAGCGTGCGCATCTCCCGGATGCCGCCGGGGTCCAGGCCGTTCGCCGGCTCGTCCAGGATCAGCAGCCGCGGGTTCTTGAGCAGCGCGGACCCGACCGCCAGCCGCTGCTTCAGGCCCAGCGAGTACGTCTTGACCCTCTCGCCGGCCCGGTCGCGCAACCCGACCAGCTCGAGCACCTCGGCGACCCGGGACTGCGGCACGCCGCCCGCGTCGGCCAGCAGCGAGAGGGTGTCGCGGGCGGAGAAGTTGCCGAAGAACTGCGGGCTCTCCACGATCGCGCCGACCTGGCCGGCCACCTCGGGCAGCGCCTGCGGCACCGCCCGGCCGAGCAGGCTCATCCGGCCGCCGTCGGCCTTGATCAGGCCGAGCAGCGTGCGCAGGGTGGTGGTCTTGCCGCTGCCGTTGGGGCCGAGGAAGCCGTGCACCTGCCCGGCCTCGACGGCCATGTCGAAGCCGTCGAGGGCCCGGCGGACCCCGCGCCGGCTCCGGTACGTCTTGCGTAACCCCTGGATCTCGAGGACGGCGCTCACGCCGTCACCCTGTGCGCGAGCTGAAGCTCACACCTCGGGATCGTCGGCAGCGCTTTCGGCGGTCACCCCGTAAGGTGAGGGTCACAACTGAATACCTCATCCAGAGGGGCTGAGGGAACGGCCCGATGACGCCCCGGCAACCACCACACATGTCTCGATGGCGAGGCCCACCGTGTGGCAGGTGCTAATTCCGTCCCCGCGAGCGTCCACCGACGCCGGGGAAAGATGAGAAGGAGCCTCATTGTGACGTCCACCGTCGACGCCCCCCGCCAGTCCACCAGCCCCGCCCGGGCCCTCGTCTGCCGTGGTTGCGGCGCCGAGTTCCCGCTGGCCGCGCAGCACGCGTGTTACGAGTGTTTCGGCCCCCTCGAGGTCGCCTACGACGCCGCCGCGCTGGCCGCGGTCACCCGCGAGCAGATCGAGGCCGGCCCGCAGAACATCTGGCGCTACGCCGCCCTGCTGCCCACCGGCCAGGACCCGGCCACCCGCGTCACCCTCGATCCGGGCCTGACCCCGCTGGTCGCCGCCGGGGCGCTGGCCGCCGAGGTCGGCCTGCGGGCGCCGCTGTGGGTCAAGGACGACTCGGCCAACCCGACCCACTCGTTCAAGGACCGGGTCGTGTCGGTGGCCCTGACCGCCGCCCGGGAGCTGGGCTTCACCCGCTTCGCCTGCGCCTCGACCGGCAACCTGGCCAACTCCGTGGCCGCGCACGCCGCCCGGGCCGGGGTGCCCTCGATCGTGTTCATCCCCGGCGACCTCGAGCAGGGCAAGGTCATCACCACCGCGGTGTACGGCGGCGACCTGGTGGCCATCGACGGCTCCTACGACGACGTGAACCGGCTCTGCGGTGAACTGGTCGAGACCGACGAGTTCGAGGACACCGCCTTCGTCAACGTCAACGTCCGGCCGTTCTACGCCGAGGGTTCGAAGACGCTGGGTTACGAGGTGGCCGAGCAGCTCGGCTGGCGGATCCCGGCCCAGGTGGTCGTGCCGATGGCCAGCGGCGAGCTGCTCACCAAGATCGACAAGGCGTTCGCCGAGCTGGTGGAGATCGGGCTGGTGGAGGCCCCCGAGGGCGGCTGGACCGTCTTCGGCGCCCAGTCGGCCGGCTGCAACCCCATCGCCACCGCGCTGCACAACGGCACCGACCAGATCATCCCGGTGAAGCCGACCGGCATCGCCAAGTCGCTCAACATCGGCGACCCGGCGGCCGGCGCGTACGCCATCGAGGCCGTGAGCCGCACCGGCGGCTGGATGGACTACGCCGACGACGACGAGATCCGCGACGCCATCCAGCTGCTCGCCCGCACCACCGGCGTCTTCGCCGAGACCGCGGGCGGCGTCACCGTGGCGGTGCTGAAGAAGCTGGTGGCCAGCGGCAAGCTCGACCCGGAGAAGGAGACCGTCGTCTACAACACCGGCGAGGGTCTCAAGACACTGGACGCCGTGGCCGGCCAGGTCGGGCCCACCCACCGGATCAAGCCGTCGCTGCGCGGGGCCCGGGACGCCGGCCTGCTGGGGTGACGCAGCGTAATCGGCAGTCTGCCTAACGTCGAGAATTCCTTCCCGTGAGGACTTGCGCCGGGATCGCGGGGTCGGCAGGATGCTCTACGCGGGAGGACGCGACGCCGTACGTGGCCCCACCTTCGAGCTTGGCGACAATCTCCTAGGGGCCCAACGACCCAGTGCCGGAGGCGCTGTGCGCGCGTCCTCCCGACCAAATTCCCTCGCGGTGTGACGCCCCGCGGCCCAGGCTGTCGGGATGCTGCGGATAGTCCCCCTCACCGATGAACGCGCCGCCCATGCGATCGACCGGACCGTCGCCGAGCTGGACGCGCCCGACATCCCGTTCGACACGCTCGAGGGCTATCGCGCCCGGCTGCGGTATCCGTGGCCGAGCCAGGAGCTGGAGCAGTACCTGGCCGTCCGGGACGGGGCGCCGGTCGGTCACCTGGAGCTGGGGCTGCCTCAGCTCGACAATCGGGACAACGTCAACATGCTGCTCTGCGTGCTTCCGGCGGAGCGACGGGCCGGGGCCGGGCGGGCGATGCTGACCTTCGCGATCGAGCGGGCCCGGGCGCTCGGCCGGCGGCACCTCATCGGGGCCTCCGCCGGCGGCCCGGCCTCCTCCCCGTCCGGGCCTTCCGGCGGTGGCGGCCCGGCCGGGCCCGGCGGCCCTGTCTCCGACGGTGCGGCCTTCGCGGCGGCTGTGGGCGCGGTGCCCGGCCTGGTGGAGCTGCGTAGCCGCCTGGACGTCACCGCCGCCGCGCCCGCCGACGTTCCGCCTCCGCCCGGCTACCGGATCGTGCGCTGGACCGGGACACCGCCGGGCGAGTACCTGGA
The DNA here is from genome assembly GCF_016862275.1 of Actinoplanes nipponensis. Classification (GTDB taxonomy): domain Bacteria; phylum Actinomycetota; class Actinomycetes; order Mycobacteriales; family Micromonosporaceae; genus Actinoplanes; species Actinoplanes nipponensis. The sequence continues at coordinate 23,961 of NZ_BOMQ01000032.1, read as the reverse complement.
CGACGTCGGCTACCTGGACAGCCGGCTGAACCTGGACGCCCCCGTCGGCGACCTGGCCTGGGAGCCCACCCGGGTCGATGCCGCCCGGGTCCGCGCCACCGAGGAGATGCTGCGCGCCCGCGGCTGCGTCACCTTCCACACCGGCGCCGTGGACGAGGCCGGCGGGCGGCTCGTCGCCTGGACCGTGATCTCGGGCCGGGCCGGGCACGCCCGGCACGCCTGGCAGGGCATCACGATGGTCGACCCCGCGCACCGCGGGCGCCGCCTGGGCCTGACCATCAAGATCCAGAACCTGGCGTACGCCCGCGCCGGCCGTCCCGGGCTGCGCGAGATCGACACCTTCAACGCCGCGCAGAACGACCACATGCTCCGGATCAACCGGGAGGTGGGCTTCCGGCCGGTGGATCGGTGGATCCAGTGGCAGCTGACCGACTGAACCGGCGCAGGGCCGGCCGCAGCGGCGCCTCCCGGTAGCCGCCGTGGGCCAGGCCCGCGTGCCGCTCGAAGGCGTTGCGGGTGCCGTAGCTGCCGGTCATCGCCCACGAGTAGCCGCACGACACCCAGTAGGCCGGCCAGAACAGCGGGCCCAGCACCGCGTACTGCCCCGCGTGCCGGCTCTCGTGGGTCAGCAGCTCGGCCCGGCTCTCGTGCAGCAGCCAGTCGGCCGTGCGCCGGGTGATGATCACCGATCCGATGGTGAAGCAGGTCGCGGGGGGCGCCTTGAGGCGGTACCCCTCGGCGATGAGGATCCCGCCGGGGCCGCGGCGCACCCTGGTGCGGGTCAGCACGGCGATGCCGAGGCCGACCAGCGTCGTGCCGTTGACGGCGGTGAGCAGGGTGCGGGCCACGGGCCAGCGGCGGGCGGCGGGCATCGCTCAGGCCCGCCGGCGCATCTGGAGCTCCAGCAGGCCCGGTATCACGGGGTGCGGCACGCGGACCCCGGTGTCGGAGAACCCGAGCCGCTCGTACGCCCGCACCGCACGGTCGTTGCCGACCACGACCTCCAGCATCAGCTCGTCGCGCCCCATCGCCACCGACCAGCCGGCCACCGCCTCGACCAGCTCACGCAACACGCCCCGGCCGCGCCGGGCGGGTGTGATGTAGACCGCGAAGACGATCGTCGTGCGCGGGTCCTCGGGCAGCACCGTGCCCCCCGCGTGGCCGATCAGCGGGCCGCCGGGATCGGCCACGAACTGGGCGAGCTGGCCGCCGGCCGAGGCCTGCACGATCCGCCGCCGGTAGTCCGCGTGCGGCCGGGCCGCCGCCTGGGCCAGCGTCTCCAGGAAGGCGAGGGGGCTGTCGGCCAGCATCTCCAGTCGCAGCGCGCGCATCCGGCCGGTGTCCTCGGCGGTGACCCGGCGCACGGTCATGGTGGGCGCGACGGTGCTGGTCATGCTGCCCTGCCTACCGCGTCGCCCAGGTCGGGGCAAGCCGGACGCCGAATTACGACCTTGCGGGCGTCCCGCCCGGCGCCCCGGGTGGCGGTCGTTCTGCTTGCACTCGCCCCAGCAGAGTGCTAAACAAGTGATTGGCACTCGCGCCACGTGAGTGCCAGCAGGTCGGGACGGTGGGGTCACGGCTGCGGCGCCGCCATCGGCGCCGGGGCACGGGACCGGTCGTCGCGGGCTATCCGGCTCGGCCTGAGGACGTCACATCGCCAGGTGGTGACGTCCGCATGGTTCTCAACGTGCGGAAAGCGGGCCGGACCGGCCCGGCGCCGCGAATGTCCAGGAGGACAAAGCCGTATGGCCAAGATCATCGCATTTGACGAGGAAGCTCGTCGCGGCCTCGAGAGTGGCATGAACCAGCTCGCCGACGCCGTCAAGGTGACGCTCGGCCCCAAGGGCCGCAACGTCGTGCTCGAGAAGAAGTGGGGCGCTCCCACCATCACCAACGATGGTGTGTCGATCGCCAAGGAGATCGAGCTCGAGGGCACCTTCGAGAAGATCGGCGCCGAGCTGGTCAAGGAGGTCGCCAAGAAGACCGACGACGTCGCCGGTGACGGTACGACCACGGCGACCGTCCTCGCCCAGGCCCTGGTCCGTGAGGGCCTGCGCAACGTCGCGGCCGGCGCGAACCCGATGGCCCTCAAGCGGGGCATCGAGGCCGCCGTCTCCGCCGTCTCCGACGAGCTGAGCAAGCTCGCCAAGGACGTGGAGACCAAGGAGCAGATCGCCTCCACCGCCTCCATCTCCGCCGGTGACTCCACGGTCGGCGAGATCATCGCCGAGGCCATGGACAAGGTCGGCAAGGAAGGCGTCATCACCGTCGAGGAGAGCAACACCTTCGGGCTCGAGCTGGAGCTCACCGAGGGCATGCGCTTCGACAAGGGCTACATCTCGGCGTACTTCATGACCGACGCCGAGCGCATGGAGGCCGTCTTCGACGACCCCTACATCCTCATCGCGAACAGCAAGATCTCCGCGGTCAAGGACCTGCTCCCCGTCCTCGAGAAGGTCATGCAGGGCGGCAAGCCGCTCATCATCATCGCCGAGGACGTCGAGGGCGAGGCCCTGGCCACCCTGGTCGTGAACAAGGTCCGTGGCACCTTCAAGTCCGTCGCCGTCAAGGCCCCGGGCTTCGGTGACCGCCGCAAGGCCATGCTCGACGACATCGCCATCCTCACCGGCGGCACGGTCATCAGCGAGGAGGTCGGCCTCAAGCTCGACCAGGCCGACCTGAGCCTGCTGGGCCAGGCCCGCAAGGTGGTCATCACCAAGGACGAGACGACCATCGTCGACGGTGCCGGCAACGCCGAGCAGATCCAGGGCCGGGTCAACCAGATCCGGGCCGAGATCGAGAAGTCGGACTCCGACTACGACCGTGAGAAGCTGCAGGAGCGCCTGGCCAAGCTGGCCGGCGGCGTCGCGGTCATCAAGGTCGGCGCGGCCACCGAGGTCGAGCTCAAGGAGCGCAAGCACCGCATCGAGGACGCCGTGCGCAACGCGAAGGCGGCCGTCGAGGAGGGCATCGTCCCCGGTGGTGGCGTCGCGCTCGTGCAGGCCGGCAAGACCGCGTTCGACAAGCTCGACCTGGTGGGCGACGAGGCCACCGGTGCGAACATCGTCAAGGTCGCGCTCGACGCCCCGCTGCGCCAGATCGCCGTCAACGCCGGCCTCGAGGGTGGCGTCGTGGCGGAGAAGGTGCGCAACCTGGAGCTGGGTCACGGCCTGAACGCCGCGACCGGCGAGTACGTCGACCTGCTGGCCGCGGGCATCATCGACCCGGCCAAGGTCACCCGCTCGGCGCTGCAGAACGCCGCGTCGATCGCCGCCCTGTTCCTCACGACCGAGGCGGTCGTGGCGGACAAGCCCGAGAAGAACCCGGCCCCGGCCGGCGCCCCGGGTGGCGGAGACATGGACTTCTGAGTCCAGTCACCTGATCGGAGAAAGGCGGGTCGCCTCCGGGCGGCCCGCCTTTCCCGTGCCCGGGGTCAGAGCTGCTTGCGGTACAGCAGGAAGACCCGCTCGACCCGGGCCCCGACGGCCTTGGCGTAGAACGGCAGCGGCCCGACCCAGCCGATCTGCACCCGGTCGTGACCGGCGGCCCGCTGGTCAACCAGGCACCGGCGCAGCAGCAGGGCGCCGACACCGGACCCGCGGGCGGCCGGGGCGGTGCCCATCGGGCCGAACCAGGACGGCCGCGACGACCCGTACGCGGCGAAGCCCACGATCGTGCCGTCCGCGGCCAGCGCCAGGTGGCACCCGGCCCGGTCCCGCCCGACGGAGTGGGTGATCTCCCCGCCCCAGCCCTCGCCGAAGTTGGCCAGCGAGAACCGGACCAGCGCCGGCACGTCCGCGGCCACCGCCCGGCGGATCGTCAGGCCCGTCCCGGCCAGCCTCGTCTCGTCCCCGGCGAGCGCTTCCGGGGTCGCCCCGGTCGCCGGCCGGGTCACGTCCACGGTCATGTTCCAGGCCGGCTGGTCCTGCTCGAAGCCGAACGCCATGGCGGCGCAGATCGCCGGGGTGTAGCGCACGTCGATGCCGGGCCAGGCGTAGTACGGGGCATTGCCGGCGATGACCACGTCGCCGGCGCCGAGCCCGGCCAGCGCGCCCTCGATCCGGGACACCAGGGCCCGCGCCACGCCCCGGCGCCGTTCCCGCGGGTCCACGGCGAGCAGGTCGATGTGGCCGATCGAGCGGTCCCGGTGCGACACCGAGCCCAGCACCACGCCGATCACCCGCCCGCCGGTCACCGGGACCGGCTCGCCGGCGGACTCCGCCCCGGTCCCGGCCCCGGCCGAGCTCAGGGCGAGGAAGCCGGCGATCCGCCGCGGCGTGGCCGACCAGCCGTCGGTGCCGGTGGTCTCGCGCAGTCGCAGCACGATCTCCGCGGCCTCGGCGGCGTCCTCGGGCAGGTCCAGGGCGGTCCGGCAGAGGGCCACCACGGCGGGCACGTCGTCGTCGGTCAGTTCGGAGATCCAGAACTCGCTGTCCACAACCGCCGAACCTACCCAACGATCGCCGCCCGCCCGGGTGCGGTGGGAGGCCGGTGACGTGCGCGGGGGCTACCCCGCGACGGCGGCCGGCTCCGGTGCGGTGGTGTCGACCAGGTCGCGGTGATGGCGTACCGGGGAGCACAGCAGCGCGAGCGGCGCGAGCACCGCGGCCGCCGCGAAGAGCAGCAGGGTGGTCCGGGCGCCGAGCGGCCCGGCGAGCGCGCCGGCGACCAGCCCGCCGACGGGAATGGCGCCCCAGGAGACGAAGCGGACCGTCGCCATCACCCGTGACAGCAGCTCCGGCGGGCTGGCGATCTGCCGGTACGTCCGGGTGGTCACGCTGAAGACCACGCCGGTGCCGGCGAAGATCAGCACGCCGGCCGTGAACGACAGGTACGCCGCCCAGCCCGTGCCCAGCGGGATGACGAAGGCGCCGGCCGCCTCCGCGAAGCCCAGGATGATCAGTCCCCGGGCGGTGCCGAGGGCGTTGGTGGCCCGGGTGGTCAGCGTCGCGCCGATCAGGGTGCCGACACCGTCGACGGCCAGCAGCAGGCCCACCACGCCGGCCGGGGCGTGCAGCTCCCGGACCAGGTAGAGCGGGAAGAGCGCCAGGTAGGCGCCGCTGACGAAGTTCGAGGCGGTGGCCGACCACATGGCCGGGCCCATCATCGGGTGCCTGGTCACGTAGGCCCAGCCCGCGCGGATCATCGCCCCCATCGGCGTGGGCTGCTGCGGCCGGTGCTGCTGCCGGGCCGGCAGCGTCCGCATCAGCGCGGCCGAGACGAGGTAGCTGACCGCGTCGATCAGCAGGGTCGGCACGGCGCCGAGGAGCTGGACCGCGAGGCCGCCCAGGGAGGGGCCGGCGAGCTGGGTGGTGGCGTGGGTGCCGGAGGTGAGGCTGTTGCGCGACTGCAACTGGTCCCGGCTGACGATCTCGGGCAGGAACGTGGTGTTGGCGACGAAGAACAGCACGTGCGCGAAGCTCACGGTCAGGGCGACGACGACCAGCTGGGCCACGGTCAGCCGGCCGAGCCACCAGGCCACCGGGATCGACGCGACGGCCAGCGCGCGTACCAGATCCATGCCGATCTGGGTGCCGCGCAGCGGCAGCCGCTGCACGATGACGCCGGCGGGCAGCCCGATGACCAGCCAGGCGACGTAGCCGGCCGCGGCGATCAGGCCCATCTCGAACGGGGTCGCGTCGAGGACCGCGAGCGCGGTCAGCGGCAGCGCCACCCCGCCGACCGCCGAGCCCAGGTCACTGCTGGTTCCGGCCGCCCACCACCGCCAGAACACGCTCACGGTCCTCGCCCCCGTTCGAGTAAGTTCCAAACTGGAACGGACTATACTGGAGCGCGTGCGCAGGGTCGAACTCATTGATGCCGACTGCGGCATCGAGCAGGCCCTCGGCGTGCTCACCGACTGGTGGACGTTCCTCGTGGTCCGGGACGTCGCGGGCGGCGTGACCCGGTTCGAGGGGCTGCAGAGGTCGCTCGGGATGAGCCGGCGCGCGCTGACCGAGCGGCTGACCGCGCTGGTCGAGCACGGGGTGCTGCGCAAGGTCCGTTATTCCGAACGCCCGCCCCGCCACGACTACGTGCTCACCGCGAAGGGCGAGGGCCTGCTGCCGGTGCTGATCGCGTTGCAGGAGTGGGGCGACCGGCACGTGCTCGGCGACGGCTCGCTCACCGCGACGGCGGAACCGGCCTCCGCGGAGGCCCATCGGGTGCACGACCTGGTCGGCCGCCGGATCCCGGACCTGCGGCTGGAGACCTGGACGGTCCTCTACTTCTTCCCCGGCGCCTTCGCGCCGGACACCCCGGGCTACCCGCCGGGCTGGGCCGACATCCCCGGTGCGGCCGGCTGCACGCTCGAATCGATGACGTACGCGGCCAGAGCCGCCGACTTCGCGGCGGCCGGCGCCCAGATCCGCGGCGTCAGCACCCAGCGCCCGGACCAGCTGGAAGCCTTCGCCGCGCACGCGGGACTGCCGTTCCCGCTGCTGTCGGACCAGGACGGGAGGCTGGCGGCGGCGCTGCGCCTGCCGACGTTCCGGATCGCGGGGGCGGACCGCCTCAAGCGCCTGACCCTGCTGGCCGACGCGGAGGCGGTCATCAGGTCGGTGCAGTTCCCGATCACCGACCCGGCCGCCTCGGTGACCGAGATGCTGGATCTGGTCCGCGACCGCGCCTGAGCCCGCCCGGTCGCGCATCCCCCGCAGTAACCGGCGGCGGCGCGCCGGGCCGCCCCCGGCAGCGCTACCGTGGGGTTGTGCGCTCTCCCTCCGAGTCCCGATACGCCGCCGGCCGGCTCTCACCCATCCGCCGCGTCGCCGACCTGCGCCGGCTGCGGGACGAGCAGTTCGACGTCCTGGTCATCGGCGGCGGCGTCACCGGTGCCGGCGCCGCCCTGGACGCCGCGTCCCGCGGCCTGAGCGTCGCAATGGTCGAGGCCCGTGACCTGGCCGCCGGCACCTCCAGCCGGTCCAGCAAGCTCATCCACGGCGGCCTGCGCTATCTCGAGCAGCTCGAGCTGCACCTGGTGCACGAGGCGCTGACCGAGCGCGGCCTGCTGACCAGCCGGCTCGCCCCGCACCTGGTCCGGCCGGTGCCGATCCTGGTGCCGCTGCCCACCGCCTCGCCGGCCGCCCGGGTCTGGCAGCGGGCCTACTACGGCCTCGGCGTCGCGGCGTACGACGCCTTCGCGGGCGTCTTCGGCACCGGGCGGGGCATGCCGCTGCACCGCCACCTCACCCGCGACGGCGCCCGGCACCTGTTCCCGAGCCTGCGGGCCGACAAGATCACCGGGGCGATCCGCTACTACGACGGGCAGGTGGACGACGCGCGCCTGGTGGTCAACCTGGCCCGCACCGCCGCCAGCCTCGGCGCCGCCGTGGTCACCAGCGCCCGGGTCACCGGCTTCGTGCGCCAGGCCCGCGAGGTGGTCGGCGTCAAGGTGCGCGACCTGGAGGCGCCCGGCTCACCCGAGTTCGAGGTGCGGGCCCGCACCGTCGTCGCCGCCACCGGGGTGTGGAGCGACGACATGTCCCGGATGCTGCGCGACGTCGGCGTCCGCCCCGGCCTGCGGGTGCGGGCCTCCAAGGGGGTGCACCTGGTGGTGCCGCGCTCGGCCATCACCGGCGAGGCCGGGCTGATCCTGCGCACGCCCACCTCGGTGCTCTTCGTCATCCCGTGGGGCGGGCACTGGATCATCGGCACCACCGACACCGACTGGGAGCTGGACCGCTCGCACCCGGCCGCGTCCGCCCGGGACATCCGCTACCTGCTGGACCAGGTCAACACCGTGCTCGACCGGCCGTTGACCGCCGACGACATCGAGGGCGTCTACGCCGGGCTGCGCCCGCTGCTCTCCGGCGAGGCCGACTCCACCTCGAAGCTGTCCCGCGAGCACGCGGTGGTCGAGCCGATGCTGGGTCTGCTGCTGGTGGCCGGGGGCAAGTACACGACGTACCGGGTGATGGCCGCCGACGTCATCGACCGGGCCGTGCGCCGGCTCGGCGGGCCCGCCCAGCCCTCGCGCACCGACCAGCTTCCGCTGCTCGGCGCCGACGGCTTCGCCGCCGCCTGGCGCGACCGGCTCGACATCGCCCGCCGGCACGGCGTCGCCGCCGGGGTGATCGAACACCTGCTGGAGCGGTACGGCACCCTCACCGTGCACCTGCTGGCGATGATCGAGGCGGATCCGGCGCTGGCCGTCCCGCTCGCCGGCGCCCCGGAGTACCTGGCCGCCGAGGTCGCGTACGCGGCCCAGGCCGAGGGCGCCCTGCACCTCGACGACGTGCTCACCCGGCGCACCCGGATCTCGTTCGAGACGGCCCACCGCGGGGCCGAGACCGCCGCGCACGCCGCCGCCGTGATGGGCGACGCGCTGGGCTGGGACGCCGCGGTCCGGGCCCGGGAGATCGAGCACTACCTGGCCCGGGTCGAGGCCGAACGGCAGTCGCAGAAGATGCCCGACGACCTCACCGCCGACGCGGCCCGGCTGGGCGTCCCGGACGTGCGGGGCTACGCCGCCGACCGCGGCACCGACCTGCTCGACGTGGACCTTTGATCCTCGTCGACGAGCCCCGCTGGCCCGCCCGCGGCCGGCTCTGGTCCCACCTGGTCAGCGACCTGTCCTACGCCGAGCTGCACACCTTCGCGGAGATGCTGGGCGCGCCCCGGCGGGCCTTCGACCGGGACCACTACGACATCCCGGACGTCCGCTTCCCGATGGCGTTGTGGCTCGGCGCCACGCTGGTGCGCTCCCGCGAGCTCTCCACCCGGCTGCGCGCGGCCGGGCTGCGCCGCCCCAAGCACCTCAGCCCAGGCTCTTGAGCTCGGCCTCCAGGTTGGCCCGGGCCCGCTCCTCCCAGGCCGCCCGCAGCGGCGCGTGCCGGTAGATCGACGGCAGCTCCAGCAGGGCCTTGAGCACCTGGGTCCGGCCGCCGCGGAAGGCGTCGTCCGGCACGTGGGCGTACTCCCGGCGGATGGCGGCGGTGTACGCCGCGTACCCGTCCGGGTCGATGGCCAGGACGGCCAGGTCGGCGTCGCAGAGCAGCTCGCCGTCCGGGTCGTCGTCCGCGGTGGCGTGCCCGGCGGTGAGCCCGACCAGCCGGGCCACCTCCGTGGCCACCTCGTCCGGCGCCCCCAGCGTGGCCAGCAGCCCGGCCGCGAACTCCGCGCTGTCCCGCTCGTTGGCGTCGCCCAGCGCCCGCGGGTCGTAGACCGCGTCGTGCAGCCAGGCCGCCAGCCGCACCCGGTCGGCGCCCGGCGCCAGCTCGGCGTGCCGGTCGACGACGTCGAGGACGGCGGTGAGGTGGGCCACGGTGTGGTACTGCCGCTGCGGTTCGGACCAGCGGGCCAGCAGGTACTCGCCGGCGGCGGCGAGATCGGCGTCGTCGGCGGTCGCCCCGGCCCCGCGGGCGGCCGCGACCCACCGGTCAACAAGAGTCGTCACGGCCGCCATCCTGACACGCGCCCGGTTAGGGTCGGCACCATGACGGACCTGGACTCGCAGCGGGGACTCACTGCGGTTCTGGCCGAGCTGCGCGGCCGGTCCCGGTCCGGGGTCGGCGCCGGGTGGTCCCGGGTACGCGCCGGCTTCCCGCTCGCCCTCCAGGCCGGGCTGGGCGCCGGCATCGCCTGGTTCATCGCGCACGACGTGATCGGCCGGCCGAGCCCGTTCTTCGCGCCGATCGCCGCCGTCATCACCCTCGCCTCGTCGGTCGGGCAGCGGGCCCGGCGCACGGTCGAGCTGGTCGTCGGGGTGGCCATCGGCATCGGCATCGGCGACGGCATCATCCTGCTCATCGGCACCGGGCCCTGGCAGGTCGGCCTGGTGGTGGTGCTGGCGATCGGGACCGCGGCGGCGGTCGGCGGCGGCACGCCCCTGGTGGTGCAGTCCGCCTCGTCGGCGGTGCTGGTCGCCACGTTGACGACGCCGAGCACGGGGCTGCCGTACACCCGGTTCTTCGACGCGCTCGTCGGCGGCGCGGTCGGGCTGACCGTGATGACCCTCCTGCTGCCGCTGAACCCGCTGACCGTGATCCGGCGGGCGGCCGACCCGGCGCTGCAGGCGCTCGCCGACGGCCTGCACGCCATCGCCGAGGCGCTGCGGGCCGGTGACGCCGGCGCGGTGGGTGGCGCCCTGGACCAGCTGCGCTCGGCCGAGGCGACCTTCACCGGCTTCGACCAGGCGGCCGCCGCGGCGAGCGAGAACGTGGCCTTCGCGCCGGCCCGGTGGCGCACCCGCGGCGCGCTGAGCCAGTACGTCGAGGGCGCCGACCACGTGACGTACGCCCTGCGCAACGTGCGGGTGCTGGCCCGCCGGGTGCTGACGGCGCTCGGCGACGGCGAGGCGATACCGCAGTGCCTGCCGTCCTCGGTCGAGTTGCTGGGCGACGCGGTGAACCTGCTCCGCCAGGAGTGGGCCCGGGGCGCCGAGCCGGTCGCCACCCGGGAACGGGCGCTGCGGGCGGCGGCGGAGTCCGGGCGCGCGTACGACGAGGGGGTCGGCTTCTCCGGCGGGGTGGTCGTCGCGCAGGTCCGCACGACGGTGTCCGACCTGCTCCGGGCCACCGGGATCGAGTACGCCGAGGCGCCGCGGCTGGTGCGGCGGGCCGTCGGGTGGCCCGGGCGGGGGCGTACGGCGCGGAAGGGCGCGGGCCGGGCCCGGCCCAGCAGCTCGGGCCGGGGCCCCTCCTAGCCGGCCGGGCGGTTTTCGGCTCTTGATCCTTTTTCCGCCGCCGCGGGCCTGCCCGGGCCGGCCGGGGTGGCTACGCTGGCGGCATGGCCGACGTAGCTCCCGGCGGGTCGCCCGACCCGGCACCCACCTCCGCGGCTCCGGCCTCCCCGGCGCCCGATCCCGTTTCCGCCGCTCCGGGCGCGGGAGCGGGAGGGGACACCGCGTACGGCGCCGGTGCGGGTGGTGTCGTGGCTGTCGGGCCGGACACGGCGGCCGTGGCGGCCGACGAGGCCGTCAAGGGTGGGCGGCCCGGCCGGCGGTCGCGGTGGCCGCGCTGGCTGCCGCTGACCCTGGTGATCACCTTCATCGCCGCCTGCGCCATCGCCATGCTGGTCATCCTGGGCGTCAGCAACGGTCCGCAGGGCCTGGCCATCGGCCTGGGCGCGGCGATCCTGCCGGTGCCGGTGCTGGTCGGCTGCTTCCTGTGGCTGGACCGCTACGAGCCGGAGCCGAGCCGGTACCTCATCTTCTGCTTCGCCTGGGGTTCGGCGGTGGCGACGCTGGTCGCGATCGGCGTCAACTCGCTGGCCGCCTGGGGCTTCGACCGGATCGGCCTGCCCGACGCGCTGGTCGCGGTGATCGTGGCGCCGTTCATCGAGGAGTCGATGAAGGCCCTCGGCCCGATCCTGCTGCTCTGGCGCCGCCGCCGCGAGTGGTCCGGCATCACCGACGGCATCGTCTACTGTGGCCTGTCCGCGCTCGGCTTCGCCATGGTCGAGAACGTGCTCTACCTGGGTGGGCACGGCTATGCGGCGGGCGCCGACCAGTACGGCCCGGCCACCGGCATCCAGAACCTTTTCCTGATCTTCATCGTGCGGATCCTGTTCACCGGCTTCGCGCACCCGCTGTTCACCTCGATGACGGGCATCGGCCTGGGCCTGTCCGCCCGCTCGGCGGACCGCCGGGTCAAGTGGCTGGCCCCGATCGCCGGCCTGCTGCTGGCGATGATCCTGCACGGCACGTTCAACCTGCTGCCGACGCTGTCGGTGGCCACCGGCGAGACCCTGATCATGCTGTACGGCTACCTCGGCTTCATGGTCCCGTTCTTCTTCCTGGTGGTCGGCTTCGCCATCGCGCTGCGCGGCTGGGAGGGCCGGCTCAGCGAGCGGGTGCTGCCGGGCTACGTGAGCGCCGGCTGGCTGTCCCCGCCGGAGGTGGCCACGCTCGGCAGCCTGGGCCGCCGGCACTCGGCCCGGCGGTGGGCCAAGCGGGTCGCGGGCGACGCCGGCGTACGGGCGATGCGCGGCTTCCAGGCGACGTCGACGAAGCTGGCCCTGCTGCGCGACGGCATGCAGCGCGGGCTGCACAGCGGCAGCGTGGCGGACCAGCAACGGGCGATGGAGGACGAGCAGCGCCTGCTGACGGCGATCTCGGGCTACCGGTCGGTCTTCGTGGGCCGGGACCCGCAGATGCCGCAGGCGTTCTGGGACGGCACGACGTACCGCATCGCGTTCCCGGACGGGGTGACCCGCACGGTGGGCGCGCCGGCGGAGCCGGTGGTCCCGGTGCCGGTCCGGCTGCCGCCGGCGCCGGTCGTCAGCTACGCCGCCCCCGGCTACGGACCTCCCGGGTACGGCGCCCCGGGCTACGGTCCGCCCGCATACGGTGCCCCGAACTACGGTCCGCCCGCATACGGCACTCCGAGTTACGGTCCGCCGGGTTACAGCGCCCCGAACTACGGTCCGGCGGGTCACGGCACTCCGAACTACGGTCCGCCGGGTTACGGCGCTCCCGCCTACGGCCCGCCGGGTCACGCTGCCCCGAATTACGGTCCGCCCGGATACGGGGTCCCAGGCTACGGCCCGCCCGGTTACGGCGCTCCCGCCTACGGCCAGCCCGGGTCGGGCGAGCCCTACAACGGCCAGCCTGGTTACGGCCAGCTCGGGCCCGGCGAGCCCCACAACGGCCAGCCCGGCTATGGCCAGCCCGGCTATGGCCAGCCCGGTTACGGCCAGCCCGGTTACGGCCAGCCCGGCTACGACCAGCCCGACCACGGTCAGCCCCCGGCCCAGGCCGCCCCGAACAGCTACCCGCCGCCGCCCGGCCCGGGTGAGAACCCCCCGCCCACCAACCACCAGGGCTGAGCCCGAAACAGCTGGGCCATCGGCCCGGCGCGTTGCTGACGGTAGCTACAGGTACAGCCCGGTGCCGTCGGACTCGACGCGGGTGGCGGCGACGGCGTGCACGTCGCGCTCGCGCAGCAGCACGTACTCCTGGCCGTGCAGCTCCACCTCCGCCCGGTCGTCCGGGTCGAACAGGACCCGGTCGCCGACGACGATGGAGCGCACGTTCGGCCCCACGCCGACGGCCTTGGCCCAGGACAGGCGGCGGCCCATCGACGCGGTGGCCGGGATGACGATGCCGGCGCTGGAGCGGCGCTCCCCGTCGCCGCCGTCGAGCCGGACGAGGACGCGGTCGTGCAACATGCGGATGGGCAGCCCGGCCTCGGTACGGGTGTCGGTGTTCACGACAGGACGGTACGCCTGCGGGCCCCGGACCGGTCGAGGGTGGTGGCGGGGTGGTTGGCCGGGTGGGGGAGCGGGTCTGCACTACGGTGGGTCGGGCGTGACAACGGACGAGGGGGTCGGCGGTTGAACCGCTTGCAACGGGTCCGGGCGAATCTGCGCCGTGCGTACGAGGCCGGGCGCGAGTCGGTCCGGGTGGCGCGTGCGGAGCACCCCGCGCCGGAGGACAACGGCGTGGACTTCGAGCTGCCGCCACCCGATCCGCCGGTCGACCACCGGTCGACCTCCAGCCGCGACGACGCCGAGGTGCCGCACTCGCTGCGGATCGCGGCCGCCTGGTCGTGGCGGCTGATCGTGGTCGGGGTCGTCGGCTGGGTGCTGGTGCGGTTCATCGGCATCGTCAGCATCGTCGTGATCCCGCTCGCCATCTCGCTGCTGCTGTCGGCGCTGTTGTCGCCCGCGGTGGGCTGGCTGCGCCGCTACCGGCTGCCCCCGTCGCTGGCGACGTTCCTGGTGCTGGTCGGCGGGATCGCCGCCGTCGCGGGCACGCTGACGCTGGTGGTCAACCAGTTCCTCGACGGCGCCGCGGACCTGACCGCCAAGGCCAGCAGCGGCATCCGGCAGATCCAGGAATGGCTGCGCACCGGCCCGCTGCACCTGTCCGACGCCCAGGTCAACCAGGCCATCGACTCGGCCCAGAACTGGATCAACTCGAACACGTCGTCGCTGACCGAGACCGGGGTGGCCACCGCGGCCACCCTGTTCGAGGTGCTCACCGGCACGCTGCTGGTGCTGTTCGCGACGTTCTTCTTCCTCCGCGACGGCCGCAAGATCTGGCGTTTCCTGGTGCGGCTCTTCCCGGTCAACGCCCGGTGGAGCCTGGCCGACGCGGGCGACGCCTCCTGGTCGACGCTGGGTTCCTACGTGCGCGCGACGGTGCTGGTGGCCTTCATCGACGCCACCGGCATCGGGCTGGCGCTGGTCATCCTCAACGTGCAGTTCCCGTTCCCGCTGGCCGCGCTGGTGTTCCTGGGGGCTTTCATCCCCATCGTGGGCGCGAGCGTGTCGGGCGCGGTGGCGGTGCTGGTCGCCCTGGTGGACCAGGGCTGGGTGGTCGCCCTGATCGTGCTGGGCGCGGTGATCCTGGTCCAGCAGGTCGAGGGCCACATCCTGCAACCGCTGATCATGGGTCGCGCGGTGGCGATCCACCCGCTGGTCGTGATCATCGGCATCGCCTCGGGCGTGGTGCTGGCCGGCATCATCGGCGCGCTGGTGGCGGTCCCGCTGATCGCGGTGCTCAACACGGGGGTACGGCGGCTGGCCCGGCAGCGCCCCGAGGTGCCGCCGGACGCTGTGGTCGTACCGACCGGGGGCGCCACCGCCCCCGCGCCCTGACCCGCCCTCACCAGCCCAGGTAGCTGCGGGTCAGTGCGCTGATGTGCTCGACGGCGTCGATGCCGTCCTGCTTGTCGCCGTGGCCGTGCGACAGCACGGCCACGGTGGTGTCGGTGCCGGTCCCGGTGATCCGGCCCGCGCTGTTGATGATCCACTTGCCGTTCTCGGCCGAGCGGGACACCCAGCCGTTCTTCAGGGCCACCCGGTCGCCCGGCAGGGCGGCCGCGCTGACCCCCCACTTCTGGTCGGCGTTCACCGACGCCATGAGCCCGAGCGCGAACTCCCGGGAGTCCTGGTCGAGGGCGCTGTCCGGGTCGGCCAGCGCGGCGAGCAGCTTGACCCGGTCGTTCGCCGTGGTCCGGGTCAGACCCCAGGACGCGGCCGGTTCGGTGCTGCTCAGGCCCAGGCGCTCGACCGCCTCGCGTAGTCCGTCGGCGCCGCCCACCGCGGCGTACACCTGGCTGGCCGCGTCGTTGTCGCTGGCCCGGATCATCTTCGTCACCCGGCGCCGCTCGGCCTTGGTCAGCTCGCGCCCGCTGTCCTGGGCCCGCAGCAGCAGGGCCGCCAGCAGGTCGACCTTGATGACGCTGGCCGACTCCTGCCGGCGCCCGCCGTGATAGCTGTACCGGTGGCCGGTCCGGCGGTCGACGACCGCGACGGAGAACTCGCCGGCGCCGGCGGCGTAGCTGTCCAGCGCCTTGTCGAGCCGGTCGGCGCGCTGCTTCCAGGAGCCGGTCGCCTTCGACCGGTCGACCTGGTCGCCCGGCTGCGGTCCCTGGAAGACGGCGCCGACCGGCGCCTTGATGGCGGCGCCGAGGGTCCTCAGGTCGGTGGTCACCAGCCGGCCCACGTGCGACGGGCGGACCACGGCCCGGGCGGGTCGGCCGCGCAGCGCGGCGGCGAGGAACGACTGCCAGATCCGGTACGGCAGGCCGTCGCCGTTGATGGCCTTGCCGTCGTGGTCCCGGATGGGTCCCGGCTTGTCCCGGCCGATCCACGTCACCGCGGCGAGTCCCGGCGCCCAGCCGGCCGTCCACGCGTCGGACGAGTCGGTGGTGTCGCCCCACTGCTGGGAGCCGGTCTTGGCGGCCGCGTCCACCCCGGCGACCTCCCCGTCCTTGGCCACGACCTGCGCCAGCACGGTCCGCACGTCCGCGGCCACGGCGGCCGAGAGCGCCCGCCGGGGCTTCCCGGCCTGCAGATGCAGGACGGCGCCCTTGGCGGTGATGACCGACGTGACGAAGTGCCGCTCCCGGTGGCGTCCCTCGTCGGCCAGGGTGGCGTAGACGGTGGCCAGGTCGGCCGGGGCGACCGGGTAGCGGCCGAGCGCGATGTCGGGGCGGGTGCGTCCGGGGGCCGGGTCGCCCGCGGCGTCCACCATGGTCGGCTGCTTGCCGTACCGGTCGGGCACGCCGAGCTGCCGGGCCAGGCGCCGGATGGTGTCCGGCCCGAGCTCCTCGGCCAGCGCGTAGAACGGCGTGTTGAGCGAGTGCACCATGGCCCGGTCCAGCGGGCACACCGGGCACTGCAGGTTGCGCTGGTTGTAGAGCGGCACCCCGGACCGGCTCGGGAACTGGCGGGGCGAGCTGCCGTTGTAGAGCGACCGGAAGCCGATGCCGCGCTCCTCGGCGGCGGCCAGGACGACCGGCTTGAAGGTGGAGGCGGGCGGCCGGGCGGCCTGCGCGTCGTCGAAGTAGCCGCGGCCGCGGTCGCCGCCGTAGTACGCCCGTACCCCGCCGTCGGCCGGGTCGATGGCGACCAGCGCGGTCCGCAGCTCGGCGGGCTGGCCCCGCAGCGCGGTGGCGATGGCGTCGGTGGCCGCGCCCTGGGCGGTGAAGTCGATCGTGGTGGTGATCCGCAGCCCGCCGGTGCGTACCTGCTGGCGGCTGATGCCGGCCCGGACCAGCTCGTCCTCGACCCGGTCGGCGATCAGCCCGGCGGCGCCCCCGACGCTGTTGGCCGTGACCGACTCCGCGGCCACGGCCGGGTACGGCGTCTGCTCCGCCTCGCTCGCCGTCAGCCAGCCCTGCACGCTCATCGCCCGCAGCACCCACCGCCACCGGGTCCGGGCCCATTCGGCGTCGACCGCCGGGTCGCCCCGGGTCGGGTCCTTGATGAGGGCGGCCAGCACGGCGCCCTGGAAGCCGGTCAGCCGGTCGACGGTGGTGCCGAAGTAGGCGTGCGCCGCGGCCTGGATGCCGTACGCGCCGCGGCCGAAGTAGATGGTGTTGAGGTACCGCTGGAGGATCTCGTCCTTGGTGTACCGGTGCTCGACCTTCAGCGCGAGGGCCGCCTCCTTGGCCTTGCGGCTGACCGTACGGTCCTGCGTGAGGTACGCGTTGCGCACGTACTGCTGGGTGATGGTGGACGCGCCCTGCCCGCCGTCGTGGACGATGTTCGCCCACAGCGCCCGCAGCACCCCGCGGGTCGAGACGCCGGAGTGGTCGTAGAAGCCCCGGTCCTCGGCGGCCAGGAACGCCCGCTGAACCGGCACCGGAACCTGGCTGAGACCCACGTCGGTGCGGTCGGTCGCGCCGATGCGGGTGAGCACCGTGCGCCCGTCCCGGTAGTACAGGACCGACGCCTGCGGCGGGGCCGGGTCCGGTGGCAGGTCGACGCTGGCCACGTAGCCGGCCGCCCCGGCGGCGATCACCACCACGCCGGTCGCGACGACGGCCGCCGCGCGGCGACACCAACGCGGCAGCTTGATCCGCCGGCGCTGCGATTTCGGTTCCACTCCGGCCGCCACCGTCATGGAGCAGGGTCCCTTCGACGTCCACGTCGGTGTCGATCAACACCTGACCCTGTAGACGGAGGAGACCGTGCTTATGTTGCGGAACGGAGCAAAGTAGTCGCGGCCGTACGGTGGGTGCCAGTCAGGACTTCGCCAGCCGCTCCAGCGCGCCGACCGCCACCTCGGGCCGGGTCGTGTACCAGAACGGGGGCAGCGACTTGCGCAGGAAGGCGCCGTAGCCGCGGGCCGTCTCCAGGCGGGAGTCCAGGACCGCGACCACGCCCTTGTCGCCGGTGGAGCGGATCAGCCGGCCCACGCCCTGGGCCAGGCGGACCGCGGCGATCGGCACGCTGACCGAGGCGAAGCCCGAGCCGCCGGTGGCGTCCACCGCGGCGGCGCGGGCGGCGGCCAGCGGCTCGTCCGGGCGGGGGAACGGCAGGCGGTCGATCACCACCAGCTGGCAGGCGTCACCGGGCACGTCCACGCCCTGCCACAGCGACATCACGCCGAACAGGCAGCTCTCCTTCTGCTCCCGGAACTTGCGGACCAGGATCGGCAGCGACTCCTCGCCCTGCAGCAGCACCGGCAGGTCGGTACGGGCCCGCAGCAGCTCGGCCGCCTGGGTCGCCGCCCGCCGCGACGAGAACAGCCCCAGCGTGCGGCCGCCGAGCGCGCCCACCAGCTTGAGCAGCTCCTCGCCGGCGGGCTCGGGCAGTCCGGACGCGGCCGGGCGGGGCAGGTGCGCGGCGACGTACAGGATGCCCTGGCGGGGATAGTCGAACGGCGAGCCGACGTCCAGCGAGCTCCAGCCGTCGCCGCTGACCGCCGGGGCCTCCGGGGTCAGGCCGCCACCGGAACGGGCGGCCGGCACCGGGGCGGGCGCCGGGAGGCCGAGCGACCGCGCCACCGTGTCGAAGCGGCCGCCCAGGGTCAGCGTCGCCGAGGTGGCGACCACCGTGCGCTCGTCGTACAGGCTGGTGGCCAGGGTGCCGGCGACCGAGAGCGGGGCCACCACCAGCGCGCGGCGGCCGTTGCCCAGGTCGGACTTCTCCACCCAGGCCACGTCGTAGTCGTTGGCCTCCAGCAGCCGCTGCGCCGTGGTGGAGATGTCGTCCAGCGCGGCCTTGGCCTGCTGCTTGCGGACCGGGTCGGGGTCGTCGTTCTTGACGTCGCCGATCGCGTCCAGGCCGGCCCGGGTGGCCGATTCGATCAGCCGCACGGCCTGGTGCAGCAGCGGGGGCAGGCCGGTGGTGAGCCGCCCGGCCGGCAGGTCGGCCAGGCCCACGGTGAGCGCGTCGGCCGCCTCGGCCAGGGCCTCGGCGGCGGCCGGGGAGACCAGCGGGCGGGCGCGCCGGGCGGCCCGCTCGACCGCCTCGGGGGTCAGCTCGGCCTGCGCCGCCGAGGACACCCGGTCGGCCAGCTCGTGGGCCTCGTCGACGATCAGCAGCTTGTGCGGGGGGACGATGTTGCGCTCGGCCAGCATGTCGACCGCCAGCAGGCTGTGGTTGGTCACCACGATGTCGGCCTCGCGGGCGCGCACCCGGGACGCCTCCGCGAAGCACTCCGCGCCGTACGGGCAGCGGGCCGCGCCGACGCAGTCGCGGGCCGGCATCGACACCTGCCGCCAGGCGGTCTCGTCCACACCGGGGTCGAGCTCGTCGCGGTCGCCGGTCTGCGTCTTCTCGGCCCACGCCTGCATCCGCAGGATCTGCTTGCCGAGCTTGCCCGCCTCGCCCAGCCACTGGGTGGCCCGCGGCGGCGCGTCGTCGAAGAGGGTGTCGGTGGGCGCCTCCTCGTCGGCGTGCTCGAGCTTGGCCAGGCACAGGTAGTGGTGGCGGCCCTTGAGCACCGCGAAGGTCGGGCGGCGGCCCAGCACCGGCTCGACCGCGTCGGCCAGGCGGGGCAGGTCGTGCTCGACGAGCTGGTTCTGCAGGGCCAGCGTCGCGGTCGAGACCACCACCGGCCCGTCGACCAGCAGCGCCGGCGTCAGATAGGCCAGCGACTTGCCCGTGCCGGTGCCGGCCTGCACCAGCAGGTGCTCGCGGTCCTTGACGGCCCGCTCGATGGCCGCGGCCATCTCCTCCTGGCCCGGCCGGGAGGAGCCCCCCGGTACGGCGCCGACGGCGGCGGCGAGAAGCTGGGCGGCGGTCGCCTTCTTACGGGTCGCGGCAGTCACGTCGGAGACCGTACCCGCCACCACCGACGAAACCGTGTCACCGTTAGGGTCTTGTCATGCCGAGCGAGATGGTCAGGGTCGTCTACACCAAGTACGACGGCTCCGCCCACCGCGACTACCCGGCCCGCCGGCTCAACGAGGACGACCTGGGCGTCTGGGTCGGGGTGACCCGCGGCACCGAGTCGGTCTACCACGGCCAGCCGTCGGTCGAGCAGATCCCGTTCGTGCTGCTGATCCCCCACCACGCCTGGTGGACCGGGATGTTCAACCCGCCGCCGCGGACCAGCGAGGTGTACTGCGACATCACCACCCCGGCGCGCTGGGAGGGTGACACCGTGCACATCGTCGACCTCGACCTGGACGTGTCGCGACGCCGGGACACCGGGGTGGTCGAGCTGCGCGACGAGGACGAGTTCGCCGTGCACCGGGTGCAGTTCGGCTACCCGGACGACCTGGTCGCCGAGGCGCGGGCCGCGGCCGGGCGGCTGTTCGTGGCCCTGGGCGACGCCACGGAACCGTTCGCGTCGGCGTACCGGAAATGGCTCTCAGCGGTCGTCGAGTGACCTGAGCTTGGCCGGGTTGAGCTGGTTGTAGACGGCCGTGACGCGGCCGTCCGCGACGGCCACGGTGAGCACGAAGAGCAGCCGCCGCCCGTCCAGGTACTCCCCGCGGACCAGCACGCCGGCGTCGCCGTTGACCAGGACCGGCTCGACCGTGACGTCGCGGGTGTCCCGGGCCCGGCGGCCGAGGATGCCGGCGTAGAAGCGGGCCACCTTGTCGAGGCCGAAGACCGGGTTGAGCCCGGCGTTGACCACGCCGCCGCCGTCGCCGATCGCCACCACGTCGGGGGCGAGCACGGCCGCGAGCGCGCGCAGGTCGCCGGAGACCGCCGCGGCCAGGAAGGCGTCCAGCACCTTGCGCTGCTCGGTGCTGTCCGCGGTGTGCCGGGCCTGGCCCTCAGCGATCGCCCGCCGGCCCCGGGAGGCGTGCTGGCGCGCCGCCGCGACGCTGGTGCCGAGCACCGCGGCGACCTCGTCGAACGGGACCGCGAAGGCGTCGTGCAGCACCACCGCGACCCGCTGCTCGGGGGTGAGCTTCTCCATGACGACCAGCAGCGCCAGGCTGACCTCGGTGCGCTGGGTCACGCGTTCGGCCGGGTCGTCGAGGAACGACACCACGGGCTCGGGCAGCCACTGTCCCGGGTAGGCCTCCCGGCGCACCCGCGCCGACTTGAGCACGTCCAGGCAGATCCGGCCGGTGATGGTGGTCAGCCACCCGCGCAGGTCGTGGATCTCGCCGCCGCCCCGGGCCTTGTGATAGCGCAGCCAGGCCTCCTGGACCACGTCCTCGGCCTCGGCGCGGCTGCCGAGCATGCGGTACGCGAGAGCCACCAGGTGTGGCCGTTCAGCTTCGAAGGGGTCCGACGGCATGGGGAAATTCTCCGCGACATTGCCCGGCCACAGGTGTCACATGTGACACAGTGGTGAGTGCGATAAGAGCATTTGGTCCTATTTCGCGTAGACGGAGGCGGGCAGACGGTGGCTGACGACGTGGCGACCCTGCTGGGCGGGCTGGCGGGAGTGGCGGGTGCCGCCGGTGCGGCGACACTCGGCGTCGCGGCGGCCCGCCGACCGAGGCCGTACCTGTCCGCCGGGCACGCGCTGGTCGGCAGCCGGGCCCCGGACCCGCTGCCCGGCGTGCTGCGGCGCGGACTGGCCGGCCTCACCGTTCCGGTACGCCCGGGGCCGCACGGCGAGCTGTTCCTGGGCTCCGGGGCGTTGCAGCCCGGCCGCACGCTGCGCCGGATGGTGCTCACCCCGCTCTTCGCCCGGGCCCAGGCGCGCGGCGGGCGGCTCTGTCGCGACCAGCGGGTGCCGTTCCGGCTGGTGGTCGAGTTCTCCGGGCCGGTCCGGGACGCGGACACGCTGCTGCGCGCGTACCGGATGCTCGACCAGCAGCTGCGCGACCACGCCCCGCTGCTGAGCCGCTGCGTCGACGGGCGCCTGGAGCCGGGTGCGGTCACCGTGGCCGTCGCCGGCATCGTCGACGTCCGCGACCTGCTCGCCACCCAGAGCCGCCGGTACGCGTTCGCCGACGGCTCGTTCGACGACATCGGCACCGCCTCGGCCCCGCCGGAGCTGGTGCCGATGATCAGCGAACCGTGGACCCGCCGGTTCGGCTGGGACGGCCGCGAGCCGATCTCCGCCGAGGAGCGGCACCTGCTGCACGCGCTGGTCCGCTCGGCGCACGAGGACGGGCGCACCGTACGCATCGGGGGCCTGCCCGCCGGTTCCCGGCGGGTCCGGCAGGCGGTCTGGACGGAGCTCTGCGAGGCCGGCGTGGACGTGATCGCCGACGCCGACCAGGCCGGTCTGGCCCGGCACCTGCGCCGTCATCCGGTACGGCGGCAGGCGCCGGCGCGCGTGGTCCTCGGCCCGGCGTCCCGGCCCGGCGCCCCGGCCCCGCGCGCGACGACGCCCCGTTCGGACATCGCACCAGTCGTCTGAAAGATCCAGTTACGTGACCCTTCCAGGTTAACAACAAGTGAACGACCCCTGAACTGCTGTTGAGCAGGGGTAGGCGGGCTCTGTACCCGGGGACGCATTACCTAGCATTCCCTCGAATTCGCCAGGCCCCGTCCACCCCGCAAACGAGGTTCGCGCCGTGAAGTTCTCCTTCCGCCCCACCGAGGGCGCCTTCTACGAGCTGTTCACCCGGGCCGCGCAGAACCTCGTGCGCGGCACCGAGCTGCTGAACGAGCTCGCCCTGCCCGGGGTGGACGTGCAGTCGGTCAGCGACCGGCTGACCGACGTCGAGCACGACAGCGACCAGATCACCCACGAGCTGTACAAGAAGATCAACTCGACGTTCATCACGCCGTTCGACCGCGAGGACATCTACTCGCTGGGCTCGCAGCTCGACGACGTCATGGACCACCTCGAGGCGGTCGGCAACCTGCTCTACCTGTACGGCCTCACCGAGCTGCCGTCGCTGCCGCGCGAGATGCACGAGCTGGTCACCGTGCTCGACCAGCAGGCCAAGATCACGGCGGACGCGATGCCGCGGCTCAAGACGATGAAGAACCTCGAGGAGTACTGGATCGAGATCAACCGCCTGGAGAACGACGGCGACCGGGCGTACCGGATGCTGCTGGTCCGGCTCTTCTCCGGCGAGTACGACGCGCTGACGGTGCTGAAGATGAAGGAGGTCGCCGACGAGCTCGAGGACGCGTGCGACGCCTTCGAGCGGGTGGCGAACACGGTCGAGACCATCACGGTCAAGGAGTCCTAGGCCTTGTCCGCTGAGCTCGTCGCCGTCCTCGCGGTGATCATCGCCGCGATGGCCTTCGACTACACCAACGGTTTCCACGACGCGGCGAACGCCATCGCCACCAGCGTCAGCACCCGGGCCCTGACCCCGCGCGTCGCCCTGGCGATGGCCGCGGTCGGCAACTTCGTCGGCGCGCACTTCGGCGCCGAGGTGGCCAAGACGGTCGGCGACGGCCTGGTCAAACTGCCCCTCGGCATCCCCAGCCTGGGCGTCGTGTTCGCCGGCGTGGTCGGCGCCATCTGCTGG
Source organism: Actinoplanes nipponensis (assembly GCF_016862275.1). Classification (GTDB taxonomy): domain Bacteria; phylum Actinomycetota; class Actinomycetes; order Mycobacteriales; family Micromonosporaceae; genus Actinoplanes; species Actinoplanes nipponensis. The sequence goes on along the minus strand of NZ_BOMQ01000032.1, from coordinate 931 downwards.
AACCTGATCACCTGGTACTTCGGCCTGCCGTCGTCCTCGTCGCACGCGCTCTTCGGCGGCCTGGTCGGCGCCACCCTGTTCGCGACCGAGGGCACCGTCGAGTGGGGCACCATCCTGGAGAAGGTGCTCATCCCGATGGTCGCCTCGCCGTTCGTGGGCTTCCTGCTGGGCTTCGCGGTCATGGTCGCCATCATGTGGTCGTTCCGCCGCGGCCAGCCGGGCAAACTGAACCGCGGTTTCCGCATCGCCCAGACCGTCTCGGCCGCGTTCATGTCGGTCGGCCACGGCATGCAGGACGCGGCCAAGACCATGGGCATCATCGTGCTGGCGCTCTACACCGGCGGCTTCCAGGACAGCGCCACCGAGATCCCCTGGTGGGTGTTCTGGACATCGGCGGCGGTCCTCGCGGCGGGCACCTACGCCGGCGGCTGGCGCATCATCCGAACCCTGGGCCGCAAGATCATCGATCTGGGTCCGGCGGAGGGCTTCGCCGCCGAGATGGTGGCCAGCTCGGTGCTGTTCTTCAACGCGCTGGTGCTGCACGCGCCGATCTCCACCACCCACACCATCACCTCGGCGATCATGGGCGTGGGCGCGACCAAGCGGCTCAGCGCGGTCCGCTGGAACGTCGCCGGCAACATCGTGATCGCTTGGATCACGACTTTCCCGGCGGCGGCGGCGATCGCTTGTGCTGTGTACTTCGTGGTTCGGCCGATCTTTCAGTGAGTGATTTTGGTTCTGGGTGGTGGCCGGTTTCGGGTGGGAATGCCTCTCACTTCGGGCGCAGGGGGAATCGGGGAGTTGCTCGGCCTGACTTCTTTGGTGGTTCCGGCTGGCTGCTGTCGCTGCCTGGTTCTCAGCGGTAGCCGGCTGGGGCTGCCGCCGCTGGGCTGACGCCGTCTGGGTTGGGCTGACGCCAAGCTTTGCTGAG
>NZ_BOMQ01000031.1 GCF_016862275.1 Actinoplanes nipponensis | reverse complement strand
GCCGGGGTAGACGGAGAGTCCGACATCGTGCAGGACCTGGACGGGACCGAAGCTCTTGTCGATCCCGTGGAGTTCCAGAAGGGGTGTCGCGGCCACGGGTGTTTCTCCTTCGCTGGGTGACCGGGTTCGTCGTCGTGGCTGCACCGCGGGCGATCGGGCGGGGGTGACCCGGCGCGACGCCGCTCCGGCCCGGGCGGGCAGGAGCGGCGTCGCGGTCGGTCGGAGCCGGCCGGCGATCAGCTCAGGTCAGCTGATGCCCGCTTCGGTGCAGGCCTTGGCGAAGTCGGCGGTGCAGACCTCGGCCTTGGTGGCGTACCCGTCGGCGATGACGTCCTTGACGGTCTCCTTGGTGATGGACTGCGGGGTCAGCAGCACCGACGGCACGTCCTTGCCCGACTCCGGGTCCTTGGTGACGCCGGTGGCCGTGGTCGGCTTCTGGCCCTTGGCGAGCGCGATCGCGAGCTCGGACGCCGCGTTCGCCTCCTTCTTGATGGCCTTGTAGACGGTCATGCACTGGTCGCCGGCGAGGATGTTCTGCAGGCCCTGCACGGTCGCGTCCTGGCCGGTGACCGGGACCTGGCCGTTCAGCTTGTTCTTCTTGAGCACCGCGATGGCCGCGTTGCCCAGGCCGTCGTTGGCGGCGAGCACGCCCTTGATGTTCTTGTTCGAGGTGAGCATCTGCTCGAAGATGGTGCCGGCCTGCGCGTTGTCCCAGTCCGGGACCGCCTGGTCCGGGCCCTTCTGGTACTCGCCGGAGTCGTACTTGGGCTTGAGGACCGAGTCGTAGCCCTCCTTGAACAGGGTGGCGTTGTTGTCGGTCGGGGAGCCGTTGAGCTCGGCCACGACCGGCTTGCTGGCCTTCTTGTCGGCCAGGCACTTGACCAGGCCCTCGCCCTGCAGCTTGCCGACCGCCACGTTGTCGAAGGACACGTAGAAGTTGGCGCCGCCGTTGAGAGTGAGCCGGTCGTAGTCGATGGTGGCGATGCCGGCGTTCTTGGCCTTGTCGAGCACGGCCTTGCCGGTGCCGGAGTCCAGGTTGACGATCATGAGCACCTTGACGCCGCTGGAGATCATGCCGTCCGCGATCGTCTGGAACTGGGTCTTGTCGCCCTGGGCGTTCTGGATGTCGGCCTGCACGCCGGCCGCCTCGAACGCCGCCTTGAGGTAGGTCAGGTCGGCCGTGGCCCACCGCGCCGAGCTCTTGGTGTCCGGCAGGATGACGCCGACCTTGCCGGTGGACGAGCCGCCGGAGCTGCTGCCGGTGTCGCTGCCGCTGTCGTCACCGCACGCAGCCATGCTGCCGGTGGCCAGCAGGCCGACCGCAGTCAGGGCGAGGAGTCCTTTACGCATACCGTGTGTCCTTTCGGGTGGTCCGGGCCTTCGATAGAGTTCGATGTCATGAGCCGGGGGAGGGGTGCGCCCGGCGGTGCTGACGTTCGGGAGCTGATTTGTTGTGCCCGGCAACGTTTTACCATTGCGCCGCGTTGCACAAGCGGTGTCGGCAGGCGATCTTGAAACACGGGATAACAATCCGGCAACACGGCGGTGATAGGGCTCCGGCGCCGCCCCCGGCAATCGCCGGACGCGGCCCTGTGTCCGCACTCGACCCCATTTGGGCGGGTCACCGGTCTCCGAAAGTTTCAGGGCCGGCCGACGGTGGCGAAACGACGGACGGCGACCCTTCGACGCGACAGGAGTCGCACCGACGCCGGGGAGGTCCGGCCCACACCCCCCGCAACTTCCGGAGCGGCGGTGACGCATGCCCGGCCCGGGAGCCGCTCCGGCCGGGCAAGGCATCGACGTATTCCGCTGCACCCGGCCGGCCGGCGGGAGGCCGATTCCGTCCGGCGGTGGGGTCTTTCCGGGCCGGCGGTGGCAATTCGCGGATTGACCGGACGGTGCTTTCCCGGCGCAAAGGCGAACCGGCAAAGGACCGCATTCGGCCGCGTCGGGGCGGCGCGGTGGTGATTCCGGAGCCGGCCCGGCGGGCGCGGATCGCGGCGCCCGCGGCGTGACCCCGAGCCGCCGGCCGGCCCGCGCACCGGGGCCCCGTCCGAGGTCATCGGCCCGGCCCGTCGTTTCGCGGCCGGGCTGGGGGGAATGACCTGGGCATGTTCCCCGCTGAGAATCTGCGCGACTGGCGCGGCGAAAAGGTCATCGATCCCGACGGTTCCAAGATCGGCGAGTTGGAGGCGGTCTACGTCGACACGGCCACCGACGAGCCGGCGTTCGCGACGGTACGCACCGGCATGATCGGCCGCCACAAACTGACCTTCGTCCCGCTGGCCGGCGCCACCGTGAGCCCGAGCGCGCTGCGGGTCCGCTACGACAAGAAGCTCGTGGGCGACGCCCCCAGCATCGACCTCGACGGCGAACTGACCGCGGGCGACGAGCCCGGGGTCTTCGCCCACTACAACCTGCCGTACCTGCCCGGGGCCGCGGGTGAACGGCGCCTGGCCCGGCGCTGACCCCGGCCGGCCCGCTGCCCGGCTCCGGGCAGCGGGCGGCGCGGGCACCCCGGACCGGGTGGAGGTCGTGGCGGGTGGCCCGGTCGCCGCGTTCCGGGAGGGCGGGCGCGATGCCTCAGCGGCGCGGTCGGCGACGGTCGGGAGTTAGGGCGCGGCGCCTCGGTCCGGGCTCCCACCAGCTGTGGCCGGTCACCTGACGGTGAGCGCCTCCGGCCCCTCGAGCATCACCGAGTGCAGCCGGGTCGCAGCGCTTTCCTCCATTCCGGACAGTCCGGCCAGGGCGAGCCAGGCGGCGCCCCGAGCAGGGTCGCGCGCGATTGCCGCCCCGGGCAGGGCCGCGAGCACGGCGTCCCGCACAGGCGTGCCGGCAGTGAGCAGCCCGCCGGCCAGCACCACCGGGCCGCCGGGCGGCCCGAGGTCGCCGAGGGTGGCGAGTAGGCGGGCGGCGGCCTCGGCGGTCAGCCGCCCGGCGAGCGGATCGCCGGCCCGGGCCGCGGCGCAGACCAGGGGAGCGAGCCCGGCGAACGCCGCCGGTGGCCGGCGTCCGGCCCAGTGCACCAACTCGTCGCACGAGCGGGCGCCGGCGTGGGCGGCCACCCCGGCGGCCAGGCCGTCCAGATCGGACGACCCCGCGCCCGCGGGCCAGGCGCGGGCCGTCGCCCGGACCGCCCGCAGGCCCAGCCACAGGCCCGAGCCCTCGTCGCCGAGCAGCCAGCCCAGCCCGTCCGCCGTGCCGCTGATCCGCCGCTGCTCCAGGCGCGCGGCGACCGCCCCGGTGCCGGCGATGAGCACCGCCCCGGACGGCGCCGCGGTGCCGGCGGCGAAGGCCGTGACCGCGTCCCCGACCACCGTGACCGGGCAGGTCAGGCCGATCGCCGCCCACTCGTCGCGGAACGCCGCCGCCACGGGTGGTTCCGCCAGGACGCCCACCCCGGCGACCCCGGCCACCGCGGCGCCGACGGTCGTGGGGTCGCGGCCGTGGAGGGCGGCGCGGACCGCCGTACCGATGGCCCGCGCGGCGTCCGCGCCCGCCACCGTGGGATTTCCCGGGCCGGCCGAACCGCGGCCGACCACCGCGCCGGCGCCGGTCGCCACCACCGCGCGCGAGGCCGTCCCGCCGGCGTCCACGCCGAGCACCAGCTTCATGCGCCAGATCGAAACATAGAAACTTTTTGTTGACCAGAGACCACAGTGGTCGTAATTTTCATCGGCACAGGACATCGATGAAAACGAGGACCAGGTGACGGGTGAGAGCGGCGGGCTGCTGGTGCGGCTCCGCATCGAGGGACCCAGCATGCCGGAGGCGCTGGCGCGGATCGCCGAGACCATCCTGGCCGATCCGGAGACGGCCGCGCACGCGAGCATCGTGGACCTGGCCGAACGGTCCGGCACCTCGACGGCGACGGTCACCCGGTTCAGCCGGGCGCTCGGCTTCAAGGGCTACGCCAACCTGCGGGTCGCGGTCGCCACCGAGACCGGCCGGGCCGAGCAGGCCCGCTGGGAGACCGACATCAGCGGCGACATCCACCCCGGCGACCAGCTCGACAAGGTCCTCGACGTGATCACCGCGGCCGACAGCCGGGCCATCCAGGCGACCGCGTCCGGGCTGGACACCGCGGCGGTCGAGCGGGTCGCGGCGGCGATCGCCACCGCCGGGCGGGTGGAGATCTTCGGACTGGGCAGCAGCGGCACGGCCGGCAGCGAGATGGCCTTCCGGCTGGAACGCATCCGGGTCCCGGTGCGCTACCGCGCCGACACGCACACCGCGCTGACCAACGCCGCCCTGCTCGGACCCGGCGACGTGGCCATCGGCCTGTCGCACTCCGGGCGCACCCGGGAGGCGATCGAGACCCTCGCCGAGGCGGCCGACCACGGCGCCCTGACCGTCGCGGTGACCTCGTACGCCCGGTCGCCGCTGGCCGAGGTCGCCGACGTCGTGTTCGTGACCTCGGTGCACGAGACCACGTTCCGGCTGGCGGCGCTGTCCGCCCTGCACTCGCAGCTGCTGATCCTCGACCTCATCTACGTCGCCGTCGCCCAGCGCACCTACGAGCGGACCGCCGAGGCCCTCGAGCTGACCGTGCGGGCCGTCGACGCGCACCGGGTGCCCGAGCCGAACGCCAACCGCAAGCGACCACGGAGGGACAAGCCGCTGTGAGCATCACGAGCGCCGCCTACGCCGAGGCGGTCACCGAGGCCATCGGCCGGGTCGGCAGCACCCAACGGGACGCGGTGGCCCGGGCCGCCGACCTGCTGACCGCGACCCTGCAAGCCGGCGGGGTGATCCAGGCCTTCGGCTGCGGTCACTCCGAGGCGCTGGCGATGGAGATCGCCGGGCGCGCCGGCGGCCTGGTGCCGACCAACCGGATCGCCCTGCGCGACATCGTCCTGTACGGCGGCGAACCCGCGAGCGTGCTCACAGACCCGCAGCTGGAGCGCACGCCGGGCGTCGCGCACCGGCTCTACGAGCTGGCCCCGATCAAGCCCGACGACACGTTCGTCATCGCCAGCAACTCCGGCGTCAACGGCGCCGTCGTGGAGATGGCCCACCTGGTCAAGCAGCGGGGGCACGCGCTGATCGCGATCACCTCGGCGGACCACTCGGCGCGGGTCGACTCGCGGCACGCCAGCGGCCGCAAGCTGGGCGACCTGGCCGACGTCGTGCTCGACAACGGCGCACCGTACGGCGACGCCGCCCTGTCCTACGGCGACGGCGCGGTCGGCGCCGTCTCCTCGATCACCGCCGCCCTGCTGGCCCAGCAGATGGTCACCGAGGTGGTGGCCCGGCTGCTGCGGCTCGGCATCACCCCGCCGGTCTACCTCTCCGACAACGTGCCGGGCGGCCGGGAGCACAACCAGGAGCTCGAAGCGCGGTACGCCGGGCGCATCCGGCGTACCGCTTAGGGAAGGTCAGCTGATGAACCGATCCACCCTTGCCGAACCGTACCCCACCAGAAGAACTCTGTTGCGCACGGCGCTGACCGCCGGCGTCGCGGCGCCGCTGCTCGCCGGCTGCGTGACCGGCGGCGGCGGCGACGCCGACCCGGCCGCCGGCAACACCGGCGCCAGGACCGCCGACAACCCCCTGGGGGTCAAGGCGGAGACCCCGCTCGAGGTGGTGATCTTCAAGGGCGGGTACGGCGACGAGTACGCGAAGAACGCCGAGACGCTCTACACCCGCAAGCACCCCGGCGCGAAGATCGACCACCAGGGCGTGCAGAAGATCGGCGAGGCCCTCCAGCCGCGGTTCGTGGCCAACACCCCGCCCGACGTCGTCGACAACACCGGCGCCAGCCGGCTGGACATCGCCACCCTGGTCGCCGCCAGGCAGGTCGCCGACCTGGGCGCGCTGCTCGACGCGCCGTCCTTCGACGACCCCGCGGTGAAGCTGCGCGACACGCTGCTGTCCGGCGTGGTCGACGACGGCACGTTCGCCGGCGTGCCGCAGACGCTCAACTTCACCTACACCGTCTGGGGCCTCTGGTACTCCCGGTCGCTGTTCGCCGCCAAGGGCTGGTCGTACCCGAAGACCTGGGACGACATGCTCGCGCTGTGCGCCACCATCAAGGCCGCCGGCATCGCGCCGTGGACCTACCAGGGCAAGTACCCGGAGTACATCAACGACCCGCTGCTGAGCATGGCGGCCAAGACCGGCGGGCTCACGCTGGTCAAGGCCGTGGACAACCTGGAGCCCCACGCGTGGAAGGCGCCGGGGCTGATCGCCGCCGCCGAGGCCTTCGCGGAGCTCGCCGGCAAGGGCTACCTGATGGCCGGCTCCGAGGCGCTGTCGCACACCGAGGCGCAGGCCGCGTGGTCGAAGGGCAAGGCCGCCTTCATCCCGTGCGGCTCGTGGCTGGAGAGCGAGCAGAAGGGCGTCACCCCGCCCGCCTTCGACATGGTGATGGGCCCGGTGCCCGCCCGGACGGCCGGCGACCAGCTCAAGCCGACCGCGGTGCAGGCCGCCAGCAGCGAGTCGTTCCTGGTCCCGGCGAAGGCGAAGAACCCGGCCGGCGGCATGGAGTACCTGCGCATCCTGTTCTCCCAGCAGTCCGCGAAGGCGTTCGCCCAGTCGGCCGGCACGCTGCCCGCGGTGGCCGGCGCGACCGACGGGCTGACGCTGAGCAGCGGCCTCGGCTCGGTGCGCGACGCCGTCGCCGCCGCCGGCCCCGAGACCTTCACCTACCGCTTCCGCACCTGGTACGCCCCGCTGGCCAAGGCGCTCGACGACGCCACCGGCGAGCTGGTCAACAAGCGCCTCACCGCGGCCGGGTGGGCGCAGCGGGTCCAGAAGGCGGCGGACGCGGTCGCCCGGGACTCCACGGTGCAGAAGTACACCCGCTGATGCGGCACGGTCGGTGGCGGTTCCTGGCCGGCGCGCTGGTGCCCGCGCTGGTGCTGCACGTGCTCTTCGTGTTGTCGCCGTACGCGCAGGCCTTCTACCTGTCGCTGACCGACTGGACCGGGGTGGCCGGGGCGGCGCACTTCGTCGGGGCGGGCAACTACGCCCGCCTCGGCGGCGACTCGCTGTTCCTGGACGCGGTCCGCAACAACGCCGTGTTGCTGGCCGTGGTGCCGCTGGCCACCGTCGGGATCGGACTGTTCCTGGCCAGCATGATGCACCTCGGCGGACGCGGTGGCCGGCGGGGGATCGCGGGCTCCGGGGCGTACCAGATCGTCTACTTCTTCCCGCAGCTGCTGTCGCTGGTCGTCGTCGCGGTGCTGTGGGGCTTCGTCTACAACCCGAACACCGGGCTGCTGAACGGGGCGCTGCGCGCGGTGGGGCTGGGCGGGCTGGCCCGCAGCTGGCTGGCGTCGCCGGCGCTGGCGCTGGCCGCGGTGGCGGCGGTGCTGGTCTGGTCGTCGGTGGGCTTCTACGTGGTGCTGTTCAGCGCGGCGATCGACGGCATACCGAGGGAGCTGTTCGAGGCGGCGCTGCTGGACGGCGCCGGCGGCTGGGCCACCTTCCGCCGGGTGACGCTGCCGCTGGTCCGCGACTCGGTGCAGGTCGCGTTCGTGTACCTGGGCATCGCCGCGCTGGACGCCTTCGCCGTGGTGCAGGTGATGACGGTCGGCCCGGGCGGGCCGGACGGCGCGACCGAGGTGATCGGGCTGTCGCTCTACCGCAACGCCTTCCAGTACGGCAAGTTCGGCTACGCGTCGGCCATGGGGGTGGCCCTGTTCTTCGCCACCCTGACCCTGGCCGTGCTGGCGCTGCGGTCCGGCCGCCGGGACAGGCTGGAGCCGGCATGAACGCGGCCCCGCGCCGGCCCCGGCCGTCGGTCCGGACGTTCCCGGTGCACCTGGCCATGCTCGCCTGGGCGGTGGTGACCGCGCTGCCGCTGCTGTGGGCGGTGGTCAGCTCGGTCAAGACCGACGACGAGATCCTCAACGACCCGTGGTCGCTGCCCGCGTCGCCGCGGCTGGGCAACTGGTCGCGGGCCTGGACCGAGGCCAGCATCGGCCGCTACTTCCTCAACAGCGTGCTGGTGGTCGGGGGCGCCCTGGCGCTCACCATGCTGCTCGGCGCGCTGGTCGCGTACGCGCTGGCCCGCTACGAGTTCCGCGGCAACCGGTTCGTCTACTACACCTTCGTCGCGGCGATGTTCTTCCCGGTGTTCCTGGCGCTGGTGCCGCTGTTCTTCGTCGTGCAGCGGCTCGGGCTGCTGGGCACGTACCAGGGTCTGATCCTGGTCTATGCGGCGTATGCCGTGCCCTTCACGGTGTTCTTCCTGCACGCGTTCTTCCGCACGCTGCCCGCCGAGGTGGCGGAGGCGGCGTTCCTCGACGGCTGCTCGCACCTCGGCGTGTTCCGGGTCATGCTCCCGATGGCCCGGCCGGGCCTGGTGGCCGTCGGCATCTTCAATTTCCTCGGGCTCTGGAACCAGTACCTGCTCCCGCTGGTCCTCAATCCCGACCCGGACCGGTACGTCCTGGCGCAGGGTCTGGCCGCCCTGTCGGTCAGCCAGGGCTACCGCAGTGACTGGAGCGGTCTGTTCGCCGGCCTGACCATCGCCATGCTGCCGGTGCTGATCGCCTACGTCGCGTTCCAACGCCACATCCGCGCCGGTATGACCGCCGGCGCGGTCAAGTAGGTCCCCTTTCCCCCCATCCCGGAGGACCCCCATGTCCAAATTCCTAGGGTTGCTGGGTGTGACGACGCTACTGAGCGCCCTGGCCGTCGCCCACGCCTCCAGCGCATCCGCCGCCGACTGCGGCTACCTGTTCGACGACTTCTCCTACAGCTCGTCGAGCGACAGCGCGCTCACCGCGCACGGCTGGACGCCGCGCAGCTACGCCGGCGGCCCGGGTGTGCCGGGTGCGACCTGGTCGCCGGGCAGCATCACCTTCCCCACCGAGGGCGGGCAGAAGGTCATGCAGCTCACCGCCTCCACCGACGGCACGGGCGCCGGCACCAACCACGCCGAGCTCTACAGCTCGCAGAAGCGTTACCTGGAGGGCACGTACGCCAGCCGGGTCCGCTTCACCGACACCCCCACGGCCGGCAACGACGGCGACCACATCAACGAGACGTTCTTCACGATCAGCCCGCTCAACGGCGACCTCGACCCGACCTACAGCGAGCTGGACATCTCCGAGTACCTGCCCAACGGCGGGTGGGGCGAGACCGGCCCGATCAACTACCAGACGACCTGGTACACGTACCGCAACGAGCCGTGGTTCGCCGACAACGTGCACTCGGAGCAGCGCAGCAGCCTCGACGGCTGGCACGACCTGGTCGCGACGGTGGCGGACGGCCACGTGCGCTACTACATCGACGGCACGCTGGTGGGCGACCACTCGGGCAAGTTCTACCCGCGGCAGACGATGACCATCAACTGGAACCTGTGGTTCATCGACACGGCCGCGCACACCGGCGGGCGCAGCACCTACGTCGAGCAGGTGGACTGGGTGCTGTTCGCCAGGAACCAGGCGCTGAGCCCGGCCCAGGTGAGCTCGCGGGCGGCGGCGTACCGGTCGGCCGGCAGCGCTTTCGCCGACACAGTGGACACCTCGAGCGGCTGCTCCACACCGCCCACCACACCGCCCACCACGCCGCCGGTCACCCCGCCCACCTCCCCGCCCACGACACCGCCCTCCCAGGGCGACTGCAGCACGGCGCCGGAGTGGGCGTTCGCGACGGTCTACCAGGGTGGACAGACGGTCAAGCACGAGAAGAGCCGCTACGGCGACCCGGGCGGCCCCGCCTCGGGTGAGGGCAAGCACCTGTGGAAGGCCCGGTACTGGACGCAGGGCTCGGAACCGGGATGGACGCAGCAGTGGCAGGACCTCGGCCACTGCTGACCGGGGCACCGGGGGCGTCGCCGGCCGGTGGCGCCCCCGCTCAGGTGAGCCAGCTCCAGCACTGCCAGCCGATACCGGCCACCCCGGCCGTGGTCAGCAGCGCCAGGTACGCCACCACCAGCCGGACATCGCGCAGCACGCACTTCGACCGGCGCAGCCCCGCCCGCCGGGCCCGCAGGTAGCCGGCCAGTGCCAGGGCGGCGAAGGCGGCGACCGCCAGCGGCCCGGCCAGCCAGGCCAGGGCCGCCACGGTGGCGTACACGCACAGCCGCAGCGGATCGGCCGGAGGGCTGCTCATCGCCGCGCCACCGCCCGGGGCAGGCGCTGCGCGGCCAGCTGGGGCCACGCCTGCACGGCGCAGAACGGCGCGCACTGGTCCCGGTCGTCCTTGCGGGTGGCGACGTGCACGCAGCACTGCAGCAGGCGTTCCTCCACCATGGTGGCCATGTCCATGAACGGCTTGACGGTGATCCGCTTGACCCGTTCGGCCAGCATCCGGCGCAGCCGGGCCCGTCCCCCGGGCAGCGTGGAGGACGCCATCGCCGCGAGCGTGCCGATGCCGAGGTCGCAGTTGGCGCAGATGTCGCGCCACAGGTCGCCGACCCGCGGATGCGACAGCGACGACTGCTCCGACAGCAGACCGAGCAGCGAGTCGCGGACCGCCCGGCGCAGCTCCGCGGGCAGGTCGGAGTCGGCGATCCGGTTGGCGACGGCGTCGGGCGCCAGCTCCAGCAGCGCGAGCAGCCGGTCGTGGCCGACCAGGGCGGTCAGCGAACGCCACTCGCCGGCGTCGTCGCGCAGCAGGTAGCCGACCGAGCAGCAGTGCGGGTGCGAGCAGGGGAGCGCGGTCAGGTCCCGCCAGGTGACCAGGTCCCCGGTCTGCGGGCCGAGCCGGGCCAGCACCCCGGTGTGGGTGAGGCGCCGGCCGGCGTCGATCGCCGCGGAGCGGCCGGAGCCGAACTGCGGCTGGATCGACACGCCGCCGACGTACGGGGTGTCCAACGCCCGCTTGACCACCGCGCCGATCTCCTCGTCGTTGACGCCCAGCGCGGCCGTCATGGTCAGCGTGGTGAAGATCCCCCGCGCCGAGAGCCGCTCGACCGCCTGGTCCTTGACCCGCCGCAGGTCGGCGCCGCGGTGGTGGCGGTGTGCCCGCTCGCTGATCCCGTCGTACTGCAGGTAGACCTCGACCCGCTCGCGGTGGGCGGCCAGCAGGTCCAGCAGCGCGTCGTCGCGGGCGATCCGCAGCCCGTTGGTGTTGAGCAGGATCCGCACGACCTCGCGCGCGGCGACCGCGTCGAGCAGCTCGGCCAGGTACGGATACAGCGTCGGCTCGCCGCCGGAGAGCATCAGCACGTCGAGGCGCTGGTCCTCGCGGGCGAGCCGGGCGTCCAGGCTGGCCAGCACGTCGGCGAGCGGCACGACGCCGGTCAGCGACGGTGACGACTCGGCGAAGCAGGTGGGGCAGCGCAGGTTGCACGAGTCGGTGAGGTCGGTCAGCAGGATGCAGGTGTGCTGCGTCTGCATCTCCGGCAGCCCGTCGAGGTACGCCGCCGGCACCGGGGCGAAGTTGCCGGCGAGGTCCGGCCGGTGCTGCTTGGTCGGGGCGGTCCACCGCTCCAGGTACGACAGGATCTCCGGGTCCTCGTCGTACAGGGTGCGCACCAGCCCGTGCCGGGCGCAGCCGCGCTCGAGCCAGACCTGCCCGTCGCGCACCACGAGCCAGCCGGCGAGCCGGGCGACCCCGGCCAGCGGCCGCTGCGGGGACTCCTCGTGGCAGTGCGGGCAGAACGCGGTGACGTAGCGGTGGATGCGGTCGCCGCGCAGCGGCATGCCGGTGCCCATCGGTGCTCCCTGGATCGGTGGTGGCGGGCGGCCGGTCACGATGCCGAGATCGCGGCCACGCAGATCCCGAACCCGACGACCGGCAACACGATCAGGCCGGCGGCCCAACCGATGAACAGCCCGAGCCCGAGGCCGCGATCGCCCTTGACGATCAGCACCGTGCCGGCCGTGGTGACGGTGGCGAACAGCACCAGCTGGCCGAGCAGGCTGCCGCCGATGAACAGCTGGCCGAGCCCGTCGCCGGTGGCCCACAGCACGACGGCCAGCAGCCCGGCGACCAGCAGGTGGCCGAGCACGGCGAGCCCGACGCCGCTCCAGACGGCCCGGGCGCGGATCGGCCGCGGGGGCGGCGGCCCGGCCGGGATCACGCCGGCACCTGCGGCCGGCCGGCCGCGGGCCGCCGCCGCAGCGCCGCGACCCGCCCGGCCAGCAGGGGAGCGCAGGCCAGCAGGAACCACTGGGGCCGGGTGAGCCCCGCGGCCACCACCTCGTTGCCCCGGACGAACTCGACCGCGAACCGGAACCCGGCGTAGCCGGCCAGGTAGGCGGTGAACAGCGCGTCCGGGCGGGTGATCCGGTCGCGGGCCAGGACCAGCGCGGCCAGGGCGAGCAGATGGAAGGCGATCTCGTACGCGAAGGAGGGGTGCAGCGGCACGCCCGGGACCGCGTCCACGGTGACTCCCCAGTCGCCGCCGGTCGGGGTGCCGGGCAGCTCGGTGAGCAGGCAGCCGATCCGTCCCACGGCCATGCCGGCCGCCACCGCGGGCGCGAACAGGTCGCCGCTGGGCGCGGTGTACCCGCACAGCCGCTTGGCCACCAGCACGCCGACGTACGCGCCGGCCAGGCCGGAGAGGATGCTGCGGTTGCCGTACGCCCACTGCTCGGCGAGGGTGGCGTTCTGCCGCAGGTCCAGGTGCTGCAGCCAGGCGCCGAGCCGGCCGCCCAGGGCGCCGCCGACGAGCACCCCGGCCACCAGGTACCAGAGCCGTTCGTCGCGGCGGTCGCGCCGGCGTACCTCGGCGGCGAACACCAGCCCGCCGACCGCGAGGCCGAGCGCGACGAAGGCGTCATGCGTACCCGCAGGCATTTGCCCGATATGCACCGAATCAACATATCGCATGGACCGGGTAGCGTCGGCCGACGTGCGCCTACTGACCTTCAACGCGCTCATGCGGGGTGACGTCCGGCCGCGGCTGCACGCCCTCGGCGCCGTCCTCGAGCGGTCCGGCTACGACGTGGTGTGCCTGCAGGAGGTGCTGCTGCCCGCCCACGCCACCCTGCTCCACCGCCTGGCCCGGCACTACGGCCACCACGCCTGGTCCGGCGCCGGGCTGCTGCACGGCGGGCTGGTGCTGCTCTCCCGGTGGCCGATCCACGCCGCCCGCTTCAGGCGGTACCCGCGCACCGGCGCGGTCCGGCCGGAGTACCTCATGCGCAAGGGTGTGCAGCTCGCGGTCGTGGAGACGCCCGGCGGCCCGCTCGCCATCGTCAACACCCACCTGTCGGCCAACCGCGACGGCGACTGGTCACCGGCCGGTCGCCACACCCGGATCGCCCGCGCCGAGCTCGGCCACCTCGCGGGGGAGCTGGCGGCCCTGGACCCGGCGCTGCCGGTGGTGGCGGTGGGTGACTACAACCTGCCCCGGGACGCCGTCACGCTCACCGAGTTCCTGGCCGCCACCGGGCTCACCGACGCGCTGGCCGGGGACACCGCGCCGACGTACCGACCGACGCCCCGGTGGCCGGCGCCGCCCGCCCTCGACCACGTGCTGCTGCGGTCCGCGCCGGGGCGGGAGCTGATCGCGCGGGCGCGGATCGTGTGGCGGGATCCGGTGCCGCTGGCCGGTGGCCGACAGGGCTACCTGTCCGACCACTTCGCCGTGGAGGCGACCGTTTCTCACTGACATGCATCGGTGTCTTCCGCGAATCCCGGGTCACGACCGCCGCGGGAGCACCGCGAGGTGGAACTGGAGCGGTCTCCACCGTGAGAACGTCCGGGGCGACCACCGGGCCGCGGATTGCGACGCGCGTCCCCGACCCCGCCGCGCGCCGCCCGCCGGCCGCCCGCGGGCAACCCGGATCCCCTCCGGGTTTTGTCGTACCCGTCCGATACAAATACGTCCCGCTCGATCGTGAGGGAGGACTGGTGGTGACAGAGGACGGCGTCGCCTACGAGCGGCGCAGCGCAGTGCCCGTGATCATTCCGGTGCGGCCCCGGAAGCTGGCCGAGGTGCCCTTCGTGGAGCTCGCCGAGGGCCGGTTGCAGGGCGTGGTGTCCAGCCGTTCCGACCCCCGCCGCCTGTACGCCTCGTCGATCACCGCGCGCCGGCACGGGCTGAGCTGCCACACCAACAACAACCGGCCGTGCGGCTCGCTCGGCGGGGGACAGCCCTGCAAGCACATCGGCGCGCTGATCGACGCCGCGGTGGCGCGGTACGGTCTCGCCCGGGTGGCCCACCATCTCGAGGCCGACCTGCCCGAGGACGGGGCAGACCTCGGGTCCGGCCTGCGCCCCGGCACCGCGCCCGACCGGGCCGCCGAGGTGTTCAGCAGCTTCCTGCGCCACCTGGCCCACCTCGACCTGCCGCCGAGCACCGAGCCGCTGCCGGAGCTGCAGTGGTTCCCGGCGGCCGCGGCGGTGCGCTGATGCTCGCCGCGGCCCTGGGCGCCCGGCCCGCCGGGCTCGGCGAGGCGCTCGCCGCCGTCGACGGCCTGGACGACGCGCTCGGGCACGGCCTCGCCCACCTCGACCAGGCGCGGGCCGCCCGGCTGGAGCCGCTGGCCGCCGCCTGCGCGGGCTCCCCGCTGGCCGGCCGGGTCGCCGACGCGGTCGCCGGGATCGTCGCGGGCACGGTGACCGACGATCACCTGACCGCGCTGGCCGGCGCCCGTTCGGCCCTGCTCGGCGCGGCCCACGACGCCCTGCTCGCCGAGGCGGACGCCGCCCTCGGCCGGGCCCGCGAGCCGTGGTCCGCCGCGACCGTCCCGGCCCGGCCGGGTCACCTGCCGGCCGCCGGCCGCTCGTGGCTGCGCGAGCTGGCGCTCACCGGCTGGCGCCGGGCCGGCGCCGAGCTGGTGGGCAGCGGCGGGCGCACGGTGCAGGCGCTGATCGCCGAGCCGGCCGCCCGGCGCCTGGCCGTCCTGCTCGAGGGGTTCGCCGCCGAGCTGCGGGCGGCCGCGCCGGTGGCTCCGGCGGCCCGCATCCCGGCCCGCCGCTGGGCCGACCTGTGGGCCCGCGCGCTGCTGCTGGGCCGGGGCGGCCTCGCCACCGCCGGGACCGTCGACGCCGACGGCCGGCTGCTGCTCCTCGGGGCCGACCTGCACGAGCATCCGACAGTCGTCCACGCGCAGGTGCACGGCCTGCTGGAGTCCCCCGGCCGCGGCGTGCGCCTGGTCCGCACGGCGGTGGCGGCCGCCAAGGTGGACGCCGTCAGCGGCCCGTCCGTCTGGCGCCGGCTCGCCGCGTTTCCGGTGCTGCGGGCCGCGCTGGCCCGCCATCGGGCGATCGAGGTGTCCGGCCTGCCGCTCACCCCGGGCGGGGACCTGATCTGGCAGGAGTCCCGGGCCGCCCTCGGCGGGCCGGCCGACCCTTTCGTGACCGCCCGGGTGCGGCTGGCCGCGGCCGTCGCCGCGGCCCCGCCCCCGCTCGACCGGCATCCGGTGGCGATCGCCGAGCCGGTGCTGCTGGAGGGGTACGCGGCCGGGCAGTCCACCTTCGACCTCGGCGGCGCCGAAATCGCGGTGGATCTCGACCGGTTGCCCGCGGCCGGCCCGCTCACCCCGGCGCTGGTCGCCGCCTCCACGTCCTGCCTCGGGCTGCTGCGCTGGGACGCCGGCTGCTGGGCGGTGCAGCCGCTCGCCGTGCGGGCCGCGGCCGGCCGGCGGCCGGTCACCGCGCACACCGGCGACTGGGCGCTCGGCCCCACCGGGGCGAGGGCCGCCGGGGCGGAGGCGGCCGCGGGGACGGTGGTCGACGTCCTGCGCGAGCGCGCCGGAAGGCTGCTCCGACAGTGAGCCCGACCCGGAACAGGCGACAGGTCCTCTACTGGCGCCTCCTGGCCCGGTTGTTCGACCCCGAGGAGCACGCGGCGCTGGAATCGGCGAGCGTGGCCGTCGTCGACGATCTCGGGCTGCCACCGCCGCTGCTCGACCCGATGGTCTCGGTCGACACCGTGGTGCAACGGTTCCCGCGGCTCGACTCCGCGCTCGACGGCCTCCTGACCACCACGGAGGACGACCGCGCGGGCGAGGCGCGCCGGGCGGTGCTGGCCGCCAAGCTGCTGCTCAACGTCTTCGCCACCGGATCCGGGGAGGTGACCGCCGCGCAGCTCGCCCGGTGGCAGGCGGACGCGGGCCGCTTCGAGCGGGCGCTCGGCTGCGCGCCCGGGCAGCTGCGCGGGCGCGCCGCCGGCGCGGCGGCCGCGGCGGGCGGCGGCGCGCCGGCGGACGACCTCGCCGCCGTCCTCGCCGGGCTCGAGGGCGACCTGGTCCGGCGGATGCGGCTGCGGGAGGTCCTGGCCGATCCCCGGCTCGCCCGGCGGCTCCGGCCCGGCCTGGCGCTGATCGAGCAGCTGCTGCGGGACAAGGACAACCTGGACGGCGTCGCCCTGGCCAACGCCAGGGCGCTGATCCGCCGGTTCGTCGACGACGTGGCCGAGGCGCTGCGCGGCCAGGTGGCCCGGGCCGCCCGCGGCCCGGCCGACCGGTCCGTGCCGCCCCGGCGGGCGTTCCGCGACCTCGACATCGACCGCACCGTCTGGCACAACCTGCCCCACTGGAGCCCCGCGGACGGCCGGCTCCACGTCGACCGGCTCTTCTACAAGCCCACCGCGAGGCGGGTGCCGCCGGCCCGCCTGATCGTGGTGGCCGACCAGTCCGGTTCGATGGTCGACTCGCTGGTCAACTGCACGATCCTGGCCTCCGTCTTCGCCGGGCTGCCCCGGGTGGACGTGCACCTGATCGCCTACGACACCCGGGCGCTGGACCTCACCCCGTGGGTGCACGACCCGTTGGAGGTGCTGCTGCGCACCAGCCTCGGCGGCGGCAACGACGGGCCGGTCGCGCTGGCCGTGGCCCGGCGGAAGATCACCGATCCGCGGCGCACGGCGCTCGTCTGGATCTCGGACTTCTACGAGTACGACCGCTCGGCGCCGCTGTTCGCCGGCCTGCAGGCCGTGCATCGCTCGGGGGTGCGTCTCATCCCGGTCGGCTCGGTCACCAGTTCCGGCGCCCGGAGCGTCAATCCCTGGTTCCGCCGCCGTTTCGAGGAGCTGGGCGTCCCCGTGCTCTCCGGCCACCTCAGCAAGCTCGTCGCCGAGCTGAAGTCCTTCGTCGCCTGACGGTTCGAGGAGATCCCGCCATGAGTGAGATGCTGCGCGCCCCCGCCGAGGTCGAGTACGCCGCCGAGCTGGACTGGCTCGAGTCCGTCGACGACGGGCCGAAGCCGTTCTCCTGGCGGCTCAGCCCGAAGATGGTGCGCCTGTTCGTGCTCGGCTCGGACCGCGCCGACGGCCTCGACCGGCCGGTCCGGCCGAAGTGGTTCGGCGACCGCGGCATCGTCGAACGCGCCGTCGTCACGCTCGCCTCCGACCGCGGCCTGCTGCTCGTCGGCGACCCCGGCACGGGCAAGAGCTGGCTGGCCGAGCTGCTCGCCGCCGCCATCAGCCGCACCTCCACGCTGGTGGTGCAGGGCACCGCCGGCACCACCGAGGACCACGTCAGGTACTCGTGGAACGTCTCGATGGTCATCGCCCACGGCCAGTCCCGCGCGTCGATGATCCCGTCGCCGATCATGACCGCGATGCGGGAGGGCGTCATCGGCCGCTTCGAGGAGCTGACCCGGACCACCGTCGACGTGCAGGACGCGCTGATCTCCATCCTCTCGGAGAAGTACGTCGCCGTCCCGGAGCTGGACGAGGACAACATCGTCTTCGCCCGGCCCGGCTTCTCCATCATCGCCACCGCGAACAGCCGCGACCGGGGCGTCCACGACCTGTCCTCGGCGCTCCAGCGACGCTTCAACTTCGTGCGCATCCCCACGGTGACCAACCGGCGGAGCGAGGCGGAGATCGTCCGGTTCCGCACCACGGACCTGCTGCGCCGGCACCGCATCGCCCTGGAGGTGCCGCCCACGCTGCTCGACGTCCTGCTGCAGAGCTTCGCCGACCTGCGGGCCGCGGCCGCCGCGGCGACCGGCGACGACGAGCGGCTGGAGTCGGCGCTGTCCACCGCCGAGCAGATCGGCGTGCTCGAGGACGCCGTCCTGCACGGCAGCTTCTTCGGCGCCGGCACCGGCGCGCTGAGCGCGGAGACGCTGGCCGGGTCGCTGGTCGGCGCGCTCGCCCGGCGCAGCCCCGAAGACCTGGCGATCCTCAACAAGTACTGGCACGGGGTCGTCGAACCGCGCAGCCGGGACCGCGGCGGCGACTGGACCGGCTTCCTGGAGGGCGGTCGCCGGGCGATCGCCGCGTTGTCGTGAGTGGCCCGTTCGCCGCTCTACGGGCCCAGCTGCTCGCCGCGGCGGAGGCGCTCACCGGCGGCCCGGCGGGGCTGCCGGAGATCCTCGCCGGGATGGTGGACGACGTCGACCACGTCCTGCGCGAGCCCGTGGAGATCTTCCCGGTCTGCCATCACTCGCCGGCCTCCGCGCTCGCCCTGGTGCGCCGGCTCCGCGCGCGCCCACCGAAGGTGATCTACCTGGAGCTGGGCGAGGACCTGGCGCCGTTGCTCACCGAGCTGCGCCACTGCCGGCTGCCGGTGGCGCTGCAGGCCTTCGCCGCCGAGCCCGACGGCCTGCCCGCGGCGGCGGCGCCGCTCAGCCTCGTCGTGCCGCTCACCGAGGCCTCGGCGGAATACCAGGCGATCGCGTACGCGCTGGCGGACCCGGGGGTGGAGCTGGTGCTGGTCGACCGCTCCACCGACCACGTCTTCCAGGGCCGGCCCGAGCCGGACCGGCCCGGCGAGGCGGTGGGCGTGGAGATCGGCGGGCTCCGGCCGCGCCTCGCCGAGCTGGAGGAGCACCTGCTGCGCCACGGCCGGGTGCGGCACTGGTCGGAGTGGTGGGACCAGTACGTCGAGCAGCCGCTGGCCGGCGCCGACCACGCGACGTACCGGCAGGTCATGGTGCTGATCGGCAGCCTGTTCCGGCGACTCGCCCCGCCCGGCACGCGGCGGCACGCGACCGACGAGGACCGTGAGCGCCACATGTGGACGCGGATCCGCGCACACCTCGACGCCACCGGCGCCGACCGCGCCGACTGCCTCTACGTCTGCGGCGCCTTCCACGCCGCCAGCCGCCTGCCCGAGGCGGGCTCGCACCCGGCGGCGCCCGGCGTCACGATCACCGCGCGCACCGCCACCCGGTGGCGGTACGGGCTCGTCCCGGCCAGCCACTCCGCGATCGAGGCGCAGTTCGGGCTGGCGCCCGGCTCGGTTTCCCTGGCGGCGGCGACCTGGGAGCGGACCCTCCGCAGGACGGGGCTCACGCCGTTCACCCCGGCGGGACGACGGGCCGTCCGCCGGCGGCTCCCCGAGGCGCCGGCACCGCCCGCCACCGCGGCCGCGACGGTCACCGACCAGCTCACCGGCTACCTGCGCCGGCCGGCCGCGCCGGACGGGCTCGACGAGGAGGAGCTGCGCGGCTGGTGCGTGCAGCTGGTCCGGCTGGCCCGGCGTAACGGGTATCCGGCCGGCACGGCCGACGCCATCGCCGTGTTCGAGACCTCGGTCCTGCTGGCCGGCCTGCGCGGACGGGCCCGGCCCACCCCGTACGACTTCCAGGATGCGGCGGTCACCTGCGTCGAGAAGGAACGGGTGCCGGGACGCCGCGACGTACGCCGGCTCTGCGAGATCCTGCTCGGCGGCGACCGGACCGGCCAGGTCGGTTACGCCGCCCTGCCCCCGCTGGCCCGCGACGTCCACGACCGGCTCGCCCCGCTCGGGTTCGACCTCGAACGGCGCGCCGTGCAGCGCGCGCTGCTCGACCTCACGGCCCGGCCCGAGCTCGCCGCCTGCTCCGACCTGCTCTGGATGCTCCGCTACCTCCTGCCCGACCGGGTCGTACGCCCGATCACGGGCTCGCGCCGGCTGGGCGCGGCGTCCCTCCGGGAGAGCTGGGACCTCGACCTGGGCCGCCACCAGCGCGCCGTCATCGAGCTGGGCTACGAGGGCGTCACCGTCGAGCAGGTTCTCGAGCAGCGCCTGCGCCGCGCCGTCCGGCAGCCCGGGGCCACCGCCGCGACCGCGCTGCGGGCGGTCGAACACTCCCTGCTGTTCCTACGCAGTCCCCGGCTCACCGACGATCTCGGCGCGCGCGCCGTCGAGCTGCTGGCCGCCGAGCGCACGGTCGACGACGCCTCCACGGTGCTGCGGCGCCTCCGGCGACTGCTGGCCCACCACCGGGCGACCGCACCGGCCCTGCCGGCCTGGTGCGAGCGGTTCGTGGCCGAGGGGTACGCCCACTACTGCACGCTGCTGCCCACCGCCTTCGCCGGGGAGGAGACCGGGGCGCGGCAGGTCGGCGCGATGCTCGGCTTCCTGTTCACCCTGGAGGGCCTGGCGCCCGCGTTCGGCTGCGACCGTACCCAGCTGGAGCTGGCCGTGCGGCAGTCGCACCCGCGCGACCCGGTGAAGATCGCCCTGCTCTGGGCGGCCCGCCACCAGCTGGGCCTGCTGCCCCTGGCCGACCTGCGCGCCCGCGTCGACGACCTGCTCGGCAACCCGCTGGTGCTGCCCGCCGTCCCGCAGTACGTCAGCGGCTTCGTCCTGGCGCTGGAGCCGGTCCCCCGGCTGGCGCCGTTCGTCGTCGAGATGCTGTCGCAGGCGTTCGCCCGGCTGCCGGACCCGGTCCTGCTGCCCTGGCTGCCGCGGCTGATCGCCACGCTGCGCACCCACGCCGCGGAGCTGGTCCCGGTGGTCACCCGGGAAGCGGGACGGACCTTCCCGGCCACCCTGGCCGAGCTGGACGTGTGGACGGCGCCGTGGCACGCGCGAGCGGAGCCGGGCGCCGCCCGCACCACAGCCGGCTCCGGTGCCGCGGCCGCCGGCGCCCTGCTGGCGGCTCATCCGGCGGCCACCGACGCGGTGGCGGCGCTGCTCGGGTGCGCGGGGGAGTGGTCGCCGCGGGGCGAGCGGTGCTCATGACCGGCGCGCTGCCGCACCCGGGTGCCCGGCAGCCGGGGCATTTGCTATCGTTTCCTGCGTCGCCGGGGCATCGCGCCGGAGGGACAAGCGGACGTAGCGCAGCTGGTAGCGCATCACCTTGCCAAGGTGAGGGTCGCGGGTTCGAATCCCGTCGTCCGCTCTCTGTGGGGGCGGCTCCCTCGGCACCCCGGTCAGAAGGTGGCGATCGGGTTGACCGGGCTGCCGGACGCGCCGGCGAAACGGACCGGCGCGACGGCGAGGTGGAAGTCCCACTGGCCCAGCTCGGCCGCCGTCGTCGCGCACGCCTCCAGGTCGCAGTTGTCGAGCAGCCACAGTCCCATCGCGACGAGGCTGACCGCGTGAACCGGCATCAGCACGTCCGGGTATCCCGACGGCTGGACGTCCTGCGGGGTGTCGGCGCCGATCAGGGCGACCTCCCGGTCCCGCAGCCACGGCAGGCAGGACGCGTGCCAGCCGGCCTGGGTGAAACCGCCGGCCGCGCCGTTGTCGTGCCGGAAGCGGCCGTAGCCGGTCCGCAGGAGCACCGCGTCGCCGGAGCGCACCCGCACGCCCTGGCGACGCTCGGCCTCCTCGAGATCGTCGGGGAACACACCTTGCCCCGGCTCCAGCCACGGCACCCCGCGGACCCCCGCGACGTCCAGCAGGACACCCCGCGTGACGATGCCGTTCGCCGCCGCCGTGACGGCCGCCCACGCCGACCCCGTCGCGGCGTCGACCGACGAGTGCGACCGCCCGTTGTAGGTCGTGCCGTCCCAGAACAGGTGGCACGGCGAGTCGACGTGGGTGACGGTGTTGCCGTGGAACGTGATGCCGATCCGCTCGGTCGAGAAGCCCCAGCGCCGGTCGGCGTGGAAGGCGGCCACCGGCATGTTCTCGGCGCCGGGCATGTCGGCGGCACACGGGCACGTCGTCGTCGACCGCTCCATGTCCTCCGGCGCGGCGACCTCCCACGCGCACGACACACTCCGGCCGTGGCGCACGGAGCGCGCCGCCGCCAGCCGGACGTCGTCGGTGATGTGGTTCAGGGTCCCGAGCTCGTCCTCGTCGCCCCACCGCCCCCAGTTCGACAACGTGTCGAAGTAGCCGAGCACGTCGTCCTGGGTGGGCAGCGACCGCCGTGTTGTCATCCCAGCATCGACTCCTCCGGGCCCGCGGTACGGGGCACCGCGGGAAGGGTATCCGCCGACGCGGTCCGGGTCCGGCCACCACACCGCCACGCCCACGGTGACGTCAGCACTCCAGCCGGGGATCGTCAGGGCGGTGAAGGACCAGCCGTGGTCGCGGCGCCCTTTTGCTCCGCGGGCGGCTGAGGTGCGCTGCTGGGCCGTGTCGTCAAAGGGTCATAGCCACTGCAGCAGTGCGGCGATGGTGATGGTGGCCTGGAACGACGTGCTGAGATCCGAGCGTTCCGGGATGGTGTGGGCGATACCGCGGCGGCGCAGGTATGGCGGCCATGACCTGCTCGGAGGGGGTGCAGTCGTTGACATTGCCGCCGGAGAGCACGAACGCCAGGACCCGGCCGGCGCCGTCGCCGGCCAGGTGAATCTTGGTGGTCGGTCCGCCACGGGATCGTCCGAGGGCGTGATCCGGTTCATCCGTTTCCGGCTGCCCCTTTTTGCGCCCGCGGCGTGCTGGTGGGCCCGCACAATTGTGGAGTCGACCGAGACCAGCCAGTCGATATCAGCGTTCGCGTCCGCGGCGGCGTGGGCGGCGGCGAGCGTCGTGGCGAACGTGCCGTCGCGGCCCACCTGCGGAAACGGGTGTAGATCCCTTGAGGACACGGCTAGGCCGGCGGTAGGCCGTACCCCTGAACCGCCGCCATGAGCAGAGCCGTCAGCACCGGTTTGCCGGCCTCACTGACGTACGCGATGAGGCGTTGGAATCGCCCGCTTATCCGGGCGTCATCGGGCTCGGCCGCCTGCGCCTCGCGCTGCAGGTCGGCCAGCAGCCCGCCCAGTTTCTCCCGGTCGTGCGCATCCAGCCCGGAGTGGGGCAGCTCGCTGAGCACGCTGTCGGTGAATCGCTCGATGGCGCCCCGGTGGACCACCATCTCCTGGGTGCCGCCGGAGCTGCCGACGTTCACCTGGCCCTGATTGTTGGGGATGGAGACGGATATGGAGCTCTCCGGACGCCGCACATAGTCACTCACAGATCCTCCGTACAACTCTCTGCAGTCAATGCCTTGGGGGGTCAGCCGAACGCCCGAGGCAGGCGGCCGGCGGGGCCGATGCGGCCGGGGGTAGTCCGGCGGCACGGCGCCGGAGGCCGGGTATGCCGGTCGTTCCGGACGGACCACCCCGTCGCGGCCGGCGACCAGTCCCTTGCGGCGGAGGTAGTCCAGGGCCTCGCGCAACTCCTCGGCCGAGAAGGGATCACCCTCGAAGTGGCCGTCCATGAACAGCCCCCGTCCTGCCGCATGCTGCGGCTGCCGGTACAGCCACCGCACGATCTGGTCGCGGGCGGCCGCCGCGCGCAGGACGGGTTCCTGCCGGCGCCGGCGCCGGTTCACCACGTCCCGGCGGCCCTTGTCCGTGAGGCCGACGGTCAGGCCGTGGGCCGCCTCGAGGTGAGGAAAGCTCTCCAGTCGACCATCGTCGCAGAGGGCCCGGACGGCCTTCGGCCAGGAGCCGTCGCGGGCGTGCTCGGGCTGTCTCTCCGCGAGGAAGTCGTCGAGACGGGACGCTTCGGGCGGCGGCTCGGTCAGGAAGTCCAGCAGCTCGTCGTCCCGGCTCGGCTCGCCGTGGCGGGTGAGGAGGCAAGGGGGACCGGGGCGAGGGTTGCCGGCCGGGTGCCGGTCGTGGAGCCAGTCGAGGAAGAGGATCTGCATCCTGTCCGTGTCCATGGCATCCCCCTTTCGCTCGCCCCACTGGGGCAGCGACGCGGAGCCCTTGGCGCCGGGCCCGCAGAAATCAGCGTCTTACACCGCCGGGCGCCGCGCAAGCGTGGCGGAACGCGCCATCCGGCCCGAGTGCTCGGCGAGGGGCACGGCCGAGGCCGGTCGAGCAGCCCGGGTGCGGCGGCCGGACCGCCGCACCCGGTGGCCGCGGTCAGGCCGAGCTGCAGGCCGGGCCCAGCGCGCCGGCCGTACCGGTGCCCTGGAAGCCGAACTCCGTGGCCTGGCCGGCGCCCAGCTTGCCGTTGTAGGAGACGTTCGAGAACCGGACCGCGCCGCCGGAACCGGTCCGGTCGGCGTTCCAGGAGCTGGTGACGGCGGCGCCCGCGGGCAGGGTCAGGCCGACGGTCCAGCCGTTGATCGGCGACGAGCCGGCGGTGACCTTCACGGTGGCCACGAACCCGCCGGCCCACTGATTGACCGACACCGTCGCGGAGCAGCCGGCGCCCGGCGCCGGGGAGCTCGGCGGCGGGTCGGTCGGCCCGGGCGCGCTGGGGGACGGCGCGCTGGGGGACGGGGCGCTGGGTGACGGGGCGCTGGGTGACGGCGAGGGCGGGGTGGAGGTCGGCGGGGTCGAGGTGAGCACCGGGGTCGTCCAGTCCCGCCACTCCGCCAGGTTGCCGGCCGCCCGGCTGGAGATCCGCATCGCGCCGGCGGCGGTGCCCGTCCGCAGCAGGAACTTCTGGATGTTCTGCTGCAGCGGGGTCCGCCACTCGGGCCGGTTCGCGCAGTGGGTGCCGTCCTGGACGTCGGACCAGTAGGTGATGTCGGCGCCGGCGCCGAGGGCCCGGTAGACCTCGGCCCCGCCCAGCGCCGCCACGCTCGCCGACCTCGGGCCCAGGTTCGCGATGTGCGGGTTGTCCATGATGAACAGCCCGCGCGGCGCGACCATCGCCACCATCTCGTGCGTGTCCACCGGCAGCCGGGCCGGGCTGCCGGTGAACGGGCCGAAGGCGTCGCCGAGCCACGGCTGCTCACCGTAGGCGCTGCTCAGGCTCTGCGCGCCCTCGCCGGGGATGCCGCGGAAGATGGGCACCCCGGCGCTGCCCGACTCGATCGGCATGGTCAGGGCGATGCGCTGGTCGAACGCGCCGATCACGAACGCGCCCTTGCCGAAGCGGGAGCACCCGGTGACGCCGGTCGCGTCCGCCCGCAGGATGCCGCCGCCGGACTGCTCGATGACGTCGATGATCCGGCTGACCCCCCAGGCCCAGGCCATGAGCAGGCCGGTGCTGCTGGACGAGCCGTACACGCTGTAGAACGCGCCCTGCTTGGCGGAGCGCGGCGTGCCCTCCTTGCCGACCGCGTACGGGTCGTAGTTGATGACCGCCGCGCCGGCGGCCTTGATGGCGGCCGTGTCGGCGCCGAATCCGCCGAGGACCACGACGGCCGGGAACGGCCCGGTGCCGGCGGGCAGTTCGACCTTGGCGGAGAAGGAGGCGCTCTTGCCGTTGTGCGACACGTTCACGGTGATGCCGGTGCTGGAGACCGTGCCCGTGACCCCGGCCGGCTTGGCGGGCTTCTCGCCGTAGACGAACTTCTCCGCCAGCCTCTTGATTTCCTCCCGCCGGCACGGCCAGTCGGCGGTGGACGAGATGCGCGTGCCGTTCAGTCTCGTGAAGGGGTCGGGGAGCTTGGCGACGGACGGCAGCGAGCCCGCGTCGGGCAGGCTCGGGACGGCGCAGCCGGCTCCCTCGTCCTCCACGCCGGCGGCCTGGACGGCGGCCTCGGCGGGCGGGGCGGCCGGGAGCAGGGTCGCCACGCCGGCGACCGTGAGCGCCGCTATCGCCAACGCGGCGATCGTCGAGCGGATGTCAGAGCGGCCCGGGCTGGTGGTCACGAGGCCCTCCTTCCAGGGGATGGCGGAGCGGCGACCCTCGGCCGAGGGCCGGAAGTTTCGGGGGTACGGCGATGGAATCGCTCCCATGGTGGCCGGCTCCAGTGTCGGGTAGCCCATCGACCAAAGTCAATCTGACCAGGGGTGCGGTGACCGAAACTTCCGGCCGCCCGGCCCGGCCCGGCGCTCGGGGACACGTCGTGTCGTACCCGGCGCGTAATCTCTCGGCATGGCTGATGCTGAGGACGTCCGTCGCCTGGCGCTGGCCCTGCCGCACACCGTGGAGATCGAGAGCGACGGCTTCGACTTCCGGGTGGCGGGCAAGGGATTCGTCTGGTCCTATCCCGAGCGCCACCCCGGCAGGCCCCGGGTGATCCGCACCGACATCGCGGTGCTGTTCGTGGGCGACGAGGCGGAGAAGCAGGCGCTCCTGCTCGGCGAGCCGGAGGTGTTCTTCACCGCGCCCGGCTACGACGGCCTGCCCCTGGTGATGCTGCGCCTGGCGGAGGTCACCGTCGAGCGGCTGAGCGAGCTGATCACCGACGCGTGGCGCATGCGCGTGCCCGAGGAGCAGGCCGACGAGGTCGCCGCCGTCCGGGATTAGGGGGAAGCCGCCGGCGGGCGCTACGACCCGAAGGCCAGTTCCACCGGGCTCGAATAGTTGTCGACGGCGTTCAACGTGCGCACCGAGAACACGTGGCCACCACCGGCCGGCGCGTCGACGACCGCCGACGTGCTGCCCACCTCGGCGACCCGCTGCCCGTCCAGGCGCACCTCGTAGCCGGCGGTCGGCGGCGCCACGAACGGCGACTGGGCGGCCGGCGCGATCCACGACAGCCGCACCAGCCCGGCCGCCGGGACGTCCGCACGCAGGCCGCTGGGCGCCGCCGGCACCTCGTCCCCGCGCCAGATCTGGCCCAGCGACCGGAACGCCGACGCCGACACGTTGCCGGCCGCGTCCACCGCGCGCACTTCGAACACGTACACCCTCGGCGGCAGGGTCCCGCCGGTCGAGTAGACGTACCGCGGCTCGGTGACCGTCGCGCGCAGCTGGCCGCTCTCGTACACCTCGTACCGGACCGGGCCGTGGTCGTCGGCCGACGCCGCCCAGGTGAGCGTGAGCCCCGCGGAGATGTCGAAGGCCAGCGGCCCGGGCCGCCCGGGCGCCGTGTGGTCGGCCGGCGTGCCGGCGCAGTCGGCCCCGTTGAGCGTGCAGTTCTCCGGGGTGCCCAGCCCGCTGGCCACCCAGCCGAACGTCGTCGAGGACCCCGGCGCCAGGCGGGCGTTCCACGACTCGTTGGTGACGGCGTAGTGGTCCCCGGTCCGGGTGAACACGCCGCTGTACGAGCTGGTGACGCTGGTGCCGGCGGCCAGGTCGAACTCGACCCGCCAGCCGTCGACGACGGCCGCGGAGTCGTTGCGGACGGTGATGCTGCCGACGTAGCCGGACGGCCACTGGCCCAGGCGGGTGAAGACGGCCACCGCGGAGGCGGGCGCCGGGGCCGCGGCGACGGCGGCGGTGGGTGCGAGGACGGCGCCGGCGCTGAGCAGGAGCGTCGCGGCGATCCGGGCGGGAGACGTCATATCGACGAAGTTATATGGATGACGACCGCGACCGAAAGGGAATCCCGTATATCGGCTCACGCTCCGGGTGCCGGTGCGGCGCGATGTGGTTCGGTGGGGGCGCCCGCGGCTACGGGGCCCCCACCGGTATCCGGCGTCACCCCAGATCCTGGGAGGCCCCGTCGGAGCGGAACACGCCGGTGTTCCTGCCTCACCATTGAACGAGACGCGCTATCCCGCCCGGATCCGCAGGACGACGTATCTTGCGTACGCCCCCGGCCGGCTCGGGGCGAGCGTGCCGGTGATTGTTGCCGGATCCATCGGCATCAACGCAGAAGCGTTGCGGGGGCTTTCGGACTGCGAGACTGACGGGTGCCCGCATCGGGCCGGCGAGCGGCTACTCGTCGGGATGACGCGACGCGGGCATGACGACACCCCAGATCCAGAGTCCATCCCGGCGTCGATGTGCGGGCGGGAGAGGGGCTCGACGAAAGGCCCACAGCGCGCGTGCGGCGTGGACCCGTCCGAAATGGACCGCTGGAGGAACCGCTGGGAACGGGCCCGGGCGGAATACCAGGTCCAAGGCCTGGCCCGGAGGGGCGCTCCCGCTGCCGAGCAGATCCGCGTCATGATCGGCGTTTCCTCTCCCCTCCTGAGGGGCGCATTGGCCATCGCGATGACTGAGCAGGGCATTGCTGTGGTCGGGCTGCCGACGAACGTGATCGAGGCGGCGTCCGGCGCGGCGGCGCTGGATCCCGCCGTCCTGGTCGCCGACCTGCGTACCCCGGCCGATCTGCGAGGCCTGCTGACCTTCGCGACCATGTGCCCGGGTTGCGCGATCGTCGCCGTGACCGGGTCGGAGACGCCGGCCTGGCTGGGCACCCGTTCGCACCTGTTCGGGGGGCTCGTCTCCGCCGACTCCCACCCGATCGAGCTGGCGGCCGGCATTCGGTCCGCGGCGGCACGCCGGCGGCGTGCCGGGCGCCCAACGGCGGAGGTTCGGGTCGTCGAGATCCGGCCTGCCGAGGCCGTGGAGGCCGCCGGGGCTGCCCGGGCCGCGACCTCCACGGGCGACTTCGCCGAGGCCAGTCGTCAATGGCGTCGCGCGCTGGACCTGACATCGCATGACATGACCGAGCGCACGACGATGCTGCAGCACGCCGCTGAAGCCGCGTACCGGCACGGCGATTACCCGCGGGCGCTCGCGCTGCTCACCGAACTGGCCGACCGACCCGACAACCCGAGCCAGTGTGACGTGCATCTGCGCCGAGCCCGCTGCCTGGCGGCCGCCGGGCGCGCGATGCTCGCCGAGGCGGAGTACGAGCTGGCCATGGACGCCTGCGATGTCACGCCGCAACACCGAGCTGCGGCGACGGCTCATCTGGCCGAGCTCCTCCTGTACCTGGGCCGGTACGCCGACGCGAACACGAAGGCCCGCGTCGCCCTCGACCTTGTCACGCGTTCCGCGTCAACCACCGATCTGGTCCGAGCCAGCGCGGCGTTCGGATACAGTTCGGCCTTCCTCGGCGACCCGTACGTCGGTTTGAGCGTGGTTCGGCGGGCTGTGGCTCTCGCCGAGCGCTCCGGGCACCCCGACGATCTCGGTGTGGCCTACCTGCACCTGGCCGAGCTGCTGGCCGGGCCGCTCAACAACGTCGAGGAGGGCGTGCTGGCCGCCCGCCGTGGCGCCGATCAGTTGTCCAGGCTGGGAGCCGGCCCCACTTATCAGGCACGCCTTCTCGCCGTGGCCGGCAACTGCCTGTTCCGCGTCGGACAATGGGCCGAGGCCGAGGAGGTCCTGGAAGCGGCGATGCGGCTGCGTCCGTCCGGCGCCGACACTGTCGAGCTGCTGCTCGCCCGGTGCCGGCTCTCGGTCGGCGTCGGCGACGCGGCTGCCGCCAACCGCGACCTCGACGCGGTCGCGACCATCACCGCGAACGAAGGCGCCCGGCATGTCATGCCGATGCTCACCCTCCGGGCCGGCCTGGCCATCTGGCAGGGCGACTTCAAGGGCGCCCGGGACACCGTCCAGCGAGCCCTCCTCGATGCCGGCGCCGACGACTTGATCATTCTCGGCGTGTTGGCGTGGCACGGTCTGCGCGCCGAGGCGGCGGCGAGCGCTGCCGGCGAGCCGGTGGCCCCTTGGGCGGTCCGCCGCCTCGGCGCTGTCGTGTCGCGGATAGCCGACGGCGTCAGCAACGCTGCCCTGCCCGTCCGACAGATCATCGACGCTTACCTCGCCCTCTGTCGCGCGGAGACGAGCAGGATCGACCAACGCCACGATCCTGAACCCTGGGCCAAGGCGGCCACCGCGTGGGACCGCCGTCATCAGCCCTATCCTGCGGCGTATGCGCGGCTCCGCTATGCCGAGGCCACTCTCCGTCGCAGTTCCAGCCGGATCTCCGGGACACGGGCCCTGCGTCAGGCGCACGCGACAGCAATGGCGATGGGGGCCCGGCCCTTCGCCGCCGAGATCGGGGAGGTCGCCCGGCGGTACCAGGTGACGCTGGGCGATGACGCCAACGCGACGCTGCACCCGATTTCCGGGTGCGGTCGTGGCGGCGAGCTGGGCATCCTCACCCAGCGGGAGCGTGAGGTATTGGCCGCGGTGGCCGAGGGGCTCACCAACCGGGAGATCGGCGAACGCCTGTTCATCAGCGAACGCACGGTCGGCGTCCATGTCGGCCACATCTTCGACAAGCTTCAGGTCCGCACCCGGGTCCAGGCCAGCCGGATGTACCTCACCGCGGCCTGACCGTGGCGGCGGGACGTTGCAAACGTATCCGCAAACGGTCAACCCGGCCCGTCTCTGGCTATGCTGGCGCCGTCGACCGCCCACCCCGGGCGGCCGCGGGCAGCGAGGGAGTGGCGCGGGTGCGCACGACCGTCCATGACGTCGCGAGCGCGGCCGGCGTCTCGGTCTCCACGGTTTCCCGGGCGCTCACCGGCGGCCGGGTCAGCCCGGCCACGCGCGAGACGGTGCTGCGGGCCGCGGAGCGCCTCGGGTACCGGCCCAACCGGGCGGCGCAGGGGCTCATCACCGGCCGGACCGGCAACCTCGGGCTGATCGTCCCGGACCTGCGCAACCCGTTCTTCGCCGACGTCGCCAAGGGCGTGACCGCCCGGGCCCGGTCGGTCGACCACGGCGTGTTCATCAGCGACACCGACGAGGACGTGGCCGCCGAGCTGGAGGCCGTCGCCTCGCTGGGCCGCAACACCGACGGTCTGCTGCTCTGTTCGCCGCGCGCCGGCGACGCCGAGTTGCTGGAGGTGGCGGACCCCGCCGCGACGGTGCTGGTGCACCGGCGGGTGCCCGGCATGCTGTCCGTGGTGGCCGACATCGCCGACGGCACCCGGCAGGCGATCGGGCACCTGCGGGCGCTCGGGCACCGGCGCGTCGCCTTCGTCGCCGGGCCCGAGGACTCCTGGGCCGGGCGGCAGCGGCTGGCCGGGCTGGCCGGCGACGACACCGAGATCGTGCGGGTGGGTCCCGTGGCGCCCTCGTTCCAGGGCGGGGTGCTGGCCGGGGACCTGGTGCTGGCCGGCCCGGCCACGGCGGTGCTGGCGTACAACGACCTGGTCGCCGTCGGTCTGCTGCACCGCCTGGCCGCCCGCGGTGTCGCGGTGCCGGAGCGGATGAGCGTGGTCGGCTACGACGACATCAGCCTGGCCCTGATGAGCCATCCGCCGCTGACCACGGTCACGGTGCCCAAGGAGCGGGCCGGGGTGGCCGCCCTGGAGCTGCTGCTGCGCCGCATCGGCGGCGCGGGCGGACCGGGCCGCCCGGAGGCCGCGCCCCGGGAGGCCGGGATCACCCTGCCGACGAGCCTGGTCGTCCGGGCCTCCACCGGGGTCGCGCCGTCCTGACCGGTGGCCTCAGGTCACGGCGCCGAGCTGCCACGGCACGAACTCGTCGCGGCCCAGGTCCAGTTCCTCGCTCACGGTGGGCCGCCCGGACGCCACGTCCAGCACGGCCCGCAGGATCTCGTCGCCCACGTCCTCGATGGTGGCCGTGCCGTCGGCGATGCCGCCCGCGTTGAGATCCATGTCGTCGCGCATGCGCTCGTACATCGTGGTGTTCGTCGCGATCTTGATGCACGGGACGGGCTTGGTGCCCAGCACCGACCCGCGCCCGGTGGTGAAACAGACGACGGTGGCGCCGCCGGCCACCAGCCCGGTCACCGAGACCGGGTCGTAGCCGGGGGTGTCCATGAAGGTCAGCCCGGCGGCGGTCACCCGCTCGGCGTACTCGTAGACCGCGGTCAGCTCGGCGGTGCCGCCCTTGGCCACGGCGCCCAGCGACTTCTCCAGGATGGTGGTCAGGCCGCCGGCCTTGTTGCCCGGCGACGGGTTGTTGTCCAGGGTGCCGCCGCCCGCGCGGACGTACCGGTGCCACCACTCGATGCGCTCGAGCAGCCGCCGGCCGACCTCCTCGCTGACCGCGCGGCGGGTCAGCAGATGCTCCGCGCCGAAGATCTCGGGCGTCTCGGCCAGGACGGTGGTCGCTCCCTGAGCGACCAGCAGATCGGAGGTACGGCCCAGAGCGGGATTGGCCGTGATCCCGGAGTACCCGTCGGAGCCGCCGCAGTTGAGCCCCAGCACCAGCGCCGACGCCGGTACGGTCTGCCGCCGCCGTTGCGCCACCCGGGCCAGCAGCCCCTGCACCGCGGCGACCCCGGCCCGCACGGTCGCCCGGATGCCGCCCTGCTCCTGGATGACCAGCTGCTCGACCAGCGTGTCGGCCGGGCGCTCGCCGCCGGCCACGCTGTCCACGCCGATCATCTCGCAGCCCAGGCCCAGCACCAGGATCGCGCCGATGTTGGGGTGCGCGGCGTACCCGTGCAGGGTGCGCCGCAGCAGCCGGCCGCCGTCGCTGGCCGGCACCAGCCCGCAGCCGGAGTCGTGGGTGAGCGCGACGACGCCGTCCACGCCCGGGAAGGCGGCCAGCGCCGGACCGCGGAACTGGTCGGCGATCATCCGGGCCGTCGACGCGGCGCAGTTGACCGAGGTGACGATGCCGACGTAGTTGCGGGTGCCGACCGAGCCGTTCGCGCGGACGTAGCCGGCAAACGTGCGGAGGTCGCCGGCCGGCGCGATCCGCACGCGGGCCGTGCCGAACTCGTACGCGTGGTCGACGGACTCCATCGCCAGGTTGTGTGTGTGCACGTGGTCGCCGGGCCGGACGGCGGTCGTCGTCCGGCCGATCGTCTGGCCGTACTTGAGCACGCGCGCGCCCGGCGGCAGCCCGCGGAGGGCGACCTTGTGGCCCTGCGGGACGGTCGCGGTCACGGTCAGCCGGTCGTCGCCGTGCCGCAGCTCCAGGCCGGGCGCCAGCTCCCGCAGCGCCACCGCGACGTCGTCGCCGGGGGCCAGCAGCAGCGCGTGGTCGGTGAGCGGGGCAGGGTCGCGATCAGCCATGGGGATGCTTTCCTCGCCGGGCACTGAAAATTTGCGGGAACGTTTCCAGGCGGTATCATCGCACGCAGTCGATGCGTCGTCCACCGGCGCCGGGCGAGGGGTGAGGACCGTGCACGAGATCCTGCGGCAGTTGGGTGAGCACGCGCTCGTGCCCGTGGTGGTGCTCGACGATCCGGCCGCCGCCCTCCCGCTGGGCCAGGCGCTGGTCGACGGCGGGCTGCCCGTCGCCGAGGTCACGCTGCGCACCCCCGAGGCCCTCAAGGGCATCCAGGAGCTGGCCGGGCACGGCGGCCTGCTGGTGGGCGCCGGCACCGTGCTGACCCCGGACCAGGTCGACCTGGCCGTCGCGGCCGGCGCCCGGTACGTCGTCTCGCCCGGCCTGTCCCGCGCCGTCGTCGAGCGCTGCCGGTCGGTCGGCGTACCGGCACTGCCCGGCGCGGTGACCGCGACCGAGGTCCAGGCGGCCGTCGAGCTCGGCCTCGAGGCCGTGAAGTTCTTCCCGGCCGCCACCTCCGGCGGTCCCGCGGCCGTCGCCGCGCTGGCCGCGCCGTTCGCGGCGATGCGCTTCGTCCCCACCGGCGGCATCGACGCGGGCAACGTCGCCGACTATCTCGCGCTGCCGGCCGTGCTCGCGGTCGGCGGCTCCTGGATGGTGCCGCGCGCGGCGGTCCGCGCCGGCGACTTCGCCCGCGTCCGCGAGCTGACCAGCCAGGCCGTCGCCGCCACCCGCGGACGTTGAGAGAGGTCCACCATGCCGGTTCTGCCGCTCAGGCCCGCCGAGTCCTGCCGCTACGACGCGGTGAGCCTGGGTGAGGTGATGCTGCGCCTCGACCCGGGGGAGGGGCGCGTCCGCACGGCCCGCTCCTTCCGCGCCTCCGAGGGCGGCGGCGAGTACAACGTCGCCCGGGGGCTGCGGCGCGTCTTCGGGCTGCGCACCGCCGTCGTCACCGCGCTGGCCGACAACGAGGTGGGCCGGCTCGTCGAGGACTGCATGCTGACCGGCGGGGTCGACACCAGCTACGTGCGGTGGATCCCGTACGACGGGGTGGGCCGCGCCGTCCGCAACGGGCTCAACTTCACCGAGCGGGGCTTCGGCGTCCGCGGCGCGGTCGGCGTCTCGGACCGCGGCCACACGGCGGCGTCGCAGCTGCGGGCGCAGGACGTCGACTGGGACCACCTGTTCGGCGAGGTCGGCGTCCGCTGGCTGCACACCGGGGGGATCTTCGCCGCCCTGTCGGACACCGCCGCGGAGACCACCCTGGCCGCCGTCCACGCCGCCCGCCGCCACGGCACCGTCGTCTCGTACGACCTGAACTACCGCCCCAGCCTGTGGAAGGCGGTCGGCGGCACCGCCCGGGCCCGCGAGGTCAATTCCGGCATCGCCCCGCACGTCGACGTGATGATCGGCAACGAGGAGGACTTCACCGCCTGCCTCGGCTTCGCGGTGGAGGGGGTCGGCGAGGACCTGCGCGACCTGCGCAGCGCGTCCTTCGCCCAGATGATCAGCAAGGTGGCGGCCGAGTATCCGCGCCTGCGGGTCATCGCGACCACCCTGCGCGGGGTGCGCTCGGCCACCCGCAACGACTGGGGAGCGCTGGCCTGGTCGGCGCCGACCGGCGTGCTGGAGGCGACCCACCGGGCCGACCTGGAGATCCTGGACCGGGTCGGCGGCGGCGACTCGTTCGCCGCCGGGCTGATCTTCGGCATCCTGCAGGGCGCGACGCTCGCGGAGGCGGTCGAGTACGGCGCCGCCCACGGGGCGCTCGCCATGACCACCCCCGGGGACACGTCGATGGCCACCAAGGCGGAGGTGCTCGCGCTGGCGGCGGGTGGGGGAGCCCGCGTCCAGCGCTGAGGTCCCGCCGGTGCGCTGACGGTGCATGACCGTGACCACACTCACCGCTACGATCGTCGGGGGTCCGGGGCTACCGAAGGGCATGCGATGGCCAGTATGACCACGTGGACCGGCTGGGAAGCCAATGCGCTGCGCAAGGCGCTCCGGATGAGCGTGACCGAGTTCGCGGAACATCTCGGCGCGGCGCGGCGCACGGTGGCTAAGTGGAGCAGCCGAGGCCGCGAGATCCAGATGCGCCCGGAAATGCAGGCCGCGCTGGACACGGTGCTGGCACGGGCATCGGCCGAGGTCCGCGAACGCTTCGAGCAACTCCGGTCTGCAGACACCGGCGATGCGCCGGCATCCCACCGCGAAGCCCGCGCGGTGTCGGACATCACCTCCGTGGTCGCAACCGGCGAAGGGCACCGCGGCGAGCCTGATCAGGAGGGTGGCATGCAACGGAGGGAGTTTCTCACGGATGCGGCCTCAGGGTGCGCCGCGGTTGTCCCGGCCGTCGCACGCCTGCTCGATGCCCTGCTGGCCACAGGTCGTGTTCCGGTCGAATCGGACGCACCGCCGTCGCTGCGGGATCTGGCTGTGCGGGTCGCCGCTGTGAAACGTGACTACCAGGCCTGCCGGTACCACAGTGCCCGTGAACAACTGGTCAGTCTCTTACCGCTTGCCGCCGCGGCTCGGCTTCACCTGACCGGCGATGGACTGTC
This sequence comes from Actinoplanes nipponensis, assembly GCF_016862275.1. Taxonomy (GTDB): domain Bacteria; phylum Actinomycetota; class Actinomycetes; order Mycobacteriales; family Micromonosporaceae; genus Actinoplanes; species Actinoplanes nipponensis. The sequence goes on along the minus strand of NZ_BOMQ01000031.1, from coordinate 82,016 downwards.
CGACCTCGAAGTGCTCTGCGCCGACATGTATCACGTGGTGGCCAGCCTGCTACTCAAAAGCGGCGATCGGGCGATGGCGCTGGTGGCGGCCGAACGCAGCACCCGGTCCGGGTTGGACAGCGCAGATCCCGTCGCGGTCTGCGCCAGCGCGCGCATCATGACCCACGCCCTGATGGAGAACGGTCACAACCGCCAGTCGGTGGCGTTGGCGCAGACGGCCGCCGCCAACGTGGAGCAGGCCACGCGGCTCGGTTCCGTGGACGCCGTGGCCGTCTACGGGGCGCTACTGCTGCGAGGCTCGATCGCGGCGGCGCGGGCCGAAGATCGATTCGCGGCCTGGTCGATGCTGAACGAGGCTGAGCGCGCCGCCGCCCGGCTGGGCCGTGACGGCAACGACCGGTGGACCGGCTTCGGCCCGAACAATGTGTTGCAGCATCGGGTTGCCGTGGCTCTCGCTCTCGGCGACGCCGGCAAGGCGATCACCTTTGCGCGGCAGGTGCAGATTGACAAGATTCTTCTCACCGAGCGGAAGGCGTCACTGTTCGTCGACGTGGCGCAGGCGTACACGCGATGGGGTCGCCACGAGGAGAGCCTGTCGGCCTTGCGGACCGCGTACGGGATCGCCCCGGAAGAGATCCGTTCCCGCCCGGCGGTGCACCGCATCGTTACGGACCTGGCTGCCCTGTCCCGGGGTCACACCCGTAGCCAGGTCATCGACTTCGCCGCCGGCGCAGGAGTCAGCTGGTGAGTGACGGCCATCTCCGGATAGTCGTGTGCGGTGCGGGACCCGCTACCGACGTCCACCGGCTGATCGAGATCGCTCACCAGCATTCGTGGACGGCGGCGGTGACGGCGACGGCGACGGCACTGCCCCTGCTCGACGTTCCCATGATCGAGCACCTGACCGGCAACCCGGTGCGTACGTCCTACCGCACCTCCGGGCGGCGAGTGGTGCCACCGGTGAACGCCGTGATCATCGCTCCGGCCACCTACAACACGATCATCAAGCTGGCCCTCGGGATCGCCGACACCTACCCGTTGACCTCGGCCGCCGAGCTGGTCGGACGCGGCATCCCCACCGTGATCGTGCCGTACGTCAACGCCGCACTGGCGGCCCGCCTGCCCTTCCAGCGCGCCATCGTGGATCTGCGCGCCGAGGGTGTCCGCGTGCTGTGCGGCCCGCGCGACGACTGGGAACCCCACCCGCCGGGCGCCGGCCTCGAAGCGCGGCGGACCTTTCCTTGGCTGAAGGCGTTCCAGCTCGCACAGCGGGCCGCCAGCCGCCAGGTGCACCCTTAGCGCACCGGCAGGGACATGCTGGGACATCCCCGGCCGTCATGGATACGGGTTAGCTCTCAGCATGCGATGCCCTCACCTGACGCAGAGCCCGATAGCCGGCAACCGCGACGTCCTTCGGCACCTGGCCGAACAGGTCGCCGACTGCCTCGCCGATCGCGGCTACGCATTCGTCGAAGAAGACCGGATCGAGGGACTGGCAGCGACGCTGGGATCTTTCCTCGCGTCGGCCGGCATCCCGATCAACCCGCCTGACGCGCCGGTCGGTACCCCGGGCGTCGGCTGTCCATGAATGCGGTTCACGGCCGTCGACCGCTCACCCGCCCGCGAGCAAACCGGCAATCAGGTCCTGCAGCGGCTCCAGCAGCTCGTCCTCGCCCGCCGACGCCAGCGGCTCCATCGCGGCCGCGGAGCGCAGCAGGGCGATCCCGAGCGCGGCGGACAGCGCGATCTGGGCGCGCAGCAGCACCTGCTCGGCGCCGGGGCCGTCCGGCGGCCGGCCGGCGCTGGCGGCCAGGCGTTCGGCGAACGAGCGCAGGATGCCCAGCCGGATCTCGTCGGCGCGCTCGTCGCCGGAGGAGCGCAGAAGCAGCAGCAACAGGCTGGGATGCCGGCCCGTGTGCGGGCCGGCGAGCTGCCGGGCGATGGCGTGCGGCACCTCGTCGAGGGGCACATCCGCCGACACCGTCCGGCCGAGCTCGTCGTCGGCGCCCGTGAGGCACGCCTCGAACAGGCCCTCCTTCGACGAGAAGTAGCGGTTGATCAGGGCGACGTTCACCCCGGCCTCGTCGGCGATCTCCCGCACCGTGGTGGCGGAGTAGCCCTGGCTCGCGAACCGGCGCCGGGCGGCGTCGAGCAGCAGCTGCCGGGTGCCGGCCGCGTCCCGGCGCCGAGGGGTGAGTGTCGTCATGGCTTCCTTCCGTTGCGTCACCAGCCTAGCCGCGCCCGGTGTGACGTAAACAATCGTTGACTTTCGGGTCGGGCGGCCGATACTAAGTCAGCAAGCGTTTACATCAGCGTTCCTCTCAAGGTCGGGATCCCATGACGCAAACGATCGAGGAGTCGCGCCCCGCGGCCTCCGCCTCCCCGCAGCGCCACGGCGCCGGCGCCACCCTGCTGGTGGTCTACCTCTCGCTGGGCGGCCTGGCCTTCGCGGTGCTCCAGTCGCTGGTGGCTCCGGCGCTGTCCACGATCGGGCGGGAGCTGGGCGCCTCGACCGCGGACGCGAGCTGGGTGATCACGGCGTACCTGCTGTCGGCGTCGGTGCTGACGCCGATCCTCGGCCGCCTCGGCGACATGGTCGGCAAGCGCCGGGTGCTCATCGCCGTGCTGGCCATCCTGGCCGGCGGCACCTTGCTGGCCGCGCTGGCGCCGAACCTGGTCGTGCTGATCGTGGCGCGGGCGCTGCAGGGCGCGGCCGGGGCGATCCTGCCGCTGTCGATCGGCATCGTGCGCGACGAGCTGCCGCACGAGCGGGTCGGCGTCACCGTCGGCCTGCTGTCGGCGATCTTCGGCGTCGGCGCCGGGGTCGGCATCGTGGCCGCGGGCCCGATCGTCGAGCACCTGTCCTGGCACTGGCTGTTCTGGCTGCCGCTGGTGCTGGTCGTCGTCGCGCTGCTCGGGTCGATCTTCGGCATCAAGGAGTCGCCGGTCCGCACGCCGGGACGCCTGGACGTGCTGGGCGCGGGCATCCTGGCGGTGGGGCTGGTGGCGCTGCTGCTGGCGGTCAGCAAGGGCCAGGCCTGGGGCTGGGGCGAGGCGCGGACCGTCGGCCTGCTGGTGCTCGGCGTCGTGACGCTGATCGTCTTCGTGCTGGTCGAGCTGCGGGTGCGCGAGCCGCTGATCGACATGCGCCTGATGAAGGTGCGCGGCGTGTGGGCCACCGACCTGGTCGCGCTCATCCTCGGCTTCGCCATGTTCGGCACGTTCCTGCTGGTGCCGACGCTGCTGCAGCTGCCCGCGGCGACCGGCTACGGCTTCGGCAAGTCGGTCTCCCAGGCGGGCCTGTTCCTGCTGCCCACGGTCGCCATGATGGTCGTCTTCGGCCCGCTGGCCGGCCTGCTGGACCGCCGGTACGGCCCGAAGGCGCCGATGCTGATCGGCGCGGTCCTGGTGGTGGTCGCGTTCGCGCTGCCCGCCCTCGGCCACGGCGCGATCTGGCCGGTGCTGGCCTCCGGCGTGCTGACCGGCGCGGGGATCGGCTTCGCGTTCGCCGCCATGTCCAACGCGATCATCGAGAGCGTGCCGGCGGCGCAGACCGGGGAGGCGACCGGGGTCAACGCCATCGCCCGGACCATCGGCAGCAGCATCGGCACGGCGGTCGTGGCGGCCGTGATCTCGTCGCACAGCACCCCGCGGGGACTGCCCACCGACGACGCGTTCACCTACGGCTTCTGGGTCTGCGCGGCGGTCGCCGTGCTGGCCGTCGCGGCCTCGCTCGCCCTGCCCTCGGCCCGGGCCGCCGCGAAAAGCCGCCGGCGCTGACCCCGGCCGTTCCGCCACGGGGCCGCGGACACCTGACCGGTGACCGCAGCCCCGTCTTCATATGGATGTGCTTGAATATCTGGGAGCGCTCCCAACTCCCGAGGTAGGCCATGAAGAGACGACTCACCATCCTCGGCGCCGCCGTTCTGGCCGCCGCCGCCTCCGTTCTGTTCTTCGTCGGTCCCGCCTACGCGGCGACCGGCTTGCACGTCAGCGGCCGTGACATCGTCGAGGCGGGCGGCCAGCCCTTCGTCATGCGTGGCGTCAACCACGAGCACACCTGGTTCGCCGGCGAGACCGACTCCTTCGCCGACATCAAGGCCAAGGGGGCCAACACCGTACGCGTCGTGCTCAGCGGCGGGCGCTGGACGGCCAACAGCGCGAGCGACGTCGCCGCGGTGATCGCCCTGTGCAAGCAGAACAGGCTGATCTGTGTGCTGGAGGACCACGACACCACCGGGTACGGCGAGGACGGCGCCGCCGTCACCCTGGACCAGGCGGTCAACTACTGGATCGGTCTCAAGAGCGTGCTGGTGGGCCAGGAGGACTACGTCGTCATCAACATCGGCAACGAGCCGATCGGCAACACCGACCCGGGCCAGTGGACCGCCGCGACCGCCGCCGCGATCCAGAAGATGCGCAGCAACGGCTTCGAGCACCTGCTCATGGTCGACGCGCCGAACTGGGGCCAGGACTGGACCTACGTCATGCGCGACAACGCGCAGACCGTGCTGGACGCCGACACCCGGCACAACACCGTGCTCTCCATCCACATGTACGCGGTCTTCAACACGGCCGCGTCGATCACGTCCTACCTGGACACCTTCCGGAGCAAGGGCTGGCCGCTGGTCATCGGCGAGTTCGGCTGGCAGTTCGCCGCGGGCGAGGTGGACGACCAGACCCTGATGGCCGAGGCGGTCCGCCGGGGCATCGGCTACCTGGGCTGGTCCTGGGCCGGCAACAACGACCCGGTCCTGGACATGACGGTCGGCTTCGACCCGAACCGGCTGACCACCTGGGGGGAGCGGGTGTTCAACGGCCCCAACGGCATCCGGGCCACCGCGCGGGAGGCCGCGATCTTCGGCGGCGGCGCGACGACCCCGCCGACGAGCACCCCGCCGACGAGCACTCCGCCGACGAGCACTCCGCCGACGAGCACTCCGCCGACGAGCACCCCGCCCTCGACGCCGCCGCCGGCCGGGGGCGGGTGCACGGCCACGTACGCGGTCACCGGGCAGTGGTCCGGTGGCTTCCAGGGTGAGGTGCGGGTGAGCGCCGGCGCCACCGCCGTCAAGGGCTGGACGGTGACCCTGGCCTTCCCGAACGGGCAGACCGTCACCCAGGCGTGGAACGCGACGGTGACCGGCGGCGGATCCACCGTGACCGCACGCAACGTGAGCTACAACGGCAGCATCGCGGCCGGCGCCGGCACGACGTTCGGCTTCCTCGGGTCGTGGACCGGTGCCAACGGCGTACCGGCGCTGACCTGCTCGGCGACCTGACCGGGTCCGGGCCGGGCGCCGTGCGCGGCGCCCGGCCCGCAGATCACGAGCAGTGCTTGTCGACGGGCGCGAGCCACTGCTTGAGGGTGGGGCCCAGCGTCGTGTTCACGTCCTGCTGAGTCTTGATCTTGCTGAAGGTGCGGGCGTCGGCGGCCTTGGCCGCCAGCTGGTCGGCGGCCTTCTTGCCGTCGGCCCGCATCACCGGGTCGGTGCTGGCCTGGGTGACCGCGCTGATGGCGGTGGCGAACGCGGTCAGTGACTTCTTCACCTGCTGCTGATCCGGCTTCTCGTCGCCCGCGTGCTCGCGGGTGGCGACCAGCTTGGTCAGCGCCTCGGCGTACGGGGCCATGTGCCGGCTGTAGACCTGGCCGAGGGCTTCGCACGCGGACCGGGCCGACGCCTCGGCGCTGCGCTGCGCCGCGGGTGGCGCCGACGCGGCGCCGACGCCCACCCCGGGCTCGCCGGGGGCGGGGTTGGTCGCGGTGCCGCACGCGGCCGCCGAGAGCAGCACGCCGCTGATGATGAGGGCCTGCACGGCCTGACGCATCGGTTCCTCCTGCTGAGCATGGCGGTCGGGGGCGGGAGCGTTCCTGGGAGCGCTCCCATGACCGTCCTGCACCATACGTCGCGGCTTTGCGCCCGTCTAGAGACGCTCCTCGATTCCCTGGATGTCGCCATCCGGGCGGCACCCGGCTATGTGCGGGTTGCCCGGCGGGCCGGCCGGCCAGTGGTGCTCGTCGGGCACGAGGCGCCGGGCGGCGACTGCCCGGCGGTGCTGGCCGACAACCGGACCGGGGTCCGGCAGGCCGTCGCGCACCTCGCCGGGCACGGCGGCGAACGGCGGCGGCGTGGCCGTCGCCAAGGCCCTCATCCGGGCCGGGATGCTCGCGACCGCCTTCGTGCTGGGCACCGGCCGCGACGCCGTCGGCCTGCTCGGCCGGCTGGCCGAGGCGGGCTACGAACTGGCGATCGAGCTGCTGGGGTCGCACGACCGCGATCCCCGCGGGCTGGCCTGGATGGGGCGCACCCGGGCGCTCGGCGGCTTCGACCCCCACGAGGGGCACGACCGGGTGCGCGAGGCCATCACGGCGGCCGTCACCCAGCCGTTCACCGTCGACGGGCGCCGGGTCGAGGTCGGCCTGAGCATCGGTGTGGCCCTGTCCACCGACGGCTCCGCCGACCCCGACCATCTGCTCCGGGAGGCCGACGCGGCGATGTACCGCGAGAAGGCGGCCGCCCGGCGGCGCTGAGCGGGGTCAGCCGGCGCTGCACACCGTGCCGTTGAGCGTGAACGCCTGCGGCAGCACGTTCGGTCCGCTGTAGCCGGCGACGAAGCCCGCGGTCGCCGTGGCCCCCGGGGCCAGCGTGGCGTTCGGTTCGCCGGTCACCTTGACGTCGCGCCCGGTCTGCGTCCAGGTCCCGCTCCAGCCGCTCTGCACGGTCTGCCAGCCCGTCGGCCAGGTGAACGTCAGGGTCCAGTCGGTGAGCGGGACGGTCCCGTTGTTGGTGATCTCGACGGCGCCGACGAAGCCGTTGCCCCAGTCGCTGGTGTCGCTGAGCCGTACCGCGCAGGTGCTGGTGGCCGGGGCGGTGGTGGAGAAGGTCAGCGGCGACGACGACCACGACACCCGGCCCGCGGTGTCCCGGGCCAGCACGGTGACGGTGTAGCGGGTGCCCGGGCGCAGGTTGCGGACCGTGAGCAAGGTTCCGGCGGTCTCGCCGAGCTGCTCGCTGATCACTCCGTTGCTGCGGTACACCTCGTACTTGGCGATGGGGTCGCGGCCGGGCCGGGCGGCCGGCCAGGAGATCGTCGCGGTGCGGTCGGTGACGGCGCCCGCGACGGGCAGGCCGGGCGCGGTGGGAGCGCCGCCGCCGGCCCGGGCCGGGTGCAGGGTCACCAGGGTCAGCGAATACGGCGCCAGCGTCTGCTCCGCCGCGGTCCCCGCCGGGGCCGTGACCGGCGTCCCCCCGTTGCCCAGCGAGATCACCGTCGGCGCGGCGCCGGTGGCCGGCTCGTAGCCCTGGTAGTCCAGGGTGGCCGTCCGCTCGTTGTCGGGGTCCCGGTTGATCAGCAGCACCTGCAGGTCGCCGTTCGGCCGGCGGGCCGCGTGCGCCGCCACCAGCGGGTCGTCGGTGCCGGCGCCGACCAGCTGGTCACCGGGGTGGACGAACGACGACATCATCGTCAGCGCGTGGTACGGGGCGAACGGCGTGTTCAGCGGCGGCTCGCACACCGACCCGTCCGCCGTGCAGTTGCCGCTGGAGAGCATGCCGTAGTCACCGTAGTCGCGCTGACCGGCGACGGTGGAGACGGTGCCGATGCCGTTGTGGACGTTCCACCACTGCACGGTGAAGACGCCGTTCTCCAGCAGGTCGCTGTAGGCGTCGGCGAGGAACAGGGCGCCGGGCTGGGTGTTCGGTCCGACCCCGACGTTGGTCTCGGTCAGGCTGATCGTGATGCGGCCGGCGCCGGGGCCGGCGTACTGGTCGATCTGCCGGCGCAGCAGGTACATCGCGTCGTCGACGTGGCTGGTCCGGGTCAGCGACTCGGCGGCCGACCCGCCGCCGGGGTACCAGTGCACGTCGACGAAGTCGATGTGGGCCCCGGCGCGGGTGAGCACCTCCTTGTTCCAGGTGCCGGCGTCGCCCTCGCCGACCAGGCCGTCGGGCCAGTTGCCGGGCATGGTGAGCACCGCGCCGATCTTGATGTCCGGGTCGACGGCCCGCATCGCGTCGGCGAAGGCGACCACGCCCGCGGCGTACGCGGCCGGGCTCTTGTCGGCGTGGTCGTCGGCCTCCCACGCCGCGCCGTAGTGGCCGTTGCCGTAGTTCTCGTTGCCGATCGTCCAGTACTTCGCCCGGTAGCCCTTGTCCTTGGCGTGCCGCACCCAGCCGGCCGCCTCCTCGGCGGTGCCCGTGCCGTAGTTCGCGATGATCATCGGCTCGGCGCCGACCCGCGCGGCCGAGGCCATGAACGTGTCGAAGTCGGTGTTCGGGGCGACGTAGCCGCCGGGCGCGGTGTGGTCGCGCCAGTGGTAGATGTCGGCGTACGAGCCGCCGGGGTAGCGCAGCATCCGCACGCCGGCCGCCTTGAGCAGGTCGGAGGTCTGGGCGGTGCCGAGGTTGGTGTCCCAGATGGCGTCGTTGACGCCCAGGGCGGTGCCGGGGACGGTGGCCAGGCCGGCGCGGGCGTTCACGGTCACGGCGACGGGGGTGGCGGCGGCGGAGGCGGTGGGTGCGGCGATGACAGGGCTGGGCGCGGCGAAGCTGACCAGCGCACCGGCGCCGAGCAACAGCGCACCCCGGGCGACCCGGTGGAAGATCGCGGACGGCATGGCCTCTCCAATCGAGGAGAACGGGTGAGTGGGAGCGCTCCCATACTCGGCTGGGCAGTGAGCGGTGTCAATCTCTCCCGACGCCCCGGAAGAACTATGTTTACGAACGGTCGGTCTTTTTATAGGGTGTGGCCATGACGCACGACGGCCGGCTCATCCGCGGGGAGCGCACCCGGGCCGCCGTGCTCGACCAGGCCCTGCTGCTCACCACCGTCGCCGGGCTCGGCGGCCTGTCGCTCAGCCAGGTCGCCGACGCCCTGGGCGTCAGCAAGTCCGGCCTGTTCGCGCACTGGCGGTCCAAGGAGGCGCTGCAGCTCGCGGTCATCGACCACGCCCGGGCCCAGTGGACCGACCGGATCATCCGCCCCGCGCTGCAGGCGCCGCGCGGACTGCGCCGGTTGTGGGCCGTGCACGACACCCGCCTCGGCTTCTACGAGGCCGAGGTCCTGCCCGGCGGCTGCTTCTTCGCCAACGCCCACTTCGAGTTCAACGCCCGCCCCGGCGTGATCCGCGACCGGCTGGCCGCGGAGCTGACCGACTGGATGACGTTCCTGACCGGCGTGGCCGCCGACGCGGTCACGCTCGGCGAGCTGCGCGCCGGCGCCGTCGCCGAGGACATCGCCTACCAGACCGAGTCCCTGGGCGTGTGCGCCGTGATGCAGGCGCCCGTGCTGGGCCGGGCGCCGACCTTCCGCCGTGCCCGCCGCGCCCTGCTCGACCACCTGCGCCCGCTCGCCACCGACCCGACGATCCTCCCGGAGCCGACATGACCACCGTGACCGAAGCCGCGCCGTACGGCGACGTCGTGCCCATGCCCGTGCACTTCGACGACCTGGACGCCATGGGCGTGCTGCACAACGCCCGCTACGCGGTGCTGGTGGAGCGGGCGGTGGTGCACTGGTGGGCCGAGCGCGGCGTCTCCTTCTCGGGCGGCCGGCCCACCACCCCGGACGCCTTCAACGTGGTCCGCGAGTACGCGATCACCTTCCACCGCCCGGTCCGCGGCACCGGCGCCGTCGGCGTGCACTTCTGGCTGGAGAGCATGGGTACGACCAGCGCGGACTACCGCTTCCGGGTGATCTCCACCGACGGCGCCACGGTGTACGCCGAGGGGCGCCGGGTCAACGTCCGCCTCGATCCGGCCACCATGCGCCCCGTCCCCTGGACCCCGCACGGCCGCGACCTGGGGTCGGCGCTGCTGCGCGGCTGACCCGTCGCCCGGCGCGGCGCCGGTTCCGGTCCCCCGTGCGACCGGAACCGGCGCCGCCCTCCCCGTTCAGATCGCGATGAGCAGGGTCTGATGGATGTGGTCGGCCAGCCGGTCGGCGACCGGCAGCGCCTCGTCGGCGTCCCACGGGAAGTGCACGCCGAGGTAGACCCGGCTCCGGCCGTTCTCCCGGGCGGCCTCGGAGAACGACGTGAAGCCGCGCTTGACCCCCACGGCGAACGGGTCGTCGGTGCCGAGCTGGAAGGACTTCTCGTCGGTGCCGAAGAAGTTCGCCATCATCCGGCCGTGCGCGGCGCTGAACGTGGCGTGCCCGGAGATGTAGGCCGGGAACGCCGGCGAGAAGCGCGCGCCGCCGTACGTGGCCGACAGCGGCTGCCACAGCGGGTCGGCCGTGGTGTCGCAGTTGCCGTCCAGCGCGGCCAGCTGGATCGCCGTGTCGGGGCGCCACAGGTCGAACTCGGTGTCGTACTTGGCGTCCCACGCCACCACCGCGGCGTCGGCCATCGCGATCGCCACCAGCGCGTACAGGTGGGCGGTGGCGTCCAGGTCGAGCCCCTCGTCGACGGCCAGCGCGCGGGTCAGCTCGAACAGCTGGCCCGGCGGCTTGTAGGTGCCGTCCAGGTCGTTGGCCCAGAAGTGCGCGATCTCCGTCTGCTCGGGCGTGCGGGTGGCCGAGTCGAACCGGCCGAGCTCCTTGACCTCGTTGAGCTGGCTCGCGTACTCGTCCGAGGCGAGCAGCGAGGCCAGGTCCGCGGCGCCGCCGGGCGCCGGCGGGCGGAAGGTGGCCAGCCAGTTCTCCATCGACTCCCCGCGGGGCAGGGAGAACGGCCGGACCCGGCCCCAGCGCGGGGTCACCGGCGCGGTGACCGCGTTCACCGGCCGCCAGGCGCCCGGCGCCGTGCCGATCGGGTACGGGCTGTCGTCGTCGTGACCGTCGTTCGCGCGGTCGGCGATGATCGCCAGGGCCGCGCTGTCGCCGATCCGGCGGCCGGCCAGCACCGCCGCGCGCTGCGGTCCGGGCGCCGGGAGCGGGCCCTCCCGCTGCGCGAGCTCCGCGTCGAAGGTGGCGCTCTGCTCCGGGAACAGCGTGGTGAGCACCCGGTGCGCCGCGCGGTGCACGGCGGCCTCCTTGTTCTCGGTGCCCGCGGCGCCGAGCCCGCCGAGGTACGGCGCGTGCGTCGGCGTGATGGCCACGACGGCGTCGTGCACGGCGATGTGCAGGATCGCCCCGGCCCGGGCGATCGGCCCGGGCGCGCCGCCGCGCACCCGGATCGCCTGCAGGAAGGTCGCGTTCCAGTCCAGCACTGCGTTCATGGGTCTCCTCCTCTTCAGCTACTCGGCGGGGGCCGCCGAGCCGGTCGATGTCGGTGCGGGCGGACGGGTGCGCCCGCTGGGCACCCGCAACGCCGCGGGGCCGCCCCCGGCCCGGGGCCGGGGCTGTCGCTGGTAGGTGATCCGGACGGTGCGCAGTGCCCAGCGCATCCGCGGCACCGCGATGTCCGGGTGGTCACCGAAGGCGGCGGCGACCTCCCCGGCGCACCCCTTGGTGCCGCCGTGGCGGCGCACGGCGTTGCGGATGGCCGCCGCCACCTCGGCGCCGACCGGGACCGGCCGGGCGGGCAGGTCGCTCACGAACAGCGCCTCGGCCCGGGCGACGGCCAGGAGATCGGTTCGGGTTGTCATGGCGTTCAACTCCTTCGGCTCGGCGCCGCCGGGCGGCGGTCGGTCGGGCATCGTCGGGTGGGTCGGGAACCACAGTGGCGGCCGGCCCTGCAGCGATCACTGCACCGCCTGCTGCACCGGCCGCTGCACCCGTGCCGTTGCGCACACGGAGGAAGCCGGCCGCCCCTGCGGGGGCGACCGGCTTCGCCGGAAGTGCTGCGCCGTGCGGTTGCCCCACGCAGGAGGAGCTACCGCGGCGACCGCTTGATACGTCCGCTACCCGGATGGTGGCCGGCGCCTACGCGCGGCCGGGCCGGGCGCCGGTCAGGTCGCGGGATACAGCGAGTCGATCAGGCCGGCGTACCGCTGCTCGACCGAGCGCCGCCGCACCTTCAGCGACGGCGTGAGGTCGCCGCCCTCGACGGCCAGGTGGTGGTCGAGGACCGCGAACTTCTTGATCGTCTCCCAGGGGGCCAGCGTGGCGTTCAGCTCGTCGACGCAGGCGCTCAGCGCGGCCGTCAGCTGCGGCGAGCGGACGATTGCGGCGTAGTCGGCGTCGCCCAGGCCGTGCCGGGCCGCCCAGCCGGCCACCGCGTCCGGGTCCAGGTCGATCAGGGCGGTGATGTACTTGCGGCCCTCGCCGTGCACCAGGATCTGGCCGGCCAGCGGGCAGATCCCCTTGAACCGGGCCTCGATCGTCTGCGGCGCCACGTACTTGCCCGTGGAGGTCTTGATCAGGTCCTTCTTGCGGTCGGTGATCCGCAGCGACCCGGCGGCGGTGATCTCGCCGATGTCGCCGGTGTGCAGCCAGCCGCCGGCCAGCGCGTCCGCGGTCTCCGCGGGCCGGCCGTGGTAGCCCTGCATCACCCCGGCCCCGCGCACCAGGATCTCCCCGTCGCCGGCCAGGGCGACGCGGGTGCCGGGCAGCGGCCGCCCCACGGTGCCGTACTCGGGCCGGCCGGGCCGGTTGAAGAACGTGGTCGCGCAGGTCTCGGTCAGCCCGTAGCCCTCCAGCACGGGCAGGCCCACGGCGTCGAACCACTCGGCGATCTCCGTCGACAGGGCGGCCGCCCCGGAGATGAAGAACCGCAGCCGGCCGCCGAACCGGCTCCGGACCCGGGCCAGGACCAGCCGGTCGGCCACCCGGTGCTGGGCGGCGAGGAGCGCGCCGGGGCGCCGTCCCTGCCGGCGCGCCCGGGACATCCGGAGGCCGACGCCGATGCCCCAGCCGAACAGCCGGGCCGTCACCGGGTTGCCCTCGCGCACGGTGGCCAGGACCCCGGCGTACACCTTCTCGAAGATCCGGGGGACGGCCGGGACGATCGTCGGCCGGACCACCGGCAGGCGGGCCACCAGCCGGCCGACGTCGCCGTCCACCGCGAACGCGAAGCCCACGGACAGCTGGCAGGACAGCAGGGCCTTGCCGAAGGCGTGGGCCAGCGGCAGCCAGAGGTAGCCGAGGTCGCTGGGGTGCAGGAAGCCCATGGCCCGGATGGCCAGGCCCTGGTAGACCCAGCTGCGGTGGGTGACGCGCACGCCCTTGGGCAGCCCGGTGGTGCCGGAGGTGTAGATCAGCGTCGCCAGGTCGTCGGGCCCGATCGCCGCGCACGCCTCGCGGACCGCCTCCGGCCGGGCGGCCAGCAGCTCCCGGCCGGCGGCGCGCAGGGCGCCGAGGGTCAGCACCCGCGGGTCGTCGTCCGGGGCCGTGCCGTCGATCAGGACGGCGTGCTCCACCGGGGACTCCGCGGTGAGCACCCGGCCGAGCTGCGCGGCCTGCTCGACCACCGCGAACCGGCTGGCCGAGTCGGCCAGGATGTGCGCGACCTCCGCGGGGGAGCCGGTCGGGTACACCGTCGTGGTGGCGCCGCCGGCGCACATCACCCCGAAGTCGGCCTCGATCCACTCGGTCCGGGTGCCGGCCATGATCGCCACCCGTTCCTGCGGCCGCAGGCCCAGGCCGAGCAGCCCGGCGGCGATCTCGGTGACCGCCGTGCCGGTCTCGGCCCAGCTCTGCGACCGCCAGTCCGGGCCGGCGCCGGGCCGCCGGTACGCCTCGGCCTCCGGCGTCCGGGCCACCCGGTCGAGGAACATCGCGCCGAACGACGCCGGCTCGGTGCGCTGCAGCTCCGCCAGGAGGTCTTCCTCGGCGGTGCTCGCGTGGCAGCTCGTGGAGGCCGTCACGGTGCTGGTCGGCATGGATGTCCCTCTCCGTCGGTCCCCCCATCATCCGCCAGGGCCGCGACGGCCGTCACGAGGTCGGCGCCGGGGCACCGCGGGGGGTGAATCAGGCCGGGGCCGCCGCGGCCAGCGGGCGCCACTGCTCGGAGCCGAAGACCTCGTAACGGATCCGGTCGTCGGCCACGCCGCGGCGGTGCAGGCCGGCGCGGACCGCCTGCATGAACGGGACCGGGCCGCACAGGTAGACCTCGGCGCCGGGCCGCAGCGGGACGGCGTCGGTGTCGATGAAGCCCTGGTACGCGCCCGGGACGCCCGCGGCCCGCTCGTACCAGACGAGGGAGGTGCAGGAGGCGAGCCGCGAGCGGTGACCGGTCATGTCCAGGCGCAGCGCGTGACGGTCGGGGCTGCGGTCGGCGTGCACGAGGGTGACGTCGCGGGTCGGCTGGGTGCGCGCGACCTGGTCCAGGATCGCGGCCATCGGCGTGATGCCCACCCCGGCGCTGATCAGCACGAGCGGGTCCGTGCCGGGGCGCAGGGTCAGATCGCCGTACGGGTGGCTCAGCAGCAGCCGGTCGCCGGCGGTGACGTGGTCGTGCAGGTAGCCGGAGACGACGCCGTCCGGGGCGCCCCCGGCGCCGCGGACCCGGCGGACGGTGATCCGCAGGGTGGCGCCGGTGGCCGCCTGGGACAGCGAGTACTGCCGCAGCTGGCGGTGGCCGTCGGGCAGGTCGGCGGCGACGGTGACGTACTGGCCCGGCACGAAGGAGGGGGCCGGCCGGCCGTCGGCGGGGGTCAGGATGAACGACATGGTGTCGTGCGCCTCGGCGATCCGGGTGGCCACCACGTACTCGCGCCACGGGTCGGCGCCGTCCACCCCGGCCTCGGCGTAGAGGCGCGCCTCGCGGCCGATCAGCCGGGCGGCGAACAGCCAGTACACCTCGTCCCAGGCGGCGGCGACCGCGGGGGTCACCGCGTCGCCGAGCACCGTGCCGACCGCGCCGAGCAGGTAGCGGCCCACCATCGTGTACTGCTCCGGGCGGATGCCCAGGGCGCAGTGCCGCTGCGCGATGCGCTCCACGATGTGGTCGAAGACCGCGGCGTCCGGCCCCGCGCCGACCAGGTGCGCGGCGAAGGCGGCAACCGCGCCGCCCAGCGCGCTGCGCTGCTCCCCGGTGGCCTGCGCGCCGCGATTGAACAGGTCGAGCAGCTCCGGGTGCTCGCCGAGCATCGTGTCGTAGAACGTGCCGGAGATCTGGTCCAGGTGCCGGCCGACGACCGGCAGGGTGGCCTCGATGACCGGGGCGCTGGTGGCAGAGAGCATCGTTTCTCCAGGTGTCGGGGATGGACCGGTCAGAGCCGGCCGAGGCTGAGCAGCACCTGCCGGGCGGGCGGTGCGGCCAGGTCGCCGACCGTGATCGGGTCCAGGGCGGCGTAGAACGCCTCCTGGGCCCGGCCCAGCGCCCCGCGCAGCCGGCAGCCCCGGCTCAGCGGGCAGGCCGTCTCGCCCTCGCAGTCGACGACCTCCGTCGCGCCCTCCAGCTCGCGGACGAGGGCGCCGATCGACGCCGTGGGCGCCGACGCGGCGAGGCGGACCCCGCCGCTGCGGCCCCGGACCGTCTCCAGCAGACCCAGCCGCTGCAGCCGCTGGACCACCTTGGCCAGGTGATGCCGCGGCACGGCCAGGGCGGCGGCCAGCTCGTCGATGGTGAGCCGGTCGGTGCGGGCCGCGCCCAGTATGAGCACGCGGAGGCCGATGTCCGTGGAGCGGTTGAGGCGCACCGGATGATCCTAAACAGAATGAGGAGTCTGATACTCCTCTTTATGGGACTCATCACGCCGGCGCGCCGCGGCGCCGCTCCGGGTCAGGGCAGCCGGACGACGTCGGCGATCACGGCGCCGTCGGCGGTCAGCCGGGTCGCGGCCGGGCTGTCGAAGACCACCATGGCCAGCTTGTCGCCGGGCCGGCCGATCAGGCCCATGCCCTCGGCGTGGTCGTCGCCCTCGCCGTAGGTGATCTCCAGCTCCCGGGTGAGCGTCTCGCCGCGTACCACCGCGGGCATCTCGACCCGGGCGGCCCCGTGCCAGCGGTGGATCCGCACCGGCCCGTCCAGGCTCATGGTCGGCCCGGCCAGCACCAGCAGGTCGTCGCCGTCCGGGCAGAGGTCGCGGACGCCCAGGCCGCCCAGGTCCAGCACGTGCTTGCGGTACGCCAGCCCGTCGTCGAACGGCCGCAGCCGCAGCCGTCGCGGCTCAGCCGGATCCACGTACGGCCGCAGCTCCAGCACGAAGGCCCACCCGCGCAGCACCGGGCCGCGCAGGCCGAGGTACACCCGGTCGCCGCTGACCGCGATGCCCTCGACGTCCAGGCCGTTGTCCTTGCCGGGGATGGCCAGGAAGGGGACGAGGTGCGGGTCGTGCCGCAGCAGCGTGCGCAGGCCGTCGCGTTTGTCGAGCTGGGCGGCCAGGTGCCGCTCGCCGGCCACGACCAGTTCCGGCACCGGGGTGGGCAGGCCGTCCACCTCGGCGATCGGCAGCCGGACGAGGATCTGCCGGTTGTCCTGACCCTGCACCCGGGCCAGCCGCCGCAGCGCCTTGTCGCCGGTGTGGTGGTCCTTGATCCGCTTGCGCCGCAGGCTGTGCGAGCCGACCGCCCACAGGAAGTGCCCGGCCCGGGACAGTCCCTCGATGTCCGCCTCCTCGTCGGCGTCCTCGCCGGGCAGGTCGATGAAGTCGGCCAGCCGGAAGGTGCGCTCGTCGGCGTACTCGGTGGGGTGGTCGAGGTCGTCGGCCACCAGGCGTTCCAGTGTCGCCGTCTCGTCGCCCGCCACCCAGAGCACCCGGCCGTCGACGCGGACCGCGGACAGGTTGGTGTGGGTGGCGGCGGCCCGGGAGAGGTCGCCGAAGCGCAGGCGGACCGTGTGTACCAATGTCATGGCGACATGGTGACACCGGGACGCCCGGCCGGGTCGCACCGCGGCCGGAAAGGAACTTTACCGGTTCAGGAGGCATTGACGGTCATCGCTGTAGCGGCCTACCGTGCCGGGTGTCGGGAGAGACTGCTGGAGGTCGCCATGCCCCACCGGACCCGGTTGCTGCGCGCCGTTGCGGCGGCCCTCCTCACCACCGTGGCCGTCGTCGCCCCCGCGGCCGCACCGGCCGCCGCGGCACCCTCGGCGGCACCGCTCGTCTCCACCCCGCCCATGGGATTCAACGATTGGAACGCCTTCGGTTGCGAGGTGGACGAGCGCCTCATCCGCGAGACCGCCGACGCCATGGTCGGCGCCGGGCTCGCCGCGGCCGGCTACCGGTACGTCAACATCGACGACTGCTGGTCGGCCAGGACCCGCGACGCGGACGGCCGTTTGGTTCCTGATCCGGTTAAGTTTCCCGCCGGGATCCGGGGAGTCGCCGACTACGTGCACGCCCGCGGGCTCAAGCTCGGCATCTACGGCGACGCCGGCACCCTGACCTGCGCCGGCTACCCCGGCAGCCTCGGCCACGAGGACATCGACGCCCGGACCTGGGCCGAGTGGGGTGTCGACTACCTCAAGTACGACAACTGCAACAACCAGTCGGACGGCTCGCAGGCCGACTACGTGCGCCGGTACACCGCCATGCGGCAGGCGCTGGACCGCACCGGCCGGCCGATCGTCTACTCCATCTGCGAGTGGGGCACGTCCCGGCCCTGGGAGTGGGCCCGCGGCGTCGGCGACCTGTGGCGCACCACCGGCGACATCAGCGACAACTGGGCCAGCCTGCGGTCGATCATCGCGCAGAACGCGCCGCTGTACCCGTACGCCGGGCCCGGGCACTTCAACGACCCCGACATGCTCGAGATCGGCAACGGCGGGATGACCGCCACCGAGTACCGCACCCACCTGAGCACCTGGGCGATGATGGCCGCGCCGCTGATCATCGGCACCGACCTGCGGACCGCCTCGGCCGAGACGCTGGCGATCCTCGGCAACCGCGAGATCATCGCCGTCGACCAGGACCCGCTCGGCCGCCAGGCCACCGTGGTCTCCGACCACGCCGGGCTCATGGTGCTGGACAAGCCGCTGGCCGGCGGCGACCACGCGATCGCGCTCTACAACGCGACCGACCACCTCGCCGCGGTCGGCGTCCCCGCCGCGGACACCGGGCTGCCGGCGGCGCCGGCCTACCGGCTGCGGGACCTGTGGACCGGCCGTTCCGTGCAGGCCGCGGCCACCATCGAGGCGGCGGTCCCCGCGCACGGCACCGTCGTCTACCGGGTCCGGCCCCTGCGCGGCCCCGAGACCGTCCCGCCCGCCGTCACCGTGGCCGCCACCCTCCCCACGGTCGTCCCCGGCGCCGACTCCACCGCGGCGCTCACGACGACCGTCACCAACCGCGCCCCGGCGCCCGTGCGGCGGGTCGCCGTCACCGCGCAGGCGCCGGCCGGGTGGGTGGTCACGCCGGCCGGGCCGGACGCCCAGCCGCGGCTGGGCCCCGACCGGAGCCTGGCGACCCGGTGGACCGTGCGGGCGCCGGACGACACCCCGGCGGGCCGGTACCCGATCACGGTGACCGCCCGCTACACCTGGGGACGGGGCCGCGCCGGCGCCACGTCCAGCGAACTGGTCGCCACGGTGGTGACCGCGCCCGCGGCGGGCCGGTGGGCGCTGAGCAAGGTGCCCGCGTACGCCACCGCCAACGGCCTCGGCCCGGTCGAACCCGATCAGAGCAACGGCGGCGCCGGGATCGCCGACGGCAACCTGATCACCATCGGCGGGCGGCACTACACGCGCGGACTCGGCACCGCCGCGCCCGCCGAACTCGTCTACTACCTCGGCGGCGCCTGCACCCGGCTGGTCACCGACGTGGGCGTCGACGACGAGGCGCCGGCCGCGGCCCCGGCCACCTTCACGGTCGACGCCGACGGCGCGGTCGCCGCCACCAGCGGCCCGCTCGGCTCCGGCGCGGCGCCGGCGACGCTGACCGCCGATCTCACCGGGGTCCGCTGGCTGCGGCTGGTCACCACGGGCGCCGCCGGCGCCCACACCGACTGGGCCGACCCCGTGCTGTCCTGCGGCGGCGCCGGACCGGACGACCCGGTACGGCCCGTCCGGCAGACCATCTTCTCCTTCGAGGACGGCACCGACGGGTTCACCACCGCCAACCCCGGCACCGGGGGCGCCGTGGCGCAGTCCGCCGCCTTCCACACCGACGGCTCGTCCGGGCTGCGGGTCGAGACGCCGGTGCCGGGCAACTGGTTCGGCGCCCCGGTGCCCGCCTCGCTCGACCTCGGCGGCCGCTCCGGGCTCGCCTTCGACCTGCGCACCGGGGACGTGGGCAGCGTCGGCGAGATCGCCGTCCAGGTCGGCGACGCGCTCACCTGGTGCCAGGCCGGCCGGTGGGCCTGGACCGACCCGCACCGCAGCCGGACCATCACCGAGTCCTTCGACGACATCGAGTGCCCCTCCGGCGTCACCCTCGACGTGACGCGGATCCGGGTCGTGTGGGTCTTCCTCAACTCCGGGGGAGTGGTGCACATCGACCAGGTCCGCGCCGAATGACATCCACCCGTGTAGATGCGCCGCGGCCCGTCACGTGGTACTCCGGTGGTGGAGGAGGGGGCCATGACGACGACACCGGAGTTCGGCCGCGGATCGGGCGTGTTCCGCCGCAAGCCGGTCGAGGAGATCGCTGACGAACGGGCGACGGACCTGTCCCGCACCCTGGGGCTGTGGCAGCTGACCGCCATCGGCATCGGCGGCATCATCGGCGCGGGCATCTTCGCGCTGGCCGGCGCCGTGGCCCACGAGACCGCCGGCCCGGCCGTGCTGATCTCCTTCCTGGTGGCCGGGGTGGCCAGCGCCGCCGCGGCGCTGTCCTACGCCGAGTTCGCCGGCATGATCCCGAAGGCCGGGTCCGCCTACACCTACGGCTACGTCGTGCTCGGCGAGATCGTCGGCTGGTTCATCGGCTGGGACCTGCTGCTGGAGTACATCGCGATCGTCGCGGTCGTGGCGATCGGCATCTCCGGCTACTTCGCCTTCCTGATGGCGGAGATCGGCGTGGACCTGCCGGCCTGGATGCTGGGGGCGCCCGGCAGCGGGGACGGGCACGTGGTGGACCTGTTCGCCGTCCTGCTGTGCCTGCTCATCGCCCTGCTGCTGAACATGGGCATCAAGGCGGCGGCCCGCGCGGAGACCGTCGTGGTGGCGCTCAAGGTGGCCGTCGTGCTGCTGGTCGTGGTCGTCGGCTTCTTCCACATCAAGACGGCCAACTACCGGCCCTTCTTCCCGTACGGCGTAAGCGGGTCGATCACCGGCGCCGCCACGGTCTTCTTCGCCGTCTTCGGCTACGACGCGATGAGCACGGCCGCCGAGGAGTCCCGGGACGGCCGGCGGCACCTGCCCCGGGCCATCATCTACTCGCTGGCCGTCTCGATGGTGCTGTACGTGCTGGCCACCCTGGTGCTGACCGGCATGCAGAACTACCGGGAGATCGACCCGGAGAGCGGCTTCTCCACGGCGTTCGCCTCGGTCGGGCTGTCCGGGCTGGCCGACGTCATCGCGATCGGCGCGATCATCGGCATCCTCACTGTCATGTTCACCTTCATGCTCGGCGTGACCCGCGTCTGGTACGCGATGAGCCGCGACGGCCTGCTGCCGGCCTGGTTCGCCAAGCTGCACCCGGTGCGCCGGGTGCCCAGCCGGGTGACCTGGATCGCGGGGGTGGCCTCGGCGGTCATCGCCGGGCTGCTGCCCATCCGGGAGGCGGCGGAGCTGACCAACATCGGCATCCTGCTGGCGTTCGTGGTGGTGTGCGTCGCGGTGATCGTGCTGCGCTACCGGCGCCCGGAGCTGCCGCGCACGTTCCGGCTGCCCGGGATGCCGGTGATCCCCGCGCTCGGCGTGCTCTTCTCCCTGTGGCTGATCACGTTCCTGTCCCCGGTCACCTGGCTGCGCTTCCTGGTGTGGTTCGTGCTCGGCCTCATCGTCTACTTCGGCTACAGCCGCCGGCACTCCCTGCTGAACCGCTCCGAACGGCCGGCCCGCTGAGCGCGGCGGATCCCTCCTCCTACCATGGGGCGATCCTGGAGGAGGACCATTGCCGACCCGCAGCCTGACCCAGAGCGAGGCCGAGACCCGCGCCGCGCTGATCTCCGTCGAACGCTACGACATCGCCGTCGACCTGACCGACCTGCCGACCGGCCCGCTCGTGCGGTCGGTGTCCACGGTGACCTTCGCCTGTCGCGAGCCGGGGGCCGAGACGTTCGTCGACTGCGCGGCCGAGGTGGTCGCCGCCACCCTCAACGACCGCCCGCTCGCCCCCGCCGCCGACGGCCGGATCGTCCTGGACGGCCTGGCCGGGCACAACGTCCTGCGGGTGGAGAGCGTGCAGGCCGACACCGCCACCGGCGAGGGCGTGCACAAGGCGGTCGACCCGGCCGACGGCGAGGTGTACGTCTGGATGTCCTTCGAGCCGGACGAGGCGCGCCACGTGTGGGCCTGCTTCGACCAGCCGGACCTCAAGGCGCCGCACGCGTTCACCGTGACCGCGCCGGCCGGCTGGACGGTGACCAGCAACTCCGGCCGGGCCCGGGTGGAGGAGCGGGGCACGGCCCGCCGCTGGACCTTTGCCGCCACGCCGCCGCTGTCGCCGTACAACACGGTCATCAACGCCGGCCCGCTGCACGAGATCCGCCGCGAGGTCGACGGCTGGGACCTGGGCGTGTTCGCCCGCCGGTCGCTGGCCGCGATCCTGGAGCGCGACGCCGGCGAGATCTTCACCCTGACCGCGCAGGGGCTCGGCTTCTACGGCCGGGTCTTCGGCATGCCGTTCCCGCAGCGCCGGTACGACCAGGTCTTCATGCCCGAGTTCGGCGGGGCGATGGAGAACTACGGCTGCGTCACCTGGTCCGACGCCTTCCTGCGCCGGGCCGAGCCCACGCCGGCCGAGCGGGAGCTGCTGGCCAAGGTGCTGCTGCACGAGATGGCGCACATGTGGTTCGGCAACATCGTCACGATGCGCTGGTGGGAGGACCTCTGGCTGAACGAGGCGTTCGCCGAGTTCGCCTGCCACTGGGCCGCCGAGCGCGCGACGGCGTACTCCGACGCGTGGGCCAGCCACCTCGCCGACGGCAAGCTCACCGCGTACCTGGCCGACCAGGGTCCGATCTCGCACCCGATCAGCGTGGCCATCGCCGACGTGGCCGAGGCGGCCTCGATCTTCGACGCGATCACCTACCCCAAGGGCGCCTCGGTCCTGCAGCAGCTCATGACCTACGTCGGCGAGGACAGCTTCGTCGCCGGCATGACCGCGTACTTCGCCCGGCACGCCTGGGGCAACACCACCCTGCAGGACCTCGTCGACGTGCTCGGCGCGGCCGGCGGGCGGGACCTGAACGCCTGGCGCAAGGGCTGGCTGGAGACCGCGGGAACCGACCGGCTGATGCTGGAGCGCGACGGCGGCGCGCTGGTGCTGACGGCCCGGGGACCGGGCGGCGGTCCGCGGCCGCAGGTGGTCGGGATCGGCGCGTACCGCCGCGACGGTGACCGGCTGACCCGGACGGCGCTGGTGCGGGTGGAGGTGCAGGGCCCCCGGACGCCGGTCGAGCTGCCCGCCGGGGCGGACTTCCTGCTGGTCAACGACGACGACCTGACCTTCGCCAGCACCCGCCCGGCGGCCGGCGACACGGCCGGGCTGCTGGCCGCGGCGCCCGCCCTGCCGACCGCCCTCTCGCGGGGCGTCGCGGTGGCCACGGTCTGGGACATGCTCATCACCGGGGAGCTCACCGCCGGCGATGCGCTGGGGTGCGTGCTGGCCGTGCTGCGCGCCGAGACCTCCGACGCGGTGATCGAGCCGTACCTGACGATGGCCGGCGACATCGCCGAGCTGTGGGCCCCGCCCGCCGAACGGGCCGGGCTCACCGCCGCGGTGGCCGCGGCCGGCCGGGACCTCAGCGAACAGCGCGGCCGGCGGCGGGTCGCCCTGCGCGCGTTCGCCCGGGCGGCCGGGAGCCCGGCCGAGGTGGCCTGGCTGCGGGAGCAGGCCGGCGACGACGCGGACCTGGGGTGGCGCGCGCTGGTGCGCGAGGCCGCGCTGGGCGGCGAGACCGCCGGCGGGGTGGCTGCCCTGCTCGCGCGCGATCCCGACCCGGACGCGCCGTGGCGGGCGCTGGCGGTGCGCGCCGCGGCGCCGGACGCGGGCGAGAAGGCGGCCGTGTGGCAGGCGCTGGCGGTCGACCGGTCGGTGCCGGTCAGCTCGGCCGGGCCGGTCGCCGCGGCGTTCTGGAGCCCCGGTCAGGACGAGCTGCTGGCCCCGTACGCCGGCCGCTACCTCGACCTGCTGCCCGGCCTGGACCGGGGCGGCATGATCCCGGCCATGGGGTACACCCGCCGGCTGTTCCCGCTCTTCGGCGTCGACGAGGCCTTCCTCGACCGGGCCGGGGCGGCGGCCGCGACGGCCGCCCCGGTGGTCCGCAAGACGCTGCGGGAGCGGGCGGACCTGGTGCGCCGGATGCTGCGCTCGCGCGCCGGCGGTAGCCGCTGACGGCCGGACCGTCAGCCGTGGGCGCCCGGACCGCGATCACCGCGGCGCGGACCGGTGCGGGCGCATGACCGCCCACACCACCTTGCCCCCGCGCGCCGGCCGGGCGCCCCAGGCGCTGGCCCGGCGGTGCACCGTCCACAGCCCGCGGTCGCGGCCCGCCGGGCGGCGACGGACGGGCTCGTCCGGCTGCACCAGCCGGGGCAGCCGCGGGTCGCCGTCGCGGACCGACAGGTAGAGGCCGGCCCCGCGGCGGAGCACGGTGACCGCCAGGTCGGTGCGGGCGTGGTCGACGGCGTTGGCCGCCAGCTCCGCCATGACCATCCGGCCGGGCGCCGCGATCGCCGGGAGGCCCCAGGCGTCGCAGGCGGCCACGACCAGGTCGCCGGCGGCGGCGACCGACGAGCGCTCGGGCGGCAGCGGGCTCAGGTGCAGGCGCTCGGTCTGCGGCAGGCGCGTGGCGACGGCGGCCCGCGCCTGCCAGGCGGTGGCGAACAGCGGCAGCTGGTGGACCGCGCCCAGCGAGCGCAGCCGGCCGGCCAGCTGCCGGGCCGGCGGGATGCCGGCGACCAGCTGGGCCGGCGGCCGCAGCGAGGCCGCCGCCCGGGCGGCCGCCAGCCACATGTTGGCGCTGGCGGCGTCGGGGTCATTCAGCCCGCTCAGGTCGACGACGATCGCCGGGGGATGCTCGGCCAGGCACCGGCGCAGCAGGTTGTACACGTCCAGGCCCATCCGCCGGCTCCAGCGGCCGTGCACGGTGACCTCCAGCACCGCGGTGTCGCAGTCCCGGGTGACGGTCAGGCCGGGGAACTCGTTCTCGCCACGGTCGAAGAAGTACGGAGGCTCGCCCTCCATGCCGCTGCCTCCTGCTCGAACCGGCGTCGTCGGCACGCCTGGTCCGAAGTCTGGGAGTCGCGGTGAGAACGGTCAATGCGGCGGCGGAAGTCTCATCCGATCGAGCCCGCATGCAGCAGGCATCGCCCCGGCGCGGCCGTCGATCCGGGCCGGCGCGGCGCCGGCCCGGATCGGGGCCCCGGGGATCAGGCGGTGGCGCAGGTGACGCCGTTGAGGACGAAGGCCGCCGGGCGTGGGTTGGTGCTACCGCGGCTGGCGTTGAAGCCGAAGGTCACCGTCGCCCCCGCCGCCAGCCCCGGGCTCCACGTCTCGCCGGTGGCCGTCACCGCGGCGCCCGCCTGGGTGACCCGCGCCGACCAGGCCTGGGTCACCTGCTGGCCCGCGGTGTACGACCACTGCAGGCTCCACGTGGGGACGGCGGCGGTGCCGGTGTTGGTCAGCGCGACCGTCCCGGTGAAGCCGGTGCTCCAGTCGTTGGTGGAGTAGCTCACCCGGCACGAGCCGCCGGTGGAGGTGTCGCCGGCCGCGGTCGTCACCGCCAGCGCCGCCGAGCGGGCCGAGCGGTTGCCCGCCGCGTCGCGGGCGGCGACGCTGAACTCGTAGCGGGTGGCCGGGCTCAGGCCGGTCACGGCGTAGGAGGCGGCGGTGGGGGAGCCGATCAGCGTGCCGTCCCGGTAGACGTCGTAGCCGGCCAGGCCGCTGCCGCCGGTGTCGGTCGCGGCGGACCACGACAGCGTCAGGCCGGTGGCGGTCACCGCGGCGGCGACCGGGGCGCCGGGCACGCTGGGCGCGGTGGTGTCGGCCGGGGTGCCGGCATAGGTCAGGCCGAAGCCGTACGGGAACAGCGGCGTCTTGCCGTCCCCGTCGTTGATCGGCTGCTGGCCGGCCGACTGCATCCAGGTGACCGGCAGCTTGCCGGTCGGCGCGTAGTCACCGAACAGCACGTCGGCCACGCCGGCGCCCTCGCTGCCGGGCAGCCACGCGGCGACCAGGGCGTTCCAGTTCGGCAGCTCGGCCGCGACGTCGAGCGGCCGGCCGGAGACCAGCACCACGATCACCGGCACGCCCGAGGCGCGCAGCCGCGACAGCGTGGCCAGGTCGGTGGCGTCCAGGCTCATCGACCCGGGCCGGTCCCCCTCGCCCTCGGCGTACGGGGTCTCGCCCACGACCGCGATCGCCGCCCGGTACGAGCTGTCGATGCCGGTCCCGTCGCGCTGGTAGGTCACCGTGGCGTTGCTGCCCACGGCGGTGCGGATGCCCTGCAGGATCGAGGTGCCGGGGACGGTGTTGCCGCTGGCGCCCTGCCAGGTGAGGGTCCAGCCGCCGCTCTGGTTGCCCAGGTCGTCGGCGCTCTTGCCGGCCACGAACAGTTTGCCGCCGGACTTCGCCAGCGGCAGCACGCCACCGGCGTTCTTGAGCAGCACCTGCGACTTGCGGACGGCCTCGCGGGCCAGCGCCCGGTGCGCCGCGCTGCCGATGGTGGACGCGTACGTGCGGTCGGCGTACGGGTGCTCGAAGAGGCCCAGCTCGAACTTCTTGGTCAGGATGCGCCGGTTGGCGTCGTCGATGCGGGCCATCGGGATCTGCCCGGCCTGCACCGCGGCCCGCAGGTAGCCCAGGAACAGCTGCCAGTCGACCGGCACCATGAGCATGTCCAGCCCGGCGTTGACCGCGGTGACCACCTCGGCCTGGGTGAAGCCGGGCTGGCCGTCGA
The DNA here is from genome assembly GCF_016862275.1 of Actinoplanes nipponensis. Taxonomy (GTDB): domain Bacteria; phylum Actinomycetota; class Actinomycetes; order Mycobacteriales; family Micromonosporaceae; genus Actinoplanes; species Actinoplanes nipponensis. Next base: position 56,243 of record NZ_BOMQ01000031.1, on the reverse strand, counting down.
GCTGGTCGATCGCCGCCCAGTCCGAGACGGTGAACCCGGTGAAGCCGAGCTCGCCCTTGAGCAGGTCGGTGATCAGGTACTTGGAGCCGTGCAGCTTGGCGCCGTTCCAGCTGCTGAACGAGATCATCACCGAGCCGACGCCCCGCCGGACCGCGGCGGTGAACGGCGGCAGGTGCACGGCCCGCAGCTCGGCCTCGCTGAGCTGGGTGTTGCCCTGGTCGGTGCCGCCGGTGGTGCCGCCGTCGCCGAGATAGTGCTTGGCCGTGGCCAGCACCGAGGCGGGGCCGTTGAGCGCCGTGCCCTGCAGTCCGTCGACCACGGTGGTCATCGCGGTGGCGATCTCCGGCTGCTCGCCGAACGACTCGTAGGTGCGCCCCCAGCGGTCGTTGCGGGCCACGCACAGGCACGGCGCGAAGGTCCAGTCCTGGCCGGCCCCGGTGACCTCCTCGGCGGTGGCCCGGCCGATCCGCTGGGCCAGGGCCGGGTCGCGGGTCGCGCCCAGCCCGATGTTGTGCGGGAAGATCGTCGACCCGGCCACGTTGTTGTTGCCGTGCACCGCGTCGATCCCGTAGATCATCGGGATGCCCAGCGGGGTGGCCAGCGCACCGCGCTGGTAGTTGTCGACCATGTCGGCCCAGGCGGCCGGGGTGTTCTGGGCGGGGCCGGAGCCGCCGCCGGACAGCACGGAACCCACCCGGTACTGGGTGAGCTGGGCCGGGCTGATGACGCCGCGCTCGGCCTGGGTCATCTGGCCGATCTTGTCGTCGAGGGTCATCCGGGCGAGCAGGTCGGTGACCCGCTGGGCCACCGGCAGCGCCGGGTCCTGGTACGGCAGGGCGGCCGCGGAGGCCGGCGGTGGGCCGAAGGCCGCGAGAACGGTCACGGTGGCCGCGGCACACACGGCCGCGCGCAGGGCAGTTCGCATGGGGTCCTGTTTCCTGGTGGTGGGGAGGTGGGCCAGGGCCATGGCCGGTGGGGTGGTCCCGGCCATGGCCCTGGGCTCAGGCGGTGGTGCAGGCCGCGCCGTTGACGGCGAAGGTGGTGGGCCGCGGGTTGGCGCCGGTGTGGGTGCCGTTCATCCCGAAGGTCACCGACGCGCCGGGTGCGACCGCCGCGTTCCAGCCGGCGTTGGTGACGGTCACCTGGGTTCCGGTCTGGGTGGCCGTGGCCGACCAGGCCTGGGTGATCCGCTGTCCGGCGGTGTAGGCGTAGGTCAGCGACCAGCCGTTCCAGGCGGTCGGGCCGGTGTTGGTGACGGTGACGTCGGCCGTGAAGCCCGAGCTCCAGTCGCTGGTGCGGTAGCTGACCCGGCAGGGCCCGGCCGGCCCGGAGCTGGGCGTGACGGACGGGCTCGCCGACGGCGTCACCGACGGGCTCGCCGACGGCGTGACGGACGGCGTCACCGAGGGCGTGACCGAGGGGGTGACCGACGGCGACGGCCCGGCGCCGGGCTCGTTGCCCCACACCCGCGTCGCGCCCTCGTACAGCGGCACGCCCGGGTTCGGTCCGGCCGCCGCCCGGTACGACGGGTCGTCGGCCGGATCCCAGGTGCCGCCCTCGACCACGCCGATCTTGAGCTGCACCTCCATCCGGTGCGCGGACTGCCCGGCCGGCGCGATGGTGTAGCCGGCGCAGTCCACCTCGACGTACCAGACGTCGCCGGCGTACTGCCGGGCCGCCGTCGGGCCGGGGCACCCCTGGGTGTACGGCGTGCTCACGGTCAGCGCCGCGTCGCCGTCACGGGTGAAGTAGTAGCGGAACTTGGCCGCGGTCAGCGCCCGGGCCGGGAACGCCGACTTGTTGTAGATGATGACCTTGACCCCGGTCGAGCGGGTCTCGTTCTGCATGACCGTGGTCTCCACCGACAGCTCCGCCAGGTCCGGCGACTCGGGCTGCGGGAAGTTCGCCGCGGGCGCGCCGCCGTACTCGCCGTACAGCCGGGCCACGGCCGAGGTGAAGCCGGCGTTGTAGTCGGTGGCGACCTCGTTCATCACGTAGTCGGCGCGGCTGTCGGTGTACGCGTCGTCCGGCGCGGACGGGCCGCCGACCAGCGCGCCGTACAGCACGTGCCGGGTCTGCTCGGGCACCTGCTGGCTGTCCCACCAGGAGCCGTGGGCCGTCCGGTGGTGCGGGTTCTTCGGCGCGTTGCTGCCGAACCCGATCACGTAGCTGGACTTGCGCGGGTTGGCGCCCAGCGCGTAGTCGATCTGCTTGACGGCGAAGTCGTGGTAGCGCGCCTTGCGGACCGCGTCGGCGAGATGGTCGCTGTGCACCAGGGCGACGAAGGCGGTGTTGGCCGCGTAGCGCAGCGCGCCCCAGGTGTCCACGACCGCCATCCCGCCGGGGGAGGTACGGACCTTCTCGCCGTTGACCCCGACGGTGAACCAGTCGAGCCAGCGGTTGGCGTCGTCGATGTACTTCTGCTTGCCGGTCAGCTGGGCCAGCAGCACGTAGCTGCCGTACTGCTTGTTGTCCCAGGAGATCGTCCACTTGTACATCTTGGTGCTGGTCTGGTTCTCGTTGCCCTGCGCGTCGTACCCCGCCTCGGCCTTGGCCAGGTAGGCCGCGTCCCCGGTGGCCCGGTGCAGCCAGATGGCGCCCCACACCAGCTCGTCGGCGTAGCCGCTCCAGGAGCGGTAGAACGACGTCGCGTCGGTGATGCACTCGTGGTAGCTCTTCCGGACCGTGTCGGCGAACGTGTAGAGCTGCTTGGCGTGGGTGAGCAGCGTGTCGGCGTACCCGGGGTCGGTGGGCCGGAAGACCATCGAGCTGGCGGCCATCGCGGCCGCGGTCTCCGCGGCCAGCTCGGTGCCGCCGCAGCTGGCGTCGATCTTGTACGCCGGCCGCGCCATCGGCAGCACCTCGGCCGGTCCCCACCACTTGTGGTCGGCGTCGCCGTTGCCGACCTGCCCGTAGAGCACGTTCGGCGCCGGGTGGGCCTTGATGAAGTAGTCGTTGGGCACCCGCAGGTTGTTCAGCAGGTGGGTGAGCTGCCCGGAGGCGGCGTAGGCGGCGCGGTTCTCCACGGCCCCCCAGGCCAGCATGGTGGTGGTGAAGGCCATCGGCAGGCCGAACTTGACGTGGTCGCCGGCGTCGAACCAGCCGCCGGTCAGGTCGAGGCCGACGTCCGCGCCGTCGCGCAGCGCGGAGTCACCGCGCCAGGAGACCCGGTTCCAGGCCGGCTTGGGCCCGGAGACCTGGGCTTCGTAGAAGAACAGCGACTTCTGCAGGGCCTCGCCGTAGCTGTAGGTGGGCGCCGCGGCGGCTCCGGAGGGCGCGGCCAGCGCGATCCCCAGCGAGCCGAGCAGCAGGACGACGAAGGACATCACGAGATATCGGCGTGAACGGGACAACGGTGGGCTCCTGTCCGCTTATGGGAGCGCTCCCATATCGCTGTCCCTCGATTTAACCGCCTGATGACGAACCTGTGAAGTCCTGATTTCCGGGTGGCTCCGTCCCGCCCCCGCGCGCCCCGGCCCCGGCGCCGCCAGCGGTCTTGAGGTAAGCGCTTGCCTGGATCGACGGATGTTGATTGGATGGCGGGCATGACGCTTGATCGCAGGACGCTGTTGCGGGCCGCCCTCGGCGGCGCGGTGGCCGGAGGGCTGGGTTTCGCGGGCGCCGGCGCGGCGGACGCCGGCCACCGGCCACCCCGCCGCACGGTCTTCGTGGCCGGCGACTCGACCGCGGCCACCTACGCGGTCGCGGACGCGCCCCGGGCCGGCTGGGGGCAGGCGCTCCCGGTCTTCCTCCGGCCCGGGATCCGCGTGGTCAACGAGGCGCTCTCCGGGGCCAGCTCGAAGAGCTTCGCCGACCTGGGCCGCCTCGACCGCATCCTGGCCGCGATCCGCCCCGGCGACGTCCTGCTGATCTCCTTCGGGCACAACGACGAGAAGGTCGAGGACCCGGCCCGCGGCACCGACCCCTGGGGCGCCTTCCAGGACTACCTGCGCCGGTACGTCGACGGCGCCCGGTCCCGGCAGGCCCGGCCCGTGCTGGTGACCCCGGTCGAGCGGCGCCGCTTCACCGCCGACGGCGTGCCGTACCAGTCGCACGGCGAGTATCCGGCGGCCATGCGCGCGCTGGCCGCCGGCACCGGGACGCCGCTCATCGACCTCACCGCCTCGTCGTTCGCGCGCTGGGGCGCGCTGGGGCCGGAGGCGACCAAGAGCCACTTCCTCTGGCTGGACGCCGGCGTGTCCCCGAACTACCCGGCCGGGGTCGCCGACAACACCCACTTCCAGGCGCACGGCGCGATCGAGGTGGCCCGGCTGGTGGTGGCGGAGGGCCGGATGCTGCCCGGCCGCGACTGCCGGGCGCTGCGCGAAACCACCATCCCGGACGACGTGCTCGTCTGGCCCGCGACCCGGCCCGCCGAGAGCTGACCGGCCGCACCGGTTGCAGCCCGCGGAAGTCCTTGATGTGATGCGTCGGTAGCAAGTGACATCGATGCGTCACCGAGAGGACATCTCGTGAAGATCGATCGTGGACACTGGTGGCGCCTGCCGGCCGTGGGACTGCTCGTCGCCGCCTCGCTGGCCGGCTGCGGGGACGACGGCGGCGACAGCTCCGGCGGGGGCACCCTCACCGTGTGGAGCCTGGAGAACCAGACCGACCGGGTGCAGGCCACCCAGGCCATCGCCGACAAGTTCACCGCGGCCAGCGGGGTCAAGGTCAAGATCGTGGCCACCGACGAGAACCAGTTCAGCAGCCTGATCACCTCGGCGGCGGCCGCGGGCAGCCTGCCCGACGTGGTCGGCGCGCTGCCGCTGGGCGCGGTGGCCCAGATGTCCACCAACGACCTGCTCGACACCGGGGCGAGCAAGGCCGTCGTGGACTCACTCGGCGCCGGCACCTTCTCGCCGCGCGCCCTGGAGCTGACCAACCAGGACGGCAAGCAGCTCGCCGTGCCCTCCGACGGCTGGGCCCAGCTGCTCTTCTACCGCAAGGACCTGTTCGACAAGGCCGGGCTGGCCGCGCCGGACACCTACGACAAGATCCGCCAGGCGGCCCAGCAGCTGAACACCAGGGACGTCGCCGGGATCAGCCTGGCCACCGTCCCCAACGACGCCTTCACCGAGCAGACCTTCGAGAACCTGGCCCTCGGCAACGGCTGCGAGCTGGTCAACGCCGACAAGACCGTGACCCTGGACTCGCCGCAGTGCGTGCAGACCTTCCAGCTGTACGGCGACCTGATCAAGAACTTCTCGGTGCCCGGCGCCCAGGACGTGGACACCACCCGGGCCACCTACTTCTCCGGCAAGGCCGCGATGGTGGTCTGGTCCTCGTTCCTGCTCGACGAGATGGCCGGGCTGCGCAAGGACGCGCTGCCCACCTGCGCGCAGTGCAAGTCGGATCCGGCGTACCTGGCCAAGAACAGCGGCATCGTCACGGCCGTCGCCGGTCCCGGCGGCCGGCCGGCGCAGTTCGGCGAGATCACCAGCTGGACCATCACCAAGGACGGCAAGAACACCGAGAACGCCAAGAAGTTCGTCTCCTACATGATGAACGAGGGCTATCCCGGCTGGCTCGGCATCGCGCCCGAGGGCAAGTTCCCGGTCCGCAAGGGCACCCAGCAGGAGGCGACCAAGTTCACCGACGCCTGGAACAAGCTCCCGGCCGGGGTGGACACCAAGAAGCCGCTCGGCGACGTCTACCCGCCGGAGGTCATCAGCGCGCTGCAGAAGAGCCCCGACACGTTCCAGCGCTGGGGGTTCCCGCAGAAGCAGGGGGCGCTGGTCGGCGCGACGCTGGGCGAGCTGCCCGTGCCGAAGGCGGTCAACGCCCTCACCGGCGGCGAGCTGGACGCCGCGGGCGCCGCCAAGCGCGCCGCCGACGACGTGAAGAACATCCAGAAGTCGCTCGAGTGATGGTCGCCACCCAGCCGCCCAGCACCGCCTCCCCGGCGGCGGAGGCCCCGCGGGGCAAGCGGCCGCTGACCCGGCGGCAGCAGGAGAACCGGGCCGGCCTGGCCTACCTGTCGCCGACCCTGGTGGTGGTGCTGGTCGTCGTGGTGCTGCCCATCCTGTGGACGGTCATGCTGGCCTTCCAGCGGATCCGGCTGATCAACCTGCGCCGGGCCGGCTTCTTCGGCGAGTACACGCTGGCCAACCTGAAGCTGGTGCTGAGCTCGCCCGGCTTCTGGTCGTCGCTGTGGACCACCCTGGCGTACACCATCGGGGCGACGTTCTTCTCGATCCTGTTCGGCCTGGTCGCGGCGCTCGCCCTGCGCGGCGCGTTCCGCGGCCGCACGCTGGTGCGCGCCTCGGTGCTACTGCCGTACGTGGCCCCGGTGGTGGCGGTGACCTTCGTCTGGGAGATCATGCTCAGCCCGCAGTTCGGCATCGCCAACAACTGGGGCACGCGCTTCCTCGGCTGGGACCGCCCGATCGCCTTCCTGAGCCAGCGCGAGTACGACGCGTCCCTGTTCGGCTGGCACTTCGACGTGCCGCTGGCCCTGCTGACGGTGATCGCCTTCGAGGCGTGGCGGTACTTCCCCTTCGCGTTCCTGTTCCTGCTGGCCCGGCTCCAGGCCGTGCCGCGCGACCTGGAGGAGGCGGCGCTGGTCGACGGGGCCGCGCCGACGCAGATCTTCCGCCACATCCTGCTGCCGCAGCTGGGCCCGGTCATCGCGCTGCTGACCGTGCTGCGCTTCATCATGACCTTCAACAAGTTCGACGACGTCTACCTGCTGACCGGCGGCGGCGCCGGCACGGAGGTGGTCAGCGTGCGCGTCTACCAGTTCCTGACCGCCCGCTTCGACATCGGCGCCGCCTCGGCGCAGGCCCTGGTGCTGGCGTTCGGGCTGGTCATCCTGCTCGTCGTGTACCTGCGGTTCATGGCGCCCCGGGTGGAAGGCGAGGAGGACTGATGGACCGTGCGGCCGTCGAGACCCGGGTGTTCGGCGTTCTGCGCTGGGTGGTCATCGCCGGGCTGGTCGGGGTGACGCTGTTCCCGTTCCTGTACATGCTGCTGCTGTCGCTGCGCCCGATCGAGGAGGTGCTGCAGAACCCGGGCCAGCTGTGGGTCGGCCCGGCGGAGTGGACCGTCTCGACGTACCGGGAGGTGCTGACCCCGGCCGGCTCCGGGGGGCAGGGCTTCCTGCGGTTCCTGGGGAACTCGGCGATGGTCTCGATCGCCGCGACCGCGCTGACCCTGCTGGTGTCGATCCCGGGCGCGTACGCGGTCAGCCGCCTGCGCTTCGTCGGCCGGCGCCAGGTGCACTTCCTGTTCCTGGCGGTCTACCTGTTCCCGTCGATCCTGCTGGCCATCCCGCTGTTCGTGCTGTTCACCCGGCTGGGCCTGCGCGGTTCGCTGGCCGGGCTGACCATCGTCTACATCGCGCAGACCGTGCCCGTGTCGATCTACATGCTGCGCAACTACCTGTCGACGATCCCGGTGAGCCTGGAGGAGGCGGCCGCGGTCGACGGCTACTCCCGGCTGCAGACGATCCGCAAGGTGATCCTGCCGCTGGCCGCGCCGGCCGTGATGGCCAACGCCCTGTACGTGTTCATGATCGCCTGGAACGAGTTCCTGTTCGCCCTGTTGTTCCTGGTCGAGGACCGCAACGACTGGACGGTGTCGCTGGGCCTGGCGCAGCTCTCCGGCGGCATCGAGGTCAGCAAGACGGTGCTGATGGCCGGCTCGGTGGTGCTGACCCTGCCCATCGTGGTGCTCTTCTTCGCCGCCGAGCGCCTGCTGACCGAGGGCCTGACCGCGGGGGCCGACAAGGGCTGAGCGGGCGTTTCGACATGCGGGCGGGTGGCGATGATCCCTAGGGTGGTGCCATGCCAGCATCGTTGAGCTCCACGAAGACCCGGTCCGCGCTGAGCACCTCGGCGCGGATCTCCCTGCAGTTGCTGGTGATCCTGGTGATGGCCGGGGTGGCCCTGTGGTTGCTGGGCAAGATGTGGTCGGTGATCTGGCCGCTGGTGGTGGCCCTGTTGCTGACCACCCTGACCTGGCCGCTGGCCCGCTTCCTGCGCCGGCACGGGTGGCGGCCGGCGCTGGCCGCGACCACTGTCACGCTGGTGTCCCTGCTGGTCGCGGCCGGCATCATCGTGCTGATCGCGGTGCCGGTGGCGGCGCAGGCCGGCGACCTGGCCGACGGTGTCGTCGACGGCATCTCCAAGGTGCGCGAGTGGGCCGCCGGCCCACCCCTGAACATCGGCGACGCCCAGGTCAACTCGGCCTTCGACGCCGGCGTGCAGCGCATCCAGAACAGCGTCGGCAGCATCCTCACCGCGACGGTGACCGGCGTCGGCACCGTGGTCAACGGCATCGTCACCACCCTGCTGGCGATCTTCCTGATGTTCTTCTTCCTCAAGGACGGGCCGCGGTTCCTGCCGTGGCTGACCCGCCAGCTGCCGGGCCGGCTCGCCGTCGACGTGCCCACGGTGGCCGCGCGCAGCTGGGACACCCTCGGCGCGTTCGTGCGCTCGCAGGCGTTCGTCGGCCTGCTGGACGCCGTCTTCATCGGCGTCGGCCTGTGGATCGTGGGGGTGCCGCTGGTGCTGCCGCTGGCCGTGCTGACCTTCGTGACCGCGTTCGTGCCGATCGTCGGCGCGCTGTTCGCCGGTTTCGTGGCGGTGCTGATCGCGCTGGTCTTCAACGGGCCGGTGGACGCGCTGATCGTGCTGGGCATCATCGTCGCGGTGCAGCAGCTCGAGGGCAACGTGTTCCAGCCCATGGTGCAGAGCCGGGGTCTGGGCCTGCACGCGGCGGTGGTGCTGCTGGCCGTCACGCTGGGCGGCAGCCTGGCCGGGATCGTCGGCAGCCTGTTGGCCGTGCCGGTCGCCGCGCTGATCGCGGTGTGCTGGAGCTACCTGCGCGAGCAGCTCAGCGAGCCGGACCCGGCGCCGGCGCCCGACCCGGACCCGCTGCCGGAGCCCGAGCCGGGAGCCGCCCCGGTGGCGCCGTGACCGCGGTCACATAAGACCTCCGCTGGCAACTTCCCGCCCGCGGGGGACCACCCGCTGTCTGTTGACCAAGATCGGGAGGCAGACGGATGGAACACGAGACAGCGGCCCGCCCACGCGGCCGGCGGCGCACCGCGGTGATCGGCGGGTTCGCGGCGGTGGTGGTCGCGGCGGTGGGTGTCACCGCGACCGCTTTCGCCGGCGCCACGTCGCTGACCGACGACTTCTCCGACGGCGACACGGCGGGCTGGTCGAAGTCGGGCGGCGCCTGGTCGGTGGCCGGCGGGGTGCTGCGCCAGGGCAACCCTGGCAGCGAGCTGGCCCGGATGTTCGCCGGCGACACCGGCTGGACCGACTACACGGTGCGGGCCCGGGTGCGGGCCGACGACCTGACCGCGAGCGGCGCTGCCGCCGGCCTGGCCGCCCGGGCCACCGGTTCGAGCCGGTTCCAGCGGCTCGTGCTGGTCCCCGGCGCGGCCCGGCTCGAAGAGGTCCGCGGCTCGGCCGTGACCACCCTGAGCACGCTGCCGCTGGCCGCCGCCGCGACCGGCTGGCACCAGGTGCGGCTGGACGTGACCGGCGCCCGCGTGCGCGGCTCGGTCGACGGCGTCGTGGTGGGCGACGTCGGCGGGCGCTCGCTCGGCGCCGGCCGGATCGGCCTGCTCACGACCCACGCGGCCGCCTCCTTCGACGACGTGTCGGTGAGCGCGTCCGCCGGCCTCCCGGCCCCGGCTCCCACCACGACCCCGCCGCCGGCGACCGCCACCGTGGCGCCGCCCACCACGGCGCCGGCGACCGCGCCGCCCTCGAAGCCGGCCACCACCCCGACCACCGCCCCGACCACCACCCCGACCACCGCCCCGGCCTCCGCGACCCCGGCCGCGACCTCGTGGCCGACGCCGGTACGGACCGAGACGCTGACCGCCACCCGCAAGGTGACCGGCTCGTTCGACGGCGGCAACGTGCGCTTCGTCGGCGGCGCCGCCCTGGGCGACGGCGGCCAGGACGAGGGTCAGGACCCGATGTTCCAGCTGGCCGACGGCGCCACCCTGGCCAACGTCATCATCGGCACGCCGGCCGCGGACGGGGTGCACTGCCTCGGCAGCTGCACGCTGCGCAACGTGTGGTGGCAGGACGTGGGCGAGGACGCCGCCACCTTCAAGGGCACCGCGGCGAGCCAGACCATGACCGTGGACGGCGGCGGCGCGATGCACGCCTCGGACAAGACCTTCCAGCACAACGGCCCCGGCACCATGGTGATCAAGAACTTCCAGGCGGCCGACATCGGCAAGCTGTACCGCTCGTGCGGCAACTGCGGCAAGCAGTTCGCCCGCCACGTGCAGGTGTCCGACGTGACCGTCACGGCGCCGCTCAAGACGCTCGTCGGCATCAACCCGAACCTCGGCGACACCGCGCGGATCAGCGACGTCACCGTGGTCGGCGGCACCGCCAAGACGGTCATCTGCGCCAGCTTCAAGGGCGTGACCAGCGGCGAGCCCACCGAGGTGAGCAAGGTCCCGGACGGGGTGAGCTGCGTGGCCACCGGCATCGTGCTCCGCTGAGCCGCGCCGCTCAGGCGAAGTCCCCGCGCAGCTCCACCCCGGCGGCCGCGGCGGCGGTCGTGGCGGTCACCCGGTAGGTGTCGTCACCCGCGTCGCGGCCGCCCTCGTTGTCGTAGCCGTACCGCACGGTGAAGACGTACGTGCCCGCGGCGAGCGGGGCGCCGCCGGCCAGCGTGAAGCGGTAGACCAGCGCCTCCCGCTCCCGGACCACCCCGGCGTCGATCGTCGCCGCGGGGACGTCGTGGGTGGCGCCCCGGTCGGTGAGCCCGGCGGTCGGCGCCACCCGGACCGTCACCTCCAGCGCGGACAGCGGCTCGCGCACCTTCACGGTGATCTCGCTGCGGCCCTCGGTGTCGTCGGTGTTCGGGTTGATCGATCCGTCCGCCCAGACCGGCTCCGGCTGCGGCCGCCCGGTCCGCGGCGCGCCGGTGCCGGGCAGCGGCGCCGCGGACCGCGTCCGGCCACCCGGCGGCCGGACCGGCGCGGTGGCCCGCGGCGGGTTCGCCTCCGTCGCGGAGCCGGTGGTGAGGCCCGTGGTGGGTTTCGCCGAGGGCTTCGGCCAGGGGGTGGCCGAGGCGGCGCCGGCGGGCGGGACGCCGGGCCCGGGGCCGTCGGCGAGCGCCCAGCGGGCCACCCCGCCCACCCCGAGGATGGTGGCCACGGCCAGCGCCGACCCGGCCAGGCGCAGCGCCTGACCGGCGGGCGGCCGCTCGGCGACCGGCGAACCGGGGCGCTGCCCGGCGATCCGGTGCAGCATGCCGGCGCGGTCGGGCCGGTGCTCGGCGGCCAGGTCGCCCAGCCGGCTCCGCAGCTCGTGCGCGGACAGCTCCGGGTAGCTCCTCATCGCGTCGCCTCCCGGCCGCCGAGCCGCGTGACCTGCGGCGAGCCGCCGACCAGCTCCGACAGCTGCCGTACGCCGCGCGCGGTCCGGCTCCGCACGGTGGCGGGGGAGATGCCCAGCGCCCGGGCCGCCTCGGCGTCGCTGAGGCCGAACGCGTACCGGAGCACCACGCAGGCCCGGCGCCGGTGCGGCAGCCGGCGCAGCGCGCCGCGCAGGTCCGTCGCGCCCGGCTCGTCCCCGCGTCCGCCCCACCACCGTCGATCGCGGTGGCGGGCCAGCGCGGCCACCGTGCCGCGGGCGTGAGCCGCCGGGTCGTCGCCGCCCAGCCGGGGCCACTCGCGGCGCAGCCGGGCGAGCGCGTCGGCGGCCAGCTCGTCGGCGGCTGCCGCGTCACCGGTCAGCAGGTACGCCAACCGGGACAGCTCGGCGTGCCGCTGCTCGAAGAAGGCGTCGAAGGCCGGGCCGTCACCGGACATCGCCACCGCCTCCCTCGGTCCCCGCGCCACCGCGGGATCCGATGACCGTAGAGGCCGGGGCGGCGGGCGGGCAATGCGATCGGGGTCTCGAAGAATTTCCCGGCCGGCGGGCAACGTTTCCGGCGGCCCGGGCCACCTAGGAAGGTCACCGGCGTCCCGAGTCAGGCGGTTGCATGATCTCCGAACCCTCGTCCCCGGCCGTTGCCCCGCACCGACCGCCCGTGCGCCGCGGCCGCCGCCGGGCGCTGGCCGGCGGCCTCGTCGCGCTGGCGGTCGTGGCCGGCGCCGGGCTGCTCGGCGGGCAGCCGTTCGCCTCGGCCGCCGCCGACGTGACCTTCGACAGCGGCGCCGGGATGAGCTTCACGGTCAGCGCCACGAACGGCAACCTCACCTCGCTGCGGCACAACGGCACCGAGCTGGCCGCGCCGGGGCAGGCCGCCGGGCAGTTCCAGTCGGGCTGGTCGTCCGCGGCCGTGACGTCCCGGACCTTCGGCGACCAGGCCCTGCTGGTCACCGTGGCCAACACCGGCATCGGCGTGACCCAGTACTACTTCGCGCGCAAGGGCGACAACACGCTCTACCTGGCCACCGCGATCACCCGGGCGCTGAACCCCGGCGAGGCCCGGTTCATCAGCCGGCTCGACGCCAAGCTGCTGACCAGCTCGCCCGCGGCCGCCCGGACGGCCGGCGCCACCGCCACCGTCGAGGGCTCCGACGTCTTCCGGTTCGCCGACGGCCGGACCGCGTCCAAGTTCTACAGCTCCCAGCGGACGATCGCGCAGCGGCCCTTCGGCGCCGCCGGCAACGGCCACGGCGTCTACCTGGTGCCGGGCACGCACGAGATGAGCTCGGGCGGCCCGTTCTTCCGCGACATCGAGGTCAACGACACCGGTACGGCCGTCAACCTCACCCACTACATGTTCAGCGGCCATCAGCAGACCGAGGCGCTGCGGCTGGGCCTGCACGGCCCGTACGCGATGGCGCTGACCGACGGCGCCGCGCCCGCCCCGCACAGCCTGGACTTCCTCTCCGCCTACATCCCCGGCCTGCTCTCCAACGCCCAGCGCGGCGGGGTGACCGGCACGGCGGGCGGGAACTGGCGCGGCCTGAGCGGCACGGTGGTGCTGTCCGGCCCGAACGGCCAGTACTGGGGCCCGTCCAAGGCCGGCAGCTTCGTCATCGGGCACATCCGCCCCGGGCCGTACACCGCGACCCTGTACGCCGGCGAGCTAGCGGTGGGGGCGACCAGGACGCTCACCGTGACCGCCGGGGCGACCACCACCCTGGCCCTGTCCGGCGACGTCCCCGCCCCCGGCCGCCTGCTCCAGCTGGGCACGATCGACGGCACCCCGGCCGGCTTCCGCAACGCCGACAAGATCGAGACGATGCACCCGTCGGACACCCGGATGGCCGCCTGGACCACCGGCCCGGTCGCCGCCTCGGCCGGCGCCGCCGCGTTCCCGATGGCCCAGTTCAAGTCGGTCAACTCCCCGCTGGGGCTCACGTTCGGGCTGACCGCCGTGCCGGCCGGCGGGGTCCGGCTGCGCGTCGCCACCACCGCGGGCTTCGCCGGCGGCCGTCCCGCGGTGTCGATCGGCGGCTACACCTCCCCGGCGTCCGCGTCGCCGGCCCCGGTCGACCTGAACTCCCGCGGCGTCACCCGCGGCACGTGGCGCGGGGTGAACACCACCTACACGTTCGCGATCCCGGCCGGCGCGCTGCGGACCGGCACCAACACGCTGTCGCTGTCGGTGCTCAGCGGCAGCAGCGGCGACGGCTTCCTCAGCCCCGATTTCATCTACGACGCCCTGTCCCTGGATCCGGCCTGAGCGACGCCGGCGGGGGTGGCGGCGCAGTCCCCAGCAGGCGGCGCAGGCCCGGCACCCGGCGCGACAGGTGCGCGGCGCCGAACGAGAGCAGGACGGCCGGCACCGCCACGATCCCGAACTTGACGAACGGCGAAGCGTCCGGCCCGGTCATCGCGGCCTGCAGCGGCACCAGGATGTACAGGTGCAGGACGTACGCCGCGTAGCTGGCCGCCGCCGCCGCGGACACCACCCGCAGCGGCCGGCGGGCCAGCTCGCGGACGGCCACCGGCAGGCCGACCGCGAGGCCGGCGCAGATGAACCCCTCGAGCGTGCAGCGCACCAGTGACTGCCAGCCCGGGCCGCCGTTCGCCAGCTCGTTGAAGTGCCAGCCGGGCGGCGCCATCGTCTGGACCGCGACCATGCCGGCCGCGGCGGCGAGGCCCACGGCCAGCCAGACCAGGCCCACGCGGCGGGGCAGCGCGCGCAGCCAGCCGCCCCGGCCGGCCATCGCGCCCAGGACGAACAGGGTCACGTACTGCGGCAGGCGGGCCGGCTCGGCGGGGATCACCCCCAGCGGCACCCATTCGTCGACGGCGTACCGGAGGCGGATCGCCCAGGTGACCGCGATCAGGCCCACGGCGAAGACCAGGATCGCGCGGTGCCCGGGCGCGGGCCAGGTCCGGGGCGTCCGGCCGGTGTACCGCCGCCAGACGACGTAGACCGCCGAGTAGAGCAGCAGGTGCGCCACGAACCACAGGTGCAGGTAGAGCGGCATCCACGCGTCGGCGTACAGGGCGGCGGCGAAGTCGCGCGGGGAGCGCGGCCGCTCGGTGGCCAGGGCGATGGGCAGGTTGGCGGCCAGGCCGAAGACCAGCAGCGGCAGGCCGAGGCGGCTCGCACGCTCGCGCAGGAACCGTCGCGGGCCCTTGCGGTCGTGGGACTGCGGGACGAAGTGGCCGGCGATCAGGAACAGCAGGCCCAGCCCGACCGCGGCGTTGACCGTGTAGAAGGGACGGAACCAGTCGCTGTGCGCGGCGTCGCGCACCGGCCACTCGCCGCCGGGCCCGTACGGCTGGGCCGCGTGGTGGACGATCACCATGGCGACGACGGCGACCCGGATCACGTCGAGCGACACCAGCCGCACGGCGGGCGGAGGACAGCCGGGTGTCGGCGTCGCGGGCACTGCCACCGTCCCCTCCCTCCTGGGGCGACAGCGCCATCCCGTCACACCGGGCCGCCGTACGCCAGGGGCCAACGGCCCGAAAAGCTTCCGGTAGCGTGCCGCCATGACAGGAGGCTCCCGGCGGGCGGTCGCCGTTCTCTGTGGCATCCAGTTCGTCGACGTGCTCGGCGTGACCAGCGGGATCACGGCGCTGCCGGCCATGCTGGCCGGGGTGTCGGCCCCCGCCGAGGCGACGCCGGTGCTGGCGACGGCCTACGCCATGCTCTTCGGCGGCCTGCTCGTGGTCGGCGCCCGGCTCGGCGACCGGTACGGCCACCGCCGCGTGCTGCTGGCCGGTTGCGTGGCGTTCGCGCTGGTCAGTCTCGTCGGCGCGAGCGCGCGGGAGATCGTCCAGCTCGTCGCGGCCCGCGGGTTGCAGGGTGCGGCCGCCGCGATCAGCGTCCCGTCCGCCCTGCGCCTGCTGCTGGACGCGGCTCCCGAGCCGGACGAGCGGCGCGGCGCCCTGGCGGCGTGGAGCGCGAGCGGGGCGGCCGCGGGCGCGCTGGGCCTGCTGGTCGGCGGCGTGCTGACCGGGATCCTGGGCTGGCGCGCGGTCTTCTGGGTGAACCTTCCGGTGGGCCTGGTCCTGGTCGTGGCCGTCCTGGTGGTCGTCGCGCCGGCGGCGCGGGCCCCGGAGCGGGTACGCCTCGACCTGCCCGGCGCGGCCCTGCTGACCGGCGCGGTGATGACCCTCATCGTGGGCGCGTCGCTGCTGGAGAGCCCGGCCGGCCGTACGACGGGCGGGCTGCTGGTCGCGGCGGGCCTGGCGGCCGGGGCGGGTTTCGTGGCCCGGCAGCGCCGGGCGCGCGCGCCGCTGGTGCCGCGGGCGGCGTTGGCGTCGGCCAACCTGCGGACCGGAACCGCGGTCTCGTTCGTCAACACCGCCGCCACCAGCTCCGCCGGGGTGCTCGCGACCCTGGCGCTGCAGCGCGACCTGGGCGTCTCGGCGGTCGGGGCGGGTTTCGCCCTGGTGCCGTTCAGCCTGGGCGTCGTCGCCGGCTCGGCGCTGACCAGACCGCTCGGGGCCCGGCTGAGCGTCCGGTGGTTGGCGGCCGCCGGCCTGGGCGGGATCGCGGCCGGCAACCTGCTGCTGGTGGCGACCTACGGCGGGGTCGCCGGGATCGTGGCCGGGGTGGCGGTGGCCGGGATCGGGCTCGGGACGGCGTCCGTGGCCGCCACGGCGATCGGCACCGACGTGCCGGAGGAGCTCGGCGGGACGGCGAGCGGGGTCCTCAACACCGGCGCCCAGCTGGGGACCGCGCTCGGGGTGGCCGGATTGCTGCTGCTCGCGGCGACGGTCGGCGGCTCCCGGGCGGGGACGGCGACGGCGTGGGCGGTGGCGGCGGGCCTGGCCGGTGGCACCGCGCTGGTGCTGGTGCCGAGGCGGGCGGGTACGGGCCGGGGCACAGCGGATCGTGATGAGGACGCGGCAGACAGATCACCGCGGGGCGCCGACAACCGCTGACCTCCCGCGGCCCGCACACCGTATCGAACCAGGTTCCTAGGATGCGTGAGGGGGTGTGTCGTGCGCGGCTTGGGCCGGACCGGCCGCCGGGCTGCAGCGGACGGTCCGGCCCAGGAGGGAACGTTCCCTACCGCAGCGGAACGTCCAGATAGGAGCCCCCGCCGATCGTGACCGAGCCGTTCGGCGCGTTCTCGTCGTAGTACAGGGGATCGACCGTGTCGACCACCAGCGTCAGGGAGTGCCCGGCCGGCACGTCGAAGGCCGTCGCCGGCAGCGCCAGGTCCACCGCGCGGTCGCCGCCGGCCGCATCGAGCCAGGTGACGGGCGCGTGGGTGATCAGGCCGGCGTTGCCCAGCGCGTCCAGGTCGTACAGGTAGGCCACGACGGTGCCGCGGGCCGCCGTGCCGCTCAGTTCCAGGTGCAGCTTCGGGATCCCGCGGATGTGCTGGACCGTGGCCGGCCGTTCGGCGGCCCAGACGCCCGCGCGGGCGCGGCTGACCGTGGGCAGCCAGATCGTCGGTTGCCGGCCGGTGAACGCGGACAGCCCGTTGGTGATGAGCACCGCGCCGCCGTCGGCCGTCGTGTTGAGGTCGGTGGGCAGGGTCTTGGTCCAGCCGGCGCCGGGCGCGCCGCCGAGCAGGCCGGTCCCGTCGAGCAGGCGGATCCGGCCGAGGCCGTACCGGCGGGTGGTCGCGGCCAGCGCGGTCCAGGCCGGGTAGCCCTCGGCGGCGGCGTTGTACGGCTTGATCTGCACCGCCGGCTCCGCGCCGATGCCGGTGTCGATGCCGGCCAGGTACTGGTCGAACCAGCGGAAGACGCTGGTCCACACCGCGTTGTCCAGGCCGAGGATGCCGGTGAGCTCGGCGATCGCGTGGTCACCGGGGCGGAACTCCAGGCGCTTGGGCCCGGTCAGCCGGCCGAAGAAGTCGACGAGCTGGTTCGGCGGGAAGAACGAGTCGCCCCAGGCGTTGGCCATCAGCACGGCCGGCCGGTTGGCGTTGATCGCGTCCACGTAGGTCGCCGCGGAGCGGGCCCGGGACCAGGCCAGCACCTCCTCGACGTTGCGGTTGGCGGCGAAGTCACCGAGCTTGCCGGTCAGCTCGGGGCCGGGGTGGCCCAGCAGGTCGGCGGCCAGCTTGAGCAGTCCGGGGGCCTGCTGGTGGCGGGTCCGGTCGCCGTAGAGCGAGTAGCTGAGGTCGGTCCAGCCGCTCATCACGGCGACGGCCCGGATGCGCGGGTCGAAGGCGGAGCCGAGCAGGCTGAGCCCGGCGCCGTACGAGATCCCGGCCGCGCCGATGCGGGCCGGGTCCGCGGCGGTGTGGGCGATCGTCCAGTCGATGACCGTGCTCAGGTCGGCCATGTCGGCCGGGCCGGCGGTGTCGATCTCGCCGCCGGACAGCCACCACCCGCGCGGCGTGTACGACACCACGACGTACCCGCGGGCGGCCAGCAGCTTCGCCTGGGCCAGGTACTCCAGGTCGTTGAGGCCCCAGCTGGACGGCAGCACGACGGCCGGGTAGCGGCCGGCCCCGGCGGGGGCGACGACGTTGGCCTTGAGGACCGGCCCGCCGGTCGCGATGTCGGCGAAGCGGGGCCCGGTCGTGGCGAGCGCGTCCGCGGCGGTGGCCCGGGCCGGGACGGTGGTCACGGCGGTGGTCCGGGACGGCGCGGTGGTGGTCGCGGCGGCCGGGGCGGCGTTGCCGGTCAGCAGGGCGCCGGTCAGGAGCGCCGACAGGGAGATGAGCAGGGGGAGACGACGAGGCGCCATGCGCGCTCCTTGGGGACAGGAGGGTGTCGTGGGGTCGCGGCGGCGCACATGACGACGGGCTCTGCGCGCACCGGTGGCGAGCTGCGGCGGGGCAGCGGTGGTTCGGTGGCGGCAGCGTAGGAAGCGGTACCGAGAAATTGAAGGTGGTGACATTCTCGTTACCGGTAGGTAACATACGACGCCAGTCCGAGGAGCGTGACCGGTGCTGTACGGTGCCCTGCCCGCGCGTCGCCGCGACGCCCAGCGCAATCGCGCGGCCATCGTGCGGGCCGCGAGCGAGGTCATGACCAGCGCGGGCTCGGTGATCCCGATGCCGGAGATCGCCCGGCGGGCCGGGGTCGGCCAGGCGACCCTCTACCGGCACTTCCCGGACCGCCCGGCGCTGGCCGCCGCGGTCATCGACCACCACCTGCAGCGGCTCGAGACCTTCGCCGGCAGCGAGGCGTGCCTGCCGTCGCTGTTCCGCGACCTGCTCCGCGAGGTGCTGCACACCCAGGTGACGATGCGCCCGCTGGTGCTGCTGGCCCGGCGCTTCGACCCCGGCGCCCGCGACAAGTACCAGAAGCGTCTGCTGGCGGCCTTCCGCGAACCGTTGCGGCGGGCGCAGAGCCACGGGTACGTGCGCCGCGACGTGGCCCCGGCCGACCTGTTGCTGCTGTTCGCGATGGTGCACGGCGTCACCGAGAGCGCCGAGGAGGTGGCCGGCGCCCGGGCCGCCGCCGATCGGTGCATCGACCTGCTGCTCGACGGCGTCTTCAACCGCGCGACGTAGCTCCGGCGCCCGGGCCGGCCCGCCCCGGAACACAGTGGACGGTCGTGGCGGCGCGGCGGGCGGCATCGTCGGTCTCGGCCAGCAGCTGGTCGATCGCCGCCAGCACGCCGCTGGCCCGGGCGTCGAGCAGGCCCTGCGCCCGGAGGGACTCGATCAGGCACTCCTGGGCCCGCAGCAGCTCGCCCACGGCCTGGCACACCGCGCCGAGCCCGCCGGAGGTGGCGCCGCCGGGGCCGTCCCGCGCTGCCCGCGTGCCGCCGTCGTCCACCCCCGCAATCTACAAGCAGATGCCCTGGTGGCAGGCCCAGGACGCGGATTCGGGGGCGGATCTGCGGCGGGTGCGCGGCGTGGGTCAGGAGGGCACGGTCGAGGAGCGGATCACCAGCTGGGTGGGGTGCCGGTGCAGGCCGGGCCGGGGCTCGCCGTCGATGGCCCGCAGCAGCAGCCCGGCGGCGGCCCGGCCCAGCCCGGTCAGGTCCATCTCGACGCTGGTCAGCGTGGGCCGGCTGGCCAGCGTCATGACGTCCCAGTTGTCGAAGCCGGTCAGGGCCACCTCGGCGGGGACGGGCCGGCCGGCCTCGCGCAGGGCGTCGCCCACGCCCCGGGCGATCTGGTCGTTGCCGCCGATCACCGCATCGAAGGCGGCGCCCTGGGCCAGCAGGATGCCGGCGGCCTGCCGTCCCCAGGCCTCGCTCCACTCGCCGTACAGCGGGGCGGTCACCAGCTCGGCGCCGGCCTCGGCGATGCGGGCGACGGTCGCGTCCGCGCGGACCCGGGCCGACTGGTGGTGCTCCGGGCCGGTGACGTGCGCGAAGCGCCGCCGCCCGACGGTCAGCAGGTGGTCCACGGCCTGGCGGGCCCCGCCGGCCTCGTCCGGCACGATCGAGCAGTCGCCCTCCTCCGCCGAGGCGAGGAACGCGTAGACGACCGGCACGCCGAGGCCCGTGCCGATCGAGGCCCGGGTGCCGGCCCGCCGGCCGGTCACGATGATGCCGTCGACCCGGCGGCCGAGCAGGACGCGCAGGTGGTGCTGCTCGCGGATCGGGTCGTCGCGGGCGTCGCACAGCAGCACCGAGATCTGGCCGCCGCCCAGGGTGTCCTCGGCCCCGATCAGCAGCGGGATGCTGAACCGGCCGATGGTGTCCGTGGTGATCATGCCGACCGTGTACGTGCGCCCGGCGTGCAGGTCCCGGGCCGCCTGGCTGGGCCGGAAGTCCAGCCGGGCGGCGGCCGCGCGCACCCGCTCGACGGTGTCCGCGCGCAGCGAGCCGCGCCCGTTGAGCGCCTTGGAGGCGGTGCCCACCGAGACGCCGGCCAGCGCGGCCACGTCGCGGATGGTGACGGGACGCTGCCGGGGCATCCTGAGAACCTACCGTGCGCCGGCGCCGGGCTCACCGTGGTGGCCCGGCGCCGGCCCCCGCCGCTCAGCTCAGCTGCACGTAGTCCAGCTCGGCGAAGCCGGTGCCGCCGGCGAACTGCGGCGCCCCCTTCGCCAGGCGGATGACGTTGTAGCCCGCCCGCAGGTTGACGGTCGTGGTCACCGTCGCGCCGAAGCTGCCCCACGCCGAAGTCGGCGGGTAGCTGACGGTGCTCCACGCGCTGCCGTTGTAGGCCAGCCCGTGGGTCGCGGTCGCGCCGGTGGCGTTGGCGTACCCGATGGTCATCGGGTACGAGCGGGCCGTCGGCACGTTGACCAGGAAGTCGACGAACGACTGGGCGCGCGAGTTGGCCGTGCCGTCGATCCGGCCGACGTAGCCGCCGTTGGAGGCCGAGCCCGAGGAGAACCGGCCGGCGTTGACCACCGTGGCGTTCTCCGCCTCGTAGCGCTGCTGCCACGTGGCGGCCCCGGACGCCGGGGTGATGAGCAGCTGGTACGCCGCCAGCGCGTCCATCCCGTTCACCGGCACGCTGATGCTGCCGTTGCTGACGGTGTAGGTCGCCGCGGAGACGGTGACCGGCGCGCTCTGGTTGGTGGTGCGCCCGCCGGTGCCGGTCCGTGACAGGGTCACCCGTACCTGCGCGCCGAGTGCGCCGAGCCCGGTGACCCGGACGGTGTTGTTGCCGCTGTCGCCGCCGAGGACGACGTTGACGAACCGGCGCGTGCTGTCGTACGAGGCGACGCCCTCCAGCCAGGAGCCGGGCACGGTCTGCACGATGGTCCCGGCCATGTCGCCGTACCACTTGTAGGCCCAGTACGACGCGGTCGGCGCGTTGTTGTGCAGCAGCCCGTTGAGCGTGCCGGCCTCGTACCAGTAGGCGCGCTCGGCGTCGCGGATGCCGTGCCGCTCGAACACCGCCATGTAGTGCACCGCCACGCTGGGGATGTCGACCTGGCTCGGCGACGCGTACTCGTTGATCGAGATGGGCCGCGGCGCGATGCCCAGCGACTGTTCCACCGCGCGGTAGTCGGCCACGTGCGCCCCGACGTTGAGGTAGTCGTCGTTGCCCAGCTCGTGCCAGACGATCACGTCGGGCAGCGTGCCGGTGTCCCGGGCGTTGGTGAGGAACTCGACCATCCAGTTGTGGTTGTAGTACGAGTGGCTGGGCCCGACGATCGGGGTGACGGTGTCCAGCGAGCGGATCAGCCGGTGGGTGCGGGTCCAGGCCGCGGTGAACGGCCCGGCGGCGGCGGTGTTCCAGGTCCAGTCCGGCTCGTTCCACAGCTCCCAGCCGTCGATGTTGGTGGCGGCGGTGGCGCCGACCCGGGCCTGCACCATGGTGCGCACCTTGGCCTCCCAGTCGGCCCAGCTCACCCACCGGTACGGGAAGTTCGGGTAGATGTCGGGCATGCGGAAGAACTGCTGGGCGCCGGCGCTGGTGACCTTGCCGGCCACCTGCAGCCCGTCGCAGCACGGCCGGGTGGCCCCGTTGCCGAGCTGCTGGCCACCGGGCGGGGGCTGGGTCAGGTGGTTGAGCCGCAGCGGGTACATCTGCTCCAGCGGCGGGGTGGCGCCGGTGTCGACGGCGTAGAGGCCGCCGGACGCCACGTGGGTGACGGGCCGGACGGGGGTGCCGACGTTGACGGTGAGGGTGTTGCCGGCGGCGTGGGCCGGGCTCGCGAGCGCGCCGGCGGTGACGAGCGTGAGGACGGTCAGGATCGCCGCTGTTCTTCGGTGTCGCACGATGTGCACCTCGATCGGGGGAGGGAGCGGGGGATCACACCTTCCGTGGCGCCGTCGGGATCCAGACCCGCATGGGTCCGGCGGCCCGGTTGGCCCACAGGAAGTAGGGGATGGCCGGGACCGGGCCGGCGGGGGTGGCCGGCGACCCGTCCTGCGGCCCGGTGCGGTAGAGCGGTCCGGGGCCGGCGGGCCGGGTCACCACCGGGGCCAGCAGCAGCACCGGCGCGATCGCGTCCTCGCGGTGGGCCACCTCGACCGGCGCGTCCGGGTCCAGGGCGAGGTCCTCGAACTCCACGCCGGGCCGGGACACGTCGGCGTGCTCCAGGCAGTAGACCAGCGGGCCCCGGGTGAGCGCCGCGGTGCCGCGTACCGCGTCGATGCGGGGGTGGGGGAAGACCAGCCGGGGCGGCATCGCCAGGGTGAGCACCACCTGGTCGCCGCCGCGCCAGGCGCGGGTCAGGCGCAGGTAGCCGTCCTCGGCGGTCGCCGGTTGCGGCTCGCCGTTGACGGTGAGCCGGGCCTCGGCGCACCAGGACGGCACCCGCAGCGCGAGCGTCCACTGCGCCGGGTGGTCCTCCCGGACCGTGATCGTGATCTCCTCGTCCCACGGGTACCGGGTGGCCACGGTGACCGGGCCGAACGTGCCGGTGGCGTAGAGGTGCAGCTGGAGGCCGGTCTCGTCGCCGGTGGCCAGGTACGCGTGCAGCGACGCCAGCAGCCGGGCCAGGTTCGGCGGGCAGCACGCGCAGGAGTACCAGCCCAGCCGCTGCGAGGGCGCGTCCTCGTGCGAGCCGTCGTGGCCGGTGCGCAGTTGCAGCGGGTTGGAGTAGAAGAACGTGGTGCCCTCCAGCCCGGTGCTGCCGGCGATGCCGTTGAGGAGCAGGCGTTCCATCTCGTCGGCGTACCGGGCGCGGCCGGTGGCCAGCAGCAGCCGCCAGGCCCACTGGAAGCTGCCGATGGCGGCGCAGGTCTCGGCGTAGGCGCGGTCCGGTGGCAGCTCGTACGGGTCGCCGAAGGACTCGTCGCGGTGCCGGGAGCCCTGGCCGCCGGTGAGGTGGGTCTTGCCGGCCAGCGCCGAGTCCCACAGCCGTTCGGCGGCCGCCAGCAGCTCGGTGTCGTGGGTCTCGACCGCCACGTCGACCACCCCGGCCAGCAGGTAGACCTGGCGCACCACGTGGCCGGTGACCTCGCCGGCCGTGCGGACCGGCTCGTGGTCCTGGTAGTAGCGCGGTCCGAGCTTGTCCGGCGCGATCAGGCCGTGCCCGCGCAGCTCGACGAAGCGGGCCGCCAGCTGGAGGTACGGCGCGTGGCCGGTGAGCCGGTACAGCTCCACCAGCGCCGTCTCGATCTCCGGGTGCCCGCAGACGGCCGCGGTGCCGTCCGGGCCGTACCGGTGCACCAGCAGGTCCGCGAAGCGCCGCGCGACCGCGACCAGCTGCGGCCCGACGTCCGGGTCGCCGCCCGGCGCGCGGGCGGCCGCGACCGCCGCCTGGATCAAGTGCCCGGCGCAGTAGAGCTCGTGGCTGAAGTGCAGTTCGGTCCACTGCCGGTCGCGGTGCTCGCCCTGGTAATACGAGTCGAGGTAGCCGTCCGGGTCCTGGACCTTCTCCAGCAGCGCGGCCGTGTCGGCCAGAAAGCCGGACAGCCGCGGGCTCAGCGTCCCGGCCCGGCCGAGCTCCCAGGCCGCCGCCTCCAGCGTCTTGTGCACGTCGGAGTCGGCGAACCACATGCCGGTGAAGGCGCCGGGCGCGTCGCCGGCCAGCCGGCGCAGGTTGGCCAGGTTGCCGGCCGTGTCCAGGCGGTCCACGCAGTGCGGCAGCGTGGCCGCGGCGTTGCGGGCCTGCCAGCCGCCGAGCAGCCCGGTGGGCTCGAGCCGCACGGCGTCCGCGGGCAGCGGGCGCAGGGCGGCGAGGGCCCGCGCGGTGGGCGCGACGGGGCCGGCGGTACGCGGTGTTTCGCTCACGGAGCTCCTCAGTCCTTGACGGCGCCGGCGGTGACGCCGGCGGCCACGTAACGCTGCGCCAGGATGAGCAGCAGCGTCGCGGGGATGGAGGCGATCACGGCGGTGGCCATGATGGCGTTCCACTGCTGGTTGTTGTTGCCGATGTAGCGGTAGATGCCGAGCGTGATGGGCTGGTGGTCGCCGCCGCCGTCGAGCGTGGTGGCGAAGACGAAGTCCGACCAGGCCCAGAGGAACGCGAACAGCGAGACGGTGACCACGGCGTTGCGGCTCACCGGCAGCACGACCGACCAGAACGTGCGCAGCGGCCCGGCGCCGTCCACGGTGGCCGCGGCGGTCAGCTCGTCGGGGATGCCGGACATGAACGCGGTGAAGATCAGCACCCCGAACGGCACCGCGATGGTCGAGTCGGCCAGGATCAGCCCGGCCGTGCTGTTGAGCACCCCGGCCTTGAGGTAGATGGCGTAGAAGCCCATCGCCATGATGATCCCGGGGATCATCTGGGCGATCAGCAGCACGAAGCTGAGCGCGCCGCCGCCGCGCGGGCGCAGCTTGGCCAGCGAGTAGCCGGCCGGCGCGGAGAGCACGACGGTGAGCAGGACGGTGCCGAGCCCCACCAGCAGGCTGGTGCCCAGGTACGGCAGCTGCTGGTCGAGCACCGCCCGGTAGCCCTCGAGCGTGGGGTCGAACGGGAAGACGTGCGGCGGGCTGGCCCGCATGTCGGTGTCCCGGGTGAACGACACGTTGATCATCCAGTAGACCGGGAACAGCATGATCGCGGTCAGCCCGAGCCCGGCCGCCGTCTTCAGCCGGCGGCTCACGTCGCCTGCCGGTGCTGGATCCGGATGTAGACCAGCCCGCACACCAGGGCCATGACGATCAGCAGGTTGCCGACCGCGGCCCCGGGGCCGAACTCCGGCAGCAGGCTGCCGAAGCTGAGCCGGTACGACCAGGTGGCCAGCGTGGTGGAGGAGTCCGTGGGGCCGCCCCGGGTCATGATCCAGATGATGTCGAAGACCTTGAGCGTGTAGACCAGCCCGAGCAGCAGGGTGATCGCCGAGACCGGCCGCAGCAGCGGGAACGTGACCCGCCAGAACGTCGACCAGCCGGTCGAGCCGTCCAGCGCCGCCGCCTCGTAGATCTCGCCCGGTATCGCCTGCAGGCCGCTGTAGAGCACCACCAGGTTGAAGGGCACGCCGATCCAGATGTTCGCGATGATCACCGAGACCAGCGACCACTGCGGCGAGGTCAGCCAGTTGACCGGGTCGACGCCGACGACGCCCAGGGCGGCGTTGACGATGCCGGAGTCGCTGTTGAGCATCCACGACCAGGTCGACGCCGAGACGATCAACGGCAGCAGCCACGGTACGAGGAACAGCGCCCGCAGGGTCGCCGACAGCCGGAAGCTCTGGGCGAAGAACACCGCCAGGGCCAGGCCGAGGGCGAACTGGAACACCAGCGAGACGCCGGTGAACACCACGGTGTGCAGCAACGCGGGGCCGAAGCTGGGGTCGCCGAACACCGTGCGGTAGTTGTCCGCCCCGCTGAACGGGGCGTCACCCTGCACGAACGAGCGCACCGTGTAGTGGCGCAGGCTCAGGTCGAGGTTGCGGTAGAGCGGGTAGGCGTAGAAGGCGAGCAGGTACGCGACGACCGGCGCGAGGAAGGCCCAGGCCGCCACCTGCCGTGTCCGCCGCGCGCGCCGGGCCGGGGCGGTCCCGGCCCGTACCGGGACGGTGGCTGCCGCCCCGGTACGGATCGTCGTGTCGTGGGCCATGGCTAGCGCGTCGCCGCCGCGGCCGTGGTCTGGGCGGCCTTGAGCGCGTCGGGCGGCGACTGGGAGCCGCTCAGCGCCGCCTGGAACGCCGTCCACAGCGGCTGGGAGATCTTCGGGTACCGGGTGCCGAGGTCGTCGCTGGTGCGGCCCTTCGCGGCCTTGACCGCCTCGACCCACACCGCGAGTTCCGGCGTGGCCGCCACCTGCTTGCGCTGCACGGCCGCGGTGGCCGCGACGTAGGACAGCGTGGTGTCGGTCGTCAGCGCGTTGTCGGCGCTGGTCAGGCAGGTGATCAGCCGCTGCGAGACGGCGTAGCGGGCCTTGTCGGAACGTACCGGCGCGGTGACGAACTCCCCGCCGGTGGGCGCGGGCGCGGTGCCGCCGGCGCGGGACGGTATCGCGATGATGCCGTAGTCGAAGCCGGTCTTCTTGGCGTTGGCCAGCTGCCAGGTGCCGTTCTCGCCGAACGCGTAGTCGCCGGTGGCGAACTCCTGCCAGCTCGTGGTCTGGGTGTTGTTGAGCACCGAGTTGGGGGCGTACCCCTGCTTGAGCCAGTCCGTCCACAGGGTCAGCGCGGAGACCGCCTCCGGCGAGTCGAGCCGGGTGAGCTGCGCCCCGGAGCCCCAGAACCAGGGCAGGAACTGGAAGCTGCCCTCCTCCGTGCCGATCGCGGAGAAGGTGATGCCCTTCCCGCCGGACTGCTTCACCTTGGCCAGCGCCGCGGTCAGCGCGGCCCAGTCCTTGAGGCCGGCCGGGTCGACGCCGGCCTTGGTCAGCACCGCCTTGTTGTAGTAGAGCGCCAGGGTGTTGGCGCCGATCGGGACGCCGTAGGTCTTCCCGCCGAGCTGCCCGGCGGCGAGCAGGTTGGGCTCGATCCCGGCGGTGTCGAGCTTGGTCTCCTCGGTGGTGGTCAGCGCGCCGGCCTCGGCCAGCGTGGAGACCACGGGGTTGTCCACGATGAGCACGTCGGGGGAGTTGTCCTGCTGGGCGGCGAGCAGCGCCTTGTTGGTCAGGTCGGTGGTGTCGTAGCCGGTGCGCTTGACCGTGACGCCGGCCTCGGCGCCGCACGTGTTCAGCAGCTTCACCCACGCCGAGCCGTCGTCGAACTGCGGGTACGGGTCCCAGATCGTGTACGGGCCGCTCGCCGCGTCCGCGGAGCCGGAACCGGGGTCCGAGGACGAGCAGGCGACGGTGAGGCAGGCGGTCAGGGTGAGCGCGGCGGCGGCGCCCAGCCGTCGGCGGGCGCTTCGGGAGAGTCTCATCGGTGCCCCTCGGGCGATCATCACGGAAAAAAGGAAAACGATTGCCTAGAAGCTAGGGATCGTCTTGCGTACATGTCAAGGGCTGATTACGGTGGTGTGAAAGCGACCTGGAGGAAACACTGACCACCACCGGACGGGCCGTCACCATCGCCGAGGTCGCCGCGCTGGCCGGGGTCTCCGTCGGCACCGCCTCCAAGGCCCTCAACGACCGCGGCAGCCTGCGCCCGGAGACCCGGCTGCGGGTGCGCGAGGCCGCCGACCGGCTCGGCTTCGTCGCCAACGCCGCGGCGCGCAGCCTGCACTCCGGGCGCACGTACACGGTCGGCATGATCACCACCGACAGCATCGGCCGGTTCAGCATCCCGCTGCTGATCGGCGCCGAGGGCGCGCTGGGCGCCGGGCAGGTCTCGGTGTTCCTCTGCGACGCCCGCGACGACCCGATCCGCGAGCAGTACTACCTGCGCACCCTGCTGAGCCGCAACGTCGACGGCATCATCGTCACCGGCCGCCGCACCCAGGCCCGCGCCCCGATCGCCGCCGGCCTGCACGTGCCGGTGGTGTACGCGTTCATCAGCTCGGCCGACCCGCACGACTGCTCGGTGGTCCCCGACGAGGCCGACGGCGCCCGCCGCGCCGTGCGGCACCTGCTGGCCACCGGCCGCCGCCGCATCGCCCACGTGACCGGCCCCGAACACCACCACTCCGCGACGGTGCGCGCCGCGGCCACCGAGCAGACGCTGCGCGCCGAGGGACTCGACCTGGCGACGCCGGTGCTGTTCGGCCAGTGGAGCGAGGCCTGGGGCCGGCAGGCGGCGGGCGTGCTGCTGGCCGCCGGCGCCGACGTGGACGCGGTCTTCTGCGGCAGCGACCAGATCGCCCGCGGCGTCGCCGAGGGGCTGCGCGAGGCCGGCCGCGCCATCCCCGGCGACGTCGCCCTGGTCGGCTTCGACAACTGGGACATCATGGTCGAGGGCTGCCGGCCCGCGCTCACCAGCATCGACATGGACCTGGAGGGCATCGGCCGGTCGGCCGCCGAGCTGCTGCTCGCGGCGATCAACGGCGATCCGGTACGCGGGCGGCGGGCCCTGCCCTGCCGGCTGGTCCCCCGCGCCTCCACGGCCGCCGGGTGAGGGGAGCCGGGGACGCGGGCGCCCGGCTACGGCTTGCGGCCCACCGCGCCGTTGATGGCCACGTCGGCCGGCGCCGGGCGCTGCTCCGCCGGGCGGTCCGGCCGCCAGTCGCTGACCGCCACGATGCCCGGCGCCACCAGCTCCAGCCCGTCGAAGAACCGGCCGAACTGCGCGGCGCTGCGGGCCCGGGCGTCGGTGTGGCCCCGCGCCAGCAGATCCTCGTGCGCGGCGATCTGCTCCGGCGGGGCGTAGTCCAGGGTGAGGTTGCTGGCCACCAGACAGCTGCCGGCGGGCAGCGCGTCCAGCAGCTGCCGCACGACCGCCTCGGCCTGGGCGTCGTCGTGCAGGAAATGCAGGACCGCCACCAGCAGCAGCGCCACCGGCCGGTCCAGCTCCAGCACCGCGGCCAGCTCCGGGTGGCCCAGGATCGCCGCGGGGTCGCGCAGGTCGGCCTCCAGGTAGCCGGTGCGGCCCCGCGCGGTGCCGACGGTCAGGGCCCGGGCGTGGGTCATGACGATCGGGTCGTTGTCGACGTAGAGCACGCGGGACTCCGGCGCGACACGCTGGGCGATCTGATGGGTGTTGTCGGGCACCGGCAGGCCCGTGCCGATGTCCAGGAACTGCCGGATCCCGGCCCCGGCCAGATGACTCACCGTGCGGCGCAGGAAGTCCCGGTTCTCCCGCGCGGCGGTGCGGGCGGTGGGGAACCGGGCCGCCAGCAGGTCGCCGGACGCCCGGTCGGCGGCGAAGTGGTCCTTGCCGCCGAGCCAGTAGTTGTAGCGCCGGGCCGGGTGGGCGACCGTCGGGTCCACGTGATCCACGTCGCTGGATCCTAGACCCGTTGCCGTGCGGAAGGGGACCTGAAGGAAACCGTAAGCGCGGCCGGACAGGATCGGGATCGTCAGAACGGCACACGACACCAGGAGATCCCGATGCGCAAGCTGATCAACTCGACGTACGTGACCCTCGACGGCGTCATCGAGAACCCGGCGTGGACCGCGCCGTACTTCGACGACGAGGCCGCCGCCTTCGCCGGCGCGCAGACCGACGCGGCCGACGCCATCCTGATGGGCCGGGTCACCTACGACGGCATGTCGGCCGCCTGGCCGGCCATGGACGAGAGCGACCCGAGCACGGGCGCCGCCTACTTCAACCACGTCAAGAAGTACGTCGCCTCGACCACGCTGACCGACCCGACCTGGAACAACACCGAGGTGCTGCGCGGCGACCTGGTCGCGGCGGTCACCGCGCTCAAGGCCCGCGACGGCAAGGACATCCTGCAGTACGGCTACGGCTCGGTCACCGCCCAGCTGGTCGCCGCCGGGCTGGTCGACGAGGTGCGCTTCTGGATCCACCCGGTCCTGGTCGGCGGCCCCGGCCTGACCGCGCCGCTGCCGCCGGCCGGCCCGTCGTTCGAGCTGCTCGACACCAAGGTCATGAAGAGCGGCGTGATCATCGCGTCGTACCGGCCGCGGACGGCGGCCTGACCGGGCGGGCTCAGGCCAGGGCCCGGGCCTCGTCCGGGCCCAGCCGGCCGCCCTCGGCCAGCAGCTCGCCGAAGCGGTCGCGGCCCAGCGCGGCGACGGCGCGCGCGGTGACCCGGTCGGTCTCGTCGCGATCCGCCGGGGACCGCGGCGCGGCCAGCCGCTCCCGGGCCGCCGCGGCGGCGCCCAGCAGCCGGGCGGCGACCTCCGGCTCGGCGACCGCCGAGGCCATCCCCTCCAGCGCGTGGACCGCGTCCCGGGGCGAACCCATCGCCGTGGCCGCCGCGAACGCCTCCCGGTGCAACGCCAGCGCGGCCGCCGGGTCGCCGCGCTGCTCGGCCGCCAGCCCCAGCTCGACCAGGACCAGCGGCAGGTACAGGGCGGGCTGCGCCTCGCCGCGGCCCTGCTCGGCGAGCGCGGTGAGGCGGCTGACCGCCAGCTCCAGCTCGCCGGTGCGGCGGGCGGCCAGGCCCAGGCCCAGGCCGGCGAACACCATCGCGGCGGGCGAGTCGTGCTCCACCGCCAGGCGGTACGCGCGCCCGGCCAGCTCCCGGGCCGCCGCCCAGTCGCGGGTCTGCACCGCCAGCCAGGCCAGCCAGGACAGCTTGCCGCCGACCTCGGGCCACAGCGCCAGCTCCTCGGCCCAGCCCAGGGCCCGCCGGTGCAGCCGCGCCGCGCCCTCGTGGTCGCCGCGCATCTCGGCCAGGCCGCCCAGCCAGTCGTGGGCCTGCGAGCGGCCCCAGCGGTCCCCGAGCTCGGCGAACAGCGCGTCGCTGCGGGCGCCGGCCTGCTCCAGCCCGGCCAGGTCGCCGCGGGCGTGGGCCAGCTTGGCCCGGGTGCTCAGCACCGCGGCCTCGGTCCAGCGGTCCGCGCCCGGGTCGGGCAGCAGCTGCGCCGCCAGCGTCACGTCGCTGCGGTCCAGCACCGCGTGCGCGACGAACCACGCCGCCCGCGCGTCGGGGTGCCCGGCCAGCGCCGCCCGGATGTCGCCGGGCGCCACCGGGGCGCCCAGCAGCAGCGCGAACCCGGTCAGCCAGGGCGCCGCGCGGGCCCGCTGGGCCGGGTCGCCCGGGCCGGCCAGCGCCCGCCGCGCCTGGCTGAACCGGCCGCGCAGGAACCAGTACCAGGTCAGCGCGACGGCCAGGCGCAGGCCGCCGCCGTGCTCCAGGGCCGCCCGCAGGTTGGCCGCCTCGGCGTCCAGCCGCTCCAGCCACTCCCGTTGGCCGGGGCCGCGCAGGTGCGGGTCGGCCCGCTCGGCCAGCGCGGTGTACCACTCGGCGTGCCGGGCCCGTACCGGGCCGGGATCGGCCAGCCGGGCCAGGCCGAACTCGGCGATCGACTCGAGCAGCCGGTAGCGCGGCTCGGCGCCGCTGTCGTCGAGCACGACCAGCGACCGGTCCACCAGCCGGGCCAGCGTGTCCAGGTCCGCGCCGCAGACCTGCTCGGCCGCGGCCGGCGGGCAGCCGTCGCGGAACACCGCCAGCCGGCTGAGCGCCCGCTGGTCCGCGGCCTCCAGCAGGTCCCAGCTCCAGCCGATCACCGCGCCCAGCGTGCGCTGGCGTGCGGGCAGGTCGCGCTGCGCGGTGGTGAGCAGCGCGAACCGGTCGTCCAGCCGGTCCACCACCGCCTGCACGCCCAGCGAGCGCACCCGGGTGGCGGCCAGCTCCAGGGCCAGCGGCAGCCCGTCGAGCCGGCGGCAGAGCCGCGCGACCGCGGGCGCGGTGTGCTCGTCGAGCCGGAAACCGCGCTGCTGCGCGGCGGCCCGCGCGGTGAACAGCCGGGCCGCGGCGGACCGGCGCACCGCGTCCAGATCCCGCCCGTCCTCCGGCACGGCCAGCAGCGGCACGTCCCACACCAGCTCCCCGCTCAGCCCCAGCGGTTCCCGGCTGGTGGCCAGCACGGTGACCCCGGGCGCCTCCCGCAGCAGCCGGGCGACCAGCGCGGCGGCCGGCTCGATCACGTGCTCGCAGTTGTCCAGCACGAGCAGCAGCCGGCGCTCGCGGACCGCCGCCACCAACCGGTCGTCCGGGGCGGCGCTGCTGCCCGCCGTCTCGTGCACGCCCAGCGTGGCCAGCACCCGTTCGGCCACGCCCGGATCGCCGGCCGGCAGCGCGGCCAGCTCCACCAGGTGCGCGCCGTCCGGGTACGACTGCTCCCGGGCGACCTCGGTGGCCAGCCGGGTCTTGCCGACGCCGCCCGGACCGACCAGCGTGACCAGCCGCTGCGCCGGGAGGAGCCGGCGCAGCTCGGCCAGCGCCCCGGCCCGCCCGACCAGCTCGTCCAGCCGGGCCGGCAGGCTGTTGCGGATCAGGGCGGCCTTCGGCGGCGGGCTGAGCGCGGCGTCCTGCTCGAGGATGCGCCGGTGCAGGGCGGCCAGCTCCGGGCCGGGGTCCAGGCCCAGCTCGTCGGCGAGCCGTCCGCGCAGCTCGGCGTAGCTGTCCAGGGCCTCGGTGGGGCGGCCGGCCGCGTACAGGGCACGCAGGTGCAGCGCCCGCAGGCTCTCGCGCAGCGGATGCCGGGCGACCAGCTCGCCCAGCTCGGCGGCGACCAGGTCCTGTTCGCCGCGGGCCAGCCGGGCCGCGGCCAGCCGTTCGCGCACCGCGAGGCGCTGCTCGGCCAGCCGGGTGGCCTCGGCCCGGGCGAAGTCCTCGTCGGCCATGTCGGCGTACGCGTCGCCGCGCCACAGGGCCAGCGCCTCGGCCAGCCGTTCGGCGTCGGCGGCGCCGGCCAGCTCGGCGAAGCGGTCGGCGTCCACCGCCGGGGCGCGCAGCAGGTAGCCGGGGGCGCGGGACTCGACCAGGTCACGGGCGCCCGGCTCGGCGTCGTCGAGCGCCTTGCGCAGCTGGGAGACCCGTACCTGCAGGGCGGCGAGCGGGTTCGCCGGGGCGGCGTCGCCCCACAGGTCGTCGATCAGCCGGTCCGCCGACACCACCCGGCCGCGGTGCGCCAGCAGGTCGGCCAGCAGCACCCGGGACTTGGCGCCGGGCACGACGACCGGCTCGCCGGCGTCGGTGGTGACCAGGAGCGGCCCGAGGATGCCGAACTGCATGGCGCACACCCTAAGCGAACCGTAAGGGCGCCGGTGCAGCGTGGGGGCATGGAGATCTACCACGAGGACCACGGCACCGCGGGCGGACGCCCGGTGCTGCTCATCCACGGCGCGCTGTCCGGCATCGGCACCTCGTTCGGCGCGCTCCTGCCGCTGCTGGCCCGCACCCGCCGGGTCATCGCCGTCGAGCTGCAGGCCCACGGCCACACCCCGGACATCGACCGCCCGCTGACGGTGGAGCACTGCGCGGCGGACGTGCTCGAGCTGCTCGACCGGCTCGGCGTCGCCACCGCCGACGTGCTCGGCTGGAGCATGGGCGCGGCGGTCGCGCTGCGCCTGGGCACCGACCATCCCGGCCGGGTCGGCCGGCTGGTGCTGGCCTCGGTGAGCTTCCACCCCGGCGGGCTGCACCCGGGACTGCTCGACGGGATCCAGGACCTGCGGCCCGAGCACCTGCACGGCTCGGAGTTCCACGAGGAGTACCTGCGCACGGCGCCCGACCCGGCGGGGTTCCCCGCGCTGGTCGCCAAGGTCAAGGAGCTGGACGCGAACCTGCCGGTGTGGACCGCCGCGCAGATCCGGACACTGGCCGCGCCCACGCTGCTGGTGCTGGGCGACGCCGACATCGTCCGCCCGGAGCACGCGGTGGAGATGTTCCGGCTGCTGGGCGGCGGGGTGGCCGGCGACCTGACCGGGCTGCCGGCCGCCCGGCTGGCGATCCTGCCGGGCACCACCCACACGGCCGTGCCGCAGCGGGCCGCGTGGCTGGCGCCCATGGTCGACGAGTTCCTCGACCAGCCGGACCCGCGCTAACGGCGGAAGGGGCCGGTGACGCAGTAGGTGATGCCCCCGGACGCGGCGCCGGTCGTGCCGCGCTGCGAGGAGAAGTACAGCCGATCGCCGGCCGGGGTGAAGGCGGGCCCGGTGATCTCGGAGCCGCCCTGGCCGGTGACCCGCAGGAACGTCGACACCGTGTCGTCCGGGGTGATCACGCAGATGTCCATGGAGCCGCCGTCCTCGGCCACGTAGAGGTCGCCCGCGGTGCTGCCGGTGATGTTGTCGACCCCGGACAGCGGCGCGGCGCCCGGGCTGACCAGGTTGTCGTCGTACGCCAGCTCGTAGCTGCCGGCGGCCAGGTTCACCTGCCAGACCCGGTTGTCGCCCTTGGTGGTGAACCAGACGGTGTCGTCGGCGTAGTGGCAGCCCTCGCCGCCGTTGAACGCCTTCGACCCGGAGACCTGGTACCGCGTGGCGGTGGGGGAGCCGTCCGGGTCGGGCACGGTCGCCCAGGTGAAGGCGCCCGAGGTGGCGGTGCCCGCCCGGAACACCTGCAGCGTGCCGGCGGACAGGTCACCCCAGGTCGACGGGACGAACCGGTAGAACCGGCCGTCGGTCTCGTCCTCGGTCAGGTAGACGACCCGGCGTACCGGATCGGCCGCCGCCGCCTCGTGCTTGAACCGGCCCAGGGCCGGGCGGGCGACGGCCGTGCCGCCCAGCGGGTAGGTCTCGAACACCCGGCCGCGGCTGATCTCCTCGCAGGACAACCAGGTGTTCCAGGGGGTCTTGCCGCCGGCGCAGTTCTGGCTGGTGCCGGACAGGATCCGCGACGCGCCCACGACGGCGCCGGCGGAGTTGAACAGGATCCGCGAGGCGCCGCCGCCGGACCCGGCCGCCACCTCGGAGTTGGACACGTAGATCCAGCCGGCGCCGTCGGGGATGACCGCGCCGCCGTCGGGGGCGTCGTGCCAGACGTACGAGGTGCCGCCGACCGTCTGCCGCGACCGGGCCACGATCGCGCTGGTGAAGCCCGCGGGCAGCTGGATGCCGCGGGCGTCGGCCGGCTGGAGCGGACCGTACGGGCCGGTGGCGTTCTGCGCCGGTGCCCCGTACGCGGCCGACCAGGCCGTGAAGGGCAGCGCCAGGGTGCCCGCCCCCACGACGGTCGCGCGCAGCATGGTTCGCCGATCCATGGAACCTCCTCGATAGGTTCCCGGTAGCCTGCGGTCCGTGCGTGACCGGTCACCGTGCGCGGGATGAACCGCCGGTGGACAACGGACCGCGATCGCGGCTCAGCTGAACCGCGCCACCGCCCGCAGCGGCGCGTGGCGCATCATGAAGCCGAGGGGCGCCCACGGCCAGGCCGGCACCTGGGCCTGCGCCCGCTCCCGCTCGATCGCCCGCACCATGGCCCGGACGCCCCGCTCGGTGGAGACCATCAGCGGCTTGGGCCTCGCCGCCGGGTTCGCCTCCGAGACGATGTAGCCGGGGAAGACCGTGGTGACCTTGACCGGGGTGCCCAGCAGGTCGGCGCGGACGCCCTCGGCCAGCGCGGCGACACCCGCCTTGGCGGCGGCGTAGGTCGTCATCCCGCGGGGCAGCCCGCGCATCGCGCTCATCGAGGAGATCATCACCAGGTGGCCGTGCCGCTGGTCCCGGAAGATCTGCACCGCCGCCTCGCACTGCGCCAGCGCGGCCACGAAGTTGGTCCGGGCGCTGTGCAGATTGGTGTCGAACCCGCCCGTGCCGATCGGCCGGCCCTTGCCGCCGCCGGCGTTGACCACGACCCGGTCCAGCCGGCCGAGGTCGGCCCGGAACGCCTCGAACACCTCGAACACCCGGGGATGGTCGGTCACGTCGAGCTCCCGCACCGCGACGGTGATGCCGGGGTGGGCGGCGAGCAGCTCGTCGCGCAGCGCCTGCAACCGGTCGAGGCGGCGCGCGCACAGCGCCAGGTTGCGTCCGCGGGCGGCGAAGTCGCGGGCCATCTGCTCGCCCAGCCCGGCGCTCGCCCCGGTGATCAGGATGTTCTTCCGCACGCCCACGCGCCCGCCTCTCCTCGCCGCCGACCAGTCTCCAGCCCGGCCGGCGGCGCCGGAGCGGCGGGGGTGACAAAGTCGGCGGCCGCCCTGTCACCGCGGTGACAAGCGCGCGGTCAGGGCGCGGTGGCGGGCCGCCGGGTGTCCCGGCCGCGGGCCGCCTTGCCGGCGTACATCGCCGCGTCGGCCAGCCCGATCAGGACGTTGCGGTCGGCGGTGCGGCCGGGCCGGGCCTGCGCCGTGCCGGTGGTCACGCCCACCGACACCACCCCGGCCGGCAGGGTGAACGGCGCGCGGACGGCCTCGGTGATCCGCTCGGTGAGCACAGCCGCCTCCGGGCCCAGGCCGCCCCGGCAGAGGATGAGGAACTCGTCGCCGCCGAGCCGCCCGACCAGGTCCTCGCGGCGGACGACGCGGGTCAGCCGGGCCGCCACCTCCCGCAGCACCGCGTCGCCGGCCGGGTGCCCGTACCGGTCGTTGACCGGCTTGAAGCCGTCGAGGTCGCAGAGCAGGATCGTCACCTCGTCCAGGGCGCCCCGGTCCACGTCGGCGAGCGCGCGGTCGATCTCGGCGGCGATGTGCCGGCGGTTGTACAGCCCGGTCAGCTCGTCGTGGGTGGCGTGGTAGGCCAGCGTCTGCTCGGCGCGGTCGCGCTGGCCCGACAGGTGCCGGATGCGCAGCAGCACCAGCGGCACGACCAGCAGCGTCCCGACCGGCAGCAGCAGGCTCGCCGACTCGGTGCCGCGCAGCACCTGCACGGCCGCGATCAGCGGGTTGGCGCTCAGCGCGGCCGCGAGCCAGCCGAGCCGCTGGTGACCGGCGGCGGGGCCGGCGCCCAGGGGCACGGTGATCGCGGGCGCGTCCGGCAGCAGCGGCGCGGCCGCGAGCGTCACGTACGCCGTCATCATCACCGCGGTGCTCACGACCGTGCCGGCGCCCGCGGTGAGCGTGCCGGTGGCCGTGGCGGCCAGCGTGAGGACCCCGGTGAGCAGCAGATAGCCGAGCGTGCCGCGGCCCGGCCGGCCCATCATGCCGAGCCGGATCACGCAGCCGATGACGGCGGCCAGCACCAGCAGGTCGGCCAGCAGCAGGGTCTGGCCCGCGGGCGGGGCGTCCGCCGGCAGGTGCGGCTGGATCACCCATTCCCAGATCGGGCCGGCGGCGCAGAGCCCGAACAGGGCCGCGTCGATGATGCCGCCGGGGTCCGCGCTGGCCCGCCGGCGCACGGCCAGGGCCAGGCCCAGCAGGAAGAACGTGTGCGCGGTGGACTGCACGAGATCGAGGGACGAGCCCTGCGCGCGGCCCAGGTGCGCCGCGTTCATCCAGCCGGGCCAGATCAGCTGGCCGGCGACCAGCAGCACCAGGCCGCCGACGGCGAGCAGCCAGGGCCGGCGGTCCGGCAGGTGCCCGCTCGCCAGCGCCGCCAGGAACGTGACGATGGGCAGGATCGAGACGAGGGTGTAGACCAGCGGGCGTCCGGCCGGGCCGGCCAGCACGTACGCGACGCCGGCGCAGACCACCACGGCGGCCGTCCCGGAGTGCACGGGCCATGCCGGTGCTGTGGCTCGTGGCCAGCGCATCGGCAAGTCTCCTCCTCGGCGTGTTCCCCAGCCTCTTCGGTTCGGCGCCCCCGGACCTGAGCAGATCATGTTTTCACGGCCCGGCGATACCCGCACCGGTCGCCCGGACCGGAAAGCCCGGTCCGGGCGCCGGTCAGTCGGCTGGCGGACAACGCCCGCCCGCGGCATGCGCCAGGCTGCAGGGATGGCTGATCCACTGCTGGACCGGGACGCGGCGGCCGCGGCGCTCGCCCGGGTCACCGCCGCCGCCGGCCCCTACCTCGACTCCCTGGCCGAGCGGGCCGTGCACGACCCGGCCGCCGGCGGCCTGCTCGCCGGCCTGGGCGGTCCGCTGCCGGAGCACGGCGCCGGCACCGCGGCGGCCGTCGACCGGCTGCTCGAGATCGGCACGGCGACCGCCACGGCCTCGTCCGGGCCGCGCTTCTTCCACTTCGTCACCGGCGGCAGCACGCCGGCGGCGCTGGCCGCCGACTGGACGGCCGGGCTGCTCGACCAGAACGCTTTCGCCCGGGTGTCGTCGGCCTTCGCGCACGAGGCCGAGACGGTCGTGCTGGACTGGCTGCGGGACCTGGTCGGGCTGCCCCCGGGCTGGGGCGGGGCCCTGGTCGGCAGCGCCACCTTCGCCAACTTCACCGCGCTGGGCTGCGCCACCCAGTGGTGGGGCGAGCACCGCGGGGCCGACACCGTCCGCGACGGGCTCGCCGGGCTGCCCCGGATGCCGGTGTTCTCCGGCGGCTACGTGCACGCCTCCGCCCGCAAGGCGCTGCAGATGCTGGGCCACGGGCGCGACGCAGTCGAGGTCTGCGCCCGCGACGCGGTCGGCCGGGTCGACCTGGAGGGGATGGAACGGCGGCTGGCCGCGCTCGGCGGCGCGCCCGCGGTGATCATCGCCAACGCGGGGGAGGTCAACGCCGGCGACTTCGACCCGGTGGAGTCGCTGGCCGAGCTGGCCGCCCGGTACGGCGCCTGGCTGCACGTCGACGGCGCGTTCGGGCTGTTCGCCGCGCTGTCCCCGCGCACCGAGCACCTCGTGCGCGGGATCGACCGGGCGCACTCCGTCGCCGCGGACGCGCACAAGTGGCTCAACGTGCCCTACGAGAGCGGCTTCGCCCTGATCCGCGAGCCCGGGCGGCTCGGCACCGCGTTCGGCATGCCCGGCGCCGCCTACCTGCCCGGACCGCAGGACCCGGGCGGCGGCTACGGCCTGTACGGGCCCGAGTCGTCGCGGCGGGCGCGCTCGCTGCCGATCTGGGCGACGCTGAGCGCGTACGGGCGCCACGGCTACCGCGCCATGGTGGAACGGCACCTGGACCTGGCCGGGCATCTGGCCTGGCGGGTCGACGAGGCGCCCGAGCTGGAGCGCCTGGCCGACGTGCCGCTGTGCATCGTCTGCTTCCGGGTCACCGCGCCCGGCCTCCCGGCGGCGGAGCTCGACCGGTGGAACCGGGCCGTCGGCGAGGCGCTGCTGGCCGACGGCCGGGTCTTCTGCGGCACCACCGTCTACGGCGGCCGGGTGGCGCTGCGGCCGGCCATCGTGAACTGGCGCACCACCGAGGCCGACATCGACCTGTTCGTCGACGTGGTCCGGGAGCTGGCCGAACGCACCCGGGGACACCACGGCTAACCGGCCCGCACCTGCTGAGCGAAGCCCTGGACGACCTGGTGCACCGCCTGGTCGTAGTCCTCCTGGGGGATCAGCTCCCGGTCGCGCAGGGACTTCAGCGTGACGAGGGCCTCCTCGACGGTCATCGGAGCGGCCGACGCCTCGTCGACCGCCGCCGCTCCGTCCTGCGCTGCCGGGGTGGGACCGGCGGGGGAGGGTGGCTGCTGGGCTTGGGCGTCCTGCGGGCCTGCCTGGGCTGGGCCTGCCTGGGCTGGGCTTGCCTGGGCCGGGGTTGCCTGGGCCGGGGTTGCCTGGGCCGGGGCGGCCTGGGCCGGGGGTGCCGGGGCGGCGTCGCCGTCGAGGACCCAGCCGACGCCCAGGGCGCCGCCCGCCCAGATCGCGGAGGCGACGAGATTGAGCAGGACCGACGCCACCACCCTCTGCCCCTGGAACGACAACGACATCAGCGGCATGACCGCGGCGGCGAGATCCCGTCGCAACCGGCTCGTCCAGGGATCGCGGCCGGGACCCGCCCCACCGGCCACCGTCGGCAGGCGAGCCTCCCGCAGTTCCTCCCGCAGGCGCCACAACTCGGCGCGCAGTCCGCCGGTCACGACCGCGGCGGGGGCCCACGAGACGACGGAACCGGCCGCCGCGTGCACGTGACGGACGATGCGCGTCGCCATGGGGCCCGGGGCCATGCCGATGACCACGAGCATCTGCGTGACGCCGTCGACGAGATCGTGGACGCCGTGCGGCAGGCCCCGGAACGCCTCGCCGGGATCCTGCTGGTCGCCGAGCCGGGTCCAGAAGGCCTCGTCGCCGAGGACGGCGTCGAGCGCGATGCAGGTGCGGTCGCGCGCCCATTCCAGGGTCACCCGCTCGGACGAGGGGTCGGTGTCGGCCAGGGCCAGGGCGATGGCCCGGAGCGCGCCGTGCAGCTCCTCGGACATCGGGTCGTCGGTCCCGGTGCCCGCGGGACCGCCGGCCAG
The DNA here is from genome assembly GCF_016862275.1 of Actinoplanes nipponensis. Lineage (GTDB taxonomy): Bacteria > Actinomycetota > Actinomycetes > Mycobacteriales > Micromonosporaceae > Actinoplanes > Actinoplanes nipponensis. Next base: position 16,636 of record NZ_BOMQ01000031.1, on the reverse strand, counting down.
CGGGGGGCGGGCCCGCGCCGTACCCGGTAGCGCGCGACCTGCGCTCTGCGCCATGCGACCAGTATTGTCCAAGATCAATGGTAGGGGGTGGGAAGGGGCGGAACTCGTCTGTCGGGTTCCGGCGGGTGGTGCGGTGCCGATCTGCCCTGGGCTCGGTGTGCGCACCGACCGGGCCGGCGCGGCGCGCTCCTTGTCGACCTTCACGCTGCTCGACCTCTGTCCGTGAGGTTCTTTCCTCCCTGACCGTTTGACCGTCAGGCTGCTCGGCTCCTCACCGCCAGCCCTCTCCGCCTTCGACCCGCCAGCCTTCTGGACGCCCGCGTCGGGGAGCCGGCTCGCCGGCTGGGAATTGCCCGCGCGCCCTTGGCCTCGCTGCTGCTCGGTGTGCTCGGCGGTCCGTTCGCGGGGTGGGTCTCGCCGATCCGGCGGTGGGGCAGGTGCTCCACCGGCCCGCTCCGAATCCGCTGCGGCCGGGCCGGCGTTCCCCCTCAGCGCCTGATCATGGTCCGCCCGCCGCGCGGCGTCGCATGTCCGGCACGGCGGCGTCAGCCATCTGACCGGCTCCGCACGTTCCCGATCGACTACTCCGGAGCACCGCCTCTCCCGCACCTGGGGGAGGGGCGTGAGATGCCGATGCGCGCCGACGTCGTCCTCAACGGGACGTTCCGATGATCCCGGTGCCGGCCCGGGCGACCAGCACCCCACGTGCGGCCGTGGTGCGCTCCCGGGAGGCGACGCTCGGTGCTGCTTCGCGGGCCGGGAGGGCGACGGGTCAGAGGGGCGACCGGATCGCGGTCCAGCCGGTGACGTCGCACTGACCGTGCTCGTTGTTGCCGGCGGCGACGACCGTGCCGTCCGCGCGCAGGCCGAGGGTGTGGGTGGAGCCGGCCGCCACCGCGACGATCTCGCGCCAGTCGGTGACGTCGCACTGGCCGTGGTCCCCGTTGCCCGCGGCCACGACCCGGCCGGCCGCGGTGACCCCGACGGTGTGGTAGCTGCCGGCGGCCACCGCCACGACGTCGCTCCAGGCGCCGACGTCGCAGGCGCCCGTCGACGGGTCCCCGACCGCGAGGACCCGTCCGTCGGTGGTGAGGCCGACCGTGTGGAGGTAGCCGGCGGCGACGGCGGCGATGTCCCGCCACGGCCCGACCGCGCACTGCCCGCGCCGATCGTTGCCCGCGGCGACGACGGTCCCGTCGGCTCCGAGGCCCACCGAGTGCCAGTCGCCGCAGGCCAGCCCGACGATCTCACGCCACCGGCCCACGTCGCATGCGCCCTCGCGGACGCGTCCCGCGGCCCGCACTGTGCCGTCAGCGACGAGCCCCAATGTGCGCCGCCAGCCCGCGGCGACCTGGGTCACGTCGCGCCACGACGTGACGTCACACTGCCCGTCACCGTTCCAGCCCGTCGCCGTCACGGTGCCGTCCGCGCGCAGGCCGACGCTGTGGGACCGTCCGGTGTTGGGCGCCGTGTGCACATTGCCGGCCGCCACCGCGACCATCCGGGCCCAGTCCTCGACCCGGCACTCATCGGAGGTCCCCTGGCCGGCCGCGACCACGGCGCCGTCGGCGCGCAGCCCCAGCGAGTGCCGGCGGCCGGCGGCGATGACGGTACTTCTCATGGGAACAGCATGACCGATGGCGTGGGCGAGCGAGCCGGAGAGCCGCCATCCGCGACCGGGCGCCTCCGGTCCACTGTCGACCGCGGTCGACCGGTACCCTTCGCCGGACCCCATGATCCGGAAGGTGTCTCCCGTCGTGCGTGCGCTCTTCGTGGTGGCCGTCGCCGTGCTGGCCGGCTTCGCCCTCAGCCCCCTGCTGCGCGCGGACGCCGCCTGCCCGCCCCGCCCCGGGGCCTCGGCCGCCGCGTCGGCGCTGGACGGCTGGAGCGACGAGCAGATCGCCAACGCCCGCCTCATCGTCGCCATCGGCAACGACCGGCGGGTGCCGGTCCGGGGCCAGGTGATCGCGGTGGCCACCGCCCTGCAGGAGTCCCGGCTGCGCAACCTGCGCGGGGGTGACCGGGACTCGATCGGCCTGTTCCAGCAGCGCCCCAGCCAGGGCTGGGGCACACCCGGCCAGCTGGCCGATCCGGCCTACCAGACCCACAAGTTCTACGACAAGCTGCTCGCCGTCGACGGCTGGCAGCGGATGCGGCTCACCGACGCCGCCCAGACCGTCCAGGTGTCAGCCTTCCCGGAGGCCTACGCGAAGCACGCCCGGGCCGCCACCCGCCTCGTCGACGCGCTGAGCCCGGCGGTCGCCTGCAGGTGAGCCCGCGCATCACGGCGGACCTGAGGGCCTCCGGCAACCCGGCGGGACGTCGCCGTCCCCCGGACCCGAAGGCCCTCACCCCCTGCTAGATCCCCCCGCGGCCACCGTCCGTCGGCAGCACGGCTAACGCGCGGCCGCGGCGCTGTCGCGGGCGATGCGGACCAGTTCGATCAGACCGTCCGCGTACTCCTGGGACTCGGCGTGCGCCTCCGCGAAGGGCGGCTGGAAGCCCACCCCCTCCCACTGGCCGGTCTCCTCGTTCCAGAGGTCGTTGCCTACCTCGAAGTCCCAGGCGGCGATGCCCAGCTCGTAGTACAGCTGGTCGGCGGAGTTGCCGGCCGCCGAGTACAGCACGTCGGCGACCGGACCCGTGTACGCCGGCCAGGTCACCGTGCCCCGCGAGGCGGAGATGGCGCCCACGATGCGGCGGGCGCTGTCCTGGAAGTACTTCGCCTCGTCGATGGACGGCCGGGGCAGCGTGACCCGGCCCGCCGCCTTGTACGCGCCCGGCGACCACATGAAGTAGCCGCCGTAGCTGTGCACGTTCAGCGCGTACTTGATGTTGGTGTGCGCCTTGGCCAGCGCGATCACGTTGCGGCTCTCCGCCTCCGACAGCTCCCCGGTGCCGGCGTACGTGCCGGACAGGCAGTTGGGGCTGCCGCCGACGTAGCCGTCGAAGTAGGAGCCGACGGTGTAGTTGCGGTTGACGTCGACGCCCCAGGAGTTGCGCAGGCGGGGGTCGCGGTTGGCGCCGGTGCAGTGGTTGACCAGGTTCTTGCGCTGGAAGTTGAAGTCGTTGAACGAGTAGTTCGCGCCGTCCGGGTTGGCCGTCGGGATCACGAACACGTCGACCGAGTCCAGCAGCTCCCGGGTCGCCGGGTCGGTCGCGTAGTTGGCCAGCAGGCGCTCGGCGAACTCCAGCGTGACCAGCGGCGTGGCCCATTCGCGGGCGTGTTCCTGGCTGTAGGCGAGCACGCCCACCTTGGACCCGTCGCGCACCGCGCCGATCCGCAGGGCCTGCACCGTCCACGGCCGGCGCGGCACCTCGGTGCCGGCCAGGCCGTCGTCGAGGCGGGCCGGGCCGGCGACCGGCATCGGCACGCCCGCGGACCCCTCCTCGACGAACGCGTTGAAGCGCTGCGGATACCGGGCCGTGATGAAGGCGGCCACGTCGTCGGTCGTGCTGATCACCTTGCCGCCGGCGTCGGTGGCCAGCGAGACGGTCAGGACCCGGTCCCGGTACGTCGCACCGAGCGGCCTGTTCGCTTGTCCCGGGTCGACCGTGCGCACCTGGACGCCGTTCATGCCCTGGTCGCCGAACCTGACCGACTCCACCACGACGGCCGCCGCGGCCGGGTCGCCGAGGTACGCGGCCGCGGTGCGGCGGTACCCCTGGGTGCGGTTGGGCAGGTCGATCACGTCGACCAGGCCGGCGTACTGCCGGCTCAGCCGCTTGATCCGGGCCTTGATGTCGGTCGGGGTCAGGTACGCGTCGATGAAGTCGCGCTGGTAGCCGCCGGGCAGCGCCGGCGGGGTCGCGCCGGGCCAGACCGCCGGCGTGATCGTCCGCGACCGCCCGCCGAGGCTGGACGTCGCGCTCACCGTCACCGGCCGCGCGGGCAGCCGCTGCGGCACCTGGACGTGGTACTGGTACTCGCCCGAGTCCTCGAACCGGTAGAGCGAGTAGCTGCCGGTGGTGCCGTCGGCCGTCGTCCAGGTCACGGTGATCTCGACGTCCGGGTCGTCCGTGGCCGTGGTGGCCACCTGCGTCTGCAGGAACGTCCGGCCGCCGGAGGTCCACCAGTAGGCCTGCAGGAACTGCAGCGTGTCCTCGCCGGCGAGCCGGCTGCGGGCCTGGCCCTCGGCGAGCCGCCGCGCGCCGTCGTCCTGCGTCTGGATCACCTGGACGGCCACCGCGCCGCGCTTGGTGAGCGCGCCCAGCTCGGCCGCGTCGACCACGACATCGGCCATGACCTGCCCGTCCGTGGTACGCGGCCGGGTGGCGACGTCGGCGCCGGAGGCGACCAGGCGCTGGAACGCGGCCTCGTCCGGCAGCCGGAAGCGGATCAGGGCGTGTTCGCCGGCGGCCAGGGCGATCGCCGGCGCGGCGCCGGGTCCGCCGGGCGGGGCGGCGGCGCTCGCGCCGGGGTGGGTGAGCAGTCCGGCGGTCAGCACGGCTGTGGCGGCGGTGACCGCCCAGCGGCGTCTGGATGACATCGAGCCTCCTGCGACATCGAAGGATGGTGACGTCCACACCAGTCCATCCATCGATCCCTGTCAACCGCCCCCGGCCCGGTCGCGGAAGTGGGCCCGCGCGCTGACGGGCCGGGCGCCGTCCACGTCGGTGAAGCCGTACTCGGCCGCGAGCTCGGCCGCCACCAGGCAGCGGCCGGTGTGCCGGGCCACCCCGGGGCCGCCGGCCAGCGCCACCACCGCGCGCCCGACGAACTCGGGCGACTCCGATCGGGACAGGTCCAGGAACTCCGCGGCCCTGAGCACCCCCTCGGTGCGGACCAGGCCGGGGTAGAGCCCCACGGCGGTGACCCGCCGCGGCCGCAGCTGCTCGGCCATCACGGCGATCATCCGGTCGTCGGCCGCCTTGGCGACGCTGTACGCCACCTGGTCCTCGCCGCTGAGGTAGCTGCCCGGGAAGAAGGAGACCGTGACGACCAGGGCGCCCGGGCGCAGCAGGGGGACGGCGAGCACCGTGGCGGCGTAGTGCGCCCGCACGCCACCGGCGAACATGTCGTCCCACACCGACAGCGGCTGCCCCCAGGTGTGGTCGCACACCATCGCGACGCCGGCGCCGCCGGCGGCGGTCACCTCCCGCGCGGTCTGCTCGACGCTGCCGCCGACCCGCGGATAGGTGACCGCGGCGTCGGTCGACCGGCCGGTGACGTACACCGTGTAACCGGCCGCGCCGAGGGCGAGGGCGACGCCCTTGCCGACCCCGCGGCTGGCGCCGGTGACCATCGCGATGCGCTGCTGAGTCAGGCCGCGATCCTGCCCCCGGGGTACGACAGGAATCGCCCCGCCGGGAGCCCGGGACGGCTCAGGCGTCCCGCAGCGCGCGGGACGGGTCGGCCTGCTCCGGCTCGGTGGTCTCCGCCCCGGTGCTGCCCGGCTCCGGCTCCGGCGTTCCCGGCCGCACCGCCGCCCGCGGCAGTCGCGGTTCCAGCCGCAGCACCCCCGCCGCGGCCCCGCCGACCGCCGTCGCCAGCACCAGCCACATCCCGGTCGGCGACGCCGTCAGCAGCCCGGTCAGCACGGCCGGGGCGAGCGCGGTCGGCACCGCCCAGGACAGCTGGTAGACCGCCAGGTGCCGGCCCCGGGTCTCGGCCGGCGCCGCGCTGGCCACCATCGCCGAGGCGGTCGCGCCGTGCATCAGCTCGCCGACCGTGAAGGCCGCGGTCGCCACGAACACCCCGATGACCAGCGCGGTGCCGGTCGAGACGACGCCCAGGACGGCGTACGCCACGAACGACGTCGCGAACACCGTCGCGCCCAGCGCGACCGACCGGGTCCGCCGGTAGCGGGTCAGCAGCCGCGTCACCGGGATCTGCAACACGGCGATGCCCACGGTGTTGACCGCGTAGAGCACGCCCACCAGGGAGCTCGGCTGATCCAGTTCCTGGGTGACGTATACGGGCAGGCTCACCGACAGCACCATGTAGCCGAACGCCACCGGCACGTTGAGCAGGGTCAGGGCCAGGAACGGACGGTTGCGTGCCACCAGCCGGTAGCCGCGGGCGGTGCGGGTGACCGCCGTGGCGCGCGGGCGGGTGGGTATCGAGCGGATCAGCAGGGCCGCGACGGCGAACGCCACCGCGCTGCCCAGCACGATCCCGTGGTAGGCCCGGTCGCTGCCCAGGGCCAGCGCGGCCCCGGCGAGCAGGCCGCCCGCGCCGAGCCCCGCGTTGCGCAGGCTGCGCTGGGCGGCGATCAGCCTGTCCCGGGCCGCGCCCTCGGCGATCTCCGCGATGAACGACTGGATGGACGGCGAGAAGGACACGTCGCCGATCGCCATCACCAGCACGGCCAGGAACAACGGCACCGGGTCGTGCACCAGCGGATAGCTGGCGAACGCGGTCGCGCGGACCAGGTAGCCGCCGACCACGACGGCCCGGGCGCCGTACCGGTCCACCAGGACGCCGGTGATCGGGTTGCTCACCAGGCCCAGGACCGCCGCGGCGCTGATGATCGCGCCGACCCGGGTGATGCTCAGGCCGGTGTTGTGGTGGAAGTACAGCAGCGACAGCGGCAGGTACATGCCGCTGCCGGTGGCGTCGACCACCATGCCCAGCATGTACCGCGCCTGCGTCGACCGCTTCATGCGGGCTCCTCGATGACGGTCTGCGCCGTGAAGCGGTCGCCGAGCGCGCGCAGCCGGCGGAGGCACCCCTCGCGGGTGGGCGCGGTGCCAACGGCGGCGAGGAGGAAGTCCGAGGAGCCGGCGGCCGGGGGGATCACCTGGCCCGGCTCGGCGTACCGCCAGAACCGGTGCACCCACGGCTCCGGCGGTGGCGACGGCACGGACCTGACCCTACCGGGGCGTTTCATCATCAGCACCTGGCCCGCCATCGTCCGGGGTGCCGGCGGGGCGCCGGCCCCGAGCCCGGGCAGGGGCAGGCCGAGCTGGGCGCGGGTCGCGTACTCGCCGAGGTTCATGGCGAACAGCGCCTCGAACACCTCGCGGATCTTCGCCCCGGCCGGGCGGCTCGCCATCTCGCAGAGCACCAGCCGGTCGTCCGGGGTGTGGAAGATCTCGGCGTGGAACCCGTGATCGGTGAGCCGGCTGCCGGCGTCGGTCAGCGCGGCCCGGGTCCGCTCCGCGAAGTCGAGCAGCCGTGCGGTGAGCGGGTCGCCCGGCTCGAAGGTCAGGTCGATGCGGGCCCCGGGATCCGAGCCGAACGAGGCCAGGTCGTACTGGTACTGCGCCGGCCAGGCCAGCACCGTGCGGCCGCCGACGACCAGCCCGTCCACGTGGCACATCCGGCCCGGCACGAACCGCTCGAGCAGCAGGTCGTCGCGCTCGCCGCCGGCGTAGGCGGCGGCCAGCGCCCGCGTCGTGGCCGGCTCGTCGCGCAGGATGTGCAGCCCGATGGCGTTGTAGCCGGCGCGGTCCTTGAGGACGACCGGCAGCCCCTGGGCGGCGATGAACTCCCGCGCCTGCCCGGCGTCGCGGGCCAGGACGTACGGCGCCACGTCGAGGCCGGCCCGGCGGACGCGTTGTTTCATCAGGGCCTTGTCGCGGAACGGCAGGACGTCGGCGGTCCAGGGGCCGTCGAGTCCCAGGTGCTCGCGGATCTGGGCGGCGGCGTCCACGTCGGCCTCGTGGTGCGCGATCACGTGCGTGACACCGAACTCGCCGCACAGGTCCAGGCCCCGCTTGACGACCACGTCGGTGTCGAAGCGGTCCAGCACCTCCAGCCGCGAGAAGTTCCGGTCGTCCACGGGGACCGGCTCGCCGCCCGGCGCGAAGCGGCTGCGGTCGGCCAGCACGACGATGTCGCCCGGATAGTCGTGCAGCCAGCGGTCGTAGGGGAACGGCTCCAGCGGGTTGCGGTGCAGGATCAGGACGCTCACGGCGCCTCCACCAGGCTCGGGCCGAGCTCGGCGAGCCGGGCGGTGCTGACCCGGCCGTACTCGTCCTCGACCGTGATGCGCAGGGCCGTGGTGGTCACCTGCTCGGCGAGCTCGATGGCGGCCGAGGCGTCCGCGGCCGTGACCGCGACCAGCCCGAGCCGGTCCCAGTTGTCCCGCAGCGGGCGCACCGGGTCACCCGGCTTGGCGGTGATCTTGACGGCGAGGACGCCGGGCAGGGCGCGGGCCTGCTCCACGCCCTCGACCGCCGTCACCCGGCCGTGGGCGCCGACGAGGAAGCGCGAGCTGGCCCCGGCGTGCGGCGCCGGCCGGTCCGGCAGCTCCTCCACCAGCCGGAACGGCCAGCCCACGGCCAGCCGCCCCAGGTCCACCCCGTACGCGGCGAGCACCAGCTCGGGAATGGCGTCCCCACCCCAGCGCGTGTGACCCTCGATGACCCGGACGGCGTGCTCGCCCGCGCGTACCTCGGTGTGGCAGACACCGTCGGTGACGCCCATGTGGTCCAGGAACCGCGCGACTGCCGCCCGGACGCGCTCGGCCACCTCCTCGCCCACCCGGGCCGGTACGGCGTGACCCAGCTCGGCGAAGTGCCCCTCGGCGGTGAACTTCTCGGTGATCGCCACGATCACGTGCCGCCCGGCGAAGCTGAACGACTCCACACTGAACTCCGCGCCCTCGACGTACTGCTCCATCAGGAAGTCCTGGAGCACGTACATGGTGGAGATGCGGTCGGTGCGGGTGCCCCGCAGGGCCGACACCTGCTGCCAGATCCGTTCGGCGTCGGCCGGGCCGTCCACCTTGAACACGCCGATGCTCGCGGTGGCGTCGGTGGGTTTGACGATGAACGGATAGCCGTGCTCGTCGCCGAACGCCTCCAGATCGCCGCGGTGCAGCAGCAGCCGGGCCTGCACGGCCTCCGGGTCGAGCCGGGCCAGGTGACGCCGCATCGCCCACTTGTCGCGGATCCGCCGGGTGGCCTCGTGGCCGGTGCCGCCCAGGCCGTAGTGGTCGTTGACCCGGGCCGCGGGCTCCAGACCCGGCTCGGTCAGCGACACGGCGGCGGCGAAGCCGTGCTCGTCGTGCAGCCGGCGCACGACCGGCTCGGTGGCCGCCCAGTCGGTGAAGTCCACCGCCACCAGGACGTCGGCCAGGGACTCCTGCTCCGCGGTCACCTTGTCCGGATGCTGCAGCAGCAGCACCTCGAGGCCGAGCTCCTTGGCGGTCCGGACGGTCTCCGGCAGCCCGCCGACGATGAGCACGGTACGGTCGGGATTCATCGTCGGGGGTCCTCGTCGGTCTCGGCGGCTTCATGGGCCCAGACGCTCAGGTACCGCTCGCCGGTGTCGGGCAGCACGACCACGATGACGCGGTCGGCGTTCTCCGGCCGGGCGGCGACCCGCAGGGCCGCGTGCGCGGCGGCGCCGGACGAGATCCCGGCCAGCACCCCGGCGCGGCGGGCCAGCCAGCGCGCGGTGGCGGCCGCCTCGTCGTCGGTGACCGTGAGCACCTCGTCGATCAGCGCGACGTCGGTGGTGTCGGCGATGAATCCGCCGTTGAGGCCGGGGATGCAGTGCGTGCCGGGCTCGCCGCCGGAGAGCAGCGCCGAGGTGGCCGGCTCCACCGCGACCGCCCGCAGGTCCGGGTTGTGGCGCTTGAGGTACGCCGCGGACCCGGACAGCGTGCCACCGGTGCCGATGCCGCAGACCAGGATGTCGACCCGCCCGGCGGTGTCGGCCCAGATCTCCGGACCGGTGGTCTCCCGGTGCGCGCGGACGTTGTCGGCGTTGGTGTGCTGCTGCGGGTACCAGGCGCCGGGGATAGCCGCCGTGAGCGCCGCGGCCCGGTCGATGGCGCCCTGGTAGCGCAGCTCGTGCGGGGTGAGTTCCACCTCGGCGCCGAGCGCGCGCAGCAGCCCGATCCGCTCGGCGGTGGCGCTGTCGGGCAAGACGATGACGCACCGGTAGCCCCGGGCCGCGGCGAGGGCGGCCAGGGCGATCCCGGTGTTGCCCGAGGTGGCCTCGACCACGGTGCCGCCGGGGGCGAGCTGCCCGGACCGCTCCGCGGCGCGCAGCATCCACAGCGCCGCGCGGTCCTTGATGCTGCCCAGCGGGTTGGCCGATTCCAGTTTGGCCAGCACCTGCGCCCCGGGGGCGGCGTCCCGCCGGGGCAGCCGCAGCAGGGGCGTGCGCCCGATCAGGTCCTCGATGCTGTCGGCGATCCGCGGAGTGGACGGCGGCGCCTGCGGCGGATTGTCGAGCACGGTGTTCACCTCATCTGTGCGGCGCCGAGCGATCGGCGCGGGAACGCTCACCACGAACCTGCGGACGCGGTGTGACGCAGAAGGTCGATCGGCTGCGGCGCCGTCCGGGCCGGCGGCGCCAGCGGTACGGCGGCCGCAGCGGTCGCGCGGCCCCGGGCCGGCACGTCCTGCAGGACCAGGGCGTGAGCGCCGATGAACGACCGCTCGCCGACGGTGACGGCGCCCAGCACGCTGCTTCCCGCACCCAGCACCGTGCCGGCGCCGATCACGGGATGCCGCCGGGCGCCCGGCTCGCGCGCGTTGTCCCGCCACCACCCCACCGCGCCCAGCGTGACCTGATGGAACAGGGTGACGTCGTCACCCACGACGGCGGTCTCCCCGATCACCACCGCGGCCCCGTGGTCGATGAACACCCGCCGGCCCAGCCGTGCGCCCGGGTGGATCTCCACCCCGGTCAGGGCGCGGGCCGCGGTCATGATCAGGCGGGCCACCACGCGGTGCCCGGTGCGGTACCAGAAGTGGGCCGCGCGGTGCAGCCAGATAGCGGTCAGACCCGGGTGCAGCAGCGCCTCGACCCGGGTGTGCACGGAGGGGTCGCGAGCCAGGACCGCCCGCAGATCCTCGGCGAGGATCTGCGGCAGTCGCGGCTGACCACGGGGAGCGCGCACGGATACCGGACCTTTCTGCTGGGTGACGCGGGGTTGCCCGAAGCGCCGGCGGCGCGGCGGCCGGCCCCCGAATCCGGGCCGGGCAGTGTCGGCTCTCGATCTGTTCGCCGGGCCGGCACCGAACGTGACGGCCCCATTCTTAGGCCGGCGGCGACTGACCGCAAGTGCCGATATCCGACCGTCCGAGTTGACCGATTGACAGGGCCACCCCCTTGATTGATTGGCTTGGCGAGATCGGCACACCCCGGCCTTCCGGTCAATGTCGGGAGCCCTTTCGATGGGCTCACCGCGTCCGTCGCGGTGCGCCGGTGAAGCGCGCCCCACCCGGGCGCCGGCCGGTCGCCCGGTCCCGACCACCGTCGAGCGTGCTGGAGCAATATCGTGCTGAGCAGGGAAAACAGCAGGGCCGAGGTCAGCCGTGGGCACGCGGCGACGATCCTCGGCATGCTGCGTGACAACGCCCGGGAGCACCCGGACCGGCCCGCCCTGGTGGCCGGCGGGCACCGCGTGCGATACGCCGATTTCTTTGACCGGGCGCGTTCCGGAGGCGCATATCTGGGCCGCGACGGAGAACTCGCCGACCGGCCGGTGGGATTGTCTGCGGAATCGTCGGCGGAACTGATCCTGGGCGCCTGGTCAATTCTCTTCGCGGGCGCCGCCTATCTGCCGTTGTCGCCGGAGTATCCGGAGCAGCGGCTGCGGTACATGATCGAAGAGGCGGGCCTGCGGCTGGTGCTGGCCCAGGACCATCTCGCCGCCGCGCTGGCCCGGCTGGTGCCCCCGGGCGTGCGCGTCGTGACCATGTCGGAGCTCGCGGCGGCGCCGGCCGCCCCGCCGGCCGAGGCGCAGCCGCCCGACCCCCGTCACCTCGCCTACGTGATCTACACGTCCGGCAGCACCGGCGCCCCCAAGGGCGTGATGGTCGAGCACGGCGCCATCGCCCACCAGATGCGCTGGCTGCGCGATGCGCACCGGATCGGGCCGGAGACGGTCCTGCTGCAGAAGACGCCCGCCGGCTTCGACGCGGCGCAGTGGGAGATCCTCGCCCCGGCCTGCGGCGCGACCGTCGTGGCGGGCCGGCCGGGCCTGCACCGGGACCCCGACCGGATCATCGCGGCGCTGCGGCGCCATGAGGTGACGACGCTGCAGTGCGTGCCGACGCTGCTGCACGCCCTGGTCGACACCGAGGAGCTGCCCGGGTGCCCCAGCCTGCGGCAGATCTTCAGCGGCGGCGAGGCGCTGTCGCGCAACCTCGCCCTGCAACTACACGCGGCCGTGCCTGAGGTCGAGCTGGTGAACCTGTACGGGCCCACCGAGTGCACGATCAACACCTCGTCGTACCGGGTCCGGCCGGCCGCCGTGGCGCAGGGCCCGCGCGCCGTCTCCATCGGACGGCCGGTCCCCGGCCTGCGCTACCACATCCTCGACGAGCACCGCCGGGCCGTCTCGGCCGGCGAGGTCGGCGAGCTCTACATCAGCGGCCCGCAGGTGGCCCGCGGCTACCTCGGCCGGCCGGACCTGACCGACGCGGCCTTCCTGACGGACCCGGCCGCGGAGCCGGGGCACACCCGGCTGTACCGCACCGGCGACCTCGCCTACTGGGACGCCGGCCGCCGCGCCCACTTCGTCGGGCGGGCGGACAACCAGGTCAAGCTGCGCGGCTTCCGGATCGAGCTGGACGAGATCCGGCTGGCGATCGAGAGCCACGACTGGGTCGCCGCCGCCGCGGTGGTCGTGCGCCCGGACCCGAAGACCGGCTTCGACTCCATGATCGCGTTCGCCGAGCTCGACGAGAAGGAAGCCGTGCTGATGGATCAGGGCATCCACGGCGCGCACCACAAGTCCAAGGAGAGCCGGGTGCAGATCCGGGCCCAGCTGGCCAACCTCGGCTGCCGCCCGGACGACGAGCTGGCCGGCCAGCCGGTCGTGGCCCTGCCCGGCGAGATCGCGACGGCCGAGCAGCGCGACCTGGTGTTCGCCCGCAAGACCTACCGGTTCTACGACGGCGAGCCGATCGGCCGCCACGACCTGGAACGCCTGCTTGGCGCGGACGAACCACCCGGCGCCGCCCCGAGCACGACGCCCGGCCGGCTCGACCTGCCGACCCTCGGCGAGATCCTGCGCTACCTGGGCCAGTACCACAGCCCCGAACGCCTGCTGCCCAAGTACGGCTACGCGTCGCCCGGCTCGCTGTACGGCGTGCAGGTCGTGCTGGAGCTCGACGGCGTGCCGGCGGTGGCGCCGGGCCTGTACTACTACCACCCGGTGCGGCACCAGCTCGTCCGCGTCGGCGACACCACCGGCGGCGGCCCGATGGCCCGGGTGCACCTGCTCGGGCGTACGCCGGCGATCAGCGCGGTCTACCGCAGCAACGTCGAGGAGGTGCTGGAGTTCGAGGCCGGTCACCTGGTCGGCCTGCTCGAACACGTCCTGCCCCGCTACGGGCTGGACATCAGCGCGCACAGTCACCGGCCGCAGCTGCGGGACAGGCTGGGTGCCACGCCGGACGACCACTACATCGGCACCTGGGAGCTGACGCCGTACGGCTCCCGGCCGCGCGCCACGGGCGTCGAGGTCTACGTGCAGACCCACCGCGGCCGGGTCGCGGGGCTGCCGGACGGGCTGTACGCGTACGCCGGCGGCCGGTTCGCCCGGATCGGCGACGACGTGATCCGCCGCCGGGACGTCATCGCCATCAACCAGCAGGTCTACGACCGGGCCAGCTTCGGCATCGCGCTGACCCGCCCGGCCGGGCCGCGCTGGCGGCACTACTGCGACCTGGGCCGGGCCCTGCAACGCCTGCAGCTCACGGGGACCCGCCTCGGCCTCGGCTTCATGGCGTCCGGCTACAGCTCGCGCTCCGGGCATCCGCTGCCCGCCGCGCGCCGGCTCGACGCCGTGCTGGCTGCCGCCGGCCGGGCCACCGGTCCGTCCTACTTCTGCGTCGGCGGCCCGGTGAGCGCCGAACAGCTGCGCGGCCGCGACATGCGCGAGGACCTCGTGCACATGCGCGGGCCCGCCGAGATCATCCGGGACGACCTGGTCGGCCTGCTGCCGGAGTACATGCTGCCCAACAAGGTGGTGGTGCTCGACAAGATGCCGCTGTCGGTGAACGGGAAGATCGACCTGCGGGCGCTGGCGGCCCTGGCCGAGACGGGCGTCGACGCCGCCGAGCGCCCGTTCGTCGCCCCGCGGACGCCGATCGAGAAGCGCATCGCGGCGGTCTGGGGCCGCCGCCTGCACCGGGACGCGGTCTCGGTGCAGGACGACTTCTTCGAGTCCGGCGGCAACTCTTTGATCGCGGTGGGGCTGGTCACCGAGCTGAACAAGGAGTTCGGGACCAGCCTGCCGGTGCAGACGGTGTTCGAGGCGCCGACCGTCGAGCAGCTCGCCCGGCGGCTCGGCGCGCCCGCCCGGCGCGGCGCCGCGCGGCTGGTGCGGCTGCGCGCGGACGGCGCCGGCCCGCCGATCTTCTGCTGGCCCGGCCTGGGCGGCTACCCGATGAGCCTGCGCGCGCTGGCCGCCCGGATCACCACGGACCGCGGCTTCTACGGCGTGCAGGCGCACGGCGTGAACGCCGGGGAGGCGCCGCACGAGCGCGTCGCCGACATGGCCGCCGCCGACCTGGAGCAGATCCGCCGGCGGCAACCGGCCGGGCCGTACACGTTGTGGGGTTACTCCTTCGGCGCCCGGGTGGCCTTCGAGGCGGCGCACCAGCTGGAGCGGGCCGGCGAGCAGGTGGAGCACCTGGTCCTCATCGCCCCCGGCTCACCACGGGTGCGGGCCGGGGGCGGGGTGTCCCGGCCGTCCTTCGCCGACGAGACGTTCGTCCGGGTGCTCTACTCGGTCTTCGCCGGGGAGCTGTACGGCCCGGCGGCCGACGCGTGCGTGCGCGCCAGCCGGGACGAGCGGACCTTCGCGGCGTACATCACCGCGTCCTTCCCGGGCCTGGACGCCGCGACGGTGAGCCGGATCACCGCGGTGGCGGCGGGGCGGTACCGGCACACGTACACCTTCGCCGAGCTGACCGGCCGGTGCGTGGCCGCCCCGGTGACCGTGTGCCGGGTCCACGGCGACGACTACTCGTTCATCGACGCCGGTGCCGGCTACTCGCGCCGGCCGCCGACGGTGGTGACCCTCGACGCGGACCACTACAGCGTGCTCCGCGAGCCCGACGTCGGGCTGCTGGCCGAGGCCATCGCCGTCCACCCGCACGTGCCGAGCTGACTAGAGGAGGAAGTCGTGCCCCACATCAACATCAAGCACTTCCCGGTGCCGCTGGACGACGAGCGGCGCGCGACGCTGGTCGCCGCCCTGACGTCGGCGGTGGGCGAGGCGCTGGGCTGCGCCGAGAACGTCGTCTCGATCGCCCTGGAGCCGGTGGACCCGGCGGAGTGGCAGGAGCGCGTCTACCAGCCCGAAATCGTGGAGCGGGCGGCCCTGCTGTGCAAGCGCCCGGACTACTGACCGGCACCCCGGCGGCCGGGGGATCCGTGGCCGGGCGGGTGGTCGGCGGGTCGGCGGTCTGCGGTTTGGCCGGTGGGCGGGTGTTTGGCGGGTTGACGGCCTGCGGCTCGGCGGGTCGGCGGGTGGTCGGCGGTTTTACGGCCTGCGGTTCGGCATGTCGGCGGTTGATCGGCGAGTCGGCGGGCCGGCGGTCGGTCGGCGGGTCAGCGGGCCGGCGGTTGATCGGTGGGCCAGCGGGACGGTGGGAGGTCGGTGCGCCGGCCGGGCCGGGTGCTCCGGCGGGCCGCCCGCGGCGGGGTCGATGACGACGCGACGGGAGCAGGCCGAGGCCTTCCGCCGCCTTCACCGCCCGGGTGACCCGCTGCTGCTGGTCGACGTGTGGGACGTGGCCAGCGCCCGCATCGTGGAGAGCCTCGGCGCGGCGGCGGTCGCCACGACCGGCGCCGGCATTTCCTGGAGCCTGGGCGCCCGCGACGGCGAGCGCCTGGAACGGCGCGACCTGGTCGAGGCGGTGCGCCGGATCGCGGCGGCGGTGCGGGTGCCGGTCGATGCCGACATCGAGACCGGGTACGGGACGGTGCCGGGTCAGGTCGCCGACACCGTACGCGCCGTCGTGGACGCCGGCGCGGTGGGCGTCACCATCGAGGACGGCGATGACGACGGGCCGGGGCGGCTGCGCCCGGTGGGACAGCAGTGCGCCCGCCTCGCCGCCGCCCGCCGCGCCGCCGACGACTGCGGGGTGCCGGTGCTCATCAACGCGCGGGTGGACACCTACCTGCGCACGGTGGGCGATCCGGCCACCCGGCTGGCCGACACGGTGAACCGGGCCACGGCCTACCTCGGCGCCGGCGCCGACAGCATCTTCCCGGCCGGGGCCGGCGTGGACGCCGTCGTGTCGCTGGTGCGGGCCGTCGCCGCCCCGGTGAACGTCCTGGCCGAGCCGGGCGGCATCCCGGTGGCCGGGTGGGCCGCCCACGGCGTGGCCCGGATCAGCATCGGGCCGGCGCTGGCCCAGCTGGCCTACGCGACGGTGCACCGGGCAGCCCGTGCGCTGCTGCTCACCGGGCAGACCGGGCCGCTGAACCCGTCCCTGGGCCGCGAGGAGCTCGACCGGCTCGCCGGGCCCCACGCCGCCGCGCCCACCGCGGACCGGCCGCTTGCCGACGGGCCTACCGTCGCCGAGCACCTGGCCGGCGACGGGGTGTACCGCAGCCAGTTCTGGGCGAACGCGGTCCGGGACGGCGGCCGGTGACGGCCCAGGTGCCATCGCCGGCGTCATGCTCCGATCGGCCGTGCGCGCCGACCCGGGCGCGTGCGCCGACCCGGGCGCCGCTCGGCCGGCATCGCGCTCGGCGGCCCATCCT
>NZ_BOMQ01000030.1 GCF_016862275.1 Actinoplanes nipponensis | reverse complement strand
GCTCGGCCACCCACGCCACTCAGCCGGCCGCCTGCACAGCAGCCACCGGCGTCGCGCTGCGCAAAACCTCCAGCGCAAGCAGCCGGAACAGCACCGGCAGCCGGTACCGCCCCCGGGCCGGCGCGGCCTGCAGTAGTCCCGCGTCGACGAGGGCTTCGAGGGACTCCTCGGCCTGTTCGAGCGCCATCTGCCCGGCCCGGGCCGGTCCACCGGCGTCGAACTCGGCCTGAGGCAGCCGGGCCACCCGCATCAGCATCCGGCGGCTGTCGGGGTCCAGGGCCCGGTGCGCGGCGCGGAAGCTGTCGCGCAGGCCGGGGGCGAGGCTGTCGATGCGCCCGCGTTCGTCGCGCAGGTGTGCGGCAGCTCGCGGCAGGGTCCAGCCGCGGTGGAGAGCGATCCGCGTGCCGATCGTGCGCAGCACGACCGGCAGGTGGTCGCAGAGGGCCGCCACCTCGACCGCGTGCTCGAGGTGCTCCGCCACCTGGTCGTGTCCCGTGATGGTGCCGAGCAGGGCCACCGCCTGTTCGGGGGGCAGCGGCTCCAGCGTCAGCCGGGCGAGCCCGTCCAGGCCGGCCAGCCGGCTGCGGCTGGTGATCAGCACCTGGCTGCCCGGCGCCGCGGCGAGCAGCAGTCCCAGCTGGGTCTCGTCGGCCGCGTTGTCCAGCAGGACGAGCATCCGCCGACCGGCGATCAGCGACCGGTACAGCGCGGCGCAGTGCGCGGGGTGGGCCGGGACCCGGTCCGGCGCGATGCCCAGGGCGAGCAGGAAGCCGGTCAGGGCCTCGTGCGGGCCGGTGCCCGGGTCGGCCAGATCGGCGTAGAGCACGCCGTCCGGGAACCGGGCCGCGTTGCGGTGACACCAGTGCATCGCGGTGGCGCTCTTGCCGGCGCCGATCGGCCCGCTGAGAAGGACGGGCGGGCGGCCGCGGTCGCTCAGCGCGGTGATCCGGGCGCACTCATCGGCGCGACCGGCGAGCCGGACGGCGGCGGCCGGAAGCTGGGCCGGCCGCGGCACGGGAGCGAGGCGGATCCGGGCGGCCGGGACTCCGCCGGAAGGGATCGGGGCGGAAGGCGTCCACGGCCGATCCACGGAATTCGTCTCCGAAGAGGACAGACCGGCCGGCGGAAGGCCCGGAAGCGCCAGCCCGCCGGGTGGCAGATCGGGACACCACGGGCCGGGGTCGCGGTGGGCGGTCCGGGGGAGCGGGGTGGGTGGTTGGTCGGGATGCGACAGGTCGGGGTCGGGGTGGGCGGTCCGGGGGAGCGGGGTGGGTGGTTGGTCGGGATGGGCGAGCCGGGTGTGTGCCTGATCCGGGAGCGACATCCCGATGGGCGGCCGGTCGGGATGCGGCCGCGTTCCGGACAGGCGATCCCGGACGTCGCGGCCGGGCCGGGACGGCGACAGCGCGACCGGCTGATCCGGGCGCCCCGAACCGCCCGGCGCCGGCCGGATCCCCACCGGTCCCGAGACCTGGCGCAGCGGCTCGGCCGAACGCCCAGACGGCCACCGTCCCGGCCGCGACGGCGACGCCGGTGAGCGGCCGGGATGGGGTCGCCGGGCCGGCTGGGACCGCACCGGACGCGGGTACGCCGTGGTGGCCCGCGGCGGCCGAGTGTCCACCCGTCCCGGCGCGGCGGCGGCCCGCAGCTCCCCGGCGACGGCGTGCCAGCGCCGCGTCCAGGCCGCCTCGTCCCCGCCGCACGCGGTCACCAGGCCCAGCGTCACGCGCAGGGTCGGCAGGCTGAATCCGCTCGTCGCCGCGGACAGCACCGACGGCGAGAAGCCGGCCCGTTGCGCCAGCGCCCGGTAGCTGGCCCGGCCCGCGGCGTTCCGCAGCTCACGCAGTTCGACGGCGAACGCCTCCAGCGGGCCGGCGTCCGGGTCGAGTGGTCGTTCAGGTCGCCCCATGATGGTGTATCCCCCGTGTTTTGCAGAAACGTCTTTCCCGCCATTTCCGGGTCGCCTTTCGGCGCGGCCGGCGAACGGGACGGCTCTCCGCGCGAAGATCGCTGCCGCGCCCGTGGCGATGGCGGCTCGGAAGCGGATGTCCTGCCGGAACGATACCGAGATGCGTGGGGGGCAGCCACCGGGAAAGTGGTGCAGCGGCCACCTTGCGTGATCACGAAAGCCCCGGAAAAGGGGCGTTCGGGACGCGGAATGCCGGTGGAGGTGATTCATCGGGCCTGCGCAATGCGATTCCTAGAACCTCGTCTAACTGTCGGTTCCAGGACTGCTGTGCGTTTCCTGACAATGTCGTTCGCGGCTCGGGAATGACCGGCGAACGGCTCAGCTCAGCCGGTCCAGGATCTCGCGGCAGGTGCCCGGCCGGGCCCGGGCGAACGCCGTGCCCGCCCACAGGTTGAGCGCACCGGCGTCGCCGGCCCGCGCCGCGGCGGCCCGGATGGGCGCGGTCAGATGGTGCACGGCCGGATAGGCGACAGGCGCGTACGCGGAGTACGTGTCCGTGAACCGGTTCCGCAGCCCCCGGGCCGGCTGTCCGGTGAACGCCCGGGTGACCACCGTGGCCCCCGCGCCACCCAGCGCCGCGCGATGCGCCTCCTTCGTGCCCGCCTCGGCCGCGGGCAGGAACATCGTGCCCACCTGCACCGCCGTCGCGCCGGCGGCCAGCAGGCCCGCGACGTCCGCCGCGTCACCCACCCCACCCGCCGCCACCACCGGCACGGACACCGCCGCCCGCACCTCGCGCACCACGTCCGCCGTGCCGCGGTCACCGGTGTAGTCGCCGGGGCGGGTGGTGGCGGAGTGCCCGCCGGCGCTGCCGCCCTGGGCCACGAGCGCGTCGGCGCCCGCCGCCACGGCCTGTGCGGCCTCGTCGGCGTCCGTCACGGTCACCAGCACCGTGGACCCGGCCCGGCGCAGCGCCCGGACGACGCCCGCGTCCGGGATGCCGAACGTGAAGCTCACCCACGCGGGCACGGCGGCCCGGGCCAGCTCGATCTTGGCCGCGAAGTGGTCGTCGTCGTGCAGGCGCGGGGCCGGCAGCTCGACGCCGTAGCGGTGGGCTTCGGGCGCCAGGCGGGCGCGGTAGGCCTCGACCGCGGCCCGGTCGGGCGCCGACCGCGGCGGGACGAAGATGTTGAGGCCGTACGGCCGGCCCGTGCCCCGCAGCTCGCGCAGGTCGGCCTCGACGGCCGCCGGCGTCCGGTAGCCGGCGGGCAGGAACGCCGCCGCGCCGGCCTCGGCGGCGGCGCGCACCAGTGCGGTCGTGCTCACCCCGCCGGCCATCGGCGCGACGACGATCGACCGTCCACCATCGCCCAGCACACCGCCACTCTAGGCCGCGGGGCAGCGGTTGTTCACACCTTGGCGGTCCGCACCTCGCCGTAGCGGTGCAGCTGGTAGCCGGTGAGCACCCCGGCGACGGCCAGGACCGCGAGCAGGCCCACGGTCGCGACGGGGGAGAGGTCCAGCAGGACGACCACCAGCACCAGCGGTACGCCCGCGCCGGGCCAGAGCACCGCCCCGCGGACCCGTTCGCCGAGCTGGGCCTGCATGATCGCGGCGGCGAGCAGGTAGCCGGCGGTGGCGATGCCGAGCACCCACCGGGTCCCGGCGGTGAGGTGGTCGTCGGCGCCGTGCATGACCGCGTGCTCCAGCCCCACCGCGACGGCCGCCAGCGAGACCGCCAGCGGCAGGTGGATGTAGACGTAGAAGTCGTGCACGCCGTGCTTGGTGACGTTGTCGCCCTCCGCGGCCAGCCGCCGTTTCGCCGCGCCGCCCGACAGGTCGAAGTAGATCCACCACAGCGCCGCCGCCACCACGAACGCGAAGCCGGCTGTCAGCGCCACGGTGGGCTTCCACCCGCCGTCGTGCAGGCCGGTCACGACCGCCGCGACCGACTCGCCCAGCACCAGGATGATGAACAGTCCGAAGCGTTCCGGCAGGTGCTCCAGGTGCAGCGGGACGGCGTCCTTGAGCCGGGCCGCCGCGGTGGGCCAGGCCAGGTCCGCGAGGACGCCGACGCCCCAGAGCACGTAACGCGCCGGCTCGGGCACCGCCAGCGAGACCAGCCAGATCGCCGCGCCGAGCCCGTGCCCGATCAGGTACAGCCGGGCGGTCGAACGGGCCTTCGGCACGTGCCGCCAGGCGCGTACGTAGCCGGCCATCAGGGCGAACCGGATGATGACGTAGCCCACCACGAACCAGGGCGCGGAGGCGCCGTCGATCTTGTCCACCGCGGCCGCCATCGCCACCACCCCGGCCATGGCGGTCAGCGTGAGCAGGCGGAACACCGCGTCGTCGGTGTCGAACCGGTTGGCGTACAGGGTGGCGCTGGCCCACGCCCACCAGCCGACGGTCAGGACGGCGGCGAACACCATGGCGCCGTGCCAGGTCTCGTCCTTGGCCAGCACGTCGGCGCAGCGCGCCACGAACAGCACGAAGGCCAGGTCGAAGAACAGCTCCAGGCGGGTCGCCGAGCGGTTCGACTCCTGGTTGAGGTCGGGCGGGCGCACCGCCTCGAGCTGCTCGGCCTCCTCCTCGTCGAGGTGGCGGCGCTGATCGCCGTCGAGCCGGTCGTCCGCTCGGGTCATGGTGCCTCCAACGTCGGCCGGTCCTGGCGGTGCGCTGCCAGTACCCCCGGCGGGGCGCCGTCATGCCCGCGAGCGGGGCCGGTCACACATCCCGGCCCCGCCCGCCGCCGGATCAGTTGGATTCGACCGGCACCGGGTGCTCCACCGGCGCCGGCTCGGGGCCGCCCCGCTTGACGTCGCCGTGCCCGGGCCACCAGGCGGCGTGCCCGAGCAGCGCGGTGAGGGACGGCACGAGGAACATCGACATGACGAACGCCGACAGCAGGATGCCGGTCGCCACGGAGAACCCGATCTGCTGCAGGAACGACACCGGGGCCAGCGTCAGCACCGCGAAGGTGCCGGCGAGGATCAGCCCGGCCGCGGCCACGGACGGGCCGGCGTGCTGCACGCCGAGCGCCGCGGCGGCCCGGGGCTCGTTGCCGGCCCGGGCCTCCTCGCGCAGCCGGGCGATCATCAGGATGTTGTAGTCGGTGCCGATCGCCAGGACGAACAGGTACAGGATGATCGGCAACTGGAACGTCACCCCGGGCTTGCCGGCCGCGCCCTGGAACAGGTAGATCGCGGCGCCCAGCGTGGCGGCGAAGTTGAGCAGCACGGCCAGGACCAGGTAGAGCGGCGCGACGACGCTGCGCAGCAGCAGGGCCAGGATGATGGCGATGAGCAGGGCCGCGACCGGCAGGATCACCGAGAGGTCGCGGGTGTTGGCGGAGTTGATGTCCGCATAGATCGCCGTGCTGCCCCCGACCAGCACCTTGGTGCCGGGCGGGGCGGCGGCGTGCAGATCGTCGCGCAGGTGGTCGTGCAGCAGGGTGATCGCTTCGTTGGACGCGGGGCTGACGGTCAGCAGCAGGGAGTAGCGGGCCACCGTGCCGGCGGTCGCCTTGACCGGGGGCTGCACGCCGCCGACGCCCGACACCCGGGCGGCGGCCGCGGCGAACTGGTCCAGCTGGGCGGCCGTCAGCGCGCCGCCGTCCCGGGTGGTCAGGTACGCCTCGGTGGGGTCGAGGGCGCCCTGCGGGAACCCGCGCTGCAGGTCGGCCGCCGCCTTCGCCGACTCGGTGGTGCTCGGGAAGCCGGCCGCGAAGTCGTAGTCGGCCTTGAACAGCAGCGTCCCGCTGGCCAGGGCGATCAGCACCAGGCCGGAGGCGGCGGCCGCGACCGCCGGACGCCGGCCGAGCGCCGCGCCGATCCGGACGAACGCGGTGCCCGTGGGCTCGCGCCGCCACGCCTTCGACGGCCAGAACGTCGCCGGTCCGATGAGGCCGACCACGGCCGGGACCAGGGTGAGCCCGGTGATCAGCATGACGAAGACCGCGATGGCCAGGGCCGGGCCGAGCGACCCGAACCCGCCGAAGGTGGCCAGCAGCAGCACCAGGAAGGCGACGATGACCGCGGCGGCGGCCGAGGTGATCACCTCGCCGACCCGGGCCACCGCGTCCACCATCGCGGTCCTGGCGTCCACGCCGGCCCGCAGCCGTTCCCGGTAGCGGAACAGCAGGAAGAGGATGTAGTCGGTGCCGATGCCGTAGAGCACGATCAGCAGCAGCGTCTGCAGGCTCTGGTCGACGTTGAAGCCGAACAGCTTGCCGGCCGCCGCGATCAGGTTGGACGAGACCTGCAGGACGCCGCCCACGACCACGATGGGCAGCAGGGCGGCGATGGGACTGCGGAAGATGATCAGGATCAGCACGATGATCAGCGCGAGGGTGGCCGCCCCGACCACCGCGAACGCGGTGGTGAAGGTGTCGTTGTTGTCGACGATCTGGGCCACCTGCCCGGCGACGCCCGCGCTCAGCGCGGTGCCGGCCAGGTTGGACCGGATGGCCTCGCGGGTCTTCTGCACCGCGTCGATCTGGCCCTGGGCGTCGGTCGGGCGCGCGGTGACCGGTACGGAGATCAGCTGCACCAGCTTGTTGGGCGCGACGGCCTGCGGGCCGGTCAGCGGTTGACCGGTGCCGGGGATGTGCGCGCCGGCGATCGCGGTGGCCAGCGCGCCGACCCGGTCCTGATCGGCCGGCGTGAGGGCGGCGCCGTCGGAGCGTTTCACCACCACGACGGCGCTGGAGGTGGCCTGCTCCGGGAACGCGGTCCGGGCCAGGTCGATCGCCTGCACCGACTCGTAGCTGTCAGGCAGGAAGCCGCCCTGGTCACCGCTGGTGATGTCGGAGAGGCTGGGCAGCAGACCGATGATCAGGGCGGCGCCCACCAGCCAACCGCCGATGACCCACCAGGCCCGCCGGACGACGAACCTTCCCCATCTGTCGAACATCGACACTCCTTCGTTCCGGCGATCCTGCGGAGACGGCCGCGGCCAACGTATCGGCGACGATGATTGCCCAGCCGGCCCGTGAGGTCTACCCGTTTGTCGCGGTCCTGTCGATTCGCGGGCGACCGGGGACGGGGCACACAGGCCCGGCGGAGACGGTGTGGGCCGTGGCCATGTCATCGGTCCGTCATCCGGCCGTAACGTCCGTGACATCGATGACCGTCGAGGAGTGGAGGCTCCGATGGGTCCTTTCCGGCGGCTGGGCCGCAGTCTCGTCACCGTCCTGCTGGGGGCCGTCACCGCGGTGGCCGCGCCCGCGCCGGCGCTCGCCGCCGGCCTCGAGCAGGTGTCCGGGTTCGGCAGCAACCCCGGCAACCTGGCCATGTACCTCTACCGGCCGGACGCCCTGCCCGCCGGGTCGCCCGCCGTCGTGCTGCTGCACGGCTGCACCCAGAACGCCGCCGGCTACTTCGCCAACTCCGGCTGGCGCACGTTCGCCGACCGGTGGCGCTTCGCGCTGGTGCTGCCGGAGCAGCGGGCGGCCAACAACTCCAGCTCGTGCTTCACCTGGTTCCAGCCCGGCGACACCACCCGCGACCAGGGCGAGGCGCTGTCCGTACGGCAGATGGTGGACCGGGCCGTGACCGGCTACGGCGTGGATCCGGCCCGGGTGTTCGTCTCCGGGCTGTCCGCCGGCGGCGCGATGAGCGCCGTCATGCTGGCCACCTATCCGGACGTGTTCGCCGCCGGTTCGGTGGTGGCCGGGCTGCCGTACCGCTGCGCCACCTCGCTGAGCCAGGCGGGCACCTGCCAGCACACGCCGCCGGACCGGACCCCGGCGCAGTGGGGCGACCTCGTGCGCGCCGCGTACCCCGGCTACGGCGGGCCGCGGCCCCGGGTGGCGATCTGGCAGGGCCAGGCCGACTACACCGTGGTGCCCGCCAACGGCCTGGAGCTGCGTGATCAGTTCACCGACGTGCTCGGGGTCGCCGACCGGCCCACCTCGACCGGCGCCCTGCCGGCCGGGACCACCCTGGAGGTCTACGGCGCCGACCAGGTCCGGCTGTACCGGGTGGCGGGCATGGGACACGGCACGCCGGTCGATCCCGGGACGGCCGCGGACCAGTGCGGGACGGCTGCGGCGTACTTCCTGGACACCATCTGCTCGGCGTACCGGGACGCGGTGTTCTTCGGGCTCGGGGCGGACGCCGGCCCGGGCGAGCCGCCGCCGCCGGCGCCGGCCTGCGTGACGGCGACCAACTACGCGCACGTGCAGGCCGGCCGGGCCTACACCACCGGCGGCTACGCCTACGCGCGGGGCTCGGGCCAGCGGATGGGCCTCTACAACGTCTTCGCGTCCACCACGCTGTGCGAGAGCGCCCCGGCCTACTGGGTCATCGGCTGAGCGACCAGCAGGGGCGCGTCCGTGGCGGCGCGCACCTGCCGCGCCGTGACGCCCGGGGCCAGCTCGCGCAGGGCGAAGCCCGCGGGCGTCACGTCCAGCACCGCCAGGTCGGTGATCACGCGGTGCACGACCCGGCGCCCGGTGAGCGGCAGCGTGCACCGCCGCACCAGCCGGGCGGCGCCGTCGCGGGTGCGGTGCTCCATCAGCACGATGATCCGCCCGGCGCCGTGCACCAGGTCCATCGCGCCGCCCATGCCCTTGACCAGCTTGCCGGGCACCGTCCAGTTGGCCAGGTCGCCGCCGGCCGAGACCTGCATGCCGCCCAGGATCGCCACGTCCAGATGCCCGCCGCGGATCATCGCGAAGGACAGTGCCGAGTCGAAGTACGCGGCGCCCGGCAGCACGGTGACCGTCTCCTTGCCCGCGTTGATCAGGTCGGGATCCGCCTGCCCCGGGCGCGGGTACGGCCCCGTCCCGAGGATGCCGTTCTCGGAGTGCAGCACCACGTGCACCCCGGCCGGCACGTGCGCGGGCACCAGCGTCGGCAGCCCGATGCCGAGGTTGACGTACTGCCCGTCGGTCAGCTCCCGGGCCGCCCGCCCGGCCATCTGGTCCCGGGTCCACGCCATCACCGGGCTCCCGTCGTCGTCAGTTTCTCGATCCGCTTGTCGGCCGGGTCGCGCACGGCGACGACCCGCTGCACGAAGATGCCGGGCAGGTCGATCCGCCCCGGGTCCAGCTCGCCCGGCTCGGCCAGCCGCTCCACCTCGGCCACCGTGATCCGCCCGGCCATCGCGCACAGCGGGTTGAAGTTGCGGGCGCTGGCGTGGAAGACGAGGTTGCCGTGCCGGTCGCCCACCGCGGCCCGGACCAGCGCGAAGTCGCAGACGATGGCCTCCTCCAGCAGGTACGGCCGGCCGCCGAACTCGCGCACCTCGCGGGCCGGGGAGCCCAGCGCCACCGAGCCGTCGGCGTGGTACCGCCAGGGCAGGCCGCCGTCGGCCAGCGGGGTGCCGGCGCCGGCCGGGGTGTAGAAGGCCGGGATGCCGCTGCCGCCGGCGCGCAGGCGCTCGGCCAGCGTGCCCTGGGCGACCAGCTCCACCTCCAGCTCGCCGTGCAGGTAGCGGCGGGCGAACTCCCGGTTCTCCCCGACGTACGAGCTGGTCATCCGCGCGATGCGGCCGGCCGCGAGCAGCCGCCCGAGGCCCGCGTCGTCGACTCCGCAGTTGTTGGAGACCACGCGCAGGTCCGTGGCGGGCCCGGCCCGCAGGGCCTCGATCAGGTCGGCCGGTACGCCGCAGAGCCCGAACCCGCCCACGGCCAGGCTCGCCCCGGACGGCACG
Source organism: Actinoplanes nipponensis (assembly GCF_016862275.1). Lineage (GTDB taxonomy): Bacteria > Actinomycetota > Actinomycetes > Mycobacteriales > Micromonosporaceae > Actinoplanes > Actinoplanes nipponensis. The sequence goes on along the minus strand of NZ_BOMQ01000030.1, from coordinate 163,290 downwards.
TCGGCGACCGCCCGGGCGGCACTGGTGACTGTCTTGTCCACGATTCCTCCTCGCGAGGCACCGTAAGCGCGCGGTTGATCACCACCTATGTGCGCGCCGCCTACAAACGCCGGCCCGTCGCTGTGCCGCCGGTGCACGGCCGGTGACCGCGGATGGCGGGAACCGCCATCGGGGGCGGCCGGATTATGGGCACGACCCACATAGCTGGCCATGAATCCGGCCCATAGTGTTGCGCGTCACAGGGCGCTGCCGATCCGACGCCGCCGCCCGCACTCAGAGGAGGTCGAATGCCCCCGCCGATCCTCCAGGCCCGCGGGCTGGGCAAGCAGTTCCGCGGGTTCCGCGCCGTGCACGGCGTGGACCTCGACATCGCCGCGGACAGCGTGCACGCCCTCGTCGGGCCCAACGGCGCCGGCAAGTCCACCCTGTTCAACCTGCTCACCGGCTTCCTGCGGCCGAGCGCCGGGCGGATCACCCTGGCCGGCGCCGACGTCACCGGGCTGCCGCCCGAGCGGGTGGCGCGCCTCGGCGTGGCCCGCTCGTTCCAGATCACCACCCTGTTCCCCCAGGTCAGCGCGCGCGAGCACGTGGGGCTGGCGCTGCAGGCCCGGACCGGGCTGGGCTGGCGCTTCTGGCGCTCGGAGGGCCGGCTCGACCGCTTCCGGGACCGGGCCCTGGAGCTGCTCGACGACGTGGGTCTCGCCGACGCGGCCGAGGTCCCCGCCGCCGCTTTGGCGTACGGCCGCAAGCGGGCCCTGGAGCTGGCCGTGGCGCTGGCCCTGGACCCGCGGGTGCTGCTGCTGGACGAGCCGACCGCCGGCATGGGCGCCGAGGACATCGACCGCACCATCGCGCTGATCCGCCGGGTCCGCCCGGGGCGCACCGTCGTGCTGGTCGAGCACAACATGAGCGTGGTCCGCAACCTCGCCGACCGGGTCACCGTGCTGCAGCGCGGCGCGGTCCTGGTCGAGGGCGGGTACGCCGAGGTCCGCGCCGACCCCCGAGTGATCACCGCCTACCTGGGGGAGACCCATGCTGACCGTTGAGGGCCTCAACGCCTGGTACGGCGAGGCGCAGGTGCTGCGCGACGTCGACCTGGCCGTCGCCGAGGGCGAGATCGTGACGCTGGTCGGGCGCAACGGCGCGGGCAAGACCACCCTGCTGCGCTGCGTCATGGGCCTGCACGAGCGCTGCACCGGGCGCATCGGGCTGCGCGGCGACACCGCGTTCGGCACCCGGCCGGCGCACCGGCGGGCCCGGCTCGGCGTCGGCTACGTGCCCGACGACCGCGGCATCTACGCCACCCTCAGCGTCGAGGAGAACCTGCTGCTGCCCCCGGTGGTCGGTCCCGACCCCTGGTCGCTGCCGCGGGTCTACGAGACCTTCCCGGTGCTGCGGGAACGCCGGCGCTTCGCCGGCACCCAGCTCTCCGGCGGCGAGCAGCAGATGCTCGCCCTGGCCCGGGTGTTGCGCAGCGGGGCCCGGCTGCTGCTCTGCGACGAGCCCACCGAGGGGCTCTCGCCGCTGCTGGTCGAGCAGATCGGCGAGATCCTCCGGGAGATCAAGGCGGCCGGCGTCACCGTCCTGCTGATCGAACAGAACCTGCACTTCGCGACGACCGTGGCCGACCGGCACCACCTGCTGGCCGAGGGCCGGATCGTCGAGAGCCTCGACAACGGCGCGGTCCGCGCCCGCGAACACGAACTTCTCGCCTACCTCGGCATCTAAGGAGACCCCCATGAGAACGACGATCCGAGCGGTGACCGCCGTCCTGGCCACCGGTGGCCTGCTGGTCGCCGGCTGCGGTCGCGGCGGACCCGGTGGCGGCGGCGACGAGAAGGTCAGCGGCGGCAAGATCGTGCTGGCCGTGCTCAACGACCAGTCCGGCGTCTACGCCGACCTGTCCGGCCGCAACAGCGTCGAGGCGGTCCGGATGGCCGTCGCCGACTTCCAGGCCAAGTACGGCGACCGGGCCGTGACCAAGAACATCGAGGTGGTCACCGCCGACCACCAGAACAAGCCGGACATCGCCAACTCCAAGGCCCAGGAGCTCTACGACCGGCAGCAGGCCGACGTCATCCTCGACGTGCCGACCTCCTCGGCGGCGCTCGCCGTGGCGAACGTGGCCAAGGCGAAGAAGAAGCTCTACTTCAACATCGGCGCCGCCACCACCGAGCTCACCGGCAAGCAGTGCAACAAGTACACCTTCCACTACGCGTACGACACGTACATGCTGGCCAACGGCACCGGCTCGGCGGTGACCAAGGAGGGCGGCAAGAACTGGTACATCGTGTACCCGGACTACGCGTTCGGGCAGGACATGCAGAAGTCGTTCACCGCGGCGATCACCGCCGCCGGCGGCAAGGTGCTGGCCAAGGACCCGACGCCGTTCCCGAACGACAACTTCTCCACCTTCCTGCTCAAGGCGCCCGCGATGAACCCCAGGCCGGACGTGCTGGGCACCATGCAGGCCGGCGGCGACCTGGTCAACCTGGTCAAGCAGTACAACGAGTTCAAACTGCGGGACAAGGGCATCAAGCTGTCGGTCGGCCTGATGTTCATCACCGACATCCACTCGCTGGGCCCGGACGCGTTCGCCGGCACCACCTTCACCGACGCCTGGTACTGGAACTTCGACGACCGCAACCGGCAGTGGGCCGACCGGTTCACCGCGAAGACCCGGACCCGGCCGTCGTTCGCGCACGCCGCCAACTACTCGGCCGCGATGCAGTACCTCGAGGCGGTCCAGCGGGCCGGGACCGACGCCGCCGACGCCGTCGTGGGCCGGCTCGAGGGCTACTCCTACGACGACGTGTTCGCCCGCAACGCCACCGTCCGCGCCGAGGACCACCGGGTCGTGCACGACGTCTACCTGGCCGAGGTCAAGCCCAAGAGCGAGGTCAAGACCGACTGGGACTACGAGAGGATCCTGCGCACCATCCCGGCCGCGGAGGCGTTCCGGCCGGTGGGCACGGGCGGCTGCGCGCTGTGAGCGGCTTCCTCCAGCAGTGCTTCAACGGCCTGGTCAGCGGCGGCTTCTACGCGCTGCTGGCGCTGGGGCTGGCGGTCATCTTCGGCATGCTGGGCGTGGTGAACTTCGCCCACGGCGCGTTCTTCATGCTGGGCGCGTTCGGGGCGTACGTCGCCCTGGCCGAGTTCGGGGTGCCGTTCTGGGCGGCGCTGGTGGCCGTGCCGGCGCTGCTGTTCCTGTTCGGCGCGGTGCTGGAGCGCACCCTCATCCGGCGGCTGGTGCCGTTCGACCCGCTCTACAACTTCCTGCTCACCTTCGGGCTCACCCTGGTGCTCCAGGACCTCGTCAAGCGCGAGTACGGCGTGCAGTCCCAGCCGTACCCGCGCCCGGCCGAGCTGTCCGGCTCGCTCGACCTGGGCCTGTTCGACTACCCGGCGTACCAGGTGTTCGTGCTCGCCGCGGCGGTCCTGCTCTGCCTCGCGGTGTGGCTGATCCTGACCCGGACCAGGGTCGGCATGGTGGTGCGGGCCGCCACCGAGCGCCCGGAGCTGACCCGGGCGCTCGGGGTGAACGTGGGCCGCTGGGTCACCCCGGTCTTCGCGTTCGGGGTGGCCCTGGCCGGCCTGGCCGGCGTGCTGGCCGCGCCGATGCGGGCGGTCAACCCGCTGATGGGCGCCGACCTGATCATCGCGGTCTTCGCGGTGGTGGTGATCGGCGGGCTGGGCTCGGTGTTCGGCTCGGTGCTGGCCGGCTTCGCCATCGGCCTGGTGCAGTCGCTGGGCAACCTGTACGTGCCGGCGCTGTCCCAGACGCTGATCTTCATCATCATGGCCGGGGTGCTGCTGTGGCGTCCCGCCGGCCTGTTCGGCCGCGAGGAGGCCCGCACGTGATCCGGTTGTTCCTGCGCCACACCGAACCGGCCGGGCGCCGCCCGCTGCGCTACCTGCTGCTGGCCGCCGGGCTGCTGCTGGCCCTGGCCCTGCCCTGGCTGATCTACCCGCCGGTGGCCATGGACATCGCCAGCTGGGCGCTGTTCGCCGCCGCCCTGGACCTGCTGCTGGGCTACACCGGCCTGCTGTCCTTCGGCCACGCCGCCTTCTGGGGCACCTCGGCGTACGCCGCCGGGCTGATCGCCATCCACAGCGGACTGCCGTTCCCGGTGGCCGTGCTGGGTGGCGCGCTGCTGGCCGCGGCGCTGGCCGTGCCCATCGGCTACCTGTGCGTGCGCAACAGCGGCATCTACTTCGCGATGGTCACCCTGGCCTTCGCCCAGATGATCTACTTCGTGGCCAACCAGTGGCGCTCGCTCACCGGCGGCGAGAACGGGTTGCAGGGCATCCCGCGCGAGCTGCTCGGGCTGGACCTGAGCGACCCGTTCGTCTTCTACTACGCCGGGCTGCCGATCGTGCTGCTCGGGCTCTGGGGGCTGTGGCGCATCGTGCACTCGCCGTTCGGGCACGTGCTGGTGGCCATCCGCGACAACCCGGCCCGGGCCCGGGCCATCGGGTACCCGGTGGAACGCTACAAGCTGCTGGCCTTCGTGCTCTCGGCGGCACTGTCCGGGCTGGCCGGCGGCCTGTTCGCGATCAGCCACGGGTTCGCCTCGCTGCAGGAGGTGAACTGGACCACCTCCGGCAAGGCCGTGATGATGGTCGTGCTCGGCGGGATCGGCTCGCTGTGGGGCAGCACCCTGGGCGCCGCGCTGGTGGTGCAGCTCGAGGACTACCTGTCCACCGCCGGCTTCGACGGCATCGGCATCGTCACCGGCACGGTGTTCGTCCTCGTGGTGCTGCTGTTCCGGCAGGGGCTGTGGGGCGCCGGCCGGCAGCTGGGGGCCGCCGCCGGCCGGGCCCGGCGCCGCCGGCCGAAGCCGCCCGCCGCCACCGAGGCGGCACCCGTCCCGACCCCGACCACCCGTGAAGAGGCAGCATGGACACCATCGCCCAGGGGCTGACCGCCCCGCACGAGGTCCTCGCCGGGCGCACGGCCGTGGTCACCGGCGGCGCCGGCGGCATCGGCCGGGCCTGCGCCGAACGGCTGGCCCGGGCCGGCGCCCGCGTCGTCGTGCTCGACCGCGACGGCGACGCGGCCGAGCGGGTGGCGGCCGAGATCGGCGGCGCCGCCCGCACCGTGGACCTGTCCGACCTGGCGGCGATCGACCGCCTCGACCTGACCGCGGACATCCTGGTCAACAACGCGGGCCTGCAGCACGTGGCGCCGCTGCACGAGTTCCCGCCGGAGACCTTCTCGCTGATCCTGCGGCTCATGCTGGAGGCGCCCTTCCGGCTGGTGCGGCGGTGCCTGCCGCACATGTACGCGCAGGGCTGGGGCCGCATCGTCAACGTGTCCTCGGTGCACGGGCTGCGCGCCTCGCCGTACAAGGCGGCGTACGTGTCGGCCAAGCACGGGCTGGAGGGCCTGTCCAAGGTGATCGCGCTGGAGGGCGCCCCGCACGGGGTCACCTCCAACTGCGTCAACCCGGCGTACGTGCGCACCCCGCTGGTCGAGGCGCAGATCGCCGCCCAGGCGGCCAGCCACGGCATGCCCGAGGCGCAGGTGGTCGAGGAGGTGATGCTGGCGCCGGTGGCCCTCAAGCGGCTGGTCGAGCCGGACGAGGTCGCCGAGCTGGTGGCGTACCTGTGCTCGCCGCCGGCCTCGTTCATCACCGGCGCCTCGATGGTCATGGACGGCGGATGGACAGCGCATTGAGCAGCGTCTTCCTCGAGCTGCTGCTGCGCGAGGCGGCGGCGGTGGAGTTCGAGCGGCCGCTGCTGGAGGCCCGGGCCCAGGGCCGTCCGCCGCGGGAGCTGGCCGAGCTGGACGAGCACAAGGCGCTCGCCCTGCAGGTCCGCGCGCTGCTGGAACGCCGCCGTCGGCGCGAGGCCGAGCTCAGCGCGCTGGTCGACACCGTGGGCGACCTGGCCACCCTGCGGGAGATCGACGCGGTGCTGGAGGCGATCGTGCGCCGGGCCCGCGAGCTGCTCGACGCCGACGTGGCGTACATGACCCTCAACGACGAGGAACGCGGCGACACGTACATGCGGGTCACCTACGGCTCGGTGTCGGCCCGGTTCCAGCAGCTGCGGCTGCCGCTCGGCGCCGGGCTCGGCGGGCTGGTGGCGCAGACCGCCGCGCCCTACGTCACGGCCGACTACGCCGCCGACGCCCGCTTCCAGCACACCGACGAGATCGACGGCGGGGTGAGCGAGGAGGGCCTGGTCGCCATCCTGGGCGTGCCGATGCGGCTGGGCACCCGGGTGCAGGGGGTGCTGTTCGCCGCCAACCGCAGCGCCCGCCCGTTCACCCGCCAGGAGGTGACGCTGCTCGGCTCGCTGGCCGCGCACGCCTCGGTCGCGCTGGACAACACCCGGCTGCTCGGCGAGACCCGGGCCGCCCTGGAGGAGCTCGGCGCGGTCAACACCGTGGTACGCCGGCACAGCGAGTCGCTGGAACGCGCGGCCGAGGCGCACGACCGGATGACCGAGGTGATCCTGCGCGGCGGCGACCTGGACGACCTGGCCGGCGTCGTCGCCGAGGTGCTCGGCGGGGAGCTGGCCATCCTGGACGCCGACGGGCACCGCCTCGCCGCGGTCGGGGCCATCGCCGAGGTCGCCTCGCTGGCCGGCGCCGCGGTGGCCGGCAACGGGCTGGGCCGGGCCACCCGCCACGGCGAGCACTGGGTGCTGGCCGCGGGCGCGGGCAGCGAGGCGCTGTGCACGCTGGTCCTGCACGCCCCCGGCGAGCTGAGCGAGACCGACACCCGCATCCTGGAACGCGCCGGCGTGGTCACCTCCCTGCTGCTGCTGTTCCGCCGCAGCCTGGCCCAGGCCGAGGGCCGGGTCCGCGGCGAGCTGCTCGAGGACCTGCTCAGCCGGGGCGTGGAGGACCCGGTGACGGTACGGCAGCGGGCGAAACGCCTCGGCGTCGATCTGGACGCCGCGCACGTGCTGGTCGTGCTCACCTGCCCGCCCCGGCAGCGGGAACGCGCCGCCCAGTGGAGCGCCGCCCAGGCGGCGGCCTGCGGCGGGCTGGCCGCGCAGCGGGAGGACAACGTGACCCTGCTGATCGGCGGCGACCATCCGGGCGACACCGCCCGCCGGATGGCCCGCGAGCTGGGCGCCTACCTCGGCGTACCGGTGACCGGGGGAGGGGCCGGGCCGGTCGCCGGGCCGCAGCGGGTGCCCGAGGCCTACGCCGAGGCGCAGCGCTGCGCCTCGGCGCTGCTGGCGCTGGGCCGCGCCGGCGACGGCGCCAGCGCCGCCGAGCTGGGCTTCGTCGGGCTGCTGGTGGGGGCCGACCGCGACGTGGGCGCGTTCGTCGCCGACACCATCGGCGCGCTGCTGGAGTACGACCGCCGCCGCGGCACCGCCCTGGTCCGGACCCTGGAGTCCTATTTCGACGCGGGCGCCAACGCGGTCCGGGCCGCCGAGGCGCTGCACGTGCACGTCAACACGGTGACCCAGCGGATCGCCCGGATCGCGCAGGTGCTCGGCGCGGGCTGGCAGCGTCCCGAGCGCAGCCTGGAGCTCCAGCTCGCGCTGCGGCTGCACCGGCTGCAGGGCCCGCCCGCCACCCACACCGCGGCGGCCAACAGTGTGGTCCGGGCCCATGGTCCCGGACCCGGGCGGGCCGGAGCATGACGGGCATGCTCCCTTCCTTCCTGGCCACCCTGCTGGCGGTGACCCTGTCCCCGGTCGCCGCCGGCGCCGCCCCGGCCTGCGCCGCACCCACCGTGCCCGGCGCCGAGCGTCAGGTCGCGGCCTGCCTCGGCGATCTGACCACCGCGGGGACGGTGGCCACCGGCCACACCGACCCGGCCGACTACGCCGGGCTGACCTCCGCCGGCGCCCGCAACCCCACCGGCGTGCCCGGCCTCCAGATCGACGGCTACTTCCCGGACACCTCGACCGGCAACACCACCCACGGCTGGAACCACGACGCGCAGTTCGTGCTCCGCCTGCCCGAGCGCTGGAACGGCGGGCTGGTCGTGGCCGGCTCCCCGGGCGTGCGCGAGCAGTACGCCAACGACTTCGCCATCGGCGACTGGGTGCTGGCCCGGGGCTACGCGTACGCCGCCACCGACAAGGGCAACGTCGGCGCCACCTTCTACCGCGACGGCACCCGCCCCGGCGACGCCATCGTGGAATGGAACCGGCGCGTCACCCAGCTCACCCGCGCGGCCCAGGCGGCCGCCGGGCGGCACTACGGCCACCGGCCCCGCCGCACCTACGCGGCGGGCCTGTCCAACGGCGGCTACCTGGTGCGCTGGCAACTGGAGAACCACCCCGAGCTCTACGCCGGCGGCATCGACTGGGAGGGCACCCTCTGGCATCCGGACCGGCCCAGCCTGCTGACGTTCCTGCCGCCGGCGCTGCGGGCGTACCCGGGGCCGGCGGCGGGCTTCGCACCGGAATCGAGTTTCCTCTGGGACTACCACTACCGCGTCTACTGGGACCTGACCCAGCGGATCTACCGCGAGGAGCTGGACCCCGGCTACGACGGCCCGGCCGAGGCCGGCACCCCGTTCTGCGCCTCGGGCACCCCGGCCTGCGACGCCGACTACGACTACCCGACGCGGCCCGCGTCCGTGCGTGCGGCGATCGCCCGGATCGCGCTGACCGGCCGGATCCAGCGCCCGCTGATCACCCTGCACGGCACCCTGGACGCGCTGCTGCCGATCACCCTCGACTCCGACGTGTACGCCGGCATGGTCCGCGACCGGCACCGCGACCGGATCTTCCGCTACTACCGCATCGAGGGCGGCAACCACGTCGACGGCCTGTACGACGCCTACCCGGACCGGCTGCGCCCGATCCTGCCGTGCTTCCGCAGCGCGTTCATCGCGCTGGAGGACTGGACCGGACACCGGGCCGCGCCGCCGCCCAGCCGCACGGTGGCCCGGCCGGCGTCCGGCGACCTGGCCAACACCTGCGCGCTCAGCGGCTGAGCGGGCCGACGTCACGCAGCGGGCCTCACCGCCGGGCGGCGGGGCCCGGGACGACCGGCAGCTCCAGCAGGCCGCGCATGAGCACGCCGGGCCGCCAGGTCAGCTCGGCGGGCGCGACGGCCAGCCGCATGTGCGGATACCGGGCCAGCAGCCGGCCGAACGCGACCTGGGCCTCCAGCCGGGCCAGCGGGGCGCCCAGGCAGTAGTGGATGCCGTGCCCGAAGGCGAGATGCGGATTCTGCGCGCGGTCCATCCGCAGCTCGTCGGGGGCCGGGAAGCGTTGCTGGTCCCGGTCGGCCGAGAGCAGCACCACCAGCACCGGGTCGCCGGCCCGGATCGTCGTGCCGCCGAGCTCCAGCTCCCGGGTGGCCACCCGGAAGGTGGCCGTCTCGACCGGTCCCTCGTAGCGCAGGAACTCCTCGATCGCGCTCGGCAGCAGCGCCGGGTCGGCCCGCAGGCGCTCCCACCGCGTGCGCTCGTGCAGCAGCAGATGGACCCCGTTGCCGATGAGGTTGACGGTCGTCTCGTGGCCGGCGATGAGCAGCAGGAACACCATCGACGACAGCTCGTCCTCGGACAGCCGGTCGCCGGCGTCGCGCACCCCGATGAGGCCGGACAGCAGGTCCTCGCCGGGCTGCGCGCGGCGCTCGGCGATCAGCTCGCGGATGTAGCTGACCATCGCCTGCATCGCGCCGGGCAGCCGGTCGCGCGCCGCGGCGCCCGCGACGATGGTGTTCGACCAGCGGCGGAACGAGTCGCGGTCGGCCGCCGGCACCCCGAGCAGCTCGCAGATGACCTGGATGGGCAGCGGGAACGCGAAGGCGTCGATCAGGTCGACCCGCTCGCGGCCGGCCATCGCGGCCAGCAGCTCGTCGGTGATCTCCTCGATCCGCGGGCGCAGCGCCTCGATGCGCCGGGCGGTGAAGGCGCCGGACACCAGGCGGCGCAGCCGGGTGTGGTCCGGCGGGTCGGCCGAGAGCATGTGCCGCGACACGGCGGCCCCGACGGCCGGCGGCAGGGCGCTGTCGGTGGTCTGCCCCACCGGGAGCGCCTTGGACAGCCGCGGGTCGGTGAGGGCCTGGCGGGCGTCCTCGTAGCGGGTCACCAGCCAGGCCGTCACTCCATTGGGGAGCTTGACCCGGCGGACCGGGGTCTCCCGGCGCCACTGCGCGTACACCGGGTGGGGGTCGGTCCGCAGCGCCGGATCGGCGAAGTCCTCCCGGACGTCCTGGGTCATCGCACCGCTCCCGTCGATCGGCAGGAATCTATGACGATACCTCCGATCGGCGATCCCCGGCCGCGGCCCGGCGGCGTCCCCCGATCCGCCGTTTCACCGGCCTCCGTGAGCAGCGGACGGCAGACAGATGGCGCCCGCCGCCCGGCCGGCGTTGGTCGCGCCGACCGGCGACCTCGCCCTGTCCGCGGTCGCCGCGAACCTGCTCGCCGAGCTCACGCCGGTCGCCGCGAGCTTCCTCGCTCAGCGCCGGATGGTCGTCACCGGGGGACCGGCTCGCGGCCGGCCGCGCCGCCGGGATGCCGTGCCGGCAGCCCACCGCGCGGCACCAGCACGCCGACCTGGGTGAGCAGGCGGTCCGCCGAGAACGGCTTCTCGATGAAGGCGGTGCCGCTCTCCGCCAGGTCGTCACTGTCGATCAGCCCGTCGCTGTAGCCGGACATGTAGAGCACCGGGAGGTCCGGCCGGCGCGCGAGGATCTCGTCGGCCAGCTGCCGTCCGGACATCCCCGGCATGATGATGTCGGTCAGCAGCAGGTCGCAGCCGTGTTCGGCTTCCAGGGCGAGCGCCTCGGCGCCGTCGCGGGCGTACAGGGTGTGGTAGCCGCCGGCCCGCAGGATCCGGACCACCGCCTCGCCGAGCTCCGCCTCGTCCTCGACGACCAGGACGGTCTGCCCCTCCCCGGCGAGGGGGACGGGGTCGGCGACCGGCGCGCTCGGGGCATCGGCGGGAGCGGCGGGGAAGTAGACCCGGAACGTGGTGCCGAGACCGGGTTCGGAGTAGACGTTGATGCTGCCGCCCGCCTCGGTGACGATGCCGTAGACGGTGGCCAGGCCCAGCCCGGTGCCGTGGCCCTTGGGTTTGGTGGTGTAGAACGGCTCGAACACCCGGGCGGCGACCTCGGGGCTCATGCCGGTGCCGGTGTCGCTCACCCGCAGCCGCACGTAGCGGCCACCGGCGGGCGCGGGGTGCAGATCCTGCTGGTTCTCGTCCAGGACGGTCTCGGCCGCCTCGATGGTCAGCCGGCCACCGTCGGGCATGGCGTCGCGGGCGTTGACCGCCAGGTTGAGCAGGATCTGCTGGATCTGCCCGGGATCCGCGAAGATCATCAGTGGCTGGGCCGGGGTGCTCGTGACCAGTTCGATCTTCTTGTCGATGGTGCGCGTGAGCATGGCGCTCAGCTCGGCGATGGCGGCGTTCACGTCGACGGCCCGCGGCTGCACCGTGTTCTGGCAGGTGAAGGTCAGCAGCCGGCGGGTCAGGTCGACGGCGCGTTCGCCGGCCAGCCGGACCTTGGCGAGGTCCGCCCGAACGGCCGGGTCGGTGCTGCTCTCCTCGGCGAAGCCGGTGAAGCTGAGCATGATGCCGAGGATGTTGTTGAAGTCGTGCGCCACCCCGCCGGCGAGCTGTCCCAGCGAGGCCATCCGCTGGGACAGCTGGGCCCGTTCCTCGGCGCGCCGCTGGGCGCTGATGTCGCGGGCCACCGACGAGGTGCCCACCATCGCTCCGGTCTCGTCGCGGATCGGGGAGACGACGACCGACACCTCCTTGACCGGGCCGTCCCGGTGTCTGATCCGGTTGTTGAAGCGAATGCCCTGCTCACCGCTCTCGATGCGGGCGCGGAGTTCCGCGAGGGACGGGCCCGGCGCGTCGTCGGCGATGATCAGCGCGTGGAAGTCCGCCACCGTGAGACCGATGACCTGGTCGGCCCGGTAGCCGTGGAGCCGTTCCGCGCCGCTGTTGAACGCGGTCAGCCGCCCGTCCAGGCCGGCGGCGACGATGGCGTCGTCGGAGTGCGCCACGATGGCGGCCAGGGTCCGCCACTCGGTCTCCGCCTGCGCCCGGGCCCGATCCACGGCCCGCAGCTGGCCGGCGATGGCGAGGCCGACCCCGGTCATCACGGCGGCGATCAGGGTGAACAGCAGGTGCCGGGCCGAGCCCCAGATCCGGTCGGGCCACCAGCACAGCAGGTTCACCAGCATCACCGCGTACGCGCCGACGGCCAGCACGGCCCGGGGCCGGCCCGACCCGGCGGCCAGGCACGGGCCGGTGGCCAGCGTCCCCATGATGACCGTCTGCTGCCCGGAGAGGCCGTCGATGACCGCCAGCACGGTGACGGCGGTGACGGCGACCGCGACGACGGGCACCTGGCGACGGGCGGTCGCCGGGCTCAGCACGGGCGGGGACTGCCACATCGCCGGCCTTCCCTGGGCCGGTGCCCGGCCCGGACTCGCGGATGCGAACCCCTGCGGGGCTCGGTTCAATTTAGGCCGGATGCGAAGCGTCCGGACCGGTAATCGGCGGGTCACACCGGTACGCGTGGGATGTCAGGCTTTTCCCTCGCCCGCGCCGGCCCCGGCGTTTATCGCCGGAGGTCCCGGGTAGCCGCCTTCGGGCGCCACCCGCGCCCAGGCAGAGGAGGTCGATGATGCGTGCGATGGTCTACCGGGGGCCGTACCGGATCCGGGTCGAGGAGAAGGACCGGCCGAAGATCGAGCACCCGGGCGACGCCGTCGTACGGGTCACCAGGGCCGCGATCTGCGGCTCCGACCTGCATCTCTACCACGGGATGTTGCCCGACACCCGGGTCGGCTCGACGTTCGGGCACGAGTTCATCGGCGTGGTCGACGAGGTGGGCGCCGCGGTGCGCACCCTCAAGCCGGGCGACCGGGTCATGGTGCCGTTCAACGTCTTCTGCGGCACCTGCTACTTCTGCGCCCGCGGGCTCTACGCCAACTGCCACAACGTCAACCCCAACGCCACGGCGGTCGGCGGCATCTACGGCTACTCGCACACCACCGGCGGCTACGACGGCGGCCAGGCGGAGTTCGTCCGGGTCCCGTTCGCCGACGTGGGCCCCACCCTCATCCCGGACTGGATGGACGAGGAGGACGCCGTCCTGCTGACCGACGCCACGGCCACCGGCTACTTCGGCGCCCAGCTGGGCGACATCGCCGAGGGCGACGTGGTGGTGGTCTTCGGGGCCGGGCCGGTGGGGCTGGTCGCGGCCAAGAGCGCCTGGCTGATGGGCGCGGGCCGGGTCATCGTCATCGACCACCTGGAGTACCGGCTGGAGAAGGCCCGCACGTTCGCCCACGCCGAGACCTACAACTTCGCCGAGTACGACGACATCGTCGTGCAGCTGAAGAAGGCCACCGACCACCTCGGCGCGGACGTGGTCATCGACGCGGTCGGCGCCGAGGCCGACGGCAACTTCCTGCAGCACGTCACCGCGGCCAAGCTCAAGCTGCAGGGCGGCTCGCCGATCGCGCTCAACTGGGCGATCGACTCGGTCCGCAAGGGCGGCACGGTCTCGGTGATGGGCGCCTACGGCCCCATGTTCAGCGCGGTCAAGTTCGGCGACGCCCTGAACAAGGGCCTCACCCTGCGGATGAACCAGTGCCCGGTGAAGCGGCAGTGGCCCCGGCTGTTCGAGCACGTCAAGAACGGCTACCTCAAGCCCAGCGAGCTGGTCACGCACCGCATCCCGCTGGAGCACATCGCCGAGGCGTACCACATCTTCTCGGCCAAGCTCGACGGCTGCATCAAGCCGCTCATCGTTCCGAACGCCGCCTGACCTCAAGGGGAGCGACCATGCCGTCCACGCCGTACACGTCCGAGCGGCCGCCGCGGCCGGAGTCGAACGACCAGCTGCGCGCCCGTATCCCCGGCTGGGGAGTCGATCTCGACCCGCGCGACCGGCCGGCGGTGCCGAAGGAGCGACTCGATCCGGCGCTCGCCGGTGCGCCCGGTGAGTTCCCGGCGCGCCAGCCGGAGGAGCAGCCCCGGGAACGCTCCATCGAGCACGCCGAGCTCACGCCGGTGTTCGGCACCTCGTGCCCGCCCAAGGGGCTGTCCGGAGTGATCCGCCGATACGCCTACGGGCAGTACAGCGAGGGGCGTGCCGCCCACTGGCTGCTGCTGCTGGCGGCGGACCGGGTCGACACCGTGGAGAGCACGCTGCGCTCGTTCGTGAGCACCCGCCCGGACAACCCGATCACCCAGACGGGGGTGCTGAGCGAGTTCACCCACCACGGCATCGGCTCCCGGTTCGGCCGCAAGCGCGCCGACGTCAACCACCAGTGGCTCGACCCGATCATCGTGGGGGCGCCGTGGCTGCTGGCCGGGGCGCTGGCGTACCGGATCGCCCGGCGGGTGGCCGGCCGCTAGGCCGAGGTTCGCGCAGGTCGGCTACCGTGGGCGGCCATGTCCGAGCAGCCCCCGCCACCCGCCTGGATCCACTGGCCGATCCGGGTGCTCGCCGTCGTCCTCGTGCTGCCGTTCCGGTTGCTGTGGGAGCTGCTGGGGCTGACCGGGCGGTTCCTGGCCCGCTACGTCGGCCGGCCGCTGGCCTGGCTGTGGCATCGCGCGGTGGTGGTGCCGGCCGCCTTCCTGTGGCGGTACCTGGTCGCCGTGCCCGTCGCGTTCCTGTGGCGTCATCTGGTGGCCCTCCCGGCGGCCTGGCTGTGGGGACGGGCGCTGCGGCCCGCGCTGGAGTGGCTGGCCCGGTGGTTGCTGGTCGTTCCGGCCCGGTGGCTGTGGCGGCATCGGCGGCTCTTCCTGCGGCCGTTCGCGCTGGCGCTGCACTACCTGGTGGTCGTGCCGGCCGTCTGGCTGTGGGCCGTGACCCGGCCGGTGCGGCGGGGGTTGGGGTGGCTTCTCGCGGGGCTGGGCCGGGGGCTCGCCGCGGTGCTGAACGCCGGGTGGCGGGGCGCCGGGTGGGTGCTGGGGCTGCTCTACCGGTGGCTGCTGCGGCCGGTCGGCCGGGCGGTCGCCTGGTGCTGGCGGTGGACGGTCGTGCCGGCGTACCGGATGGTCGCCGCCGCCGGGCGGTGGGTGCACGCGGCGATCCTGCGCCCGGGCGCCGGCCTGGCCCGGGCCGTGCTGGTCTCCGTCGGTCTGCGCCGCTGAGCGGTCCGGCTGTTGACACGGCGGACCCGCGCGGGCAATCTGTGTGAACGGTCACATAGACAACTGCCTATTGAAAGCAGGCCGCGATGTCGTTCAGCCGCTGCGCCCGGGCGATCGTCGCCGCGCTTGCCGGGGCCGCCACCGTTCTCGCCCTCACCGGTGCGCCGGCGCTCGCGGCGCCCGTGACCGTCACCAACGGCACCCAGTTCACCGACACCAGCGGCGCCGTGGTGCACGCCCACGGCGGCGGCGTCCTCAAGGTCGGCGCCTACTACTACTGGTTCGGCGAGAACCGCAACCCCGACAACACCTTCCGGTACGTGTCGGCCTACCGCTCCACCGACCTGAAGACCTGGGAATTCCGCAACCACGTGCTCACCCAGTCGTCGGCCGCCGAACTGGCCAGCGCCAACATCGAGCGTCCCAAGGTCATCTACAACGCCGCGACCGGGCAGTTCGTCATGTGGATGCACAAGGAGACCGCCACGGACTACGGGCAGGCACGGGCGGCGGTGGCCGTGTCGAGCACGGTCGACGGGGCCTACACCTACCGGGGCAGCTTCCGGCCGCTGGGCACGTACATGTCGCGGGACATCACCACCTTCGTCGACGACGACGGCGCCGGCTACATGGTGTCGGCGGCCAACGAGAACCGCGACCTGAACATCTACCGCCTCACCGCCGACTACACCGGTGTCGCCGCCCTGGTCCGCAGCTGGCCCGGCGACGTGCGGGAGGCTCCGGCGTTGTTCAAGCGCAACGGCGTGTACTTCATGCTGACCTCGGGCGCCACCGGCTGGAGCCCCAACCAGCAGAAGTACTCCTCGGCCACCGGCATCACCGGCACCTGGAGTCCGTGGGCCAACGTGGGCGACGGCACCGCCTACCAGTCGCAGACGGCCTACGTCCTGCCGGTGACGGGCACGGCCGGGACCGCGTACCTCTACCTGGGGGACCGGTGGGGCAACTCGCTGGGCGGCACCGTCAACGACTCCCGCTACGTCTGGCTGCCGCTGCGCTTCCCCAGCGCCACCACGCTGGCCATGGACTACTACCCGACGCTGGTCATCGACGCGGCGGCCGGCACGGTGAGCGGGCCCGGCGGCTACACCGCCGTGGTCGCGCGGCACTCCGGCAAGTGCGTGGACGTGGTGAGCGCGTCGACCGCCGACGGCGCCGAGGTGGTCCAGTACGCCTGCAACTCCGGGGCGAACCAGCAGTGGCGGCGCCGCGACCTGGGCAACGGCTACGTGCAATTGGAGGCCCGGCACAGCGGCAAGTGCCTGGACGTGGCCGACGCGTCGACCGCGGACAACGCCCGGATCGTGCAGTACACCTGCGGGGCGGGCGCCAACCAGCAGTGGCAGGTGCAGGGCGCGGGCGGCGGCTACTACCGGCTCGTGGCCCGGCACAGCGGCCGGTGCCTCGACGTCACCGGCGGGGGCACGGGCGACGGGGTGCGGCTCATCCAGTACGCGTGCGGGGCCGGCGCCAACCAGCAGTGGTCCGGGTGACGCCCCGGCGGCTCCCCGCCGCCGGCCGGCTCAGCGGCGCACCGGTGCCGGGTTCTCGGCCAGCATGTCGGCCATCAGCGTGGCGAGTTGGCGGGGGCGCAGCGGTTTGCGTACCAGGCGGTCGACGACGGCGGCCTCCTCGTCGCCCAGGGTGCTCCCGCTGATCATGAGGATGCGCAGCCCGGCCGTGTGCGGATCGGCCCGCAGCGCCGCGGCCACCTCCAGCCCGGTGAGGCCGGGCATGCCGTGATCGAGCACCACGAGGTCGGGCCGTTCCCGGCGGGCCAGCTCGAGGGCGCTGACGCCGTCGAGGGCGGTGTGCACGTCGTGGCCCGCCACCTCGAGGCTGTAGCTGATGAACGCCGCGACATCGACGTCGTCATCGGCGATGACGATGCATGCCATGCGGTGCCTCCTCGGGACGGTGGGATGCGGCCTGCCGGCACCAGCCCCATCGGCCGGGCGGGCGGACATCTGAGTGCGTCGTGCCTCAGATCCGGACGCCGGCCGCCGATGGGCAGCAAGGAGGGCGCACTCGGCCCCGGCGGCTGAGAAAGGCGGAACGTGTCCGGATCTCGAGCGGCTCAGGCGGCGCCGGGCGGTGCGCTGCCGCCCGGCGTCGACGCTCAGCTGCTCGCCGCGGCGGTTCCGCACACCATCTGGGTGATGACCGGGGCGGGAACGGTCGAATACGTCCACCACGGCCGGCAGTGCACGGGTGAGCCGTGGCTCTCGGTCGTGCATCCCGATGACGTCGAGGCGGTGAGCCGCGCGGCCGCGGCCGCGCGCCCGCGGCCGGAGCCGTACGCCGCGGAGTGCCGGATCCGTGGCGCTGACGGCTCGTTCCGCCGGCACAGCCTGCTGTTCAGCCCGATACCCGGCGACGCCGGGCGGTGGATCGCGACGGGCACCGACATCGAGGAGCGACAGGCGTTGCGGGACGAGGTGACCCGCCAACAGCAGTGCGTCACCGAGACGCTCTCGCTGCTGGAGACCCTCGAGGCGGCCGCGCCGGCCGGATTCGGCTTCGTGGACAGCGAATCGCGGCTCTCGCGGGTGAACGAGACCCTGGCCGCCATGGGCAGCGCCCCGCGCGGTGAGCTGCTCGGCCGGCCGGCTCCCGAGGCGCTGCCCGGCGTCTGGCCGCAGATCGCGGCGAACTACCACCGGGCCCGGCAGACGGCCACCGCGGTCGTCGGCACCGTGGTCACCGCGCCGGCGGGCGGCGACGGGGACGGGGACGGCCCGCGTTCCTGGCTCGCCGGCTGTTATCCCGTCCGGGTGGGGGACCGGATGATGGGCGTCGGGCTGGTGCTGGTCGACGTCACCGAGCGGGAACAGGCCCAGGCGTTCCGCTCGGTCATCATGGACGACATGGCCGAGGGCCTCTACACGGTCGACGGCGACGGGAAGTTGACGTCGATGAACCGGGCCGCGTCGGAGATGCTCGGCTGGCAGGAGAAGGATCTGCTCGGCGTCTCGGTGCACACCGCCGTGCACGCCGCGCCCTGGCACGGCGCGCCGCAGCCGGAGAGCGAGTGCCCGCTGCGGATCCGTACGGCGGGCCCGTCGGCGCAGACCGTCGACGAGACCTTCGTCCGTCGCGACGGGTCGACCTTCGGGGTCGCCTGCTCGGTGGCGCCGCTGGAGACCGGCGGCGGGCTGCCCGGTGCGGTGGTCACCTTCCGGGACATGACCGAGGTGCGGCGCGTGGAGCTCGAGACGCGTCACGATCAGAAGCTGGAGTCGCTCGGCCGGCTCTCCGCCGGGCTGGCGCACGAGATCAACACGCCGATCCAGTTCGTCGGGGACAACACCCGTTTCCTGGCCGACGCCTACCGGGACATGCTGGAGCTGCTGCTGGTGTACCGGGAGTGCATGGCGCCGGCGCTGGGCGAGCTGCAGTGGGCGGAGCGTACCCGGCGCGCGCAGCAGGCCGAGGTCAAGGCCGACATCGAGTACCTCGCCACCGAGATCCCGGCCGCGGTGGGCCAGAGCCTGGAGGGCGTCGAGCGGGTGGCCTCGCTGGTCCGGGCGATGAAGTCGTTCAGCTACAAGGACTCCACGGAACAGGCCTACGCCGACCTGAACGAGGCGATCCGGACCACCCTCACGGTGGCCCGCAACGAGGTCAAGTATGTCGCCGACGTCACGCTCGACCTCGGTGAGCTGCCCGACGTGCTGTGTCATCTGGGCGACCTGAACCAGGTCTTCCTCAACCTGCTGGTCAACGCGGCCGACGCGCTCAAGGACAACGCCGAGCGGGGCGAGATCCGGATCAGCTCCCGGGTGCAGGGCGGCACCGCGGTGCTCAGCTTCGCCGACAACGGCACGGGCATCGCCGAGGACGTCCAGCAGTCCATCTTCGAGCCGTTCTTCACCACCAAGGAGGTGGGCAAGGGTACCGGGCAGGGCCTGGCGCTGGCCCGGGCGGTGCTGGAGAAGCACGGCGGCTCGATCGAGGTCCGCTCGGCGATCGGCGAGGGCACCGAGTTCACCCTGCGCCTGCCCATCGCCGGCAAGCAGGACGCCTCCGCATGAGCAGGGCCCGCGCCCTGTTCGTCGACGACGAACCGCGCATCCTGGACGGGCTGCGCCGTTCGCTGCGGGGCAAGCGCGGCGAGTGGGACATGGCGTTCGTCTCCGACGGTGCCGAGGCGCTGGAACTGCTGGCCCGGGAGCCCCACGACGTGGTGGTGTCCGACATGCGGATGCCCGGGATGGACGGCGCCGAGCTGCTGACCGCCGTCAGCCGCCGGCACCCGGAGGTGGCCCGGGTGGTGTTGTCCGGCCACATCGAGCCGGCGGCGGCGATCCAGGTGGCCGTCGCCGGCCATCGGTTCCTGACCAAGCCCTCCGACGCCGACAGCCTCATCGCCGTCATCGAACAGCTGCTGGTCAGGACGTCGGGCGCGCACCGGAGCGAGGCGCGGCGGATCGCCGGCGCGGTCCGCGCCGTACCGACGCTGCCGGAGCACACCGACGGCATCGTCGGGCTGCTCGCGCCGGACGCCAACCTGGCGTACGCGGTGCAGATGGCCATGCACGACGTCGGGCTGACCGCCAAGCTGCTCCAGCTGTCCAACAGCCGGTTCTTCGGGGCGCGCCCGCGCAACTCCTCGGTCGAGTCGATCGTCAACGCGATGGGGGTGCCGATGGTGCAGGCGGTGGCCGGCGCGGGCCACGCGCTGCGCCCGGCCTCGGCCTGGGACCCGGCGATCGAGCAGCACCTGCACATGGCCTGGCGGCACGCGGTGGCGACCGCCTGCCTGGTGGACTTCGTGGCCTCGCCGGCGAACCGGCCGCACGCGCAGGCCGCGGCGCTGCTGCAGGACGTCGGGCGGCTGGTCTGCCTGGCGACCGCGGGCGAGGAGCGGGAATCCGCGGTCGACCTCGCCTCGGAGACCCGCGACGGGGTCCCGTTCCGCGACGTCGGGGTGGAGCTGCTGCACCTGTGGGGGCTGCCGGCGCCGATCGTGACCGCTGTCGCCCAGCGCGACCTGGAGCAGTCGCCGGAGCCCTCCGGGCTCGGGGTGGCCGCGGCCGTGCGCACGGCGCACCTGCTGATCCAGCGCACGGAGTCCGCCTGTTCGGCCGCCGGCAGCCAGGCGGGCCGGGACGACGAGCTGGCCCGGTTGCTCGCCCACCCGCAGTTGCGGGCCCAGGACGTCGACTGGCGGCGGGCCGCCGACGAGGCATCGCACCAGGCCGGGTCGTGGCGCCGCCGCGGCCGGCACTGATCACCGCGGCGGGCCCGCCGCGGCCGGTCCCTCGGAAGGGGAGATCATGGCACGCATCCTGGTCGTCGACGACGATCCGGCGATCCGGCAACTGCTGACCGACGTGCTGGAGATGGACGGGTACGAGGTCAGCGTGGCGGTGGACGGGCTGGCCGCAGTGCGCGAGGTGCAGGCGGCCGGCCCCGACTTCGTGATCCTGGATGTGATGATGCCGGGCCTGGACGGCTTCGGGGTGCTCACCGCCATCCGCGGCCTGCCCGGTGAGCCGGTGCCCGTCCTCATGCTGACCGCGGCCGCCGAGGCCGACGCCAGCACCCGGGCCTGGGCCGGTGGCGTGGACTACTACCTGGCCAAGCCGTTCACCGCGGACGCGGTGCTCGACCTGATCGACGGCGTGCTGGCGGGTCAGGTGCCCGTCGTCGAGCGGTGACGGAATCCGGTGACATCCTTCTCAGGTCGTCGTGGGGGCGGCCGATGTTCCCGCCACGGACGGAGAC
Source organism: Actinoplanes nipponensis (assembly GCF_016862275.1). Classification (GTDB taxonomy): domain Bacteria; phylum Actinomycetota; class Actinomycetes; order Mycobacteriales; family Micromonosporaceae; genus Actinoplanes; species Actinoplanes nipponensis. Next base: position 142,476 of record NZ_BOMQ01000030.1, on the reverse strand, counting down.
GGCCTTCTCAGCTGTTGCGTCATAGCGTTACCCAGAGTGATTAGGAGAGCGCAGGCCGTGAAAATCACCAGCGCCACCGCCACCCACCGTCGCCTGATGGCGACCGTCGTCGCCGCCGCCCTCGGGGTCGTCAGTCTCCCCGCCCCCTCCGCCGCGCAGCCCACCGCCGCGGCGTGGCGTGATGTCGTCGTCACGGGCGCCGACGCCGAGGGCGCGGCGCGGGCGGTCCTGGCCGCCGGCGGCCAGGTCGTGTCCCTGCTGCCCGTCGTGCGCGGCGTGGCGGCCCGCCTGCCGCGGCACACCACGCTGGACCCGGCGTGGTCGGTCGCGCCCCAGCGCGAGATCACCGTCGCCGAGGCGGAGACGCCCGAGGGGACGGCCGGCGCGACGACGGTACGCCAGATGCTGGGTCTGGCCGCCGACGGCGACGAGGGGCGCGGCGTCACCGTGGCCGTCGTCGACACCGGCGTCGCCGACGTCCCCGATCTCGCCGGGCAGGTCGCCGCCCGGGTGGACCTCACCGGCACCGGCGCCGGGGACGGGTACGGCCACGGCACGTTCATGGCCGGCCTGATCGCCGCCACCGGTGCGGCCTCGGCCGGCGCGTACCGCGGAGTGGCGCCCGGCGCGAAGCTCGTGGACGTCAAGGTCGCCGACGCGGACGGGCGTACCGACCTCATCACCGTGCTGCGCGGCCTGCAGTGGGTCAGTGACCACCGCGACGACGTGCAGGTGCTCAACCTGTCACTGTCCTCGAACAGTCCGCTGCCGTACCAGATCGATCCGCTGACCCAGGCGCTCGAGTCGTTGTGGCACCAGGGCGTCGTGGTGGTCGTGCCGTCCGGCAACGACGGGCCCGGCACCGGCTCGGTGACCTCGCCCGGCAACGACCCGCTGCTGCTCACCGCCGGCGGGCTGGACGCCGCCGGCACGGCCGCGCGCGGCGACGACGTGGTCGGCGTCTGGTCCGGCCGGGGGCCGACCTGGCAGGGCGACGCGAAGCCGGACCTGGTCGCGGCCGGTGGCCACGTGGTGAGCCTGGCCGCGCCGGGCAGCGTGGTGGACCGGGGCAACCCGCGGGCCCGCGTCGGCGACGGCTACTTCCGCGGCTCCGGCACGTCCATGGCCGCCGCGGTCACCTCCGCGGTCATCGCGGACGTGCTGGCCGTCCAGCCCCGACTGCGGCCGGACGCGGTCAAGAACCTGCTCGTCAGCGAGGCGTACGCCAGTCCCGGGCTGAGCCGCGCCTCCGGTGGCGGCGCCGGTGGCCTGGACGCGCTCGCCGTGCTCGCCGCCGCACCGCGCTGGCACGCCGGCAAGGCGCAGCAGCAGTACGACGCCGACACCGCCACGGTCGGACGCGACGCGAAGCGCTGGGCCGCCTTCACCGAGGCCCTGGTGGACGGGGACGAGCAGTCCGCGGACCAGGCGTGGCGGAAGCTGACCCCCGCCTCGCGCGACTGGGCCGCCCGCGCCTGGGCCCAGCTCGACCCCGCCGCCCGCGCGTGGGCCGCGCGGGCCTGGGCGGACGCCGACTGGTCGGCCCGGGCCTGGGCCGACGGCGAGTGGGCGGCGCGGGCCTGGGCGGCCCGGGCCTGGGCCGCGCGCGCCTGGGCCTCCGACGACTGGGCCGCGCGGGCCTGGGCGGACGCCGACTGGTCGGCCCGGGCCTGGGCCGCCGACGACTGGGCCGCGCGGGCCTGGGCGGCGGACCGGTGGAACGCTCGTGCCTGGGCCTGGCTGCCCGCGTCGTGAATGCGGCGTCGGCCCACGACGGTCGCCCGGGTGTGTCCCGGGCGGCCGTCGCCGTGCGCGACCAACTGCGTGATCCGATCCAGCGCCGGGTCCTGGGCGTCGTCCTGGTCGGCGCCGCCCTGGCCGCCGTCGTGGTGGTCGGTCTCGCCGGGCACGGCAGCGTCCTGCGCGGGCTCGGCGTGCCCACGGCTGCCCTGCTGCCCGGTCTGACGGTCCTGAGCTGCCTGGCCGAGATGACGGTGGTCCGGCTCCGGCACGGGGAGGCCGTCGAGGAGCTCAGCCTCTACGAGGCGGCGCTCATCATCGATGTGTTGGTGCTGCCGCCGCGGGACGCGCTCATCGCGGCCGCGGCCGGGCTGGTGCTCGCGAGCGCCCGGCAACGACGGCCCTTCGTGAAGGCGTTGTTCAATCTCGGCACGTACACGGCTGCCACGTCCGTGCTGATCCTGATCGTGCACCTGGCCGGTGGCTCGCCCGGCGCGCTGACCGTCGGCGTGCTGGCCGGGGTCGTGGCGGGCACGGTGGCCTTCACCGCGGTGAACCTGTGCTGCCTGGCGCAGATCCTCGGAGTGATCAACAAGACCTCGCCGTGGCGGATCGTGCGGTCGGAGGCGCGGCTGTCGGCGTACATGGCGGTCGGCACGATGGCCACGGGACTGACCACCGCCGAGATCGCGCTGCACTCGCCGTTGCTCCTGCCCTTCATGGCGATGCCGGCATTGGCCGTCACCTACGCCTACCGGGCGGCGGCCCGCGAGGCCGACGAGCACGCGCGATCCGCGTGCCTGCTGCGGCTGTCGCACGCGCTGGCCGAACGCGAGGACGTGGTGCGGCAGTTCCTCCTGCTGGTCCGCGAGGCCTTCGGCGCCGACCTGGCCGTCGTGGTGCTCGAGGACGACGACGTGGCGCTGTCGGTGGAGAGCGCCGATCCCGCCGCCGTGCGGCCCGGGCCGGTGCCCCGGCACCTCGCTGTCCTCGGCCGGATCGAGGAGCCCGCGCACCTCGCCGAGGATCTGCCGGGCGGCCTGCGCCGCATGGTGGTGGTGCCGGTGCAGGGCGGTGGCCGCCGCTTCGGCACCGCCGCGTTCGCCACCCGGCACCGCGGCCGCGGCTGGATGACGACCGGCGACGTCACGTTGCTGGCCTCGCTGGCCAGCGCCCTGGCCGTGGCCATGCGCGGCGCGGAGCACCTGGACCGGCTGCTGGCCGAGACCAGCAAGCTCCAGGCGGTCGTCGAGCAGTCGGCCGAGGGGATCATGGTGATCGACGGCGCCGGCCTGGTGCAGGTGTGGAGTCGGGCGCTGGCCGAGATGACCGGCGTCGAGGCCGCGGAGGCCGTCGGCCGGCCGCCCGCCGAGGCGCTCGACGTGCCCGCCGAGGAGGAGCGTCGGCTGCTCATGCCGGTCTCGGTGGCGCAACCGCGGACGGTGGCCGAGCTGACCGCCCGCCGCCGGGACGGCGACCAGCGCCGGCTGCGGCTGGCCCACTCGGCGGTCTTCGCCGCCGGCAACCTGGTCCGCGACGTGGTCGTGGTCAGCGATCTGACCCGGGAGCACCGCACCGACCGGCTCAAGTCCGACTTCATCGCCATGGTGTCGCACGAGCTGCGCACGCCGCTCACGCCGATCATCGGCTATGTCGACCTGCTGCGGTCGCGGGGGGAGCGGATGACCCCGCAGAAGCGCCTGGACGCGCTGAACCTCATCGGCGACCGTGCCGGCCATCTGTCCCGGCTCGTCGAGGACCTGCTGCTCGCCTCCCGGTTCGGCGACAACCCGGACGACGTCGCGTTGCAGGTGTCGACCGGCATCCACGACCTCGGTGCGCTGGTCGGGCAGGCGTCCCGCGATCTGGGCTCGGCCCGGGTCGTCACGTCGCTGCCGCCCGGCCCGGTGCCGGCGCAGTGCGACAGCGGCCGGGCCCTGCAGGTGCTGGCCAACCTCATCGGCAACGGGCTCAAGTACTCCGCCGAGGACACCGAGGTGCTGGTCGGCGTACGCCTCGACGGGGACCGGGTGCACGTCGACGTCCGCGACCGCGGCCGCGGCATCCCGGCCGATCAGCTGGCCAAGGTCTTCGACAAGTTCCACCGGGTCGAGGACCCGATGACGATGAGCACCAGCGGCACCGGGCTGGGGCTGTTCATCGCCCGCCGCCTGGCCCGGGCGATGGGCGGGGACGTCACCGTCGTCTCCACGCTCCACAGCGGCTCGGTTTTCACGCTCACGCTGCCCTCCGCCGGACCGGCCCCCGACGTCGCAAACCCGTCCGAGAACCGGGCTTAGCGGATATATTCGGCACATTCCATCAGTGCGAGGAGCCCGCATGACGACCGCCGTCGACAAACCCCGGATCCTGCTGGTCGACGACGAACCCCACCTCCTCGACGGCCTGCGGCGCCAGCTGCGGCGCGACTTCACCGTCGAGACCGCGGTCGGTGCGGCCAACGGCCTGTTCGCCCTCAAGGCGGACACCCCGTTCGCCGTGATCGTGTCCGACTTCCTCATGCCCGGCATCAACGGCGCCGAATTTCTGGCGGCGGCGGCGAAGGCGGCCCCGACCAGCACCCGGATGCTGCTGACCGGACATACCAGCCTCGCCGACGCCGCCGTCACCGTGAACCAGGGCCGCGTCTTCCGGATGCTGCTCAAACCGGTCGACACCGAGACCATGACGGCCGCTCTCCGCGACTGCGTGAACCAGCATCGGCTGGTCGTGTCGGAACGCGAGCTGCTCGAACAGACCCTGCAGGGCAGCGTCAAGGCGCTGTCCGACGTGCTGTCGCTGGCCAGCCCGGCCGCGTTCGGCCGCGCCGCCCGGATGCGGCGGGTGGCCTCCGCGATCCTCGACAAGGTGCCGGCCGAGGACCGGTGGGCCGCCGAGCTCGCCGTGGAGATGGCGCAGCTGGGCATCGTGTCGCTGCCGCCCACCGTGGCCGGCAAGCTCGACGCCGGCGCGGAGCTCACCCCGGCGGAGCAGGCGATGGTCGACCACCTGCCGGCGGTCGCCGAGCAGCTCATCGCGCCGATCCCGAGGATGGCGCCGGTGGCCGAGTGCATCCACTACTCGCGGAAGGGATTCGACGGCTCCGGCACGCCCGGCGACGCCACCGCCGGCGAGCGCATCCCGTTCGGCGGCCGGCTGCTGCGGCTCGTCCAGGATCACGACGCCCTGCTCCTGCAGGGCATGTCGCCGACGGTCGCGCTGGCCACTCTGCGCACCAATGCCAGGCTCTACGACCCGGCGCTGCTGGAGGCGTTCGCGGCGACCGCCGCCGCGTCGGCCGAGAGCATCCGCGGCGTGATGCTGACCGACCTGCAGTCCGGCATGGTGCTGGCGGCCGCCGTCCGCAGCCGGTCGGACGTGCTGCTGGTGAACGCCGGCCAGGAGGTCACCGTCGGTCTGCTGACCCGGCTGCGCAACTTCGCCGCCCTCGAGGACGGCGTCGCCGAGCCCCTGATGATCCTCGACGAGGCCGTGGTCAGCCCCCGTGCCGCGACCGCTCCCGCCGCCACCGGGTGATCACCGTACGGGCCCGCTCGTCGAGCTGATCCTCCTCGAGCGGCGCCGGGCCGAGTGGCCCGCACACCGGGCCCAGGTCCGCCTCCACCACCATGTGGGCCAGTGCGACGGCGCTGGACGCGTCGACGACCGCGCTCGGCTGCACGGTCGCCGCGTGGCCGGCGACCGCCTCGATCACCGGATCGGGCAGCCCCCAGAACCGCAGCAGGTCGGCGCCGGCGTCGATGTGCGAGAAGCCGATGACCGCCGACTCCGCGACGCACAGGAAGGTCGGGCCCCCCGGCTCGGGTTCCGGAGCGCGCCACGCGGTTCGGGCGTCGGCGAACTCCCGCGGCCGCATCGAGGCCAGGACCAACTGCCCCACCTCGTGCAACAGGCCCGCGGTGAAGGCGTTGCTCTCCCATTCGGCGCCGTCGGCGAACATCCGGCACAGCCGCGACGTCTCGACCGAGTGCAGGGTGAGCCCTTCGAGCCACTCCACCGGGAGCCCGCTCGCGGCGTCGAACGTGCGGATCAGGTCGTGCATCAGCACCAGGCCGCGCACCGTGTGCAGACCGAGCAGGGCCACCGCCTGGCCCACGTCGCTGACCTTGCGGGCCATCGTGTACGCCGACGAGTTCACCAGCTGCAGGATCTTGGCGGTGGCGGCGGGGTCCTGCTCGATGACGGCGCCGACGGAATGCGCCGACGCCTCCTCGCCGGCGAGGGCCGCGACCAGCTCGACCAGCGTGCGCGGTGGGCTCGGCAGCGACTGCACGTCGGCCCGGTCCGGCCGGATGCCGCCGCCGCTGGCGGCCCGGACGTCGATCAGCCGCTCCACCGTGGCGACCAGCTGCTCCGGTGAGCTCGGCTTGGTGAGGAACTCGTGCGCCAGCACCATGATGCTGAGCAGGTTGTCCTCGTTGGTCTGGCCCGACAGGATCACCCGGGCGGTGCCGGGGTACTCCAGGCGCACCCGCTCCAGCAGCTGCGCGCCGTTCATGCCGGGCATGCGGTAGTCGGAGACGATCACGTCGCACGGCCGTTCCCGCAGCGCGGCCAGGGCGGCCTCGGCGCCCTCGGCGAAGGACATGTCCCAGCGGTCGCGGTGGGTGCGCAGCATCCGGCGCAGGCCGCCGAGGATCCGGGGCTCGTCGTCGACGAAGAGGATGTGCGGCCGCGCGGTTCCGGCGGCCGCCGGCGTCACCACGTCTGTCCCGGTCACAGCGACGCCTCCGCGAGCTCGGAGCTCGGCTGCGGCTCGTCGTGGCCGACCACGGGCAACCGTACGGTGAAGACCGTGCCGACCCCGACCGTGCTGGTGAAGTCGATGGTCCCCCCGTGCCGGTCGGTCACCAGGGTGCGGACCAGGGCGAGGCCCTGGCCGGTGCCGGTGCCCACCTCCTTGGTGGTGAAGAAGGGGTCGAACAATTTGTCGGCGATCTCCGGGGGCACGCCGGTGCCGGTGTCGGCGACCTCGATGACCGCGTACCCCTCCTCCAGTCGGGTGCTGACCCGGATCCGGCCCCGGCCGCGGTCCGCGGCGCCGATCGCGTGCGCGGCGTTCACCACCAGGTTGAGCACGACCTGGTTGATGTCGCCGAGGTGGCAGTGCACCAGGGGCAGGTCGCCGAGGTCGGTCTCGACGTCGGCGATGTACTTGATCTCGTTGTTGGCGACCACGATGGTGTTGGTGATCGCCTCGTTGAGGTCGGCCCGGCTCTTCTCCTCCGTGCCGGGGTGGCCGAACGCCTTCATCGCGCGCACGATGTGGGCGACCCGGCTGATGCCCTCGAGGGTCTGGGTGATGGCGACCGGCACCTCCTCCATGACGAACTCGATGTCGATCTCGGTCGCCACCGAGTCGAGGTGGCTCAGGGCGGCCGGGATGTCACCGTCGCCCTGAGCCGTCGCGACCAGCTCCCGGTACGCGCCGAGCAGCCGGTCCAGATCCGCGAAGGCGGTGTCGAGGAAGCGCAGGTTGTCCCCGACGAACTGGATCGGCGTGTTGATCTCGTGCGCGATGCCCGCGGCGAGCCGGCCCACCGACTCCAGCTTCTGGGCGTGCCGCAGCTCGAGTTCGAGCCGGTGCCGCTCGGAGACGTCGCGCGCGGTGAAGACGATGCTGCGGGAGCCGTCGTGCTCGCTCACGTACTCGACCAGCGCCTCCACCTCGGTCCAGCCGGCGTGCTCGTGGCCGCGGATGCGGCAGGGCACCGGCGCCGCCCGCTCGAACGCCGACGCGGCGTCCCGCAGCGTGCTGACGTCGTTCTCGTGCACCAGCTGCCAGAGGTCGCTGCCGACCAGCTCGCCGGCCGGGTGGCTCAGCATCGTCTCGGCCGCCGGGTTGACGAAACGGATGTGGCCCGCCTCGCCGGCCAGGATCAGCGCGTCGGCCGAGTGTTCGACCACGATGCTCAGCCGCGACCGGCTCAGCAGCTGGTCGAGGGTCAGGGCGGCCTCGTCCGCCAGGGTCGTCATCGAGGACGACAGGTCGTCGGACGGCCGGCGGACGAGCGCCAGCACCAGCATGCCGAAGACGCCGCCGTGGGCCGCCATCGGCGCGAGCATGACCACGGGGTGCCGGGGCAGCCGCAGCACGTCGGTGACCGCGTCGGCGTCCCCGCCGGTGACCATCACGTAGCCGCCGGGCCGCAGGGCGGCCCGGGTCCGCTCGGGCAGCCGTGTCAGCTCGGTGACCCATCCGGCGGCCTCGGTGCCCACGTGCCCGGCGGCGGCGATGACGTGCAGCGCCGGGCCGGCGACGGTGAAGATGAGCGCGGCGCTCGCGGCGCGGTCCAGGCTCAGCGCGGCGCCCAGGGTCACGTCCATCGCCTCGCCGCGCGTCGTGGAGGCGACCAGGCCGCCGCCGGCGGAGGCCAGCGTGGCTTCCCGGTCGGCCGACCGGTCCCGGGCGCTGCTGCCCCGCGCGAGGACATGGTTGACCGCGAGCGAGATCAGCACGGTGAAGAACAGCGCGACGGCGACGCTGGCGGGCACCCCGAACGTCACGACGCCGATCCCCATGATCGCGCAGATCACCGCGACGGCGAGGATCTTCTCCCGCAGCCGCCCGTAGAGCGAGCGGAAGTTGACCCAGACCACGCACAGGCCGATGGTGATGCCGAAGTCGGAGCCGGCGGCCACCAGGCAGACGCAGGCGCCCTCGAGGATCCAGCTCCAGGCCGGGAATCGCTGCCGCCGGTAACCGGTGTAGAGCCAGCCCACCACCACCAGGGTGGCTGCGACGGCCGGCGCGGCCAGCTCGCGGCGGTGGCCGCTGAGGCCCCACAGGCCGAACAGCGGCCAGAGCAGCAGGATGCCGAGGAAGAGGGTGCGGATCTGGCCCAGCATCGTGTCGGTACCGCGAAGCCAGCGTTGTGCCCACCACGCCCCACCTGCCATGGCAGTCCCTCCCGCCGACCCCTGTACCACCCGTAACCGGACCGATGGTGTGTATCGGTCCATACTCCCAGAAGTCGGTGCGACGCCGTATCGGAAGCGTGACGTTCCGGCGCCTCGACCGGGGCGCGGCGTGGCGCATTGCGGAGCATGGGTGATTTAGGAAAATAGTCCGTATAATCCCGTCGACCTTGGTACTTTCGGTGGGGCCGTCGTGCTCTGTTCCAGGGGCGCCTCCCGGGCGCCCGTCGGAAGGGGCGCCCATGCCACACCGCGGCCTGACCAGCTGGGCGGTCAGCCTCGCGGCCACCGCGGTGTCGGCGTACGCCCTGGACGCGTTCGCCGCCGCGACGGGCGCCGCCCTGGTGGCCACGGGACTGCTCGCCGGCGCCGGCCACCCCACCGCGGTGGCGCTGCTGGTGGCCAGCTACGCCGCCTGGGGACTGGGCCTGCGCGCCGGCGTCGGGGCCAACTGGGCCCTGCTGACCACCACCGGCACGAGCACCAACATCCTCTCCAAGGCGGCCCACGACGTGACCCGGCGCCGCAGCCGGGGCGAGCGGGCCCCGCGGGCGGCCGCCGTGATCGGCTACCTCGGCACGGAACTGGCCAAGGAGGTCCCGTACTACCTGGGCGCCTTCGGCGCCGCGGCGGCCACCGACGCGATCACCTCGACCGATGCCCTGGTCTTCCTCATCGGCGCCAACCTCGGCGCCGCCGGCTACGAGTACGTGCTGGCCGCGGCCACCCGGACCCTGCTGCGCCGACGCGCCGCGAGCGCCGGCACGCCGACCCGCTGTGTCCCGGAGAGGCCGAGGTCGCGGCGCGGCCACCGGTCGACCAGCACGGTCGCCGCCCCGCCGGCCTGAGTCGGAGGTCGGCTGAGGACGGTCACCGCTGCGGTGACCGTCGCCGGCCGGATGGGCGACGACTGCGGCCGGGGCAACGGCGGGCTTGGACCGCCTGCGCGGCGGGGGGGTGTCACCCGCGCGCTGCGGGGTATCCCCGGCCGGACGAGAGAAGGCGGGGGACCGGCGATGGCGCGGCGTACCAGAGGTTTTCCGGCGACAGCGGCGGTCCGGGCCGGGTGGGCGGCCGCTCTGCTGCTCGTGCCGCACCGGCTGCTGCGGGCCGCCGGGCCGGCGCCGGTCCCCGCCGCCGCCGTGGCTGTGGCCCGGGTGCTCGGCGCCCGGCACCTGCTGCAGGCGGCCGCCGGCGCGTGGGCGCCGGCCGGACCGGTCACGCGCCTCGGCGCCGTCGTCGACATCCTGCACACCGGCAGTTGCGTGGCGTTCGCGGCGGTGTCGCCCCGGTGGCGGCGCGCCGCGCTGCTGGACGCGCTGGTCGAGGCGGGTTTCGCCGTGGCCGGAGGCGACGGCGGGACGGCGCGGCGGCGCCGGTGAGCGCGGCGACCCCGATTGAGCGGCCGTCCGGCGGGTAGTCCGCACCTGCCACTGCGAGGAGGACAGCATGACGGAGCGCACCGTTGCCGACCTGGTCGTCGCGCGTCTCGGCGACTGGGGGGTGGACCGGGTCTTCGGCTACTCCGGCGACGGCATCGACGCCGTGATGGGCGCCCTGCGCCGGGCCGGTGAACCCGAGTTCGTGCAGGCCCGCCACGAGGAGGCGGCGGCCTTCATGGCCGTCGGCCACGCCAAGTACACCGGCCGGCCCGGTGTCTGCCTGTCCACCCAGGGGCCCGGCGCGGTGCACCTGCTCAACGGCCTCTACGACGCCAAGCTGGACGGCAAGCCGGTGGTGGCCGTCGTCGGGCAGCAGGCCTCGACCGTGCTGGGCAGCGCCTACCAGCAGGAGATCGACCTGGTCCGGCTCTTCGGTGACGTCTGCGCGCAGTTCGTCCAGGTCGCGCACGCCCCCGAGCAGCTGCCGATGCTCATCGACCGGGCCTTCCGCACGGCGCTGGCCACCCGCGGCCCGACGTGCGTGATCCTGCCGCACGACGTGCAGTCGGCGCCGGCGCCGGACCCGGCCGCCCACGAGCACGGGATCATGGTGACCAGCCCGGGCCTGCGCCCGGCCCGGGTGGTGCCCCGCGACGAGGACCTGCGGGCGGCGGCCGAGGTGCTGGCCGCGGGGGAGCGGGTCGCGATCATGGTGGGCCAGGGCGCGTACGGCGCGGCCGGCGACATCGTCGAGCTGGCCGAGCGGCTGGGCGCCGGGGTCGTCTCGTCGCTGCTGGGCAAGCCGGTGCTCGACGAGGGCCTGCCGTTCCACACCGGCGTGATGGGGCACCTGGGCACCACGGCGAGCGAGCAGCTGCTGCGCGGCTGCGACACCCTGCTGCTGATCGGCACCAACGACCCGTGGACCGAGTTCTACCCCGCGCCCGGGCAGGCCCGGGCCGTGCAGATCGACATCGACGGGCGGCAGCTCGGCATGCGCTACCCGGTCGAGGTGCCGCTGCTGGGCGACGCCGCCGAGACGGTACGCGGCCTGCTGGCCGCGGTGCAGCCCCGCGCCGACCGGGCCTGGCGGGAACAGGTGGAGGGCTGGGTCCGCCGCTGGCACGAGATCGCCGAGGCGCGGGCCACCGCACCGGCCGAGCCGCTGAACCCGCAGCACGTGGTGCGCGCGCTGTCGGCCGTGCTGCCCGCCGACGCGCAGGTGGCGGTGGACGTGGGCTCGGTCGTCTACTGGTACGCCCGGCACCTGCGGCTGCCCCGCGGCGTCCCGGCGCACCTGTCCAGCACGCTCGCCTCGATGGGTTGCGGGCTGCCGTACGGGATCGCCGCCAAGCTGGCCGCGCCCGACCGCCCGGTGGTCGCCCTGACCGGCGACGGCGCGATGCAGATGACCGGGCTGGCGGAGCTGGTGACGGTGGCCGCCCGCTGGCGCGACTGGGCCGACCCGCGCTTCGTGGTCTGTGTCCTGCACAACGGGGATCTCGCCGAGGTGAGCTGGGAGCAGCGCGAGATGGAGGGCGAGCCCCGGTTCGCCACCTCGCAGCAGCTGCCCGACGTGCCGTACGCCCGCTACGCCGAGCTGCTCGGGCTGCGCGGTGTGCGGGTCACCGGGGCCGGCGAGCTGACGGCGGCGTGGGAGGCCGCGCTGTCGGCGGACCGGCCGATGCTCATCGAGGCCGTCGTGGACCCGGCGATCCCGCTGCTGCCGCCCGGCCGGCCGTTCGACAAGGTCCGGGGCATGTACGCGGGCCTGGCCGCCGAGACCGGGGAGACGGCCCGCCGGGCCGAGGCGCACCTGCGCCGGGAACGCGCCGACGAGGGCTACGACGACCCGGCCGGCTGAGCCGCCGGCGCGCCCGCCCGGTGCAGCCGGCGCCGGAGGTGCGCGCCGACGCGCTGCGGGGTCAGCGGCACCACCGCGACCAGCAGCCGGCCGGAGCCCTCGACGGTGCAGGTCAGCGCGGCGAACCGGGTCCCGCGGCGGACGACCACCGGTTGCGGCGCGCGTAGCCGGGGCGCCCGTACGGCCATCGCCCCGGCCGCCCCGGTGGCGCTCGTGGCGCCCAGGGCCCGCGCCGGGTCGAACGCGCCGGCCTGGGCCGAGACGATCCGGCGCTGACCGCTCGCGGCGCTGGCGGCCAGCAGCCGGGACACCGGGAACGTGATCCGGACGGTGGTGCCGGTGTCGTCGCGCCGCAGGACGCCGACGTCGCCCGGGATCTCCTCGGCGCTCACCGAGATCCGGTCGGCGCCCAGCGCGGACAGGTCGGGCGCGGGCGTGTGCGCGGTGATGGCGAGCACCCGCGAGCCGTCCTCGTCGGTCTCCCAGGCGATCCCGGTCGCGTCGAGCCGGGCAACCCAGTCCGGGGCGGTCGTCACGTCGAAGCAGGCGTCCGGCAGGGCGCGCTCCGGGTCGCGGAAGCCGGGATAGCGGGCGTACCGGCGGCCGCCCTCCACGAGCGTGGCCGGGGCGCCGGTCCGCGCGTCGCGGCGGATCACGGCGAGCAGGTCGTCGAGCTCGCCGTCGCGGGTCAGGGCCAGCCGGATCCGCGTCTCGGCGCCGAGCCGTCCGGCGATGCCGTCGGTGAGGTGGTCGCGCACCAGCCGGCCGACGCCCTCGTGGACCCGGCGTTGCCCCTCGCGGTCCAGCCGCAGCAGGTCGTCCTCCAGCAGCCGGGCCACCTCGTGGTCGAACCGGCGCAGCAGCACCGCGTCGCGCCGCGGCCCGGGCGGGATCAGCTCGGCCACGAACGCCGTCACCGCCTCGACGGTCCGCAGCCGCTCCTCCGGCCGGCTGAGGTAGGTGATGTTCGTGGCGCCGAACCGCCGCACGGCGTGGTAGTAGTCGTAGTCGGCCAGCACCGAGATGCGCCGGGCGCGGTAGCACGCCTCCAGGGTGAACGGCAGGTCGCTGCCGATCCGCATGTCCTCCCGGTAGCGGATCGCGTGCCGTTCGAGCAGCTCGCGCCGGAACAGCTTGGTGTTGGCCAGCGAGCGCGGCAGCGGCGAGTCGAACAGGTCCAGGTCCGGCTCGGTGCGCGCGAAGACGTCCTGGTAGATGTGCCGGCTGTTCTCGCCGACGACCCGGCCCAGCACGACGTCCGAGCCCCAGGTGTCGGCCGCGGCGACGAGCCGCTGCAGGGCCTGCGGGCCGAGGTGGTCGTCGGCGCCGACGAAGAAGACGTAGCGGCCGGTGGCCACCTCCAGCGCCCGGTTGCACGGGCCGGCCGGGCCGCCGGAGTTGGGCTGGTGGATGACGGTGAAGACCCCGGGATGGCGCCGGGCGAAGCGGTCCAATTCCGCGCCGCCGCGGTCGGTCGAGCCGTCGTCCACGGCGACGATCTGCATCCGGTCCACCCCGATGGTCTGCTCCACCAGGGAGGTCAGGCACCGGGTCAGGTAGGGCATCGTGTTGTAGACCGGCACCACGATGCTGACGTCGGGCACGTTCATCGGGTCACGGTCTCCTCGATCGTCCGGGCGCCCGCGGCCGGGCGGTCGGCCAGCAGCCGGCGGTAGAGCGTGTCGAGCCGCGCCGCCTGAGCTGGCCAGGTCCAGGCCGGCAGCGGGCTGTCCGGCCCGTCGTAGGCCGCGCGGTAGCGCCCCGGGTCGGCCAGCACGGCCCGGACCGCGCGGGCGAAACCGGCCACGTCCCGGGCGCGGAACACCTCGCCCTGCCCGGTGGCGCGCACGGTGTCGGCCATGGTGCGCACGTCGCTGACGACGATCGGCAGCCGGGCGTGGGAGTACTCGAAGAACTTGGTGATCAGCGCGATCTCGTGGTTGGGCCAGCGGTGCAGCGGGATGATCCCGGCGTCGGCCCCGGCCAGCAGGGCCGGCACCTGCCGGTGCGGCACGTAGGGCACGAGGTGGATGCGCTCGGCGACGCCCCGCCGGGCCGCGGTGGCCAGCAGCTGCCGCAGGTACGGCGTCCCGGCGTCCCCGACGACCAGCGCCAGGTGCACCCCGCCGAGCCGGGGCAGCGCCGCCACCGCCGTGCCGAGTCCACGCTGGACGGTGGCCGATCCGCTGTAGACCAGCAGCGGCGTCGCGGCGTCGAGCCCGCACAGCCGGCGCAGGTCGGGCGCCGGGGCGGCGTCCGCGGGCGGCGGCCCGGTGACCTCGGGGGCGTTGAGCACCACGGCCGGACGCTCGGCCAGCCGGTGCCGGCGCTGGAGCAGGCCGGCCAGCGCGGGGGAGACGGTCACCACGGCGTCGGCGTACGGCACGTACTCGCGTTCGTGGGCGAGGTGGGCCGGCAGCCAGCGCGCGTTGTCCCGGCGCGGCTTGGCCCCGGGCAGGTACTCGTGCGCGTCCCAGACCAGCCGGACCGGACGGCCGGCGGCCCGCGCCCGCGCCGCCGCCCGCGCGCCCACGCCCAGCATGCGGAAGTCGTGCGCGTGGATGAGGTCCGGCGCCAGCTCGTCGATCACCGCGCCGAACGCCCGCTCGTAGTTCCACAGCCCCGGCTCGAGCCGGCGCCAGGCCCGGTCCCGCAGCACGGCCCGCCAGAACCACACCTGGGCGTGCTCCACCGGCCGCCGGGCCCAGCGCGCGGCGCGCAGCAGCGGGCCGCCGCGGGCCAGCAGGCGGGCGCGCAGGCGGGCCGTCCCGGCGGCTGCGCCCGGCGCCGGGCACAGGGGGAGCAGGCGCACCTCGGCCCGGCCGAGCTGCCACCGCTGGGTCGCCCCGGTCGGGGAGCAGCCGAGCAGGACGACGTCCCAGCCCGCGCCGGCGGCCGACAGCGCGGTCTTCTGCACCCGGGAGTCGCCCTCGACGCCGTTGTCGACCAGCATCACGACGCGGCGGCCGGCGCCGCTTCCGGCCGTGCCGTCGGCGATCGTCATCTGCGTTTCCCCGGCCCTTTCCCGTCGTTGTCGAAACGTCGGCGAGTGTATCCGCCCGGAACCGGATCGCCATATCCGCCCGGGTCGTCACGCATTGGTGATAAGAACGCAACCTGCCGTTGGCCAGCTGTTCGCCGGCCCGTCGCCGAGTGGCTGTCCTAGCTGCTCAGGACGCGTCTGAAGGTGATCCCCGAGTGGACCCGGGAGCGCCACCCGCTATTCACCCGGACGTCGTCCGCGAACCGTAATTTGCATCCGTGTCGCGACCCGTCGGGTCCGCGGCATTCCTTCGTAGATTCATTCAGGCCAATGCGGTTTTCGCATGCGCCGAGCCGAGAGGCCACCATGGAATCCCTGCCCGAAGTCAGCGTGGTCATCCCGACGCGGGCCCGGCCGGAGCTGGTGACCCGCGCGGTCCGCAGCGCGCTGGCCCAGACGGTCGGCGCCATCGAGGTCATCGTGGTGATCGACGGGCCGGACGAGCCGACGAGCCGGGCGCTGGCCCGGATCGCCGACGCCCGGCTGCGGGTCGTCGTCGTGCCGGCGCCCGGTGGGGCGCCGAACGCGCGCAACGTCGGCGTGCGCGCGGCCCGGGCGCCCTGGACCGCGCTGCTCGACGACGACGACGAGTGGCTGCCCGGCAAGCTCGCGGCGCAGCTCGCCGCGGCCGGCGCCGCCCGGGCGGCGCTGCCGGTGGTGGCCAGCCGGCTGATCAACCGCACCCCGCGGGCCGATTCCGTGCTGCCCCGCCGCCTGCCCGCTCCGGACGAGCCGGTGTGCGAGTACCTCACCGTGCGCCGCGGGCTGTTCTACGGCGACGGCTTCGTCCAGACCTCGACGATCATGGCGCCGACCGTGCTGCTGCGCCGGGAGCCGTTCACCGTCGGGCTGCGCCGGATGCAGGAGCTCGACTGGGTGCTGCGGGCGGTGCACCACGACGACGTCGAGCTGATCGTCGCGGCCGAGCCGCTGGTGATCTTCCACCAGGACGAGAACCGGCCGCGGATCACGCTGAGCTCGCCCTGGCAGGGTCAGCTCGACTGGCTGCGGCGCAGCCGTCACCTGTTCACGCCCCGCGCGTACGCCGCCCTGGCGATGAGCGTGATCGGCTCGATGGCCGCGCCCACCCGCAGCGCCCGGGTGTTCGCCCTGCTGCTGCGCGACGCGCGCCGGCACGGCCGGCCCGGCGCCGTCGACTACCTGACCTACCTGCAGATCTGGCTGATCCCGCCGGCGCTGCGCCACCGCGTGCGCGACCTGCTGCTGGGCCGCCGCCGGACGCCGGACCGGGCGGTCGCCGCGGCGCCCGCCGCCGACGCGAGCGTCCCGAGCCGGCCCGCCCGCGCGGACCGTGACGAGGAGCTGGCCCGTGACGGCGCCCTCCGGTAGGACGGTCGCGATCTGGCGCAGCTGCCTGCTGCCCGCCTCCGAGACGTTCGTCCGCCACCAGGGCGGCGCGCTGACCCGGTGGCAGCCGGCCTACCTGGGGGCGGTCAAGGTCGCGTCCCCGACCGCCCGCGACACCGACGCCATCCTCTTCCCGGACACCGCCGCCGGCCGGCTCGGCTGGCTGCTGCTCCGCCTGACCGGACGGTCGGCCCGGCTGCGCGGCCTGCTGGCCGACCGGCGCCCGGAGCTGGTGCACGCCCACTTCGCCGGCGACGGATGGCTGGTCAGCCACGCGGCCGGGCGGCTCGGCGTGCCGCTGGTCATCACCCTGCACGGCCTCGACGTGACCAGCCAGGCGCGCCGGCCCGGACCGCGCGGCCGGCGGCACCGCCGGCACCTGCGCGCGGTGTTCGCCCGCGCGGCGCTGATCATCGCCGTGTCGGAGTTCATCCGCGCCCGGGCCGTGGCGCTCGGCGCGGACCCGGCGAAGGTCCGCGTGCACCACACGGGCGTGCCGATCGCGCCGCTGCCGGCGCCGGCGCCGCCCCGCTGGGACCTCGTCTTCGTCGGCCGCTTCGTCGCCAAGAAGGGTCTCGACGACCTGGTGGAGGCGGCCGCGACGGTCCGGGACCTGCGCCCGCGGCTGCTGTTCATCGGCACCGGACCCCTGGAGCCGGCGATCCGGGCCCGGGCCGCGGAGCTCGGCCTGGACGCGACGTTCCTGGGCGCACAGGACGCCACGGTGGTCCGCCGGTCCCTGGCGGAGGCGAAGGTCTTCGTGTCGCCGTCCAAGACGGCGCCGGACGGCGACACCGAGGGGCTGCCGACCACGATCCTGGAGGCCGGGAGCGCGGGGCTGCCGACGATCTCGACCTACCACAGCGGCATCCCGGAGGCGGTCGTGCCCGGCGAGACCGGGCTGCTCTGCCCGGAGGGCGACCGCGGCGCCCTGGCCGCGGCCATCCGGCGGCTGCTCACCGACGACGAGCTGCGGGCCCGGCTGGGGCGGGAGGCGCGCCGGCACACGGAGGCCCACTTCGACCTCGACAAGCAGACCGAACGGCTGCAGGAGCTGTACGAGGCCGTCAGCCCGCGGTCCGCGCCGGTGCCGCACCGGTGAGGGCCGTCGTCTACGTCGCGCTGGGCACCCGCCGGATCGGCGCGGCCGTCGCGCACACCGCCGGGCTGGCCGCGGCCGGTACGCCGGTCACCCTGCTGATCGCCGATCGTCCGGAGTGGACGGGAGCGGGGATCGCGCCGGGCGTGACGGTGCTCCGGGTGCCGGCGGGCGCCACCGGTGCGGTCCTGCGCGCCGCCCGCCGGTTGCTGCTCGCCGCCGGCAGCCCGCTGCGGGACGGCGACCTGCTCGTCGCCGGGGACCCCGAGGCGCTCGCGGTGGCGTGGTCCGTCGGCCGGCGGCGTCCGGAGGTCGTCATCCGGCTGGAGCCCTCCGGCGAGCCCGGGCGCCGCACCGCCGCGGCCGGCCTGGCCGTCGTGACGCCGTGGTACCCGTCGCCGGACGACCCGTACGCCGGGGCCTTCGTCCAGGCCGCCACCGCCGCGACCGGACCCGACCACGACCGCGTGGCCGTCCTGCACACGCAGAACTGGTACTACTCGCCGACAGGCGTCACCGGCACCCGGGTCGGTGTCGCCGCGGAGCGGCAGGCCGCGCGGTCCGGCCACGCCGTCGTCCTGGACACCCCCGAGGGCGAGCTCACCCGGGTGGCGGTGCCCACCGCGGCCGGCCGCGGCTATCCGGCGTTCGCCGAGGCGCAGGTACGGGCGCTGCGCGCGAGCCTGCCGACCGGGCGCATCGAGGCGCCGCTGGTGCACGCCCACACCGGCATGCTGGCCGGCGTCGTGGCCACCCGGCTGGCCCGCCCGGACGCCCGGATCGTGGTGACCGAGCACGCGACCTTCCTGGCCGAGGTCTTCCGGCAGCCCGGGGCCCGGCAGCAGTACGCCGCGATGCTGGCCCGCGCCGACGCCGTGCTCTGCGTCGGTGGGCACCTGCGGGACCAGCTCGCCGGCTTCTTCCCCGGGTACGCCCACAAGCTGCGCGTGGTGCCCAACGCCATCGACTTCGACCGGTTCGCGATGCGCCCGCGGCCGCCCCGCGAGCTGCTGCGCTGGCTCTACGCCGGCCGGCTGATGGCCCACAAGGGCGTGCTCACGCTCGTCGACGGCTTCGCCCGGATCGCCGCCGAGGACCCGAGGGTCACCTTGACGCTGGTCGGTGCGGGCCCGCTGGCGGACCCGCTGGACCGCCGGATCGCGGCGCTGGGCCTCGGCGGCCGGATCACCCGCCGCCCGCCCGTGCCGCCCGGCGAGGTGACCGCGCTGATGCACGAGCACGACCTGCTGGTGCACGCCAGCCGGCGGGAGACCTTCGGCATGACGGTGGTGGAGGCGGTCGCCACCGGCACGCCGGTGCTGGTGGCGCGCAGCCAGGGCCCGCAGGAGACGCTGGCCGGGGTGGCCGGGCTGGCCGGCCTGCTCATCGAGCCGAGCGACGATCCCGCGGTGATCGCCGACGGCTACCGCCGCCTGCGGAGCCGGCTGAGCACCCTGGACCTGCCGGCGGCGCGGGCCGCCCTGGCGGCGCGTTACGGCTCCGCGGCGGTGGCGGCCCGGCTGCGCGAGGTCTACGCGCCGGACTCCGCCGGGCCGGCCGGCGCGCCCGCGGCGCCGGCTCCCACCGTGGCGGCGAGCCGCCCGTGGCCGGTGCGCCTCGGACGGCTCGTGCTGGTCGGCGCGCCGGACGGTGTCCTCGGCGGGCTCCAGTGGGCGGCGAGCCGGGTGCCGGCCCCGGGACCGGAGGCCGTCGTACGCCGGTTCCGGCGCGTCCCCGGGGCCGTCCGCGACCGGATGGCCGGGCGTTGTCGGGCAGCTCCATGATCGCGATGGAGACGGGCGGCCACACCGTCCGCCGCCGGTCACGGCGAGCGGGACGTGGTGGTGCTCAGCGCCGCGTCCACCCGCCGCAGCAGGTCGTCCGCGGTGAACGGCTTCTCGATGAACGCGATGTCCGGGTCCAGCACGTGGGTCGAGCCGAGCAGGCCGTTGCTGTAGCCCGACATGAACAGCACCGGCAGCCCGGCGTGCCGCTCGGCCAGCAGCTCGGCCAGGCGGGGCCCGGACATGCCCGGCATGATCACGTCGGTCAGCAGCAGGTCGCAGCCGTGCTCGGCGTCCAGCTCGAGGGCCTGCGCCCCGGACGTCGCCGACAGCACGCGGTAGTCGGCCCGGGCCAGGATGCGGGCGATGATCCGGCCCAGCGCCGGCTCGTCCTCGACGACCAGGACGGTCTCCTCGTGCCCGCGCGGCACCGCCGCCTCGACGGCCCGGGCGACCGGCACGTCCCGCGGGCTCTCGACCAGCGGCAGGTACACCCGGAAGGTGGTGCCGACCCCCGGTTCGGAGTAGACGTTGATGCTCCCGCCGGCCTCCGCCACGATCCCGTACACGGTGGCCAGCCCCAGGCCGGTGCCCTGCCCGCGCGGCTTGGTCGTGAAGAACGGCTCGAAGATGTGCGCGGCGACCGCCGGGTCGATGCCCTGGCCGGTGTCGCTGACCAGCAGCCGGGCGTACGAGCCGGGCGGCAGCGCGGGGTGCATGTCGATCTGGTTCTCGTCCAGGCTCGCGCGGTTCGCCTCGATCACCAGCGTGCCGCCCTCGGGCATCGCGTCGCGCGCGTTGAGCGAGAGGTTCAGCAGGATCTGCTGGATCTGCCCGGCGTCGGCGTGCACGGTCAGCGGGGCCGGCGCGGGTACGGTGCGCAGGTCGATGTCCTCGCCGATGGTGCGGTGCAGCATCGCCCGCACCTCGTCGATCGCGGCGTTCAGGTCGATGTCCTGCGGCTGGATGGTGTCGCCGCGGGTGAAGACCAGCAGCTGGTGGGTGAGGCTGATGGCCCGGTCGGCGGCGATCCGGACGTGCTCCAGGTCGGCCCGTACGGCCGGGTCCCGGGTCTGGTCGGCCGCGAAGTCGGTGTAGTTGACGATGATGGCGAGGATGTTGTTGAAGTCGTGGGCCACCCCGCCGGCCAGGTTGCCCAGGCTCTCCATGCGCTGGGCCTGGTGCGTGCGCTCCTCGACGAGCCGGCGCCGCTCGGCCGCCTCCTTCGCCGCGGCGATGTCCCGGGCCACCACGGAGATGCCGATGACGGTGTGATCGCGGTCCTGGATGGGCGCCACGCTGACGGAGATCTCGAGCGGCGAGCCGTCCTTGTGCACCCGCCGGGCCTCGTACTGCAGGTTGCGCTCCCCGCCGGCGATGCGGGCCAGGACGTCGGCCTGCTCGTCGAGGTCCGCGGGATCGGCCAGCATCGACGCCGGGTGCCCGATCATCTCGGCGGCGGTGTAGCCGAAGAGCCGTTCGGCGCCGCCGTTCCACGCGGTGACGGTCCCGTCCAGGGTGGTGCCGATGATCGCGTCGTCGCTGTGCTCGACCACGGCGGCGAGCGTGGCGCGGTGACTCTCGGCCAGCTCCCGGGCCGCGCGCTCGCGGGCGTCGACCACGTCGAAGCGCTGCTGGTCGGTGGGATCGACGTACATCGCGCCCCGGCGCAGCAGGATGCCGTAGCCGCGCCGCAGGGTCCAGTAGTAGACCCCGACGCCGGCCGTGCACAGATCCCACAGGGCGGTGAACCAGGAATGCGTCGTCGCCGGGTGGGCGGCCGGACCGGAGATCATCGCATGGAACGACGCGCCGGCGTGCATGCCGTGTCCGACCGCGCAGCTGAAGAAGATCAGCGCGGTGGCGGTGGCCAGCCGGTTGGTGCGCAACTGCCCGGCCCGGGCCACCGGCACGGCGATGGCGACGGTGATCGCCGCGTACGCCGCCATGATGACGGTGTTGCCGAGGAGATAGATCTGGTCCGGCACACTCGTCTCATCGGACCGGATTCCGCCGGACTTAGTGATCAGCCCGCATGCATCATGCGTCGGCGGCCCCGCGCGCCGCGACCGGGGAGCGCTCGCCCGGCGCGACGGCGGGCAGGGTGAACCAGAACCGGCTGCCGCCGCCGGGGTTCGCCTCGACCCCGACCTCGCCGCCGTGCCGCTCGATGATGCGGTGCACGATGGCCAGCCCGAGCCCGGTGCCGACATAGTTCTGGCTGCCGTCGGCCCGGATGAACGGCGTGAACACCGTCGCGCGCTGGGCCGCCGGGATGCCGATCCCACGGTCGGCGAGCTCGATGCGCCAGCCGTCCCCGCGTCGCGCCCCGGAGATCTCCAGCCGGGGGTTCTGCCCGGTCGCGGTGTACTTCAGGGCGTTGCCGACGAGGTTGTCGAAGACCTGGCGCAGCAGCACCGGGTCGCCGTCGACGACCGGCAGCGGCCACATCACGATCGCCGGCTCGCGCTCGCCCGGGCCGGTGACGCGGTCGCGGATCACCTCGGCCGCCAGCGCGTTCAGGTCCACCCGGGTGCGCACCAGCGTCCGGTTGTCCGCGGTGGCGTAGGTCAGCAGGTCGTCGATCAGCGACTGCATGCGCTGGGCGCCCCCGTGCAGGCGTTCGAGGAACTCGCGGTGCTCCGGCTCCAGCCGGGGCGCGGCCTCCGCGCGCAGGAAGTCGGCGTACCCGGTGATCCGGGCCAGCGGGCTGCGCAGGTCGTGGGCGACCACGCCGGCGAAGCCGACCAGTTCCTCCTCGCGGCGGCGCAGCTGCTGCTCGACCACCTCCCGGCGGCTGATGTCGTCGCGCAGCGCGATGGTGGCGGCGTCGATCCGGCGCAGGGCGCGGTTGCGCGAGGTGATCACCGTGCCGGTGAGCGCGGCGAGCAGGGCGGTGAGGGCGGCGCCGACCAGCGCCGCGATGAGGTCGAGATGCAGCGCCGCGTCGGGCGTCACCTGCACCGTGGGCGCGATGGTGGCCCGCCAGGCGCCCTGCGGCACGGCGATCGGCACGGTCCGGGCCGGCCGCGACCCGTCGATCGCGGCGTCCGGCAGCCGGCGGCCGATCGGGGTGCCGGCCCCGGCCGCCGACTCGGCCAGCGTGACGGCGACGGTGTCGCCGGCGATGCGGCCGATCGCGTCCTCGAGGAAGTCGTCGCCGCGCAGCGCCATCACCATCCAGCCGCGGAACCGCCCGGCGTCGTCGGCCGAGGGCGAGGTCGCGTACACCGGCGCGGCCAGCACGAACCCCAGCTGCTGGCTCTCGGTCGGCCGGCCGGCGTCCTGGAGCAGGCGGTAGCTGTCGCTGATGGCGACCTGGTGGGCCGCGCGGGCCCGGCCGAGCGCGGCCGCCGCGGGCGAGTTCGTCAGGTCCTGCCCGGCGACCTGTCGGTCGGCGTCGGTGCCCCGGGCCAGCACGACGAACAGATGCTCGGTCCCCTGCCCCCGGGCGGGCCGCAACCGCAGCTCCGGGCTCCCGGCGCGCCGCCACGCGGCCTGCACCCGGCTCACCTGGTCGGTGGTGGCCGGCACGACCAGCGCGACGCCGGTGGCGCCGGGCAGCCGCCGCCGGTCCACCGCCGTGGTGATCGCGTGGAACTCCGCCGCCGACAGCTGCGCCTGCGCGCCGACCGCGGCGGCCAGGTCGAGCAGGGAGGAGCTGTAGCGCCGCAGCTCGGCGGTGAGCGTGTGCGCGACCATCATGGCCCGCTGGTCCAGCGCCTGGTCGAGACGGTCGTCGACCGTACGCCGCAGCGCGACGACCGCCAGCGCGGTGCCGATCAGGCCCAGCACGACCATGAGCGTGAGCACCGGGATCCACGACCAGCGCCGCCGCGCGGGGGAATCACCGCCGGCCGGGGTAGCCGCCGTCGCCGCGGGCCTCACCCGCCCGAGGCTACGCCGCGGAGCGCCCCGGCACGGGCGATTGCCGCGATCGCCGTCCCGCGGCGCCGGCCCTATCCGAGCCGGGTGAGCAACAGACGGCCGCCCTCGTAGAGCCCGCCGTCGACGGCCAGCACCCGACCGTCGGCGTAGCGCAGGGCCGCCCGCACGTCGGCCGGCGGCAGCCCGAACTGTTTCGTCAGCGTGCTGTGCCCGTGGACGATCATCTCCCCGCCGAAGGCGCCGAGCATGCGCGAGACCGGATCGCCGGGGCGGGCCGGCCCGGCGCCACGGAAGCTGTCGCGGGCGCTGAGCACCTCGCAGAACGCCAGCGCCGCGGCGCTGTCGCGGAAGGCCAGGGCGCTGCGGGTGGCCGCGTTGACCTCGGCCACGCCGGCGCCCAGCTCCAGGTAGCGCACCGTGTCGGAGTGCAGCAGCAGGTGACCGTCGACCAGGGCCATCGCGGGCCGGGCGGTGATCCAGCCGACGTGCCACGAGGTGAGCCGGCGCAGGTCCGTCGCGCGCCCGCCGAAGCGCTGCCACGCTCCGTGCAGGCCGTCCGGCCAGCCGCGCACCGGCTCGCTGCCGAAGCGGTACGCCGCCAGCAGTTGCGCCTCGTGGTTGCCCAGCAGCGCCGACACCGTGCCGCCACGATCGGCGGCCGAGGCGGTCAGCCGCGCGATGTCCTCGATCACGCCGATGCCGTCGGGACCGCGATCGACGTAGTCGCCGAGCAGCCACAGCCGGGCCCCGCCCCCCGACCACTCCCCGTCGCGGCCGGCCAGGCCGGCCTCCCGGAGCACGTCATGGAACTCGGTCCGGTGACCGTGGATGTCGGACAGCACGTAGAGCGGGCCCTTCACCGGACGCACCTTACGGGGCGGCGCGCGCGATGTCAGCGCGGTACGGTCCCCGCTGTGAATCAGCCGCCCCCGCCCGACCCGTCCGCTCTGCGGTGGCCGCCCTATTCGCCGCCACCGGCGCCGCCGTCACCCCACCCGCCGTGGAACGGCAAGACCAACGGCTTCTCCATCGCCTGCCTGTCGCTGGCCCTGCTGGGCTGCGCGGGCCCGGTGAGCATCACCTTCGGCGTCATCGGCCTGCTGCAGAGCCGCCGCAACGGTGACCGCCGGGGCCGCTTCTACGCGATCGCGGGGCTGGCCGTCTGCGCTCTGTGGTTGCTCGCCATCGCGGTGGCGATCGCGGTGTCGGTGGCGAACCCGGACCGCGACGCCGCCGGCGCCGCCCGTGGCGGGCACGTGACCGGGATCGACGCGCCGCGCGCGGGCGGCTGGGCAGTTTCCGTTCCGGTCAGTTGACGAGCGCCGGGCGTCGGCGCGCCAGCCGGGCCCGGACCGGCGGCAGCCAGCGCACCAGCGCCGCGGTCCGCGGGTCGGAGCCGTAGGCCAGCAGCGTGAGGAACACGCCGTAGACCGGCAGGTGGCCGAGCAGCTCGGTGCCGCCGAAGAGCAGCAGGGTCGCGTTGAACGGGATGCCCGCGACCAGGACGGCGACCTGCGGCAGGGCGCCGGAGATGACCAGCAGGCCGAACAGCAGCTCGGTGACGCCGGCGACGGCCACGAAGGTGTCCACCGGCAGGTGGATGCCGACCAGGGCGAAGACGTCGAGCTGCGGGTACAGGTGCACGGTCTCGCGGGCCAGCGCCGGGTTGGCGAGCTTCTCGGCGAAGGCCAGGGTGATCAGGGCGCCGCCGGCGCCCAGCCGGAGCGCGAACAGGGCCCGGCGCAGGATCTCCGGGTCCGGGTCGACCCGGCCGAAGGTGGCGTCCGAGGGCGGCACGAAGGCCAGGAAGACCGCGACCCCGAGCAGGTCCATCGCGGAGAGCAGCCCGGTCGGCCCGGTGAGCAACAGGGCCAGCGGGCCGGTCACGGCCAGGATCAGGGCCGCCGGCCGCAGCCGGACGCCGGTGATGAACCAGATGCCCAGCGCGCCCTCGAGCAGCAGCAGCGCCGCTCCGCCGGCGAGGTGCTCGACCTCCAGGTCGCGGGTGAGGAAGTGGCCGGTGACCGCGGCGGCCAGCAGCGAGACGCCGAGGTGGACGGCGAGCAGGCGGGGCACGTACGGGACGATCCGGCCGAGGAAGCGCAGCGGCCGCAGCTCCGGGGTGGGCAGGTAGCGCAGCGCGACGTACCGCCAGAGCACCGTGACCAGGACGACGGCCACGATCAGGCCGAGGGTGACCGGCCGCAGGGCGAACGCCCAGTCGGTGGCGTAGGAGCCCGGCTCGTCGACGAACCACTTCTCGTGCGCCGAGGCGGGTGACGGCGACGCCAGCAGCGCCAGGGTCGCCCCTGCGGCCACGACGGCTCCACGTCCCGGTGAGACCTTCATTGTTCCTGCTCCTGTCCGCCCCGGCGCCGCTATGCTGCGGCGCCTGTCCCGCTGTACGTCGTCCTTTCTACGGGCGGGTTGAGGCCGGCGGGGTCTTCGCGGGACAGGACGGGACCAAAGTCCTGCCGATTCGGGCCGTCCGCGGATCTTGGACCGCTCAGGTGGCCGCGCGGCCCAGGGTGCTCTGGCGGGGGATCAGCCGGTGCCCGGCCAGCAGCTCGACGCCCGGCACCGGCCCGGGGGCGGCGATGCGCATGATCAGGCGCTCCACCGCGAGCTGGGCGATCGCGGTCTTGTCGGGCGAGATGGTGCTGATCGTGGGGTGGCTGTAGCGCCCGTCCTCGATGTCGTCGTAGCCGATGATCGCGATGTCCTCGGGGACGCGCAGCCCGCGCCCGAGGATGGCGTGGATGGCGCCGGAGGCCACCAGGTCGCTGTAGCAGAACACCGCGTCCGGCGGGTCGTCCCGGTCGAGCAGGGCCGTCATCGCGGTCACGCCGTCGGTCCGGTTGAACCGGGCGGTGCAGATGATCAGCGACTCGTCGACCGGCAGGCCGGCCGCGGCGTGCGCCTTGCGGAAGCCGCGGGTCCGCAGCTGGGCCGCCTCGCCGGTGGCGTACGGCTGGTCGCCGATCGCCGCGATCCGCCGCCGGCCCAGCGAGATCAGGTGCGTGACCGCGTCGTACGAGGCGGTGATGTCGTCGATCCCGACGTGGTCGAAGGTGCCGTCGGAGACCCGCTCGCCCAGCACCACCAGCGGCAGGGCCAGATCACGCACGGTGAGGTCCTGCTGGGACAGGCCCAGCGGGCTGATGATCATGCCGTCGAACAGGAAGCCCCGCGAGCCCCGGCCGATCAGCTCGCCCTCGTGCTGGCGGTCGCCGTCGGTCTGGTCGATGAGCACGTTGTAGCCGCCCTTGCGGGCGGCCGGGATGATCGCCTGCAGCAGCTCGGCGAAGTAGGGCGTGTCCAGGTACGGCACGACCACGGCGATCTGCCCGGACCGTCCGTTGGCGAGGTTGCGGGCCAGCACGTTGGGCCGGTAGCCCAGCTCGGCGATGGCCCGCTCGACCTTCTCCCGGGTCGCCGGGGTGACCTGCGCGTAGCCGTTGACCACGTTGGAGACCGTCCGGGGGGAGACCCCGGCGAGCTCGGCAACATCACGCAGCGTGACATCGCGCATGGGCGCCCTCCCGTCTGATGCGGGCATCGGCGTGCCCGAGGTGTCGATGGTATTTCCGAGACGTTGCCTCTTGCCAGGGCTCGGACGGCGGTGCATAGTCCTTTGCAGCGCTGCAATCGTAACTTACACCACACCTCACCCCAGACTGCCGCCGCGCTCCCGACCGCGTCTGTGACTACGCAGAGCGAGAAGCGGCCATTTTCCCGTGCCCGGAATCCGCCAGGAGGCCCACCATGAGACGTCTCGTCATCGCAATGCCCCTACTGTCGCTGGCCCTCGGCCTGGGCGCCTGCTCCGGCGGGGACGGCGGCGGCGGCACCTCCGCCAAGCCGACCACCTGCACCAACAAGATCGTTCATGCGGACGCCACCGCGGTGTCGGTCTGGGCCTGGTACCCGAACATGGCCAAGGTCGTGGACAACTTCAACAACGCCCACACCGACGTGCAGGTCTGCTGGACCAACGCCGGCCAGGGCGCCCCGGAGTACGCCAAGTTCCAGACGGCGATCTCCGCCAAGAAGGGCGCGCCCGACGTCATCATGCTGGAGGCGGACCAGCTGGTCGGCTTCGAGATCCAGGAGGCGCTGGTCGACCTCGCGCCGTACGGCGCCAACGACGTCAAGGCCAAGTTCAGCCCCGGCGCCTGGAAGGACGTCTCGCAGGGCGCCGCCGTGTACGCCATCCCGGTCGACGGCGGCCCGATGGCGATGATCTACCGCACCGACGTCTTCGCGAAGTACGGCATCAAGGCCCCGCCGAAGACCTGGGCCGAGTACGCCGACGCGGCGGCCAAGGTCAAGGCCGCGGGCGGGCCCAACTTCGGCGACTTCGGCAGCAACGTGCCGGCCGTGGCCACCGCCCTGATGATCCAGAAGGGCGCCCACCCGTTCACCTACGACCTGGCCGCCAAGCAGGACATCACCATCAAGCTCGACGACCAGGCCACCAAGGACGTGCTCACCTACTGGGGCGGGCTGGCCACCAGGAAGCTCATCGGCACCGAGGACCAGTTCACCACCGACTACATCGCCGGCGTGGTCAACGGCAAGTACGCCACCTACGTCTCCGCCGCCTGGGCGCCCGGCTACCTGACCGGGGCCGGCGTCGGCAGCGGCGCCGAGAAGGGCAAGTTCGCCGTGGCCCCGCTGCCGCAGTGGGACAACGCCGCTCCCGTCTCAGTCAACTGGGGCGGCTCCACCTTCGCGGTGACCGCCCAGGCGTCCGACAAGAAGGCCGCCGCCGAGGTGGCGAAGGGCCTGTACGCCGACGAGGCCTCGCTGACCGACGGCTGGAAGACGCAGACCATCTTCCCGCTGAACCAGGACGTGCTGAAGTCCGACGCCTTCGTCACCAACAAGGTGGAGTTCTTCAACGGGCAGACGGCGAACAAGGACATCTACATCCCGGCCGCGAACGCCTACGCGGGCGCCACCTACAGCCCGTTCACCGTGTACTACTACGCCCAGCTGCAGGCCCAGATCGTGAAGATCAACAGCGGCCGGACCACCGGTGACCAGGCCGCCACCGACCTGCAGGACATCATGGTCAAGTACGCCAAGAGCCAGGGCTTCACCGTCCGGTGACCGCCATCCGATCGAGCTCGGGGCGCCGCGGTGCGGTCGGCTGGCTCTTCATCCTGCCCTTCCTGGCCGTGTTCGCGGTCTTCCTGGTCGCCCCGCTGCTGTACGCCGGCTACCTCAGCCTCTACACCAAGGGGCTGGCCACCGGCACCACGTTCGCCGGCCTCGACAACTACACCCGGGCCTTCACCGACCCGTCGTTCCTCAAGGGACTGTGGCTGGTGCTGCGGTTCAGCCTCGTGGTGATCCCGCTGCAGATGATCGTCGCGCTGGTCGCGGCGCTGGTGCTGGACGAGGTCACCGGCCGGCTGGCCCGCTTCTCCCGGCTGATGATCTTCCTGCCGTACGCGGTCCCCGCCGTGCTCGGCGCGCTGATGTGGGGCTTCCTCTACAGCCCCAGCTTCGGCCCGCTGGAACAGATCTCCTCGCTGTTCAACGTGCAGGCGCCGTTCCTGCTCAGCCAGGGCAACATCTTCTACGGCCTGCTCAACGTGGTCACCTGGCAGTGGTCCGGCTACTACATGGTGATCATCTACGCCGCGCTGAAGAGCATCGACACCTCGATCTACGAGGCGGCCCGCATCGACGGCGCGAACGCGCGGCAGATCGCGCTGCGCATCAAGGTGCCGATGGTGTCGTCGGCGTTCGTGCTGATCCTGGTCTTCTCGCTGATCGGCACGCTGCAGTTCTTCGCCGAGCCGCAGATCCTCGGGCCGATCGCCAACGGCTCGGTGACGCCGGACTTCACCCCCAACATCTACGCCTTCAACCTGGCCTTCGCGTACGCGCAGTTCAACTACGCCTCGGCCATCTCGTTCGCGCTGGGCTTCGTGGTCTTCCTGGCGGTCGCCGTGTTCATGGTCGCCACCCGCAAGCGAGGGAGCATCTTCACGTGAGCAACCGCCACCTCGGGGCCAAACTGTTCCTGCTCGCCCTGGTCTGCTACTTCCTCATCCCGGTCTGGTGGCTGGTCGTGGCCAGCACCAAGAACGCCCAGGGCCTGTTCTCCGGCAGCGGCGCGCTGTGGTTCCACGGCTTCCACCTGCTCGACAACCTGCACGACCTGTTCACCTTCAACAACGGCGAGTACCTGCGCTGGCTGGGCAACTCGGTGCTGTACGCGGTGACCGGCGGGATCGGGTCCACGGTCATCTCGGTGCTGGCCGGCTACGGCTTCGCCAAGTACAGCTTCCGCGGGCGCAACCTCACCTTCGCCCTGGTGCTGGGCGCGGTCATGGTGCCGCTGACCGCCCTGGTCATCCCGACGTTCGTGATGATGAGCAACGCCGGGCTGACCGACACGGTCTGGGCGGTGATCCTGCCGTCGCTGCTGAGCCCGTTCGGGGTCTACCTCATGCGGGTCTACACCTCGGCGGCGGTGCCCGACGAGCTGCTCGACGCGGCCCGCATCGACGGCGCCGGCGAGCTGCGCACCTTCCTGCGGGTGGCGCTGCCGCTGATGCGGCCGGCCGTGATCACCGTGCTGCTGCTGTCGGTCGTCGCCACCTGGAACAACTACTTCCTGCCGCTGACCATGCTGTCCGACTCGAAGCTCTACCCGCTGACCGTCGGCATCGGCCTGTGGTCGCAGCTGGCCAGCTCCAACAACGGCGGCGGCCAGTCGCTGTGGAGCCTGATCATCACCGGCTCGCTGGTGTCCATCGTCCCGCTCGTCGTCGCCTTCCTCACCCTGCAGAAGTATTGGCAGGGTGGGCTGGCCGTCGGCAGTCTCAAGTGACATCCCCTCCGACCTCCGGGAGACCCGTGCTTTCCGCCAGCTTCATCCTCGACCCCGCGTTCACCATCGCGCCGGTTTCCCGCCGTACCTTCGGCTCGTTCGTCGAGCACATGGGCCGCTGCGTCTACACCGGCATCTACGAGCCGTCGCACCCCACGGCCGACGCCGACGGCTTCCGGGCCGACGTGCTGGCGCTGACCCGCGAGCTGGGCGTCTCGGTGGTGCGCTATCCCGGCGGCAACTTCGTCTCGGGCTACCGCTGGGAGGACGGCATCGGCCCGGTCGCCGACCGGCCGGTGCGCCGCGACCTGGCCTGGCACAGCCTGGAGACCAACGAGATCGGCATCGACGAGTTCATGCGCTGGGCGGGCAAGGCCGGCGTCGAGGTCATGTACGCGGTCAACCTCGGCACCCGCGGCGTGCAGGAGGCGCTGGACGTGCAGGAGTACCTGAACCAGCCCGACCGCACCCACCTGGCCCGCCTGCGCCAGGCCAACGGGCACCCGGAGCCGTACGGCGTGACCATGTTCTGCCTGGGCAACGAGCTGGACGGGCCGTGGCAGACCGGCCACAAGACCGCCCACGAGTACGGCCGGCTCGCCGTGGAGACGGCCCGGGCGATGCGCAGCGCGGAGCCGGGGCTGGAGCTGGTGGCCTGCGGCAGCTCGTCCTCGGCGATGCCGACGTTCGCCGCGTGGGAGGCCGAGGTGCTGGAGCTGACCTACGACGCCGTCGACTACATCTCGGCGCACGCCTACTACGAGCCGCACGACGGCGACCTGGGCAGCTTCCTGGCCTCGGCGGTCGACATGGACCACTTCGTCACCAGCGTGGCCGCCACCGCGGACAGCGTGGGGGCCAGGCTGAAGAGCGACAAGAAGCTCAAGATCTCGTTCGACGAGTGGAACGTCTGGTACCAGAGCGCCTTCCACGCGCAGCAGGCGACCGGGTGGGAGGTCGCTCCCCGGGTCATCGAGGACTCCTACAACGTCGTGGACGCCGTGGTGGTCGGCAGCTTGCTGATCTCGCTGCTGCGGCACAGCGACCGGGTCACCGCCGCCTGCCTGGCCCAGCTGGTCAACGTCATCGCCCCGATCCGCACCGAGCCGGACGGCCCGGCCTGGCGGCAGACGATCTTCCACCCGTTCGCGCTGACCTCCCGCCTGGCCCGCGGCGAGGTGCTGCGGGTGGAGGCCCGCTCGCCCGGCTACGAGACCGCGCGCTTCGGCACGGTGCCGGTGCTGGACGCGGTGGCCACCCACGACGCCGGCAGCGGCGAGGTCACCGTCTTCGTGGTCAACCGCCACCTCACCGAGAGCCTGGATCTGGCGGTGTCGCTGGCCGGCTTCCCGGCGGGGCTGCGGGTGGGCGAGTCCTGGACGCTGGCCGACGACGACCTGTACGCGGTGAACACCGCGGCCGACCCCGACCGGGTGGTGCCCCGGGCGGCCAAGGACGCCGAGGTCACCGACGGGGTGCTGCGGGCGGCCCTGCCCCCGGCGTCGTGGACGGCGGTCCGGCTGACCACCGGGTGAGTCACTGCTCCCAGATGGCGGTGGCCGACAGCGGCTCGGCCTCCTCGAAGACCAGCAGCGTCCGGGTGTTCACCACGCCCGGCATGCCCTGGATGGTGTCCAGCACCAGCCGCCCCAGGTCGGCGTTGTCCTTCGCGCGCACCAGCAGGATCGCGTCGAACTCGCCGCCGACCAGGGCGATGTGCACGACGCCGGGCAGCGCCCGCAGCTTCTCGCCCACGTCGCGCCACTCCGCCTGGTGCAGGTTGACCGTGACGTAGGCCGAGGTGCCCAGGCCCGCCGCGACCGGGTCGATGTCGGCCCGGAAGCCCCTGATCACCTGGGCCGCGCGCAGGCGCTCGACCCGCGCGTAGGCGTTGGCGCGGGAGATGTGCAGGCGTTCGGCGAGGGTGCGCATGGACATCCGGCCGTCGCGGGTCAGCTCCGCCAGGATCTGCCGGTCGATGGCGTCGAGGGGGCTGGCCACTTGTCTCGTCCTCCCTGCCTCCAGGCCGCGCCGCCTGGACATCTGGCCCCGGAAGGGCCGGCTAGACCGTACCTCTTCTCGGTTTCGGGCCACATGTGGAATCCGAATGGTCGGGGAACCACCATGTCTGCATGACAGGTGACGCGCACCACCTTTTGCCGTCGGCCGAGCCGGTCACGCTCATCGACTGCCATGGGCGTCCGGTCGCCTCGACGGCGTACGCCGCCCCGGACGCCGCGGCGCTGGTCCGCGCCTTCGCGGCCCTGGTCACCGCGCGGCGGCTCAACGACCAGGCGTACGCGCTGGTCCGGCAGGGCCGGCTGGCCGTCTACCCCTCCTCGCACGGCCAGGAGGCCTGCCAGGTGGCC
This sequence comes from Actinoplanes nipponensis, assembly GCF_016862275.1. Taxonomy (GTDB): domain Bacteria; phylum Actinomycetota; class Actinomycetes; order Mycobacteriales; family Micromonosporaceae; genus Actinoplanes; species Actinoplanes nipponensis. Next base: position 110,150 of record NZ_BOMQ01000030.1, on the reverse strand, counting down.
GCGGCCCAGGTGCTGGCCGAGGGCGACTGGCTGTTCCCGACGTACCGCGACACGATCGCCGCGGTGAACCGGGGCGTGGACCCGGTCGAGGCGCTGTCGCTGCTCAAGGGCGACTGGCACTGCGGCTACGACCCGTACGAGCACCACGTCGCGCCGCACACGACGCCGCTGGCCACCCAGCTCCCGCACGCCGTCGGCGTCGCGCACGCCGCCCGGCTGCGCGGCGAGCCGACCGTCGTCATGGCGCTGTGCGGCGACGGCGGCACCAGCGAGGGCGACTTCCACGAGGCGCTGAACTTCGCCGCCGTCCTGCGCGCGCCGGTCGTGTTCCTCGTGCAGAACAACGAGTACGCGATCAGCGTCCCCCTCGCCCGGCAGACCGCCGCGCCGTCGCTGGCGTACAAGGGCATCGGCTACGGCGTGCCCGGCGAACGCGTCGACGGCAACGACGCGGCCGCGCTGCTGGCCGTGCTGGGCGCCGCCGTGGAACGCGCCCGCGCCGGCGGGGGACCGCAGCTGATCGAGGCCCACACGTACCGGATGCAGGCGCACACCAACGCCGACGACGCCTCCCGCTACCGCCGCGACTCCGAGGTCGCGGCCTGGGTCGAGCGCGACCCGCTCACCCGGCTCGAGGCCCACCTGCGCAAGCGGGACCTGCTCGACGACGCCCGGCTGGCCGAGCTCACCGCCGAGGCCGAGCGGGTGGCCACCCACCTGCGCGACGGCCTCAACCGCGACGTCACGCCCGACCCCGCGATGCTCTTCGACCACGTGTACGCCCGTCCCACCCCGCAGCTCGCCGAGCAGGCCGCCCTGGTCGCCGACGAGCTGGAGCGCGAAGGAGCGCTGCGATGACCGTGACCGCACCCGGGCACCAGAAGCTGACCATGGCGCAGACGCTCAACCGGGCCCTGCGCGACGCGATGACCGCCGACCCCGCGGTGGTCGTCTTCGGCGAGGACGTCGGCGCGCTCGGCGGCGTCTTCCGGATCACCGACGGCCTGACCGCCGAGTTCGGCGAGGACCGGTGCTTCGACACGCCGCTGGCCGAGTCCGGCATCGTCGGGGTGGCCGTCGGCATGGCGATGAACGGCCTGCGCCCGGTGGTGGAGATGCAGTTCGACGCGTTCGCGTACCCGGCGTTCGAGCAGATCGTCAGCCACGTGGCGAAGATGCGCAACCGCACCCGCGGCCGGGTCGCGCTGCCGATGGTGATCCGGGTGCCCTACGCGGGCGGGATCGGCGGCGTCGAGCACCACTGTGACTCCTCCGAGGCGTACTACGCGCACACGCCCGGCCTGCACGTGGTGGCGCCGGCCAACCCGGCGGACGCGTACGGGCTGCTGCGCGCGGCGATCGCCTCGGACGACCCGGTCGTCTTCCTGGAGCCCAAGAAGCTCTACTGGAGCAAGGAGGAGGTCGAGCTCGGCGCGCCGGTGCCCGGCATCGGCACGGCGGTCGTGCGGCGCGAGGGCACCGACGCCACCCTGATCGCGTACGGCCCTGCCGTGCCGGTCGCGCTGGAGGCGGCCGAGGTCGCCGCGGCCGAGGGCCGCAGCCTGCAGGTGGTGGACCTGCGCTCGATCGTGCCGTTCGACGACGAGACGGTCTGCGCCGCCGTACGCCGCACCGGCCGGGCCGTCGTGGTCGCCGAGGCGTCCGGGTTCGCCAGCGTGTCCTCCGAGATCGTGGCCCGGGTCACCGAGCGCTGCTTCCACGCGCTGGCCGCGCCGATCCGCCGGGTCACCGGCTTCGACATCCCGTACCCGCCGCCGAAGCTGGAGCACTTCCAGCTGCCGGGGGTGGACCGCGTCCTGGACGCCGTGGACGACCTGCAGTGGGAGGACCGATGAGCGACCAGACCTTCCTGCTGCCCGACCTGGGCGAGGGCCTGACCGAGGCGGAGGTCGTGCGCTGGCTGGTCCAGGAGGGCGACACCGTCGCGGTGGACCAGCCGGTGGTCGAGGTGGAGACCGCGAAGTCGCTGGTCGAGGTGCCGACGCCGTACGCCGGCCGGGTCGCCGTCCGGCACGCCGCCGAGGGTGCCACGGTGGACGTGGGCCGGCCGCTGCTCACCGTCGCCGCGCCGGCGCCCGCGGCCGAGACCTACCGCGAGGAGGAGCGGGCCGGCTCCGGCAACGTCCTGATCGGGTACGGCACCTCGGGCGGCGCGGTGACCTCCCGGCGCCGCCGTCCGCGGGCACGGCCGGCGGCGGCCGTGGCCCCGGCGTCGCACCGGGTGCCGCTGGTGGTGTCGCCGCTGGTGCGCCGGCTGGCCCGGGAGGGCGGGGTGGACCTGTCGGCCGTCGAGCCGACCGGTCCCGGCGGGGTGATCGTCCGGTCCGATGTGGAGCGGGCCCTGACCCGATCCGCGCCGGCGGCCGCTCCGGCTTCGGCCCCCGCTCCGGCTTCGGCCCCAGCTCCGGTGGCCGTGCCGGTTGCCGGGGACGGGGCGGGGGAGCGGCGGGTCCCGCTCAGCGGGTTCCGCAAGGCGGTGTCGGCCGCGCTGACCCGCAGCCGGGCCGAGATCCCCGAGGCCACGGTCTGGGTCGACGTCGACGCCACCGCGCTCTGGCAGCTGCGCCAGGGCTCGCCCGACGGTCCCGGCCTGCTCGCCTACATCGCGCGGTTCGTCGTGGCCGGCCTGCGGCAGTACCCGATGCTCAACGCCCGGGTGGACACCGAGCGGCAGGAGATCGTCGAGTTCGACCGGATCAACCTGGGCCTGGCCGTGCAGGGCGAGCGCGGCCTGGTCGTGCCGGCCGTGCTCGGCGCCGGGACGATGACCACCGGTCAGCTCGACGCGGAGATCCGGCGGGTCACCGCGGACGCCCGCGCGGGGCGGGTGAGCGGCCAGGAGGCCGGCACCTTCACGCTCAACAACTACGGCGGCTTCCGGGTCGACGGCAGCGCCGCCATCATCAACCATCCCCAGGTGGCCATCCTCGGCTTCGGCCGGATCATGGACCGGCCCTGGGTGGTCGACGGCGAGCTGTGCGTCCGCAAGATCACCCAGATGAGCTTCGTGTTCGACCACCGGGTCTGCGACGGCGGGACGGCGGCCGGCTTCATGCGCAGCGTGGCCGACGCGATCGAGGATCCCGCGTCGGCCATCGCCCGGCTCTGAGCCGCCCGGCGCGGGTCAGGCCAGGTAGGCCCCGAGCGCGTCGAGCAGGCCGCGGCTGCCGTGCTCGCGGTCCGGCCCGTCGGCGGCGAACCGGTCGAAGAACACGCCGTGCTCGACGTGCGTGAACCGGGTGCCCGCGCCGATCGGCTCGAACTCCAGCGACGCCACCGACGTCGACATGTGGACGCCGTCGAGCCACATGTCGTACGTCGTGACGATGCGGACGTGCTCGACGATGTCGGTGTAGGTGGCCTCGTACCGCGTGACCGGACCCTGGTGGAACTTGCCCTCGGCGACGTCGTGTCCGCCGACGCGGAAGTCGAACGCCCACTCGCTCGGCTCGATGGCGTCGCCGGCGCCCCACCAGGCCAGCTTCTGCTCCTCCCGGGCGAACGAGTCCCAGACCCGGGCCACCGGAACCGGGTAGTCGCGGGTCAGGGTGAACCCGGCGCGGGCGAGTCGGCGTTGGCTGGTCATCGATGCTTCCTATCGCGCGAAGGTGACGTGGACCGTGCCGCTCTCGGCCACTTCCGTGGTCACCTTGTGGGTGCGCTCGAGGCCGCTCAGGTCGTCCCACAGCCGGGCGCCCCGGCCGAGCAGGACCGGGGCGATCATGACGTGCAGGTGGTCGACCAGGCCGGCGCGCAGGAAGGCGCGGGCGGTGCCGACCCCGCCGCCGACCCGCACGTCCCGGCCGCCGGCCGCCTCGGTCGCCTCGGCCAGCACGTCCGCGACGGCGGTGTTGCGGAAGTGGAACGTCGTGCCGCCCGGCATCGGGATCGACGGGCGCGGCGCGGTGTGCGTCAGGACGTAGACCGGCGTGCCGAACGGCGGCCGGTCACCCCACCAGCCCCGCCAGTCCGGGTCGTCGGGGAACGTGTGCAGGCCGAACATGGCCGCGCCCATGATCTCGGCGCCGATGCCCTCGAAGTGCGCGGCGGCGTAGGAGTCGTCGACGCCGGTGGTCCCGGCGCCGCTGGTGTCGCCGAAGACGCGCTCGTGGAAGGTGCGGGTGGCCGCCCAGGCCGTCGTCAGGCGCCCCCAGTCCTCGCCCATCGGATGGTCCGGGGTCTGGCCGGCCGAGGTGTAGCCGTCGAGCGAGGCGAACAGGTCGATGCGCACACGGGTCATGTCAGGTTTCCTTCGGGTGGGTGCGGGTCAGGTGGATGCCGAGCCGGTCGGCCTGGCGTTCCGCGGGGGTTCGTTGCTCGCCGAGCCACAGGTGCAGGACGTCGAGGGCGCCCGGCCGCAGGCTCACCGTGCGCACGCGGCCGTGCTTCTCCGAGGTGACCAGCCCCGCGTCCTCCAGGACGCGCAGGTGCTGCATCAGCGAGGGCAACGCCATCGGGAACGGGGCCGCGAGTTCGGACACCACGGCCGGGAACTTCGCCAGCCGTTCCACGACGGCCCGGCGCGTCGGATCCGCGAGAGCGCGGAGGACGGCGTCCAGCTCGTCGTGATACTTAGGCACGCGCCTTACTATTGTCGCCGGCCGGGGCCCGGTCAACCGGCGCGCCGGAAGTCCGGGCCCGGCTGCCCGGGTACGCGCTTTCCTGTAAAACGCCCGGCCCCCGTTGACATCGATCTGTGTCTCTCCCTAGCCTGCCTTGATTCGTTTCAGTCGGGGAGGGGTCGCCATGCGGGTCACGTTGCCGCCGTACCGCCGATGGGTGGTGCCGGTGACCGCCGGGCTGCTCGTGCTGGGCGGCCTGCCGCCCGCCGTGGCCGCCGGGCCGCGGCCCGGCGGCCCCGCCCTGGAACGCCTCGACCGCGGCCTGGTCGCCGCGGTCACCGGCGACGGCGTGTTCCTGAGCTGGCGGATGTTCGCGGCCGAGGCCACCGGCGCCACCGCGACCGGGCTGGCCGGGCCCGACTTCCGGGTCTACCGCGACGGCCGGCCGGTCGCGCTGGTCACCGACAGCACCAACTGGCAGGACCCGGCCGGCACCCCGGCCTCGCGCTACCGGGTGGCCGCCGTCCTCCGCGGGCGGGAGGCCGGCCGCAGCGCCGTCGTCACGCCGTGGGCCGCCGGCCACCACGACCTGCCGCTGCGCAAGCCCGCCGACGGCGTCACCCCGTCCGGCCAGCCCTACACCTATGCGGCCAACGACATGAGCGTCGGCGACGTCGACGGCGACGGGCAGTACGAGTACGTGGTGAAGTGGGACCCGTCCAACTCCCGCGACGTCTCGCTGACCGGCTACACCGGCCCGGTCTACCTCGACACCTACCGGGCGGACGGCACCCTGCTGTACCGGATCGACCAGGGCGTCAACATCCGCGCGGGCGCGCACTACACCCAGTTCCCGGTGTACGACTTCGACGGCGACGGCCGCGCGGAGCTCATGGTCAAGACCGCGCCGGGCACCCGGGTGATCCGCTACGACGCGGCCGGGCGCGAGGTGTCGCAGCGGTACGTCACGATGCCCCGCGAGGACGTGCGGGCCGGCTACGCGCACACCGACGACTACCGGCTCAGCGCGGCCGGATACCGCGAGCACCTGGTGACGGTGTTCCAGGGCTGGTCCGCCCACCCGGAGGTGGTGGCCGGGCGCTGGCCGGCCACCCTGGAAGCCGCGTTCGGCATCGCGCCGCGCTACGCCTACCCGCTGGCGCGCGCCGACGCCGAGGCCCTGGCCGACTACTTCCTCGACGTGTACGCCCCGTCCCGCAGCCCCCGCAACAACCTGCGCGCCTTCGAGGGCTTCATCCTCAGCGGACCGGAGTATCTGACCGTGTTCGCCGGGGACACCGGCCGCGAGCTGCAGACGGTGCGGTACGAGCCGGGCCGGCACGACGACGGCCTGATGTGGGGCGACTACGCGCTGCCCCGGATCGAGCCGGGCAACCGCGTCGACCGGTTCCTGGCCGGGGTGGCGTACCTCGACGGCCGGCACCCCTCGGCCGTGTTCGCCCGGGGCTACTACACCCGCACCACCCTGGTGGCCTACCGCTGGGACGGCCGCCGGCTGAGCCGGAACTGGTCCGTGGACAGCGGCTGGACGCCGATGAGCAACCCGTTCAACGACAACCCGCACGGCCGCGACGGCGCCGACCCGCGCTACGGCACCCTGACCAACCAGGGCTTCCACTCGCTGAGCGCGGCCGACGTGGACGGCGACGGGCGGCAGGAGATCGTCTACGGCGCCGCCACCATCGACGACGACGGCAGCCTGCTGTACTCGTCGTTCGGCCCGCTCCCGGAGGGCAGCGCGGCGCCCGGGCAACGGGTCCGGCTCGGCCACGGCGACGCGATGCACGTGACGGACATCGACCCGGACCGGCCCGGGCTGGAGACGTTCACGGTGCACGAGAACGCCACGGGCGCGCCGTACGGGATGGCGCTGCGGGACGCGGCCACCGGCGAGGTGCTGTCCGGCACGTACTCCGGGCGGGACACCGGACGCGGCATGATCGGCGACGTGCTCCCGGAGATCCGCGGCATCGAGTCCTGGGCCAGCCTGCCCGGCGGCTCCGAGGCCTCGGGCCTGCACACCGCGTCCGGCGCGGTGCTGCCCGGCCCGGTGCCGGGCACCAACCAGAGCATCCGCTGGGCCGGCGACCTGACCACCCAGCTGGTCAACGGCGCCGGCGACGTCACCCCCACCATCGACGACTGGCGGCGCGGCGTCCTGCTGACCGCCGACGGCACCCGCACCAACAACGGCACCAAGGGCAACCCGTCGCTGGTCGCGGACGTGCTCGGCGACTGGCGGGAGGAGCTGCTGGTCCGTACGGCGGACAGCACGGCCGTGCGCATCTACCTGAGCACCGAGGTCACCGGCCACAAGCTCTACACGCTGATGCAGGACCCGCAGTACCGGGTCGAGGTGGCCCGGCAGCAGACGACGTACAACCAACCCTCGTACCCGGGGTTCTACCTCGCCGCGGACACCGACTGGGCGCACGTCCCGCGGCCGGCCGGCCGCGGGCGCTGAGCCGGCCGGCGCCGGCGGCTCAGGTGCCGCAGAAGGTCCGGTAGCCGGTGAAGTCGTCCGGCGCGGCGGCCGCGTACCGCTCCAGGCCCGGCCGCTCGTCGAAGGGGGCGGTCACCGCCGCCACCAGGCGGTCGAACGGTTCCCGGTCGCCGTCGGTCGCGGCGGCGAGCGCCTCCTCGACCAGATGGTTGCGGGGGATGTAGACGGGGTTGACCCGGTCCATCGCTTCCGGGTCCGGCTCCAGGGCCCGCCAGCGCGCGATCCAGGCGTCGATCCCGGCCAGGTCGACGACCAGGCGCCGGGCCGGCTCGGCGTCGCCGCGGGCCGCCGACGCGAGGGCGCGGAAGAACGACGTGTGCTCGACGCGGTCGGCCCGCAGCAGGTCGAGCAGGTCGGCCACCAGCGGCTCGGCGAGGCCGGGGTCGCCCGGGCGGCCGAGCTTGGCGCGCAGGCCGGCCAGCCACGCGGCGTGGTACTCGCGCCGGAAGCCGCCCAGCGACTCCACCGCCAGCGTCACCGCCCGTTCCTGGTCGTCGTCCAGGAGCGGGAGCAGGGCCTCGGCCAGCCGGGCCAGGTTCCACTCGGCCACGGCCGGCTGGTTGCCGTACGCGTACCGGCCGGCGTGGTCGATCGAGCTGTAGACCGTGGCCGGGTCGAAGCCCTCCATGAACGCGCACGGGCCGTAGTCGATGGTCTCGCCGGAGATGGTCATGTTGTCGGTGTTCATGACCCCGTGGACGAAGCCCACGTGCATCCACCGGGCGATCAGCGACGCCTGGGCGGCGACCACCGCCTCGAACAGGGCCAGGTAGGGCCGCTCGGCCGTCGCGGCCTGCGGGTGGTGGCGGGCGATCGCGTGGTCGGCCAGGCGGCGCAGCAGCGCGGGGTCGCCGGTGGCGCGGGCGTACTGGAAGGTGCCGACGCGCAGGTGGCTGGCGGCCACCCGGGCCAGCACGGCGCCCGGCAGCGGGGTCTCGCGGTGGACGGTGCGGCCGGTCGCCACCACGGCCAGCGCCCGGGTGGTGGCGATGCCCAGGGCGTGCATGGCGCGGCTGACGACGTACTCGCGCAGCATCGGGCCGACCGCGGCCAGGCCGTCGCCGCCGCGCGCGAACGGCGTCCGGCCGGAGCCCTTGAGGTGCAGGTCGCGCGGCGTGCCGTCGGCGCCGGTCAGCTCGCCCAGCAGCAGCGCGCGCCCGTCGCCGAGCCGCGGGGAGTAGCCACCGAACTGGTGGCCGGCGTAGGCCTGCGCCACCGGGGTGGCGCCGGCCGAAACCGCGGCGCCGGTCAGCAGGCCGATGCCGCCGGGGCCGCGCAGCCACGCGGGGTCGAGGCCGAGCTCGGCGGCCAGCTGCTCGTCGAGCGCGAGCAGCCGCGGCTCGGGGGCCTCCGCGGCCGGCCAGGCGACCGCCAGCTCGGGCAGCTCGCGCGCGAAACGGTTGTCCAGCACGACGGCCGGGGCGGGTGCGACACTCACCCGGCCCAGGATACGTCGGGCCCGGCCAGCCGCTTGGCGAAGCTGAGCTGGTGGTACGGCGAGCTGTCGTAGGGCGGGATCGGGCGGTAGCCGCTGGAGCGGTACAGCGCGATGGCCTCGGTCAGGGCGGTGTGGGTGCCCAGCCGCAGCGTCGTCACGGCGTGGCCGGACGCGTGCGCCTCCAGCTCCTCCAGCAGCCGGCGGCCGAGCCCCAGTCCGCGCGCCGGTCCGGCCACCCACAGGTGGCGGATCTCCGCGACGTCCGCGGCCAGCCGCCGCCACGCGCCGCAGCCGACCGGGCGGTCCTCCTCGTACGCCACCAGCAGCACGCCCGCGTCGCCGGTCAGCTCCGCGGGGTCGACCAGGGCGGTGTCGTCGTACCCCTCGGGGAAGCGCTCCCGGAGCTCCCCGGCGTAGGCCCGCAGGCACCGCCGGGCGTCGGCGGCCCCGGCGTCGACCGGCCGGACGGTCACCGCGGCCAGCCGCAGCAGGCGCCGGATCCGCCGCTGGGCGTCGATCAGCTCCCGGCGCTGCCCGGCCGAGAGCCGCTCGAGCAGCTCGCCGATCCCCGCCCGGGAACGGGTGTCCAGCTCGGCGCGCTCGCGCCGGCCGGCCTCGGTCAGCTCGGCGATGCGCACCCGCCCGTCGTCGGGGTGCGCGCGGGTGCGCACCAGGCCCTGCCGTTCCAGCGAGCGCAGCAGCCGGCTCAGGTAGCCGGAGTCCAGGCCCAGCCGGACCCGCAGGTCACGGACGTCGCCGCGGTCGCCGATCTCGAACAGCAGCCGGGCCTCGCTCAGCGGCCGGGCCTGTCCCAGGTAGCGATCGGTCAGCACGCCCAGGCGGCGGGTGTAGTAGCGGTTGAAGTCGCGCACGCTCTCGACCTGGTCCATCCGGCGATGCTACCGCCGATACCTGACTCAGGTCAGAGATTCGGTCGCCCCGCCGGCACAGAATGCATTGGGGCGCCGTTTTCCTCGGCTGGCTGCGCCGTCGTCCGAAAGGACAGCCGTGGGTATGTTCCGGCCGGACCCCCGGCGCTCGTCCGCTCCGGTCGGCAGTCCGTTCGCGACCCTGCGCCGCGACCCCGCCCTGCTCGCCCTGGCCGCCCTGACCCTGCTCGGCTGCGCGCTGTTCTTCCTGGTCGCCGGGGACACCCGGCGTCAGGTGCAGATCTACTGGGCGGTGCAGGTCCCGCTCGACGCGGCGCTGGCCATCGGCGGCTGGCGGCTGCGGCAGGTCGCGCCGGCCCGGTTCTCCCGGTTCTGGTCGATGATCGCCTTCGGCGGCACGTCGTTCACGCTGGGTGACAGCTGGCAGTTCCTGACGATGGTGGCCGGCACGGGCGTGCCGTCGATGACCGGCGGCGCCGTGCAGACCGCCTTCTTCACCGTCGGGATGAGCAGCAACGTCATCGCCTGCCTGATCTTCCCGCAGGGACTGCGCACCGCCCGGGAACGGTTCATCTTCTGGCTGGACGCCACCACCGTGCTGGTCGGCGGCAGCGTGCTGGCCTGGTGCTTCGCGGTCAACCCGCTCGGCGGCGCGCCCACCGACCGGATCACGGTCGGCATCACCGCCGCGCTGGTGCTGGTCGCCGCGTTCGCCGCCACCAAGGTCGCGCTCATCCCGGCGCCCCCGATGGCCCGGATCGCGGCCTGGCCGATGGTCGGCGCGGCGATGCTGCAGGGCGTCAGCACGTTCCTCCCCGGGCCCTTCCAGGAGCAGAACGAGGCGTACGTGTTCGCGATCCGGCTGCTGCCGTCGCTGCTGATCGCCATCGGGCCGCGGATCCAGGAGCTGACGGTGCGGGTCGACGGGGCCCACGGCCGCGCCAAGCGGCGGCCGTACAGCCTGCTGCCGTACGGGATGATCGCCGTCACCTTCGTCATCTTCTTCGCCATGCTGCCGGAGCACGTGTCGTCGCAGCTGTGGGGCGCGACCGCCGGCGTCGTGGTGATCACGTGCCTGGTCGCCGGCCGGCAGCTGGTCGCGTTCCAGGACAACATGGTGCTCATCGGCCGCCTGGACGTGGTGCTCGACGAGCTGCGCGACCGTGAGGTGCTGCTGCGCGAGCAGGCGTCGTTCGACGGGCTGACCAAGCTGGCCAACCGCACGCACTTCAGCGCGGAGGCCAGCCGCGCGCTGGCCGCCGTGCGCGCCCCGGGCGAGCTGGCGATGCTGTTGATCGACCTCGACGACTTCAAGACCATCAACGACACCATGGGCCACGCGGCCGGCGACACGCTGCTGGTGAGCGTGGCCGAGCGGCTGGCCCGGGCGGTGCGGCCGGGCGACGTCGTGTCCCGGCTCGGCGGCGACGAGTTCGCCGTGCTGCTGCACGTGACCGCAACCGACACCGCCGAGCGGGCGGCGGCGAACATCCTGCGCCTGCTCGCCGAGCCGATGGAGATCCGGCACCACACCGTCGCGACCCGGGCCAGCATCGGCATCGCGGCGGCCGCGGCGGGCGACGAGCCCTCGGCGCTGCTGAGCAACGCCGACATCGCGATGTACGAGGCCAAGCGCCGCGGCAAGAGCACCTGGGTGGTCTACACCGGCGAGATGGGCGCGCGGATCGGCTCCGAGGCCGAGCTGATCAGCCAGCTGGCCCGGGCCCTGGACGCCGGCGAGTTCCGGCTCGTGTACCAGCCCATCGTGCGCCTCGACGACCTGCGCCTGACCGGGGTCGAGGCCCTGGTCCGGTGGCACCACCCGGCCCGGGGCCTGGTCTCGCCGGTGGAGTTCATCCCGCTGGCCGAGCGCACCGGGCAGATCGTGCCGATCGGCGCCTGGGTGCTGCGCGAGGCGTGCCGGCAGGCGGCCGACTGGCGCCGCCGCCATCCGGGCGCCGAGCACCTGACCGTCGGCGTCAACGTCGCCGGCCGCCAGTTGCGCACCGCGGGCTTCGTCGACGAGGTGGCCCGGGTGCTCGCGACGACCGGCCTGCCCGCCTCCTGCCTGAGCATCGAGGTGACCGAGACGGCGGTGCTCGACGACGAGGAGTCCAACGAGGCCATGCGGGGCCTGCGCGCGCTCGGGGTGAAGCTGGCCCTGGACGACTTCGGCACGGCGGCGTCCTCGCTCGGCCTGCTGCTGACCTGCCCGGTGACCACCCTCAAGCTGGACCGCTCCTTCGTGGAGTCGATCGTCACCGTGGGCCGGCAGGCGGCGGTGGCGACCGCCGTGAGCCAGATGGCCAACGCCCTGGAGTTCGCCTCGGTGGCCGAGGGCATCGAGACCGAGGAGCAGCGCGACCTGCTGCGGAGCCTGGGTTACCAGTACGGCCAGGGTTACCTGTTCTCCCGCCCGGTCGCCGCGGCCGAGATGGACCGGCTCTGGGCCGGCCACACCGCCGCCCTGATCTAGCCGGCCCGCTTGCCGGCGCCGGCAGCACCCCGGGCTCCCGGCCGGGGCGGCACGGTGCTGACCTGCTACGTCACCAGCTCGGGATCGACGGTCACCGGCACCCTGGCATACCCGCGGGCGCGACCGGCCGGGGACGCCGCCCGTCGGCTCCGGCTCCGGGCCGTCCGGCGGCCGTGCCCGCGTGACAGGGCCCTCGGCGCGGCGGCGGCCGACGACCTGCCCGCGGGCGGCGGCGTGCTCGCCCGGAGTGCGACAGGCGCGGGCCGCGCCGGGGCGGCGGGCCGCAGCAGCCGCACCACGAAGGGGATCACGCCCAGGCAGGTCGCGCCGATGGCGGTGAGCACGACGCCGACCCCGCCCGTCGAGTCGGCGCTCGCCGTCGCCGCGCCCACCCCGGCGAACGTGCCGACCCAGAGCAGCGTGCCCAGCGCCGACCAGCCCAGGAAGCGGCGGAACGGCATCCGGGCCACCCCGGCCACGATCGGCACGACGGCGTGGATCACCGCGACGAACCGCACCGCCACCAGCGCCGGGGCGCCGCGTTCGCGCAGGTACTGCTCGGCGCGGTCGAAGCGCTCGGCGCCGATGCGGCGGCCCAGCCGGGTGTGGCGCAGCCGGGCGCCGAAGACGCGGCCGACCGCGTACCCGAGGACCTGCCCGGACAGGGCGCCGGTGGTGCCCGCCGCCACCGCCAGGGCGAAGCCGCCCGGGCCGTGCAGCGAGGCCGAGAGCATGACCACCGACTCGCCGGGCACCAGCAGCCCCAGCAGGAAGGTCATCTCGACGGCGGCCGACAGGTAGGTGACGAGCAGCACCGACCACTCGTCGAGGGTGGCGAGCCGGTCGACGAGCGCGGTGGCGGCGTGGAGCAGATCTGCGAGCACCCGTTCAGCCTGGTCGACGCGGGGCGGGCGGGATATCGGTTCATCCCCGGAGAGAACCCTGATCCCGACCCCGGGGTACGGCGACACGAAAGGGCCCGGCCGTTGCCGGCCGGGCCCCGCGGACGTGCGTGGCGGTCAGGCGACCGGCGGGTACGTCGAGGCGTAGGAGCGCTCCTCGGACGGCATCAGGATCCACAGCAGCGGGTAGACGAGGATCTGGCTGCCCGGGATGACGAACAGGATCAGCACGAACAGCAGGCGGGTGAGCCACGGGTCCAGCCCGAACCGCCGGGCGAGCCCCGCACACACGCCGGCGAGCATCCGGCCCTCGCGCGGACGGACGAGTCCCTGGCGCGCCATGGAGTCGTGGACGGTGTTCATGGTGTCTCGCTTTCCTTGCCGGTGGTGTCGAACGTGACCCCTGAACAGTCCCACCGGCCGGGCCCGAGACGCATCGGGGAACGACCCTGGCCGTCCCCTGACCCCCCGCCGTCAGGGTCGGCGGGAGCGGGCCAGCAGCCCGCGCGGCGCCACCGACCACACCTGGTGCGGGCCGGCGCCGTGCCGGTCCAGGATCGCGTTGACCGCGAGGATCGCCGAGGACGCCGCGCGTTCCATCAGCGCCGACGGGAACGGCATCCGGACCCAGTCGCCGGCCAGGTACAGCCCGTCGGCGTCGGTCACCACGCCCGGGCGGGTGGCGTCGCTGCCGACGTCGAAGGCCGGCGCGTCGTCGCCGACCCGCTCCTCGACGTGCCGGATCGTCATGTCCACCGTCTCCGGCCACAGCCCGCCCAGCTCGCCCCACATCCGCTTGGTCAGCTCCGCGGCGGTGAGCCCGGTCGGCGCCGCGTACGCGTGCAGCTCGATCACCGACCCGCCGGCGCGTCGCGCCCACTGCCCGGCGGCCCGCTCGATGCGGTGGTACAGGGTGATCGAGTCCAGCGTCGCCTCCCGCGAGACGCTGCTGAAGACCGCCCGCTCGGGCCGGCAGTCCCGGTCGGTCCAGAGCCGGCTGACCGCGTACGGCGCGGTCGTCGCGACCGAGGCGAGCTGGCCGGCCAGCACCGGCGCGTGCCGGGCCAGGCCGGGGGAGGCCGCCGCGATGGCCCGGGCGGCGCCGGGGTCGGCCGCCAGCACCACGTGGTCGGCGGTCAGCGACTCCCCGCCGCGCACCGAGACCGTCCAGCCCGGCTCGATCCGCTCGACGGCGACGCCGGTGCGGATCCGCCCGCCCAGCGCCTCGAACTGCCGGGCCAGCGGGCTCCAGACGGCGGTCTCGTAGTCCTCGGTGGGCGCGTCGAAGTCCAGGCCCTCCGGGTTGCGCAGGAAGTAGAAGTGGAACTGCATCAGCATCTCGGCCGCCGACATGTCCTCCTGGTGGTTGAAGAACGAGTGGGCGAAGACGTCGAACAGCATGGCCCGGGCCCGCGGCGGCATGCCCAGGGCGTCGAGGAAGTCCTTGGCCGAGACCCCGTCGAAGCGCCGGTAGGTCTCCTCGCGGTCGTAGCTGAGCAGCGGCAGGGCCGCGGTGCCGTCGAGCCCGCGCAGCTCGCGCAGCCGCATGCTCGGCGAGCGGGCCAGCAGCGCGAGCAGGTTGGCCGGGGGCGTGCGGGGCAGCCCGGCGAAGCTCTCCTCGGGCCACTCCTGCGAGATGATCGGGTAGCGCCCGGCCGGCCGCAGGAACGACAGCCGCGGGTCGATGCGCCGCAGCACGTTGCGCCAGTTGTAGTACTGCCGGAAGAAGCCGTGGAAGCCGTGCTCGACCATGTGCCGGGTGCCGTCGGGCAGGGTGCGGGGCCAGGCCGCCAGCCGCCCGCCGAGCTGGGCCTCGCGCTCCAGCAGGGTGACGGTCACGCCGCGCTCGGCGAGCAGCAGCGCCGCGGTCACCCCGGCGATCCCGCCGCCGACGACGATCGCCGTCACCGGGCCGGTGACGGTCCGGGGCAGATCGGGCCGGGACCGCACGACGAGGTGCGCGCGCTCACCGCCGAGACGTCGGATCACGGTGTCAGGTCCCCCATCAGGAGTGCCGGTGCGGGCCTCGGCCCCGTCCGCCGACCTTACCGCCGTCCTCCGGCACGGTCGTCCCGACCGGCCGGGAACCGATCGCCCGCGCCGGCCGTTCCGATCACGCCGTGGGGCTAGCTGGCCTCCGGGGCGCTGTTCAGCTCCTGCAGCTGCGCGCTGATGTGACTGTCCAGTGCCGCCTGGTAGCTCTGCGCGAGCTGACCCAGCCGTTCGATCTCGTCCAGCAGCGCGGCCCGCTTGGCCCCGAGGCTGTTCATCGCCTCGCTGTGGTTGCGCCGGGCGTCGCCCTCTATGGTGCCGGCCTTGAGCTGGGCCTCACTGGTGATCTGCTCCGACTTGTTGCGGGCGTTGGCCAGCAGCGTCTCGGACTCCTGGCGGGCGTCGCGCATGTGGTCGTCGGCCGTGCGCTGGGCCATCATCAGGACCCGGGCGTTGCGGTCCTCGCCGTCGGGGGAGTGCGACGGCGAGGCCGGGGCGGCGTTGCGCGCCTGCTCGAGCTGCGCCTGCAGGCTGCGGGCGTTCTGCTCGGCCCGGGCCCGGGCCTCCTGCATGCGCTCCAGCTGGGCCGTGAGGTCGGCGAACTCCGAGCTGAGCACCATGGTCGAGGCCGCCGGTCCGGGGCCGCCCGGGCCGCGCTGGACCTGGCCGTGCAGGGCGCCGTTCTCCTCCAGGAGGCGGATGAGCTCCTGCTCCACCTCGTCGAGGAACGCGTCGACCTCTTCCTCGTCGTAGCCCCGCTTGCCGATCGGCGGCTTCTTGAAGGCCATGTTGTGGATGTCAGCGGGCGTTAACGGCATCGTGCTCCTTGGATCATGACGGGCTCAGGTGCTGCCCATCGATCCTACGCACGATGCCCCGGGCGGCGGCGTGGGTGTGATCACGCGGACGGACCGAAAAACGCGCCGGGCGGACCGGCGATACGCCGATCCGCCCGGTCAGTGGCGTTTGTCTCAGGTTGCGCTGACGGCGGGGGCCGGCTCGTCGTCGTCGGCGACCGAGGTGTCCGCGGGCGGCGGCTCGGACGGGTCGGCCTGGCGGACGGTCGCCTGCGCGCGGTCCTCGGCCTCGGCCCGGCCGTCGTCGGCGGCCTCGGTGCCCGGCGGCTCCCGGTCCGCGGTGGGCTCCCCGCTCGGGTGCCGGACCAGGTAGCGGATGGCGGTGTTCAGCACGGCCAGCAGCGGGACGGCGATCAGGCCGCCGACGATGCCGGCCACCACGATGCCCGTGGCGATGGCCAGGATGACCGCGAGCGGGTGCAGCGCCACCGCCCGGCCCATGATCAGCGGCTGCAGGACGTGCCCCTCGAGCTGCTGGACGGCGATGACGACGGCCAGCACGATCAGCGCGGTCACCGGGCCGTTGGCGACCAGGGCGACCAGGATCGCGACGACGCCGGTCACGGTCGCGCCGACCACCGGGATGAACGCGCCGAGGAAGACCAGCGCGGCCAGCGGCAGGGCCAGCGGCACCCGGAGCACGAACAACCCGATGCCGATGCCGACGGCGTCCACGAAGGCCACCAGGACCGTGGCGTGCACGTACGACACCAGCGTGTGCCAGGAGTAGTGGCCGGCGCGGGCCGTCGGCACGCGCGCCTCCCGCGGCAGCAGCCGGCACAGGAACGACCAGATCTGCCCGCCGTCGCGCAGGAAGAAGAACAGCGTGAACAGCACCAGGAAGAAGCCGGTGACGACCTCGCCCAACGTGGTCGCGGTGCTCAGCGCGCCCGAGGTCAGGGCCCCCTGGTTCTGGGTGACCGCCGCCTGGACCCGGTCGACGTACTGGCTCAGCTGGCTCTCGGTCACGTGCAGCGGGCCCCGCGACAGCCAGTCCTGCACCTCGTTGACACCGTCACCGACCTGCGTGGAGAGGCTGTCGATCTGCGAGATGAAGGTCCGCACGATCAGGCCCAGCCCGCCGAAGACCAGCAGCAGCGCGGCGACCAGCACCAGGCCCGCGGCCAGCGAGCGCTTCATCCCGCGTCGGGTCAGCGCGGCGGCGGCCGGCTGGAACAGCGCGGCCAGCAGGAGCGCGACCACCACCGGGATGATCACCACGCGGAGCAGCCCGACGACCCGCAGGAACAGGTACGCGGCCGCGACGAACAGGATGAACCGCAGCGCCCAGGCGCCCGCGGTCCGCACGCTGCGGGGCAGCACGTCGTCGGTGCTCGGGCGCTGCTGCTGCACCACCATGACCGGGGTGGGCTCCTGCAGGTCGCCCGCCGGCACGAACGGCGGCGGCGCGTTGCGGCTCGCCGCTTCGGCCAGCCGTGCGCGGGCCCGGGCCCGCAGCGTCTGGGCCCAGGCGCCCCTCCCCGTGAGTGGCGTACCCGTCATCGCATCCTCCAGCTGGTGCCGATCAACTCCGACCGCACCGGCCGGGCACCCCCTAACTGCCCGCAACCACGCGGGTTCACGCGTGTGGCGAAAGAGCATCTGAGCGGCGGTGGTTAGGCTGACCCCGGGACCGCAGCCCGGGAGGGGACCGATGACATCTCAGCGGCGCGCACTCGTCGTCCGCGGCGGCTGGGCCGGGCACGAGCCGGTCAAGGCCACCGACCTGTTCGTCCCGTACCTGCGGGCGCACGGCTTCGCCGTCGAGCTGGCCGATTCCCCGGCCCCGTACGCCGACGCGGAGCTGATGGCGGTCACCGACCTGGTCGTGCAGTGCATGACCATGGCCACCATCTCCGACGCCGAGGTCGCCGGGCTGACGGCGGCGGTGGCCGCCGGCGCCGGGCTGGCCGGCTGGCACGGCGGCATCGCCGACTCCTACCGGGCCAGCGCCGACTACCTGCAGCTGGTCGGCGGTCAGTTCGCCGCGCACGCGGCCCGGTGCGGCCCGGCCGAGCGCACCGGCGAGCAGTCCGACAACTACGTCCCGCACCGGATCACCCTGACGCCGGCGGCCGCGGCGCACCCGGTCACCGCCGGCCTGGCCGACTTCGACCTGGACACCGAGCAGTACTGGGTGCTGACCGACGACTACGTCGACGTGCTGGCCACCACGACCACCGCGACCCGGCCGTGGGCCCCCTGGGTCCGGCCGGTGACCTGCCCGGCCGTGTGGACCCGGCAGTGGGGCCGCGGCCGGGTGTTCGTCGCCACACCGGGGCACACCGTCCAGGTCCTGGAGGATCCGAACGTGCGCACCATCGTCGAGAGAGGACTGCTGTGGGCCAGCCGTTGAGGGTCGGCATCGTCGGCGCCGGCAAGATCAGCGGACAGTACGGCGCGACCCTCGCCCGGCTGCCGCAGGTGGCGGTCACCGCGGTGGCCGACCTCGACCCGGGCCGGGCCAAACTGCTGGCCGAGGCCCAGCCGGGGGCCCGGGTCACGGTGCTGCCCGACCTGTACGCCGCCCCCGACGTCGACGTGGTCCTCAACCTGACCACGCCCAACCAGCACGCCGCGGTGGCCCTCGCCGCGATCGCCGCCGGCAAGCACGTCTACGGCGAGAAGCCGCTGGCCGCCACCGGCGCCGACGGGCTGGCGGTGCTCGACGCCGCCCGGTCCGCCGGGGTGCGCGTCGCCTGTGCCCCCGACACCGTGCTGGGCACCGGCGTGCAGACCGCGCGGGCGGTCGTCGACGCCGGCGAGATCGGCGTGCCGCACGCCGCGACGGCGTTCATGACGGTGCCCGGCCACGAGCGGTGGCACCCGGACCCGGAGTTCTACTACCAGCAGGGCGGCGGCCCGCTGCTGGACATGGGGCCCTACTACCTGACCGCGCTGGTCCACCTGCTCGGCCCGGTGCGCCGGGTGACCGGCATGTCGTCGCGCCCCCGCAGCGAGCGGACCATCGGCGACGGCCCGCGCGCCGGCACGGCCTTCCCGGTCGATATCGACACCCACGTGACCGGCGTCCTCGAGCACGACAGCGGCGCCCTGACCACGCTGCTGATGAGCTTCGACGTCTGGGCCACCCGGCTGCCGTTCCTCGAGCTGTACGGCCCCCGGGGCTCCCTGTCGCTGCCGGACCCGAACTACTTCGACGGCGACGTGCGCCTGCGCACCGCGGGCAGCGACTCCTGGAGCGTGCTGCCGCCCCGGGCCGGCTACGCGGGCGCCGGGCGCGGCGTCGGCCTGCTGGACCTCGCCGAGGCGCTGAGCCGGGACCGGCCGCACCGCGCCGCCGCCGACGTGGCGCTGCACGTCCTCGACGTGATGGAGGCGATCCAGGCCAGCGCCCGCGGCGGCGCCTCGGTCGCCGTGGCGAGCACCTGCCGGCGCCCGGAGCGGATCCCGGAGCTGATCGGCGTGGGCGAGCATGCCGGCGGTGATCGCGGGTAGTCCGGTGCGCACGAGCCACCGAAGTGGAGGGCGATGCGGCAGGTGACGTGGCCGGGACGGACCGTCGTGACGGGGCAGACCCGGCGGCGGTGGGCCGCCGTGCTGGTGGTGGTGGCCGTGTTCGGCGCCGTACCGGTCGTGCTGGCCCACCGGCCGGCGCCGGCGGCCGGGCTCGCGCCGGCCGCGCTGCGCGACCGGATCACCGCCTCGGCCGGCCGGGCCTATCACGGGTACGCGCAGAGCGCCGGCGCGCTGGGCCTGCCCCCGCTGTCCCACCTCGAGGAGCTCACCGCCCTGGTCAGCGGCACGACCGAGATGCGCGTCTGGCACGCCGCGGCCGACCGGTGGCGCGTCGACGTGCTCGGCCCCGGCACCGAGCGCGGGCTCTACCAGCTCCCCGGTGAGCAGTACCGCTGGGACTACGCCGAGAGCCAGCTCACCCGGATCGTCGGGGAGCAGCCGCTGCGGCTGCCCCAGGCGGCCGACCTGACGCCGCCGGAGCTGGTCCGCCGGCTGCTGCGGCTGGGCGCGGGCGACCGGCTCGAGCCCCTGCCCAGCCGGCGGGTGGCCGGGATGGTCGCGGCCGGGCTGCGCCTGGTGCCGGCCGCGCCGGGCACCACGGTGGCCCACGTCGACGTGTGGGCGGACCCGGCCAGCGGGTTGCCGCTGCAGGCCGAGCTCACCGCCCGCGGAGCCCGGCGGCCGGTCTTCGTCACCCGGTTCCTGGAGCTCACGCTGGCCGCGCCGGACCCCGCCGTGCTGCGGCCACCCGGGCGGACGCCGGGGACGGGCTTCACCACCACCTCCGCGGCGGACGTGCTGGCCGCGCTCGACCGCTGGGACTCGCTGACGCCGCCCGACCGGCTCGCCGGCTACCCGCGCCGGGACGCCGTGGACGGGGTGTCCGCGGCCGGCAGCTACGGCGCCGGCCTGGCCCGGTTCGTGGCCGTGGGGGTGCCGGGCCGCCTCGGCGACGAGGTGTACGGCACCGCGGCGCGCTGGGGACGCCGGCTGACCGTGCCGGGCGCCGACGCCGTGCTGATCACCGCCGGCCCGCTCTCCCTGCTGCTGGTCCGGGCCGGGCCGACGTACCTGGTCACCGGGCTGGTGGACGCGTCGCTGATGCAGCGGGTCGCGGCGGACCTGGCCGGTGCGGTCGCATGATCGTCACCCGGGACCTGACCAAGCGGTACGGCCGCACCACGGCGGTGCGCGAGGTCGGCCTGGCCGTGCGCGAGGGGGACCGCTACGGGCTGCTCGGCCCGAACGGCTCCGGCAAGACCACCCTGATCCGGCTGCTGCTCGGCCTGGTCTTCGCCACCGGCGGCGACATCGAGGTGCTGGGCCTGCCGGTGCCCCGGCGGGTCCGGGACGTGCTGCCGTCGGTCGGCGCGCTGGTCGAGGGGCCGGGCATGTATCCGCACCTGCCCGGGCGCACCAACCTGGAGCTGTTCGACGCGGCCGGCCCGGGCGGCGGGCGGCGCGACCGCCGGCGCCGCATCGGGGAGGCGCTGGAGCGGGTCGGCCTGGCCGGCATCGACCGGCGCCCGGTGCGCGCGTACTCGCTGGGCATGCGGCAGCGGCTGGGGCTGGCCGCCGCGCTGCTGCGCCGGCCCCGGCTGCTGATCCTCGACGAGCCCACCAACGGCCTCGACCCGCGGGGCATCCGGGAGATCCGCGACCTGCTCACCGAGCTGCACGGCGAGGGCACGACGGTGCTGCTCTCCAGCCACCTGCTGACCGAGATCGAGGCGTTCTGCGACCGGGTCGGCGTGATGGACGGCGGCCGGCTGGTGCTGCAGGACGACCTGGCCACGCTGCGCGCGCCGACCGGCCGGGTGGTGCTGCGCACCCCGGACGCGGACCGGGCCCTGGCGCTGCTCGACGGCCGGGTCGAGGGGCGCGACGGCGACCGGCTGACGGTACGCCACCGGGCGCCCGACGACCTCAACGCCGAGCTGGTCACCGCCGGGGTACGGGTACGCGAGCTCGCCGCCGAGCGGCGCTCGCTGGAACAGGTGGTGCTGGACGCCACCACCACCACCAGCGCCGACCGCGCCGACCGCGCCGGCGGGGACCCGGCATGATCCGCGTGGAGCTGGCGAAGCTGTTCCGCCGCCCCCGCACGTACGTGATCGCCGGGCTGCTGTGCGCGCTGCCGTTCATCGTCGCGGTGTTCCTGGCCACCACCCGCATCCCGCCCCCGCCGGGACAGGGCGGCGCGTTCCTGTCCGCCGTGCTCAGCAACGGCGCGCTGTACCCGGCCGCCGCGCTGGCCCTGGTGCTGCCGGTGCTGCTGCCGGTCTCGGTGGCCGTGCTGGCCGGCGACGCGGTGGCCGGCGAGGCGGCCGCGGGGACCCTGCGCTACCTGCTGATCCGTCCCGTGGGCCGGACCCGGCTGCTGGTGGCCAAGCTGGTGTCGCTGATCGCGTTCGTGCTGTTCGCCATCGTCACGGTGCTGGTCACCTCCTACCTCACCGGCACGGCCCTGTTCGGCGCGCAGGCCACCGACGCCGGCGTGACGCTGCCGGCCGACGTCACCTCGCTGTCCGGGGTCACCATCACCCCGGCCGGGCTGGCCTGGCGGCTGCTGGCCACGGTCGGCTACCTCACGATCTCCATGCTGGGCGTGGCCGCGATCGCGCTGTTCCTGTCCACGGTCACCGACTCGGCGCTCGGCGCGGCGATGGGCGCGCTGGCCGTGCTGGTCGTCAGCCAGGTGCTGGTGACCCTGGACGCGGCCGCCGCGGTCCGGCCGTACCTGCCGACCCGGTACTGGCTGGCCTGGATCGACTTCTTCCGCGAGCCGGTGCTGTGGCGCGACATCGAGCGCGGCGCCGCGCTCCAGGTGGTCTACCTGGTGGTGCTGCTGGGCGCGGCCTGGGCCAACTTCACGACCCGGGACGTGACCACCTAGACGTGCTGTCCAGCGACGGCGGTCAATCGCCGTTGGCCGGTGGTGATTGTGGTGATGTCGGAAGGGCGGGCGGGCCTTCCTGCGGGCTGGTCCGGAGCTGTCGGACCGGGCGTAGGCCCAGCCGAGCTCGTGGCGCGTCGATGGCGGTGGCGGCTTTTTCGTCGGCGCGGATCTCGGCGCCTGCGCAACCGGCCTCAGGGCATCGATGATCAGACGCGCCAGGCGCAGAAACCGGATCCTGGCTTCGGCTCGGGTCTACGACGACGGCCGGCCGGCCGAGTGGGTCATCAGCGTGGACTCCAGCGTCGTGCGTGCCCATCAGCACGCCGCTGGAGTCCGCAAAAGGGGGATCTGCCGGCGGTATCGCCGTACCGGCGGCGGACGGTGAAGCGCTGGGCCGCTCGAGGGGTGGGTTGACCACCAAGATCCATATCGCCGTCGACGGTCGGGGCCGGCCGTTGTCAGTCCTGCTCACGCCGGGCCAGTCCGGCGATAACCGCAGCTGTTCGCGTTGCTGAACGCGGTCCGGGTTCACCAGGCTGGACATGCTGATCGCGGACGAGGCCACGCGCACGACCCGACTCGCAACGGGCTGCGCCGCCGCGGGATCGCCCCCACGATCCCGAACGATCTGACCAGGTCGCCCGCCGGGCCGCCCGAGGCAAGCACGGCGGACGATCGCCGTCGTTCGACGAGATCTACCGCCAGCGAAACGTCGTGGAACGCTGCTTCAACCGGTTCTGGCAATGGCGAGACCTGGCCACCCGCAATGCCGAACCCGCTGCTCTCCACCACGGCCTAACCGGGACAGCCGGTGGGCGCCGACCAGGCCGGCGCGCCAAGGGCGTCCAGCACGAGGGCGGTGACGATCGGGTCGGTCGGCAGCGCGCCGTGCGAGACCCGGACGCCCGGGCACAGCGTCTGCACGGCGAGGTTGGTCGCGCCGTCCAGCCGGGCCGAGTCGGGCGGCTGCACGGTCTCGTCGTCGTCCGTCCAGATCGACAGCCACGGCAGGCCCTCGGGGACGGGCTGCTCGGCCAGGCTCTCCAGCAGGGCGCTGCCCGGGGCGAGCTGGCGGCACGCGGCCGGGCAGGAGCCGGGGGCCAGCGCGGCGCCCGCCCCGGCGAGTCGGGTGCCGTGCAGCGGGGAGCCGAGCGTGACGATCCGGCGGGCCGCCGCGGCGCTGCGGTGCCGGTCCACCCAGAGCTTGACGGCGACGCCGCCGGCCGAGTAGCCGAGCACGTCGACCGAGGGCGCTCCGGCGGCCAGGGCGGCGGTCACCGCGGCGTCGACCGTCGCGGCCTGGGCGAGCAGGTCGCCGGTGCCGTCGCCGGGCAGGGTGAGCACGGTGGCGCTGCGGCCGGTGGCGCGCAGCCGCTCGGCCAGCCGCGTCAGGCCGGTCCGGCTGCCGCCGTACCCGGGAACCAGCAGGACCGGCCCCGGCCTGGCCTGATCCGGCCGGGCCGGGGGAGCCTCGCGGCCGAGCAGGCGGACGCCCACCGCCGCGAGCACCGCCAGCAGGGCGGCCAGCGCGGCGCCGAGCACGATCCGGCGGCGTGGGGACACCCCTCATCATGACCCGGCGGCGCGGCTTGTGCGCATCGTGCGGAGATCCTGTGCCGAGTCGGTCGGGCCGCGCCCGGCCGGCGCCGGGCCGTGGTGGGATCTCGCCATGAACCCCGTGAGGTACGTCCTGGTCGTCGTCGTCGTCCTGATCGGCATCGCCGCGATCGTGTTCGGTGAGGCGGACGACTCGCCGGGCCTGCAGGGCCTCGGCGCCCTGCTCGCCATCGGCGCGATCGTTCTCGCGGTGCGGGCGGCCCGCCGGCGCCCCTAGGATCGGCCGGTGACGTCGTTCGCGGTCGCCGGGGCCGGCTTCCGGGCCGCGGCGTACTGGCGGCTCGCGGCGCGGATCGACGGCCTGTCCTGTGTGGGCGCGGTGGTCCGCTCCCCGCGCCCGCTGCCGGTGCCGCAGTTCCGGTCGCTGGCCGAGTGCCTGGCCGTCGCCCGGCCCGATTTCCTGGTCACCGCGCTGCCGCGGGCCATCGGCGCCGAGGTCGTGGCGGCCGCGGCGCGGCGCGGCGTGCCGGTGCTGGCGGAGACCCCGCCGGCCGCCGACGCGAACGCGCTGCGGTCGTTGTGGGCCGCCGTCGGCGGCGCGGGCCTGGTGCAGGTCGCGGAGCAGTACCTCCGGATGCCCACCCACGCCGCGCGGGCGGCGGCCGTGGCGCGGGGCCTGATCGGCACGCCGAGCCAGGTGCAGGTCTCGTCGACGCAGCTGCACCACGCGGTGTCGCTGATGCGCGGGCTGCTGGGCGCCGGCGCGGGCGCCGTCACGGTCCGGGCCACCCGGCACCGGGCCCCGCTGGCCGACCCGCTGGACCGGGCCGGCTGGACCGCGGACCCGGCGCCGCGGCCGGCCACCACGACCCTGGCCACGCTGGACTTCGGCGCCGGCCGGTCCGCGCTGTACGACTTCACCGACAACCAGACCCGCAACCAGCTCCGGTTCCGCCGCCTGCTGGTGCGCGGCAGCCACGGCGAGCTGCGCGACGACGAGGTCGTCCGGCTGGCCGCGCCCCACACGATCGTGCGTACGCCGCTGGTGCGCCACCGCGGCCCCGACGGTCTGGACACCGGGAACCTCTCGCTGGGCGGCGAGGTGCTGTTCCGCAACCCGTACGCCGGGCTGCGGCTCAACGACGACGAGATCGCCACCGCAGCGCTGCTGGAGGCCACCGCCGCCTGGGTCCGCGGGGCCGGCCCGCCGCCGTACCCGCTGGCCGAGGGCGCCCAGGACCACCTGGTCGCGCTGGCGATCGAGGAGGCCGCGGCGACCGGCCGTACGGTCACGACCGACGTGCCGCCGTGGGCCGCGCCCGGCTGACCGTCACCCGGCGTCCTCGCGCTCGGCCAGCACGCGCGCGGCCAGGTGCAGCAGCTCCTCGACCGCGGCGCCCGGATCGGCCGGGGGCGCCGGCACCGGCTCCGGGTCCACGCAGCGGTCCAGCAGCAGCTCGACCAGCCCGGCCCGGTTCAGGACGTCGTCGGCGGTCAGCGCGCCGGGCAGGATGCGGATCTCGATGGTGTCCCGCACCGGGGTGTCGGTGAGCAGCTGGGTGAGGTTGACGTCGAAGAACTTGCTCAGCCCGCCCTCGGCCGCGGCCTTGCGCAGGTCGTCGGTGGAGGGCAGCCCGGCGACCGCCTCGACCAGCGGCGCCGGCAGCGGGGCGAGCCGCCGGCAGGCCGGGTTGGTCCCGAGCAGCAGCCGCAGCGGCTCGCGCCAGTGGGCGAACAGCCGCACGACGTTGGCCAGGGCATGCGGCTCCCGGAACGGCGCGCCGTCGATGTGCAGGTGGACGGCGGCCTCCCGGGGGACGGTGAAGCCCAGCTCGCGGGCCGGGCCCAGCAGCTCCTCCAGCGCGGCGCCGTGATCGCTGCTCAGCGGCGGCGTAACGATCTCGCACGGGCGCTCGCGTTCCCCGCCCTGCGGCGCCGCCAGGGCGATCGTGGCGCCGGAGACGTCGTCGAGGCGGTACACGTCGCCGTGCCGTTCGACCCGGCGGCCCCAGAGCTGGGCCGGCGCGTCCAGGGCCGCCCCGAGCGTGCCGCCCGGGTCGCTGTGCGCCGCGAGCAGGCTCAGCAGGCGCGGGTCGTCGCCGAGGATGCGGAACCAGCCCGGCGGGGCGGGCGCGCGCGGGTCGAGGCCGGCCAGCAGGGTGACGTCGTCGACCAGCGAGCACAGCAGCGCGCCACCGGGCCGGCGTACCTCGAAACCCTGGGTCAGGTGCAGGAACCGGCCCAGGCCCGGGACCAGGGACGGTTCGCTGTCGTGGTGCCACACCGGGTGGACCCGGCCGCCGCAGCGGCCGGCCAGGTCCCGCGCGAGAGTCCGCCGGCTGCGGCCCGGCGGGGCCATCAGCTCGATCTCGAATCCCGTACGCCGGTGCAGCGTGGCGGTCACGGCTTGAACGGCAGGGTGTCGCCGGCCAGGAGGCGCTTGCCGCCCTCGACCTTCGCCGCGTACGGGTCGGTCAGTTTCCACAGCTTGGCCAGCTTGACCGCGTCGTCGTAGTCGTAGCCGGCGGCGAAGAACTTGCTGACCCGGGCCGTCTCCTTGGCCTCCGCCACGGCGCTCGGCCTGACCGGCAGCTTCTTGTGGGCCAGCAGTCGCTTGCCGCCCTCGACCTTCGCCCGGAACGGGTCGGTCAGCTTCCACAGCTTGGCCAGCTTGACCGCGTCGTCGTAGTTGTAGCCGGCCTTGAAGTAGGCGTCCAGCTGCTTCTGCTCGGCGGGGCTGATCTCATCGACCGGCGTGGGGTCGTCCGGGGTGGGCTTGATCGGCAGCGTCTGGCCGGCCAGCAGCCGGCGCCCGGCCTCGGCCTTGACCGCGCCGATGTCGTCCTTGGTCCGCCACAGGACGGCCAGCCGGACCGCGTCGTCGTAGTCGTAGCCCGCCTTGAAGTAGGCGTCGTACTGCCGCTGCAGCTCGTCCTCCGACGACGACGCCGACGCGGACGGCTTCGGCTCGGGCGCGGCGCCGGCGCCCACGCCGACCGACTGCGGCTGCCGGCCGGTGATCAGCCCGGGCAGGGTGACCACCGCCCCGGCGATCAGGCTGACGCCCAGGACGGCGCCGCCGGCCTGCACGCCCCAGCGGCGGCGCTGGTACGAACGGGACAGCTCCTGCACCCGGCTGTAGACCGCGGCGGCGTCGGGGGCCAGGTGTTCATGGGTCTCAAAGGCGTTGCGGAGCTGATCTCCGTGCTCGGTCACGACTTCTCCTCGGCGTGGATCCTGTGCTGTCGCTCCGACGAGAGCCGGAGCGTCTTCAGCGCCCTCGAAGCGTGGCTGCGCACCGTCGCCGGTGAGCAGCCGATCAGGTCGGCGATGGCGTCGTCGTCGAGCTGCTCGTAGTACCGCAGCACGAGCACGGCCCGCTGTTTGCGGCCCAGCGTGGCCAGGCGGTGCCACAGCTCGTCGGCCTCGACGACGTCGTGGGCGTGGTCGCGTACCCCGCCCCGGGCGTCATCGATGTCGACCAGCCGTTCGCCGACGGTGTGCACGTTGCGGACCGCCCAGCTGCGCCGCCACGACAGGTACTCGTTCAGCACCATCCGCCGCACGTAGGCCTCGGGGGAGTCGGCCCCGGTGATCCGCCGCCATCTGACCTGCGCCCGGGCCAGCACCTCCTGGACGACGTCCTGCGCCAGATCGCGGTCGCCGGTGAGGACGACCGCGTAGCGCAGCAGACTGGGAAGCCGGGCCACCGCGAATTGCTCGAAGGTCACACCCCCTAGGACGGGCGCCGGGTGCCCCGTTGTGCACTCATGATCCGAACTTTTTTCCACGCCGGCCGCCCCCCTCGCCGCCGACTCTAGGGCGCGGCGGGGGGACGCGCTCCAGGCATCGAATGGTGTAAATTCCTTCACGTTCTGGCGCGGCGGCGCCGCCGGCATCGGGGAGAGGACCTGAGGTATGCGAACTGTTCTGCGGCGGGGTCTGGTGGTGGCCGCGGCCACGGCCGGACTGATGATCCCGGGAGCGGCGCTGACCGCCACGAGCGCGGCCGCGGCCACCCCGCGGCCGGCGGCGGTCACCGCGCAGGCGCTGCCCGCGTACGAGACATGGCTGGCGGACGTCACCGCCGTCACCGACCAGGCGTCGGCGTACCTGAACGACCGGCTGCCCGACACCGGCATCCGGCCGGCGATCGTGCTGGACATCGACAACACCGCGCTGCAGAGCAAGTACCGCCCGTACCTGGCCACCCCGCCGGTGCTGGCCCTGGCCCGCCAGGCCCAGGCCGACGGCGCCGCGGTGTTCTTCGTCACCGCCCGCCCCGAGCTCATCAAGGCGGCCACCGAGGTGAACCTGCAGGTGGTCGGCTACCGCTGGACCGGGCTCTACACCCGGCCGACGTTCGACTTCTCGGACAACCAGACGCTGAAGACCAAGGCCCGGACCGACATCGAACGCCGCGGCTACACCATCGTGGCGAACGTGGGGAACAGCGCGTCCGACCTCGGCGGCGGACACGCCGAGCGCACGTTCAAGCTGCCGGACTACGACGGCCAGCTCGACTGACGGGTGGGGGGCGGCCGGGCCGGGCCGTCCCCGCAACCGTCCTGCTGCCGAACGGGTCCCGGGCCGGGGTCCGGGGGTGCCCAGACTTGACGGCATGGTCGTCATCAGCCGGTGGAGCATCACGGACAAGCCGCAGGGGCGGATGGATACCGCGCGGGAGCTTGTCGCGGTTTGGGCTGTGCATCTCCATCGGTCTTATCGGCTCATTCGGGGGGTTTGAGGGGCGGCTGTCCTTCTTCCTTGTTCCTCCTTCCTCTGCCTGCCCTTCCTTCTTGCTCCGCTCGTCTTCGCTCGGTGCCCTCTGCTTTCCGCCCTGCGGAGCTGCTCTACGGCTGAGGGGAGCCGGGGCAGGCGACATGCCGGATGCGACGGGCGTGGGTGTCGCCCGGCCGCGCTGAATCGCAGCGCCTCAAGATCTGTCGTCCTCCCGAGTCGATCCCTCGCTGCTCAGCCATCCCGGCGCGCAGACTCCGCCTCGATTCGTTCGGTTCCGTACCGCTCGCCGGGGTTGCCTCGTGTGGGATCCCGGGCCGTGCCCGGGGTTAGTGGGTTTCTTCCTCGGGGCGGCGCCTTGACCTCCCCGCCTTGGTGGGTGGCCTCTCGGTCGAGGCACTGCCGTTCTGGGCTGGTAGTTCCCTTCCCTGGTCGATGCGCTGGTGGCCCGGCCGGGTGGGTTCCTCTTCGGGCCGTGCGCCGCCTGAACCGGTGGCTCTCTTCTTGTGGCAGTGCGCTGCTGGCTCCGGCCGTTGAGTTCCTTTCCGGGCCGGGCGCTGCCGTCCCGACATGGCGCGTCCATCTCTGGCCGTGTGTCGCCGGTCAGGCATCGGGTCGGCGCTGGCACGGCTTCCCGCCGGGGGCGGACAGGCGGCTTCCACGTGGCGCCGAACCGTTTATCCGACATCGGCGTCGCCACGCTGTTTCTCGGCGTGTCTGTGCAGCCGCCGATGAATGATTGCGCGGGAGGCGATCGTCCACCTTTCCGCCGGCCAGCATGGCGCATTTCAGACAGAGGGAGGATCATTACCGCGTGCGATTTCTCCTGGCGCGGTGAACGTCGGGAACCATTGGTCGGATCTGCTCTCGCTGGTGCTGGTGCTGGTGCTGATGCTGGTGCTGGTGCTGGTGCTGGCGCTGTTGCCTGTCCCAGTCCCAGTCCTGGTCCTGGTCCTGGTCCTGGTCCTGACAATGGCGTCTGGCTCAGCCCCGGTGCCTGCACCGGTTCCGGTCCGGGTGTGGGGCGGCGACTTCCTGGAGCGGAGGCAGGCCTCACGGGAGACTCGCGATCATTGTCGGCAGTGGACGGCCCGATCGGTGCGGTTCCCGGAGCGGCGTCGTCTGCTCCGCCGGGCCTGACCGGTCGCGGCTCGTGTTGCCTCGTATCCTGCCTGTTCGGAGGCCCTGAGGCCGCTGCCGCCCCGGCCCTGGAGGGAGATACGCCCGACCGGATCGCGCCGGGGCAGCGCGTCTGGGCCTCCCGGGCGGCGGCGGGCGCCCGACCCTCACGCGGTCTGTTCGCCAGGTAACGGAGGCGCTCGGCGTGGCGCCGTTCCAGACCCCAGGCGCGGCGGCGTTGATGGACGCGGCGGAACTCCTTCTTCTCCGCGGAATAGGTGCGGGATGCGGTGCGGTCGCGCATGGCGGCCAGTTCAGCTGTGGTGAAGAGCTGGAGCTGCCGCATGGACCCATTGTCTCGTACCCGGGTGACATTTTTCGGCCCCCGCGGCTTAGTCGATCTTGCCCGTTTCCGCGCGGCCCAAAATTGTCGTACCCCCGTGGCAAGGTGTGCCTACCGAAGAGACGAGGAGGTGCGAACGATGAGGTCCGCCAAGACGTATGTGCTGGTGCCCGGGGCCGGCGGCAGCGCCTGGTACTGGCACCGGCTCGTGCCGGAGCTGCGCCGGCTCGGCCAGGAGGCGGTCGCCGTCGATCTGCCGGCCGCCGACGACGCCGCCGGGCTGCGGGAGTACTCCGACACGATCGTCCTCGCCGCTTCCGACCACCGTGATGTGGTGCTGGTCGCTCAGTCGATGGGCGGACTCAGCGCGCCGCTGGCCTGCGACCGGCTGAGCGTCACCGAGCTCGTCCTGGTCAACGCGATGATCCCCGCACCGGGCGAGACCGGCGGGGACTGGTGGGCCGCGACCGGGCAGGAGCAGGCCCGGCGCGAGCTCGACGTCCGGGAAGGCCGCTCCCCGGACGCACCTTTCGACCCCCTGGTGACCTTCTTCCACGACGTGCCGCCGGACGTCACCGCGGAGGCCATGACCGTCGAGCCGGCGCAGTCGGGCACGCCGTTCGAGGAGCCGTGGCCACTGAGCGCCTGGCCGGACGTGCCGACCCGGGTGCTCAGCGGCCGCGCCGACCGGCTGTTCCCGGTCGACTTTCAGGCCCGGATAGCCCGGGAACGCCTCGGTCTCACACCCGAGGTCCTGCCCGGCGGTCACCTGGTGGCGCTGAGCCGACCCGAGGAATTGGCAGCGCGGTTGGTGAAGTGAGGGCAAAAGCCAGGCGGTGTGGCTAAGACGCAGCGGCGATGAAGGGCTTGGTGGTGTTGGTTGGACGATGCACGTGACGGCTGGGGAAGATGCGGGCCAGGCTGCGGCGGTGCGCGCCGGGTCGCGGTGGCGGTGCGCGCCGGGCGGCGGCCGTTCGGGCCAGGCGGCGGCGCGGGCGAGGCGGCCGTGCGGGCGAGGAAGCCGTGCGGGCGAGGCGGCCGTGCGGGCGAGGAAGCCGTGCGGGCCAGGCGGCGGCGCGGGCCAGGCGGCCGTGCGGGCCAGGCGGCGGCGCGGGCCAGGTAGCGGCCGGGCCGGGCGTCGGAATCGGCCGAGGCGCTCCGGGCTCTGGTGACCAACACCGGGCCGGCCGCGGCGGCGCCAGGCACCTCGGCTGTGCCCCGCTCCCGGCCCGTACGGGAAACTGGCCGGATGCGGACCAAGCAGGAACTGACCGACGCCGTCAAGCGGGACCGGCGGGCGGCGCTCGTCGTCAACGCGCACTCGCGGCAGGGGCGGCGGTTGTACGACGCCACCCGGGCCCGGTTGTTGGCTGCGGGGTTCACCTTGCTGGACGCGTGCCCCGTCGAGCGTCCTCGTAAGCTGGAGGCGACGCTTGCCGCGGCCATCGAGCACGGCCCCGACCTGCTCGTGGCCGGCGGTGGTGACGGGACCATCAGCACCGCCGCGCGGTTGCTGGCTCATCGGGACATCGTGCTCGGGCTGTTGCCGTTGGGCACCACCAACAATTTCGCCCGGACGGTCGGTGTGCCGCTCACGCTCGACGCGGCCGTGGCCACGCTTGCCGACGGCAAGGTCATCGACGTGGATCTGGGGCTGGCCGGGGCCACCGCGTTCACCAACCATGTCGGTGTGGGGCTGTCCGCGGACCTCATGCTCGCGGCGCCGCGGCTGCTCAAGCGGGTCATCGGCCGGGTCGCGTACCCGGTCACCGCCCTCGGCCTCCTGGCCCGGCACCGGCCGTTGCGGGTCGTGGTGCGGGCCGACGGCCGTGAGCACGTCTTCGTGACGCATCAGCTCTATGTGGCCAACGGCGGTTTCCACGCCGGCCGGCCCATCACCGCCGACGCGCACGCCGACGACCGTCTGCTGGTGGCCTACCCGGTCGGCGGCCGCGGCCGGTGGGGGCTGTTGCGGGAGACCGCCCGCAACGCGGCCACCGGTCACCGGCGCACGCTCGACGAGGAGCCGTTCCTCGCGGTGGGCGAGCTGTGGCTGGAGACCGACCGGCCCGCCCGGGTCGAGGTGGACGGTGAGCCGGCCGGGCGGACCCCGCTGCGCGTCGGCCTGGACGCCAACGCGCTGCGGGTGATGGCCCCGGCCGGCACCCCGGATCTCTAGCCCGGGATGCCGGTCTAGCTGTCGAGGGCGTCGTCGAACGGGATCTCGCAGGTCGCCCCGGACAGGGTGGTGGCCTCCACGACGACCTTCGCGTCGACCCAGATCGTGCAGGTGATGGCGCCGCCGGCCGGGGACAGCACGTGCAGCCACAGCTTGCCGGAGGTGTCGGTGAGCTCGTACGACTTGGACCAGGGGGCCGCCGCGGCCGCGCCGACGTCCTTGCCGAGCTGGCCCGGGCCGGCGCCGTAGGTGATCGAGGAGATCTTCTCGCCACTCGAGGTGACCTCGAACGTGACCTGGTGCGGTCCGCCGCCGCGGAGCACGATGTAGCCTCCCGCCGCGACGATGAGAAGCACGACCGCCACGGCGATCCACAGCGCCGGGCGCGGCCTGCGGGCGGTCTCGATGTCGTTCACGGGCGGAGCGTAACGGCGTTCCCGGGCCGCCCGGATCATCCGGTCGGTCGGCTTACGACGAGGTCAGGATGGGCGCCGGGGGTTTCGCCCGGACCGGAAACCGGGCCGTCATCGCCGTGACCGCCCGGCCACGGGCCGGAAACCTCCACGTGGCCGGGGTGTCGCCGTGTGGCACAGTCGTCGCCATGGTGAGCCCCGGGGTGGGTGAGTGGCGGGTGACCCGGGAGGGACGGGCCGAGGTCGAGGTCACGGTGACGGTCGGCCCGCGGGTGCTGACCGGCCGCCTCACCCGGGCCGAGCTGGCGCGGGCCGCCGGTGCGCTGGACGCCGCCGTCGAGGCCGAACGCCGCGGCGACTACAGCCGGATCCGGCTGGGTGCGGCGCTGCGCGAGGCGATCGGCCGGGACCCGCTGGGGTCGCCCGGCCGCGACGCGCGGGAGAAGCTCCTGCCGCTGGCTTTGGCCCTGCTGTACGTCCCGCTCGGCATCGGCTTCGCCGTGCGTCACCCCGGCGGCTGGCTCCAGCTGCTCGGGTGGTCGGTGGCCGCGATCGCCCTGTACGACCTGGCCCGCCGCGGGATCCGGCGGGCCCGGCGCCGGCTGCGGTAGTGCGGGGCGTCGCCGGTCGCGTCATGATCGGGTGCATGACGATCGTCGAGACCCGGGGCGTGGACGCCGTGCTGGCCCGCGCCCGGGCCGGCCTGCGCCGGCTCGGACCGCACGAGGCCCGCACCGCCGTGGCGGACGGCGCCCTGTTGGTCGACACCCGCACCGAGGCCCAGCGGCGGGTGCAGGGCGAGCTGCCGGGCGCGCTGGTGATCGACCGTACGGTGCTGGAGTGGCGTCTGGACCCCGCCTCGCCGGACCGGATCCCGGAGGCGACCGGCTACGACGTGCCCGTCATCGTGGTCTGCCGGCAGGGTTACAGCTCCAGCCTGGCGGCGGCCAGCCTGCGCTCGGTGGGGCTTCGCCGGGCGACGGACCTGGCCGGCGGTGTGGAGGCCTGGCTCGCCGCCGGGCTGCCCGTGACCGCCGGCCCGGCCGACATCCGTCTCTGACACCCGCCGGGCCGGTGCGCCCGGGTGGAGGTCGTCGGGCTGCTGCGGGCCCGGACGCGCCGGTCGGGACCGCTCAGATCCGGGCGCCCAGGTCGGCCCCGTTCGCCGGCCGCAGGAACGGCGAGGTCGCGATGGCCCCGGTGGCCGTCCGCGGCCCGGTCAGCACCGAGCTGTCCGTGCTGGCCGGCGCCGGCACCGAGCTCAGGTTCCACGAGTTCCCGCTGCCGGTGGACCGGCCGAGCGCCACCGCCGTCCCGTTGCCCACGGCCAGGTTCGCGGTCAGCCGGGACGTGCTGGAGTCGACGTCGAAGCCGGTCTTCGGGTTGGCGTACGCGGTGTCGTGGTCGAAGGTCAGCGACCCGGGGTTGCCGTTGTCGGTGAAGCCGTGTGCCGCGTTGCCGAACGCCATGCTGTTGCGGATCACGTGGTTGGCGGCCGGGTCGGGGTCGCCGCCGCCCATCTTGAAGCCGTTGCCGTCGCCGGCGAAGTCGGGGAAGTTCCACCGGTTGAACCCGTTGCCGTACGCGACGCTGCCCTCGACGGTGATCGGCGAGGTGAACATCCAGGCGTCGAAGCCGTCGTCGACGTTGTGCCACAGCCGGGCGCCGCGGACCACGTTGCCGGTGCCGCTGCCCTCCTTGATGGCCAGGCCGTCCGCGCTCTCGCCGTTCTTGCGCGGGTCGCGGTTGCGGTAGCTGTCCAGGTTGAGCACCAGGTTGTTGCTCGAGGCGCCCTGGATCTGCAGCCCCGTCTCGTAGTTGTCGTGCGTCGACAGGCGCTCGAAGACGTTGCCGTTGCAGCCGTCGCAGTACAGCCCGTACGGGCCGTTGACCAGCTCCAGGCCGATCAGGCGCCAGTACGAGGCGGCCATGTGGACGGCGCCGCGCTGGGCCCGGGGGACGCTGCCGCCGACCGGCGCCGGGGTGTTGGGCAGGCCCTCGCCGTCGATGACCACGCGCTCGGCGCCGTACCGGGTCAGCGTGATCGGCTGGCTCGCGGTGCCGCTGCGGGCGATCTGGATGTTGGTGGTCAGGGCGTACGTGCCGCCGCGGACCGAGATGACGGTGCCGGCCTGGGCCAGGTCGACGGCGCGCTGGATGGTGCGCAGCGGGTGCGCCAGGTCGCCGGCGTTGCTGTCGTCGCCGGTCGGGGCGACGAACAGCGGGGCCGGCGCGGCGGCGGTGGCGGGGGCCGACGGGCCGCCGATGACGACGGCCGCGGCCGCGAGGGCGACGGCGGCGGCGAGCGGGACGGTGCTGCGGGTACGCATGGGGACTCCAGGGGCGGGGGGCGGGCGCGCCGGTGGTGGGGCCCGGGACACCGTACTGGTAAGCGCTTTCCTGGCGAGGCTAGCCACCCGGCGGATCGACTGTCAACGATGCGTTGCCGGCCGCGGGGGCAACCACCGGGGGTCTTCCGCTCAGCTCGGGCCCGGTGGGACCGATGAGGGGCCGGAGAAGTCCTCCGAATGGGGCACGGGAAACGGTGAGCGGGATGAGCGCGGGGCAGGTACGCCCGGCCGCCGGGCCGGCCGGCGGCACGCCGGACCGGCTGCTGCGGGTTGTGGTGGGCGCCGCCGTGGCCTGGATGGCCGGGTACGTCGTGCTGACCGCGCTCGGCCGGGACCGGCCCCGGCTGGCCATGTTCGTCGGGGACATCGTCTACCTCGTGCCGCTGGTCGCCGGGGTGCTCGTGGCGGGGCTGGCGGTCCGCCGCTCGCGCGGCCGGCACCGCACGCTCTGGCGACTGCTCACCGTCGCATTCGTCGCCCAGCTGGCCGGCGAGTGCGCCTGGGCCGGCTACGACTACCTGACCGAGGACGGCCCGCCGGCGCCGTCCGTCGCCGACCTGGGCTATCTGACCGCCTCCACGGTCATGGTGATCGCGGTCCTGGTCGGGTTCGGCGGGGCCGGCCGGCTGCGGCACCTGCGCGGGCTGGTGGACAGCACCCTGATCATCGTCACCCTCGGCGCGCTGGGCTGGCGGATGCTGGTCCAGCCGCAGCTGACCGAGGCGGTCACGGCGGCCGACCTGGTCAACCTCGCGTACCCGCTGCTGGACGTGGTGCTGCTGGCCTGCCTCGGCATCGTCGGCATGGCCGGGCACGACTCGGTCCCGCTCTCCGTGCGGCTGGTCGGCGCGGCCGGGGCCGTCAACGCCGTCAGCGACATGGTCTACATCTACCTGGCCGCCTTCAGCGCCTACGACAGCGGCGGGTGGGTGGACGCCGGCTTCGAGGCGGCGTCGATGCTGTGCCTGCTGGCCGCGGTGGTGGCCGTACGGCGCCCGGAATCGCCCGCCCGGCCGCTGTCCTTCGACCGCGGCCTGCCGCTCCTGCCGATCCT
The DNA here is from genome assembly GCF_016862275.1 of Actinoplanes nipponensis. Classification (GTDB taxonomy): domain Bacteria; phylum Actinomycetota; class Actinomycetes; order Mycobacteriales; family Micromonosporaceae; genus Actinoplanes; species Actinoplanes nipponensis. Next base: position 74,353 of record NZ_BOMQ01000030.1, on the reverse strand, counting down.
CATGGCGCTGACCGCCACGTCCGCGCTCGTCGTGTTCGACAAGGTCCGCACCGGTGCGGTGGGCGATCTGACGCTGATCGTGGTCGGCGTGCTGTTCCTGACCGTCATGCTGCGCCAGTACCTGTTCGCGGCCGACCGCGCCGGCCTGGCCGAACAGCTCGCCCGCGCGGTCGAGGAGCAGCAGCGGCTGGCCGTCACCGACGGGCTCACCGGCCTCTACAACCGCCGGTACCTGATGACGCAGGTGGAGCGGCTGGGCGCGGCCGCCGGCGGCGCCCCGGTCAGCCTGATGGTCGTCGACCTGGACCACTTCAAGCTGGTCAACGACACCTTCGGCCACCTGGCCGGCGACGCCGTCCTGGCGGCGGCCGCGACCCGGATCGCGTCCGCCGCGCGCGCGGACGACGTGGTCGCGCGCTACGGCGGCGAGGAGTTCGTGGTGCTGCTGGCCGGCGCCGACGCCCCGGAGGCGCGGAGCGTCGCCGAACGGGTACGCCGGCACCTGCGGGAGACCCCGATCGTCGCCGGCGGCGCCGCCATCTCCGTGACCGCCTCGATCGGGGTGGCGAGCGCGCCGGACGGCTCCGTGCGGCAGCTGCTGGAGGCCGCGGACCGGGCCCTCTACCGAGCCAAGGCGGAGGGACGGGACCGGGTCTCGGCCGCCGTCACCCCGACGGCGGACCCCGTCGCGGTTTGAGGGAGATCGCCCGGGATACTGTGCGGCGATGCCGGGATGGTTGCAAGCGGGTGGCTGGGGACTGTTGGCCGGCTCGGCGCTGCTCGTCGGCGCCGGGATCGGATACCTGACCCGGATTCCCCAGAAGGTCATCGCCTCGATCATGGCCTTCGGCGCCGGGGTGCTGCTCTCGGCGGTGTCGTTCGAGCTCATGGCCGAGGCGTACGAGGGCGGCGGGCTGGGGCCGACCTCGCTGGGCGCCATCGCCGGCGCCGTCGTCTACACCGGGGCCAACGTGCTGCTGGCCCGGCGCGGCGCCCGGCACCGCAAACGCTCCGGCGACCAGCAGCCCTCCGAGGACGAACAGGGCGGCTCCGGTACGGCCCTGGCCTTCGGCGCCCTGCTCGACGGCGTGCCGGAGTCGATCGTCATCGGCACCAGCCTGCTGGCCGGGGGCGCGGTGAGCGTGGCCACCGTGGCCGCGGTGTTCATCAGCAACGTGCCGGAGGGCCTGTCCAGCGCGGCCGGGATGCGCCGGGCCGGCCGGTCCCGGACCTACGTCCTCGGCCTGTGGGGCGGGATCGCCCTGATCAGCGGGCTGGCCGCCCTGGCCGGCTACACCGTGCTCGGCGGGGTCGCCCCGGGCATCCTGGCCGCGATCACGGCCCTGGCGGCCGGGGCCATCCTCACCATGATCGCCGACACGATGATCCCCGAGGCGTTCGAGAAGACCCACCTGGCCATGGGTCTCATCACGCTGCTCGGCTTCCTGACCGCCTTCGCCCTGTCGCAGGTCGACTGACCCGCTGCGGCTAACGGGCGCCACCGGCCTCCGCGGGCTCCCGGCGGCGGCCGGCGAAGCGTCGCGGGCGGCGCAGCGCGGCGGACCCGGTGGTGACGCCGGCTGCCGGCCCCATGACCTGCGCCGCGCCGGTGCGGTCCAGGGACTCGCGGGCCTCGTCGCTGCAGGCGCCGACGATCATCCGGCGGCCCGCCGCGCGCCCGGCGAAGCTCGCCGCCACCAGCGCCGCCGCCGCCGAGGCGCCCAGGAACCGCACCCCGCGCAGGTCGAGCCGGACGACGGCGACGCCGTCCCGCAGCACCTCCTCGACCAGGGTGCGGTGCAGGGCGTCGGCGCCCGACCGGTCGAGCTGTCCGCGCAGCCTCAGCGTGCTGACGTCCCGCCTGGTCCGGACCGCGTGTTCCCAGCGCATCTGACATCCGTCCTGCCGGTGCCGCCTCTTCGGGAACCGACGGTAAATCGACGCACGGATCGACGCAACCTGCGCGCCGGGTTTCCACCCGTGCGGGGAGGTCACTCCGCCGGCAGGGTGGCGACCGGGATGCCCTGGCCGAGGGCCCAGGCCAGGCCGGCGCGGATGCCGTCCAGCGGCAACGGCCGGTTCCGGGTCACGGTCACCACCACGGTGGCCGTGGCCGGCAGGAACGGGTTGCGCTCGCCCGCCGCCGTCAGCTCGGCGCCGATCCGGTACGACAGCCGCACCGCGTCGTCGTACGGCAGCGCCGGCAGGACCAGCAGGAAGCTCTCCTCGTCGAGCCGGGTGATCCGGTCGGCCGGGCGCAGCAGCGCGGACAGCACCGTAATCAGGCCCTCGTTGCGCAATGCCGCCGTACGCCGGCCGGTCTGCTCGGGCAGCGTCTGCACCGGGGCGGGGCGGACGCCGATCAGCGCCACCGGCAGGGTCCCGGAGGCGGTCACCCCGCCGTCGCCCGACCAGCGGCGTACCCCGGCCTCGTCGGTCAGGCCGGCCTGGTGCCGGCCGCCGGGCGGGGTCCCCTCCGCCTGCGCCCGCAGCCGCCGGATCCGGGCGCGGTCGCGGTCCGTACGCTCGGCCAGCAGCCGAACCGCCGCGTCGGCCCGGCCCTCGCCGGGGGTGGCCGGCAGGTCCCGGACCCGCTGCACCACGTCGTCGATCGCCGTGAGCGCGGCTCCGGGAAGCCGGTCGGCCAGCGCCGCGCGCAGCCGCAGCACCTCGCGCAGCGCGTCGTCGCGCCGGAACCGCCAGCCGCCGTCGAAGATCCGGCCGCCCTCCAGCGTCGCGGCCGCCGGGTCGACCTCCTCGCGGTCGCGGGCGACCAGCACGGCGCCGAAGCGGGGGGTCAGCACCGCCACCGTCCACTCCCGAGCCAGATCCTCCGGCTCGCGCAGCAGCACGGCGCAGGTCCCGGCCGGCACCGGCGGCGGATCGTCGGCGACCAGGCCGACGACGGTGACCGCCGCGAGCCCGGCGATCCGCTCGTACACCCGGCGTTCGCGCTCGAAGTAGGGCAGCCGCTGGAACAGGGCGACCACCACCATGGGCCCGTCCTCGGCCACGGCCAGGGCCGCCTGCTCGATGGCGTGCGAGACGGTCACCAACGTGGACTTGGTCAGGCTATCCGTGATCATCGGGCCGGACTCTACGACGGACCCGGGCGGTCCGCCACCGCCGGCCCCCGCACCGCGGGGCTCAGCCGGCCACCGCGCCGGCGGCCCGGGCCACCAGGGCCGCCGCGACGTCGCGGACCTTGCGGTTCTCGGCCCGGGAGACCTCGGCGAGCATCCGGAACGCCTCGTCGGCGGTGCACCGCCGGTCGCCCATGATGATGCCCTTGGCCTGCTCGATGACGGCCCGGCTGGCCATCGCGGCCTGCATCTGGTGGGCGAGGGTGGTCTGCCGGTCGAGGACGTGCGCATTGGCCAGGGCGACGGCGGCGTAGCCGGCGAACGTCTGCGCCAGCCCGACGGCGTCCGGGCTGAAGGCGTCGGGCACCCGCGCGTAGACGTTGAGCGCCCCGGTGACCGATTCCGCCACCGGCAGGCCGACCGCGAGGGCGCTGCGCACACCCGCCTCGGCCGCGCGGGCGGCCCAGTGCGGCCACCGGGTGTCGGTGGTGGTGTCGCGGGTGGTCAGCGTGGCGAGGGACGCCGCGGCGTCCAGGCAGGGACCGTGGCCGCGGGCGTACTGCGACTCGTCCAGGTGACGGGCCACCTCGCCGGTGAACGCGGCGGTGCGGGCGCGGGCGTCGCGGATCAGGGTCACCGAGACCTCGCCGGCCCCCGGCACGGTGCGGACCGCGAGGCGGGCGACGGTCTCCAGCACGCCCTCGAGGTCCGTCTCGCCGAGGTTGATCCGGCCGAGGCGGGCGAAGGCGTCGGTGGCGGTGAGCCGGTCGGTGTCGGACAACGGACCATCCCGTCTGAGGCATCCGGCTGCCGCCGGCGCGGGCGCGATCAGGGAAGGGTCAGGCTACCCCGGACGGGCCGGCGAAGTTGAACCGGTTCAAGCGTTTTCCGGACGCGCGGCGGACGGTGGGGGGACACTGCTGGCATGCGGATCGGAATCATCGGCGCCGGCGAGCTGGGCGGGTCGTTGGCCGAGTGGTGGACCCAGGCCGGTCATGACGTGGTCGTCGGCTCCCCGGACGCCGTACCGGGCCCCGAGACGGTCACCGTGACGGACGCCGCCTCCTTCGGCGACGTCGTGCTGTTCGCCCCCGACTGGGCGGCCGCGCACACCACGCTCGACGCCACCGCGCGCGCCCTCACCGGCAAACCGGTCCTGGACGCGACCAATCCCGTCTTCCCCGGCGACCGTGCCGGCCACCGGCGGCCCGGGCCGGACGATCTCAGCGGCATCGAGACGCTGACGGCCTGGGCGCCCGACGCGCACTGGGTCAAGGCGTTCAACACCTGCCCGCCGAGCGTGCTGCGCCGGCGCCGGGGCCGCGACCCGCTGCTGGCCGAGTTCATCTGCACCGATCACCGCGACGCCCGCGCCGCGGCCACCCGGCTGATCCAGGACATCGGGTTCGCCCCGTTCTTCGCCGGCGGAGCGAGCAACGCCTGCCTGACCGAGACCGGCGGCCCGCTGCAGTTGCGCGAGATCGACGTGGCCGACGCGACGGCCGTCTTCGCCCAGGTGGTCGGCGTCGCCCGCTGAAACCCGAATACCACCGATCGCTCGCGGGGCTGCATCCCCCGGGCGCGACCGTACGGGGATGAGCAACGCCCTGGCCGCCGCGCCCGCCCGCCGCCCCGCGTCGTGGCAGGTCCTGCTGGCCGCGACCCCGGTGGTCATCGCCCTGTACTACTGCTTCGTCGCCCTGGGCGGCGACTGGGCCGGCACCCAGGTGGCCCTGTACGTCAGCGCGAACGCGGCGCTGACGGCGTGCTGCCTGGTCGCCGCCCGCCGGCACCGCCCGTTGCGCCGGGCCCTGCTGCTGCTGGCCGCCGGCGCCGCGGTGTCGGTCGCCGCCGACGTGATCTTCTACGTCCTCGCGCTGGTCCACGGCGAGGTCGCCTATCCGAGCCCGGCCGACGTCGGCTACCTGGCCGCCTACCCGTTGATGGCGGCGGGCCTGCTGGTGGTCGTCCGGCGCCGCACCCCGGGCTGGGACGGGGCCAGCGCCATCGACGCGGCCATCGTCGCGGTGAGCGCGGGCTACCTGATCTACGAGGTGGTGATCGCCCCCACGATGAGCGTGACCAGCGGCAACGTGACCACGCTGGTGTCGGTCGCGTACCCGGTCGGCGACCTGATGCTCATCATGGTCGGCGCGCGCCTCATGCTCGGCGCCGGCCCGCGCGCCGCCGCGCTGCGGATGCTCGGCGGCTACCTGGCGCTGATCCTGGTGGCCGACACGGTGTACAGCGTCCAGTCGCTCGACGGCACCTACCGGCCCGGCAACTTCCTCGACGCCCTCTGGATGGGCGCGGCGTTCCTGCTCGCGGTGGCCGTGCTGCACCCGTCCGCGCCGCGGCTGATCGACCGGTCGTCCGTCGTCACGCCGGACGCCACCCCGGCGCGGCTGGCGGTGCTGGCGCTGGCCGCCGTCATCGCGCCGGCCACCATGGTCATCCAGTACCTGCGTACCGGCGAGCCCCACGTGCTGGTCGCCGGGCTGGTCTGCGCGGCCCTGTTCATGCTGGTGCTGGCCCGGATGGCCGGGCTGGTGCGGGCCCAGCGCAACGCCGCCATCACCGACGGGCTGACCGGCCTGCGCAGCCGGGGCTACTTCGAGCAGAGCCTGCCCGCGGAAGCCGCCCGGGCCGCCCGGGCCGGCGCCGACCTGGGCATGCTCCTGCTCGACGTCGACCACTTCAAGCGGGTCAACGACACGTACGGCCACCACGGCGGCGACCGCGTGCTGGTCGAGGTGGCGCACCGGCTGGCCCAGCTGGTCCGGCCGGGCGACCTGGTGGCCCGCTACGGCGGCGAGGAGTTCGCGGTCCTGCTCCCGGCGACCGATCCGGCGCACGTCGGCGAGATCGCCGAGCGGATCCGGCGGGGAATCGGCGCCGTCCCCGTCGCGGTGGGGGAGGACCGCGGCCACCGGGTGACGGTGTCGGTGGGTTGCGCGGGCCTGCGCGCCGCCGGCGACATCGACGCATTGGTCCTGGCCGCGGACGCGGCGTTGTACGTGGCCAAGAACGCCGGCCGCGACCGGGTCGCCGGCGCCGCACCGTCGCCGGTGAGCTGACCGTCGCCGCGACGGCCCGGCGTATTGCCCGTAGCCGTCGCCGAAATGTGCCCGCGCCGGCCGGCGGCCGCCGTTGCCGGCGCATTGGCAACGGCGGCCGCCGGCGCCCGCGGAATCAGCGCTTGCTGTGGAAGGCCTCGACGATCGAGGTGGGGATGCGGCCGCGTTCCGACACCTCGTAACCGTTCTTGTTGGCCCATTCCCGGATGGCCTGGTTCTGATCGCGGTTGGCCCGGCTGGGCGCCGGCGCGGCCCCCCGCGACGCGATCCGGGCGGTGCTGCTGCGGCCGATCCGGGACGCGGCGGCGAGATAGGGGTCGAGCGCCTTGCGCAGCTTGCCGGCGTTCTTCTCGGAAAGATCGATGGTGTAACTGACGCCGTCGATGCTGAATTCGACGGTGCGGTCCGCTTTGCTGCCGTCAATGTCGTCGGTCAGCAGGGTGACGATCTGCTTCGCCATGTGGTCGCTCCCGGATAAGCCTTTGGTGCGGCACCTGGTGACCGCCTCTATTGGCGATACCATAGCCGATATCGCCATGGTGCCGTCCGGCGCAGGGCGATAAACGAATCCGCGTTCTTGGTGTCGCCTATCCGTTACCGCGGCGTCGCGCATGGTTGTGCCGGCCGCCCTATCGGTGCGCTTGCGGCCGTTTTCGCGGCGGCGCCCGCCCCCGGTCCACCCGCGACCGGGGATTGCCGGTGTGTTTCTCATTGATGACAGCCGCTTGACAGGCTGCTTGTTACCGTTAACACTCTCGGCATTCTCCCGGTACCCACCCCCTGGATAGAGGCCTTCATGGTCGCCGAGCCCCGTCGTCGCGGCATCCGACTCCTGGCTAGCTGCTCCGCCCTGCTCATCGCCGCCGCGGCCCTCGTGGCGCCGGCCACCCCGGCCGCCGCCGCCGACGTGACCGACGGCCTCGTGCTGCGCTACGACCTGTCCGAGACCTCGGGCGCCACGGCGCCGGACACCTCCGGGCACGGCCGCGACGGGACCCTGCGCGGCGACGCGTCCTGGTCCGCCGACGGCGCCCTGGTGCTCGGCGGCGCGGACGGCTACGTGCAGCTGCCGGACCACGTGCTGGCCGGGCTCGGCCAGGTCACCGTGGCCGCCGACGTGCTCATCGACACCGCGCAGGCCACCCCGTACATGATCTGGGCGCTGGGCAACACCGACGCCGCCGGGGTGGGCAACGGCTACCTGATGGCCACCGGGGACGCGTACCGGACGGCGATCGCCGGCGGCAACTGGAGCACCGAGCAGACCGCCAAGGCGGCGTCGGCGCTGCCCCGGGGCGTCTGGGCGAGCATCGGCTACACGCTGGGCGCCGACGGGGTGGCCACCGAGTACCTCAACGGCGCGCCCGTGGCGTCGCGCACCGGCGTGACCCTCACCCCGGGCAGCATCGGGTCGGGCGTCACCACGGCCAACTACCTGGGCCGGTCGGTCTACACCGCCGACGCCCGCCTGCGCGGGAAGGTCCGCAACTTCCGGATCTACGACCGGGCGCTGAGCGCCGCCGAGGCCGCCGCGATCGCCATTCCCGGCGCGACCCGGGTGGCGGGGGACAGGGCGGCGCTGACCCTGGGTGACACGTCGGCGGTCACCGGCGACCTGAGCCTGCCGTACGCGGGCCCCACGTACGGCAGCACGATCGCGTGGTCCTCGGCCGACCCGGGCGTGATCACAGCCGCCGGCGCGGTCACGCGCCCGGCCGCCGACACCACCGTGACCCTGACCGCCACCCTCACCAGCGGCTCCGCCACTGCCACCAAGGCGTTCCCGGTCACCGTCAAGGCCGCGCCCGGGGCCGCGCAACAGGTCGAGGAGGCCCGCGCCGCGCTGACCGTGACCAACCTGGACGACGTCCGGGGCAACCTGACGCTGCCCGGCGCCGGCCTGCACGGCGCCGGCGTCGCGTGGGCCAGCGCCGACCCCGCCACCATCAGCGCCACCGGCGTCGTGCACCGGCCCGCGGCGGGCAGCCCGGCGAAGCGGGTCGCGCTCACCGCCACGATCAGCCTCGGCGACGTCAGCGCCGAGCGGACGCTCACCGCCACGGTCCCCGCGCTGCCCGCGCCCGCGCCGCTGAAGGGCTACGCCTTCGCCTACTTCACCGGCAACAGCGTCGCCGGGGAGAAGATCTCCTTCGCCGCGAGCCAGGGCAACAACGCGCTGCGCTGGACCGAGCTCAACGGCGGACAGCCGGTGCTCAGCTCCACGCTGGGCACCAAGGGCCTGCGCGACCCGTTCCTGATCCGCTCGCCGGAGGGCGACAAGTTCTTCCTCATCGCCACCGACCTGTCCATCGGCAGCGGCACCTCGTGGGACGACTCGCAACGCCGCGGCAGCCGGCACATCGAGGTCTGGGAGTCCACCGACCTGGTCCACTGGGGACCGCAGCGGCACGTGCTGGTCTCGCCGCCGACGGCCGGCAACACCTGGGCCCCCGAGGCGTTCTGGGACGACGCCCTCGGCCAGTACGTCGTCTTCTGGGCGTCCAAGCTCTACGCCGCGTCCGACCCGGGACACACCGGCGACACCTACAACCGGATGCTGTACGCCACGACCCGCGACTTCGTCACCTTCAGCGCGCCGCGGACCTGGCAGGACCGGGGCTCCTCGCGGATCGACAGCACGGTGATCAAGGACGGCGGGAAGTACCACCGCTTCACCAAGGACGAGGGCGCGGTCACCGGCTGCAGCGACATCATCCAGGAGCAGGCCGACTCGCTGGTCGCCGTCGACGACGTGGCCGACCCGGCGCACGACCCGGCCCACCCGGCGTGGCGGATCGTCGCCTCGTGCATCGGCCGGGCCGCCGGCACCTCCGCCGTCGAGGGCCCGACGGCGTTCAAGGCCAACCCCGGCGACGAGTCCGGCTCGCGCTACTACCTGTTCGTCGACGAGTACGGCGGCCGCGGCTACATCCCGCTCGGCACCGACGACCTCGACGCCCCGGCCTGGAAGGTCCCGGCCGGTTACGCCCTGCCGAAGAGCCCGCGCCACGGCACGGTCCTGCCGGTCACCCAGGCCGAGCTCGACCGGCTCTCCGGCGCGCCGCAACCGCTGCCGGCCACCGCCGACGGCCTGGTCGCCCGGTACGCGCTGGACCAGAGCGCCGGCACCACGGTCGCCGACTCCTCGGGCAACGGCAACCACGCCACCCTGGTCGGCGGGGCCACCTGGGGCAACGGCAGCCTGACCTTCGGCGGCGCCGACGGCCACGTGAAGCTGCCGGACAACCTCCTGGCCGGCATGCCGGCCCTGACGGTCTCCACCGACGTCTGGATCGATCCGGCCCAGCCGAAGCCCTACTTCCTCTGGGGAATGGGCAACACCGACAGCGGCGGCGCCGGCAACGGCTACGTGTTCAGCACCGGCGACAACTACCGCGCGGCCATCGCCCCGGGCAACTGGAGCACCGAACAGGGCGCGGCCACCGGCAGCGCGCTGCCCCGCGGCTCGTGGCGGACGCTCACCTACACCGTCGGCGGCGGCGCGGCGACGCTCTACCTCGACGGCCGGCAGGTCGCCCGCAACACGGCGGTGACCGTGACGCCCGGCTCCATCGGCAACGGCGTCACCAAGGCGAACTATTTGGGCCGCTCCGTCTACAGCGCGGACCGGTACTTCAAGGGCCGGATGCGCGACGTCCGGATCTACAACCGGGCCCTGACCGGCGACGAGGTGGCCCGGCTGGGCGCCAACGCCACCACGGTGTCCGCGGTGACGCTGGACAGCCTCAGGGCGCCGGCGCTGATCGACAGCGAGGCCGGCACCATCGTGCTGCCCGTCCGCCCCGGCACCGACCGCCGCAGTCTGCACCCGGTGTTCACCGTGGCCAGCACCTCCACCGTCACCGGCGCTGACGCCGGCGACTGGTCCGGGCCCCGGCGCATCACCGTCACGAGCGCGGCCGGCGCGACCCGGGACTACACGGTCACCACCCGGGTCATGCGCACGCCGGTGCTGCCCGGCCTCAACGCCGACCCGAACATCGTCCGCTTCGGCGACACCTACTACATCTACGCGACCACCGACGGCATCGCGGGCTGGGGCAGCACCACGTTCAAGGTGTGGTCGTCGACCGACCTGGCCACCTGGACCGAGCACGGCACGATCCTGGACCTGGCCGACGTGTCCTGGGCGCACACCAACGCCTGGGCCCCGGCGATCGCCTCGGCCGACGGCAAGTACTACTTCTACTTCTGCGCCGCGGGCAACATCGGGGTGGCCACCGCCGACTCGCCCCTCGGGCCGTTCACCGACTCCGGCGCGCCGCTGATCGACCGCGACGACTACGCCGGCGCCCAGCAGATCGACCCGGCCGTGTTCACCGACACCACCGGGCAGAGCTATCTGTACTGGGGCAACGGCCGGGCCTACGTGGCGCCGCTGAACCCGGACATGACCTCGATCGACGTCGCCCGCCGGCAGACCATCGGCGGGCTGACCGACTTCCGCGAGGGCCTGTTCATGAACGAGCGCAACGGCACCTACTACCTGAGCTACTCCGTCGACGACACCGGCAGCGAGAACTACCGGGTCGCCTACGCGACCGGCGCCACGCCGTACGGGCCGTTCACCGCCCGCGGCACCATCCTGGCCAAGGACCCGGCGCTCGGCATCCTGGGCACCGGGCACAGCTCGATCATCCAGGTGCCCGGCACCGACGACTGGTACATCGCGTACCACCGCTTCGCCGTCCCCGGCGGCGACGGCTTCCACCGCGAGACCACCATCGACCGGCTCTACTTCGACGCGGCCGGCGCGATCACCCCGGTGATCCCCACCCTGGAGGGCGCCGACCCGCTCACCTACACCGGCACCGCGCCGCGGGCGGCGATCTCCCGGCCCGGCGCCGACGGATGGTACGGCTCGGGCGCGACCCTCACCCTCGACGGCGGCGCCGGCAACAGCACGATCGAGTACGCCCTGGGCGACGGCGCCTGGACCACGTACACCGAGCCGGTGCCGCTGCCGGCCGGCGCGTACCCCCTGCGGCACCGGGCCCGGGGCGCGAACCTGATCCCGAGCCCGGTCACGTCCCTGGCCGTCCAGGTCGACCCCGAGCCGCCGATGTCCGCCGTCACCGTCACGGCCGTGAAGAAGACCTCCACCGTGACCCTCGGCGCCCGGGACACCGCCTCGGGGGTGGCCTCGATCAGCTACCGCGTCGACGCCGGGCCGTGGCAGCCGTACGCGAAGCCGTTCACCCTCACCGGCGTGCACAGCCTCGCGTTCTTCGCCACCGACCGGGCCGGCAACACCGAAAGCGTCCAGCAGGTCAGCGTGCCGCTGCGGCCGGACGTGACGCCACCGGCGGTCACCGCGACGACCGATCCGGTCCGGGCCACCGGCCGGCACGGCTGGTTCACCGGCCCGGTGGCGCTCGTGGTCACCGCCACCGACCCGTCCGGGATCGCCGGCCGCGAGTACCGGTTCGCCGGCGGCCGCTGGCAGCCCTACACCGGACCGGTCCCGCTCCCCGCCGGGGTGACGACCGTGAGCTACCGGGCCACCGACGACGCCGGCAACGTGTCGGCGCCGGGCACACTCACCGTCCGGCGCGACCCCCGGCCGCCGGCCACCGGCGCGTCGGTACGCGCCGGTCGCACGCGGGCCACGGTCACCCTGACCGCCCGGGACGGCGAATCCGGGGTGGCCCTGATCGCGTACCGCGTGGACCGGGGGGCCTGGCGGATGTACCGGGGGCCGGTCGAGATCCGCGGGAAGGGAGTGCACCGGGTGTCGTACCGGGCGCAGGACCGGGCGGGCAACGACAGCACGGTCCGGATCGTGCGGGTCCGGGTCCGCTGACCGTACGGCGCCGCCGCGGCTCCGAGCCGGCCGGTCAGAGGACCACCGGCACGCGCAGCACCACGCAGTCGGGATCGGTGGGGCGCACCAGCCGTTGTGCCTCGGCGGCGTCCTCGGCGGTGAGGAACACCCCCACGGGGAGCCGCTCGGCGTCGTGCCCCTTGGCGTAGAGCACGTGAACGGTGCGGTGCCGGTCCCGCCGGGCGCCGTCCGGAACGCCGTGCAGCACCGCGTGGGCCACCTCGGCGGGGGAGGCGACGGTCAGCCCGCCGCCCACCCCGCCCAGCGGCCCCGTGGGCCAGGCGGTGTCCTCGGGCGAGTAGCCGTGGAACAGGCTCTGCCGCATCCGGGGCAGCACGCCCTCGCGCGTGCCCACCGCGGTGGCGACGACGTAGCCCTCGACGCCCTGGCTGCGCAGGATGAAGGCGCGCGCGTCGCGGGCCCGGTAGCCGTAGGGGGAGATGCCCGCGTCGATCGCGGCGGCCTCCTCGCCGGTGGCGCAGGACACCACGAGCCCGCGGTAGCACTCCTGGACCCGGACGGCCTCGACCGGCTTGAAGAGGATCTCCACCACGGTCCCGCACGGTTCGCCGTCCGCGCCGTCGCGGGACGACAGCAGCAGCTGGCTGTGGCTCGCCGAGTAGGCCAGCAGCTGGAACGTCCGGTCGCTGCGGAAGAGCTCCGCGCCGGGAGCGAATTGGTCGGGCCGGTTGAGCCACACGTCCTTGAGCACGGCGCGACCCTCCCCGCGCCCCGGCCGCGCTGTCAAGCCGGCTTCGTACACTGGCGGCGATGACCGCCAGCGCCGACCACCCGATCGTCTTCCTCGACGTCGACGGCCCGCTGATCCCGTTCGGCGACGCCGGCCGGCGGTACCCCGCCGGCGATCCGGGGCCGGGCGCCCACCCGCTGCTGGCCCGGCTCGACCCGGCCGACGGGCCGCGGCTGCTCGCCCTGCCCGGCGCGCTGACCTGGGCCACGACGTGGTCGGAGCAGGCCAACGAGGTGATCGCGCCACGGCTGGGCCTGCCCCGGCTCCCGGTCGTCACCTGGCCCGACGACGAGGACGACCTGCCCGGCGGCCGGCACTGGAAGACCGCCGGGCTGGTGCGGTGGGCGGCGGGGCGGCCGTTCGCCTGGATCGACGACGAGATCACCGACGCGGACCGGCGCTGGGTGGCGGCCCACCACCGCGGCGGCGCCCTTCTGCGCCGGGTCGACCCGCGCACCGGCCTGGTGGGCGACGACTTCACCGCGGTGACGCGCTGGCTGATGCGGGCCCGGCGACCCCGCGCGGGTGACAGAGCCGGCCCGGCCGGCGTGTGCGAAAGCCGACCGGCTGGGTAAAGGGTGGTGTCAACATCAACGGGGCCGGCCGGTCCGGCCGGAGGTGAGGCTCGCGCATGGCCGGTGATCGGCGTTGATGTCGCCGGACGATCTGTTCGCCTCCGGCGGCGCCACCGGGCGGCTCATGGCCGGGCTCGACTGGGCCGGCACCGATCTGGGCCCGGTCGGCGGCTGGCCGCAGAGCCTGCGCGCCGCCGTCCGCATCGTGCTGTCCTCGCGGTATCCGATGCTGCTGCTCTGGGGCCCGCGCTTCACCCAGCTCTACAACGACGCCTACTCCGCGCTGATCGGCGACCAGCACCCGGCCGCGCTCGGCGGGGACGTGCGGGTCACCCTGGCCGACGCCTGGGACGTGCTGGAGCCGCTGATCCTCGACGCCATGGCGACCGGCGTGGCCAGCTGGGTGCCGTCCCTGCGGCTGCTGCTGGACCGGGCCGGCTACCGCGAGGAGGCCTACTTCAGCGTCTCGCACGCCCCGGCCCGCGACGACGACGGCCGTACCGTGGGCGTGCTCACCGTCTGCAGCGAGGTGACCGACCAGATCGTCGGGGAGCGGCGGCTGCGGCTGCTGCGGGATCTGGCGCTGCCGGCCGGGGCCGACGCCGGGGACGTGGCCGAGACCTGCGCCCGGCTCTGCGCGGTGCTCGGCGAGCACCCGTTGGACGTGCCGTTCGCCGCCGTCTACCTGCGCGACGGCGGTGCGCTGCGGCTGGCCGCCTGCGTGGGCGCCGACGCGGACGGCGACCCGGTCGAGGCGGCGCTGCCCGCCTCGCTGAGCCTGTCCGCGGCGGCCGGCGACCCGTACCCGGAAGGCGGGGATCCGTGGGGGCTGCGGACCGCCGCCTCGGGCCGGACCGCCCGGCTGGACGACGTCGGGGAGCGGCTGGCCGTGGCCGGCGGTCCCTGGGGTGACCCGGTCCGCGCCGCGGTGGCCCAGCCGCTGCCCTCGGCCGACCGGGAGCAGCCCGTCGGGGTGGTGCTGACCGGGATCAGCCCCAGCCGCGGCCTCGACGAGACGTACCGGTCCTTCCTGCAGCTGCTCGCCCAGCAGGTCGCCGTCGCGGTCCGCAACGCGCAGGCCTACCAGCAGGAACGCGAGCGCGCGGAGGCGCTGGCCGAGCTGGACCGGGTCAAGACCGGCTTCTTCACCAACGTCAGCCACGAGTTCCGCACCCCGCTCACGCTGATGCTCGGCCCGCTCGCCGACGCCCTGGCCGACCGGGGGGAGCCGCTGCCGCCCGGGCAGCGCGACCGGGTGGACACCGCCTGGCGCAACGCCGACCGGCTGCTCGGCCTGGTCAACGACCTGCTGACGTTCTCCAGCCTGGAGGCCGGCCGGGCCGGGCACGCGCCGCGCACCGTGGACCTGGCCACCTTCACCGCGGAGCTGGCCGGGGTGTTCCGCGCCGCGGTCGAGCGCGCCGGGCTGCGCCTGGTCGTGGACTGCCCGCCGCTGCCCCGGGCCGTCGCCGTCGACCCGGGCAACTGGGAGAAGATCGTCACGAATCTGCTCTCCAACGCGCTCAAGTTCACCTTCGTGGGGCAGATCCGGGTGGCCCTGGAGGCCGACGACGCGCAGATCCGGCTGCGGGTCACCGACTCCGGCATCGGGATCGACGCGGCGCAGCTGCCCCGGCTGTTCGACCGCTTCCACCGGGTGCAGGGGGTGCGGTCGCGCAGCCACGAGGGCACCGGCATCGGCCTGGCATTGGTCCGCGAGCTGAGCCGCCTGCAGGGCGGCGACGTGCACGTCGACAGCGTGCCGGGGGAGGGCACGACCTTCACCGTGACGCTGCCGTGGAGCGCCGTCGAGCCCGGGCCGGCGGCCGAGCCCGCGCCGGCCGGGGCCGGGTTCGCCACGGCCCGAGCGGCGGTCCGGGAGGCCGGCGGCTGGCCGGACGACGCCGCGACGCCGGCGGCCGCCCCGGCCGGCTCGCCGGCCGGGGCGCGGATCCTGGTGGCCGACGACAACAGCGACATGCGCGCCTATCTGGTACGCCTGCTCGCCGCGGACGGCTGGCACGTGGACGCGGTCGCCGACGGTCAGGCGGCCCTCGAGGCCATCGGCCGCAACCCGCCCGACCTGGTGCTGACCGACGTGATGATGCCCCGGCTGGACGGCTTCGGGCTGGTCCGGGCGCTCCGCCGGGAGCCGGCCACCGAGGGGCTGCCGGTCGTCATGCTGTCCGCCCGGGCCGGTCAGGAGGCCGGGGTGGAGGGTCTGCGGGCGGGCGCCGACGACTACGTGGTCAAGCCGTTCACCGCCGCCGAGCTCGTCGCCCGGGTCCGGGCCACCCTGCGGCTCGCCCGCCTGCGCGGCACGCACACCCGGCAGCTGCGGGCGCTCGCCGACACCACCGCGGTCATCGCCTCCGGCCGGGCGCTCGAGGAGGCCTTCCAGACCGTCACCGACCAGGCCCGGGCGCTGCTCGGCGGCGTACGGGCGGTCACCGAGCTGGACGGTGGGGCCGGCCGCGGCCCGCTGCGCTTCACCGCGGGCCCGCCGGACGCCGGGGCGGACACCCGGGAGCTGTCCGCGGTCATCCGGGCGGCGGACGGCGGCCGGCTCGGCGCGATCACCGTACGGGCCGGGGACGCGGGCCCGCCGGAGGACGACGCGCGGGCGCTGCTCGCCTCCATGGCGACCATGCTGGCCGCGCTGGCCCAGGGCACCTGGCCCCTGGACCACGGGCGACAGCTGGCGCCGGCCCTGCAGCAGAGCCTGCTGCCGCAGCACCTGCCGACCCCCGACGGCTGGGACGTGCAGGCGCGGTACCGCCCGGCGTCCGGCGATGCCGGCGGCCACTGGTACGACGTCGTCACCCTGCCCGGCGGCGACCTGCTGCTGGGCATCGGCGCGGTGGCCAGGCCGGGGCCGGGCGCGGCGGTGACCACCGGGCAGGTCCGCAACGCGGTCCGGGCGTACGCGGCCGGGGAGCCGGCCCCGGCGACCGTGCTGACCCGCGTCTCGACGCTGCTGTCCCGCCTGGCCGCGCCGTTCTCCGCCACCCTGTTGCTGGTGCGGCTGGCCCCGGCCACCGGGGCGCTGTCGTGGTGCAGCGCGGGCCATCCGGCGCCGGTGCGGTGTGCCCCGGGCGAGGAGCCGCGGCTGCTGACCGGAGCGGCCGGGCCGCCGCTGGGTGCCGCGGCGGCGACGTACGCGCAGAACGAGGAGACGCTGCCGGCCGGGGCCCAGCTGTTGCTGGTCACCGAGGGGCTGGTCGCCGGCCCGGGCCGGGCCCGCCTGCTGCGCCGCGCCGGGGAGCTGGCCGCGAACGGCGCCCCGACGGCCACGCTCGTCGAGGCGGTCGTGGCCGACGCCGCCGAGCCGCTGCCCGCCGACGTCGCGGCGATCGCCGTACGGCGCCGGGCGCTGCCCGCCGCGGCCGTCGTCGCCGAGCTGCCGGAGCTCGACCAGACCTGGGTCTACCCGCTGGCGCCGACGGCCTCGGCGGCGATGCGCCGGGACCTGCGGGCGGCGCTGGCCGGCCACCGCATCGACCCCGACGTGCTCGACGACCTGCAGGTGGCGGCCACCGAGGCGGTCAACAACGCGGTCGAGCACGCGCAGCGGCCCAGCCAGCCCGAGGTGGAGGTCCGGCTCCAGGTGGCGGACGGGCTGCTGCGGGTCGTCGTGCAGGACTTCGGCGGCTGGCGCGAGCGGCCGCCGGCGCGCGACCGGGGGCGCGGGGCGCTGCTGATGAACGCGTACGGGGACGTGCGGGTCGTCGCCACCGCGACCGGCACCCGGGTGACCATCGCCCGCCGGTGGGCCGCGCCGCCCGGCTAGATCGGCCGGCCCAGGTCCGTGATGATCCGGTCGATCTCGGCCAGGGCCGCGCCGGCGAGGCGCCGCTGGGCGGCCTCGGCGGCGGCGTCGGTCTCCTCGAGGTCGCCGAGCACGACGATGTTCTCGTCGTTGAGGGTGGTCGCCGGCCCGGTGTAGTTGAAGCTGCCGATGACGGTCAGCCGGGTGTCGATCACCATCAGCTTGTGGTGCACCTTGCGCAGCCCGGTGCCCGGCCGGTTCTCCCACAGCTGCACCCCGGCCGCCTTGAGCGGCTGGGTGGCGGCCCAGCGCTGGGCGCCCTGGCCGCGGTCCAGGATGCCCCGGATCGGCAGGGCGGGTCCGGCCAGCCGGGCCATGGCGTCGTCGATGCCGGAGGACTGGGCGAAGGTGAACATCGCGAAGTCGATGCGGGCCCGGGCCTTGAGCATCTGCTTCATGATCTCCATCTCGGGCCCGTGCCGGGGCGCGAACAGCGGCTTGACCCGCAGGCCGCCGAGCCGGAACTCCTCGGGCCGGGCCTCGTGGCGTTCGTGCAGCTCGCCGAAGGTGCCGCCGCGCATCCGGTCGAACTCGGCGCGGTACTGGTCGGTGGCCTGCTTGCCGCCCAGCACGACGACGTGGTTGAGGTTGTTGCCGGAGCGCCCGGCGCCGGTGGCGAGGTTGGTCCCGGTGTCGGTGGCGGTGAAGTTCGCCGAGCCGGTCAGCACCGCCGCGCCGGGCCGGCCGTGGTCGCGCACCACGAACTTCTGGTGGAAGATCGCCGGGTTCAGGTCGGTGATCACGTCGACGCCGGCCCGCAGGAACGCCGCGTGGATGACCCGGTTGACCTCGTTGTCCCCGGCCACCGCCCAGGGGTCGGCGGGCTTGCGGGGCTCGTGCAGGTAGCTCGCCTCGAGGATGATCTGCACGCGCACGCCGCGGGCCTGGGCGTCCAGGACGGCCCGCGCGACCGGCTCGGAGTCGATCTCCTGCACCGCGATCCGCAGGGACGTGGTGGCCGCGCCCAGGAAGTCCAGGATGACGGCCTGCAGGTCGTCGGGGGCGCCCAGCACCGGCGGTCCGGTGTAGAACGCGACATCACCCAGGTGGACAGCCATGGCGGCACCCTCATCTCGCCTCGGGCCGGCCCCCTCGCCCGCCCGCCCCGCTCCCACCATGACCCCGGGCGGGGCCCGATCCGCGGCCTCGGTCGCCAACCCGACTCGGCCGTGGGTCACCATGGTGCGGTGCTGATGCTGATTCCCGGTGACGTGCTGCGCCCGCGGCGGCCCGACGAGCACTTCGCCGCCGAGGCGGCGGCGGCCCGCGCGGCCGGCTGGACGGTCGCGCTGGTCGACCACGACGCCCTGGCCGCGGGCGGTCCGGCGGACGCCGCGGTGGCCCGGGTGCCGGCCGGGGAGGACGCCGTCTACCGCGGCTGGATGCTGGGCGCCGACCGGTACGCGGCGATGGCGGCCGCCCTGACCCGGCGCGGCGTGACGCTGCGGACCGGTCCCGAGGCGTACCGCCGGGCGCACGAGGTGCCGGGCTGGGCCGCCGCGCTGACCGGGCTGACGCCCGACACCGTCTGGACCCACGGGGCCGGCCGGGCGGACTTCGACCGGGCCCGGGCCGAGCTGGGCGGGGGACCGGCCGTGCTGCGGGACTGGACCAAGTCGATGAAGCACTACTGGTACGAGGCGGTGTACGTGCCGGAGCTCGGCGACGCGGAGGCGGCGTGGCGGGTCGCGAGCCGGCTGCGGGAGTTGCGCGGGGACGAGTTCACCGGCGGTTTCGTGCTGCGCCGGTTCGAGGAGTTCGGCGGGGCGGAGGCGCGTACCTGGTGGGTGGCGGGTGAGTGCCGGTTGGTGACCGCCCACCCGGACACCCCGTACGAGCCGCCGCCGCCCGGGCTGGTGCCGGACGCGGTCGCCCCGGCGGTAGCGGCGCTTGGCCTGCCCTTCGTGACGGTGGACCTGGCCCTGCGCGCCGACGGCGAGTGGCGGGTGATCGAGGTCGGCGACGGTCAGGTCAGCGACCGGCCGGTGTCCACGCCCGCCGAGGAGCTGGTCGCCGCCCTGAAGACCGAGGTCGATGCGCCGGGGTCTTGACGGGGTCATTGTGACCGTTAACACTGTCGTGACCCGGAGGAGACATTTGTCGGCCGGGCGCGGCGAGAAGGGCATCCCCATGACCGTTTCCGGCCGGCTGCGCGCGTCCCTGATCGCTGTGGCCCTGATCGCCGCGACGCTGACCGGCGCCGCGCCCGCGCAGGCGTCGCCCGCGGCGCAGTACACCAACCCGCTGGTGAGCCAGCGCGCCGACGCCCACATCGTCAAGCACACCGACGGCTACTACTACTTCACCGCCACCGTCCCGGAGTACGACCGGATCGTGCTGCGCCGGGCCACCACGCTGCAGGGCCTGACCACCGCGCCGGAGACGGTGATCTGGCGCAAGCACGCCAGCGGCGTCATGGGCGCGCACATCTGGGCCCCCGAGATCCACTTCATCGACGGCAAGTGGTACGTCTACTTCGCCGCCGGCGCCTCCGCCGACGTCTGGGCGATCCGGATGTACGTCCTGGAGGGCACCGGCGCCAACCCGCTCACCGCCACCTGGGCCGAGAAGGGTCAGATCCGGACGGCCTGGGAGACCTTCGCCCTGGACGCCTCGACCTTCGTCACCAACGGCGTGCGCTACCTCGTGTGGGCCCAGGCGGAGCCCGGCATCGACACCAACTCCAACCTCTACATCGCCCGGATGGGCAACCCGTGGACGATCACCGGCACGCCGACGCGGATCGCCGTGCCGACGCTGGCCTGGGAACGCCGCGGCGGGGTCGAGGTGAACGAGGGGCCGGCGGTGATCCAGCGCAACGGGCGGGTGTTCCTGACGTACTCGGCCAGCGCCACGGACGCCAACTACTGCCTGGGGATGCTGACCGCCCCGGCCGGCGCGAACCTGCTCAGCGCGGCGTCCTGGACCAAGACGCCCGAACCGGTCTTCGTCAGCAACGCGACCACCGGCCAGTACGGCCCGGGCCACAACTCGTTCACCACTTCCGAGGACGGCCAGAGCGACGTCCTCGTCTACCACGACCGCAACTACGCGGCCATCTCGGGCGACCCGCTGCGGGACCCGAACCGGCGGACGCGGGTGCAGAAGCTGTACTGGAACGCCGACGGCACCCCGGACTTCGGCATCCCGGTGCCCGACGGCGCCACCCCGGTCCGGCTGCGGTCGGTCAACTTCCCGGACCGCTTCGTGCGGCACTGGGAGTACCGGGCCCGCATCGAGGCGCAGGTCAAGCCGCTGGCCGACTCGCAGTTCCGGCTGGTGCCGGGCCTGGCCGGCAACGGCTCGGTGTCGCTGGAGTCGACCAACTTCCCGGGGTACTACCTGCGGCACAGCGCCTTCGAGGGCTGGGTCCGGCGCGACGACGGCACGGCGGCCTTCCGCGCCGACGCCAGCTTCACCCGCCGGGCCGGGCTGACCGGCGGCGCCGGCACGGTGTCGTTCGAGTCGGTCAACTACCCGGGCCGCTACCTGCGCCACTACGACAACGCCATCTTCCTGCAGGCCGTCTCGACGGCGACCGACCGCGCCGACGCCACCTTCGTCCTCGAGTGAACGGGGCAGCGCGCCGGACGATCCGGCCGTAACCTGACGCGGCTCCGTCGTCGTCCGAGTTACCGAGGTGAACCGTGTCCCACCCCCAGCCCTACGCCGCCACCGACCCGGGGTCGGCGCACGCCCCCTTCGCGATCGTGGCCTGCCGGATGTGCGGCAGCGTGCCGGCCGCCCCGGTGACCTTCCGCGGCCACCAGGGCTTCGTCATCGTCATGCGGTTCCTCAGCCAGCAGGGCCCGTTCTGCCGGGACTGCGGGCTGGCCACCTTCCGGGCGATGACGGCCCGCACCCTGGTCCAGGGCTGGTACGGCTGGGCGTCGTTCCTCATCACGCCGATCACGGTGCTGGTGAACCTGGTCAAGCGGGGCAAGGTGGCGTACCTGGGCGCGCCGCAGCCCAACCCGTACGGGCCGAGCCGGCCGCCGATGAACCCGGGCCCGCGGCTGCTGCAGCGCCCGACGGCCCTGATCGGGCTGGCGATCCCGCTGGTCCTGGTCGCGCTCATCGTGCTGGCGGTCAGCCGGGGCTCCTGAGCCGGCCCGGGGCCGCCGCGGCCGGGGTCACGGCTGCGGCGTCACCCAGTCGTCCAGCACCTGGTGGATCTCGGCCAGGCGCCGGTCGTCCCAGGTGGCGGCCGGGTCGGGTTCGAGGAAGGCCAGGGCCAGGCTGGCCGCGCCGATGGCCGGCAGCGACCACTCCCGCTCGCCGGCCGCGCCGAACGGGGCGGCCACCGTCCGGCTCGCGGCCACCTCCGGGGTGGACAGCGCGGTGATGACCAGCCCGCGCAGGCTGGCCCCGAGCAGCGTCGCCAGCGCGGTGAAGCTGGTGGCCAGCTCGGGCCGCAGCCGGTAGCCGAACAGGCCGGCGATCAGGCGCCAGGCCTCGGCGACGCGCGCCGCGTGGGCGGCCTCGGCCTGGCCCAGCGCGGCCTGGACCTGGTCGCGCAGCTCGCCGTCGGCGAGCCCGGTGAACGTCGCGTGCAGGGCCAGGTAGGTCCGCCAGCCGGGGGAGGCCAGGACGGACCGGAAGTCGAGCAGGGCCAGCTGGCGGATCAGCTCGAGGATCAGCTCGTGGCGCAGCTGCGGGGTCTTCAGCCAGTCGCGGTGCTCGTCGAGGATCCGCCGGATGAGCGAGATCTCGTCGTTGACGATTCCCGGCACCGCGGCGCCGGCCAGCTCCTTGACCAGGTCGCTGAAGAACAGATCCCGGTACGGCCAGTGCCGGTAGGCCGTGCTGCGCGAGACGTCCGCGTCCCGGATGACGTCCTCGAACCGGATGTGGTCGAGGCTGACCGTCAGCCCGGTCCGGTTGATCATCTCCAGCGCCGTCCGCAGCATCCGGTCCCGGGTCTCCTGGTCCGAGAGGCGGCGGCTGCGGCGTCCGAGGCCGGTCGGGGTGGATGCGCGTGCCATGGCTCCAGCATACTGTCGGGACTTAGGACTCTGTGTCTCAAGTTCCAAAACGGCGACAGTGGCAGCAGGAACCGACCGAGGGAGCTCCCATGGCACGCTGGCCATTCAACGACGACGACCTCCGGGCCATGTACGCGGGCGGCCGCGGCGACGCGACGGCCCGCCGCTTCGCCCGCCTGTGGGCCCGGGTCCACGGCTCGGGCCTGGTGCCCCGCCGCTGGGTGACCCTCGAGGTCCCCGGGCGGCGCACCGGCCGCCTGATGCGCGTCCCGCTCGGCATGGCCGACTGGAACGGCGACTGGTACCTGGTCTCGATGCTGGGCGACGACTGCAACTGGGTCCGCAACGCCCGCGCCGCGGGCGGCCTGGTGACCATCCGCCACGGGCGGGCCCGGACCTGCCACCTGGCCGAGGTGCCGGTCGCGGAACGCGCGCCGATCCTCCAGCGCTACCTGCGCAAGGTGCCCGGCGCCCGGCCGCACATGCCCGTCGACCCCGGCGCGCCCCTGGCCGAGTTCGCGGCGATCGCGGCCCGCTACCCCGCCTTCCGCATCGAGGCCGCACCGGTCCGCCCGACCGAGGAGTCCGCGCGATGACCGCCACCACGCCTCCGCTGTCCACACCGGACGCGCCCGGCCGGCCCCGCCGCCGCAAGCGCCGCTGGCTGCGGTGGACCATCGCCGTCCTGATCGCGCTCGTCCTGCTGGCCGTGGGCCTGGTCGCCGCGGCCGTCAAGCTGCAACCGGTGCCCGCGCCGCTGGCGCTCCCGGCCGGCGCCGCCGCGCCGAGCGGCCCGCTGGACGGCGTCTACCGCCCCGCCGCGGGCTCGTCGGCCGGCTTCCGGGTCGAGCAGACCGTCATCGGGCTCACCAGCGAGGTGGTCGGCCGCACCGAGGACGTCACCGGCACCGTCACGGTCGCGGGCGGCCGGGTCACCGCCGCTCAGCTGCGGATCGGCCTGCGCGCGCTGACCGCCGGCGGCGCCGAGCCGGCGCCCCAGTTCGGCATCAGCCTCGACACCGCGCAGCACCCCGACGCGATCCTCGCCCTGACCGAGCCGCTCACCCCCGGCGCCGGATTCCCCTCCGGTACGCCGGTGACCGCCACCGCCGCCGGAACGCTCGCCCTGCACGGCGTCACGCGCCCGGTCACGGCGGCGCTCACGCTGCGGCGGGACGGCCCGGGCATCGGCGTCGCCGGATCACTGCCGGTGGCCTTCGCCGACTACGCCATCCCCGGGCCCGAGGGTTACGGACCGTTCGGCTCGCTGGCCGACCACGGCCTCGCCGAGTTCCGCCTCGTGCTGCGCCGGACCTGAGCGCCGGACCGGCCCGCGCGGCCACGGCGACGCACGGGCCCGGGCCCCTCGCCGGGATGCGGTAGGAAGGACGCCATGACGATCGCCGACGCGTACGCCGACTTCGCCGCCCGCGAGGCCCGCACGGTGTCGCCCACCTACGAGCGGCTGGCGGACGCGGTCGCCGCCGACGACGAGCTGCTGGCCCGGCTGGGCACGCTGCCACCGGGTAAGCAGCAGCCCAACCTGTTGTTCGGGGTGGCCCGGCTGCTGGGCGGTCCGGTCCGCGACCCGGCGGCGTTCCGCGAATGGGCGCTGGCGCACTGGCCGGTGGTCGAGCCGCAGCTGCGGACCCGGGCCACGCAGACGAACGAGCCGGGCCGGTGCGCCGTCCTGCTGCCGGTCCTGGCGGCGCTGCCGCAGCCGTTGGCCCTGCTGGAGGTCGGCGCGGCCGCCGGGCTGTGCCTCTACCCCGACCGGTACGCCTACCGCTACGGCGACCACACCGTCGGCGCCGGCGAGCCGGTCCTCGACTGCGCCGCGACCGGCCTCGCCCCGCCGGCCGCCCGGCCGCGCGTGGTGTGGCGGGCCGGCCTGGACCTGAACCCGCTGGACGTGACCGACCCGGCCGACGTCGCGTGGCTCGACGCCCTGATCTGGCCCGAGCACGCGCACCGCCGCGCCCGGCTGCGCGCGGCCGTCGCCGTCGCCGCGGCCGACCCGCCGCTGCTGGTCCGCGGCGACCTGGTGGACGACCTGCCCGCCCTGGCCGCGCGGGCCCCGGCCGGCGCCACCCTCGTCGTGCTGCACACCTCGGTGCTCTACCAGGTGCCGCGGGCGCGCCGGGAGGCGTTCGTCGCCCGGGTCACCGCGCTGCCCGGGCACTGGGTGGCCAACGAGTCCCCCGAGGTGCTGAGCCACGACACGCTGCCGGCGCCGCCGGACAGCGCCCGGTACAACGTGCTGGCGCTCGACGGCCGGCCGCTGGCCTGGACCCGCTCGCACGGGCAGGCGATGACCTGGTTCGGCGGAGCCGCCCCGGCTACTTCACCGCCACCGGGTTGACCGGGGCGCCCACCGCGCCGGTGACCGGCAGCGGGGCGGCGGTCAGCCAGCAGTCCCAGACGCCGTCGGCCGCGCAGTCCGCCGCGAGCTCGTCGAGGTCCCACATCTCGCCCAGGAACAGGCCGATGTGCGGGATCGCCACCTGGTGCAGCGGCTGGAACGCGTCGTCGAACTCGTTCGGGCGTACCTCGAAACCCCAGGTGTCGGTGGCGATCGCGGCGATCTCGGTGCGGTGCAGCCAGCCGGCGGTGGTGAACGACAGCCCGGGGGAGTCGCCGCCGGCGTAGTCGCCCCAGCCCTCGCGGCGGGCCCGGGCCAGCCGGCCGGTCCGCACCAGCACGATGTCGCCGCGGCCGACCGCCGCGGAGGCGCCCTGCCGCTCGATCGTCGCGCGCAGGTGCTGCTCGGTGATGGCGAACCCGTCGGGCAGCTCGCCGCGCTCGCCGATCGCGCGGCCCACGTCCAGCAGCACCGCCCGGCCGGCGATGACGTCCGCGACCGTCTCGATGCCGGTGACCGCGTCGCCGAGGCTGGTCACCACCTCGCCGGCGGGACGGCCGTTCCAGGCGACGCCGTGGTCGAAGATGTGCCCCAGCCCGTCCCACTGGGTCGAGCACTGCAGCGGCATGGCGATCACGTCGTCGGCGCCGCCGATCCCGTGCGGGAAGCCCTGCACGCCGGCCGCGGCGTCGGTGCCGGTGTCCAGCATCGTGTGCACCGGGTTGGTGCGGCGCCGCCAGCCGCGCTGCGGGCCGTCCATGTCGAAGCGCTGCGACAGCGAGAACGAGCGCCCCCGCCGGATCAACGCCGCCGCCGCGGCCCGCTTGTCGTCGGTCAGGAAGTTCATGGTGCCGCGGACGTCGCCGGCGCCCCAGCGTCCCCAGTTGGAGCAGCGCCGGGCCGCCTCGGCGACGGCGCCCTCGGGATCGCTCCGGTCGATCACGCGAACTCCCCGGCGATCCAGTCGGCGATGAAGACGCCGACGTGGGGCAGGTGGTCGAGGCCGATGTGCTCGGCGCCGCCCTCCGCGGGCGTGAAGATCCGCAGCTCCCGCCGCGGGCTGTTGACCGCCTGGTCGTACGAGCGGTGGGCGTGGGCCAGCGGGATCTGCCGGTCGTTCTCGCCGTGGGTGATCAGGAACGGCACGGTGATGTGCTCGACCACGCCGTCGAGGTTCACCGCCCGGGCCCGGGCGATGAAGGTGTCCAGGTCGGTCTCGCCCCACACCCACAGCACGTGGTCCCAGTAGTGCGGCACCGGGTTCTCGCCCTCGCGGTCGAGGCGGCGTTTCTGCACCGCCCCCCAGTCGTGGTTGGCGCCCCAGGCGACGCACAGGGCCAGCCGCTTCTCGAACGCGGCGGCCCGCGGGGCGTAGTAGCCGCCCAGCGACCACCCCACCAGCCCGATCCGGGCCGGGTCGACGTCGCCGCGGTCCAGCAGATGGTCGACGCAGGCCGCGGCCCAGGTCTCGGTCTCCACCCGGGCGGTCAGGCCGCCGAACCGCAGGGCCTCGCCGCTGCCCGGACAGTCGACCATCAGCGTGGAGATCCCGCGCGCGGCGAGCTCCTGGGCGAAGCCCGAGACGTACATGTGCTCCTTGGTGGAGTCCAGGCCGTTCCACATGATGACGCACGGGGCGCCGGGGCCGGCCGTGGTGAAGTAGGCCGGCAGGAGCGTGCCCTCGAACGGCACGGCGACCCGCGTGGTGGCCGGGTCGAGCAGGTCGAACGTCTTCTGCATGAGGTCCAGGCAGCGCTGGTACACCGCGCGGCGCTCCGGCGCGTGGGCGCTCTGCATCCGCTCGGCCTGGATCAGGTAGTTGGTCGCGCGGTGGTACTTCTGCCCGGCCGTGCGCCGGCGCCCGTTCTTCTCGTCGTCGATCGCCTGGGCCTGCAGATCGTCCACGACCGCGGTCCAGGCGGCCATGAAGTCCCGGGTGCCCACGTCCGACCCGCGGGTGGCGGCGTCGCGCAGCGGCCGGCAGGCGCGGTCCACCTCGTCGATGAGGCCGCCGCTGTTCAGCGTGGCCACCACGCCCAGATTCCAGACGTAGTTGCCGGGGAAGTACTCGAACATCGCGGGGTCCTTTCAGGCGGTACGGGGGGCGTCGGAGAGGGTGTGGCGGCGCCGGACGGCCGGCAGCGGCGGCGCGGGCGGGGCGGAGGCGACCCGGTTGGTCAGGCTGCCGATGCCCTGCACGGTCAGCGTCACCACGTCGCCGTCGCGCAGCGGCGGGGGGTCCTGCGTCCCGCGGCGGCCCCACAGCTCGGCCAGGCAGCCGCCGTTGCCGACGGTGCCCGAGCCGAACACGTCGCCGGCCACGACGCGGCTGTCCCGGGCCGCGTACGCGATCATCGTCTCGAACGTCCAGCCCATCGTGGCGAGCGAGTCGCCGCCGACCACCCGGCCGTTGACGCCGGCCGTGCAGGCCAGGTCGAGGAAGCCGTCGGCGTCGCGGTGCGCCTCGAGCTCGTCGGCCGTGACGAGCCACGGTCCCAGGGTGCTCGCGAAGTCCTTGCCCTTGGCCGGGCCGAGGTTGACCTGCATCTCCCGGCGCTGCAGGTCGCGCGCCGACCAGTCGTTGAGGACGGTGTAGCCGAACACCTCGCCGCGCGGGCCGGCCACGGCGGCGACCTCCAGCTCGAAGTCCCGGTCGGCCGAGGCGGCCGGGAAGGCGACGTCGTCGTCGGGGCCGATGATGGTGTGCGGGTTGGTGAAGTAGAACGCCGGCGCGTCGTACCAGGCCTCGGGCACGCCGCCGGCGCCGTCGATGCTGCGCCGCACCCCCACGACGTGGTCCTCGAAGGCGACGAAGTCGCGGACCGAGGCCGGGCGCAGCGGCGCCCGCAGCCGGACCTCGGCCAGCGGGATGCCGGGACCGGTGGCCAGCTCGCGGGCCCGGTCGAGGCCGAGCGCGACGACGGCGCGGGTGTCCAGGCCGCCGCGGAACGGGTGGACGGCATCGCCGACAACCACGCCGCAGCGCCGGGCGCCGCCGTGCTCGACGGTGACGATGCGCATCAGAGCGGGGGAGCGACGAAGACGCCGCGGTCGGGGTCGTTGAACGACTGCCGGGCCACGAACTCGCTCATCGGGTTCGCGGTGCCCCACTGGTCGGTGACCATCGGGTCGGAGAAGTCGTACAGGTGCGGGTGCCAGGTGTCCTCGTCGAGCTGTTCGAGCTCGGTGGTGTACTCGACGGTGTTGCCGTGCGGGTCGAGGAAGTAGCTGAAGGTGTTGTTGCCGGCGAGGTGCCGGCCGGGGCCCCAGACCTTCTCCACGCCGGCCCGCAGCAGCCGCCCGGTGCCGCGCAGGTACTCGTCGAGGCCGCGCAGCTCGAACGACGCGTGGTGCAGCGAGGTGTGCGGGCCGCGGGCGACGGCCAGGCTGTGGTGATAGCGGTTGGTGCGCAGGAACCACATGACCTCGCCCAGGTGCGGCGAGTGCAGGGTGTCGGAGAGCGCGAAGTTCAGGTGGCGCCGGTAGAACGCGACCGTCGCCTCCGGGTCGGGCGAGTTGATCACCACGTGCGAGAGCTTGACCGGGACGGACTCGCCCGGCTCGACCCGCCGGTGCCGGCGGACCGCGACGTCGCAGGAGACCTCCACGGTACGGCCGTCGACGTCGAAGAAGCGGAAACCGTAGCCGCCGCCCGGGGTCCGCAGCGCGGCCGGCTCGTGCACCAGGGTGACGCCGGCGCGGCCGAGGCGCTCGGCCAGCGCGTCGACGTCGGCCGGCGACGCGGCGCCGAACGCGATCAGGTCGAGCCGCTTCTCCGCGGCCCGGCGCAACCGGACCGAGTACTGCTCGGGGGAGCCCTCGGCGGCCAGGAACGCGATGCCGTCGTCGGTGGTCTCCGGGCTCAGCCCCCAGACGCCGGTGTAGAAGTCCAGTTGCCGGTCGTAGTCGGGCACGGCCAGGTCGACGTGCCGCAGGTGGGTGATGAGTCGTTCGTCCATGGTGGAAGCTCCTCGGTGCTCAGGCGGGCGCGCTGACCAGGCGGGCGATGCGGGCCATCAGGCCGGGCACGTCGCCGCGCTCGTGGTCCAGCAGCCATCGGCTCAGTTGCCGGGACGCGTCCACGACGGCGGTGGCGCGGGCGTACCGGCGGTCGGTGAACGCCTGCCACATGGCGTCGGTGGGCGCGTCGGCGGCCAGCAGCAGCTCGGCCAGGACCTCGGCGTCCTCCAGGGCCTGGGCGGCGCCCTGGGCCAGGGTGGGCGGGCAGGTGTGGGCGGCGTCGCCGATGAGCACCACCCGCCCGCGGTGCCACGGCGCGGGCAGCACGTGGCTGGAGAACCAGGTGTAGTTCACCGTCGACGGGTCGGTGAGCCGCTCGCGGATCTCGTCCCACGGTCCGTGGTACGCCAGCGACAGCTCCCGCATCACCGCCAGCGACTCGTGCGGGCTCAGGCCGCTGCGGTCCCGGGCGTCCTCGACCAGGTAGGCGTACAGCGAGTCGGGCCCGGTCGGGCAGTAGCCCGCGATGTGGCAGGGGCCGCCGTAGTAGAGGTCGGTGCGGGTCACGCCGGCCGGTCGCGAGGTGACCGCCCGCCAGATCCCCATGCCCGTCGGCGTGGTCCGCAGGTCGATGCCCACCATCGCCCGGGTCCGGGAGCGGATCCCGTCGGCGCCGACGACCAGGTCGTAGCGGGCGGCGTCGCCGCCGGCGAAGGTGACGTCGACGCCGTCGGCGTCCTGGGCCAACGCCGTGCAGCCGGTCCCGAACCGGATCTTGACCCCGGCGGCGGTCGCCCGGTCGAGCAGGATCCGGGCCAGCTCCGGGCGGTGCATCCCCACGGTGGCGGGCAGGTCGGGTCCGCCGGTGCGGGCGTCGGCCAGCTCGGCGACGAGCGAGCCGTACGGGTCGGGCGCGCGCAGCCCCAGCGTGTCGAACGGGTAGCCGTGAGCCAGCACGTCGTCCCAGACGCCGAGCCGGCGCAGCACCCGCAACGCGTTGCCCTGCAGGGTGATGCCGGAGCCGGCGGTGTCCGGGGCGGGCTTGAGGTCGATCAGGTCGACGGACACGCCGCCCTCGGCCAGCAGGATGGCCGTGGCGGCGCCGGCGGCGCCGCCGCCTACCACGAGCACGGTGCGGACTGCCGCCATCGCGGTTTCCTCCTGGTGTCGGGGCTTGTGACTCACACCACTGTCCAGGGCGCTCCGGACATCAGGAAGACCGATTTCATTGATGAGCGCCATCCACCGCGCTTATGGTGAGCCGTGCCCGTCGACCGTGTGCTGGTCAATCTCGACCTGAACCTGCTGGTCACGCTGGATGTGCTGCTGCGCGAGCGGAACGTCACCCGGGCGGCCGAGCACCTCGGCTCCAGCCAGCCCGCGGTCAGCGCCGCCCTGGCCCGCCTGCGCCGGCACTTCGGCGACGAGCTGCTGCACCGCGTCGGCAACCGGTACGAGCTCACGCCGCTGGCCACCCGGCTCGCCTCGCGCACCGCGCCCGCCCTGGCCGGGGTGCGCCGGGTCTTCGACGCCCACGCCGAGTTCGACCCGTCCGCGGTCGAGCGGGAGTTCACCGTGGTCACCTCCGACTACGCGGCGGCGGTGCTCGGCCCGATCGTGACGCGGCTGCTGGCCGAGCGGGCGCCCGGGGTCCGCCTGCGGTTGCAGCAGACCTCGCCATACGCGGTGGACCACGCGGTCGACACGCTGCGCGCCGTGGACGGCATCGTCCTGCCACACGGCTTCCTGGCCGACACCCCCTTCACCGATCTGTACGAGGACCGCTGGGTCTGCATCGTCGCGCGGGACAACGACGCGGTCGGCGCCGACCTGACCCTGGCGCAGCTGGGCGAGCTGCCCTGGGTGGTGCTCTACAACCTGCCCACCGCCTTCGCGCCGGCGGCCCAGCAGCTGCGCATGATCGGGGTGGAACCGCGGGTGGAGGTCGTGGTCGACGGCTTCCTGCCGATGCCGTTCCTGGTGGCCGGCACCAACCGGGTGGCGCTGCTGCAGGAGCACCTGGCCCGGCGCATCGCCGGCTTCGCCGCGGTCCGCGTGCTGGCCTGCCCGTTCGAGGTGGTGCCCCTCGCCGAGGCGTTCTGGTGGCACCCGATGTACCGCGCCGATCCGGCGCACGCCTGGCTGCGGGACGTGCTCACCGAGGCGGGGCGCCGGCTCGCGGCCGCCGGCGAGAACCATCCGCGGAGCTGATGGCGGGTATCCGCGGTTCGCTCTTCCGTGACAGCGGCGGCCCCGCCCATAGTCAGCGCAGCCGATGTGACGCGCGCCACTGACCAGGCCGCCCCGGCGGCCGTCCGCCGCCGCGCACCGGACCGCTGCCGTCGCACCGAAAGGGCGCCCCCATGTCCGAGACCATCCGGCCCGCCCCGGCGGGTGAGCCGACCACCTCGTCCGCGGGCCGCCGGGCCGGGCCGGCCCAACTCGCGCTGTTGCTGGCCGGCAGCTGCCTGGCGGTGCTGGGCGCCGTGCTCATCGCCCCGGTGCTGCCGCAGATGACCGACCACTTCGCCGGGGTGGCCGGGGCCGACGTGCTGGTGCCGGTCGTGCTGACCGTGCCGGCGCTGGTCATCGGGCTCGCCGCGCCGTTCGCCGGCTTCGTCGTCGACGCGCTCGACCGCAAGCGGTTGCTGATCGTGGCGATGGTGCTCTACTCCGTCTTCGGGACCGCGCCGCTGTACCTGCAGTCGCTCGGGGCCATCATCGGCAGCCGGGTGCTGGTCGGGATCTGCGAGGCGGCGATCATGACGTGCTGCACGACGCTGATCGCCGACTACTGGTCGGGGCCGCGCCGCAGCCGCTACCTGGGACTGCAGACCCTCACGGCGTCGGTGTCGGCCGCCGTGTTCCTGGGCGTCGGTGGCGCGCTCGGCGCGGCGGGCTGGCGTACCCCGTTCTGGCTCTATCTCGTGGCCGCGCTGCTGGCCCTCCCGATGGCCCGGCTGCTCTGGCAGCCGGAGCGCGGGCCGGCCGCCCCGGCGCCCGCCGGCCGGCGGCTGCCGGCGGTGCCGTGGCGCGAGCTGCTGGCGCCGTGCCTGGTCACGCTGGCCGGGGGGATCATCTTCTACGCCCTGATCGTGGAGCTGTCCTTCGTCCTCGACGAGGCCGGCGTCGGCTCCACCGCCACCATCGGCGCGCTCAGCGCCCTCATGTCGGTCGCGACGGCGGCCGGCTCGCTGGCCTTCGCCCGGCTGTCCGGGCAGAGCCCGCGCCGGCTGCTGCCGGTCGCCCTCGGCGTCTCGGCCGCCGGCCTGGCGATCGTCGCGGCCTCCGGCGCGGTCCCGGTCATCACGGTGGGCGCGGTGCTCACCGGCGCGGGTACGGGCCTGCTGCTGCCCACGCTGCTCACCTGGGCGATCAACCGGCTCAGCTTCGCCCAGCGCGGCCGTGGCACCGGGCTGTGGACCGGCGCGCTGTTCATCGGGGAGTTCCTCTGCCCCCTGCTGATCGCCGGCCTCGGCGCCGCCGCCGGTGGGCTGCGGCCCGCCCTGGCCATCCTGGCCGGGCTGGCCGCCGCCCTGGCCGTGGTCACCCTGATGGTGGTTCCGCGCGGCGCGGCGCCGCTCGACATCACCCACGGGTGACGTGGGGACGCCGCCCACCGGCCCACCGCCACGGGCCGCCGCGGCCGTCCGGACCGTGCTCGGACTACCGTCGCACCACCTCCCGGCCGGTGCGGCCGGCAGCGCGGGCCGGCCCGGCCGCCAGTTCTTGCCCTGGGACAACGATCCGTCGCGGCCCGGAGGCAGCTCCGCCGCAGGGGCTATGGTTCCGGGATGGCGACGCCGGAATCCCCCCTCACCCAGCCGGGTGCGGTTCTCGGCGCGGCCCCGGCGCCGGGCCCGGCGGAGCTGCTCACCAGCGACTTCACCGCGACCGAGGTCACCGAGCTGCGGCACGGCCTGCGCCGCCACGCCGCGACGGCCGGCCTGCACGACGACGCCCTCGACGATTTCGTGACCGCCGTGAACGAGCTGGTCACCAACGCGGTACGGCACGGCGGCGGGCAGGGCTCGCTGCGCCTGACCCTGGACGGCGACACGCTGATCGCCGACGTCACCGACCGCGGCGCGGGCTTCGCCGGCCCGCCGCCGGTGGCGGCCGCGCCGCCCGCCGCCGACGTCCCGGGCGGCCGGGGGATTTTGCTCGCCCGCCGGCTCACCGACACCCTGATGATCAGCGACGGCCCGGACGGCGTCACCGTGACGGTGACCCGGTGCCTCACCGCCCCGATGACCGCGCCGCCCCGGTCGTGAGCCACGCCCCGACGGGGCACCTCGGCATCGGATCGCCGGGCGGTGGATGAACGGGGCGAACGTCGATGGCCCGCCGCCGCGAGCTGGTCGTGGGGTTCCGGGATCGTCGCGCGGATCGGACTGCCGGGCCGGGCCGGCCGGTCCCGCCGGTCCGGGTGGGGATGTCGGTGGTCGGCCCGCCGCGGGACCCAACCTAGGGCGTGCGGACCGGCGCGGTGCGCGTGGCCGGGCGGCTGTCCCGCCGGGTCACCGGCCGGCGCCGCTGCCGGCGTCGCGCCTGCCGCGACACCCGCCGGCACGCGGCCCTGGTGGCCGGGCGCGACGGCGTGGCCAGCAGCACCACGCCGGCGGCGGCCACGACTCCGGCCACGGCGGCGGCCACCATCGTGGGCAGCGTCAGGCCCGCGCCGAGCCCGAGCAGCACGACCCCGATGCCCGCGGCGGCCACCGGGTTGACGATGGTCAGCGTGGCCAGCGGGCCGCCCAGCCCGTACCGGTAGCCCGCCTGGGACAGCAGCAGGCCGGCCGCCGACAGGGCGACCAGCGTGAGGGCGGTGCCGGCCACGGCCGGCTGCTCCAGCGCGGCGAGCCCGTCCGTGCCGATCCGCACCAGCACGGTCTGGGTGAGGGCCGAGGACACCGCGAAGGCGATCCCGCCGGCCGCGGCGAGCCGCAGGCCCGGCAGCCGGGCGGGGCCGGGGACCGCCCGGTACGCCCGACCGGCCAGCCCCACGATGAGCGCGGCGGCCACCAGCACCAGCAGCATCACCTGGACGTCGCCCAGGGCCGGCGCCGGGGCGGCCGGACCGAGGGCGGCCAGCAGCACCACCAGGCCGGCGACGGTGGCCACGGCCCCGCGCCACTCCCGGCCCCGCACCCGCCGCCCGGCGACCGCCGCGCCGACCGGCAACGCCAGCACCAGCGTCAGCGCGCCGAGCGGCTGCACCACGGCCAGCGATCCGTACGCCAGCGCCCCGACGTGCAGCAGCGCCCCGCCGCCGTTCAGGCCGACGATCAGCCACCAGCGCGGCGCCGCGGCGAGCCGTTCCTGCACCACGGCGGCGAGGGCGTACGCCACGGCCGAGAGCAGCGACAGCAGCACCGTGGCGATCAGGGCGCCGCTCATGCCGGCTGCTCCACGGGCACCGGGGGAGCCGGTTCCGGGACCGCGTTCCCGGCGTGGGCCGGGACCCGGGGAGCGGGCCGGGGGCAGACCAGCATCACGGCGGCGAGCAGGGCCGCGGCGACGATCCCGTCCAGCCAGTAGTGGTTGCCGGTCACCACGACCACCAGCAGGGTCGCCGCGGGGTGCAGCAGCCAGGCCCACCGCCACCGCCCGCCGGTCACCGCGATCAGGGTGACCGCGACGGCCAGCGCCCAGCCGACGTGCAGCGACGGCATCGCGGCGTACTGGTTGGTGAGGCTGTCGGTGGCCGGGTCGCCGTAGACGGCGGGGCCGACCAGGCGCCCGGTGTCCAGCATCCCGGTGCCGGTCAGCATCCGCGGCGGGGCCAGCGGCAGGAGCACGTGCACGACCATCGCCGCGGCGGTCAGCCCGGCCAGGCTGCGGCGGGCCCACCGGTAGGACGCCGGCCGGCGCAGGAACATCCAGAGCAGGAACACCGCGGTGGCGGGGAAGTGCACGTACGCGTAGAAGCTGTTGGCCGCCTCCAGCAGGGCCGGGTGCCCGAGCACCGGGTGCTGCACGGCCACCTCGTCGGGCAGGTGCAGGAACCGTTCCAGCGCCCGGACCCGCCCGGCGTTGGCGAAGGCGACCTCGTCCCGGCCCTGGATGAGCAGGCGGGCCAGCTTGTACGCCAGGAACAGGCCAACCACCAGGGCGAGCTCGGGCAGGGCCCGGGGCCGCGCCGCCTCGGTGGCGGCCGGCGTTCTCCTGACCAGGCTCATGCCGGTCCTTCCGGGGGGTTCACGCCGGTGACCGCGCCGCGGGCGACGGTGACGGGCGGGGGCTGTCCGTCGGCGCTGTCGTCGGCGGGGGCGTACGGGACGGCCCGCCGGAGGCATCCGGCGGGTGACGGGGGCTCGGGGTGGGCGGCGGTCAGGTGGCCGGCGGGCCGGTGTCCGCGGAGTGCTCGGGGGCGACGGCGGGCCGCGGCAGTCCCCGGCTCAGCAGGTCCAGGGCCTCGCCGAAGATGTCGCCGAGGCCGCGCCCGGTGGTGCCGGTGGCCCACAGCCCGAGGCTGGCCTTGAGGGCGATGCCGGACACGTCGGCCAGCAGCCGGGGGTAGATGTCGCGGTTGACGTCCGTGCCGGTCCGTTCGGCGATGACCTCGGCCATCTGCCGGCTCAGTGCCTCGAAGCTGGTGAGGTGCTCGGCGAGCAGCGCGTGGTGGCAGCGGATGAGCCCGAGCAGGTGCCGGAGGTCGGGGCCGGGCATGCCGGTGTCCAGCGACGGCACCAGCACCGCGCGCAGCGACTCCCAGATCGGCTCGTCGGCCGGGCGGCGGCGCAGGTTCTCGGCGACCTGCTGGGCCCGGTCCTGGAGCCCGGCGACGATCGCCTCCTCCTTGCTGGAGAAGTAGTTGCGGAAGGTGCGGGGGGAGACGTGCACCTTCTCGGCGATCCGCTCGGGGGTGAGCGTGGTGACGCCCTCGGCCAGGGCGAGCTTCAGCGCGGCGTCGCAGAGAGCCTGGCGTGTCGCCAGCTTCTTGCGTTCCCGCAGGCCGAGGTCGTCCGTCATGACCTTGACGCTACGTCTTTTTTCCGAACGTGCAAGTTTTCCAAATCGGAAACTTAGTGCCGTGGATCACTCGCCGCGCCGGTCACGGGCGGCGCTTGCGCAGGTGCGGGATGGTCCACTCGGTCGGCGGCCACCCGGGCACGGGCAGCTTGTAGCCCAGCGCGGCGATCAGCCAGCCGCGGTCGGCGCTCAGCCGGGTGATGAAGGCCTGGCTGGTGGCCGAGGGCCCGCGGTCCGGGGCGCCGGTGTGGGCCAGCGTGGGCACGACGGTCAGTTCCATGTCGGCGCCGACGGGCTGTGAGCGGCTGGCGGTCGGCACGCCGGCGGCGAGGAACGCGTAGAACCGCCGCCAGTGCCGCGCGCACCGCTGGAGCATGTCGGGAAACCACGGGTCGGCGGAGTCCCGGGCCGCCAGCGCCTCGGCCCGGGCGTCGTCGGGCCGGGAGTTCATGCCGATGAGGAAGCTCTGGGCGATGGTCATCCGCAGGTCGGTGTCGAGCGGCACCCACAGCTCGCGGGTGTCGGGGGCGTGGTGCACCCGCTCCGCCCACATCGCGATGGCCTGCAGGCTGCTCGACGGCGCACCGCCGGTGGGTGGGGGCATTGCCTCATTCCTCTCCCGCTCGCCGCGGGGCGCGAACGGGTGGTCAGAGCGGGGAGCGGACGGCGAACCGCGGCGCCGTGCCGGGGGTCGCCGGGTCCAGCCGGAGCTGGGACCGGCTCTCGGTCACGAATCTGTCCGGATAGTTGCGGGAGCGCAGCACGACCACGCCGGACCCGCCGGGGCTCTCCGGGCAGAAGGTCGCGTCCAGGTCGAACAGCCGGCTGCCGTCGGCGCGGTCGAGGCGCAGCGTGAAGTCGCGGTGCCGCAGGAACCGGCCGGGATAGTTGCTCGCCTCGAACGACACGCAGCCGGCGTCGGCCCGGCCGGACCGGACCAGGAAACGCGCGTCGGCGCGCTCCAGCGCCGAGCTGTCCGGGCCGATGCGGTCGACCCGGCCCAGGAAGTCGCGGTGCCGCACCCGGTAGCCCGGGGCCGCGACGAGCTCCAGGCCGACCGCCGCGCCGGCCCGCAAGGCCGGCGGCGGGACGGCGGCCGGCTTGCGCGGGGGCGTGGCGCCGGGCACGCGCGTCGCGACGGTGACCGCCGCGCTCGCCGGCCGCCGGCGCTGCGCCACGGTGGTGGGGGGCGCCGGCGAGGGCGACCGGGACGCGGTGGCGCTCGTGACGGGTGGCAGCTCCGCGGTGGGCGTGGCGGCGGCCGCCACGGGCGGCAGCATCGGCGCGGCCGGCAGGCGCACGTCGGACCCGGCGGAGGGCGTGGTGGGCCGGTCGCCGAGCTGGGTCAGCGCCACCCCGATGAGCGCGAGCGCGGCCACGGCGGCGCAGAACACCATGGCGGATCGACGGCGCTCACTGTTTGTGGGTGGCCGCAATTCGTCGAAGGTATCGATATCCGGCGGAGATTGTGAACGGTAAACAAGCCGTGGAGTTTCGCTGCCGGCGGCGGGCGGAAATGCTCGGTACGGGGGTAGCCACCCGCCGACCCGCAACCGGGCCGGGGTGTCGTCCTCAGAGGTCATGCGTTTCCGTTCGCTGAGAATCAGACCCGATCGCGGGGAACTCGCGACGGCCGACGCCGATATGCTCCGGTCTTCCGGTGAACTTCGCAACCCTTACATCGTCGGATGTCCGGAATGGTGGTCGCCGATGTCCCTTGACCGGCCACCGCAGCGTGACGCGGGACGGCCGCATATCGACAACCACCCATTCCGGTGAATGGTGCGGACCTGAACCGTCCGCGGTCGCCCGTGGGGCGCCGGCCCGCTCGGCGGCGCTTGTAGACATCGGCGCTCATCGATAGGTTGGACGGGCCCACGCCCAGCTGTCCGACGTTCCCGGGGGACGCGATGACCCACCCGCAGCGGCGCCGCCTCGCCCTCGCCGTCACCGCGCTACTCGCCGCCGGGGCGGCCCTGCTGCCCGCCGGCCCGGCGCCGGCCGTGCCGCCACGGCCCGCGACGGCGCACACCATCGGCTACGACCGGTACTCCCTGACCATCGACGGGCGCCGCACGTTCGTGTGGTCCGGCGAGTTCCACCCGTTCCGGCTGCCCAGCCCCGGGCTGTGGCGGGACGTGCTGCAGAAGATGAAGGCCACCGGCTACAACGCGGTCTCCGTCTACTTCGACTGGGGCTACCACTCGCCGCGGCCCGGGGTCTACGACTTCACCGGGGTGCGGGACATGGACCGGCTGCTGTCGCTGGCCGCCGAGGTGGGGCTCTACGTCATCGCCCGGCCGGGGCCGTACATCAACGCCGAGGTCGACGCGGGCGGCTACCCGGGCTGGCTGACCACCCAGTCCGGCCGGGCCCGCACCGCCGCCCCCGATCACCTGGCCGCGGCCGGCGAGTGGCTCGGGGCGATCGACGCGGTCATCCGGCGGCACCAGCTCACCGACGGCGCCGGCCCGGTGATCCTCTACCAGATCGAGAACGAGCTGGCGGCCACGGGGGACACCCAGCGGGAATACCTGACGTTCCTGCGCGACCGGGTGCGCGCGGACGGCATCACGGTGCCGATCTTCCACAACGACAAGGGCCGCGAGGGACGCTGGGTGCCGGCCGGATCCGGCGTACCCGGCACCGTGGAGGGGCCGGTCGACCTGTACGCCTTCGACGGCTACCCGGGTGGCACCTGCCGGGCCGACGCGACCCCCGGCGCCCCGAACGCCGCGCCCGACTGGGGCATCCACGGTCCCGGCGGCGCCCGCGGCGGCGCCTCGGCGTCACCGGACACGCCCGGCTTCACCGCGGAGTTCGGCGGCGGCTGGTTTGACTACTGGGGCAGCAACGGCACGTACCCGTGCACGGCCGTGCGGCAGGGGCCGGGCTACGAACGGGTCTTCTACGGCACCACCATCGCCAACCGGCTGAGCATCCAGAACTTCTACATGACCTTCGGCGGCACCAGCTGGGGCTGGCTGCCGGCCCCGGTGGTCTACAGCTCCTACGACTACGGCGCGGCGATCAGCGAGGCCCGGCAGCTGCGGCCCAAGGCGCTGGCCATGAAGCAGCTCGGCTATTTCGTGCAGAGCGTCGAGCCGCTCACCGCGGTGGACGCCGGGGAGCCGGTGGTCGCGTCCTCGGCCGCCGTGAAGATCTACCACAACGTCAACGCCGGCACGGGCACGCACTTCTACCACGCGATGCACAACCCCTCCAACGCCACGACCAACGACACGTTCCGCTTCGCCGTGCGGACCGCCGACGGCTCCTACACCGTGCCGCAGGCCGGCGAGCTGCGCCTGAACGGGCAGGACGCCAAGATCCTGGTGGCCGGTTACGACGTGCGGGGCCAGCGCCTGGTCTACTCCACCTCCGAGATCACGACCCACGCCGCGTTCGGCGCCGGCGGCCTGCTCGCCCTGCACGGCCGCGACGGCGAGGACGGCGAGACGGTCCTGCGGTACGCCTCCGCGCCCACCGTCACCGTGACCGGGGACGCCGCCGTCGCCACCGCGTACGACGCCGCCACCGGCGACCTGCGGCTGGACTACGCCCACACCGGCCTCGCGCAGGTCCGCATCACCGGCGGCGGCCGGCCGCCCCTGCTGCTGCTGATCGCCGCGGACAGCGTCGCCGACACCATGTGGCGGCTGGACACGGCCGCCGGCCCGGTGCTCGTCCGCGGGCCGGCGCTGGCCCGTACCGCCGCGGTCCGGGGCCGGACGTTGCGCCTGACCGGCGACACCGCCGCCGCGAGCGACCTCGAGGTCTGGGCGCCGCCCGCGGTGCGCGCCGTGACCTGGAACGGCGTCGCGGTGCGCACCCGGGCCGGCCGCGCCGGCAGCCGGCTAGCCGTCGCCGCCCTGCCCGGGCCGCGGCCGCTCGCGCTGCCCGACCTGTCCGCGCGGCCCTGGCGCTACGCCGGTGAGTCGCCGGAGCAGGCGCCGGACTTCGACGACTCGGCCTGGGCGGTGGCCGACCGGACGACCACCAACAGCACCACCCGGCCGCCGGCCGGGCAGCCGGTGCTCACCGCCGACGACTACGGCTTCCACCACGGCGACGTCTGGTACCGCGGGCGCTTCACCGGCGCCGCGCCCGAGACGATCGCGCTGACCTACGGCGGCGGTGGCGCCGGGATGGTGCAGGCCTGGCTGGACGGCGTCTACCTGGGCCAGCACGTGCTGCCCACCGGCGTCGCCGCGCCCCCCACCACCGGCACGGCCACCTTCGCCGTCCCGCCGGCGCAGCGCGCCGACGGCGACCACGTCCTGTCGGTCATGGTCCGCAACAACGGCCACAACCAGGACGGCGGGGTCAACGACGCCCACAAGGAGGGCCGCGGTCTGATCGCCGCCGCGACCTCGCTGCCGACGACCTGGCGCATCCAGGGCAACGCCGGCGGCGAGCTGCTCGCCGACACCGCCCGCGGCCCGCTCAACAACGGCGGCCTCTACGGCGAACGCACCGGCTGGCACCTGCCCGGCTTCCCGGATCGCGGCTGGAGCACCCGGACGGTGCCCGACACCGCCGCCACGCCCGGCACCTCCTGGTACCGCACCTCGTTCACCCTCGCCGTCCCGCGCGGGCACGACGCCTCGCTGGGCCTGACCATCGGTGACCCGGCCGTCCCGCGCTCCGGCGGGCACTACCGGGCGCTGATCTTCCTCAACGGCTGGAACGTCGGCCAGTACGTCGCGGACGTCGGCCCGCAGCACACCTTCGTGCTGCCCGAGGGCCTGCTGAACCCGCGCGGCGGCAACACGCTGGCGCTGGCGGTGACCAGCGACGGCGGCGCCGGCGACACGCTGGAGCGCGTCCGGCTCACCGACCTGGGCACCGTCCGGGGCGGCGTGCCGGTGGCCCCGGTACGCGCGCCGGGTCACCGCTGACCAGCCGGCCCGGCGCGCCCGCGGTGCGGCCGGCACCCGGACACTCACCGATGCTGGGGGCGGCGCCGTGGAATACCGGCTGATCGACGGCACGGACCTGCGCGTCTCGATCCTCGGCTACGGCGCCGCGCCGCTGGGCGACGTCTACGGCCGGGTCGACCTGGCCACCGGGATCCGGTCGGTGCGGGCCGCGCTGGAGCTGGGCGTGACCGTCTTCGACGTCGCGCCGTACTACGGGCGGACCCGGGCGGAGACCGTCCTCGGCCGGGCGCTGGCCGGGGTCGACCGCGACGCCTACACGCTGGCCACCAAGGTGGGCCGGTACGGGCCCGACGAGTTCGACTTCAGCGCCGCGCGGGTGCGCCGCAGCGTCGACGAGAGCCTGGCCCGGCTCGGCGCCGGCCACCTCGACCTGGTCCAGGTGCACGACATCGAGTTCGGCGACCTCAGCCGGATCGTCGCGGAGACCCTGCCCGCCCTGGCCGCGCTGCGCGACGCCGGCAAGATCCGTCACCTCGGCGTCACCGGTTACCCGCTGGCCGCGCTCGCCGCCGTCGCCCGGCGGGCGGACCTCGACACCGTGCTGTCCTACTGCCGCTACACGCTGCTCGACCGGTCCCTGGCCGACTGGGCGCCGGCGTTCGCCGCGCGGGGGGTCGGGGTCCTCAACGCCTCGCCGCTGGCCATGGGGGCGCTCACCGGCCGGGGCGCGCCGCCCTGGCACCCGGCGCCGGCCGAGGTGCTGCGCCGCTGCGCCGCCGCCGCCGAGCTTTGCGCCCGGCGGGGGGCCGCGCTGGAACACCTGGCCGTACGGTTCTCCGCCGGGTGTCCGGGGGTCGCGACCACGTTCGTCGGCATGCCCGACGAGCGGCAGGCGCGCCGCAACGTCCGCTGGGCGCTCGGGCCCCTCGACGAGGACCTGCTGGCCGACGTCGACCGCCTGCTGGCCCCGGTCCGCGGCCGCACCTGGCCCAGCGGCCGCCCGGAGAACGGCGATCCGGCATGACCGCGCTGGTCGACGCCCACCTGCACCTGTGGGACCCGCGCCGGTTCCGCTACCCCTGGCTGGCCGGGTCGGCCGCGCTGCGGCGGCCGTTCCTGCCGGCGGCGCTCGACACCGCCGGGCACCGGCTCGCCGGGGCCGTCTTCGTCGAGGCGGGACGGGACCCGGCGCAGGCGTACGACGAGGTCCGCTGGGTCGAGGACCTCGCCGCGCGCTGGCCCGTGCTGTGCGGCGCGGTCGCGCACGCCGACCTGGAGCGCGGCGGGGACGTCGCCGCCGCCCTGCGGCGCCTCGCCGCGCTGCCGCTGGTCCGGGGGGTACGGCGCAACCTGCAGGACGAGCCGCCGGGTTTCGCCCTCGCGGACGGTCACGTCGACGGTGTCCGGTTGCTGGCCGGCCACGGCCTGGTGGCCGAGCTGTGCGTGCGGGCCGCCCAGCTGAGCGAGGTGACCGAGCTGGTGGCCCGGCTGCCCCAGGTGACCTTCGTCCTGGATCACCTCGGCAAACCCCCGGTCCGCGCCGGCACGCCGGCGCCGTGGCGGGAGCAGCTGCGCCGGCTCGCCGGGCACCCCAACGTGGTCTGCAAACTGTCCGGTCTGACCACCGAGGCCGACCACGCCCGCTGGCGCCCCGGTGACGTGCTGCCGTACCTGCGGCACGCGCTGGCCGAGTTCGGCCCCGAGCGCTGCCTGTTCGGCAGTGACTGGCCGGTCGCGACCCTGGCCACCGGCTACGACCGCTGGCTCGCCGTGGTGCTGGAGGCGCTGCACGGACGGACGTCCGCGCAGCGCGCGCAGGTGCTCGGCGGCACGGCCACCCGGGTCTACCGGCTGCCGGCCGGCTGAGCCGGCCGCCGGCCACAGTGGAGGGCGGTAGGTCCCGGCCCGGCGCCGGGCGGCGGGTCCCGCGTTCGGTGGGTCCGCGGGCCCGCGCCGGCCGTTAGGCTGCGGGCATGGTGACCGGCGGCGCGTGGCAGGACCCGGGGGCCGGGTCACCGCAGGCGCCGGCCGGCCCGGCCGACCCGGTCGCCCTGGTGCGCGAGATCCTCGCGGTGATCCCGGTCGGCTGCACCTGGGTCCGCCCGGTGCGCGACGCCGACGGGCCGGTCGCCGACTTCCGGATCGCGGCGGTCAGCGGCGGCGGCGGCGATGTCTACGGCCGGGGCGCCAGCCGGGTCGGGGCCCTGCTCAGCGAGCTGTACCCGAGCATGGTCGGCGGCGACCTGTGGCAGCTCTACCACCGCGTGCTGGCCACCGGGGAGCCCGCCGAGCTGCCCGGGTTCCGCTACCGCGAGCACCGGGCCGGCGTCGTCACCGAGGCGGTGTTCGACGTGACCGTGCACCCGCTGCTCGGCGGCCTGCTGCTCTGCTGGCAGCGGCGCGACGAGGACCAGCGCCGGCTGGCCAGGACCGAGCTGCTCGGCAGCCTCGGCTCGGCCGAGTACGACCTGCGGACCGGGCGCAGCACGTGGTCGCCGGGCATGTACCGGATCTTCGAACGCGACCCGGCGCTCGGCCCGATGTCCCGCCCGGAGCAGGCGGCGATGCTGGTGCCGGCGGACGCCGGGCTCACCGAGGCGGCCTGGCAGACGCTGGACAGCGGCGCCGCCGCCGACGTGACGGTCCGGTGCCGGCTCGGCCCGGCGGTCAAGTACCTGCGGATCCTCTCCGACGTCGCCCGCGACGCGGACGGCACGCCACTGAAGATCTATGCCGTGGTGCAGGACGTCACGGCCCGGGTGGACTCGCGCAGCGAGATCGAACGGCTCGGCGACCAGCTGCGCAGCCGGGAGATCACCGCGCTGGCCGAGCACCGGCTCGCCGCGCAGCTGCAGAACCTCATCCAGCCGGTGCCCCGCGACCCGTTCCCGCTGCCGGGGCTGCAGGCCGCGGTCAGCTACCTGCCGGCCGAGAAGGCCGTCCGGGTCGGCGGCGACTGGTACCACGCGCAGGCCCTGCCGGACGGGTCCGCGCTGCTGGCCATCGGCGACGTCGCCGGGCACGGGCTGCAGGCCGCCAGCGGCATGGCCCATCTGCGGTTCGCCCTGGTGGCCTGGCTGTCCATCGGCATCTGCGACCCCGGCGTGCTGCTGGGTCACCTGAACGGGCTGAGCCGGCGGCTGGACATCACCGGGACCGCGGTCATCGCCGCGTACCAGCCGGCCACCCGGACGCTGTCGTGGGCTCGCGCCGGGCACATGGCCCCGCTGCTGGCCCGCGACGCGCGGACCACGGAGCTGCCGGTGCCGCGTGGGCTGCTGCTGGGCGCGACGGACGACGCCCGGTACCCGGTGGTCGAGGTCCGGCTGGCGCCGGCCGACCTGATCATGTTCTACACCGACGGGCTGGTGGAACGGCGCGACGCCGCCGGCGCGGACCTGCTCGGCGAGGTGATGCGGACGCTGACCGAGGTCTCGGCCGAGCCCGGCGACCTGACCCTCAAGCGCCTGCGCGACCTGCTGCCCACCGCCGGCCCGGACGACGACACCTGCACCCTGGCCGTCCGGGTGCTGTCCTGACCCGTGCCCGGCGGCGGTTCGGCGGCCGCGAGCGGCGGTCCACCCGCCCGGATCGACCGCG
This sequence comes from Actinoplanes nipponensis, assembly GCF_016862275.1. Classification (GTDB taxonomy): domain Bacteria; phylum Actinomycetota; class Actinomycetes; order Mycobacteriales; family Micromonosporaceae; genus Actinoplanes; species Actinoplanes nipponensis. Next base: position 30,428 of record NZ_BOMQ01000030.1, on the reverse strand, counting down.
GCGGATCGCCCGGGAGGTTTCCGCAAGATCCGGGAGGGCATTGAGCGAGCCCATGAGTCTGTTGCGGACGTCGCCGCCGCCCGCGCAGGCCGTGGAGCTGGAGCAATGGCTGGTCTCGACCGGCGACGAGCTGCGTCCCCTGCGCCTCGGCCTGGGCGCCGCCCTGCCCGCCCACCGGCTCGTCCCCCGCGGCGCGCCGGGGGAGACCGTGGAGCGGGTGATCCTGGTGGCCACCGAGCTGGCCAGCAACGCGCTGCGGCACGGGTCGCCGCCGGCGGTGGTCCGGCTGCTGCGCGGCGCCGACGCGTTCTTCGTCGACGTCGCCGATCACGACCCGGCGGGCGCGCCGCGGCTGGCCGGCGTCCACCAGGCCGGCGTCGGCGGCCGGGGCCTGCACATCGCCCGCACGCTGTCGGCCGAGCTGTGCTGGTACGCCACCGCGACGACCAAGCACATCTGGGCGTCCTTCCCGCTCCCGCCGGCCGCCCCGGCCGGCTGAGCACCCGGCCGGGCGGTGCTACGCCTCCGGTGTCGCGGCCGCGGCGATGGACGCCTCGGCGGCGGCCTTGTCGACGCCGAGGCCGGCCAGCACGCCGGTGCCGTCCTCGACCTCGAGCAGCGCGAGCAGGATGTGCTCGCTGCCCACGTGGCTGTCGTTCATCCGCAGGGCCTCCCGGAAGGCCAGCTCCAGGGCCTTCTTGGCGTGCGCGTCGAACGGGATCAGCGCGGGCACGGACTCGGCCGCCGCCGGCAGCGTGGCGCCGGCGGTCTGCCGGACGGCGTCGAGCGTCACGCCCTGCGCGACGATCGTGCGCGCGCCCAGCGCGGCCGGGTCCGCCACCAGGCCGAGCACCAGGTGGGCCACGCTGATCTGGCTGTTGCCGTGGGTGCGGGCCGCTTCCTGCGCCGTCACGACGACCTTGCGGGCCCGGTCGGTGAAGCGGCTGAAGCCCTGACTGGCGTCGAGGTCCGGCGCGTCGCCCTTGGCCACGAAGCGCTTCTGGGCCGCCTGCTTGGTGACCCCCATGCTGCGGCCGATCTCCGTCCAGGAGGCGCCGGAGCGGCGGGCCTGGTCGACGAAGTGCCCGATCAGGTGATCGGCCACGTCCCCGAGGTGGTCGGCGGCCAGCACCGCGTCGCTGAGCTGGTCGAGCGCGCCGGAGTGGGTCCTCTTGATGGCCTCGATCAGGTCGTCGAGGCGGACCGAGCTGGTGACGGGTTCGGATGTGGTCATGACGTCAACCATAGGTTGACGCCATCGCTTCGTCAACTCATGGTTGACGCTTCCCGGGCGGCCGTCAGACCTCCACCCCGCTCGGCCGGGGCTCGATCAGCACCTCCGCCAGCCCGGTGATGTCCAGGACCTGCCGCACCATCCCCGCGGCGTTGGTCACGCTGAACTGCCGCCCGGCCTGCGCGGCGGCCTCGAAACCGGCCAGCAGCCCCGCGATGCCGTGCGAGTCGAGGAAGGCGGTGTGCCGCAGGTCGACCACCACCCGTCGCACCCCCGGCGCCCGGGCCGCGCGCACCAGGGCGTCGGACAGCTCGGCGGCCACGCTCATGTCGAAGTCGCCGGCCAGGCCGACCTCCAGCACGCCGCCGGCCACGGGCCGGGTGCTGATCTCGTGGATGGGAGTAGTCACAAGCAGCATGTCTAGCACGCAGGTATGACATCGGGACCCCGCGCGCGCAGCACGATCCGGTCACGCCGCCGCCGGCGCCGGGAGCCGGCCGGGTCGCCCGGCGCGGGAGAAGATTTATGTCGGTGGATCCGGGTAACGTGCGGCCAGTCGGGAGATCGAGGAGGCGCCGTGACCCAGCCACCGGACGGGCCGGCCACCGCCGGGCTCGAGCAGTTCGGCTACCGCCAGGAGCTCAGCCGCTCGCTGAGCTTCGCCGACCTGCTGATCTACGGTCTCATCTTCATGGTGCCGATCGCGCCCTTCGGCATCTTCGGCAGCGTGTACTCGGGCTCGGGCGGCATGGTCGCCCTGGCCTACCTGGTCGGCATGGTGGCGATGATGTTCACCGCGCTGTCGTACGCGCAGATGGTCCGCGCCTTCCCGATGGCCGGCTCGGTGTACAGCTACGCCGGCCGGGGCATCGCCGCGCCGGTCGGGTTCCTGGCCGGCTGGGTGATCCTGCTGGACTACGTGCTGGTGCCCGGACTGCTCTACCTGGTCGCCGGCGTCGCGATGAACTCGCTGGTGCCGGCCGTGCCGGTGTGGCTGTGGCTGGTGGCGTTCGTGGCCGTCAACACCGTCGTCAACTACCTCGGCATCCAGATGACGGCCCGGGTCAACCGGGTCATGCTCGCCGCCGAGCTGATCGTCCTGGTGATCTTCCTGGTGGTGGGCGTGGTGGCGCTGCTCGACGGCAAGGGCGCCGGCTTCTCCTGGAGCCCCGTGTTCAACTCCGGCACGTTCTCCTGGTCCGTGGTGTTCGGCGCCGTCTCCATCGCGGTGCTGTCGTTCCTCGGCTTCGACGGCATCTCGATGCTGGCCGAGGAGAGCCGGGTCGAGGCGCGCCGGATCGGCCGGGCCATGGTCGGCGCGCTGGTGCTGGCCGGCACGCTGTTCGTCGTGCAGACCTGGGTGGCCGCTCTGCTCGTACCGGACGCCCCGGGCCTGCTGGCCGACGGCGACCCGGAGGGCACCGCCTTCTACGACGCGGCCCGGGCCGCCGGCGGCGGCTGGCTGGCCGGCCTGACCGCGCTGGCCACCGCGATCGCCTGGGGCTTCGCCAACTCGCTGGTGGCCCAGGCGGCGACCAGCCGCCTGCTGTACGCGATGGCCCGCGACCGCCAGATGCCGGCCTTCCTGGCCCGGATCAACCCCCGGCACAAGGTCCCGGCCAACGCCACGCTGCTGGTCGCCGCGGTGTCGCTGGCCCTGGGCCTGGCCATGGCGGCCCGCGACGACGGCATCTCGCTGCTGTCCACGCTGGTCAACTTCGGCGCCATGACCGCGTTCCTGGCGCTGCACGTGGCCGTGGTGATCCACTATGTGGTGCGCCGCGGCAGCCGCGACTGGCTGCGCCACCTCGTGGTGCCGGTGATCGGCTTCCTGATCCTGCTGTACGTCGTGATCAACGCCAAGGTGGCGGCCCAGGTGCTCGGGTTCGTCTGGCTCGGCCTCGGCCTGGTGGTGCTGGCCGTCTTCTACGCCACCGGCCGGCGCCCGGTGCTGGCCGGCCTCGGCGCCCCACCGGAGGAGGAGAGTCCATGACCGAGGTGCTCAGCTACCGTCCGCGCCCCGAGGAGCTGGCGTACACGTTCGGCGGCCGCGAGCCCGTGCGCCGGGTCCGGCCCGGCACGGTGCTGGAGCTGTACACCGAGGACTGCTTCGGCGGCAAGGTCCGCGACGTCGGCGACCTGCCGTCGCGGGTGTGCGAGTTCCCGTTCCTCAACCCGGTGACCGGGCCCTTCCACGTCGAGGGCGCGGAGCCGGGCGACACCCTGGCCGTGCACTTCGTGGAGATCGTGCCGGCCCGGGACTGGGCCGTCTCGACCACGTTCCCGCACTTCGGCGCGTTGACCGCCACGCACACCACCGCCATGCTGCACCCGCCGCTGGAGGAGCTGGTCTGGCGCTACGACGTCGACGTGGCCGCGGGCACGGTGCGCTACCGGGCGCGGCGCGGCGACTTCGAGGTGGAGCTGCCCCTGGACCCCATGCACGGCACGGCCGGCGTCGCGCCGGCCGCCTTCGAGAGCCGGATGACGATCGTGCCGGACGTGCACGGCGGCAACATGGACAGCCCCGAGCTGCGCGCCGGCGTGACCGCGTACTTCGGCGTGAACGTCAGCGGCGCGCTGTTCGCCCTCGGCGACGGCCACTGCCGGCAGGGCCACGGCGAGGTGTGCGGCACCGGGGTGGAGGCGGCGATGAACACGGTGCTGATCGTCGACGTCGTCAAGGGGGCCGGGACGCCCACCCCGCGGCTGGAGACGGACTCCGCGCTCATGTCCACCGGCTCGGCCCGGCCGCTGGAGGACGCGTACCGGATCAGCCAGCACGACCTGGTGACCTGGACGGCCGGGCTGGCCGGGCTGGACGTCCTGGACGCGTACCAGCTGCTCAGCCAGGCCGGGGAGGCGCCGGTGGGCAACGTCTGCGACCCTAACTACACGATGCTCGCCAAGGTCGACAAGCGCTACCTGGGCGCGGTGCGGCCGTACGAGGGTGTGCACGACCGGCTGCGGGCGACGGCGGCGGAGTACCTGGCGACCCGGTAGACAGACGGGCCGCGCGCCATGCCCGGTTCAGGAGCGGAACCTAGGGCGCCGGGTCCTCCATCATCGCGGCGCGGACGGCGCCGGGGGAGATGTCGTACTCGCGGGCCAGGTCGGCGACGGCCCAGCCGGTGAGCCGGAGCGCCTCGGCGCGTTCGCGGCGCAGGGTGGACCGGGCGGCGCGGGCCAGCTCCGGGGCCAGCCGGCCCCGCTCCAGCGGGTCCAGCCGGGTGAACGCGACCAGCGCGAGCAGCAGCCGGGTCAGCGCCGGCGGGTCGGCCGGGCCGCCGGCGCCCGCCGGGGCCGCGGCGCCGCTCAGGCCGGCCCGGACGAGCTGCTCGCTGGCCGAGAGCATCAGCTGGGCCGCGTGATGCAGCTGCAGCGCCTCCTCGGGCGGCACGTCGTCGCCGTACGCCAGGTCCCAGACCGCCGACTGCAGGAAGGCGGTGATGTCGGCAACGGACTGTCGGGTCTGCGGCGGCTCGGTGCGCGGGGTAGCGGTCACGGGCGATCTCGTCTCCTCGTCGGATGGTTGCCGTCGAAGGAATCTTCGGAAACCGGCGCCCGGATGGATGCATCCTGAGGCCGCCGCGGGCCACCGGGCATCCGACGGAAAACGCCCTGGTTCGCCGGAAATGATCGAGGATGAGGGGATGGCGAACCCGGTTCCCGCGGCGCGGGGGATCTGATGGCGATCCTGGTCGTCACCGCGGCGTTCCTGTTGATCTTCGTCTGGGCCACGGTGGGCTACCTGCGCCGCCGCGATCCGCTGCTGCGCGACGTCATGCTGGTCTTCGGCGCGGTGGCGATGCTGTTCGTCCTCGGGGTGCTGCGCCTGGCCCTGGGCTCGGTGCCCCGGCCGGTGCACACCCTGGTCATCGTCGTGCTGGTGGGGCAGCCGTACTTCACGTTGCGGCTGGTGAGCCGGATGCGGCCGGTGTCGCCGGGGCTGCTCTGGGGCGCGCTGGGCGGGTGGCTGGCCTCCGCGGCGCCGCTCGTGGTCCTGCCCCGGCCGCTGCCCGGGTGGGTGACGGGGCCGGTGGTGGCGCTGTTCTTCCTGGTGGAGGCGGTGGCGGCCACGTTGCTGGCGACCGACGCGCGGCGCCGGGGCGGATCGGCCCGGATCCGGCTGGGCTGCGCCGCCGTGGGCACCCTGCTGTTCGGAGTGACGATCCTGCTGGCCGCGGCCGACGCCGCCCCGCTGTCCCGGTCGTTCGCGCTGGTCTCGGCGGTGATGTACCTGCTGGCCTTCCTGCCGCCGCCGGGGCTGCGTCAGGCCTGGTCCCGGGGAGCGACGTACACCCTGATCCAGAGCCTGCTCGCCGCCCCGGCGGGCGAGCCGACGCAGCAGATCTGGCAGCGGTACTGCGACCGGGCCCGGCAGCTGCTCGGCGCCGACGCGGTGGTCGTGCTGCTGCCCGGGCCGGGCGACACGGTCCAGCTCGTCGGCGCGCCCGCCCTCGACCTCGCGGGACAGCACCACCGGATGGCCGACGTCGCCCGCCTGCGCACCGGATCGGGGACCGTGGACGCGCTGGCCGGCTGGACCGACCCGGCGCCGATCGCGGCCGAGCTGGCCCGGATCAGCGGCACCCGGTTCGTGGACGCCGCGGCCCTGCCGGATCACGGCGGCACGCTGGTGCTGCTGCACCGCTACCGGACGCTGTTCGCCGACGACGACGTCGCGCTCTTCGCGAAGCTGGCCAGCCAGGCCGCCGCCCTGGCCCAGCGGGCCGCCGTGCTGGCCGAACGCCAGCGGCTCGCGGCGATCGTCGAGGCCTCCACCGACGCGATCATGAGCAAGGAGCTGGACGGCACCATCACCAGCTGGAATGCCGGGGCCGAACGGCTCTACGGCTACAGCGTCGCCGAGGCGGTCGGCCGCGACGCCGCCATGCTGTTCCCGCCGGAGCAGTCGGACCAGGAGGCGGAGTTGCTGGCCCGGGTGATCCGCGGCGAGCGGGTCGAGCAGGTCGAGGTGGAGCAGCTGACCCGCGACCGCGTACCGATCACGGTGTCGCTGACGTCGTCGCTGATCACCGACGGGACCGGCAGCCCGCTCGGCGTGGCCTGCGTCGCCCGCGACATCGGCGAGCGCCAGCGCGCCGAGGCGATGTTCCGGGGCCTGCTGGAGGCGGCCCCGGACGCGATCATCGGGGTCACCGCCGACGGGCGGATCACTCTGCTGAACGCGCAGACCGAGCGCCTGTTCGGGTACCGCCGCGACGAGCTGCTCGGGCAGTCGGTCGACATCCTGGTGCCGGAGCGGATCCGGGCCGCGCACCCGGACCACCGCCGGAACTACTTCGCGAACCCGCAGCCGCGGCCGATGGGCGCCGGGGTGGCGCTGGCCGCGGTGCGCAAGGACGGCAGCGAGTTCCCCGCCGAGATCAGCCTGTCCGCCCTGGACACCGACCAGGGTGTCATCGTGTCGGCCGCGGTCCGGGACGTCACCGAGCGGCTGCAGGCCCAGGCCGAACGGGAGCGGCTGGCCGCCCAGGCCGAACGCGACGCCGCCGAGCGCCGCCTGCAGCACACCCGCCGGCTGGAGAGCCTGGGCCAGCTCGCCGGGGGCGTGGCGCACGACTTCAACAACATCCTCGCGGTGATCGCCAGCTACACCGAGCTGCTCACCGAGACGCTGCACGGGCCGGCGCCGCACCCGGACGAGCTGGTCGCCGCCCGGGCCGACCTGGCGCAGATCGGCCGGGCCACCGAGCGCGCCACCCGGCTGACCAAGCAGCTGCTCGCCTTCGGCCGGCGCGAGATCACCCAGACCCAGGTGCTCAGCCTCAACCACGTGGTGGGCGACGTGGAGCAGATGCTGCGCCGTACCCTCGGCGAGCACATCCACCTCATCACGCACCTGGACCGGGACCTGTGGCCGGTGTGCGTCGACCCCAGCCAGTTCGAGCAGATTCTGCTCAACCTCGCGGTGAACGCCCGCGACGCGATGCCCGCCGGCGGCACCCTGTCCATCGACACCGGCAACACCGAGCTCGGCGTGGACGACGTCGCCGACAGCACCGAGCTGGTCCCGGGCCGCTACGTGCGGTTCCGGGTCAGCGACACGGGCACCGGGATGCCGGCGGAGGTGGCCGAACGGGCCTTCGAGCCGTTCTTCACCACCAAGCCGCAGGGCGCCGGCACCGGCCTGGGACTGGCCACGGTGTACGGCATCGCCAGCGCGGCCGGCGGCACCGTCCGGCTCTATTCCGAGCACGGCTTCGGCACCACCGTCACCATCGTCCTGCCGGCCTCCGACGGCGCCGTCACGATGGGCGACCCCCCGGAGGAGGCCGCCCCGGCCGAGCCCTCCGGCGCGCCGGAGGCGACGATCCTGCTGGTGGAGGACGAGGAGGCGCTGCGGGTCGCGGCGAGCCGCATCCTGATCCGGGCCGGGTACGAGGTGCTGGCCGCGGACGGCGGCCCGGCCGCCCTGCGCCTGGCCCAGCACCACCCGGGCCGCATCGACCTGCTGCTCACCGACGTGATCATGCCGAGCATGATGGGCAACGAGGTGGCCGCGCGGGTGCAGGCCATCCGCCCCGAGGTGCCGGTGCTCTACATGTCCGGGTACGCGCAGCCGATCCTCACCGAGAACGGCACCCTGCAGCCGGGCGTGCTGATCATCGAGAAGCCCTTCACCCGGCGGGACCTGCTCGACCAGGTGCACGCCCGGCTGCATCAGGGCGCCGCGGGCGAGGAGGCCGACCGGGCCGCCGCGCCCCCCGGCGCCCGCTGACCCGCCGCGCCGGGACTGCCCGGCCGGTGGCGCCGGTGCAGTAGAACGGGGGAGCACCGGGCCGCCGTCGACGCCGGCCCGGCGGGGAGGGCCGCCATGGAGACGACACTGCTGGACCGGATCCGCCGGGGACTGATCGGCGCGGGCGAGGTGCTCGACGGGCCGTACGGGCCCCGCCGGCTCACCTACGCCGACTACACCGCGTCCGGGCAGGCGCTGGACTTCATCGAGGACTTCATCCGCCAGCAGGTGCTCACCCGCTATGCCAACACCCACACCGAGGCCTCCGCGACCGGCCGGCAGACCGGCGCCCTGCGCGAGGAGGCCCGCCGGATCATCGCGGGCAGCGTCGGCGCGGGCCCGGACGACGTGGTGCTGTTCTGCGGCTCGGGCGCCACGGCGGCGATCAACAAGCTGGTGGCGATCCTCGGGCTGCGGCTGCCGGAGGCCCTGGCCGACCGGTACGCCCTGACCGCGGCCATCCCCGCCGGCGAGCGCCCGGTGGTCCTGGTCGGGCCGTACGAGCACCACTCCAACGAGCTGCCCTGGCGCGAGACGATCGCCGACGTGGTGCCGATCGCGGCCGGCCCCGACGGCCACATCGACCTCGTCGACCTGCGCCGGCGCCTGCTCGCGTACGCGCGGCGCCCGCTGCTGATCGGCAGCTTCTCCGCCGCCTCCAACGTCACCGGGCTGCTGACCGACACCGTCGCGGTGACCCGGCTGCTGCACGAGCACGGCGCCCTGTCGGTGTGGGACTACGCCGCGGCCGGGCCGTACGTGCCGATCCGGATGGCCGGATCGGCCCCGGGCCGTGGCGACCACCTGGACGCGGTGTTCCTCTCCCCGCACAAGTTCGTCGGCGGCCCGCAGACCCCGGGCGTCCTGGTGCTGCGCCGGGAGCTGCTGACCAACCGGGTGCCGACCGTGCCGGGCGGCGGCACGGTCGCCTTCGTGGACCCGCTCACCCACCGCTACCTGGACGACCCGGTGGCCCGCGAGGAGGGCGGCACCCCGGCGGTGGTGGAGTCCATCCGGGCCGGGCTGGCGTTCGCGGTCAAGGACGCGGTCGGCACCGCGACGATCGGCGAGCGGGAACGCACGCTGTGGCGGCGCGCCCTGGACCGCTGGGCCGGCGAGGAGGGCGTCGAGGTGCTCGGCGACCCGTACGCCGACCGGTTGTCCATCGTCTCCTTCCAGATCCGGGCGGGCGCCCGCCACCTGCACCACAACTTCGTGGTGGCGCTGCTCAACGACCTGTTCGGGATCCAGGCCCGGGGTGGCTGCTCGTGCGCCGGGCCGTACGGGCACCGCCTGCTCGGCATCGACGAGGCGCACTCGCGCGAGTTCCGGGCCGAGATCGTGCGGGGCTGGGAGGGCATCAAGCCCGGCTGGGCCCGGATCAACCTCAACTACTTCATCTCCGACACGGTCGCCGACTACCTGGCCGAGGCGGTCGCGCTGATCGCCCGGTACGGGCAGCGGATGCTGGGCGACTACCGGTTCGAGCCGCGGACCGGCCGGTGGCGCCATGTCACCGCGACCCCGCTCCCGGTGTCCCTGGCCGATCTGCGGCTCGGCGCGGACGGGCTGGTCACCATGCCGGCGCCGGGTCCCACGCTGGGCGAGGAGGTCCTCGCGGGCTACCTCGACGAGGCCCGCCGCATCATGCGCGGACGGCCGGAGCCGGCCGACGGGATCGGTCTGGACCTGCCGCCGGCGTTCGAGAAGCTGCGCTGGTTCCTGCTGCCCGAGATCTGTCTGGCCGGTCCGGGCTGACGGGCTGAGCGGCGCCCGCGTCCGTGGCTAGGATGTCGGCGACCCGCATTCCGCGACCTCGGGGGAGTCCCGCGTGCCCGTGCCCTGGCCGGAGGGTGGCCCCTGGGTGCTCGCCACCACGTCGGCGAGCGTCGACTGGCAGCGCGCCGCGGCGGCGCTGGCGGCGGCGTCGACGGTCCGCGCCGCGGCGCTGGTGTTCGGGTCCGCCGAGCGGCCGGGCGAGCTGCTGCTCGGCGAGCTCGCCACGGTGCTGGAGGCCGGGGACGCGGCGGCCGACCCGCTGAGCGTCGACGAGGCGGCCGCGGTGGTCCGCACGCTGGCCCGGACGCACGGGCTGGTGCTGGTGGTGGGCGTGCCGGGTCTGCTGGTGCCCGCCGGGCGGGCCGGCTGGACGCCGATGGATCTCGCGGTGGCGGTGTCGGCGCCGGTCGTCGTGGTCACCGGCACCGGGCCGGACGCGGCGAACCACGCCTCGCTGGCCCTCGGCGCCGTGGCCGCGCACGGCCTCGCCGCCGCGGTGATCACCGTCGGGGATCTCCCCGGCGACGCCGCCCCGGCGGCCGTGCCGGCCGCGGATGCCGGCGCGGCGGGGGAGCCGGGCCCGGGCGACGCGGCCGAGCAGCCTGTTCCCGAGCACGAGGCCGGGATGCCGGTGACGCCGGCCGGCCGCGTCCCCGCCGGGGCGCTCCCGGACGACCACGCCGTGGCCGCCCGCCGCTGGCTGCACCCGCTGCTGCACGCCTCGGCCGGCCGGCCCAAGGGCGACACCCCGCCACCGGCGCCGCAGCCGCTGCCACCCCCGGCGACGACCAGCGGCAAACGCGTCGTGCTGTTGCTCGCCGGCGTCTTCGTCTCCCTGTCGCTGGTGGTGTGCGGGCTGGCGTTCTGCCAGCCGGCCGGGCAGACCGACATGTCGCTGGAACAGGTCGAGGTCACCGCGGGCCCGGAGGGCTTCGTCCGGCCGGAGCCCGAGCCGGGAGACCTGGCCCGGCCCGGAGCGGCGCCGGGCCCGGACGCCGGCGCCGCGAGCGCGCGGCCGGTCGCCGAGATCTGCCCGCAGCACCGGGGCCGCGTCACCCCGGCCCGGCCGGACCGGGCCACCACGAGGCGGGTGAATGCCGCCTGGCAGCGCATCGAGGACTGGCTGGCCGCCCACGCGCCGGCCGGCCGCCGGTCGCTGGCCCCGCCGGCCGCCGCGCAGACCGTCGACGCGGCGCAGCGGCGCATGTCCGTCGCGTTCCCGGCCGACCTGGTCGCCTCGCTGCGCCGGCACGACGGGGTCCGGCCCCGGTCGGCCGGCTTCGCCCTGCCGCCCTTCTACCTGCCGATGCCCGTGGCCGACCTGCCCGCCGAGTGGCTGATGCTCTGCGGCGTGCTGGCCGAGGTTTTCGACGCCCCGGAGAGCACGTGGTGGGACCGGGCGTTCGTGCCGTTCGCCTCCTCCGGCGACGGCGGCAACCTGCTGGTGGACCAGCGGCCCGGCCGCCGGGGCCGGGTGGGCGAGTTCTTCAACGAGGAGGGCGTGTCGTTCGACGGGTGGCCGGGCTCCGTGGCCGAGCTGCTCGAGCGGACCGCCGACTCGCTGGAGACCGGGCGACCCTACGCGGGCCGGTACCGCCCGCGGGTGACCGCCGACGGCGCCCTCGACTGGGACATCGTCTGACCGCGGGCTTTCACGGCGCGCGGGCCGGCTCCGGCAGCGGCCGCCCCCGGCCGTACGTGGTGCCGGCCCGGTCGCGTTCCAGCCAGCCCGTGTCGACCAGCATCCGGCGCGTCGCGGCCACCTCGTCGGTGATCCGGGCCAGCCGGCGGTTGATCTCGTCCTCGGCGTACAGGCCGTCCAGCGCGAGGTAGCGGGCCAGCAGCTCGCCGAGCAGCTGGTAGCGCTCGCTGAGGGTCGGCGGCAGGCCGGTCAGCCGCCCGTGCGAGAAGTTCGCGCGCAGCTGGGGATAGTCCTTGAGCAGGGCGGTGACGGGCTGGAGGCGGTCGACCGCGTCGGCGCCGTCGCGCAGCCCCTCGAGCCGGGCCCGGTAGAACCCGTTGCCGGTGCCGGTCGCCACGCCCAGCCCGACCAGCCGGGCGCAGGCGTCACCGACCTCGGGCAGGGGCAGGTCGAGCGCGTACCGCAGCTCGCCGATCGAGGCGCCCTCGGCGCCCCGGCGGGCGAGCTCGGCCAGGACGAGCAGCCGGGTGGGCACGGACAGCTGGGCGAGGATCTCGGCGGCGCGGGCGGCATCGACGGACATCCGGCCAACGTAGCCACCGCCCGGCCGCCGGCGCACCTGCTTTTCCCCCGGCGGTGACCCCATGCATGAAAACTCGCGCGGCGGGGAACACGTGCGCCTGTGCTCAGAACGCGATCTTCACAGGCGGTCGCGGTCGCCCTGGCCGGGCTCCTGCTGGCCGGCTGCGCATCGGTCGACGATCGCAGCCGCGCCGCCGGTGACGTGGCCGTCCGGCTGCTGACCGCGGTCGCCGACCGCGACGGGGAAAGCGCCTGCTCGCTGCTGGCGCCCGACACCGCCGCCGAGGTCGCCGACACCGGTGACATGCCGTGCGCGCAGGCCGTCCTCGACGAGCAGCTGCCCGGGCCCGGGACGGTGACCGGCGCCGACGTGTACGGCCAGTGGGCCCAGGTCCGGCTCACCGACGACACCGTCTTCCTGGCGGCGTTCCCGGGCGGCTGGCGGGTGGTGGCGGCGGGCTGCACGCCGCGCCCGAACCGTCCCTACGACTGTGTCCTGCAGGGGAGCTGAGTCATGCGGGTGCTGTTCGTCCTGCTGCTGCTGGTCGTCGGGGCCGGCCTGGCGTACTTCACGACGCTGGGGGTGCTGCACCGGTGAAGCGCTTCCTGCGGGAGAACTCCCTGGGCCTGGTCTTCGGTCTGCTGTTCCTGGTCGTGCTGGTCGGGCAGGCCGTCGCCGGGCACGCCGACTTCAACCGGATGCAGCTCTCCGAGGGACTGCCGGAGGTGTCGCTCGGGCGCTACCTGACCTCCGCGAGCTTCGGCACGGACGTGGCGGAGAACTGGCAGTCGGAGTACCTCCAGTTCTTCCTCTACACCTTCCTGACCGTGTGGCTGCTGCAGAAGGGCTCACCGGAGTCGAAGTCGCTGGACGAGGCCGGCCTGGAGTCCGACCGCGACCAGAAGGTGGGCGCGTTCGCCACCGACGACTCGCCGCCCTGGGCCCGGGCCCGGGGCTGGCGGCTGCACCTGTTCTCCAACTCGCTGGGCATCGTGATGGGGCTGATCTTCGTCGGCTCATGGGCCGCCCAGTCGGTGGCCGGGGTGGCCGCGTACAACGAGGAGCAGCTCGGCGACCTGCAGGATCCGGTGTCCTGGGCGCAGTACGTGCGGGAGCCGGACTTCTGGAACCGCACGCTGCAGAACTGGCAGTCCGAGCTGCTCGCCGTGGCGTCCATCGCGATCCTGGCCATCTACCTGCGGCAGCGCGGCTCCCCGCAGTCCAAGCCGGTGGGCGCCGCGCACACGGCGACGGGCATCGAGGGCTGAAAGCCACCTTTCGGGTACATCCTGACCTCGGCCGGTTTGAGGGGGTTCGTGGCCGGTAATGTCGTTTGCCGTAAGGCAACTATTGCAGGGAGAGCCCGTGACCACGAAGACCGTTCGGCGAGCACCCGAGGACAACCCCCTCACCAGCGCGCGCACCGCCGGGAACGCCGACGACCTGCTGCGCGCCATGGCGGCGATGCCGGCGTCCCACCCGTCGCGGCCGGCGCTGCGCGAGCGCGCCATCGAGGCCTGGCTGCCGCTGGCCCGCCACCTGGCGAACCGGTACGCCGGGCGCGGTGAGCCCACCGACGACCTGCTGCAGACGGCGACCGTCGGCCTGATCAAGGCCGTCGACAAGTTCGACCCGGGCTTCGGCACGGACTTCGCCGGGTACGCGATCCCCACCGTCATCGGCGAGATCAAGCGGCACTTCCGCGACCGCACGTGGGCGATCCGGGTGCCCCGGCGCCTGCAGGAGCTGCGCCTGGCGATCACCGCCGCCAACAACACCCTCACCCACACCCTCGGCCGCTCGCCGACGGTGGCCGACATCGCGGCCCACCTGGAGGTCACCGAGGAGGAGGTGCTGGAGGGCCTGGAGGGGGCGCGGGCGTACAACGCCACGTCGCTGTCCACCCCGGTCGGCGCCGACGGCACCACCGAGCTGGGCGAGACCCTCGGGGCCGAGGACCACGAGTTCGCCCTGACCGAGGCCCGCCTGGCGCTCGGCCCGGCGCTGGCCTCGCTGGACGAGCGCGAGCGGCGCATCCTGACCCTGCGCTTCTACGGCAACCTCACCCAGACGGAGATCGCCGAGCAGGTCGGCATCTCCCAGATGCACGTCTCCCGCCTGATCAGCCGGGCGCTGGCGAAGCTGCGCGGCAAGCTCGGCGACGACACGGTCTGAGCCGTCCCGGCTACGCCCGCTCCGCAGCCGGCCCGGTGCCGGCGAGCGGGCGGCCGGGCTGCGGGAGCGGGCACGCGAGCGCCGGGGCGGTCCGGGTGGCGAGGCGCCGCCGGCGCGCCAGCAGGGACGACGACCGCCGCGTACGCCACCAGCACCGGCACGTCGATCACCGCGAGCTGCCAGGGCAGGTCGGCGGCGGTCTCCTCGACGGTGAGCCGGCCGTACGCGGCGCTCAGGGCGCCACCGGCCACGTTGTTGACCACGTGCAGGGCGATCGCTGCCTCGAGCCCGCCGGTGCGTACGGTCAGCCAGCCGGTCACCGCGCCGAAGACGACCAGGTCGGCGAAGCCCCACGGCGTGCCCCAGCCGTGCAGCGCGGCGAACACCACCGCCTGCACGCCGATCGGCGCCCACGGCCGGCGGCCGAACGCCCCGAGCGCCTGCAGCAGCCAGCCCCGGGTCAGGTACTCCTCGGCGGCGGCCTGCGGCGGCACCACGACCAGCAACACCAGCGTGCCCGCGACGAACGGCCCCCAGCCGGCCGGTTCGCCGCCGAGCCCGGCGTCCTCGCCGGTCGCCGCGGCCAGCGCGAGGCCCCCGCCCAGCATCGTCACGATCGCCGCGCCGGCCGCCGGCAGGCAGGCGGCCAGCCACCGCCACCGCAGCCGGCCGGCGACCGACGACAGGGTGCCGGCCGGCCGGCGCTGCACCCACCGGGCCGCCGCGAGGGTCGCCGGCAGCAGCGCCGCGATCGTCAGGAAGTCCAGGGCCAGGTCGGGCAGGGGGCCGAAGGTGGGCAGCCCGTCCGCGTCGGTGGGCCGGCCGGTGAGCGCCGCGACGGCTCCGGCGAGTCCGAACATCAGCAGGATGAGCCCGACACCGCCGGCGAGCACCAGGGCGGTGCCGGCCACCGGACGCCACCAGCGGTGGGCGCCGGTCCGCCCGAGACGGTGGTACGGGCTCAGCGGCGGCGCGGCGTTCAGCATGCCGGAAGTGTGCCGGGAACCGGGGCGCCCGCGGATCCGCCCGCGGCCGGATTCCCGCCTCCATCGCAGGATGGACGCCGGCAGGGCCGGACCCGGGTGCGGATCCGGCCCTGCCGGTGGTACCTGCGGGGATTACGGGGTCGGGTAGTCCGTCACGAAGACCGGAACGCCGACCTTGGTGGTGTCGGCCGCCTCGCCCACGCCGTTGACCACGTGGTCGATGACGCCGGCGCTGAGGTTGACCGTCATGATGTGGTGCAGCTTGACGCCCGGACGGTTCGGCACCTCGAAGCCGTTCGCGGTGTGGATCGCCGGGTTGTTCTGGTTGAAGACGTAGACGCCCGCGCCGTAGAGCTTGTGGGTGCGGACCCGGGCGCCGACCTTGTAGCCGGCGTAGCCCAGCGTGCCGTCCTTCTGCGTCCAGTCCGCCTGCGTCGGCGGGTCGTACGGCAGCTCGTTCTGGTACAGCACGGTGGTGCCGTTCTGGCCGTTCCAGATGGTGTTGTACTGCTGGAAGTGCTCGACGAACAGGCCGGTGGCGGTCACGTTGTCACCGTTGATCACGGCGCCGTTGCGGCCGATGTTGGTCCGCCAGCGCTGGGTGTCGCCGTTGACGCCCTCGGTGAAGCCCTCGACGCCGTGGTCGGCGCGCCACACCCAGGTGTGGTCGATGAGCACGTTGTCGCTGTTGACCTCGAGCGCCACGTCGACCTTGCCGATGTGCGGGCCGCCGACGCGGAAGTACACGTCGGACAGCGTGGTCGGGTTGCTCGCCGAGCTCAGGCCGATGCCGCGGCCGTTGCCGACCTTGAGCAGGTTCTTCGACTCCTTGGCGCCGGCGTCGAGGGTGACGCCCGCGACGACCACACCGGGCACGTCGGCCACCGTCAGCGGCGTGGCGCCGTTGACCGCGGTCAGCGTCGCGTGGCCGATGCCCAGCACCACCTGGTTGGGGTGCCACACCTTGATGCTCTGGGCGATGTCGTAGACGCCCGGGGTGAGCAGCAGGTTCTTGCCCAGGGCCAGGTTGGCGTTGATCAGCCAGACCGGGTCGGACGGCTTGGCCACGAAGAACCGGCTCAGCGGGATGGTCCGGCCCGCGGTGAGCCCGGCCGACCAGGACGTGCCGCTGGTGTTCTGCTGCGCGGCCGGCACCCGCACGCTGTACTGGCCGGACGCGTCGGTGAACAGGTACGGCTTCTCCCGGCTGACCGGGGTCCGGTCCAGCGTGGTGTACGGCGGGTTCGGGAAGCCGGTCTCGGCCGGCGCGCCCTGCACCCCGGAGAAGACCTGGTTCCACACGCCGTTGGACCAGCTCTCCACCTTGCTGTTGCGGGTCAGCCACTGCTGCTGCGAGCCGTTGACCACGGCCGGGAAGTTCGAGTCGGCGATGAAGCCGCCGCTGGCGTACTGCGGGCCCGCGGTGCAGTAGTCCATCAGGGAGAACGTGCCGCCGCTGACGTTCAGCCGGCGCAGCGACACGGCCTGCGACACGGCCCAGAAGTTGGCGGTGCCGCGGCAGCCGTCCTGGCCCTTGCCGTTGACGTTGATCGACAGGTTGGACAGAGTGCGCCAGAAGTTGACCAGCGCGAGGCAGTTGCTGGTGCCGCCGTCGGCGAGGCAGCGGTTGTAGACCTCCACCTTGCCGTTGATGACCACGTCGGCCGGGGACGCGCCGAGGCCGGAGATCTCGGTGTAGTAGCCCACCTTGATCTGCAGCGGCTGGTCGGCCGTGCCGTAGGTGCCGGGCTTGAAGAGGAAGGCGTACCGCTCGGTGCCCATCTCGTTGTCGACCTGCTTGGCGTACGCGGCGTCCAGGGTGGCCTGGATCTGCCCGACCGGCGTGGCCGGGTCGAAGACGGTGACGTTGGCCCCGAGGCTCGGCGCCGCGGAGCCCGTCCGCGCGGGGGCGGCGATGGCGGCCGAGCCGGTCAGCGTGCCGGTCGCCGTGACGGCGAGAGCGAGGGCCAGGACGCCGGCGAGGTACCGGCGGCCGGCGAGACGGCGAACGCCGGTGGGGCGTGTCGTCATGCGGGGAGGTCCTTTCGTAACAGGGTGGTAATGAAGCTCAGCACAGCAAGCGACACCCGGGGCCAACTGTCAAGAGAGCGCTCTCGGGCCGGACGCCGCAATCCCGGCGGCATCCGGACAACTCGCCGGAGTTCCGGAACCGGTGACGTCCGAACGGGCAATCCGGCGGGCTGTGCGGAGCCGTATCACCGGGCCCCCGTCGCGCCTCTGCAGGGCATGACGGCTATCGACCCCGCGGCGCTGCGACGGACCTGGATCTTCGCCGCCGCGCTGATCCTGCTGCTGGCCTCCGCCCGGTCCGGGGCCTCCACGCTGACCATCCAGGTGTGCTTCACGCTGTTCGTGATCGCCGCGACGCTCTGGGTCCGCGGCCAGTACCTCGACAGCCTCGACGACCGGCAGTGGCTGATCGGCCCGCGCGCCGGGGCGGCGCTGCTCGGGCTGGCGGTCGCGCTGGTGGGCTCGTACCAGCTCTGGCCGCGGGCCGGCGTCGCGCTCGCCGGCGTCCTGCTCGGCTACTTCGTGGCCGGCTCCGGGGTGACCTGGCTGCGCCAGGGAATGCGCTCCGACCGGCGGCGGCGGGTCCTGGCCCTCGCCCTGACCGGCGCCGGGGCCGTCTGCCTGCTGCTGGGCACCGCGCTGCTCGGCCACAGCTCCGGCACGGCCGGGGTGATCGGCGAGGACGTGCTGCTCGGCGCCGCGCTGCTGGTGCTGCTGCCGCTCGGCGTGGCCCTGCTGTCGGAGGTGGTCGTCCGGTGGATGTGCGCCCGGTCCGGCCCGCGGCCGCTGCGCCGCCGGTTCGGGCTGGCCGGGGCGGCGCTGGCCGGCCTCTCCACCGCCGGGCTGTACGCCCGCACCCGGTCGCCCTGGCTGCTGGGCGCCGTCGTGGTCCTCGGGCTGCTGATCGTGGCGGTGGTCTCCACCACCCAGGCCGACATCGCCTGCGTGATGAGCGTGATCGCGCTGCTGGGCGTGACCCCGGCGCCCACCGACCCGCCGCCCGACCTCGCGGTCGACCGCGGCGCGGGCGCCCTGCTGGTCGCCTTCGGTGACTCCTACATGTCCGGCGAGGGCGCGTCGACGTACTACGCGGGCACGGACGTCGGCGGCGGCAACCAGTGCCGCCGTTCGCCCACCGCCTGGGCGGCGCTGGCCGGCCAGCAGCGCCCGTTCGACCAGGTCGAGTTCCTGGCCTGCTCGGGCGCGCGCACCCGCAACGTCGAGTCGGCCACCGTCGGCCCGGTCCGGCCGGGCGGGCTGCCGCCCCAGCCGCAGACCGGCGAGGAGCGCACCCAGCTGGACGCCTACCTGCACGACTACGGCCCCGGCTACACCCCGGCCATGGTGGTGGTGGGCGTCGGCGGCAACGACGCCGGCTTCTCCACGATCGGGCTGATGTGCCTGGCCCCCGGCCCGTGCAGCAGCCAGGCCGCCCTGTGGACGGGCGCGCTGGCCCAGGTCCGGCGCAACCTGCGCGACACCTACCGGCAGCTCGACGCGGTCTTCCCGCGCAGCCCGGTGGTCGTGGTCGGCTACCCCGACCCGATCGACCTGTCCGGGCCGTGCGCCGACGTCGCCCTGGCGCCCGGGGAGCGCCGCTTCGTGCACGAGTTCGTGACCCGCGGCCTGAACCGGGTGATCGCCGAGACGGCCGCGGAGTTCGGCTTCCACTACCTGGCGGCGATGGAGTCCTCGCTGCGGGACGCCGGCCTGCAGCTCTGCGACCCGCACAACGAGGGCCGCCCGGGGCTGAACTTCATCGGCATCCGGTCCGTGGGCGGGACGGCCGAGCAGCGCTTCAACCCGAAGAACTTCTCGCACGGCAGCCTGCACCCCAACGAGCGCGGCCACGCGGCGATGCTGCGGACCTTCCAGACCTGGCTGCCGGAACTGTCCACGCTGCCCGCCCGTGGCCCGGTCGTCCCGCAGACGCCGGGCGGCCGCGGCGCCGGCGTCCAGGCGGTCGCGGCCACCCACACCGGGCCGCAGTGCGACGTGCTCAGCACCAGCACCGACGGCTGCCGGACGCAGGGCATGCAGTGGGCCAAGGGCCGGCTGCGGGTGCTGCTGCTCACCCAGGGCTGGCTGGGCCTGCTGCCGCTGGCCGGCATCTGGCTGGCCGCGGTGGCGTTCTTCGGCGCCCAGCGGCACCGCCTCGCGGCCCGCAGCCGTGGCTGACGGGTCCCGCCGGAGCGCCGTGCCCCGGCGGAACCCGCCTGCCGTGCCGGCCGTCCGCGGCCGGTCAGGCCGGGACGACCTGGAAGGTGATCTCGTAGTCGGCGGCCGGGAGGTGGAACTCGCCGCGCTGCGGTCCCCGGCCCGCCTGGCCCGCGATCGCGGTGACCACGCCCAGCTGGTCGTCGGCGCCCGGGTCGGCCTCGACCAGCGCCATGTGGGCCACCGAGGCGAAGACCGCGGACCGCGGGCGCAGGTCCACCGTCTCGCCCTTGCCGATGTCGCCCGGGCCGTAGACCGAGACGCCGTTGACGAACAGCTGGGGCTCGTCCCGGCCGATCGCGTCCTGCTTGCGCTTGCAGGTCAGCGCGGTCAGCTGGACCCGGTACCGCTTCGTGCCCGTCTTGCCCGCGGTGCTGCTGCCCGCCGCGCTGACCCCTGCCGTGCTGTTCATGCTGCCTCCTTCGACGACGGCCGGCACCTGTTGCCCGCCCTCGCCACCCACCGTGGGCCGGGCCCGTTGGGCCGGCGTTGGATTCCCGTTGCCCCGCAGGTCCGCTGGGCGACAGCGGGGCCGGCGCCGGTGGGGAAGACTGGCCCGGTAGCACCGGGGGAAGGACCTGATCACTGTGTCAGCGGAGTTCCGGCTGCTCGGCGAGATCGAGCTGCGGTCCGGCGGCCGGGCGGTCGACATCGGCCACACCAAGCAGACGTACGTCCTGGCGGCGCTCGCGGTCGACGCGGGCCGGTGCGTGCCGCCCGACAGCCTGGTCGCCCGCGTCTGGGGTGCGGACCCGCCGCGCCGGGCCCGGGAGACCACCCGCGCCTACCTGTGCCGGCTCCGGCAGGCCCTCGAGCCGTACGACGTCGTCATCATCCGCCAGGCCGCGGGCTATCTGCTCGCCGTGGATCCGCTCGCCGTCGACCTGCACCGGTTCCGCCACCTGGTGGCCGCGGCCCGCGCCGCCGCCGCGCCGACGGCCCAGCAGACGTACGCCGCGGCGCTGGGGCTGTGGCGCGGCGATCCGCTGGGGCTGCTCGACACCCCGTGGTCGGCCGAGCTGCGCGCCGAGCTGGCCCGGGAGCGGGAGGCCGCCGAACGCGACCACGTCGACCTGCTGCTGGCCGGCGGCCGGCACGCCGAGCTGATCGGGGCGCTGACCGCCCGGGCGGCGGCCGAGCCGTTCGACGAGCGGCTCGCCGGCCAGCTCATCCTGGCGCTGTACCGCAGCGACCGGCGCGCCGACGCGCTGGCCCACTACGACCGGGTACGCCGGCAACTGGCCGACGAGCTGGGCATCGACCCCGGCCCGTCGCTGCGGCAGCTGCACCGGCAGATGCTGCGCGCCGACGCCTCCCTGGCGGCGCCCCGGGCCGGCGCGGCGGGACACCGGGCCAAGCCCCGGCAGCTGCCGCCGCTGCCGGCCGCCTTCACCGGCCGCGCCGCCGTGCTGTCCCGCCTGGACGCAGCGCTCCGGCCCGGCGCCGCCGGCAAGGCCGCTCCGGTGGTGGTCGTGCACGGCCCGGGCGGCGTGGGCAAGACCTGGCTGGCGGTGCGCTGGGCGCACGACAACGCCGACCGGTTCGCCGACGGCCAGCTCCATCTGAACCTGCGCGGGTTCGACCCCGGCCGCGACCCGGTGCCGCCGGAGGTGGCGGTGCGCAGCCTGCTGTACGGCCTGGGCGTCACCGCGGCGGCCGTCCCGCCCGACGGGGACAGCCAGGTCGCCCTGTACCGCAGCCTGATGGCCGAGCGGCAGATCCTGCTGGTGCTGGACAACGCCCGCACCTCGGCGCAGGTGGAACCGCTGCTGCCGGGCGCGGCGAGCTGCGCCACCCTGATCACCGCCCGCAGCGGGCTGCCCGACCTGGTCGCCGGGCACAGCGCCCGCCCGGTGCCGCTGGCGACGGTCGACGACGCCGAGTCGGCGCAGGTCCTCGCCGGCCATCTCGGCGCGGCCCGGCTGACCGCGGAGCCCGCGGCGGTGGCCGAGCTGATCCGCCACTGCGCCGGCCTGCCCCTGGCGCTCGGGATCGTGGCCGGCCGGGCGGCGCTGGCCCCGGAGTTGCCCCTGTCCGCGTTCGCCGAGGACCTGCGGGAGTCGTCGGCCCGGCTGGACGGGCTCGACGGCGGCGGCCTGCGCAGCAACCTGCGGGCCGTGCTCGCCGCCTCGCTCGCGGCGGTCCGGCCGGCCGCCGCCGACCTGTTCGGCCGGCTCGGCGCCGCGCCCGGCCCGGACATCGCGCTGGCCGCCGTGCGTCGGCTGACCGGGCTCGCGCGCGGCGAGCTCATGCCGTCGTTGCGCGAGCTCATCGACGCCCACCTGGTGCAGGAGCACCAGCCGGGCCGGTACCGCATGCACGATCTGGTCCGCCTCTACGCCGCCGAGCTCGCGGGCGACCCGGCCCCGGTGCGCGAGCGCATGCTGGACTACTACGCCACCACGGCGCTGGCCGCCGATCACACGCTCGACCTGACCCGGGCCGGCCCGGGCGCCGGGGCCGCCGACCCGGTCGACGCGATGGTCTGGTTCGAGCAGGAGCACCAGGTGCTGCTGTCGTGCGTCGCGCAGGCCGCCGGGTGCGGCGCCGACCGGCAGGTGCTGGTCCTGGTCCGGGCCATGACCACCTATCTGGAACGGCGCGGCCGGTGGCACGACCGGACGGCGCTGCAGCGGGCCGCGATCCGGGCGGCGCTCCGCCTCGGCGACCCCGGCGCGGAGGCGGACGCCCGGCGCGGGCTGGCCGTCGCCCAGATCTGGCTGGGCGCCTACGACGCCGCGGCCGGGGAGCTGGCGACCGCCCGGGAGCGGTTCGGCGCGGCCGGCGACCGGGCCGGCCTCGCGGCGACCCACCGGACGACGGCCCGGATGTACGCCCGGCAGGGCCGGCACGCGGACGCGCTCGAGCACGACGAGCAGGCCCTGGCCCTGTTCCGACAGGAGGGGCACCTCGCCGGGCAGGCCACGGCGCTCAACGCGATCGGCTGGCACCACGCCCACCTGGGCCGGCCCGCGACGGCGATCGCGCGCTGCCGGCAGGCGCTGGCCCTGCACGAGCGGCTCGGCGACCGCTTCGGCCAGGGCCTGACCTGGGACACCCTCGGCGCGGCGTACGAGCGGACCGGGGACCACGCCCACGCGATGGCCCACTTCCGGCTCGCCGTGGACGCGTTCCGGTCCTGCGGCGACCGCTTCCAGGAGGCCGACACGTTGCGCCGGCTCGGCGCGGTCCTGCTCGGCGCCGGGGCCGTTCCGGACGGCTGCGCGGCCTGGCGCCGGGCCGCCCTGATCCTGGAGGACCTGGGGCACCCGGACGCCGGGGAGATCCGCCGCGACCTCGGCCGCGTCACCACCGACCCGGCCACCGCCGCCCTGGCCGCCGTGCCGTGACGCCGGGGGACCGGGACGCGGGCCGGCGGGACCGTCTCAGCGTCCCGCCGACCGGCCGGCCCCGGTGGGGGAGGCCGGGACCGGCGCGGTCCACCCGGTCGCCACGTGACCGATCCGGACCCGCTGCGGGTGGTCGCCCACCGCCACCGTGGCCACCCGCCGGCCGGTGGCGAAGCTGATCGCCGAGACCTGGTCCGCGCCGGACTCGGAGATCACGCAGTCCCGCCCGTCGCCGCTGACCGTGGCCCAGTACGGCTTGTCCGCCGGCACCTGCGGGCCCTCCTGCAGCGTGGCCCGGTCCACGACGGTGGCGTAGTCGTCCATCGTGCCGGCGACGCAGAGCTTGCCGCCGTCCGGGCTCATCGCCAGGCCGTGGTGCCGGGAGTCGTTGACGAAGGTGGTGCGGTCGTCGCTGGTGGCCGGGTTCTTCGGCAGCGTCTTCACCCGGGTGACCTTGTCGGTGGCCACGTCGTACTCGACGAACCCGTTGAAGAACGAGACCTGGAAGTACAGCTTCGAGCCGTCCGGCGTGAAGACGGCGGGGCGGATGGCGTTGGACAGGTCCTTGCGGCCGAAGGCGTCGAGGCGGGCGCGCATGTCGATGGTGCGTACCGTGCGGAAGGTCGTGGTGTCCACGACCGTGATGTGCCGGTCGCCCTTGGTCCAGTCCCAGCCGGGCCCGTCGAGGTCGGTGTTGACCTCGCCGATGGACATGTTCCACAGGTAGCGGCCGCCGTCGGTGTAGACGTTCTCGTGCGGCTTGTCGCCGGTGGCGAACGAGCCCAGCTGCCGGCCGGTGGCGATGTCGAGCACGTGCACCGTGTTCGAGGTGGACGCCGAGACCGCGACCTGAGTGCCGTCCGGGGAGACGGCCATGTGGTCGGCGCGGTAGCCGGAGACGGCGAACCGCCACCGGGGCTGCCCGGTGCGCAGGTCGATGGAGATCACGTCGGCCAGGCTGGGCCGGGACGCGACCACCGCGGTGCCGTCCGGTGTGGTGTACATGTCGTCGACCAGCTGGTCGTGTCCCTCGCCCGGGCCGGAGCGGATGCCGAGGAAGTACGCCAGCTTGATCGGGTTGAGGTAGATCTCCCACAGCCGCGCGTCCAGGTCGGGGACCACGCTGAACCCGCCGAGCCGGGCGTAGTCGCCGCTGGACCGGATCACGTCCACCGTGCCGGCCCAATTGTTGCCGACGAACATCACCTCCTGCAGGCCGGGGGGCATCACCTCCTGCAGGCCGGGGGGCATCACCTCCTGCAGGCCGGGGGGCGGTGCTGCGGCCGCGGCGGGCAGCGGGGCGGCGGCGAGCAGCGCGGCGGTCAGGGCGGTCAACGCGAACATTTTTCGGGACACGGGACTCTCCATCGGCGCGGAGCGATGTTACTTTGCGGTAACGCACAGGAAACAGCGGATCGTCGCCCGTCGATAGGTGCCGGTGACCAACGTCCGGGCCCGTCGTTGTGCGGCAGCCACAACCGCCGCTGGGGGGAGAGATGGCGCTGACCGCGCGGGGCGACCTGTTCGTCAAGGTGCTCGGGGCCATGGCCGCCGACCCGGCCATCGTCGACGACCTGGTCCGGGCGGCCCGGGCCGAGGCCCCGGAGATCGCCCGGCTGCCGGCGGCCGAGACCCGCCGGCACGTCGCCCTGCTCTTCTCGGCCGGCCTGGCCTCGTTCGAGCGCGCCGGCGATCCCAGCGAGCGCGACTTCGCCGAGGCCGACCGGCTCGGCGCCGACCGTGCGGCGCAGGGCATCTCCATCGGCGGCCTGCTCAGCGCCGTGCAGGCGGGCCGCAACCGGGCGCTGGAGATCGCGGTCCAGCGGGCCCGCGCGGCCGAGATCCCGGACGGCGTGCTGCTCGAGGTGCTGCTGGAGCTGGACCGCTACCTGGGGATCATGGAGCGGCACGTGATCGCCGGGCACCGGGCCGCGGAGCAGGACCTGGCCCGCGGCCGGGAGGCGGCCGGCGACCGGGTGCTGCGCGCGCTGCTGCTCGGCGACCAGCCGCCGCCGGAGGATCTGGTCCGGGCCGGGCTGCGGCCGGAGGGCCGTTACCACTGCCTGGTCTCGGAGGTGACGGATCCGGGCCGGCTGCGCTCGGCCGGGCGGCGGCTCGCGACGGCGGGCGGGACCGCGGGTACGGTGCGGGGCCGCCTCGTGGTGCTCGCCCCGCGACTCCCGGCCACGTCCGACCCCGGGCTGCTGCTCGTCGCCGCCCCGGCCTGGCCGCTGCCCGGCATCCGCGGGGTGTACGACCTCTGCCTGTCCGCCCTGCCCCTGGCCGCCCGCTCCGGCCGGCCCGGCCTGCACGCGCTCGTGGAGTACGCCGGCGACCTCGCGCTGAACGCCCAGCCGCTGCTGGCCGGCCTGGCCGCGACCGCCGTGCTCGGCGCCCTGCGCGCGGGCGACGACTTCCACCGCGAGCTGGTGTCGACCGCGATGGCCTATCTGGATCACGGTCAGCGCCTCGACCACACCGCCGCGGCGTTGCACGTGCACCCCAACACGGTCCGGTACCGGCTGCGGCGGCTGCACGAGCTGACCGGGGTGCCGCCGGCCCCGGGCGAACCGGGGGAGGGGCTGACCGTCCTGGCCACCGTGGGTCTGTGGTGGGCCCTGCGCAGCTGGCGCGAGCCGCCCCCGGTCGCCGGTCCGCCGGCCGCGGACTTCGACGCTTGACGATGCCTCGGGGCCGGGGTTAGCGTGCCTCCCATCCAGAACAACTGCCTTTTCTGGATCAAGTGGGGGGATATCCCGTGCACACCTGTGACTGTCACACCCACCACCACCAGCCCCCGGACGGGCGCACCCACTGGCGCCGCTTCGGCGTCCTGTTCGGGCTCAGCGCCGCGGCTGTGGCCGGCCTGCTCACGCTGATGACCAACGGCGCGCTGGCCGCCTCCTTCTCGGTGTCCGGCCAGCAGTTCAAGGTCAGCGCCGACCAGCTGGTGGCCAACGGCTTCGTCCAGTACGGCACCGTCGACGCCCGCACCGAACCCGGCGCCGGCTCGCAGCGCCCGGAGCCGGTGGCGGTGTCGGCGATGAAGAACGCCACGCTGACCAACCTCTGCCAGTCGGTGGTGACCGACCTCGGCGACTTCGGCTCGGTCACTCTCAAGATCAAGGCGGGCACCGGCAAGGACCCGGTGACGGCCACCAACATGGTCGTCGACATGACCAACCTGGACGGCAACGCCAAGTTCCAGGACATGGAGATCGGCCGGGACGCGGCCACCCTCGACAAGGGACCGACCAACGACCCCGCCGAGGTCGCCCAGCGCCGCGAGGGCTTCTTCAGCCAGCAGGCCGACAAGGTCACGATCACCAACCTCAAGCAGGTGGCCTGGGCGACGACCGCCGGCGAGTTCAACCTCACCGGCCTGTCCCTGCGGCTCAAGTGGGGCAAGGACGAGTGCTTCTGAGCCGCCGTACCCCCTGATCAAAGGAGATCGACATGGTTCGTACCCGTTCCCGGGCCGCCCTCGCCGCGGCGGCCGTCGTCGCCGGGGCCGGCCTGGTGGCGTTCCCCGCCGGGGCCGCCCAGGCGGCCACCCCGACCACGGTCGGGCCCGCCGGGCACAGCTACACCGCCGCGCTGGTGTCCGGCACCACGGCCACCTTCCTGGTCGGCAGCACCACGGTGACCTGCAACCAGTCCGGCAACGACGGCGCGGTCCCGGCCGAGCCGGCCAACACCAGCGCCGACGGCCCGGTGGTCTCGGCGCTGACCCCGGCGACCTTCACCAACAACGGCGGCGCCTGCCCCACCAACGTGCTGTTCACGACCGCCCGCACGGTCTCCAACTCCACCAACGGCAGCTGGACCATCGCGCTGCAGTACGGCGAGACCGGCTCGGTCGGCACCATGACCATCCCGCAGGGCGGCGTGGTCACCACCATCTCGGGGCTGGCGTCCTGCGTGGTGACCGTGGCGCCGGACGGACCCGCCTCGTTCAGCGGCCCGTGGGTGCCCGGCACGGCGACCAGCGCCCCGCTCCTGGACTTCTCCGCGGGCGTCGCGCTGCCGATCCGGGTGACCGGCGGCCTGACCTGCCCGACCGGCGCCACCACGGCCACCTTCCGGGCCCGCTACGCGGTGACCGACACGACCGACCCCACCCAGCAGATCACCGTCTCGGCCGGCACGCCCGCGCCGACCGAGCCCACCCCCACGGAGGAGCCGTCGCCGACGGCCGAGCCCACCCCGACCGACCCCACCCCGACCGACCCCACCCCGACCGACCCCACCCCGACGGACCCCACCCCGACGGACCCGGTCCCGACCGACCCCACGCCGACCGCATAGCCACGGCCGACACCCGTCGCATCCCGCCCGGGTGAGGGGGCAGCCCTCACCCGGGCTCCTCGGCTGCCACCCGGGCCGCGGCCGCCGGGCCCAGGAACGGCACCAGCACCAGGTACGTCAGGTCGCCCAGCCGCTGCGGCAGCTCCGCCGCCCGGCCCGTGGACACGAAGTCGTAGATGACGCCGTACACGCCTGCGATCACCGCCTCCACCACGCCGGACGGCACCGGCGGCGCCCCGGCCCGGCGTGGCGCCTCGGCGAAGAACACCACGTATGCGTCCAGCAGCTGCCGGCGGCAGGCCCGCGCGCGCGGCCCGGCCGCGAGCACCTCGACCACCGCCAGGGCGGCGAAGGCCGGCTCGGCCGCCAGGATCCGCAACAGCGTGTCCAGCCCCCGGTGCATCCGCTGCGGCCAGCGCGCCGGCCCGGCGTAAGCGGCCGCCACCGACTTCTGCAGCAGGCTCACCCCGCGGTCGAAGGTGGCCAGGAAGCAGGCCTCCTTGTCCGCGAAGTGCTGGTAGAAGGCGCGGGTGGAGACCCCGGCGGCGGCGCACACCTCACCCAGGGAGGCGCTGGCGTAGCCCCGCTCGGCCACCGTGCGGGCCATCGCGTCGATGAGGCGGTCCCGCTGGGTCCGGCTGACGAATTCCCGGGTCAGATCGTGGCGCCCGCGGGGCAGCAGCCGTTCCGGATCGGTGGCCGAACGCGAGCCCGGAATGCGCTCGTCGGAATGCGCCGTCGGGGACACCGTCACCTTCCTCCGCGCTCCCGGGGGCCGGTCTCGGCACCGCTTGCGGCCAGCCTAGACGAGCATGCGGGCGGCGGTGGGCCGGCGCGACGCGATGCGTGATTGGCGCGGATATCCCCCATCGGAACGGAGCCCCCGAATACCGTCTTGTCGGCTGTGGAATGAATGGCGATCCTTATGTGAAAGGTGCGTCATGTCGGTTCGCCGTCGTGTGCTGTCCGCCGGTCCGCGCGCACTCGCCGCGCCACCCTGGCGCCCGCACCGAGCGGGCATGACGAGGGGGCGCGGGCAGTTCGCCCGCGCCCCCTCACCGTACGGTCAGCGCTGGACAGTCGTGTCCTGCAGCACCCGGCTGGAGCCACCGCCGGGAGCGGCCGCGGCCTTCGCCGCCGCGGGCGACGGGTCCGGCTGCGGCAGCGGCTCGCACTGCTTGTCGGAGCGGTTGCCCCGCACCCGGTCCGGCAGCGTGCCGTCGGACAGGTACGCCGCGATCGTGTCGTCGGTGCAGGCGACGCCGTTGAGCGACGCCGAGTGCGTGGTGCCGCCCACGCCCTCCAGCAGCACCGAGCGGGGGAACAGCTTGCGGACGTACAGGCTGCCGGAGTACGGCGTCGCCGCGTCGTTCGTCTCGCTGATCAGCAGGATCGCCGGCGCCTTCTTGCCGTCGACCCGCACCGGCCGGCCGACGTCGCCCTTCCAGTACCGGCAGGGCGCGTTGAACCAGGCGTTGCCCCAGGTGAGGAACGGCGCCTTGGCGTACGTGCGCCAGTTGTCGCGCTGCCACTTGTTCCAGTTCTTCGGCCACTGCACGTCGGTGCACTGGGTGGCCAGGTACATCGCGTAGCCGTTGTCGGTGCCCGGCCCCTGCGGGTAGCCGCCGTCGTACAGCGCCTTGACCCCGGCGATGTCGCCGTCGTTGACGTACGCCGCGAACGCCTCGGCGATGGTCGTCCAGTCGAAGATGTAGTACGCCGCCGAGGTGAACACGTCGGCCCACTCGTCCGGGCCGATGACCCCGCCGGCCGGCGCCTTGCGCAGCTTCTCAAGCGTCGCGTAGTACTTGCGCTCCACCACCTTGCCGCTGGTGCCGAGGTGGTAGACGGCGTCGTTCTTGGCGACCCAGGCGAAGTAGGTGCCGATGTTCTTGTCGAACGCCACGTCCTGGGCGAGGTTGGCGTCGTACCAGACGCCGCGGGGGTCGACGTTGCCGTCGAGGACCATCCGGCGGACCCGCTCCGGGTGCAGCGTGCTGTAGACCTGGCCCAGGTACGTGCCGTACGAGAAGCCGTAGTAGTTGATCTGCCGGGCGCCCAGCGCCTTGCGGATGCTCTCCATGTCGGCGACCGTGTCGGTGGTCTTGACGTGGTCGAGCAGCTCGCCACCGGCCTTCGCGCACGCCTCGGCGTACTTCTTGGACCGGGCCAGCCACTCCTTCTCCAGCGACCGCGTGACCGGCACGTAGTACGGCCGGTTGTACGCGGTGGTCAGGTCGCCGTCGCAGGTCAGCGAGGGCTCGCTGGAGCCGACGCCGCGCGGGTCGAAGCCGATCCAGTCGTAGTCGCCGCCCACGTTGTCCGGCACGTACTCGCCGAGCACCGACAGGGTCAGGCCGGAACCGCCGGGGCCACCCGGGTTGGTCAGCATGACGCCCTGATAGTCGGCGTCGGACGACTTGTGCAGGATGCGGGAGACGGCCAGCTTGATCGTCTTGCCGTGCGGGCGCCGGTAGTCGAGCGGCACCGTGAGCATGCCGCACTGGGCGCCGCGGCGCTGCAGCCCGGGGCTCTCGCACGTGCCCCACGCGATCGGCGCGGGTGTGTAACCGGTTTCGCCGCGCACGGGCGTCGCCTGTGCGGGCGCCGACGCCACCGCGCCACCGGCCGCCAGGCCGATGGCGACCGCGGCCGCCAGAAGTCTTCTCATGTTGTGCCTCTCGGTCCGTTTCACCCGGCGGGACGTGGCGAATCGGATCGCGACCGCACGCATGAGCCGGGCGAACGAGAGCCTAGGCGTGATCCGGTCGACCCGCGAGAGGGGAAAAGGCGGAAATCCTACTCCGTCGGCGGCTTGCTCACCGGCTTTGCCCGAGCTGGACGGGAAGTGGACTGAATGAAGCCAAGCGCGGCTTTTGAGGCTACTTTTTTCTCCGGCAGCACCCATCGGGGGTCCGCTCGAGAAACGGGGACGAACATGCACAGGAATCGGCGCCTGCTGGCGCTCGCAGCGGTCACGGCCATCACGATGGCCGCCCAGATCACGCCCTCCGCGGCCGTGGCCGCGCCGCCCGCCGGTGGCGGCTTCAGCGGCGTGGCCGGGGATTTCAACGGCGACGGCCGCGACGACATCGTCACCTTCACCCGCGGCCCGGCGGCCGACGTCTACGTGGCGCTGTCCACGGGCCAGTCATTCGCCGGGACC
The DNA here is from genome assembly GCF_016862275.1 of Actinoplanes nipponensis. Taxonomy (GTDB): domain Bacteria; phylum Actinomycetota; class Actinomycetes; order Mycobacteriales; family Micromonosporaceae; genus Actinoplanes; species Actinoplanes nipponensis. Next base: position 191 of record NZ_BOMQ01000030.1, on the reverse strand, counting down.
GGGGTGAAATGGCATGACTATTTCGCCGTGGGCACGGAGACGCCGTTGGTGGGCGACTTCAACGGCGACGGCAAGGACGACATCGCGACATTCACCAAGGGCGCGTCCGCGGACGTGTACGTCGCATTGTCGACCGGTTCCTCGTTCGTCGGCACCGGCGTGAAATGGCATGACTATTTCGCCGCGGGCAC
>NZ_BOMQ01000029.1 GCF_016862275.1 Actinoplanes nipponensis | reverse complement strand
GGAGGTCCCGGCGGTCGGCGACTTCAACGGCGACGGCAAGGACGACATCGCGACGTTCACCCGGGGCGCGACCGCCGACGTGTACGTGGCGCTGTCGACCGGCTCGTCGTTCTCGGGCACGGGCGTGAAGTGGCACGACTACTTCGCCGTGGGCTCGGAACTGCCCTCGGTCGGCGACTTCAACGGCGACGGCCGCGACGACATCGTGACGTTCACCCGCGGCCCGGCGGCCGACGTGTACGTGGCGCTGTCCCGGGGCTCGTACTTCGCCGGCACGGGCGTGAAGTGGCACGACTTCTTCGCGGTCGGGGCGGAGATCCCGGGCACGGGCGACTTCACCGGCGACGGCCGGACCGACATCGCGACGTTCACCCGGGGCGCGGCCGCGGACGTGTACGTGGCGCGCTCCACCGGCCGCCGGTTCGTCGGCACGGGCGTGAAGTGGCACGACTTCTTCGCGGTCGGGGCGGAGATCCCGCAGCCGGGCATCCTCTGGTAGGCCGGGCACCCCAGCACGGCTGGATCGAGCCGGTGGACCCGTCGAGGGTCTGCCGGCTCGCTGCTGGGGGTGCGCGGCGGTTGATCTGCCGGGCTGGTGTTGCCGGGCCGGGACGATGGCCCGACGACCCGCTGCCAGCCCGACCCCCGGGGGAACCGCCGAGGGTTCGCCGGCTTGGCGTGGGCCATTGACGGACGTGGCTGCGCCTCCTACGGTCGGGCGGAAGGAAAGCGCTTACCTCATGCCCCGGGAGGATCCATGGATCGCCGCACCCTGATCAGGCTGGCCGCGAGCTCCGGCGTGGCGATCGCCGCCGGTTCCGCCGCCGGTGGGCGATCCGCCCAGGCTGCCCCGGCCGGCCGCGCCCCGGCCGGTCCCGTCCAGGCCGGCCCGGCCAGGTCCGGTCCGGCGGGGTCCGGTCCGGCGGGGTCCGGCACGCGCAGCACGGTCGCCGCCGACGGCAGCGGCGACTTCACCACCGTCCAGGCGGCGGTGAACGCCGTGCCCGCCGGCAACGCGACCCGCCAAACCATCGACATCGCGCCCGGCACGTACCACGGCCAGGTGATCATCCCCGCCGACAAGCCGCACATCCTGCTGCGCGGCCGCGGCCGCCGCCCGGAGCACGTGGTGATTACCGACGACCGGGCCAACGGCACCCCGCGCCCGGACGGCGGCACCTGGGGCACGTCCGGCAGCGCCTCCGTCACCGTCGACGGGGCCGACTTCGCCGCCCGGAACCTGACCTTCTCGAACTCCTTCGACGAGGCGGCCCACCCGGAGATCACCGGCCGGCAGGCGGTGGCCGTGCTGACCCGCGCCGACCGCATCGAGTTCGACACCGTCCGGTTCCTCGGCAACCAGGACACGCTCTACCTCAACAGCCCCGCCGCCGACGTGCCGGCCCGCATCTACCTGCGCCACTGCTACGTCGAGGGCGACGTGGACTTCATCTTCGGCCGCGGCACGGCCGCCTTCGACCGCTGCCGGATCCACTCGCTCGACCGCGGCTCGGCCACCAACAACGGGTACGTGACCGCGCCGAGCACCAGCATCACGAACCCGCACGGCCTGCTCTTCGCCCGGTGCGCGTTCACCTCGGACGCGCCGCCGGCGAGCGTCTTCCTGGGCCGCCCCTGGCACCCCAGCCAGGACCCGAACGCGATCGGCCAGACCGTCATCCGCGAGTCGTGGCTGGGCGCGCACATCGGAGCGACCCCGTGGAGCGACTTCGGCACCTGGCCCTGGCGGGACGCGCGGTTCGCCGAGTACCACAACCGCGGGCCGGGCGCGCTGGTGACGCCGGACCGCCCGCAGCTCACCCCGGAGGAGGCGGCCGACCTGACCGTCGCCGCGTTCCTCGCCGGCGCCGACGGCTGGTCCCCGCAGTGCTGAGCGGGTCGGTCCACGACCGGACGGCCCGCTTCCCTCGCTGGGCGGCCGGGCCGCCGGCGCTGAGGGAGGCCGCCACGCCAGATTGGTGCCAGGCCCGTGTCGACGAAGGGGCCGAATAGACACGTCGAATGCATTCTCGTCCAAGCCTCCCGGCGACGCCCGTGCCCGTCCACCGGCGCGACAACGGCCTCGGAATGCTACGGCTATTCGAGGTGGTCCCGGCCGATGAAGGGGCCAGCGGTGAAGGGTATTTCTGCCTTGATCGTCGGCGGCGGTCGCGGCTGGCGCGGTGGTTGGGAATGGCGCGGCCGGCAAGCTGGCTGGAGCGCCGTGGCGTGTTTGGCCGTCCTCGCCGGGCGGCGGGTGTGGCCGGCGGGCGCGCGGTCGAGTGTCCGGAGCGGCGCGGTTGGGCGCGGAGACCGGCGCGGTCGAGCGGGTGTTCGGGGCGTCGCGGTCGGGCGGGGGAGTCTGGGGCGGCGCGCTCAGGTGACTGGCACGGGCCGGAGTCCGGGCCGGTGTCGCTGGTCGGCGCGGCTGGGTGACCAGCATGAGCGGGTCTCCGGGCCGGCGCGGCCGGTCGGCACGCACCGCCACGGACGCGCCCGCTGCCGGCTCAAGACCGGCGCATGCACCCGATCCCGTGCGCTCCCGGCGTCGCGGCAGATCTCGCGCGGCCGAGGCCTCCTGACCTGACGCGGCAGCGTGGTGTCCGCCCGGCTGAGAAGGCGACGCGCGATCGGACAGCTGATGGGAAGGATGCAGCGCGCGACCCGCCGGCCTGGCCCACAGACGCCGCAGCCGCTCGGCGTGCCGTCGTGCCAGTCCCCAGTTCCGACGGCGCTGCTGATCGCGGCGGAACTGCTCCCGCCCGGCCGAACAGGTGCGCGACCTGGTGCGGTCGCGCATGGCGGCCAACTCAGCCTTCGCGAACAGGTGAAGCTGCGGCATGCGTCCATTGTCTCGCCCACGGCCGACAGTTTCCGACCCCGACGGCCGGGTCGATCATGCCAATTCATCGCTACGCGCAAAGGAGTGAATTCACCCGGGATCGGAAAGGAGCGCGAACGGCCTTGACGAATCGCCTGCCCTACGGCTGGGCGCCCGGAAACACCCCCGCCCGCCGCAACTGCCCCGGCACCTCATGCCCGAGCAGCCCACCCAACCGCGCCCCCAACGGCAGCAGCCCCGCGACGTCCACCCCGGTCTCGTAGCCGCTGCGGCCGAGCAGGTACAGCAGGTCCTCGGTGGCGATGTTGCCGGTGGCGTTCGGCGCGAACGGGCAGCCGCCGATCCCGCCGGCGCTGCTGTCCAGGGCCACCGGGTGGTCGCCGGCCAGGTCGGCCGCGGTGAGGGCGTTGGCGTAGCCGGTGTTGCGGGTGTTGTGGAAGTGCCAGCGCAGCGGCACCCCGGGCGCTTCGGCCGCCGCCGCGGCGGCCAGGGCGCGTACCTGGGCCGGGACGCCGACGCCGATGGTGTCGGCCAGTGCGAGCTCGTCGGGGCGGGCGGTGGCGCAGCTCGCGATCACCTCGCGGACCCGGTCGGTGGTCACCTCGCCCTCGAACGGGCAGCCGAACGCCGCCGCGACCGAGACCGTCGTGCGCAGACCGGCCGCCCGTGCCCGTTCGGCGATCCGGTGCCAGGCCGCGATGCCGCCGGCCGTGTCGACGCCCTGGTTGCGCCGGCTGAAGGTGTCCGTGGCGACCACCACGACGTTGACCTCGTCCATGCCCGCGGCGATGGCCCGGTCGAGGCCGCGCTCGTTGAGCACCAGGCCGATCCAGGACACCCGGCCGCGCGGCAGCCGCGCGGCGACCTCCTCGGCGTCGGCCAGCTGCGGCACCCGCCGGGGGTTGACGAAGCTGGTCGCCTCGATGCGGCGCAGCCCGCTGGACACCAGCGTGTCGATCAGCGCCAGTTTGTCGGCGGTGGGCACCGGGACGGCCTCGTTCTGCAGGCCGTCGCGGGGGGAGACCTCCACGATCGAAACGCTCATTGCATACAACCTCTCGACATCGTGGACACCTCTCTTGCGCAAACACCCGGGCCGTGACAAGGATTGCATGCAATCGAGCGGAACGGGAGGCCCGGTGCGACCAGCAGCGGAACAGGCGGCGCAGTCCCTGCGGGAGGAGATCCTCTCCGGGGTGATCGCGTCCGGGGCCCGGCTGGGCGAGGCCGAGCTGGCCAGCCGGCTGCGGGTGAGCCGCACGCCGATCCGGGAGGCGCTGACCCGGCTCGCCGCCGAGGGACTGGTCGAGCTCCAGCCGAACCGCGGCGCGCGGGTGGCGACCTGGTCCACGGCCGAGCTCCGCGACATCTTCGAGCTGCGGCTGCGGCTGGAGCCGTACGCGGTCCGCCTCGCCGTCCCCCGGCTCGGCCCGGAGCAGCTCGACGAGTTGCACGAGCTGGCCGAGTCCATGCTGCGCACCGGCCGGCCCGGCCGCCGGCAGGACCTCACCCCGATCGTCGAGGCCAACCGGCGCTTCCACGGGCTGTTCATCGAGGCGGCCGGGACGGCGCCGCTGGCCGCCGCGCTGCGCGGGGTCACCCACGCCGCCGTGGTCCACCAGAACTTCCACGACTACACCCCGGAGGCGCTGCTGCGCAGCCTGCACCACCACGTCGAGATGGTCGCCGCCGCGCGGGCCGGCGACGGTGACTGGGCCGAGGCGATCATGCGGGCCCACCTCTACAACGCCCGCGCCACGATGATCGGGGTACCGCGCTCATGACTCTTCCGCTGGACGATCTGCGCGTCGTGGAGTTCGGCCAGTTGCTGGCCGGGCCGTTCTGCGGCCAGCTGCTGGGCGACTTCGGCGCCGAGGTGATCAAGGTCGAGGATCCGGCCAAGGGCGACCCGATGCGCGAGTGGGGCCGGGAGAAGCCGCACGGCAAGTCGCTGTGGTGGCCGGTGGTGGCCCGCAACAAGAAGTCCATCACCTGCAACCTGCGCGAGCCGGAGGGCCAGGCGCTGATCCGCCGGCTCATCGACAGCGCCGACATCGTCGTGGAGAACTTCCGCCCCGGCACCCTGGAGCGCTGGGGGCTGGGCCCGGAGACGCTCTGGCGGACCAACCCCGGCCTGATCATCACCCGGGTGACCGGCTACGGCCAGACCGGGCCCTACGCCGGCCGGGCCGGCTTCGGCTCGATCGGCGAGGCCATGGGCGGCATCCGGTACGTGATGGGCGACCCCGAGGGCCCGCCGGTGCGCGCCGGCATCTCCCTCGGCGACTCGCTGGCCGCGGTCTACGCCTGCCTCGGCACCCTGGTCGCCGTGCACAGCCGGGGGCGCACCGGCCGCGGCCAGATCGTCGACTCGGCCATCTACGAGGCGGTGCTGGCCATGATGGAGTCGCTGCTGCCGGAGTGGGCGGTCGCCGGCTACCAGCGCGAGCGCACCGGCGCCACGCTGCCGAACGTCTCGCCCAGCAACGTCTACCCGACCGGCGACGGCGACCTGATCCTCATCGCCGCCAACCAGGACACCGTCTTCGGCCGGCTCGCCGCGGCGATGGACGAGCCGGAGCTGGCCCGGGACCCGCGTTACGCCACCCACTCGGCCCGCGGCGCCGCGATGGCCGAGCTCGACGACCACATCGCCCGCTGGACCTCCACGCTGGGCGCCGAGCAGCTGCTCGAGACCCTGCACGGCAACGGCGTGCCGGCCGGGCGGATCTTCCGGGCCAAGGACATGTTCGGCGACCCGCACTTCGCGGCCCGCGAGGCCATCGTCCGGGTGCCGCACCCCGACTTCGGCGAGCTGCCCATGCAGAACGCGACCCCGCGGCTGTCCGCGACCCCCGGCGCCGTCCGCACCGCCGGGCCGGCCCTCGGGGAGCACAACGACGAGATCTACGGCGGACTGATCGGCCTGGACGACAAGGAGCAGGTACGCCTGCGCGCAGCCGGAATCATCTGAGAAGGGAGCGAGATGTCATATCGACTCGGCGTGGATGTGGGCGGGACCTTCACCGACGTGCTGCTGGTCGACGAGGAGTCGGGGTCGACCTGGCGGGCCAAGACCGCCTCGACGCCGAGCGACCAGTCGATCGGGGTCCTGCACGGCATCGACAAGGTGTGCGCGGAGGCCGGCGTCGAGCGCGGCGACATCGCGCACGTGCTGCACGGCACCACCGTCGCGACCAACGCGATCCTCGAGGGCAAGGGCGCCACGGTCGGGCTGGTGACCACCCGCGGGTTCCGCCAGGTGCTGCAGATCGCCCGCTCGTTCGTGCCCGGCGGGCTGGCCGGTTGGATCATCTGGCCCAAGCCGGAGCCGCTGGCCGCGCTGGAGAACACCGTGGAGGCGCCGGAGCGGATCGGCAGCGACGGCAGCGTGGTGCTCGCGCTCGACGAGGAGGCCACCCGCGCGGCGCTGCGCGTGCTGCGGGCCAACGGCGTCGAGGCCCTCGCGGTCTCGCTCATCAACGCCTTCGCCGACGACCGCCACGAGCGGCGCATCGCCGAGCTGGCCGCCGAGGAGCTGCCCGGCGTCGAGGTCTCGCTCTCCAGTGTGGTCCTGCCCGAGATGCGCGAGTACGAGCGCGCGCTGACCACCGTGGCCAACGGCTACGTGCAGCCCCAGGTCGCCCGGTACGTGGCCAACCTGTCCGCCCAGCTGACCCGGCAGGGCGTACCCGGGGAACTGTCCATCCTGCGCAGTGACGGCGGCCTGTCGGCGGCCGAAGCGGCCATCTCCGCGCCCGTCACCATGCTGCTGTCCGGCCCGGCCGGCGGGGTCACCGGCGCGGTGTGGGTGGCCGAGCAGTCCGGCCACACCGAGCTCATCACCTTCGACATGGGCGGCACCTCGACCGACGTCGCGCTGGTGCGCGGCGGCACGGCCCGGATCGGCCGCGAGACCAAGGTCGGCGACCTGACGGTCCGGGCCTCCGCCGTCGACGTGCGCACGGTCGGCGCGGGCGGCGGCTCGATCGCGCACGTACCGCAGCTCACCCGGGCGCTGCGGGTCGGTCCGCAGTCCGCCGGGGCGGAGCCGGGACCAGCCGCGTACGGCAAGGGCGGCGCCGAGCCCACCGTGACCGACGCCAACGTGGTGCTCGGCTACCTGCCCACCACGCTGGCCGGCGGCGAGATCACCCTGGACCGGGAGGCCGCCCGGGCCGCCGTGCAGACCGTCGCCGATGCCATGGGCCTGCCCAGCGCCGAGGCCGCCGCGGCCGGGATCATCGACATCGTCAACGAGAACATGCTCGGCGGCCTGCGGCTGGTCAGCGTGCAGCAGGGCTTCGACCCCCGCGACTTCGCCCTGGTCGCCTTCGGCGGCGCCGGGCCGCTGCACGCCAACGCGCTCGGCCGGCTCACCGGCGCGTGGCCGGTGATCGTGCCGCCGTCGCCCGGGGTGCTCTGCGCGCTCGGCGACGCCACCACCTCCGCCCGCGACGAGTCGGCCCGCACGGTGCTGCGCAAGCTCGACGAGCTGGACGCGGCGGAGCTGCGCGCCGTCTTCGGCGAGCTGGCCGAGTCCGCGTCGCGGCGGCTGGTCGGCCAGGGCGTCCCGGCCGGCGAGCACACCGTCACGTACTCGGCCGATCTGCGGTTCGTGGGGCAGGGCAACGAGCTGGCGGTCACCTTCGACGCCGGACTGCTCGGCGCCGACGACGGCCCGGCCCAGCTCGCCCGGCGCTTCGACGCGGAGCACGAGCGGCTCTTCTCGTTCACCCTGCCGGCCGGGCACGAGCTGGTGAACGCCCGGGCCACGGTCAGCGGGCCGCGGCCGCGGGTCGCCCCGATCCGGCTCGAGCCCGGCGACGGCGACGTCTCGGCCGCCCGCACCGGCGCCACCCGCATCTACGTCGACGGCGACTTCGTCGACGCCGGGCTCTACGACCGGCTCAAACTCCGGGCGGGTGACGTGGTGCCCGGTCCGGCGATCGTCGTCGAGATGGACTCCACCACCCTCGTGCTGCCCGGGCACACCGCCACCGCCGACGCCGGCGGCAGCCTGCTGATCCGTCCCAGCGTTACGGAGGCCTGACATGGCGCGCATCGTCGAGACCGACACCACCGAGGTACCCCGGGTCGAGGTCGACCCGGTGACCCTGGACCTGGTGGAGAACGGGCTGCGCAACGCCCGCTACGAGATGGACGAGGTGCTCTTCCGCACCGCGCTCTCGCCCGGCATCCGCGAGCAGCACGACGAGTTCCCGCTGATCGCCGACCCGGCCGGCAAGATGGTGGTGGGCCAGTTCGGGCTGTCCATCCCGGACTTCCTGGCCGGCTTCGACGGCGACATCGGCGAGGGCGACGTCCTGCTCACCTCCGACCCGTACGCGTGCGGCGCCGCGATCAGCCACGCCAACGACTGGCTGGTGGTGCTGCCGATCTTCGTCGCGGGACGGGTGGTCGGCTGGGCGTCGATGTTCGGGCACATGTCCGACGTGGGCGGCAAGACCCCGTCGTCCATGCCCACCGACGCCCGCACCATCTACGAGGAAGGCGTGGTGATCCCGCCGTTCAAGCTCTACGAGGCCGGCCGGGTCAACGAGGACGCGCTGCGCATCATCCTGAACCAGGTGCGGGTGCCGGACTGGAACCGGGCCGACCTCAACGGGCTGGTCGCCGCCTGCCGCACGGCCGCGCGCCGGGTGCAGGAGATGTGCGCCCGGTTCGGCGTGGAGACGTACCTGTCGGCGCTGGACGCGCTGCTGCAGCGCAACCACGACGCGATGAAGGCGCTGCTGCACCTGGTCTTCGAGGAGGGCCGCACGCTGTCGTTCACCGACTACATCTGCGACGACGGCGTCGGCTTCGGCCCGTACGAGCTGAAGCTGTCGCTGACCCGCACCGGCGACAAGGTGCACCTGGACTTCACCGGCTCGTCGCCGCAGGCGCAGGGCCCGATCAACTACTACCTGAACGAGAACCTGGCCCGGATGTTCTTCGGCATCTACATGATCACCGTGGCCGACCCGCAGATCCTCTGGAACGACGGCTTCTACCCGCTGGTCGACGTGACCATCCCGGACGGCTCGTACTGGAAGCCGAAGCACCCGGCCGCGCTCAACGCCCGCAACCACGGCATCGGCCGGGTCTTCGACCTGTTCGGCGGGCTGCTCGGGCAGACCAACCCGGCGCTGCTCAACGCGGCCGGCTTCTCCTCGTCGCCGCACTTCATGTACTCCGGCAACTACAGCGGGGGCGAGCGCAAGGGCGAGTGGTTCCAGCTCTACTCGATCGGCTTCGGCGGCATCCCGGGCCGCCCGCTCGGCGACGGGCCGGACGGGCACTCGCTGTGGCCCAGCTTCGTCAACATCCCCTGCGAGTTCCTGGAGTCGTACTATCCGCTGCGGATCGAGAAGTGGGAGACCATCGCCGACACCGGCGGGGCCGGTCTGCACCGCGGCGGCAACGGTGTGGACGTCGCGTACCACTTCCTCGAGCCGGGGACGATCGCGATCCACGACGACCGCTGGCTGATGTACCCGTGGGGCGTCAACGGCGGCGCGCCCGGCGCCCGCGGTCGCAAGTGGATCGACCGGGTCGACGGCAGCCGGGAGATCCTGCCGAGCAAGTGCCACGACGTGCCGGTCCGCCCCGGCGACGTGCTGCACTTCGTCACCTGGGGCGGCGGCGGCTGGGGCGACCCGCTGCTGCGCGATCCCGAGCTGGTCGGCCTGGAGGTGCGGCGCGGCCTGGTCACCGCCGCGGGGGCGCGGCGCTACGGCGTGGTCGTCGACGACGCCGGCACGACCGACCCGGCGGCCACCGAGGCATTGCGGGCGCAGCTCCGCGCCGGGCGCCCGGAGGAGCTGCCCGTGTTCGACATGGGCCCCGGGCTGGACGAGATCCTGGCCCGGTGCGAGGAGGAGACGGGGTTGCCCGCGCCGACCCGCCCCGTCTGGGCATGACCGACTGCACCGAGCGGCACTCAGCCGCACCGCGCCGCGGCCCGGCAGGCGAGGGCCAGGAGGGCATGTCGAAGGGTGGCCCAGCATGACCGGCCCGTTCGGTGGTGAGCTGGGGTGGGGCCGGCGGCCCGCCCTGCTGGTCATCGACATGATGCGGGCGTACTTCACCCCCGGGAGCCCGTTCGACCTGGGCTCCCGGGCGGCGGTGGACGGCTGCGCCGCGCTGCTGGCCGCGGCCCGGGACGCCGGGCTGCTGGTGGTGCACACCCGGGTGCGGTACGCGGCCGGGCTCGCCGACGGCGGCCTGTTCGTCCGCAAGGTGCCGGGCCTCGCGCTGCTCGCCGAGGGCGCCGGCGACCTGGGCGAGCTCGTCGCCGAGCTGACCCCGCGCCCCGGCGAGCCGGTGGTGGTCAAGCAGTACGCGTCCGCCTTCTTCGGCACCTCGCTGGCCGCCACCCTCACCGCCGCCGGCGTCGACACCACGGTGATCGCCGGGGTGTCGACGTCGGGCTGCGTGCGGGCCAGCGCGACGGACGCGATGCAGCACGGCTTCCGCCCGATCGTGGTGGCCGACGCGTGCGGCGACCGCACCCCGGCGGTGCACGACGCCAACCTGTACGACCTGGCCGCCAAGTACGCCGACGTCACCACCGTGGCGGCGGTGCGCGCGCACCTGGCGGCCCGCTGACTCAGCGCGCAGCCGCCGGCAGCGCGTCCCACGCGGCCATCGCGCAGCCGATGACCGCTTCCAGTTCGGCGCGGGTCGCGCCGTCGCGCGCCTGCAGGGACAGGCCCTGCACCACGGTGGTGTAGTAGCGGGCCAGGGCGTCGAGGCCGGCGGGCGACGCGGTGAGATCGCCGTCCGTGACGCCCCGGGCGAGGCGGTCCCTGATGGCGGTGTGCTGGCCGCGCCGGCGGTCGGCCAGGAAGTCGCGGACCGCGTGGTTCTCCACCGCGCCGGTGGGCGCGGCCAGCACGAGCATGCAGTAGTGCGGCGTGTCCGGGCGGGTGATCTCGTCGGCGGTGGCGCGCAGCATGGCGTGGACCGCGGCCCGCGCGGTCGGCTGCTCGCGCAACGCGCGCCGGGGCGGCTCGCCCGAGGTCACGCCGTAGAGCGCCATCACCTGGCGGAACAGCTCCTCCTTGCTGCCGAAGCAGGCGTAGATGCTGGCCGAGGCGATGCCCATGGCCTGCGCGAGGTCGTTGAGGGAGGTGCCCTCGTACCCCCGCTCCCAGAACAGGTCCAGCGCCCGGCGCAGGGCCGTGTCCGGGTCGAAGGTGCGCGGCCTGCCGCGGGTAGCCATCCAGGGATCTCCGTACTTCTTGGTCGATCGTTCAACTTTACCTTGACCTCCGGAGGGTGGTGCGCTAATTGTTGGTCAATCGACAAACAAAGGACGGCACCCGCCATGAGCACTCCCGCGACCATGCGCGCCCTGCAGCAGACCTCCCTGAGCGGCCCTCGGGACCTGCGCCTGATCGCCGACGCGCCGGTACCGAGCCCGGGCCCCGGCGAGGTGCTGATCCGGGTCACCGCCGCCGGGGTCAACTTCGTCGACATCTCCCAGGCGTACGGCACGTTCGCCGGTGGCCCGCGGCCGCCGTACGTGGCCGGGATCGAGGGCGCCGGTGAGGTCACCGCCGTCGGCGAGGGGGTGACCGGCCTGGAGCCTGGCGTCCACGTCATCGGGGTCGCCATGGGTGGCGGCGCCTTCGCCGAGCACATGCTGCTGCCCGCGGCCGCGGCGGTCCCCGTGCCGGCGGGCTGGTCCGACGAGCAGGCGCTGGGCCTGGTCGTCAACTGGCCGACCGCCCTGGCGGCGCTCAAGCCGCTGGGCGGTGTCGCCGCGGGGCAGACGGTGCTGATCACCGCCGCCGCCGGCGGGACCGGCCAGGCCGCGGTGCGGATCGCCAAGCATTACGGCGCGACGGTCATCGCGTCGGCCTCGCCCGGCAAGCACGAGGTGGTACGGGCCCTGGGCGCCGACCACGTCATCGACGCCCGCGGTGCGGACCTCGCCGCCGAGGTGCTGCGGCTGACCGGCGGCGCCGGCGTCGACCGGGTGCTGGAGTCCGTCGGCGGCGCCACCCTCGACGCCGGCCTGGCCGCGGCCAAGCGGGTCACCGGCCGGGTCGTCGTCTACGGCCTGGCCGGCGGGGAGGCCGCGATCACCAACCGGGACCTGGTCTACCGGCACCAGGTCCACGTCATCGGCTCAACATCGGCGTTCTGATCCAGGCCGCTCCGCAGCTCTTCGGCGAGCTCATGGGTGAGCTGGCCGCGCTGCTCGCGGCCGGGGTGCTCGGCCCCGGCCGGCCCACCGTCCATGAGCTGACCGACGGCCCGGAGGCGCTCGCCGAGCTGGAAGCCCGTGCCACCGTGGGCAAGCTGGCACTGCGGCCCTGAGACCTCAGCCCGCGCCGAACCCCACCCGGCTCAGCCGGGCGCCGGCGGTGGGGAAGACGAGGTAGAGGTCGCGCCGGCCGGTCGCCCCGGTCAGCGGCGCGGCCACCTCGGCCCAGTCGTGCCGGCCGGCGGTGGCGGGCACGTCGAACACGGCCGCGACCGGTCCGGACAGCGGCTCGTCGAGCCGGACCTCGATCCGGGCGCCGGGGCCGGCCGCCGCCGCGGCCGCGGTGATGCGGTCGGTGCCCGCGCCGAAGTCGACCCGGCCGAAGGCCAGCCAGGCGCCGTCGCGTACGGCCACGACCGCGTCCCCGCGCTCCGGGCCCTCGTCGGTCAGGGCGGTGCCGTACTCGCCGTCGCGGCTCGCCGCCCGCAGGCCGGCGGCCCGTCGGCCGGGCAGCTCCTCGCCGTGCACGGTCAGCGTCGTGCTCGCCGTGAGGTCGGTGCAGGAGCGGGCCGCCAGGACGGAGTGCCGGGCCCGTTCCACCACCGGCCGGTCCTGGACCACGTCGAAGAAGGCCAGGTCGTCCACCCGCAGCGGGAGGGTCACCGTGGCCCGCTCGCCCGGGGCCAGCCGGACCCGCCGGAAGCCGCGGAGCTGCCGCAGCGGCTGCTTGTCGCGGGAGCGGCGCTGCCGGGTGTAGAACTGCACGACCTCGGTGCCGGTCCGGTCGCCGGTGTTGACCACGTCCACGCTGATCAGCACCTCGGCGCCCGGCTCCGCCTCGGCGGCGCTCAGCCGCAGGTCGCTGTGCGCGAAGCGGGTGTAGCCGAGGCCGTGGCCGAACGGGTACAGCGGCACGCCGCGGAAGTAGAGGTAGGTGGCGTCGCTGCCGATGATGTCGTAGTCGAGCAGGTCCGGCAGCTCGTCGGCGCCGCGGTACCAGGTCTGCGGCAACCGGCCGGTCGGCTCCACCGGCTCGCCCTCCGCGGTCTCGCCGAGCAGCACGTCGGCCAGCGCCGCACCGAACTCCTGGCCGCCGTGGGCCGACCACAGCAGCGCCGGCAGGTGCTCCTGGGCCCAGCCCACCGCGTACGGGTAACTGCTGGTCAGCACCAGCACGGTCCGCGGGTTGGCCGCCCGTACGGCGCGCAGCAGCGCCTCCTGCCGCGGCGGCAGCGCCAGGTCGAGCCGGTCCTCGGTCTCCCGCCCGGCGACCATCGGGTGGTTGCCCAGCACCACCAGCGCCACGTCCGCGTCCCGGGCCAGCGCCGCCGCGGCCGCGACCCCGTCCTCGGCCAGCTCCAGCGTGAAGGCGGTGGCCGTGTCCGGTCCGGCGGCGTCGGCGCGCAGCACGCCGTCGGGGCCGGCCGCGACGTACCGGTTGCTCGCCAGGTGTCGCAGCACCACCGCGTCGCCCTGCCGGACCGGCTCGAAGGTCTCCCGGACCACCCACTCGCCCGGCTCGGCCCGGTCGTTGACCAGCGTGCCGCTCTCGTCGGCGCGCACGTACCGCCGGTTCGCGGCGCAGCGCAGCGTGATCGTGCCGCCGCCCCAGTCGAGCAGGTCGAAGCCCGCCGCGGGGCCGGTGGCGGGCTCGCCGACCCGCAGCGCGGCGCCGTCGGGGCCGTCGCCGCCGAGCACCGTCCCGCCCGGGGTGCGCAGCCGGACCCGGTCCACCCCCTCGGCGGTGCGCACCGCGTCGTCACCGAGGCGTTCCGCGAGGCCGGCGCGCAGGGTCACCGCGTACGGCAGGGTGCCGCTGTACCAGTCCGCCAGCACCGTGTCGCCCAGCGGGCCGAGCACCGCGACCGTGCGGTCCGGGGCCAGCGGCAGCACCGCGTCGCTGTTCTTCAGCAGCACCACGCTCGCCCGGGCCGCCTCGCGGGCCAGCCGCTGGTGCTCTACGCAGTTGACCACCGCTGCGGTCGTGGCGGCGTACGGGTTGGGCTCCTCGGGGTCGAACTCGCCCAGCCGGAACCGGACCGCCAGGATGTGCCGGGCCGCGTTGTCCACGTCGGACTCGGCGAGCAGGCCACGCTCCAGGGCCTCGTGCAGTCGGCCCAGGGTCGCCTCGGCGTCCTCGGTGAAGCAGTCCACGCCGGCGCGCAGGGCGGCGGCGAACCCGGCGGCGTGGTCGCTCAGGTAGTGCTGGTCGCCGGCCAGGTTGCTGCCGGCGAACGCGTCGCCCACGACCAGCACGTCGTCGCCGGTCCAGGAGCGCAGCTCGTCGCCCAGCAGCGGGCTCAGGTGCGCCGGCCGCCCGTTGACCAGGTTGTACGACGCCATCACGGCCACCGCGGCGCCGGTGGCGACGGGCTCGCGGAAGGCCGGCAGCTCGTACTCGTGCAGCACCCGCGGCGGCAGGTCGCTGGAGGTCAGGTGCCGGTCGGTCTCGTTGTTGTAGCCCAGGAAGTGCTTGAGCGTGGGCGCGGTCCGCAGATAGCGCGGGTCGTCGCCGCGCAGCCCGCGGGCGTACGCGGTGCCCAGCACGCCGGTGAGCCAGGGGTCCTCGGCGTACCCCTCCTCGTTGCGGCCCCAGCGCGGGTCGCGCAGCGGGTTGACCACCGGGGCCCACACGTTGAGGCCGACGCCCGCGGGATCCTTGTGGTGCAGGCCGCGCACCTCGTCGCCGACCGCGGCGCCGACCCGGCGTACCAGTTCCGGGTCCCAGCTGCTGCCCAGGCCGACGGCCTGCGGAAAGACCGTCGCCGCGCCGAGCCACGCCACTCCGTGCAGCGCCTCGGTGCCGGTGCGGAAGGGCCCGACGCCCAGCCGGGGGACCGGCGCCTGGTGCTGGTGCAGCAGCGCCACCTTCTCCGGCAGGGTCAGCCGGGCGAGCAGGTCGGTGACCCGGTCGGACAGTGGCCTGCCCGGGTCCTGGAAGGTGCCGCGGACCGGCTCGGTCATGGCGGGTGTTCTCCTCGGCGTGGGATCGAGGCGTGGCATTCCCGGGCCGTGGCTGCGGTGGGACTGTCGAAGCGCTTCGATGAGGATCCGGAAAAGGCTCCGCCGCGACGGCGCAGTTACACCCGTGTTACGGCGGAGCCTTCTGAGGTTGGCACCAGGCATCGACGCCGGTCAAGGGGTACGGCGAGATCCGTCGGGCCCCCGGCCCGGGGCTCAGCCGGCCGACGCCGGCAGCTGGCCCGACTCGAGCCGGTCCAGCGCGAGCATCGCCCCGCCCAGCGCCGCGCCGTCCGGGTGCAGAGTGGACGCCGTGACCCGGCAAGCGGTCTCGCCCGGCGCTCGCGCGGCCAGCTCGGCCTGCACCGCGGGCAGCAGCCAGGGCGCCAGCGTCGCGAAGCTGCCGCCGAGCACGACGACCTGGGGATCGAGCAGTTCGGCCAGCATCGAGACGCCGCGGCCGAGCAGCCGGCCGGTCTCGGCGAGCGCCCCGGTGACGTGGGCGTCCCCGTTTCCGGCGAGCGCGGTGATCCGCTCCAGCTCCGGGGCGTAGTCGACGATCGGGCCGTCCGGCGCCGTGTCCGGCAGCGCGCGGCGGACCAGCGCGGGCAGCCCCGCGACCGCTTCCAGGCAGCCCTGCCGCCCGCACCGGCACCGGGGTCCGGCGCAGTCCACCTGCAGGTGACCCGCCTGCCCGGCGAAGCCCCGCCCGCCGCGCAGCGCCCGGCCGTCGGCCACGATGCCCGCGCCGATCTCCACGCCACCGACCAGGGCGATCAGGTGGGGCGTGTCGGCCTCGGCGCCGCCGCGGTACTCCGCCAGCGCGGCCAGGTTGGCCGAGCTCTCGATCACCACGTCGTACTCCGGGTGGCGCAGGCCGCGCTCCAGCGCCGCGCCGAGATCCAGCGCGGGCCGGGCCAGGTGCGGGGGGAACCGGACCCCGCCGCCCGGCGCCACCAGGCCGGGCGCGGCCACGGTCAGCCCCAGCACCCGGCGCTGCTCGGCCGCCATCTTGGCGACCACCCGGCCGGCCAGCGCGGCCACCGCGGCCTCCGCGCGCCCGGGCGCGCCGTCCAGGCCGGCGTGGGCCCGGCGCCAGGTCAGCAGCCGCTCGCCGGTCAGGTCCACGGCGATCGCGACCAGGTGGTCGGCGGCCAGCTCGATCCCGATGGCGGCGTACGGCCGGCTCTGCAGCGTCAGCATCGACGCCGGCCGGCCGATCCGGTTCTCGGTCAGCCCGGTCTCGCGCAGCAGGCGCCGCTCCAGCAGGTCGGTGACCAGGCTGGAGACCGTCGCCTTGTTGAGGCCCGTGGACGCGGCGATGTCCGCCCGCGAACAGGGCGCGTGGGTCCGGACGAACCGCAGCACCACCGCCAGGTTCGTCGTCCTCACGTCGGACAAGTCCGCCGGCCGCGTCATGCCGTGCGTACTGATCACGTCAGTCCTGCCTCTCGCCGCCGGCCTTCCCCGGCCGGCCCGCTCATCATGCCGCACCCCCGCCGCCACCGGGCGCGGGCGACTCTTGTGGGTCCATCGACGGTCGGCTAATTTGTTTGGCTACAAGCTAAACAAACTCTAGCGGGAGGGTCTCCCTCCCGTCGACCGTTATCAGAGGAGCGCGCCGTGACCACACCCACGGGCCCGACCGCCGACCGCCGGGGCTTCCTGAGCCTGCTCGGTCTCGGCGCCGTTGCCGTCGCGAGCGGAGGAACGCTGGCCGGGTGCGGCGACAAGGCCACCCGCGGCGGTGGCACGCAGAACCTGGACAAGCTCTCCGCGCTGCTGCCGGAGCAGCGGGCGTTCGCCGGGACGCCCCAGCCCGACATCAAGGGCACCCGGCCGGTGCCGGACGGCTACACCAAGTTCCCGGCCGAGCTGATCGACGCCGTCGCGGACAAGCCCGGCGCCGGGGGCCCGGCGATCCGGGCGATGGTGCCGGTCTGGGGCCCGGCGCCGCCCGCCGGGTCGAGCAACAGCTACTTCACGGCGGTCAACGCCGAGCTGGGCGCGACCGTCGAGTTCAGCATGCAGGACGGCGCGGCCTACGCCGACAAGCTCGGCGCGCTCCTGGGCGCCCGCGACGTGCCCGACCTGCTCTGCGTGCCGAGCTGGGAGGTCGAGAAGCTGGCCCGGTTCAGCGACGCGGTCGGTGCGCTCTTCGAGGACCTGACCCCGTACCTGCAGGGGAACAAGGTCGCGGCGTATCCCATGCTGGCCACGTTCCCGGCCGGGGCCTGGCGCGAGTCGTGCTGGAACGAGCGGCTGATGGCCGTGCCGAACCCGACCGACGGCCCGTTCCCGTGGGCGCTCTTCCAGCGCAAGGACCTGCTGGACAAGGCCGGGCTGGCCGCGCCGAAGAGCATCGACGAGCTGTTCTCGGTCGGCCAGGAGGTGACCAACCCCGGCAAGGGCGTCTGGGCCTTCTCCGACATCTTCCAGATGGTGCAGATGTTCTACAAGGCGCCGGGCAGCAAGGGGGGCTGGCGGCTCAGGGCCGACGGCACCCCGGAGTTCAAGTACGAGACACCGGAGTACCGGCAGGCCGCCGAGTTCATGGTGAAGGTGTACAAGGCCGGGCTGGTGCACCCGGACATCGTGGCCAGCAAGGGCGCCGACGCCAAGCAGCTGCTGCAGGGCGGCAAGATCCTGTTCCACCAGGACGGTCCCGGCATGTGGCAGCCGATGCAGGCCGAGCAGCAGAAGATCACGCCGGGCTTCAACATCCAGCCGGTCCCGCTGTTCTCGGCCACCGGCGGCGACCCGCTGGCCTGGGGTGACGACAAGCCGATCTCGTTCCTGTTCATCAAGAAGGGGCTCGGCCAGGCCCGGGTGGAGGAGCTGCTGCGCATCATCAACTGGTGCTCGGCCCCCTTCGGCACCAAGGAGTTCGACCTGCGCGAGTACGGCGTCGAGGGCCGGCACCACACCCGCACCGCCGCCGGGCCGGCCAAGACCGAGCTGGGCTTCAAGGAGATCCAGAACCAGTACTTCTTCATCAGCGGCCGCAGCCCGGTCGTGCCGCCGTCCCCGCAGACGCCCGACTACGTGCCGCAGGTGATGGCCTACTCCAACGAGACCGTCAAGTACCTGGAGAAGGACCCCTGGGACGGGCTCAAGTTCGAGATGCCCGCCAAGTACAAGGCCTCCACCGTGCCCACCGAGGACAAGATCACCGACATCGTCCGGGGCCGGCGCCCGCTGACCGACCTCGACGCCGTGGTCAAGGAGTGGCGGGCGGCCGGCGGCGACGAGGCCCGCCAGATGCTCGCCGCGGCGCTGGCCGACGCCGGACGATGAGCGCTGATCAGGCCAGCCGGCCGGCCCCGGTGGTACCGCCGGAGCCGGTCGCGCCGGGGCCGCCGGCGTCCCGCCGCCGGCGCGCCGAGCGGCCCCGGCGCTCCCCCCTGCGGGCCCGGCTGCGCCGCGACTGGCCGCTGCTGGCCATGGTGGCGCCGGGCGCGCTGGCCCTGCTGGTCTTCCACTACCTGCCGGTGCTCGGCAACGTCGTGGCCTTCCAGGACTACAACCCCTACCTGGGCGACGACGCGCTGTCGGCCCTGCTGGCCAGCCCGTTCGTCGGGCTGGCCAATTTCCGGGACCTGTTCGCCGACCCGGCGTTCTGGGACGCCCTGTGGAACACGCTGTCCATCACGGCGTTCCAGCTGGTCTTCTTCTTCCCGCTGCCGATCGCCCTGGCCATCCTGCTCGACAGCATCCTGTCGCGGCGGCTGCGGAGCTTCGTGCAGACCGTGGTCTACCTGCCGCACTTCTTCAGCTGGGTGCTGGTCGTCACGTTCTTCGTGCAGATGCTCGGTGGGGCCGGGCTGCTCTCCCAGGAGCTGCGCGACGCCGGCTTCTCGCCACCGGAGATCATGTCCAACCCGGACACGTTCATCGTGCTGGTCACCGCCGAGGCGGTCTGGAAGGACCTGGGCTGGGGCACGATCGTCTTCCTGGCCGCGCTGGCCGCGGTCGACCCCAACCTGTACGAGGCGTCGGCGGTGGACGGCGCCGGGCGCTGGCGCCGGCTGTGGCACATCACCCTGCCGAGCCTGCGCCCGGTCATCGTGCTGCTGCTGATCCTGCGCCTCGGTGACGCCCTGTCGGTCGGCTTCGAGCAGTTCATGCTGCAGCGCGACGCGGTCGGCCGGCAGGCCGCCGAGGTGCTGGACACCTTCGTCTACTACCAGTCCATCGCCACCGGGGACTACGGGTTCGGCGCGGCCGCCGGGCTCTTCAAGGCGGTGGTCGGCCTGGTGCTCATCCTGGCCGCCAACAAGATGGCCCACCTGCTCGGCGAACGAGGGGTCTACTCGCGATCATGACCACGACCACCCGCCCCGCGCGCCGCCGGCCCCCCGGACGACCGGCCTGGGAGGAGGATCCCGGGGTCGCCGGCCGGACCGCCAAGGGGACGGTGCTGACGGCGGTCGTGCTGGCCGTGCTGGTGCCGCTGTGGGTGGTGCTGGTGACCAGCCTGTCGTCGCGGGAGACCATCAACGCCGCCGGAGGGCTGGTGGTGGTGCCCCGCGGCCTGGACCTGTCGGCGTACCGGATCATCTTCTCCGGCGGGCAGATCAGCAAGGCCCTGCTGGTCAGCACGCTGGTGACGGCGGCCGGCACGGCGTTCAGCCTGGTGCTCACCGTGCTGGCCGCGTACGGCCTGTCGCGGCCCGGCTCGCTGTTCCACCGCGGCCTGCTCTTCTACTTCCTGCTCAGCTTCCTGATCTACCCCGGCCTGGTGCCGAGCTACCTGGTGGTGACCGGGCTGGGGCTCAAGGACAGCCTGTGGGCGCTGATCCTGCCGGGCGCGGTGAGCGTGTTCAACCTGGTCGTGGTCCGGGCGTTCTTCCAGAACATCCCGACCGAGCTGATGGACAGCGCGCGCATCGACGGGGCCGGGGAGTTCCGGATCCTGACCCGCATCGTGCTGCCGCTGTCCCGGGCGGTGGTCGCGGTGGTCGGCCTGTTCTACGCCGTGGGCTACTGGAACATCTGGTTCAACGCGCTGCTCTACATCGACGACAACGAGAAGTTCCCGATCCAGCGGGTGCTGCAGAGCTACATCCTGGCCGGGCAGTCGCCGCAGAACGCCGGCGCCGCGGCCGCCTCCCTGCCGCCGACGCTGGCGATCAAGATGGCCGTGGTGGTGGTGACGGTGGCGCCGATCGCGTTGGTCTACCCGTTCGTGCAGCGGCACTTCACCCGCGGCGTCATCGTCGGCGCGGTCAAGGGCTGAACCGCACCGGCACCGGCCGGCCGGCCGGCAGGGTCACTGTCCGGTACGGCGCCCCGAGGGCCGGGGCGCCCACCTCCACCGTCGTCGCGTGGCGCGCACGGAGGACGGCGTCCGCGCGGCCCGGTTCCCACCGCAGCTCGAGGACCCGCACGGCGTCGCGGGCGGCGAGCCCGGTGACCCGGCCCCGCGGCCAGGCCCTGGGCAGTGCCGGCAGCAGGTCCAGCCGCCCGTGGGCCGAGCGGACCAGCATGGCGGCGACCACCGCCGGCAGCCCGCCGGCGATGTCCACGTTGAACAGGGCGTCCCGGTTGTGCGTCGGCACCAGGTTGTCCCGCCAGTACCGGCCCGCCATCGCCTCGACGGTGGCGTACGCCTCCTCGGCCAGCCCCAGCGCGGCCGCGGCGAGCCCGAGCTGGGCCAGCCCGTACGCCATCTCGTCGGACGCCGCACCCGCCCACCAGGCCAGCCGGCTGCGGACACTGGCCACCGCGGCCGCGCGCAGCCGCGGATCGTCGGTGATGAGCGGGTCGGGCTCGTACCAGAGCGGCCACAGATGCGAGGCGTGCCGGTGCGCGGGCTGGTCGTCGAGCCCCGGGTGGCACCACTCGGCCAGCAACCCGCCGGCGACCCGGTAGCGGGGGAGCGCGCCGAGCAGCGCCCGCCACCGCGGCGCGGCCGGGTCGTCGAGGCCCAGCTCGGCGGTGCCGCGCAGCAGGTTGGTGAGCAGGTCGCGGACCACGGCGACGTCCATGGTGGCGTCGACGCAGGCCTGCGAGCCGGTCGAGGCCGGCGCGTTCTCCGGCGAGTAGGAGGGGCTGAACCGCGCGGCGCCGTCGCGGACCTCGACGAAATCGAGGTAGAAGTCGGCGGCCTCGCGCAGGAACGGCAGTGCCCGGTCCCGCAGGAACTCCCGGTCGCCGGTGTAGCGCCAGTAGTCGACGTAGAGGCGGCCCAGCCACGCGGCCCCGGCGGTCCAGAAGGTGAGGCACCACACGGGGCCGAAGTGGTTCTGCCGCCCGTGTGTGGACAGGTGCGCGGGGGCCAGGAGGCCGCGGGCGCCGTACAGCCGGCGGGCATTGTGCCGCAGGTCGTCGCGGTGGGCCTCGATGAGGTCGAAGACCGGGAGCAGCAGCTCGGGGGTGGCCGTCGGGAGCAGGGCGGCGACGGCTGCGGGGAGGTTGCCGTCGAGGGTGTACCCGCTGGACCACGGCGGGGTCCAGGTGCCGCTCCACACGCCCTGCAGGGTCGGTGGGAGGTCACCCGTGCTGCTGATGACGGCGTAGCGGCCGGCGTCGAAGAGGCGCTCCACCAGGGCCGGGCCGACCGGCTCGGCGAGCAGGGCGGCGGTGGGGGCGGACCGCTGGGCGGGACCGGCGGCCAGGTCCAGGTGGACGCGGCCCATGAGCCCACTGTGGATGGTGCGGTGCTCTGCCAGCAGCGTCTCGTAGTCGCCGGTCACCTCCGGCTCGGGGTCGCCCGGCAGCAGCGTGCGGATGACCAGGGTGGCGTCCGAGCGCACCTCCAGCCCGGGGCCGCGGGGGACCGCCGCGTCGCCGGTGAGCAGCTGGCAGCGCACGCGGTAGCCGGTGAGCGCGCCCGGCCACGCCGCCTCGAAGGTCGCGCTCAGCGTGAGCCCGCCGGCCAAGGCGCGGGTCCGTGCCTCCACCGGGACCGGCGGGATGCCGTCGATGAGGCCGAGCGCCAGCGTGCCCGCGAAGCCGCCGGCGGCGGACAGCCGCAGCACGATCGCGTCGGCGGGCCGGGAGGCGAAGACCTCGGCCCGCGCCTCGCCGCGCTCGTCGCGCCAGCCCAGCGTCACCACGCCGCTGGCGAGATCGACGTCGCGCCGGAAGTCCACGCCCGCGCGGTGCGGGCGCACGGTCAGCGTCGCGGCGCCGACCAGCGGATCGATCCAGAGCGTTTCGGCGTACGCCGGTTCGCCGGCCACCGCCCGGTCGCACACCGCCTGCGCGGCCGCCGCGTACCGGCCCTCGTCGAGCAGGCGCCGCAGCCGCGGCAGGACGGCCGCGGTGTCGGGCGCGGCCAGCGGCGCCCGCAGCGGGAGGAACAGCCGCTCGTGCGAGACGGTCAGCCGCAGCTCCGCCGGGGTGCCCCAGCACAGCGCGCCCTGCCGGCCGTTGCCGGTCACCAGCGCGTGCTCCCAATTGACAGTGTCCCGCACCGGCCCTAGTTTGGCTGGAATCCCAACAAACTACAAGCGGGGGAGCGGCATGCCACGGCTGCTGTACGGCGGGGACTACAACCCCGAGCAATGGCCGGCCGCGGTGCACGCCGAGGACGCCGAGCTGATGCGCCGGGCCCGGGTGACCACCGCGACGGTCGGCGTGTTCGCGTGGTCCCGGCTGGAGCCCGCGCCGGGCCGGTACGACTTCGGCTGGCTGGACGAGGTGCTGGACCGCCTGGCCGCGGCCGGCGTGGACGCGGTGCTGGCCACCCCCACCGCGTCGCCGCCGCCCTGGTTCGGCCTGGCCCACCCCGAGGCGCTGCCGGTCGACGCCGACGGGGTGCGGCTGAGCCACGGCAGCCGGGACACGTACTGCGCGAGCGCGCCGGCCTACCGCGCGGCCGCCCGGGGCATCGCCGCCGCCCTGGGTGAGCACTACCGGGGCCACCCCGCGCTGGCGATGTGGCACGTGCACAACGAGTACGGCACCACGTGCCACTGCGAGCTGACCGCCGAGGCGTTCCGGGACTGGCTGCGGCGGCGCTACGCCGGCCTGGACCAGCTCAACGACGCCTGGACCACGGCGTTCTGGGGCCAGCACTACACCGACTGGGCGCAGATCCGCCCGCCGCGGCGCACGCAGTACCTGCCCAACCCGGCCCAGGTGCTGGACTTCCGGCGGTTCACCTCCGACGAGTTGCTGGCCGCGTACGTCGAGCAGCGCGACGTCCTGCGCGCCGCCACGCCCGGGGTGCCGGTGACGACCAACTTCGTGCTGGGCGGCTGGGTGCCGGTCGACCACGCCCGCTGGGCCCGCGAGGTGGACCAGGTCGCGATCGACCACTACCCGTCCGACCCGGGCTCCGGCGCCGAGGAACAGGCGGCGTTCGCCGCGGACCTGGCCCGCGGCTGGGCGCGCCACACCCCGGGCGGGTCCGGATGGTTGCTGATGGAGACGGCCCCGAACCTGGTCTACGCCGCCGACCGGATGCACACCAAGGAGCCGGGGCGGATGGCCCGGCAGAGCCTGGCCGCCGTGGCCCGGGGCTCGCGGGGCGCCCTGTTCTTCCAGTGGCGGGCCCCGCGCGGCGGCGCCGAGCTGTTCCACTCCGCGCTGGTGCCGCACGCCGGCCCGGACAGCCGGGTGTTCCGTGAGACGGTCGCGCTGGGGGAGGACCTGGAGCGGATCGGCGAGACCGCCGGGGCCGCGCTGCCGGCCCGGGTGGCGATCGCCTACGACGAGCCGTCGGCCTGGGCCCTGCAGGCGCCCGGGCTGCCCTCGACCCGGCTGGACCACGCCGAGGAGGCCCAGCGCGCGCACCGGGCGTTGTGGCGGCGCGGCATCCTCACCGACGTGCTGGGTGGGCTGGACGGGCTGGCCGCGTACCGGATGCTGGTGCTGCCGATGCACTACCTGCTGACCGCCGACCAGGCCGGCGCGCTGCGGTCCTGGGTCGCGGCGGGCGGACACCTGGTGGCCACCTTCCTGAGCGGCGTCGCCGACGAGCACGCCCGGGTCCGCACCGGCGGCTACCCGGGCGCGCTGCGCGACCTGCTGGGCGTCCGGGTGGAGGAGTTCCACCCGCTCGGCCCCGACGACCGGGTGCGCCTCACCCCGGCGGCCGCCGGCGACCTCTGGCTGCCGTCGGGGGCGACCGGCGACCTGTGGAGCGAGACCGTCCACCTCGCCGGCGCGCACGTCCTGGCCCGGTACGCCGGCGGCGTCCTCGACGGCCGGCCCGCGCTGACCCGGCACACGGTCGGGGACGGCACGGCCTACTACGTCTCCACCCGGCTCGACCCGGACGGCTACGGCGAGCTGCTGGCCACGGTGGCGGCCTCCGCCGGGGCCGGCCCCGAGGTGCCGGGACTGCCGCCGGGGGTGGAGGCGGTGCGGCGGCACGGGGACGGCGGCCCGTGGCTGTTCCTGATGAACCACACCGGCGACGGGGTGGAGGTGCCCGCCGCCGGATTCGACCTGCTGACCGGGACCGCCGTGGCCGGGGCGGTCCGCCTGCCGGCGGGCGGCGCCGCGGTGATCCGCGAGGGCTGCCGGCCGGGGCTCTGACCGGCGGCGCCTGCTGACCGCCGAGCTCACCCGCCGCCGGCTGTAGATTGACCGGTCGTGACCATCGTGCCGGAAGAGCTGGCCCAGCAGGCCGCGCGGTTCGCCGCCGCCCACGAGATGACCGTCGTCCCGGCGATTCCCGAGGCGACCGGCGGGCTGGTGGCCGACATCGATCCGGCTGCGATGACCCTGGACGCCTTCCTCGCCCTGGCGGGAAGGTTCGGCGGTGGTCTGCTGTACCTGCGGCTGCGGAGGGTCCGGGACGGACTGCCACCCTCGCCGGAGTTCGCGCGGCACGCCGGGGAGGCCGGCGCGGTCGAGCTGGCGTTCGTCGCGAACGGGGTGCTGCACTGCTGGGAACAGGTCACGGACTGGTTCGACGAGTGGGAAGGCCGTTCGCTCGAGCAGCGTGGGCAGGAGATCGCCGACGCGCTCCGCCGGGACGTGGCCGGTCCTGCCCCGGACGACTCCGGGCAGGACCGCGAGGACCAGCGGGCGTACGAGGAATACCAGGCGATGACCGAGCACCAGCGGGACGAGGTCATCGACGGGGTTGTCGGTCTCCTGCTGGCGGACCCCGAGTTCCGCGCGGCGAAAGGGGACGGTCAGCGTCACACGATCGCCAAGCGGGTCGTGCGGTCGGCGGGAGTGAACCGGTGGCTCCACAGTGCGGCCCGCAACGCGGCCGTCCTCACCGCGGCCGCGCGGGCCGGAGAACACCACGACGTGATCACCGGGCGCCTGGATGAGCTCGCGGCGCAGGTCCGGGACGGCGAAGGGTACCGCGCGGCGGCCTCGGCCGCCGGCCGGCGGCGCGCGGTCGAGACGTTCCTGCAGGAGCTGGCGGACGGCTACTGGATCCCCGGGGACATCCGGGAAGAGGTGTACGCCCGGACCGTCCGCCTGGGCCGGACCGGCTGACTGGCCCGACCCGCGCCTGTGAGCGCTCCCAACCGTCTTGACATCTATTTACATCTGTCGATCCGCCGGTTTAGTGTGAGCGCTCCCAGTCCCGACCGACAGGTGGCCGCGCATGTTCGCTCGTCAGATCCGCCGGCGGCTGGGCGCTCTCGGCGCCCTCATTGCCGTCACCCTGCCCGCCGCCGTGCTGGCCGCGGCCCCGCAGGCGCAGGCCGCCACGCTGTCCATGCGCGGCGCCGACGTCTCCACGCTGCAGCGCGCCACGGACCTCGGCGCCAGGTACTACACGGCCGCGGGCGCCGAGGCCGACCCGCTCGACATCCTCCGGGGCGCCGGCGTGAACTACGTCCGGCTGCGGGTGTGGAACAACCCGGCGAGCGGCTACAACGACGCCGCCAAGGTGCTGGCGTACGCCCGCACGGTCAAGGCCAAGGGTTTCAAGCTGCTGGTCGACTTCCACTACTCCGACACCTGGGCCGACCCGGGCGTGCAGACCAAACCGGCCGCGTGGGCGAGCCACGGGATCAGCGCGCTGACCAAGGACGTCTACGACTACACGTACGGCTTGTGCAGCAGCCTCAAGGCGCAGGGCACCACCCCGGACAGCGTGCAGATCGGCAACGAGATCAACGTCGGCATGCTGTGGAACGACGGCAAGGTCGTCAACAACGACTTCACCAACCTGAGCCTGCTGCTGAAGTCGGGCTACAACGCCACCAAGGCCTGCAACTCCACGACCCAGGTGATCATCCACACCGCCAACTCCGACAGCGACGCGCACGCCCGCTGGTTCTACGACGGGATCCGGGCCAAGGGCGTCACCTGGGACATCACCGGCCTGTCGTACTACTGCAACTGGCACGGCACGATGGCCAACCTGACCAGCGTGGTCGCCGACGTCATCGCCCGCTACGGCCGGCCGGCGATCCTGGCCGAGACCGCCACGCCGTTCACCCTCAACAACGCCGACGGCACCGGCAACAGCATCACCACCGCGTGCTCCGGCTACCCGGCGACGTGGGCCGGGCAGGCGGCGGCGTTCACCGCCGTGCAGAACGCGGCCAAGGCGGGCGGTGCGACGGGCGTGTTCTACTGGGAGCCGACCTGGACCGCGGTGCCCGGCAACGGCTGGAACCCGGCCAACATCGCGACCTCGGGCGACGGCTGGGACAACATGGCCGTCTTCAACTGGACCAACGTGTTCAACGGCGCCGTGAAGTGGATCAGCTGAGCGGTGGACGCCGACGAGAGGGGACCGGGTGGCAGCCGAGCCGGCCGGCCGTGACCCGCGGATCACCTTCGGCAGCGGGGGCGACCGGCTCATTCTCAAAATCGTCTTTCTGATCACGCTGGTCGGGTTCACCGTCGAGCTCGGCCGTCCGTCGGTCGCGAGTTGGTGCTCCGACGCCGCCTTCGCCCTGTTCATGGCGTCGGCCTGCTGGTTCGCGTTCCGGGCCGGCTTCCGGACCCGGCTCGTCGCGCACGCCCGGTCCTTCGCCGTGGTCAACCTCCTCAGTGTCCACGACGTCCCCTACGGCCGGGTCGACGGCATCGTGCTGGACTGGTTGTCGATCCGGCTCGTGCTGGCCTCGGGCCGCCGGATCCGGGTGTGGGGGCTGCCCGAGTCGTTCCTCGCCGCGCGCGGGGACCGGGCGCGGGAGCTGGTGCGCCGGCTGAGTGACCTGGTGGAGCAGCGCCGGCAGCCCGGCGAGCAGGCTGCCGAACACCGCCGGGTCATCTTCGCCGACTGGTGGGTGTTCGTGGCCGTGCTCGCCACCTTCTCGGCGGCGATCGTGCACCGCACCGTCAACGGCTGACCGGTAACGGGCTCGCCCCGCCGGTCAGCCGCAGGCTTGTCCGTTGAGGGTGAAGGCCGCCGGCACGCTGTTCGCGCCGGTCCACGAGCCGAGGAAGCCGAACGACGCCGTGCCGCCGGCCGGGACGGCGCCGTTCCAGGACACGTTGGCGACGGTGACGGCCGCGCCGGCCTGGGTCGCCGTGCCGTTCCAGGCCTGGGTGATCCGCTGGCCGTCGGCGAACGACCAGCCCAGCGACCAGCCGGTGAGCGCCTGGCGGCCGGTGTTGGTCACGGTGACCTCGCCCTGAAAGCCGCCCGGCCAGGTGCCGGTGACCCGGTACGACACCGAGCAGCCGGCGCCCGGCCCGGACGAGGCGGACGCGGACGGGGACACGGAGGCCGAGGGGGAGGCGGAGGCCGAGGGGGAGGCAGAGGCCGAGGGGGAGGCAGAAGCCGACGGTGAGCTCCGGCCGATCACACCCCAGTACGCCTCCTTGGCCTGCAGGGCGGTGTCGAACAGCAGCGGCGCGTCCTTGCGGGTCACCGGGAACGTGTCCAGCCAGGTGTTGTCGTCGGCCAGTCCCCACACGGTCACCGAGGTGATGTCGCCGGCGTACCGGCGGAACAGCGCGACCATGTCGCGGTACACGGCCGCCTGCCGGAGCAGCCGGTCGGCCGGCGGCGCGGGGAAGCTCTCGTCGTTCGCGCGGTAGATGCTGACGTCCATCTCGGTGATCTGCTGCTCGACGCCGAGCGGCTGGAACGTGCGGATCATCGCCTCGGTCTCGGCCACGCTCGGCCAGTCCACGTTGATGTGCATCTGATGGCCGACGCCGTCGATCGGGACGCCCTCCGCGCGCAGCTCGGCGACCAGGTTGAACAGCGCGTCGCGCTTGGCCGGGACGTTGGTGTTGTAGTCGTTGATGAACAGTTTGGCGTGCGGCGCCGCCTCGCGCGCCACCCGGAACGCCGTGCGGATGTAGTCCAGCCCCGTGATCGTGTACCAGGGGCTGCGCCGCAGGCCGTCCGGCTGGCTCTCGTCGATCACCTCGTTGACCACGTCCCAGACCCCGATGTCGGTGCCGTAGTGGGCGGCCACGGTGCGGATGTGGTTGCTCAGGCGGGCCAGCAGCAGCTCCTTGTCGGCCGCGGTCGCGGTCATCGGCGCGCCCGCCGGGTCGGTGAAGACCCAGGCCGGCGTCTGGTTGTGCCAGAGCAGGGTGTGGCCGCGCACGGCCATCCCGTGGGCTTTGGCGTACGCGATCAGCGGGTCCGCGTCGGTGAAGCGGAACGTGTTCTCGGTGGGCTCGGTCGCGTCCCACTTGAGCGCGTTGCCCGGGGTGACCGACGAGAAGTGCCGGGCCAGCAGCTGCCCGTGCGCCCCGACGGTCTCCGCCGCGGTGATCGCCGCGCCCACCGGGAACTCGGTCACCACGTCGCGGATCGCGGGGATGTCGGTCTGGACGGGCCGCGCCGGCACGTACGAGATGCTGACGTCGTCGAGGAA
This sequence comes from Actinoplanes nipponensis, assembly GCF_016862275.1. Taxonomy (GTDB): domain Bacteria; phylum Actinomycetota; class Actinomycetes; order Mycobacteriales; family Micromonosporaceae; genus Actinoplanes; species Actinoplanes nipponensis. Next base: position 9,866 of record NZ_BOMQ01000029.1, on the reverse strand, counting down.
GAACGAGCCGGTGGCGCCGGCCGTCTCCACGTACAGGCTGAAGAAGTCGACCTCCGTGGCCGGGGTGTACCGGCCGGTCAGCTGGGTCCAGCCGCCCGCGGTGACGGCGGTGTTGCCGGCCACCTGGTCGTAGGAGGCGACGCCGCCGCTGCGGCGCTCCACGCTGAGCCGGGCGCTGTCGGCCGCCGCGCCGTCGGCCGGCCGCACCCAGGCCGAGATCGTGTACTGGGTGCCCAGCGCCAGCCGGCCCAGCACGTCCAGGGCCGGACCCTGCCAGGTGGCGGCGCGGGCGGTGACCGCCAGGCTGGCCGACCCGCCGTGCGCGACCGTCGTGCTCGGGGCCAGGGCCGCCGCGCCGCGGGGCGCCCACCCCTGGGTGGTGCCGTCCTCGAAGTCGTTCGTCACCACCGTGACCGGCGCGGGCTCGTCGGCCGCGGCGACCGGGCCGGCGGCCATCAGGGCCGGGGTGGCCAGGGCCGCCGCGGTCAGCAGCGCGAGCGCGGCGCGGGTCGGGGTCAGGCGCATGGCGGGATTTCCTCACGACGGTCAAGACAGTGACGATCATCGTTACATGGGAGCGCTCCCACGACAACGACGGGTTTGCCGGGGCGCCCGGAACCGGGTCCACCGCGCAGCCGCCGCGCCGAATCGAACATGAACCGACACCATGGCTCATCCGGCCCATCGGCCGTGGGCCCTCCACAGTGGCCCGGCGTGCCCCGGGGACCATTGACAATCCGGGGATTTGTTGCCAACGTTCGACCGTCGTGTTTCGTGTTGGTTTTTGTTCGGCTCATCGAGGAGCAGACCATGCCCCGGATCCCTGCCCGCGCCCTGCTGGCATCCCTTCTCGCCGTGCTGACCCCGGCGACCGTGGCCGTCGCGCCGACGGTCGCCGCGGCCGGCCCCCGCCCCGCCGACACCTCCTGCGCCACCACCGGCTCGGTCGACTTCGGCGTGGACCTGGCCGGCGCCGGCTGGCGGTTCCGCACCGGCGACGACCCCGTCTGGTCCGACCCGTCCTTCGTGGACACCGGCTGGGACGCCTGGTCGGTCCCGGACGACTGGGGGGCCACGAACCTGTCGACGTACGACGGCTTCGCCTGGTACCGCCGGACGTTCACGCTGCCCGAACGCCCGGCCGGGGTCACCGACTCGGCCGTCGTGGCCGCCCTCGGCAAGATCGACGACGCCGACCAGACGTTCCTCAACGGCCGCGAGATCGGCCGCACCGGCGGCTTCCCGCCGGCCTTCAACTCCACCTGGGAGGTCCCGCGCGAGTACTACCCGGACGACGGCCTGCTGCGCTGGGGCGCCACCAACGTGCTCGCGGTCCGGATCTACGACGGCACCGGCGGCGGCGGCTTCCACCAGGGCCCGGTCGGCCTGTTCTCCGAGGCCCGGCTGCGGACCCTGGCCGGCATCACCGGTACGGCGGCGAGCCCGGCCCAGCTCGCCCACGCCTGCGCCGTCCTCGGCCGGCAGCGGAGGGCCCTGGCGGCCGGGGACCTGCGCGCGTACGCGGACACCCTGGCCGGCGACTTCTTCCACCAGGGTGACACCGCCGCCCGTCGCCTCGGTGACCTGCGCGCCGTCCGGGGCCCGGTGACCCTGCGGGACAGCCAGGCCGAGGTCTTCGTGGACGCCCAGGGCCGCCTGGTCGTCGACACCATCCGGAGCTGGACCGGCGCCGACGGCGCCGTGCTGCAGCCGGCCACCCGGGAACTGCTCTACCTCGACCCGCGCCGCGACCGGGAACTGGGCGACCACGCGCGCTTCTTCCGCGACAGCTACGCGTCCACGGCCATGGGCCGGCGCGTGCAGTTCGACGTGTACCTGCCGAAGAGCTACACCCGCACCTCCGCCCGGCGCTATCCGGTGGTGTACATGCTGAACGGCTTCAACGGCAGCAACATCGAGTGGGAGGCGCGCGACATGGACGCCGTCCTGGACCGGCTGACCACCGACGCGCGCCTGGCCGAGTCCGTGGTCGTCTTCCCGGACGGCGACAGCGGCTGGTACGTGGACACCTCGGCGGGCAACTTCCGCTCGATGATCGTCAAGGAGATCGTGCCGCTGGTGGACCGGGCGTACCGGACCATCCCGGACCGCGAGCACCGCGGCCTCAGCGGCGTCTCGATGGGCGGCCAGGGCGCCTTCACCCTGGGGCTGGCGTACCCCGAGGTGTTCAGCTCCATCGCCAGCCACATGGGCGCGCTGAGCCTGGCCCCGCTGGCCGGCACCGCCGCCGAGCAGGCCGCCAACGCCGGCCAGCAGCCCATCGCGCTGGTCACCGGGATGACCGCGGCGGAGCTCAACCGGCACACGTACTACTTCGACGGTGGCGACCAGGACGACTACCGCTTCGGCGTGGCCGCGCAGCGGATGAGCACGGCGCTGGCCGCCAAGGGGGTGCGGCACGACTACCAGCTGGGGCCGGGGCGGCACGACGACGCGTACTGGATGCCCAAGCTGGACCGGTCGTTCGGGCTGCACACCGCGCAGTTCCGCGCCCACCCGTACCGGCAGCCCCGCGAGCCACACCACCCGCGGACGCCGTACGTCTGGCCGTGAGCCGCCGGGGGTCGGCGAAAGCGTGCGACATTGTCGGACGCGGTGCGTTGACCCCCGTTTCGGCCCTGCCTACCGTCGCGGCATGAATGCGGCGGTGCTGCGGCAGGCCACCATCCTCGATGTGATCAACCGGGACGGCGGGGCCCGGACCACCGACCTCGGGCACCGCCTCGGCGTCTCCCGCGTCACCGCGCGCCGCGACATCGAGGCGCTCGCCGGACGGGGCCTGGTCTCCCGGGTCCGGGGCGGCGCGATCGCGCTGACCCGGGGCCCCGGCCCGGCCGGCCGCCGCGACGGCGGCCGGCGCCGGGAGAAGCTGGCCATCGCCCGGGTCGCCGCCGGGCTGGCCCGCGCCGGCCAGGCCGTCGGCGTGCTGGCCGGCACCACCACCGCCCTGCTCGCCGCCGCGCTGCGGGAGGTGCCCGGCCTGACCGTGGTGACCAACTCGATCCGGGTGGCCGACGTGTTCCACGACGACGCGCGGCCCGACCGCACCGTGGTCCTCATCGGGGGCACCCGTACCGCGTCCGGCGCGCTCGTCGGCCCGGTCGCGCAGCACACCGCCGCCGGGATCAACCTCGACCTGCTGTTCCTCGGCGCGCACGGGATGACCGCCCGGGCCGGGTTCACCACGCCGGACCCGGCCGAGGCCCGGACCCACGGCCTGCTGCTGCGGGCCGCGCGCCGGGTGGTGGTGCTCGCCGATCACACCAAGTGGGGGGTGACCGGCGTGGCCACCATCGCCCCGCTGGCCGCCGCGGACGTGCTGGTCAGCGACGAGGGGCTGGGCCGCACGGCCCGCGCCGCCCTGCGCGGGCACGTCGGCGAGCTCAGGCTGGCGGCGCCGGGCTGACCGCGCCGGCCGGGCCCCACCAGTCGCCCGTGCCGTCCCGGTGGTCGCCGCTGTTCCGCGACTGGCGCAGCAGCGCCTCGATGTGCGCCGGCCCGGCCGGCCGGGCGAACAGGTAGCCCTGGCCGTACGTGCAGCCCAGCGCGCTGAGCAGGGAGTGCTGGTCGAGGCTCTCGATGCCCTCGGCCACGGTCTGCAGCCGCAGCGCCCGGCCCAGCTGCACCACGGCCTCGGCCAGGGTGGCGTCGTCGGGGTCCGTCGCGATCCGGTCGATGAACGCTTTGTCGATCTTCAGGATGTCGATCGGGAACCGCCGCAGGTACGACAGCGACGAGTAGCCGGTGCCGAAGTCGTCGATGGCGATGTGCACGCCCAGGGCGCGCAGCTCGTGCAGGGTGCTGATGGTGGCGTCGGTGTCCCGCATGAGCAGCGACTCGGTGATCTCCAGGACCACCCGGCCCGGGTCGATCCCGGACTCCCGCAGCACCGCGGCGACGTCGCCGACCAGCCCGGCGTGCTGGAACTGGCGGGCCGAGAGGTTGATGCTGACCCGCAGCCGCCCGGCGTCCGGGACCTCGCGGTGCCAGGCGGCCACCTGCCGGCACGACTCGGCCAGCACCCAGTGCCCGAGCGGCACGATGAGCCCGGTCTCCTCGGCCAGGGGGATGAACGTGTCCGGCCCCAGCAGGCCGCGCTCCGGGTGCTGCCACCGGACCAGCGCCTCCACGCCGATCAGCCGGCCGGAGGGCAGGTCGACGATCGGCTGGTAGTGCACCAGGAACTCGCCTGCGGCCAGCGCCCGCTCCAGCTGCGCCCGCGCCTCGGCGTCCTGGACGGCGTCGGCGTACATCGCGTCGTCGAACACCACGGCGCGGTCGCGTCCGGCGGTCTTGGCGGCGTACATGGCCAGGTCCGCGTCGCGCAGCAGCTCGTGGGTGTCCGCCTCGGAGGAGGTGTCAGTGATCTTGGCCGAGGCGATGCCGATGCTGGCCGTGGTGATCAGGTCGCGGTGACCCACCCGGACCGGCAACCGCACGACCTCCAGCAGGCGTTCGGCCAGCGCCGCCAGCTCCAGGTCGTCCAGGCCCTCGACCAGCACCGCGAACTCGTCGCCGCCGAGCCGGGCCAGGGTGTCGGCCGGGCGGAGACAGCCGGCCATCCGGGCGGCGACGGCCCGGATGAGCTCGTCACCGGCGCGGTGCCCGAGCGTGTCGTTCACCTTCTTGAAGTCGTCCAGGTCGATCAGCAGCAGCTCCACCCGGCCGCCGCTGCGCCGGTTGCGGGCCACCGCCTGGTTCATCCGGTCGCCCAGCAGCGCCCGGTTCGGCAGGCCGGTGAGGGAGTCCTGGAACGCCTGCCGGGTGAGCTCGCCCTCCAGCGCCTTCTGCGCGCTCACGTCCCGGATGGTCAGCACGACCGCGCCGATGTGCGGGTCGTCCAGGCGGTTGGTGCCGGTCACCTGCACGTGGAACCACCGCCCGTCGGCGTGCCGGCAGCGCGAGTCGATCCGGGTCGTCCGGCCCGGCCCGGCCGCGTGCAGCTCGGTGATCCAGGCGACCACCTCGGCCAGGTCGTCGGGATGGGTCATCGCCATCAGCGTCTCGGCGGTGAACTGCGACGCCTCCCGGCCCAGGATCCGGCCGGTCGAGGAGCTGGCGAAGACGACCTGGCCGTCGGCCACGGCCAGCACGGCGTCCGAGCCGTTCTCGAGCATGGCCTCGCTGCGGCGTTCGGCCCCCGTGCGCTGGGCGTCCTGCAGGCGGCGGTTGTGCGCGGTCAGCACGCACAGCCCGACCACGACGGTCAGCACCATGCCCAGGGAAGCCACCAGCACCGGGTTCGGCCGCGCCGCGGTGAGCGCGAGGACGAGGTAGCCGGCCTGGGCCAGCAGCCCCAGGCCGAGGATCGTGCGGGGCGACGCCAGCGCGGCGGCGGCCACCACGACCACGATGGCCCCGGCCGGGTAGATCGCCGTGCCGTCGCCGTCGAGGCGGGTGAAGACCAGGATGCCGGCCAGGCAGGCGACGTACCAGGCGGTGAGCCAGCCGGTCAGGCCGGGGCGGCGCACCAGCCGGGGCCACGGCAGCGCGCCCAGGCCCAGCAGCACCACCATGGCGAGCGCGAGCGGGACGAGGCACCAGCGGTACTGCGGCGCCCAGGCCACCTCGACGCGGAGCGCGCCCATGGCGGTGAGCGCGGCGACGATCCCCAGGTCGAGCCGGATCTGCCGCGCGCGGTAACGCGCCGAGGAGACGTCGGAACCGGCCCAGTGCTGCACGACCCCACCTGTCGGACGCCCGGGGCCGGTTGAGAGGCAAACGGCCGAACTTCTTTCGCCGGGAACCGTCCGCGGGCACCGGCCGGCGGCGGGTGGAGCGGGCCTGACAAGATCGCGGTCGTCGATGCCGCTCATGCGAGGACCGCCGCCATGCCCCGCGACCGCTCGTACGACCCCCGCGACCAGTCCGCGTCCCGGGGCGGGCCGGATGATCCGCTACGGGACGCGCTGGACCTGGTGGGGGACCGGCGGGCGTCCCGGCGCCCTTCCCGGCCGTCCGCCGCCTCCGGCCCGTCCGCTGCCGCCTCCGGCCCGTCCGCTGCCGCCTCCGGCCCGTCCGCCGCGGGCGCTGCCGCGTCCGCCGGCGCGTCCGCCGGCCCCGGGCCGGTTCTCGCGCCCGGACCGGCCGCTGGGTCTCGGCGGCCGGCCCGGCCTCGGCCGTCTCGCCGGTCGCGGCGTTATCCGGCGCCCGGGCCGCGGCCGCGATCCCGTCCCCGGACCCGGCTGGCCGGCGGCCGCCGCCGGATCCGGCTGGCCACCGTGTTCGCCCTGGCGCTGTTCACCGCCATCGGCGTGCGGCTGGTGGTGCTCCAGGTCGGCCAGTCGCCCGGGGCCCGCGACCTGCTGGTCGCGCAGCAGCGCAGCCGGCTCGTCGAGATCCGGCTGCCCGCGCCGCGCGGCAGCATCGTGGACCGCTCCGGGGCCGTGCTCGCCCGCAGCGTCGAGTCCCGGTACGTCTACGCCGACCCCGAGCTGATCGAGGACGCCCCGGCCGCCGCCGCCCGGCTGTCCCCGCTGCTCGGCGTCGCCCCGTCCCGGCTCACCCGGCTGATGGCCCGGCACAAGCTCCCCGGCGGCGCCGACGCGCGGTTCGCGTACCTGGCCCGCGGCGTCGACCTCGCCCAAGCCGACAGCGTCGACGCGCTCGCCCTGGCCGGCATCGGCACCGGCCGCGACGAGCGCCGCCAGGTGCCCGGCGCCGACCTGGCGGCCAACCTGATCGGCTTCACCGGCGCGGACCGCACCGGGCTGGAGGGGCTGGAGGCCCGCTACGACGACGTGCTGCGCGGCCGCGACGGCCGGCTCGTCCAGGAGCGCGGCAACCCCGGCGTCGACGACGGGCGGCTGGCCAAGGAGATCCCCAGCGGCCACCACCGGCTGACCCCGGCCCGTCCCGGCGGCACCCTGCACCTGACCATCGACCGGGATCTGCAGTTCCAGGTGCAGGGCGCGCTGTGCCCGCCGCTGGCCGAGGCCGGCGCCACCCTCGGCGCGGCGGTCGTTCTGGAGGTCCGTACCGGCGAGGTGCTGGCCCAGGCCAGCTGCCCGGGCTTCAACGCGGCCGAGCCCCTCCGGTACGAGCCCGCCGAACGCGCCGACGTCGCCAGCGGCCTCGCCGCCGAGCCGGGCTCGACCCACAAGGCGTTCGTCGTCGCCGCCGCGCTCCAGGAGGGCGTGATCACCGCCGACACGACGGTGCCGGCGGGCGAGACCCTGGTGCGCGGGGGTACGCCGTTCACCGACGACCACCCGCAGCCGCCCGGCACCCGGCTGACCGTCGCGCAGGTGCTCGCGTACTCGTCGAACGTCGGCACGATCGCGATCGCCGACCGCCTCGGCCCCCAGCGGATCTTCGACTACCAGCAGCGGTTCGGCCTCGGCCGCGCCACCGGCGAGGGCATGCCGGGGGAGAGCGCGGGCCGGCTGCTGGACCCGCGGCAGTGGAGCCCGTCGGCCTCCGGCTCGGTCCCGATCGGCGCCAGCGTGGACGCGACGCTGCTCCAGATGGCCGCCGGGTACGCGACCATCGCCAACGACGGCACGTACGTCGCGCCGCGGCTGGTCCGCGCCACCGTCGACGCCGACGGCCGGACGACCCCCGCCCCGGCGCCGCTGACCCGGCGGGTGCTCAGCCCGGAAGTGGCCGCCGAGGTGCGCACCATGCTGGAGGCCGTCGTCGTGCTGCCCGGGGCCACCGGGCGCCGCGCGGCCGTGCCCGGCTACCGGGTCGCCGGCAAGACCGGCACGCTGGACCGGCTGGTCGACGGCCGGTACACCACCGCGAACGCCGTGTCGTTCATCGGCCTGGCCCCGGCCGAGACCCCCCGCTACGTGGTGGCCGTCTCCGCCGCGGTGCCCGAGGGCGCCGGCGGCGACGTGGCGGCGCCGCTGTTCAGCGCCATCATGGGCCAGACCCTGAGCCGCTACCGGGTGCCGCCGTCCGCGGCCCGCCCACCGTCGCCCGGGTGCGCCCGCAAGGTAGGTTGTGGCTGGTAAGGCACCACGGGCCGAAGGGGAGGGCCGATGACGACGGAGCGGTCCCGGTCCACCGGGCGCCCCACGCTGGACCAGGTCGCGGAGCGGGCCGGGGTCGGCCGCGGCACCGTGTCGCGCGTGGTCAACGGCTCGGCCCAGGTGAGCCCCGGCGCCAAGGCCGCGGTCGAGGACGCGATCGCGGAGCTCGGCTACGTGCCCAACCGCGCCGCCCGCACCCTGGTGACCCAGCGGACCGACTCGATCGCCCTGGTCATCTTCGAGTCCGGGGAACGCTTCTTCGCCGAGCCGTTCTTCGGCCGCATCGTGCAGGCCATCGCCTCGGTGCTGGTGGAACGCAACCTGCAGATGGTGCTGATGATCTCCCAGTCGCCCCAGGAACGGGAACGGCTCGAGGGCTACCTGACCCGGCAGCACGTCGACGGCGCGCTGCTGCTCTCGCTGCACGGCACCGACACCCTGCTGGCCAAGCTGGAACAACGCGGCGTGGCGACGGTGCGGGCGGGCCGGCCGACCGAGGCCGAACGGGGCAGCTTCGTGGACGCCGACAACCGCGGCGGCGCCCGCGAGGCGGTGGAGTACCTGCGTCGCGCGGGACGCCGGCGGATCGCCACCATCACCGGCCCGATGGACATGGCGCCCGGCCTGGCCCGCCTGGACGGGTACCGCGACGTGGTGGGCGAGGGCATCGTCGAGCACGGCGACTTCAGCGAGGAGGCCGGCGCCGCCGCGATGCGCCGGCTGTTGCAACGGCACCCGGACATCGACGCCGTCTTCGCCGCCTCGGACATGATGGCCGCGGGCGCGCTGCGGACGATGCGCGAGCACGGCCTGTCCGCGCCGGGCGACATCGCGGTGATCGGCTTCGACGACTCGGTCATCGCCCGGCACACCGACCCGCCACTGACCAGCGTGCACCAGCCGATCGAGGAGATGGGCCGGCAGATGGTCCGGCTGCTGCTGGCCAAGATCGACGGCGACGACCCCGGGCCGGGCGGGCCCGTGCTCAGCACCCGCCTGGTGCTCCGCGGCTCGGCCTGACCGCACCCGCCATCCCGCGGCCGCCGCGTCAGCTCCCATCGCCGTCCGCGTCTCGTCACCGCGGGCTGCGTCTCGTCACCGCGGGCCGCGTCTCGTCATCGCCGCCTGCGTCTCGTCGCCGCGGGCCGCGCCGTCACTCTCGTTGGGCGGCCCGCGCCTTCGCCGTCCGCCGCCGCGGGGCGGTGATCAGCTGGAGCCGAGCGCCTCGTCGAGGTCGTCCAGGCGGGAGCGCAGCACGGCCGCCCGGGCGGCGTCCACACTGCCCTCGGTGACCCGGTCGTCCACCTTGCGCCGCAGCTCGGCGGCCTGCTCCTCCGCCGCCCGCCCGTTCGCCCGGCTCAGCGGGCGCAGCAGGTTGAGCAGGTCGACCGCGACGTCCGGCCGGATCTGTCGCGCGGCCCGGCCGGCCTCGATCGCCGAGCGGACCCGGGCCAGCGCGACATCCACGTCCAGCGGCGCGGCCGTGGTGGCCGCCGCTCGCGGGGTCGCCGGCACGGTCGCGGTCGCCGAGGCCCGCGGGCTCGCCGACGGTCGCGGGCTCGCCGGGGGCGGCGTCGCGGCCGGGGACGGTCCCGCCTCGATCGTCTGCCGCGACGTGCCCAGCGCGGCGAACAGCGCCAGCACGGAGACGACCAGGGCCACCAGCGACGACCAGAGCACGAGCCGCCGCCGGCCCGACCCGGCCCGGCCACCCTCGCGGTGCGCCGGCCCGCGCCCCCGGCCGCCGTCCGGGCTCCACTCCGGACGCCCGGGCGCGACGACCGCCGTCGACCCCGCGCCGGCAGCCCCGCCGAACCCCGGCTCCGCCACCACGCCGGAGCCGGATGCCGCCTGCCCGGCCGGTCGGGA
>NZ_BOMQ01000028.1 GCF_016862275.1 Actinoplanes nipponensis | reverse complement strand
CCGGAGTCGGATGCCGCCCGTCCGGCCACGACAGCGCCGGATGCCGGCTGCCCCGCCCCGCCTGACCTGGAACCGGTGCCCGTGCCCGAGCCGGTGCGGGAGCCGATGCCGGGTGATCCCCGGCCCGTCCCGCCGCCGAGCGCCTGCTGCCCAACACGCTCGCCGGGGACCCGCGGCCCGGCGACCGTCGCCGGCGTCCGCTGGTCGGCCTCCTCGGGCGCGGCCAGGTCGGCCAGGGCGTCGCCGGCCTCCACGGCGGTCGGCCGCCGGTCCGGCTCGTCGACCAGGCAGCGGTCCACCAGCTCCCGGAACGCCGCCGGCAGGGTGGCCGGCAGCACCGCCGCCCCGCCCGCGCGGGCCCGCGCCAGTTCCTCCCAGGTGTCCACCGGGTACGGCGGCTGCCCGGTCACCATCTCGTACAGCAGGACACCCAGCCCGTACACGTCGGTCGCCGGTTCCGCGGGCTTGCCGTCGAGCCGCTCCGGCGCCACGTACGCCGGGGTGCCGAACGTCGCCCCGGTGTCGTCGTCGTCCGGCTCGCCGGTCACCGCGCTGATCCCGAAGTCGAGGATCTTGACGCCGGTCGGGGTGAGCATGACGTTGCCCGGCTTGACGTCGCGGTGCACGACCCCGTTGGCATGCGCCGCGGTCAGGGCGGCGGCCACCGCGGCGCCGATCGCGGCCGCCTCCGGCCACGGCAACGGCGAGCGGGCCAGCCGGGCCGCCAGCGTCTCGCCGGCCAGCAGCTCCATCACCACGAACGGCGCCACCGAGCCGTCGGGGCGTACCGCCTCGTCGTAGTCGTGCACCGCGGCGATGTTGGGATGCGAGAGCCGGGCGCCCATCCGGGCCTCTTTCCAGGCCTGCTGCAGCACGTCCCGGCGGGCCTGGTCCAGCCCGGTGGGCAGTTTCAGGGCGACCGGCCGGGCCAGCAGCTCGTCCTGGGCGTGCCAGATCTCGGCCATGCCGCCGGTCTGCAGGCGCGACACGAGGCGGTAGCGGAACGCCAGGAGGGTGCCCGCCACCGGCCAGTCGTCGCTCATCTCGGAACACTCGCCCAGCGCACGCGGCGTGTCAACTCCGAGCCGGGGCCGGTGGGTCCGGTAGCGGAACGCTCACGGATCCGTGATGCTGGCACGGTGCCAGCCATGAACCTGACCACCTCGGACGTTGACGAGGCCCGCAACGTCCTGGGCGAGCACTTCTACGCCAACTCCCTGGAGGTGCTCTCGCCGGGCTCGTGGACGGCCGACTTCCGCATCGCCCCCGTGGGCCTGGTCACGCTGGGGGATCTGCGGTTCGGCGCCGACGTCCGGATGGAGTTCGGGGAGCTGGGCGCGTACCACGTCGACGCGTTGCTCGCCGGCGAGCTGGCCTGGCGTCAGGGCCGCGGCGAGCCGCGGGTGGCCACCCCGGCCCGCGCCGCGGTGTTCCAGCCGGTCGGCGACACCGTCCTGGAACGGTGGCCGGCCGACTGCCGGCTGCTGGCGGTGAAGATCGACCGGGTGGTCCTGGAGAGCGAGCTGGCCCGCATGCTGGGCGAGCCGATCGGTACGCCGGTGCAGCTGGGCCCGGAGCTGGACACCGCGCGGGGCCCGGGCGCGACCTGGCTGCGCCTGGCCCGCCTGCTCGCCGCCGACGCCGCCGAGGAGCAGGGCCTGCTGCGGCACCCGGTGCTGGGCCGCCAGCTGCGGGAGAGCCTGGTGGGCGGCCTGCTCATGGCCGCGCCGCACAACTATCGCGACGCCCTGGAGAATCCCCGGTTCGGGCCGGCCGCGCCGCGGGCCGTGCGGCGGGCCGCGGAGGCGATGCGCGCCGACGCCGGCCGGTCGTTCACCGTGGCCGACCTGGCGGAGATCGCCGGGGTCAGCACGCGGTCCCTGCAGGACGGTTTCCAGCGTTATCTGCAGACGTCGCCGACGGCCTACCTGCGCGACCTGCGGCTGTCGCGGGTCCACCGGGAGCTGCAACAGGCCCATTCCGGCGAGGAGACGGTGACCGAGGTGGCCTACCGGTGCGGCTTCGCCCACCTGGGCCGTTTCGCCGCCCTCTACCGCCGCCGCTACGGCGTACCGCCGTCGGAGACGTTGCGCAGCTGATCCGGCGCCAGGGAGCCCGGCCCGTCCCGCAGGGCCGTACGCAGCGTGCCCAGATCCGCCCGCAGGGCCGCGATCCGGTCCGCGCCGATGAGCTCGCCCGCCCACGCCTCCAGGTCCGGCACGAGCTCCTGGGCGATGCCGATCACCTCGCGACCGCGGGCCGTGGGCCGCACCAGCTTGGCCCGGCGGTCGGCCGGGTCCGGTTCGCGGGTGACGTAGCCGTGCGCCTCCAGGTGCGCCACCAGCTCGGCCATGGCCTGCTTGGTCATCTCGGCCCGTTCGGCCAGGACGGAGACGGTGGTGCCGGCGTCGTCGAGGTGCTCGAACACCGCGCTGTGGACCGGACGTACGGCCCCGTGCCCGCGCTCGGCCAGCCGGGCCAGCACGCGGCCGTTGAGCAGGACGAACACGTCGCGCATGAGCACGGCGATGTTCTCCGGCCGGGGCCGCCCGCCGGTCACCGGACGGTCGGAGATCCGCTTTGACATTAGACAAGTCGCCTGTCTACTCTGGGGACATGGACAAGTTACCTGTCGACCGGTCGTCATGCGAGCACATCCTGATGGGAACCGACGAGGTCACGGTTCTGGCCTCGTCGGCCGGGACCGGCGGCGCCCTGTTCGCCGTCGAGATCCGCATGCGCCCCGGCGGCGGCCCGCCGGTCCTGCACCGCCATGAGCCCGGAGAGGTCTACCACGTGACCGCGGGCGAGTTCACCTTCTACGTCGGCGACGGGCCGGACGGGGCCGTGCGCCGGGTCACGGCCCGGGCGGGCGACGTGGTGCCCCTGGCCGGAGGCGTGCCGCACACCGTCCGCAACGAGTCGGCCGGGGACGCGACGGCCTTCGTCGTGCACGCCCCGGGCGCGCCGATGGAGGGCTTCTGCCGGGCCGTGGCGGCCGCGGCGGCGGACGGCCCGCCGGCCATGGAGCAGGTCCTCGGGATCGCCGCGGCCAACGGGATCACGCTGCTCGGCCCGGTGCCGGCGGCCGGGTCCTAGCCGAGCAGCTCGCCCAGGGCCGCGGCGAAGACCTCGTGGTGGCGCGCCACGTCGTCGGTCGTGGTCTGCGGGCACATCAGCGCCATGTTGTGGAACGGCGTCAGCAGGATCCCGCGGTTGATCAGGTACGTGTGCAGGAAGTCCTCCAGGGCGGGGTCGGCGGTGGCGGCCGACTCGGTGCCCGTGCGCGGGGCCGGGTCGGCGAAGCGGTACTCGACCCGGGCGCCCAGCTGGGCCACCGACCAGGGCAGGGCGAAGCCGGCGATGATCTTGCGAACGCCGTCGGCGAACGTGCCGGCCACCTCGGTCATGGTGGCGAAGGCGGCGGCGGTGAGCACCTCCTCGAGCGTCGCGCGGGTGGCGGCCATCGACACCGGGTTGCCGGCGAGCGTGCCGCCGACCCCGCCCATGTCGATCAGGTCGAGGTCGGTGCGCCCGGTCAGCCGGGCGGCGAGCTCGGCGCTCAGCCCGTACGCGCCGACCGGGATGCCGCCCCCGATGGCCTTGCCGATGGTGATCACGTCCGGCTGCAGGGACCAGGCGGCGGTCGCGCCGCCGGGCCCGGCCGAGAAGGTGTGGGTCTCGTCGTTGATCAGGTACGCGCCGTGCTCGCGGGTCAGCGCCCGCACCCCGGCCAGGTAGCCCGGCTCGGGCAGCACGATGCCGATGTTGGTCAGCGCCGGCTCCATCAGCACCGCCGCGACGTCGCCGTGGGCCAGCTCCCGGGCCAGCCCGGCCAGGTCGTTGAACTCGGCGACCCGGCTGGTCAGCGTCACGTCGCGGGGCGCGCCGACGTTGCCCTCGCGGCTGCGCGGCCGGCCGTCCGGGCCGACCACGATCAGCGACTCGTCGACCGAGCCGTGGTAGCAGTAGCTGTTGACCAGGATGCGGGGACGGCCGGTGACGGCGCGCAGCAGCCGGATCGCCCAGCGGTTGGCGTCGGTCGCGGTGAGCGCGAAACTCCAGGCCGGCAGGCCGAAGCGGCGGCTCAGCTCGGCGCCGACCAGCGCGGCGTCCTCGGTCGGGACCATCGTGCTGGCCCCGCCCAGGTCGCCCAGGCGCCGGGTGACCGCCGCGACGACCGGCGCGGGGGAGTGCCCGGCCATCGCCGCGGTGTCGCCCAGGCAGAAGTCCACGTACTCGTGGCCGTCGATGTCGGTGAGCCGGGCCCCGCGGGCCCGGTCGAGGTACACCGGGTGGCCCGCCGCGCTCTTGTTCATCCAGGTCATCGGCACGCGGCCGAACAGGTGGCCGGCGCGGGCGTACGCCGCCGCGGACCGGGGGTGCCGGTCGGCGAAGGTGGCCCGCTCGCGGTCGGCGAGGGAGTCGAGGCGGGCACGATCGATGGAATCCGTCGGCATGGCGCGACGCTACCAATGATCTCCGCGGGCAACGACCGTCCGGACGACCGATTCCGGCCCTCAGAAGAGGGCGAGCTGGCCCGGCGTGGGATCGCGGCGGCCGGTCAGCCCGCCGCGCAGCCGCCAGGGCTGCAGCTCCGGCATCGGCTCGGTGACCACGGCCGGCGGGCTGCCGCCGGTCAGGGCCCACAGCGACGGGCCGAAGTTGATGCCGCGTCCGGACAGGACGGCACGCATCGCGGCCAGCCGCAGCGGCAGCCGGGCCGCCGCCAGCTCGGGCATCGGCAGGTCCGGGCGCATCCGCATGAGCCGGCGGTTGCGCTCGACGACCTCCCGGGTCTCCGGCCGGCCCAGCTCCTCGGTGCACTGGGCGCCGACGACGTCGCGCACCGACTGCGCGTCGCCCGCGTCGATCGCCGCCCAGGCCGCGTCGACGGTGCCGAAGGCGGCCAGCAGGCGGGCCGCGGTCGCCGCCCCGAAGCGCCGGGCGCCGGGCAGGTTGTCGGACGGATCGCCCCGCAGCGCGGCATAGTCGCGGTACTGGCCCGCCCCCACGCCGCAGAGCGCCTGCAGCCCCTCGGGGTCGACCAGGACGGCCTCGTCGAAGCCGCCGTTGCGCACCCGCAGCACCGACGTGGTCTCGTCGATCAGGGCGAAGGCGTCCCGGTCGCTGGTCATCAGCACGGACCGCCAGCCGTGCCGGCGGGCGTGCGCGGCCGAGCTGGCGAGCACGTCGTCCGCCTCGTACGCCGGCGGCACCACCGTGCACACGCCGGCCGCGTTCAGCAGCTCCGGCGCCCCGGCGATCTGCTCGCTGAGGTCGGCCGGCTTGTCCGGCCGGTGCGCCTTGTACGCCGGATACTCGGCGCGCCGCGCGGACTCCCGCGGGCAGTCGAAGCCGACCAGCACCGCGTCGGGGCGCAGGTGCGCGGCCGCCCGGGCGAGGTAGCCGACCAGCCCGCGCAGCGCCCACACCGGCCGGCCCGCCTGATCCAGCAGCCCCTCCATCGCCGCGGCGTGGTAGGCGCGGTGCAACAGGCTGTTACCGTCCAGGACGAGCAGCAGGGGGGCCGGGGGCGACACCCGGACAGCCTATGCCGGACCGTACCGGGCGACGAGTTCCGCGCCCAGCCGGGCGAGCTCGGCGCGCACCGATTCCGGCTCGAGCACCTCCACGGCGGCGCCCCAGCCGGCGAGCTGCTCCGCTATGGACAGCGCCATCGGGGCCGCCACCCGGACCCGGATTCGCCCGTCCGGCCCGGTGTCCAGGCGCTCGCAGTGCCGGCCGAAGTGGTCGCGCAGCACCGGCAGCAGCCGCTCGGCGATGAGCACCGTCGCCGACAGCAGGGAACGGCGCTGCTCGACCTCCCCGACCACCCGTTCCCACTCCCGGGTGAGGTCGAAGTCCGCGGGCCGGGCGGCCGGCTCGGCGGTCACCTCCGCGCCGGCGATCCGGTCCACCCGGAAGGTCCGCCGCCCCTGGGCGGTGCCGGCGATCAGGTACCAGATCTCGTCCTTGGCGACGAGCCCGAGCGGATCGACGACGCGCCGCGACGCCCGGCCGCCCCGGCCCGCGTAGTCGAACGCGACCCGGCGCCGGCGCACGACGGCGTCCTGCAGCAGGCCGACCGCCGCGGGCCGGTCGCGCCCCCGCTCGCCCCAGCCGGCCGCGTCGACCACGACGACCTCGGCCGCCGCCTCGGCGTCGGCCCGGAACGGGCCGGGTAGCGCCCGGACCAGCTTGCGCAGCGCCGACCGGAGCGGGGGCGCCACCGCGGCGGCCGGCCCGGCCAGCAGGAAGAGGGCCCGCGCCTCGGCGGAGGTGAGCCCGCTGAGGTCGGTGCGCGCGCCGCCGACCAGCGACCAGCCCCCGCCGCGGCCGGGCTGGGGATAGACCGGCACCCCGGCGCCGGACAGCGCCTCCAGGTCGCGGCGGGCGGTGGCCACCGACACCTCCAGCTCGGCGGCCAGCTCGGCCGCGGTCACCCGGCCCCGGGCCTGCAGCACCAGCAGGGTGGCCACCAGCCGGTCCGCGCGCATGCCGTGATCCTGCCACCGAAAGTGCTCAGTAGGTGAGCACTTATGCCCCGCATGCTGGGCCCATGTTCAGAGGATTCGCCACCATCAGCTTCTACGCCGACGACGTCACCGCCGCGGCCGCCTGGTACGCGCGGCTGTTCGGGACGGAGCCGTACTACCAGTTCCCGCCGGCGCCCGCCGACCCCGCCTATGTGGAGTTCCGGATCGGCGACGACCAGGACGAGCTCGGCCTGATCGACCGCCGGTACGCCCCGCCCGGCGCGGCCCGCGGCCCCGGCGGCGCGGTCATGCACTGGCACGTCGACGACCTCGCGGGCACCGTGGCCCGGCTGCTGGAGCTGGGCGCGACCGAGTACCAGCCGATCACCCACCACGGGTCCGGGGAGGGCTTCGCGACGGCGTCGGTGGTCGACCCGTTCGGCAACGTCCTGGGGGTCATGCACAACCCGCACCACCTGGAGATGCTGGCCGCCCGGGGCCGCGCCGGCTGAGCCGGTCCGGGAAAGCCCTCAGCTGCGGGGCCGGCCGTCCGATTGTCGGGGCCGACCCCGAGCAGAGGAGCCGCCATGAACCGGGACCGCGTCCGCGCCGGTGGCGCCTGATGGCCGCCGCCGCCGACCTCACCGCCGCCGTCCTGGCCGTCGTCGCCGGCCTCGGCGTGCCGTGGTGGGGCTGGACCGCGCTGTTCGTGATGATCTTCTTCGGGCTGCTCGTGCCCAGGGACGAGGAGACCCGCCGGCCGGAGGAGCTGTTCCCCGACCGGAGGTGACGGGCAAAAGGCGTGGCCGGACCGGGCCGCGCGTCCTACCATCGCGGCATGACCTGGCGATGGTGATCCGACCGTAGGGGCCACTCCCGTGGGCCGCCGCGGCCGCCGTGTGAACGGTGTCCGCTCCGACCCGGGAAGGTCCCATGAACCACGTCCCCGCCCGCGTGCGCCGGCTGGCTGCCACGCTGTACGCGTACGCGTTCCTCGCCGATCTCGTCCTGCTCTATCCGGTGTACGCCCTGCTGTTCAGCGACGCCGGCCTGTCCGTCGGGCAGATCTCCTCGCTGTTCGTGCTCTGGTCGGCCGGCAGCACCCTGCTCGAGGTGCCGTCCGGGGCCTGGGCCGACGCGGTGTCCCGGCGCCTGCTGCTGGTGCTGGCCCCGCTGGTGACCGGCGCGGCCTTCGCGCTGTGGGTGCTCGCCCCGTCCTATCCCGCCTTCGCCGTGGGCTTCCTGCTCTGGGGCGCCGGCGGGGCGCTCGCCTCCGGGTCGGTCGAGGCGCTGGCGCACGACGAGCTCGCCCGGCTGGGCGCAGCCTCCCGCTATGCCCGCACCATGGGCCGGGCCCGGACCGCCGGAACGGCCGGGACGCTGGCCTCGACCGCGCTGGCCGGCCCGGTGCTCGCCGCCGGCGGCTATCCGGCGGTGGGCGCGGCCAGCGTGCTCGCCTGCGGGCTGGCCGCCGCCGTCGCCACCCGCCTGCCCGAGCACCGCGAACTCCCGGCCGGAGCCGGGCCGGCCGGGGGGAACGCCGCCGCCGACGACGAGGATCCCGGCTGGTGGGCGAGCCTGCGCGCCGGGCTGGCCGAGGCCCGCGCCGACCGCCCGGTCCGCGCCGCGGTCCTGCTGCTGGCCGTGGTCACGGCGGTGTGGGGCGCGCTGGACGAGTACACCCCGCTGCTGGCCGTGGACACCGGCGTGGCCCGCGCGAGCGTGCCGCTGCTGCTCCTGCTGCTCTGGGCCGGGGTGACCGCCGGCGGGCTGCTCGCCCCGCTGGGCGAGCGGCTGACCGACCGCGGGTACGCCGTCCTGCTGGCCGGCTCCGGCGGGGCGCTGGCCGCCGGCGCGCTGCTCGCCCGGCCGGCCGGTTTCGTGCTGGTGGCGGCCGCCTTCGCCGGGTTCCAGCTGGCCTCGGTGCTGGCCGACGCCCGGCTGCAGGCGCGGATCGCCGGGCCCGGGCGGGCCACGGTCACCTCCCTGGCCGGGACGGTCACCGACCTGGGCACCATCACCGTCTACGGCTGCTACGGGCTGCTCGCCACCGGGGCGGGCAACGGGGTCGCCTTCGCGGTGCTGGCGTTGCCGTACCTGGTCCTCGCGCTGGCGCTGACCGTCCGCCGCGCCCGTCCGGCCGGGTCCGCGCCCGGCCGGGCAGGATGGAGGCCATGACCGCACCGCAGTTGTTGTCCGCCTGGGCCGGGCACTGGACCGGGACCGGCACCGGCGTGACGGTGATCCTGCCGCCGGCCGGCACCGTCGGCTCGGGCGAGGTCCGCGGCGGCGCGCCCGCCACCCGCGAGTTCGCCCTGCTCGACCCGTCCCGGCTGGTGGACCGGGTGGACGCCGTGGTCCTCTCCGGCGGGTCCGCGTTCGGCCTCAGCGCCGCCGAGGGCGTGATGGGGCTGCTGCGCGAGCGGGGCGCCGGTTTCCCCACGCCGGCCGGGCCGGTGCCGATCGTGATCGGCCTGTCCCTCTTCGACGGGTCGGTGCGCACCGGGCCGCCGGACGCGGCCGCGGGGCGGGCGGCCGCGTTGGCCGCGTACTCGGGCGCGGAGCTGGCGACGGGACGGGCCGGCGCCGGGGCCGGGGCGTCCACCGGCTCGTGGCGCGGCCGGACCGACCCGGGCGGGCTGGGCTGGGCCGAGCGGGCGGCCGGGCCGGCCCGGGTGGCGGCCGTCGTCGCGGTCAACGCCTGGGGCGACGTGCTCGGCGAGGACGGCACGCCGCTGTTCGGCGGGGCGGCGACCGGGATCCGGCCGGCGGTGCCGTACCCCCTGCAGAACACCACGGTGGCGGTCGTGCTGACCGATGCCCGGCTGTCCAAGAGTGACTGCTTCCTGCTCGCCCAGAGCGGCCACACCGGGTTCGCCCGCGCGATCCACCCCGCCCACTCCCGGTACGACGGCGACGCGGTGGTGGCCCTGGCCACCGGGCGCTCACCTGTGGACGCCGACCTGGACCTGCTGCGCGCGGTCGCCACCGACACCGTCGCGGCCGCCGTCCGGGCCGCTGTCGCGCCACCGGGCTGAGCGGGAGGTGGTGCGCGGGGCCGGAGCAACTTTCACAAACCGGCTCCGCGCTGTGCTCCAGGCCGGATGATGATCCCATGGCAACGTTAGCCTCCCGGCTCCCGCGTGGCGCCCGCCTGTCACCGGAGTCCTGGGTGGCCCGCCACCGCATCATGACCGGGCTGTTGTGGCTGCACGTGCCGGCGCTCGTCCTGCTGGGAGTGCTCGGACCGATGCCGCTGTGGGAAGCCGCGGCCGTGCCGGCGGGCATCGCCGCGCTGGCGGTCGCGGCGGCCGTGGTGCCCGCGACACCGGCTAAGGCGTCGCTGACGAGCGTAGGGCTCATCGCCTGCACGTTCGCGGCCATCGAGCTGTCCGGCGGCGAGATGGCCATGCACATCCACCTGTACGCCATCCTGATCTTCGTAGCCCTCTACCAGCAGTGGACACCCCTGCTCTGGGCCGTGGTGATCGTGGTGCTGCATCACGGCACGCTCGGCCTGCTCGTCCCGGAACGGGTGTTCGGCATGGCCCACATGTCGCTGCTCGACGGCCTGGGCCAGGTCGCCCTGCACGCCGGCCTGGCGGTCCTCGAGGTCGTCGGGATCGTCGTGTTCTGGCACTTCGCCGAGGAGGCCGAGCGGGAGGGCGAGGCGCTGGCCGAGGGGGCTGAGGCCCAGCGGTTCGCGACCGCCCGGGCCGAGCAGGAGGCCACCGACCGCGCGGCCGAGGCGGAGCTGAACCGCAACGTCGAGCTCGCCGGCCGCGCCGAGCGGCTCTCGGCCGACGCCCGGGCGATCGGCGACCAGGCCCGGGCCGCGATCGGGGCCGTCGCGGCGGTCGACACGGAACTGGCCATGCTCACCCGGGCGGTCCACGACATCGCCGCGCGGTCGCAGGACGCGGCCGGCAGCGCCTCCGCGGGCAAGGACACGGCGGCCACCGCGGCGGCCAAGGTCACCGCGCTGGAGTCGTCGGTCGGCGAGATCGCCGCGGTGAACGCGCTGATCGCCCAGCTGGCCGCGCAGACCAACCTGCTGTCGCTGAACGCGACCATCGAGGCGGCCCGGGCCGGCGAGGCCGGCCGGGGCTTCGGCGTGGTCGCCAACGAGGTCAAACAGCTGGCCCAGCAGACGGCCGAGTCGGTCGGCCGGGTCGACGCGGTGATCCAGGCGATCGTCGCGCAGACCGGCGACGTGGCGGGCACCTTCGAGTCGACGACCTCCGCGGTGGCCGACATCCACGCGATCCAGCAGGACATCGCGGCGTCGGTCCAGGAGCAGGCCGCGGTGCTGGCCGAGGTGACCCGGCAGCTCTCCACGGCCACGGTGGCGGCCGAGCAGGTGCTGGTCGGGCTGGAACGGCTCACCGTCACCACCTGAGCGGCGCCGGGGCGGCGGTCAGGCGGTGCGCAGGTCCAGCGCGTGCCAGACGATGGCGTCCAGGTTGCCGGTGGACCACCACAGCATCCCGCCGCGGTACGACACCGAGCCGGCGTCCGGGCTGACCTGCACGGTCCGGCGGGTGGCCAGCTCCACCGCGATCAGCTCGTTGTTGCCGGTCAGCTCCGAGTTGGGCCCGATCCGGGCCAGCACCTCGAAGCGGTCCAGCGGCGCCACGTCGACGATCACCGTGGCCGCGGTGTCCCCGGCGACCTGGCGGCGGGCGCTGCCGTCGGGGCGCATCAGCTCGATCCGGTTGCGCCCCTCGCCGGTCAGCGACACCACCCGGCACCAGGCCGGGCTGCACGCGGTCGTGGCCCGCTCCCGCGGCCGGCGCACCGCGGTGTCGCGGCCGGTGCCGAGGTCGAGCAGCAGGGTGCTGCCGGTGGTGTCGTTGACGCCGTTGACCAGCCACGGGTACGCCGACAGCTTCCACGTCCCGGGCTCGTCGCGGGTGCTCACCGGCCCGCCGGTCAGCGCCACCGACCGCACCCGGGTGACGTCCCCGCCGCCCGCCGCCACCCAGTGCACCCGGCCGCCGGCCACGACCAGGTCGTACTGCGACTGGTAGAACTCGGCCCGGCCCAGGTCCGCGGTCAGCTCGCGGGGCGCCCGGCCGTCGCCGGGGCCGGCCGTCCAGAGTTGCAGCGTGCCCCCGTCGGTGCTCTCGACCCAGGCCAGCACGCCGTCGGCCGCGGTGAGCGCCTGGAACGACGGGTGCCGGTCGCGGGGCAACCGCCGCAGCTGCCGGACGGCGCCGTCGGCGCCGACCCGGACCAGGCGCAGGTAACGGCCGTCGGGGCTGGCCGCGGTGCCGATCGAGGTGTGGGCGTCGAGGAAGAGCCCGGGGCGGTACTCGGCGCCGTCCGCAAGGGTGGCCTGCACGGTGCCGCGCTGCGCCTGCGGCCACGCGACGGCCGCGGTGACCGGGGCCGCGGGCCGGGCGTTCCCACCGGCCGGCAGCATCAGCAGGGCGACGCCGGCGGCGAGGGCGGTGCCGAGGCCGAGCCACGAGCGCGGCTTGCTCACCAGCGTTGACCTCCCTCGGCGTCCGTGGCTGCCGATGATAGCCACGGTCGCAGCGGTGCGTGATGCAGCCCAAGGCGACCGAGGATCCGTGCGGCCGCCCGGACCTGATCGCTCCGCGCCGCCCGGCGCGGCCTCCCGCTGCGCACCTTCTTCGGCCGCGACGACGTGGCCTTCGGCGACTCCGGCACCACTCGGTCGCGCACCAGCTTCTCGCCGGCCCCGCGGGTCCACCGGTCCGGTCACCCGGCCGTCACCGTCACCGTCACCGGCCCCAGCCGCAGGATGCCGTCGGTCAGCGGCGTGCACCGGATCCCGCCCCGGCCGCGCAGCGCCCGCCAGGCGCCCGGGGCGATCGTGGTGTCCAGCCAGGCGCACGGGTTGGCCCGGCGGCGTACGCGCAGGGCCACCGGGCCGTCCCCGGAGTCGAGGGTGAGCACCGCGCCGACCAGGTCGTCGACGGCGATGCCCCGGACCAGGACGTTGCGCCGGACCTCGGTCAGCCCGGCGCCCGGTGGCAGCGACTCGGCCGCGATGACGGTCACGCTCGCGTCGCGGTGGGCCGGCCGGCCGAAGTAGCGGTCCCCGGCGATCCCCAGGCCGGCCCGGATCCGGACGTGGTCCACCAGCTCGCCGGGCGGCGCCGGCGCGGGGCCGTCCGCCGGGCGCCCCGCGAAGCGGTGCACGGGCGAGGCGAGCAGCTGCACGATCTCCGGCGCGGTCGGCACCGGCGCAGTCTAGAGAACCCGCCGGGCGGTCCGCCCGGTCCGGCCGGCTCAGGCCAGCGGGTCGAACGGGATGCCGGCGGGCTTGGCCGCGGTGAGCAGGGACGTGAACGCCGGGTCCTTGATCTTGATGCTGGCGGCGCCGAAGTCCGCGGCCAGCAACCGGTCCCGCAGCGCGGTGTCCGGCCACCCGTTCCAGTCGACGATGGGCGGGTACCGCCAGTCGTGGTAGTGGTTCTCCGGCGGCTCGTCGCCGGTGTTCGCGAGCCGGAAGAAGTGGGTCGACGCGCCGTCCTTGTGGTAGACGACCTTGGGGTGCGACCCGTCGAAGCGCACCGCCGAGCGGGCGTACGTCCGCTGGCTGCCGTGCTGCGTGGTGGTCACGAACTCGACCCGGTCGGCGGCCTGGTCGACCCACGAGACGACGTGCTCCCAGTCGTGCCGGTGGCCGCCGAGGCCGCTGCCGGGCACGGCCTGGTCCTTCTCGAAGTAGCTGGCGTAGACGATCGCGCACCAGCCGTGGTCGCACTTCGACCGGGCGTACGTCTGGGACCGGTCCAGATCCGGGCGGTCGCGGCAGCTGCCGTTGACCGCCCCGGTGGTCTTCAGCCCACCGTTGAGCGTGCCGTCCGGGCTGATGGCGGCGACGGCGTAGCACCCGTCGGTGTCGTAGTCGTAGGCGGGCGAGAACGACGCCTCGTAGCCGCCGGCACGTTGCGGCAGGTTGGGCAGCTCGGCGGCGTGGGCGGCCGTGGCGGGCAGCAGGACGGCGAGTGCGGCGACGACGCCGGCGGCGGCCCGGCCCCGCGGTGGCCGGCCGGCCCGGGACCGTCCCGACTGCGGCGGCACGTGATCCATGCGGGGCCTCCCTGACGTCGGCGCGCCTCGGCCACCACCGCCGATGCATGAGCGTCCATATTTCACCCCGCCGGCCGCCCGGCGGTCAATGGCCGTGCCCGGCAAGTTGAGGTGTTTTCTCCGCTTGTTGTTACGCTCGGTGGGTGACCCCTACCGCCGCCCGGCCGCTGCGCCGCGACGCCGAGCGCAACCGCCAGCGGGTGCTCGCCGCCGCCCGCGAGCTGTTCGCCGAGCGGGGGTTGGAGGTCACCCTCGACGACGTGGCCCGCCGCGCCGGGCTGGGAGTCGGCACGGTCTACCGCCGCTTCCCCAGCCGCGAGGCGCTGATCGAGGCGCTGTTCAGCGAGCAGCTCGACGCGCTGGTCACGCTGGCCGGCGAATGCCTGCGGGAGCAGAATTCCTGGGACGGCCTGGTCCGCTTCCTGGAGGACTTCGCCTGCCGGCACGGCGGCGACCGGGCCATGCGCGAGCTGCTGTTCACCGGCGCCGCCCAGCGGCCCGACTTCGCCCGGATCCACGCCGAGCTGGTGCCGGCCGCCGACGAGCTGGTCGCCCGGGCCCAGCGCGACGGCCACCTGCGCCCGGACCTGCGCGGCACCGACCTGCCGCAGATCGAGCTGATGATCTCGTCCGTCGCCGAGTGCACCCGCGGCGTCGACCCCGAGGTGTGGCGGCGCTACCTCACCCTGCTGCTCGACGGCCTGCGCGCCACCCCGCGCGGCCCGTCGCCGCTGCCGGCCCCGGCCCTGAGCCACGAGCAGACCGAGCAGGCCCTGCACCGGCGGTGATCCGTTTCGCCGTCGCGGCGGGGGGTACGTCCGGCGGGATCCAGCCACCACCCCGGGAGCCCTTGCGATGACCCTGCGCGCCGTAGTCCTGTGCTGTTCCCTGAAGCCCTCACCGGCGCCGTCGAGCTCGGAGCTGCTCGGCCGCGAAGTGCTCACCGCCCTGGCCGACCACGACGTGACCGGCGAGGTCGTCCGGGTCGTCGACGAGCACGTCAAGTTCGGCGTCTCGACCGACGAGGGCGACGGCGACGGCTGGCCCGCGATCCGCGAGCGCATCCTCGCCGCGCAGATCCTGGTCATCGCGACGCCGATCTGGATGGGCCAGCCGTCCAGCGTCGCCAAGATGGTGCTGGAGCGGCTCGACGCCGAGCTGTCGGAGCGCGACGAGCAGGGCCGCCCGCTGATCTTCGGCAAGGTCGCCGCGGTGGCCGTGGTCGGCAACGAGGACGGCGCCCACCACGTCGTCGCCGAGGTGCTCCAGGCGCTCAACGACGTCGGGTTCAGCGTGGCCGCGGCGGCCGGCACCTATTGGGTGGGCGAGGCGATGGGCTCGGTCGACTACGCCGACGCCGGGCCGAAGCCGGACACCACGGGCGCCGCCACCAAGACCGTGGCCGCCAACACCGCGCACCTGGCCCACCTGCTGGCCGCCCAGCCGTACCCGCCGAGCTGAGCGAACCCCTCAGCCCGGGGCCCGGGCCACCGATGGGTCGGGCATGCTGCGTCGCCTGCTCTCCGTCCTCGGCGCGTCGGCGCTGGCCGGCGCCCTGGCCATCGGCCCGGCCGGTCCGGCCGCGGCCGCGACGGCGCCCTGCCTGGGCGCGGCGGCCGGACCGCGGTGCCTGGTCTGGACCGGCAAGGTGGTACGCGTCAACGACGGCGACACCCTGTCGGTCGACATCGCCGGAGACGGCACGAGCACGCCGCGTTCCATCCGGCTCATCAACGCGCAGGCGATGGAACAGACCGTCTACTCCTCCGTGGTGCAGCGGCGCCGCGGCGAGTGCCACAGCCTCGCCGCCACCGCCCGCCTGGAGCAGCTGGTCAAGGCGGGCGGGGGAGTGGTCCGCCTGACGGCCCAGCAGGCGTCCAGCAGCAGCCGGGCCCGGCCGTTGCGCAGCGTGGCGGTGCGGATCAACGGCAGTTGGCGCGACGTCGGGCTCGACCTGATGCGCCACGGGCTGACCCTCTGGCAGCCGTTCGGCGCCGAGTGGGCCTGGAACGCGCAGTACCGGGTGGCGACCGCGCAGGCCGCCCGCGACGGCCTCAACCTCTTCGACACCGACGCGTGCGGCGCCGGCCCGGCGGCGGCCACCCCGGTCACGCTGACCGTCAACTACGACGCCCCGGGCGCGGACGAGCAGAACCTCAACGGCGAATGGGTCCGGGTGGACAACCCGTCGGACGCGGCGCTGCCGGTCGCGGGATGGTGGGTGCGCGACTCGGCCCTGCGCCGCTACACCTTCCCGGCGGGCACGGTCGTGCCCCCGCGCGGCGCGGTCTACGTCCACGCCGGTTCCGGTACG
The DNA here is from genome assembly GCF_016862275.1 of Actinoplanes nipponensis. GTDB lineage: Bacteria > Actinomycetota > Actinomycetes > Mycobacteriales > Micromonosporaceae > Actinoplanes > Actinoplanes nipponensis. The sequence continues at coordinate 118,632 of NZ_BOMQ01000028.1, read as the reverse complement.
CCCACCGCCACCCACCTGTACTGGGGTCAGCCGGGCCCGGTCTTCGACAACCCGTCCTTCGATCAGCAGGCGCACGGCGACGGCGCCTACCTCTTCGACCCGCAGGGCGATCTGCGCGCGTGGATGCTCTACCCCTGCGTGCTGTCGTGTCCCGCGACGCCGGCCCGCCGCACCTGACCGGCGGTCAGCGCCGCTCGAAGAGGATCAGGTCGGCCTTGGTGGCGTGCCATTCCCCGGCCACCGCGTACCGGCTGGTCAGCACCGGGCCCAGCGGGCCGGTGGCGGCCAGCGGCGCCGCGGCGGTCAGTTGCCGGCCGGGCGGCTGCCAGCGGAACAGCCAGACCCGCCGCGCCGGGCCCAGGCAGGCCACCGGGTCGGCGCACTGCACCGCGTCCAGCTCGCCCACCTCCGCCGCCGGGGTCCGCAGCAGCACGTCGCGCGGTTTGGCCCGGCCGCGCAGCTGGTAGTCGACGCCCGCGCGCAGCGACCAGGTGCCCGAGGTGCCGTACACGATCACGTCGCCGGGCTGCTGGTGGCGTTCCAGCAGCCGGCCCACCGTGCGGAAGTCCGGGCCCATGTGACTGGTCGCGCCGCGCAGGCTCTGCTGGGCCGGCGCGCCCACCGCGGCGAGCAGCACCAGCGCGGCGATCGCGCGCCACGGCACCGCGCGCAGTGACACCGCGGCGCCCAGGCACACCGCCGGCACGACGATCAGCGCGTAGCGCGGGACCCACACCGGCGAGGTCAGGAACGAGACGCCCAGCAGGACCGCCGGGGGCGCGACCGCCAGCACGGCCAGCTCCCGCAGCAGGCGGGCGTCTCGGTGCCGGGCGACCAGGGCGAGGCCGATGAGCAGCAGGCCGACCGCTGCGGCGCCGAAGATGTCACCGGGCGCGGCCAGCACCTGACCCACCGTCATGGGCGGCAGCCAGTCCAGCTGAGTGCCGCGCTGGGTCAGACCGAGATAGACGAACGGCAGCACGGGCAGCACCGCGACCGCAGTCACCACCACCCAGCGCAGCGGCCGGGTGCCGGCGGCGTCCCGGCGGGCCCGGGTCACCACCGCGTAGGCGTGGCCGATGAGCACCAGCAGCGCCAGGATGTGCGCCAGGCCGAGCAGGGTGACGGTCACGGCGTACCCGATCCATCGGCCCCACGACGGCCGGGCCAGCGCCCGGTGCAGCAGCAGGGTGGCCAGGGCGGCGAAGAGGAAGACCAGCCCGTAGGCCCGGGCGTCCTGGGCGTAGCGGGACAGCTGCGGGACGGTGACCAGCAGCAGGCCGGTCAGCAGGCCGGTCAGCGGGCCGAACAGGCGGCGGCCCAGCTCGGCCGAGACGCCCACCCCGAGCGCGACCGCGAGCAGCGACGGCGCGCGCAGCCAGAACTCCGAGTCGCCGAACACCGCCGTCCAGAAGTGCATGAACAGGTAATAGGGGGCGATGACCCCGTCGAAGTGCCGCGCCAGCTCGACGATCTGACCCACCGAACGCCCGCCGGCCAGCCACGTCGCGTTCTCGTCCCAGCCGAGCGCCGGCCGCCGCAGTCCGATCCGCCCGACGAGCAGCATGAGCAGGGCCGGCGCCACGGACGGACCCCACACCAGCAGCGGTCGCGGGACCCGGCGGCCGCGCAAACGGGCCACGCCGCGGGGCTCCCGGGGCGGCGCCTCGGGCGCGCCCGCAGAGTCGGCCGGTGCCACCAGGGTCACGCTTCTCCTCGTCGGCGGGACGGAATCGAGCCGGATCGAACTGCCACTCTAGAGCGCGGCCCGACCGTCCTGAGTCCCACGGGAGGTCACAAAGTGTGCACCTGGTCACGTTGTCCGCCCGCCCGGGCGGCCGTCCACAGTGGCCGGCTCAGACCACGGAGAAGCCCTCCGGCAGGGCGGCGCGGCCGGTGAGCGCGCGCAGCACGGTCTGGCCGTCACCGACCGCCGCGGCGATCCGCGCGGCCAGCGTCACGGCCTCGGCCACGGCGTTCGGCGGCAGGTCGGCGGCCACCGGCCCGGCGGCGGCGAGGTCCATGCCGTGCACCACCAGCTCGAAGGTCCGGGTGGCGATCCAGTCGCGGACCCGCATCCCGCCCGCCGCGGTGGCGATCACGTCGTCGTCGCGGACGGCGGCCAGCGCCGCCGTGGCCTGACCGGCGAGCTCACCGACCCGGGCGGCGGCGTCGTCGCCCAGCCACAGCCCGGTCTCCCGCGCGTCGGCCGACGACGCGGCCGTCGCGGCGGCGTACAGCTCCGGCGGCGCCGACCGGGCGTACGCCCAGTAGTGCTCCGGACGCTCGAGGTCCACCGTGCCGCCGGGGGAGGCGAGCACCCGGGGCACCTGGCGCAGCGCCGAGCTGGTCGTGTGCCCGACCAGCTCCCGCACGCTCCACGCGCCGACGCCCGGGCGCTCCCAGCTCTGCGCGGGCAGGCGGGACACCAGGTCGGCGAAGGAGACGGCGGCGGCGCGGTAGGTGCGGCGGTAGTCCATGCCCTCGGGCTCCCCGGTCAGCTGGTGGCGGGCAGGCCGAACACGTGGTTCAGGCCGGTCACCTGGATGGCCTTGCGGACCGGCTGCGAGGGGTTGGTCAGGGTCAGCGACACCCCGTTGCTGGCCGCGGTGTTGCGCGCGCTGACCAGGGCGCCCAGCGCGTACGAGTCGATGAAGGTGACGTCGCTGACGTCCACGTTGAGGTAGCGGCACTCGCCGGCGGCCGCCGCGGCGGCCAGGCTGTCGCGGACCGCGTCGGCCCGGTCCAGGTCCATCTCCCCGGAGAGGACGGCGACCACCAGACCATCGGCGTCGACCTGCTCGTACGTGACCACGGCGTCGTTGGGCATTCACCACACGATAGTCGGCGCCGGCGGATTGTCGATCCGAGGACCGCCCGTTCGTGTAGGCGGTGCAGGCCCGCACGGGAGCGGGCCCCGAGGCAGGAGGACCGCCGTGGGCGAGATCGTGGTCGTGGAGAACATCACCCTGGACGGCGTCATGCAGGCGCCGGGCAGCGCGGAGGAGGACCGCACGGGCGGCTTCCCCTACGGCGGCTGGGCGAGCCCGTACGCCGACCCCGTCGCCTTCGAGACGATGGGCCAGGGCATGGCCGCGGACGGGGCCATGCTGTTCGGCCGCCGCACCTACCTGAGCCTCCACCGGGCGTGGGCCGGCCGGCGCGACGGCAACCCGTACACCGAGGTGCTCGACCGCAAGACCAAGTACGTGGCCTCGCGGACCCTTTCCGACCCCCTGCCCTGGGAGAACTCCGTGCTGCTGGGCGACGACGTCACCGGCCGCGTCGCCGGGCTGCGGGCCGGCCCGGCCGGGGACATGGCGGTGCTGGGCAGCGGCACGCTGGTGCGGGCGCTGGCCGCCGCGGGCCTCGTCGACCAGTACGTGCTGCTGATCCACCCGCTGACGCTGGGCACCGGCACGAAGCTGTTCGCCGAGGACGCCCCGGCGCGCCGGGAGCTGACCCTGCTGGGCTCCGTGACCACCACGACCGGGGTGATCATCGCCCGCTACCGCCCGGTGGTCAGCCCGTAGGCCGCCCGTACGCCTCCAGCAGCCGCAGCCAGATCTCGCTGACGGTGGGGTACGCCGGCACGGCGTGCCAGAGGCGGTCCAGCGGCACCGCGCCGACGACCGCGATCGTCGCCGAGTGCAGCAGCTCGGCGACGTCCGGCCCGGCGAAGGTCACGCCGAGCAGCACCCGCCGCTCCTCGTCGACCACCATCCGGGCGCTGCCGGTGTAGCCGTCCGCGTGCAGGCTCGCGCCGGCCACCCGGCCCAGGTCGTAGTCCACGACGCGGATCCGGTGACCGGCCGCGCGGGCCGCCGCCGCGGTCAGCCCGACCGAGGCCACCTGCGGGTCGGTGAAGACGACCTGCGGGACGGCCGCGTGGTCGGCGGTGGCGACGTGGGCGCCCCACGGCGCGTCGGACACGGGCGCGCCCGCGGCCCGGGCGGCGATGACGTCGCCGGCCGCCCGGGCCTGGTACTTGCCCTGGTGGGTGAGCAGCACCCGGTGGGTCACGTCGCCGGCGGCGTAGAGCCAGTCGGAGCCGGGCACCCGCATGGTGTCGTCGACGGTGATCCAGTCGCCCGGGGTGAGCCCGGCCGTCTCCAGCCCGATGTCGCCGGTCCGCGGCGTGCGCCCGGTGGCCACCAGCACCTCGGCGGCCGTGACGGTGGTCCCGTCGCCGGTGCGGATCTCCACGCCGCCGTCCGCCGTACGGGTGACCCCGGACGTGGCCGTGCCGAGCAGCACCGTCACGCCCCGCTCGCGCAGCGCCGCCGTGACCAGCTCGCCGGCGAACGGCTCCATCCCGCCCAGCAGGCCGGTCCGGGCGATCACGGTGACCCGGGCGCCGAGGCCGGCGTACGCCGTGGCCATCTCCGTGGCGACCACGCCGCCGCCGATGATCGCCAGGCTCTCCGGCACGGCCCGGGCGCTGGTCGCCTCCCGGCTGGTCCAGGGCCGCGCGGCCCGCAGTCCGTCGATGTCCGGCACAGCCGCGTCCGACCCGGTGGCGATCGCGACGGCGTGGCGGGCGGTGAGCACGGTGGCGGCGCCGTCCGCCGCCGTGACGGTGACCTCGCGGACGCCGGTCAGCGCGCCGTGGCCGCGGACCAGGGCGATTCCGGCGCCCGTGGCCCATTCCACCTGTCCCTGGTCGGACCAGTGGCTGGTGAACGAGTCGCGCCGGTCGAGGACGGCGCGGACGTCCAGGTCGCCGGTCACCGCCTGCGCGGCCCCGCCGACCTGCCGCGCCGCGCGGACCGCCTCGCCCGGGCGCAGCAGCGCCTTGGACGGCATGCAGGCCCAGTAGGAGCACTCGCCGCCGACGAGCTCCTGCTCGACCAGGACGGCGGTCAGGCCGCCCCGGACGGCGCGGTCGGCGATGTTCTCGCCGGTCGGCCCGGCGCCCAGCACGATCACGTCGAAGCCGGTCTCGCTGGTCTGTGTCATGCGTTCTGCGTACCACCGCCGGTCGCCCTCGCCGGCCGCAGGGCCCGGTGTCCCCGGGCGGCTTGATGATCGTGCAGACGGTTGCGCATCTTCCGTGGACACTGCACGGTTGTATGCACGTGCACGCGGGCACCAGGAGGCAGGGAGGAGACAATGACTTCGGCTGAACCGGACTACGGCAGCGGCTCCACGGCGCTGCGCATTCAGCTCGGCGTCCGGCTGCGACGCCTGCGCCAGGCCCGCGGGATCAGCCGCGAGACGGCCGGCTGGGAGATCCGCGGGTCGGAGTCGAAGATCAGCCGGATGGAGCTCGGCCGGGTGCCCTTCAAGGAGCGCGACGTGGCCGACCTGCTCGCCCTCTACGGCGTCGGGGAGCCGGAGAGCACGGCGCTGCTGAACCTGGCCCGCCGGGCCAACGCGCCGGCCTGGTGGCGGCAGTTCGGCGAGGTGGTGCCGCCCTGGTACCTGTCCTACCTGGGGCTGGAGGAGGCGGCGTCGCTGATCCGGTCGTACGAGGCGCACTTCGTGCCGAGCCTGCTGCAGACCCCCGACTATGCCCGCGCGGTGCTGCGCCGCGCGCATGCCGCCGCGTCCGCCGCGGAGATCGAGCGGCGCATCGAGCTGCGCCGCAACCGCCAGCGGGTGCTGACCCGGCCGGATCCGCCGCAGTTCTGGGCCGTGCTCGACGAGGCGGTGCTGCGCCGCGAGATCGGCGGCCGGGAGGTGATGCGGGCGCAGGTGCGGGCCCTGCTGGAGGCCGCGGAGCTGCCGCACGTCCGGCTCCAGGTGGCCCGGTTTCATCAGGGGACCGCGGCGCCGGCCGGCTTCCCGTTCGCCATCATGCGGTTCGCCGAGCCGGAGCTGTCCGACGTGGTCTACGTCGAGCAGCTGACCGGGGCCCTCTATCTGGACAAGCCGGCGGACGTGGAGCACTACCTGATCGCCATGGAGCGGGCCTGCCTGGAGGCGGAGCCGCCGGAGCGCACCATCGAGATCCTCGGTGACGCGCTGCATCAGATCGCCAGCTGAGAGTCACGGCGACACGCCGTCCATCGTCCGAACGTCGACGCGTTCCGGCGGATCTTCCACTTTTGGTCCCGCGTGCATATGCACGTGCATCTGTCCTTGCTTACGTTCGCGCATATGTCCATGCTTGGGCACGTGCAGCATTACCGGACGCTGAGGAGTAAAGGCATGGACGCCAACCGCGGCCCGAACCGGCCGGTGAGCCACTTCGCGGAGACCGACTACTGCTACGGCACCGGCTCGCTGGCCCTGCGCATCGAACGGGTCGACTGGAACCGGCCGGTGCAGCGCGACGGCGAGAACTGGTACGAGGTCGAGGGGGTCGAGGTCACCGCCGACGGCCGGGAGATCGGCCGCCGCCAGGCGCTGGTCCGCGGCCGCCGGCTGTCCACCCTGCCCCGCAACACCCGCTCCTGAGCAGCGGCCGCACGCGTCAGCTGCCCCCGTTGACCGACGACGCCTCCAGTGCGCCGTTGGTCACGCCCCAGCGCTGCAGCAGCTCCGTGTAGCGGCCGGAGCGGATCAGCGAGTCGAGCGCGGCGCGCAGCGCATCCCGCAGTGCCGTGTTGTCCTTCGCCACCGCCAGGCCGAGCAGGCCCGGCTCGTACTGCACGGTCGAGGCGAGCTGGTAGTAGGACCGGGTCTTGACGTCGGCGGCCAGGTAGGCGGCCGGCGGGAAGTCGTTCAGGATGGCCACCGCCCGCCCGGTGCGCACCTGCAGCAACGCGTCCGCGTTGGTCCGGAAGGTCTTGACGATCATCTTGTCGGCGCCGCAACCGGGCTGGGAACGGCGCAGCAGGTCGGCCTGCACGGTCGACCGCTCCACCGCCACCACCTTGCCGCAGAGGTCCTTGAGGTCCGAGATGCCGTGCGGGTTGCCCCGCTGCACGACCACCGCGGTGCCGGCGGAGAAGTAGTCGATGAAGTCGGCCTTCTTCTCGCGCTCGGCGGTGTCGGTCATCGAGGACAGCACCCCGTCGTAGGTGCCCGCGACCGTCTCGTCGAGGGCGGACCCGAAGTCGGCGGCGACCAGCTCCACCCGGATGCCGGTCACCGAGCCCAGCGCGGCGGCCAGATCGGCGTCGAAGCCGATGATGGTGCGGCCGTCCGCGGCGTAGGACTCCATCGGCGCGTAGCTGGGGTCGGTGGCGAGCTGGATGCTGCCCCGCTGGCGGACGTTCTCCGGCAGCAGCGCGCGGATCTCCTGATCGACCACGACGTCGCCGGTCGCCGTGGTGTCGGTGTCGGCCGAGGCCGTGCCGCAGCCGCCCGCGGCCAGGGCGAGCGCGATGCCGGCGGCGGCCAGGCGGGCGCGCCGGTGGGTGGGGTGTCTCATTACGACCTCCGGTGCTCGGCGGATCAGGTGCGGACGGTGACGGCGTCCGGGGCGGTGGCGAGCTCGGCGCGGGCGTGCCGGCCGCTGCCCCGGGGGTGCAGGACGAGATCGAGCAGGTGCGGCCAGGCCTGCGGACGGGCGAAGAGGTAGCCCTGCGCGTCGTCGCAGCCCGCATCGGCCAGCCACGCCCGGACCTCGGGCGTCTCGACGCCCTCGGCGGTGACGCGCAGCCCGAGACCGTGGGCCAGGGCGATCACCGACCGGACGATCGCCTGGTTCTGCGGGTCGCCGTCCAGCCCGGTGACGAAGCTCCGGTCGATCTTGATCTCGGCCACCGGCACGGTGCGCAGCTGGGACAGGCTGGTGTAGCCGATGCCGAAGTCGTCGACCGCGACCCCGATGCCGAGCGCCGTCAGCTCGAGGACGGCGCGGGCCGCCGTCTCGGCGTCGCCGGCCAGCGCGGTCTCGGTGATCTCCAGCAGCAGCAGCCCGGGCGCGGCGCCGTGCTCGGCCAGCAGCCCGGCCACGGCCTGCGGGAAGCCGGCGGCCTCCAGGTTGCGGGCGGACACGTTGACCGCCACCGGCCAGCGCTGGCCCAGCGCCGCCCAGCCGGCCTGGTCGGCCAGCGCGCGGCGCAGCACCCAGGCGGTGAGCGGCTCGATCAGCCCGGACTGCTCGGCGGCCGGCAGGAACTCGGCCGGCGCGAGCAGCCCGCGCACCGGGTGCTGCCAGCGCACCAGCGCCTCCACCCCGGTGATCTCGTCGTCGGCCAGGCGGACCTTGGGCTGGTAGTGCAGCACCAGCTCGTCGCGCTCGAGCGCGTGGCGCAGCTCCGCCTGGACCACCAGCCAGTGCGCGGGGTGCGCGACCTGGTCCCGGTCGTACAGGACGATGTCGGCGGCGCCGCGCTTGCCCTGGTACATCGCGGCGTCGGCGTGCTGGAGCAGTTCCTCGACCTCGGCGCCGTGCTCGGGGTACAGCGCCACGCCGAAGCTGGCCTCGATCCGCAGCGCCACGCCGTCCAGCACGGTCTCCCGGACCAGCTCGGCGCGGGCCGTCTCGAGCAGCGCGAGCACCTCCTCGCGGGTCAGGCCGGGCAGGATCAGGCCGAACTCGTCGCCGCCCAGGCGCGCGACGGTGCCGCCGGCGCCCAGCGCCGCCGTCAGCCGGGACGCGACCACGATCAGCAGCTCGTCGCCGGCGTGGTGGCCGAGGGTGTCGTTGACCTCCTTGAAGCGGTTGAGGTCGACCAGCCCGACGGCGCCGGTCGCCGCGCCCGCGGCCAGCGCCTCCCGGGCGTGCGCCCGGAACGCCGCCCGGTTGGGCAGGCCGGTGAGGGCGTCGTGCAGCGCCTCGTGCTCCTGGCGGGCGGCGTAGCGGCGCAGCGACCGCGAGGTGGACCAGGCGATCAGCGCGAGCACCAGGTACAGCCCGGCCAGCGCGGCGCCGAGCCGCCAGTAGGTGGCCGTCATCTGGCGGCGCAGGTGCGCGGCGATCCCGTCGTACGGCAGGTAGAGCTCGAGCACGCCGACCGCCTGGCCGGAGGCGCCGGCGATCACCGGTTGCAGCACCCGGATCACCATGCCCGCGCTGCGCCGGGCGTCGGCGACCACGGCCACGTCGGTGGCGCCCCCGACCGCCGAGCGGAAGGCCGGGTCGGAGACCGGGATGCCGCCGGCGGTGGAGCCGTCGTCGGAGAAGGCGACCTGGCCGGCGAAGCTGCGCAGCCGCATGCCGAGCACCGAGCCGTGGAAGATGGCCAGGTCGGTGGCCTCCTGCAGGCGTTGGCGCTGGGTCGCGGTCAGCCCGGCCGCCAGGTCGGCGCCGTCGAGCGCGGGGGCGACCGCCATCTCCTCGATGACGGCGGCCTGGGCCCGGCCCTGGTCCTGGCCCTGGCGGGCGGCGTCGTCGCGGTAGCCCTGCACCAGCAGGCCGCCCAGCACGCCGACGAGCAGCAGGCTAGCCAGGGCGTAGGCCAGGAAGACGCGCGAGCCCGCGCTCGTACCCCGTCTGGTGCCACCGGCCCGCATGTCTGCTCTATCGGCCCTGGGGCGGGCGACTGAAGTGGTTGGCCGGCGCCACCCTCGGTTGACCTAATGCAGAATGCATTCTAGATTGTGGTGTAAGTCACAAAGTTGATCAGTGTCGTTGCGCCGCCCCGGAGCCCCGCACGCAGCCGTACCCCGGGAGGCATGATGTCCGCTTCCGTCCCCCCGCCCACCACCGACGCCGTCGTCGTCGGCGCCGGGTTCTCCGGCCTGTACCTGCTGCACCGCCTGCGCCAGCAGGGCCGGTCCGTCGTCGTGTTCGAGGCCGGCGCCGACGTCGGCGGCACCTGGTACTGGAACCGCTATCCGGGCGCCCGCGTCGACGTGGAGAGCCTGGCCTACTCGTACTCGTTCTCGCCCGAGCTGGAGCAGGAGTACCAGTGGCGGGAGCGCTACCCCACCCAGCCGGAGATCCTCCGGTACGCCCGGCACGTCGCCGACCGCTTCGACCTGCGCCGCGACATCGTCTTCCGGACCCGGGTGGCCGCCGCCACCTGGGACGACGACGCCGGCGCCTGGCTGGTCCGCACCGAGCACGGCGACGCCGTCACCGCCCGGTACCTGGTGATGGCCACCGGCTGCCTGTCGGCGGCGAAGCTGCCGGAGATCCCCGGCCTGGACGCCTTCCAGGGCGCGACCTACCACACCGCGCACTGGCCGCACGAGGGCGTCGACTTCACCGGCCGGCGCGTCGCGCTGATCGGCACCGGGTCCTCCGGCGTGCAGTCCATCCCGGTCATCGCCGAGCAGGCCGCCGAGCTGACCGTCTTCCAGCGCACGCCGGCGTACTCGCTGCCGGCGCGCAACCGGCCGCTGCGGCCCGAGGAGATCGCCGCGAGGAAGGCGGACTACCGGGCGTACCGGCAGGCCCAGCGCGAGTCCGCCGCCGGCATCCCGGTCACCCCGCCGACGCGGTCGGCCCTGGAGGTCTCCGCCGCCGAACGCGACGCGATCTTCGAGGCGGCCTGGGAGAGCGGCAGCCTGGTGAACCTGCTGTCCACGTTCACCGACCTGGCGACCGACCAGGCGGCCAACGACACCGCGAAGCGCTGGATCCACGGCAAGATCCACGAGCTGGTGGCCGACCCGCGGGTCGCCGCCGACCTGTGTCCGGAGTACCCGGTCGGCACCAAGCGGCCGTGCCTGGACACCGGCTACTACGAGACCTACAACCGCGAGAACGTGCACCTGGTCAACCTGCGGCGGACCCCGCTGGTGGAGATCACCGAGCGGGGGGTACGGACCACCGAGCGCGAGCACGCCGCGGACGTCATCGTCTACGCGACCGGCTTCGACGCGATGACCGGCGCGCTCACCGGGGTCGACATCCGCGGCCGCGACGGCGTCTCGCTGCGGGAGACCTGGCGGGCCGGGCCGCGCACGTACCTGGGCATCGGGTCGGCCGGCTTCCCCAACCTGTTCATGATCACCGGGCCCGGCAGCCCCTCGGTGCTGTCCAACATGGTGGTGTCGATCGAGCAGCACGTCGAGTGGGTGGCCGGGATGATCGCGCACCTGCGGGAGCAGGGGCTGCGTACCGCCGAGGTCACCGCGCAGGCCCAGGACGAGTGGGTCGCGCACGTCAACGAGATCGCCCGCCACACGCTCTACCCCAAGGCGAACTCCTGGTACATGGGCGCCAACGTGCCGGGCAAGACCCGCGTGTTCATGCCGTACGCCGGCGGGGTCGGCGCCTACCGGAAGAAGTGCGACGAGGTCGCCGCCCGGGGTTACGAAGGCTTCGCCCTCACCGTCTGACGATCCGCGAAGGAGAACACCGATGTCCCGTCGTCATCTCATCGACCCCGAGGTCGCCGTGCCGCTGGAGGGCCTGCTCGAGGCCCTGCCCGGCGGCTTCAACGCCATTGCCGACATCGTCGCGCGCCGGGCCACCGTCCAGGCCATGTTCGCCGCCATCGAGGTGCCGGAGAACCCGAACGTGACCAACGAGGACCGCACGGTGCCCGGCCCGCCGGGGGAGCCGGACATCACCGTGCGGATCTACCGGCCGCGCGACGCCACCGGCGCCCGGCCCGGCATCTACTTCATCCACGGCGGCGGCATGATCATGGGCGACGTCGCCGGCGAGGACCCCACGGCCACCCTGCTCTGCGACGAGGTCGGGGCGGTCGTGGTGTCGGTGGAGTACCGGCTGGCCCCGGAGCACCCGCACCCGGCGCCGGTCGAGGACTGCTACGCGGGCCTGGTCTGGACCGCCGCGCACGCCGCGGAGCTGGGCATCGACCCGGACCGGCTGGCCCTGTACGGCGGCAGCGCCGGCGGCGGGCTGGCCATCGCGACCGCGCTGATCGCCCGCGACCGGGGCGGGCCGGCGCTGCGGTTCATGATGCCGATCTACCCGATGATCGACGACCGCAACGAGACGGCGTCCAGCCACGAGATCACCGACATCGGCATCTGGGACCGGGCCGGCAACATCGAGGCCTGGGACTGGTACCTGGGCGGCAAGGAGGCCGACCAGTACGCCGCCCCGGCCCGCGCGGAGGACCTGACCGGGCTGCCGCCGGCGTTCATCGACGTCGGCGCCGTCGACCTGTTCCGCGACGAGGACATCGCGTTCGCCCAGCGGCTGATGGCCGCCGGGGTGCCCACCGAGCTGCACGTGCATCCCGGCAGTTACCACGCGGCGGAGACGTTCGCCGCCGAGGCCGCGCTCTCGCGCCGGACCTGGGCGTTGCGCACCGACGCGCTGCGGCGCGCGCTGGCCTGATCCCGTACCGCCGTCGGCGGCCCGCCGGCACCGCGCCGCCGGGCCGCCGACGCCCGTTCGCGCCGCTCTGGCCGTTGCGGCCCCCGCGTGCTCCCGATCCACGCCCCGCTCACCGCTGCGGCGACAGCCTCGCGATCCCCGGGGTCTCGCGCAGCACCGCGGCAGGAGTTCCGCTCAGCCGCGACCCACCCGCAGCGTGCCCACCCCGACCACCGCGTCCAGGTCGATCCGGTTGCGGCTGCCGGCCCAGTCCGGCGACAGGAACGAAGCCCCCCGCGCCACCCCGTCATCCGTACGGCCGTCCAGCTTCACCTGCCCGGCGCCACCGCGCGCCCGGACCCGGACCGGCACCCCCCGGTCCGCGGAGACCTCGAAGCGGTTGACCCCGCCCGACAACCGGATCGGCAGCGTGCCGTCGGGTCGCGGCAGCTTCAGGTCGATGCGCGCCGCGTCGCCGGCGAAGTCCATGCCCTCGACCTCGGCGGCGCCCAGGTCGAAGACCCCCGCCTTGATCCCGCCGGTGACCCGCAGGCGCCAGCGCACCTCGGCGTTGAGCAGCACGGTCACCGCCGCGTCGCCCCGCTCACCCTTCTCGTCGAGGAACAACCGCACGCCGGCCGGGTTCACCTGCGCCCGGGGCAGCACGCTGCCGTCCTGCGGGGTGGTGATCCGGTACAGGTCGGCGCCGGTGTCGCCGGCCCGCAGATCGATCACCGCGGTGTCGCTGACCAGCTCGAACGTGGCCCGCTCGCGGCCGCGCGCGGGCGCCGAGATGACGTTCGCCGGCGCCGGGGCGGCCGACGGGGGCGTGGTCCGGGGCTCGATGATCTGGGCCGGCGCGGTCTGCGCCGGCGCCGGCCGGGTCGTCCGGCCGACCGGCGGCGGTGCGGCCACCGGCGCGCGGTCGCCGCGGGTCAGGACCACCCCGGCGACGCCGGCGCCGGCCACCAGCACGGCGGCCAGAGCCAGCGCCGGCAGGGCCGAGCGCCGGGACCTGCGGCCCGGCGGCGGCGCGGCCGCGCCGCTGCCGTGTCCCGCACGCGAGCCGTCGTGACCGTGGGCGCGGTCGTTGCCGGGCCCGCCGGCCCGCGGGAGGCGGTCACGGGCGCCCTCGTTGCCCCGGGTGCCGTTCTGCGGGAAGCGGTCGTTGCCGGAGACGCCGGTCCCGCGCGCGCCGTCGGCGCCCGGCGCGCCGTTCTGCGGGAAGCGGTCGCGGTCGGTGCCGGGAGCGCCGTTCGGCGGTACGCGGTCGCGCGTGCCCGAGCGCAGCAGGGCGTCGACCGCGGCGTCGGTCGGCTCGTCCGTGTAGTGATCCGCCGGTGGGCCGATCCGGTGCGGCGCGTCGGGCCAGTAGTCGGAGATCGACGGCAGCGTCGGGGGCATCGAGGCGGCGGGCCGCCGGTAGATCGCGTCGGGGTCGGCCGGTGCGGGATTGTCCACTGCGCGTTGCTCCCTCGAGGGCAAGCGCCGCCGGCCGCGGGATCACTGCGGACGTCGGCGCGTGGTGATTCCCTGGTGACTACGGATGGGAACGCGCTTCGGATCGATCACTGAGGGTGCGCAGCGGCCGGCCTCTTGCCATCGACCGCTTTTGCCCCGAATATGGCTCCTGCACTCGCGCGCCCGGTGCGGCTCGCCCGCAGCGTCATGCTCCCCAGCGAACGGATCCGGATGTCCCCAGAGGATGGCCAGCCCGCCGGCTCCCGGCCCGACGGGTGGGTGCCACCACCCCAGTACTTCGCCCCGCCGCTGCCACCGCCACCGCCCCCGCCCGCTGCCGCGACCGTCCTGCTGCCGGTCGTCGAGGCGCCCACGCCGCACCGGGCCGCCGCCTCCGGCCGGCTCCGCACGGTCCTGGTCGCCGCCGCCGTGGTCAGCGCGCTCGTCGCGGTGGGCCTCGCGGTCGCCTCGGGCGGCGACGAGCGGCCCGACCCGCTGTTCGTCGCGCTGCCGCCGGTGCCGACCCTGCCCGTGCTCCCGGGCGAGGTCCCGGCCACGGCGTCGCCGACCCGCCGCACCACTGCGCCACCGACCACGCAGGTGCGCGACGAGGTGCCCACGGGCGGGGCCACGACCGTACGCCCGGCCCCGGTGACCTCGGTCCCGCCGGCCGTGGTCCTGCCGGTGGCGGGCCAGGACCTGGGCCTGGAACCGGTCGGCCGGCCCGGCCGCCGGCTGCGGCACCGCAACTTCCTCGCGCGGGTCGACGCGGTGGGCCCGGCCAGCCCGGCCCTGGACCGGGCCGACTCACGGTTCACGGTACGGGCGGGCCGGGCCGGCGGGGACTGCCTGTCGTTCGAGTCGGTCAACTATCCGGGCTACTTCCTGCGCGCCCGCGATGCCGTGCTGCGCCTCGACCGGGCGGACGGCGGCCCGGGTTACGACGCCGAAGCCACCTTCTGCGCGGTTCCCACGGTGTCGGGTGGCTTCGTGTTGCGCAGCCGCGCCGCCCCGGACCGGTACGTCACCGAAAGTGACGCGGTGCTGTCACTGACTCGGGTGGCGGCCGCTCAGGCCGTGGCTTTCGTGGTCCGCCCGCCGCTGTGAACCGGGGGCGGCGGCTGTCGCTGCGGTGATCGGCCGCGCGTGCAGGACCGGCGTCGGGGCCGCGGCCGGCGATGTCAGGTCGACGGTCGCCGGGTGGCCCCGCAGGTCAGGTCGTGACAGGGCTCCGGCCTGCCGTCCGTTGATCTTGACGGGTTTCTCTGCCGGCGGGTGGGGCGGCTCGGCGCGCGGGTCTTTCGGGCGGTAGCCGGCGGGAAAGGCAATCACGCTCCGCCGCTCTCGCCTTCCTCCGGCGACGGCGCGAAATCGTGGAGGGCGCGGGCTGGTGAGCGGGTGGGGAGCGCTGACGTGCACCAGGTCCAGGTCGTCGCAGAGCAACTGGCTCCGGGTGCCCTTGCCGCTGCCCTGCGCCCCCTGACCACGTACTTGCGCAGCCGGGTGGCCCGGGCCATGGGCAGTCCGTGAGTGTGGATGGCGCGGATTCGTGGGCAGTCCGGGTCGGGCGGCTGAGTGGCTCGGGCGGCCCGGTTGGCCGCCGGGTGAGCGGCCCGGCCGCTCAGGCCGAGTCGCGCCAGACGATCGGGGTCGGCAGCAGCACGTTGCCCGGCGCCGGCTCCTCGCCGCGCAGCTGCCGCAGCACCAGCTCCGCCGCGTTCCGCCCGATCTCGCGGGCCGGCTGGTGCACCGTCGACAGGGGAGGCTGGGTGCGCAACGCCCAGGTGCTGTCGTCGAATCCGACCACGCCGACGTCCGCCGGCGCGGTGCGGCCCGCGTCGCGCAGCACCTCGAGGGCGCCCGCCGCCACCGCGTCGGAGGCGGCGAAGACCCCGTCGATGCGGGGCTCGCGGGCCAGCAGCTCGCGCATGCCCTTGACGCCGGACGCGTAGTCGTAGAGCGGCACCTCGGCGACCAGGCGCGGGTCGAAGCGGTCGCCCAGCGCCTCCCGGAAGCCGGTGAGCCGGTCGGCGCCCGAGTCGCGGTCCAGCGCCGCGGCGATCATCGCGAGGTGCCGGCGGCCGGTGGCGGCCAGCCGGGTGGTGATCGCGCGGGCCGAGCCGACGTTGTCGATGCCCACGAACGGGATGCTGCGGTGCAGGTCGGGCGGGTGGCCGACGAAGGTGGCGGGCAGGCCCAGCTCGGCGATGACCCGGGTGATCGGGTCGTGGGTCCGGGCCGAGACGATGATCGCGCCGTCGACGAAGCCGCCGCTGAGGTAGCGGGCCACGCGTTCGGTGTCGCGGGCGGAGTCAACCACCAGGTTGACCATCTGGTGGTCGGCCACCGAGAGCACCTCGTTGGCGCCGAGCATGATCGCGCCGATGTTGGGGTCGTCCAGCAGCAGCGAGTGCGGCTCGAGGGCCAGGAAGCCGACCGCCTGGGAGCGGCGCATCACCAGGTTGCGCGCGGCGGTGTTGGGCACGTACCCGACCTGGGCGATGGCGGCCTCGATGGCGGCGCGCGCCTCGGCGGAGACGTAGCCGCCGTTGAGGACGCGGCTGACCGTGCCACGCGAGATCCCGGCGGCCGCGGCGACGTCGTGGACGGTGGCGCGTCTGGGCTTGCTCGGCGGGGCCACGCCAGCAGTGTAGATCCGGCCCCTTGACCGGCACCGATCGCCATGCTTAGTGTGTGCACGTTCACACACTCGACACGGTTCCGTTTCCGCGGCGCAATGTGTGCACGTGCACACACGCGGCGGACGGTAAGGGGATCCGATGGCAGATCTACCGGGCATCAGCCTCGGTTGCGACTACAACTTCGAGCAGTGGTCGCCCGAGGTGTGGGCCGAGGACGTCGCCCTCATGCGCGAGGCGGGCGTCGACCTGGTGGCCGTCAACATCTTCGGCTGGTCCAGCATCGAGCCCTCGCCCGGCGTGTACGACTTCGCCACCCTCGACCGGATCGTCGCCCTGCTGCACGACAACGGCATCCGGATCAACCTGGGCACCGGCACGTCGTCACCGCCGCCCTGGCTGACCACCGCGTACCCGGAGATCCTGCCCGAGGCCGCCGACGGCACCACCCGCTTCCCGGGCGGCCGGCAGGCCTGGTGTCCCAGCTCGCCGGTCTTCCGCGAGCGCGCCCTCGCGCTGGTCGAGCAGGTCGCGATCCGCTACGGCGAGCACCCGGCGGTCGCGCTCTGGCACGTCTCCAACGAGCTGGGCTGCCACAACGCCCTGTGCTACGACGAGGCCAGCGCGGCGGCGTTCCGGGCCTGGCTGCTGCGCCGCTACGGCAGCATCGACGCGCTCAACAGGGCCTGGGGAACCTCGTTCTGGAGCCAGCGCTACACCGACTTCGCCGAGATCCAGCCGCCGCGGCTGGCGCTGTCCCTGCGCAACCCCGGCCAGCTGCTCGACTTCCAGCGGTTCAGCTCCGACGCGCTGCTCGAGCACTACCGCGCCGAGGCGGCCGTGCTGCGCCGGCACACCCGCGCGCCGGTCACCACCAACTTCATGGTCACCGCGCACATCCGCGCCCTGGACTACTGGAGCTGGGCGCCGGAGATGGACGTCGTGGCCAACGACCACTACCTCGACCACCGCCTGGACGACCCGGACGCGGAGCTGTCCTTCGCCGCCGACCTCACCCGCGGCCTGGCCGGCGGCCGGCCCTGGATGCTCATGGAGCAGTCCACCGGCGCGGTCAACTGGCAGCCGTACAACCTGGCCAAGGCGCCGGGGCAGATGCTGCGCAACTCGCTGACCCACGTGGCCCGCGGCGCCGACTCGGTCTGCTTCTTCCAGTGGCGGGCCTCCGCCCAGGGCGCGGAGAAGTTCCACTCGGCCCTGGTGCCGCACGCCGGCACCGACACGCACGCCTGGCGCGAGGTGCTGGAGCTGTCCTCGGCGCTGGACGCGCTCGGCGAGGTGGCCGGCACGACGGTCGCCGCCGACGTCGCGATCCTGTTCAGCTGGGAGTCGTGGTGGGCCACCGACACCGAGGCCCGGCCCTCGCAGGACGTGCGGTACCTCGACCAGGTGCACGCGGCGTACCGGGCGGTCCGGCGGCTCGGCCTCACCGCCGACGTCGTGGCCCCCGGCGCCGACCTGAGCGCGTACCGCCTGGTGCTGGTGCCGTGCCTGCACCTGGTCTCGGACGAGGACGCGGCCGCGATCAACGCGTACGTGGCCGGCGGCGGGCACGCGGTCGTGACCTTCTACAGCGGCATCGTCGACGTCGCCGACCGGGTGCGCCTCGGCGGCTACCCCGGCGCGTTCCGGGAGATGCTCGGCGTGGTCGCCGAGGAGTTCTTCCCGCTGCTGCCCGGCCAGCGGGTCACCCTGACCGGGGGAGCGACCGCGACGCTGTGGACCGAGCGGCTGCGCGCCACCACCGCCGAGGTCGTCGCCGGCTACGCCGACGGGCCCCTGCCGGGGGTGCCGGCCGTCACCCGTAACAGCTACGGGGCCGGCACTTCCTGGTACGTGGCCACCGCGCTGGCCGACGATGACCTGCGTGACCTGCTGCGCGACGCGGCCCGGGGCGCCGGGGTGCGAGCCGCCGGGCCCGAGACCGACGGCTCGGTCGAGGTGGTCCGCCGCACCGGCGGCGACCGCAGCTACGTCTTCGTCATCAACCACGGCCCGCAGGACATCGAGCACACCGTCACCGGACACGACCTGCTCACGGGGGAATCCGTCCCCGGGGTGCTCAAGGTCGGCGCCGGCGCCGTCCGCGTCGTCAGAGAGGAACCGGTCGGATGACCGTGACCGAAACCAGGACCGCCGGGGCTGCTCCGCCCACGGCCGGGCGCCCGCGCCCGCGCCGGTCCCGGCACACCAAGGCAGTGTTGTTCTTCGTGGTGCCCTTCGGGGCGCTGTTCGTCCTCTTCTACCTGGTCCCCATCGGATACGCGATCGTGCAGTCGCTCTACAAGCTGGAGCGCACCGGCACGTTCGGCCCGGCCCGCGAGGTGTTCGGGGGGCTCGTCCAGTACGAGCGGGTCTTCTCCGACGGCCCGTTCTGGTCGTCGGTCGGCCGGGTCCTGCTGTTCGGCGTCGTCCAGGTGCCGGTGATGCTGGGCCTGGCCCTGCTGCTGGCCCTGCTGCTCGACTCCGGACTGGTCAGGGGCCGCTCGTTCTTCCGGCTCGCCTTCTTCGTCCCGTACGCGGTGCCGGGGGTGGTCGCCGCGATCATGTGGGGCTACCTGTACTCGCCGAACCTGTCGCCGTTCACCGCGCTCACCCGCAACGTCGACTTCCTCAGCGCCGACCTGGTGCTCTGGGCCATGGCCAACGTCGTGACCTGGGTGTACGTCGGCTACAACATGCTGATCATCTACTCGTCGCTGCTGTCGATCCCCACCGAGATCTACGAGGCGGCCCGGATCGACGGGGCGGGCCAGTTCCGCATCGCCTGGTCGGTCAAGATCCCGCTGGTGATGCCGGCGATCGTGCTGACCACCGTCTTCTCGATCATCGGCACCTTGCAGCTGATCGCCGAGCCGCAGGTGTTCCGCAGCTTCAGCTCGGCCGTGTCGAGCACCTACACGCCGAACCTGACCGTCTACTCCACCTCGTCCATCCCGAACTTCAACCTGGCCGCGGCGTTCTCCGTGGTGCTGGCCCTGGCCACGTTCGCGTTGTCGTTCACCTTCCTGAAGTTCACCCAGGGCCGGGGCGAGCGGTGAGCGCCCCGGCGATCAAGGTCCGGGAGAGCATCCTCTCCCGCACCGCAGCGATGATCATCATGGGCGTCTGCACCGTCTACTTCCTGGTGCCGATCTGGTGGCTGTTCGTCGGCTCGTCGAAGAGCCGGGAGCAGATCACCGGGACCAACCCGATCTGGTTCGCCGACTTCAACCTGGGCGCGAACGTCCGGGAACTGCTCGAGTACCGCGACGGCGTGTTCCTGCGCTGGATGTTCAACAGCCTGCTCTACACCGGCGGCGCCGCGCTGCTGGGCACCCTGCTCGCGGCCATGTGCGGCTACGCCATCGCCAAGTACCGCTTCCCGGGCCGCGAGACGCTGTTCAACGTCGTCCTGGGCGGGGTGCTCGTGCCGGCCAGCGCGCTCGCCCTGCCGCTGTTCCTGCTGTTCAGCAAGGTCGAGGGGACGAACACCTTCTGGTCGGTGTTCCTGCCCAGCGTGGTCAACCCGTTCGGGGTGTACCTGGCCCGGATCTACGCGACCGCCAGCGTGCCCGAGGAACTGCTCGAGGCGGCCCGCCTCGACGGCTCCGGCGAGGTGCGCAGCTTCTTCACCGTGTCGGTGCGGCTGATGTTCCCGGCGCTCGTCACGATCTTCCTCTTCCAGTTCGTCGCCGTCTGGAACAACTTCCTGTTGCCGCTGGTGATGCTCAGCGACGAGCGGCTCTTCCCGGTGACCCTGGGGCTCTACTCGTGGAACAGCCAGGTGACCGGCATCCCCGAGCTGCGCGGCCTGGTGATCGTCGGCGCGCTGCTGTCGATCACGCCCCTGGTGG
Source organism: Actinoplanes nipponensis (assembly GCF_016862275.1). Taxonomy (GTDB): domain Bacteria; phylum Actinomycetota; class Actinomycetes; order Mycobacteriales; family Micromonosporaceae; genus Actinoplanes; species Actinoplanes nipponensis. The sequence goes on along the minus strand of NZ_BOMQ01000028.1, from coordinate 98,599 downwards.
TCGCCTTCCTCTTCCTCCAACGCTACTGGCGCAGCGGTATCGGCGCCGGAGCAGTCAAATGATCCGATTCAGTCCCGTCCATCACAAAGGAAACGCTATGCGCGCATCCCTCCGGTCGGCCAGCGTGCTGCTGACCTCCGCCTTGCTGCTGGCCGCGTGCTCGTCCGGCAGCGACGACTCGGGCTCCGGCACCGCCGCGGCCTCATCGTGCAAGCCGTCCTCGGGCCCGGTCACGCTGACCTACACCTCGTGGATCCCCGACCTCGAGGAGGTCGTCAAGGTCTGGAACGCCAAGAACCCCAACATCCAGGTCAAGGTGCAGACCGGCCCGAACGGCAACAGCGGCACCTACCAGAACTTCTTCAACCAGCTCAAGGCCGGCAACGCCCCCGACCTCGGGCACATCGAGTACGACGCGCTGCCCAGCTTCCGCGTCCAGGACGGCCTGGCCGACCTGGGCGGCTGTGACATCGTCGCCAAGGCCAAGGACCAGTTCGTGGACTGGACCTGGAACCAGGTGACCTTCGGCGAGGAGGGCAAGGTGTTCGGCGTGCCGCAGGACGCCGGCCCGATGGCCATGTTCTACCGGGCCGACCTGTTCTCCAAGGCCGGCATCGCCCCGCCGACCACCTGGGACGAGTACGCCGCGGCGGCCGAGAAGGTCAAGGCGGCCGGCGGCTACATCACCAACTTCTCGCAGAGCGACATCAACCAGTTCGCCGGGCTCGCCTGGCAGGCCGGTGGCCGCTGGTTCGCCAACGACAGCAACCAGTGGACGGTCAGCATGACCGACCCGAACACCAAGAAGGTCGCCGACTACTGGCAGAACCTGATCGACAAGAAGCTCGTCTCGACCGTGCCGCCGTGGACGCCGGAGTGGGACAACGCCTACAACACCGACAAGTCCTGGACCTGGGTCTCCGCGGTGTGGGGGGCCAACTCCATCGCCACCGGCGCGCCGAAGACGGCCGGCAAGTGGAAGGTCGCCCCGATGCCGCAGTGGGCGGCCGGGGAGAAGAAGGCCGGCAACTGGGGCGGCTCGTCCACCGCGGTCTTCAAGACCTCGAAGCACCCGTACGAGGCGGCGCAGTTCGCGCTGTGGCTCAACACCTCCGAGGAGGCGCTGACCCTGCTCAACGAGAAGGCCAACCTGTACCCGGCGACCAAGGCCGGCGCCGCGCTGCCGGCGCTGAAGAAGGGCGTCAAGTTCTACGGCGACCAGCCCATCTACGACGTCTTCGCCCAGGCCTCCACCGAGGTCGCCCCCGACTTCACCTGGGGACCGACGATGACCTCCACCTACGCCAACGCCTCCGACGGCTTCAAGGCCGCCGTCTCCGGCAAGGGCACCCTGGTGGACGCCCTCACCGCCGCCCAGGCGTCCACCATCCAGACGCTCAAGTCGCAGGCCATCCCGGTCAAGGAGTGACCTGTTGATCATCCACCTGCGGGCCGCGGGCACCAGCTTCGTGCTGGACGCCCGCGGCCCGCGGCCGGCTGCCGTCGTGCACTGGGGACCGGACCTCGGCGACCTCACGGACGGCGACCTGGCCGCGCTGGCCGGCGCGGCGGCGCCCGCGGTGCCGCCCAGCTCGCTCGACGAGCCGCTGCGGCTGTCCCTGCTGCCCACCCTGGACCAGGGCTGGAGCGGCCGGCCCGGGATCGCCGGCTGGTGGCCGGCCGACGGCGCCCCGGTCGCCGGCCTGCGCCTGCTGGGGGTGCGCCGCGACGGGCCGCTCGCGGTCCGGCTGGACCTCGGGGCCGCCGACGGCCGGCTGCGGATCGGCACCGAGATCGAGCTCAGCGCCCACGGCGTGCTGCGGGCGCGCCACCACCTGCGGCACACCGGTACGGGCGCCTGCCACCTCACCGCGCTCGACGTGGTGCTGCCGGTGCCCGCGCCCGCGGCCGAGCTGCTGGACTTCAGCGGGCTGTGGGCGTACGAGCGGCGGCCCCAGCGCGCGCCGTGGCGGCACGGGGTGTGGAGCCGGGAGACCCGGCACGGGCGTCCGGGCCACGACGACCCGTACCTGATGATGGCCGGCACCCCCGGCTTCGACTTCCGCACCGGCCAGGTCTGGGCCGTGCACCTGGCCTGGAGCGGCGACAAACGGCTGTGGGCCGAACGGTCGCCGCTGGGCCCCGGCCTGCTCGGCGCCGGCGAGCTGCTCGCACCGGGCGAACTCACGCTGCGGCCGGGGGAGCGGTACACCACGCCGTGGACGGTCGCGGTCCACTCGGCGCAGGGCATCGACGGGCTGTCGGACCGGCTGCACCCGTGGATCCGTGCGCGGCGCGCACCGCGGCTCCCGCGCCCGGTCGTGCTCAACACCTGGGAGGCGGTCTACTTCGACCACGACCCGGACACCCTGGCCCGGCTGGTCGACACCGCCGCCGAGGCGGGCGTGGAACGCTTCGTGCTCGACGACGGGTGGTTCACCGGCCGCACCGACGACCGCCGCGCGCTCGGCGACTGGCACGTCGACCCGGACCGCCACCCGGCCGGGCTGCACCCGCTGATCGACCGGGTCCGCCGGCGCGGCATGGACTTCGGGCTGTGGGTCGAGCCGGAGATGGTCAGCCCCGACTCGGCGCTGGCCCGGGACCACCCCGACTGGGTGCTCGGCGGGCCGGCCGGGCCGACCTGGCGGCATCAGCGCGTGCTCGACCTGGGCCACCCCGAGGCGTACGCGTACGTGGCCGGGCGGCTGCGGGAGCTGCTCACCGCGTACCCGATCGCCTTCCTGAAATGGGACCACAACCGCGACCTGCTGCAGCACGGCGCGACCCACCGCCAGACCGCGGCCCTGTACCGGCTGCTGGCCGAGCTGCGCGCGGCCTTCCCGGAGGTGGAGATCGAGAGCTGTGCCTCCGGCGGCGCCCGCATCGACCTGGGCATCCTCGACCTGGTCGACCGGGTGTGGACCTCCGACACCAACGACCCGCTGGAACGCCAGCGGATCCAGCGCTGGACCGGCGTGCTGATCCCGCCCGAGTACCTGGGCGGCCACCTGGGCGCGGCGACCGCGCACATCACCGGGCGCACGTCGGCGCTGAGCTTCCGCCTCGCCACCGCGCTGTTCGGCAGCGCGGGCATCGAATGGGACCTGACCACGGCGACCGACGCGGAACGGGCGGCCGTCGCCCGGTGGGTGGCGGAGTACAAACGGCTGCGCCCGCTGCTGCACACCGGAACCGTGGTGCGCTCGGGCGGCGACGACGACGCCCACTTCGTGCACGGGGTGGTGGCCCCGGACGGCCGCTCCGCGCTCTACGCGCTGGTCGCGCTCCGGGCCGCGGACGCCGCTCTGCCGCCGCCGATGCGGTTGCCGGGCCTGGACCCGGAGCGGCGGTACACGGTACGGCCGCTGGCCCTCGGGCCGGCGGCGCGCGTGGTGCAGGACGCTCCGCCGGCCTGGCTGGCGGCGGGTCAGGTCACGCTGCCGGGGCGGGTGCTGGGGGAGGTGGGGCTGGCGGTGCCGCTGCTGACGCCGGAGCAGGCAGCCGTCTTCACCGTCGAGGCGGTCTGACCGCGCGTCCGCCCCGGCGGCCGGCGAACCCGGCTCCGATGGTGCGGCCCGACCGTGATCGTACGGATCGTGCCCACCCGCCGCCTTCCCGCCCCACCGTCCGGGCAAAAGCCGCCAATACCCCGCCACCCGCGTTTTCCGGAGCGCCTTGACCCCTTAAACGGATTGTCCCGGCCATATCCGTGCCTTCCAGGGCCTAGCGGCAGAAGGTGTTCTTGTCGATGATGGCTACGTGACAGGCCGCCATCGACGACGTTCGCGACTCCGCGCCGGCACCGCCGTGCTCGCCACGCTGGCCGTGGTGGCCGTGGTGGCCGGCGCGCGCATCGTCGCCGGGCAGTTCGGCGGGGGTGGGTGCAGCGGTCAGGTGCGGCTGTCCGTGGCCGTCGCGCCCGAGATCGCCACCGCCGTGCAGCAGTCCGCCGCGGAATGGGTCGCCGGCAAGGCGGCCGTGGACGGGACCTGTGTGGCCGTCGATGTCCGCGCGGCCGATCCCGCCGACGTCGCGGCCGTGCTCAGCGCCGGGCAGAAGGTCTCCCTCGCCGGCGCCGGCGCGCCGCGGGCGGGCGTGACGCCGCCGGACGTCTGGGTTCCCGACGCGCGTACCTGGTTGCAGCGGCTGCGCGCCGCCGCCCCGCAGCTGGCCTTCACCGACGAGGGTTCCGTGGCGATGAGCCCGGTCGTCATGGCGATGCCGGAGCCCGTGGCCAAGCGGCTGGGCTGGCCGAAGCAGAAGCTCGGCTACGCCGACCTGGTCGCCCAGATCACCACCAGCACCAACTTCCGGGCCGGCACGGTCGACCCGACCCGCGACGCCGCCGCGCTGTCCGGCCTGCTGGTGCTGAGCGGTTCGGCCACGACGCTGGACCAGCGCCGCCCGGGCACCTCCAACGGCCTGCTGCGGGCCCTGGCCACCGACACCTCCGTGCTGCGCGACGACCTGATGGCCCAGCTGCCGCAGGGTTCCGACGCCGGCTCGCTGGCCGCCGGGCTCGGCCTGGCCGCCATGTCCGAGAGCGACGTCGTGCGGTACAACGCCGCCACGCCGCCGGTCGGCCTGGCCGCGCTGTATCTCGACCCCGCGGCGACCCCACTGGACTACCCGTTCGCGGTCATGCCCGAGCTCGGCCGGCCCCAGGCCGAGGCGGCCCACCAGCTCTACGACGTGCTCAGCGGCTCCGCCGGCTTCCGCGGCCGGCTCGCCGCGGCCGGCGTCCGGCCCCCCGACGGCAGCGCCCCGGCCGGTCTCAAGGCGCCGGCCGGCGCGCCGTCGCGCGTGGGCCCCTCCCCGGGCGCCGGCAGCGGTGAGGCGGCGGCCGCCACGACCGACGGCGCGGCCATCGACCGGGCCCTGGCCGGCTGGTCGGCGGTGGTGGCGCCGGCCCGGATCCTGGCCATCGTGGACGCCTCGCAGAGCATGCGCACACCCGTGCCGACCGCCCGCAACGCCACCCGGATGCAGGTGACGCTGGCGGCCGCCCGCAGCGGCCTGGGCCTGTTCAGCGACGACTGGCAGGTGGGGCTCTGGCTGTTCGCGGCCGGCGTCGGCACCGGCAACCACCGGGAGCTGGTGCCCATCGGGCCGCTGACCGACAAGCGGGCCGACGTCGCGCGGGCGCTCGGCGGCATCCAGCCGGCCGGCGGGGACGCGGGTCTCTACCGCACGATCCTGGACGGCTACCGCGAGGTGCAGGAGGGCTGGCAGGCGGGCCGGGTCAACTCGGTGCTGCTGCTGACCGACGGCGCCGACGCGGGGCAGAAGGCCGGCGACATCAAGCTGGACGAGCTGCTCGCCGAGCTCGACGCGGCGAAGAGCGTGGACCGGCCGGTCCAGGTGATCGTCGTCGGGGTGGGCGACGCGGTGGACCGCTCCCCGCTGGAGCAGATCACCCGGCAGACCGGCGGCGGCGTCTTCATCGCCGAGGACCCGGCCCAGATCGGCGCGGTCTTCCTGGAGGCGCTCTCCCTGCGCACGAGCACGACGCGCTGACCCGGCCGGGCCCGGCCGGGTCCGGACGGGCCGGATGTCGGGTGCGCACGGGCGAGTGTCGGCTATCCGTACGCCGCCGGGGTTTCTCGGGGCCCGCGGCGGCCGCTAGGTTGGCCCGATGCGACGGACGACCAGATCGATCATCGTCGGTGCCCTGCTCGCGCCGGTGGCCGCGCTGAGCCTGCTGCTGAGCACCGCCGGCGCCGCGACCGCGATCGCCAACGGCGAGCCGGTGCCGGACGGCCGGTACCGCTTCGCCGTGAAGCTGACCATGACCGGCATCCCCACCGCGGACGGCGGGCGCCGCAACAGCGCCTGCTCCGGCGCGCTCATCGCGCCGCAATGGGTGATCACCGCCGGGCACTGCTTCCGGGACGCCGACAACGTCCGGGTGAGCCGCCCGGTGGCCGACCTGACCACGGCGACCGTGGGTCGCACCGACCTGACCGGCGCCGGCGGCCACGAGCTCGAGGTCGTCGCGGTGATCCAGTCCCCGACGGCCGACGTCTCGCTGGCCCGGCTGGCCGAGCCCGTGCGCGACGTGCGGCCGCTGCGCGTGGGGCACCGCCCGCCCGAGCTCGGCGCGGTCGTGCGGGTCACCGGCTACGGCTCGACGACCAGCGTGAACCCGGCGCCGGTGACCCGGCTGCGGACCGGGCAGATGACGGTGGTCTCGCTGAGCGACTCGGTGACGGGCCTGCGGGGGTACGCGCCGCAGAGCGACACCACCCCGTGCCCGTACGACTCCGGCGCCCCGTTCTTCCTGGAGCGCGCCCACGCCCGCCCGGTGCTGGTCTCGGTGGTCAGCAACGGCCCGAGCTGCCCGCACACGTCGGTGGAGAACAGCGCGCGCACCGACACCATCGCCGGCTGGATCCGCGAGAGCATCCGCTCGGGTGGCGCCGCCTGATTCGTCCCGCGCGCCGTGGTGGATCGGTGGCGGGCGCCGTCGGGCTCTGCGCTACCGTTTGGCGGTCGGCCGCCGCGTCGCCGGGTCGGTGACGACCCACGCGGCAGCCGCCAGTCCAGGGAGTCACGATGTCCGAGTCGAGTGCCGACAACACCGCCGAGACCGCCGCCGGCGAGTCGGCCGAGCAGGAGCCCGAGGTGTTCGCCAACCGGGCCGAGCGCCGGGCGAAGGGCAAGAAGACCGCCCGGGGCGGCGAGGTCTTCAGCAAGGGCCAGCAGCCGGTCGGCCGGGGCTCCGTGCAGAGCCCCCGCCAGTACGGCAACCGCCGCAGCGGCTGATCCGCGGCAGCGCCGTCGCCCGCATCGCGGAGGACGGTGCCGGCCACCCGCATCGACCCCGGGCGGGCGCCGCTCGCGGCCTCCGCTCAGGCCAGGGCGGCCACGGCGGCGTCCGCGCCGTCCCGCCACAGCAGCCCCGCCTCGGTGAACCCGGCCGCCCGCAGCGCCGCCAGGTGCCAGTCGGCCGGCGGGGTCCACTCGGCGCTGCCGTGCCCGGTCGGGTAGATCTTCTCGCGTTCGGCGTACAGGGGGGCCAGCAGCGGGTCGGCGGCCACGCGCGTCCACCAGTCGCCCCACGACAGGGCCGCCCCCGTCGCGTAGCGGGCCTCGCGGCGGACGTCCGCCGTGGTGAGCAGCTTCTTCGTCAGCTCCGGCAGCCCCTGGTCGGGCATGTGGTCGGCGTTGACGAACAGCCCGCCGGCGCGCAGCACCCCGCGGATCTCGCCGTAGAGCCCGCCGAGGCGTTCCGGCTCGAGCCAGTGCAGCGCCGTCGCGGTCAGCACGGCGTCGTAGTCGCGGTGCGGGAGCGCGTCCGTCCAGGACGGCCGGCTCAGGTCCGCGCCGACGATCCGGGCCCGGCCGTCGAGCGCGGCGCCGGCCAGGGCCAGCAGCACGGGGTCCTGGTCCACGACCGTGACCTGCGCGGACGGGAACCGGGCGAGGGCGCGCAGCGCGATGGCGCCGGTGCCGCCGGCCAGGTCGAGGAGCCGGGGCCGGCCGTCCGGGGTCACCGCCGCGACGGCGTCGAGCAGCGCCGCGATCCGGTGCTCGCGGTCCGGGAGGTAGGCCTCCTGCTGCCGGTCCCAGCTTTCCTGCCATGCGTCCGCCACCCCGGCCAGGTAATGAGTCATGTCCGTCACGGTACTTACAAGCGGGCCCGGGGTCCAGGCTTGTTGCCCATGATGTGCAACAGTGCCGACTCCGGCAGCCGGGTCACGGCGACGCCGAGCAGGCACAGGGCCCCGCCGGCGAGCGCGAGCGGGGCCGGCACCTCGCCCAGCACCAGCCCGGAGAGCAGCACGGCGATGCCCGGCACCAGGTAGGACGACGAGCTCAGCCCGCCCGCGCTCATCCGCTTGAGGGCGTAGGCCCAGGTGGCGAACGCGATCGCGGTGGGGAACAGGCCCAGGTAGAGCACGCCCAGCGTGGCCGGGCCGGGCGCGGCGCGCAGCTCGCCGAGCAGGCCCGGGGCGAACGGCAGGCAGGCGAGCGTCCCGGCCAGGCAGCCGAGCCAGGTGGCGGTGAACGGGTCCACGTCGCGCAGGGCCTGCTTCTGCAGCAGGACGCCGGCGGCGTACAGGACGGCGGCGCCCAGGGCGAGCACGACACCGAGCGCGTCGTGCCGGCCGGTGGAGGTGGCGATCGCGATCGTGACGACGCCCGAGAAGGCGATGGCCAGCCCGGCGACCAGGCCGCGGGGGAAGCCCTCCCGGAGGTACACGCCGGCCGTGACGGCGATCAGGATCGGGCCGACGTTGACCACCAGGGCCGTGGTGCCGGCGTCGAGGTGGTGCTCGGCCGCGTTGAGCACCACCGCGTACAGGCCGAACCAGAGCACGCCGTACCCGATGACCAGCAGCAGCGGGCGGCCGCGGGGCAGGCGCCGCGGACGCAGGGCGGCGACCAGGCTCAGGGCCGCCGATCCGGCGGCCAGCCGGCCCAGGGCCAGCGGGCCCGGGCTGTAGTGGCCGCCGACCGAGCGGATCACGATGAACGCCGACGCCCACAGGATCATCGTGACGGCGGTGGCGACCAGGGGCAGGCTCGGGGTGCGCATCACCCCAATCTCGGGGCCCCGGGGATTAAGCACAAGCAACGGTTTCTACCGAACCGTTAAGCTCTCCTGCATGCTGGACCCGCACCGACTGCGCATCTTCCGGGCCGTGGTGGCCAGCGGCTCGGTCAACGCCGCCGCGGCCAACCTGGGCTACACCCCCTCGGCGGTCAGTCAGCACGTCACCGCGCTGCAACGGGAGACCGGCCTGGTCCTGCTCGCGCGCAGCGGGCGGGGGATCGAGCCCACCGCGGTCGGGCTGGCGCTCGCCGAACAGATCGACGGGGCGCTGAGCCGCCTCGGCGACGTCGAGGTATTCGTCGCCGACCTGCGCAACGGGCGCACCGGCTCGCTGTCGATGGCGTACTTCCCGTCGGTCGGCGCGGCCTGGCTGCCCGCCGTGGCCCGGGCGCTGCTGCGCGGATTCCCCGGCATCCGGCTGGATCTCGAGCTGCGCGACGACTTCACCGCCGGGCCGGCCAAGCGCGTCGACATCCAGCTGCTGGTGGCGCCGCCGGACTTCACCGGCGGCCGGGACACCCGCGCCCATCACCTGCGGGACGACCCGTACGTGGTGGTCGTGCCGCCCGGGCACCCGCTGGCCGGCGCGGACGCGGTCGAGCTGGCCCGCCTCGCCGGCGAACGCTGGATCGACAACGACTTCGCCCGGGGCTGGTGCCGGCAGAACCTGCTCGACGCCTGCCGGTCGGCCGGTTTCAGCCCGCCGTTCCGGGTCGAGGCGCACGACTACCCGACCGCGCTGGCGTTCGTCGCGGCCGGTATCGGGATCACCGTGCTGCCGCGGCTGGGCGCCGCCAACCTGCCGGAGGGCCTGCTCGCGGTGCCGGTCACCGCGCCGGCGGTGACCCGGTCGATCTTCGCCGTGGTGCAGACGTCGATCGAGGGGACTCCGCCGGCGCAGTGCGTCCTGGAGGAGCTGCGGCGCTGCGCTACGGGGTGATGCGCCACTCCTGGCAGGTGTTGCCGAGGGCGGCCCACTGCCGCACCGCGGCGCCGTTGGCGGTGGCGCAGTTCGCCACGTCCAGCACCTTGCCGTTGCCGCGGTTGGCGATGAGGTGGCGCCCGTTGACCGGCGTGATGCTCCACTGCTGGCAGGCGTTGCCGAGCGCGGCCCAGAGGTTGACCGCTGTGCCGTCCGCCGTGCCGCAGTTGACCGAGTCGAGCACCGTGCCGCTGTTCACGTTGGTGATGGTCCAGTAGCCGCTGCCGGCCCGGGCGAAGGTCCATTGCTGGCAGGCGTTGCCGAGCGGGGCCCACTGGTCGATCGCCGTGCCGTTGGCCGTGCCGCAGTTGACCGCGTCCAGCGCCGCGCCGCTGTTCTGGTTGATCAGTCGGTACTTCGTGCCGGCCACGGGGAACGTGACGCTGCCGCCGGGGTCGCCCGAGGGCGCGGTCTGCGTGCTGCCCAGCGCGGCCGGGGCGCCCAGGTTCGGCGAGCCGTCGGCGTTCCAGCCGATCTTCTGGATCCGGGTGGTCCGGGTGCCGCCGCAGCCCTGCCCGGCGGTCTCGTTGGCGTGGTAGACCACCCAGGTCTCGGTGCCGTCCGGCGAGGAGAAGAAGCCCTGGCCGCCGGGGCCGTACACGCCGTTGCCGTCGGCGCGCTGGAAGATCGGCGTGCTCTTCTTGGTCCACGAGGACGCGCTCAGCGGGTTGCCGCCGGTCAGGGTCAGCATGCCGAGCTTGTAGTCCGGGGTGTTGCACGAGCTGGCCGAGTACGTGAGGAACGTCTTCCCGCCGTGCTGGAGCACGTACGGCGCCTCCTGGGTGTTGCCGCCGGACATCTCCCAGGAGTACGACGGCGAGGACAGCTTGGTGCCGTACGCGCTGACCGTCCACGGGTTGCTCATCGGGGCGATGAACAGGCTCTGCAGGTTGCCGACCCAGGACGAGTAGAGGTAGTAGTTCGCGCCGTTGATGGTGGCCACGCTGCCGTCGATGGCCCAGCCGTTGCCGGCCTGCACGGCGAGCTGCGCGGCGTAGTGGTACGGGCCCATCGGGTCGGTGCCGGAGCTCTCCAGCACGTACGACCGTTGCCCGTCGCAGCAGGCCGCCGGGCCGGCCGAATAGTAGTAGTACCACCGTTTGCCGTTCGGCCCGTCGAGCAGGTGCAGCGACGGCGCCCACATGTTGCAGCAGTTCGCCGAGCCCGTTCCGGTGTGGACCACCGTCTCGGCCGCGCCGGCCAGCGCCGCCACCGAGGCCGCCTTCTTGATCACCAGCTGCGAGTTCCAGGTGGTGGCCGCGAGGTAGTAGTTGCCGTTGTAGTAGCCGAGCCACGGGTCGGCGCCGTAGGGCGCCGCCGCCACCGGGTTGGTGAACGTGGTGGCGGCCGCCGCCCGGCTCTGCGAGAGCGGCGCGACGATCGCGACCACGATCAGCAGCACCGCCGCCGCCAGCAGGAAAAGGGGCCGGGACCCCCGGCGTAAGCGCAGCTCCATCGGGCCACTCCTGGTCTTCGTCCGCCGCCGGTCGGTCCGGCCTGGCGATTGTGAACGTTCACAACAGAGTCGGTCAATACCTTCACCCCATCTGCCCGAAACAATCGGGAAACCTTGACGACGCATCTGTTACCGCTCACACTGCGGCACGACATCGACCGATGTCGTTGTCTATCGGACCGGGAGGGTCCCATGGCGAAACTCCACCCGCGCCGTGCCGCGCGGCGCGGCCTGCTGGCCGGCGTCGTCACCGGCGCGTTGCTGGCGCTCACCGCCGTCGCGGCCACGCACGCCGAGGCGGCCGACTATCCGAACCCGGGCGTGGTCACCGGCGACACCGGGGTGCATGACCCGTCGATCGTCAAGACGCCCGCCGGCGGCTACCTCGTCGCCCACACCGGCGACAACATCCAGCTCAAGACCTCGCCGGACCGTACGGCGTTCCGCAACGCCGGCGCGGTCTTCCCGAACGGCGCGAGCTGGACGACCGCGTACACCGGCGGCAGCCGCAACCTGTGGGCGCCCGACATCTCGTACCACAACGGCCGGTACTACCTGTACTACTCGGCGTCCACGTTCGGCTCCAACCGCTCGGCCATCTTCCTGGCCACCAGCACCACCGGCGCGTCCGGCTCGTGGACCAACCAGGGCCTGGTGATCGAGTCGAGCGCCGCCAACGACTACAACGCCATCGACCCGAACCTCACGGTGGACGCGCAGGGCCGGTGGTGGCTGACCTTCGGGTCGTTCTGGTCGGGCATCAAGCAGGTCGCGCTCAACGCCTCGACCGGCAAGCGGTCGGACAGCACGATCCGGTCGCTGGCCGGCCGCGGCGGCGGGGCCATCGAGGCGCCGACGCTGGTCCGGCACGGCTCGTACTACTACCTGTGGGTGTCGTTCGACCTGTGCTGCCGGGGCGCGTCCAGCACGTACCGGATCATGGTCGGCCGGTCCACCAGCGTCACCGGGCCCTTCGTGGACCGCAACGGCACCGCGATGACGGCCGGCGGCGGCACCCAGGTGCTGGCCTCGCACGGCGGCATCCACGGGCCCGGGCACCAGGCGGTCTTCACCGACACCGACAGCGACGTGCTGGTGTACCACTACTACGCCGCCAGTGGCGCGTCCTATCTGGGCATCAACCTGATCGGCTACGACTCGGCCGGCTGGCCGTTCGTGCACTGAGCCGCAACCTGCAAACATCCTGCAAACGCCTTGGCCTTCACATCGACAACCGTCTGTGTTGTCCTGGGAAAGGTAAGCGCTTGCTTCGGGCAAAGCGGGCGAGGGAGCCAGCAGCAGAGCCACCGCGTGGGCCCCGGCGACCGGCCGGCGGCCGCTGGTGCCGATCCGGACGGCGCCCCCCCGTTCCTCACCGGCCGCGATCCACCCGCGGCATCACCGCAACGTCAAGGAGAAGACCATGCGCAGAAACGTGCGCCACGTCGTGCTGGGCTCCACCGCCGGCGCGGCCGCGATCGCTCTCGTCACCGCGGGCATCACCATGACGGGCGCGGCCTCCGCCGCGGAGACCGGGGCGGCGGCGCCGCCCAGCACCCTGGCCGCGGTGACCGACCTGGTCGGCTGGGCGACCCAGAACGGCGGCACCACCGGCGGCGGCGGCGCCGCCACCACGACGGTGACCAGCGCCTCGGCGCTGACCACGGCGGTCGGCTCCAGCTCGGCCGCGGTCATCCGGGTCTCCGGCACCATTTCCTGCTCCGGCATGCTGCGGGTGCGGTCCAACAAGACCATCATCGGCAACGCGGGCGCCACGATCGTCGGCTGCGGGCTGAACGTCAACGGCGACCGCAACGTGATCATCCGCAACCTCACGTTCCGCGACTGGAACGACGACGCGATCAACGTGCAGACCTCGGCCACGAACATCTGGGTCGACCACAACACGTTCAGCAACGGCCACGACGGCGCCGTGGACATCAAGCGCGGCTCCGACTTCATCACGGTGTCCTGGAACCGGGTCTTCAACCACGACAAGTCGATGCTGCTCGGCCACAGCGACGACAACGCCGCGCAGGACACCGGCCACCTGCGGGTGACCTACCACCACAACTGGTTCGACGCGTCGACGCAGCGGCACCCGCGGGTCCGCTTCGGCAACCCGGTGCACGTCTACAACAACTACTACCGCAACAACAGCGGCTACGGCGTGGCGTCCACCGAGGGCGCCGGCGTGCTGGTCGAGAACAACTCGTTCGAGGGCGTGCAGGACCCGTTCCACCTCGGTGAGGGCGACTCCGGCCCGGGCACGCTGGTCGCCCGGGGCAACCTGCTCGTCAACTCCGGTGCCGGCCAGACCGGCGGCAGCGTCAAGTCCATCCCGTACGCCTACACGGCCGACGCCGCCAGCAACGTCAAGTCCATCGTGACCGGCAACGCGGGTGCCGGGCGCATCTCGCTCTGACCCCCGCCGGCCGCCCGGCCTCCCGTACCCGCGGGAGGCCGGGCGCCGGTCTGCGCCCAACGACAGGAGCTCACCATGAAACACCGCAAGTTGCTCGCGACCGGCCTGGCCGGGCTGGCCACCGTGGCCGGCACGCTGGCCGGGGTCACCGGCGCGGAGGCCGCCCTGGCGATCACCGTGGCGGCGGACGGCACCGGCACCGTGCGCACCGTGCAGGCGGCCGTGGACCTGGTCCCGGCCGGCAACGCGAGCACCGCCACGATCACCATCAAGAAGGGCACGTACGCCGGCCGGGTCGTCGTGCCGTCGACCAAGCCCAACATCGTCTTCACCGGGGCCACCGGCGTCGCCACCGACGTGGTGATCACCGCGAGCCGCCCGCAGAACACCGACGGGACCGAGGGCAGCGCCACGGTGCTGCTGGGCGCCAAGGACATCGAGATGCGCCACCTCACCGTGCGCAACGACTACAACGAGAGCGCCAACGGCGCCTCGCAGGCGCTGGCCCTCTACGTGAAGGCCGACCGGGCGAGGTTCCGCAACGTGCGGCTGGTCGGCGATCAGGACACGCTGCTGGTCCACGGCGCGGTCCGCGCCTATTTCTACAAGGCCTATGTCGAGGGCGACGTCGATTTCATTTATGGCAGCGGCACCTCGGTGTTCGACAACTCGGAGATCTTCTCGTCGACCCGTAATCAGTCCAACAACGGGTATGTGACGGCCTCGGCGACGCCGGGCGCGCGGGCCTACGGGATATTGATCGTCAATTCCCGGCTGACCAGCGACGCGGCCGCCGGCACGGTCTATCTGGGCCGGCCGTGGCACCCGGGCGGCGACACCTCGGCGGATCCGCAGGTGCTGATCCGCAACTCGGTGCTCGGGGCGCACATCCGTACCGCCCAGCCGTGGACCGACATGAGCGGCTTCTCCTGGAAGGACGCCCGGCTGGCGGAGTACCGCAACTCCGGCCCGGGCGCGACGGTCAACAGCAACCGTCCGCAGCTCAGCGACGCGGCGGCGGCCAACTACACGGCCCAGAAGTACCTGGCCGGCGGCGACGGGTGGAACCCGGTGGTCACCGGCTGACGGCTGCGGCCGGACAGACGCGAAGGCCCGCGGCGGAGGGGAACGCCGGCGCGGGCCTTCGTCGTGCCGCCGCGGCCGGGCCGCGCCCGACAACGGGAGAACGGGGGATGAGGAGGGCGCCTCATCCCCCGTTCCGATACCTGTTCGGACGGATGAATCGTGGTGCGGGAGCCGGGCCGGTGAATGGTCTTGCCGGATCACCTCCAGGGGGCGGGAGGATGGTGGTTGGGAGCGCTCCCAACCATAACTGTAACTGTCTCGCGGGTCCGGTGGAAGGACCTTAAGGAATTGCTCAGACAGTGGCGCGACAAGTCACCGTCGGGACGGCGCTCGCCCCGGAGGCGATGAATCCGAACGTCGTGCTGCCGCCGGCGGCCAGTGCGCCGTTGTATCCGGTATTGGTCGCCGTCACCGTGGCGCCGCTCGCCGACACCGTGGCGTTCCAGCCCTGCTGGATCGTCTGGCTGCCGGCGTAGGCCAGCGAGACGGTCCAGCCCTTGATGGCCGCCGGGCCGGCGGTCACCTTGACCTCGCCCTGGTAGCCGCCCTGCCACGAGGAGGCCACGGCGTAGGTGGCCGAGCACGCGCCGCTCGCCGGCGGGGCCGGGGTGGTCGGCGACGCCGTGGGCGACGTGGTGACGGGCGGGGTGCTGACCGGCGGGGTGCTGACCGGCGGGGTGCTGGTCGGCGGGGTGCCGGCGCCGCCGAACGTCACGTCGCTGCAGAAGTAGTAGGACTGGTCCAGGTGGCTGGCCTGCCAGATGGTGTAGACCATGGCCCGCCCGGTACGCCCGGACAGCGCCACCGGCACGTCGATCTGCACGCCGCCGCTGACCTGGTTCCACTGCGCGGCCGGGGTGTTGCCGATCTGGCTCACCAGATCCAGGTCGGACCACTTCAGGGCCTGGGTGACCGGGTTGAAGCCGGGCTTGGTGACGTACACCCGGATGTAGTCGGCGCCGTGGCTGGCCCCGTCGAAGAGCCGGACGTTGAAGCTGTTGCCGACCGACGTGGCCGTCCAGTTGCCGACGGCGTCCAGGGCGTTGTAGCGCCCGCTCTGGGTGTGCCCGGCGCTGCACAGCTGGCCGTCCGGGATCGCGGCCTGGTGGTTGCCGGCCACGCCCTCGCGGAAGAGGCCGTTCCAGTTCCACATGGCGTTCGGGTCGGCCTGCCACGCCTGCCAGCACATCGGGTCGGCGGTCGCCATCGCCGGGTCCTGGAACTTGCTGCCCCAGCGTTCGTAGCAGCCGTAGTTGCGCGACGCCGGCCCGGTGACGTTGCCGTGCGCGGCCGCGGGCCCGGCGGGCAGCACGACCGCGGCCAGCGTGGCCACGACGATCCCGACGAGACCGCTGATCAGAAGGCGGATTCGTAGCGAAGAGGACATGAGGGCTCAGCACTCCGTGAGAAAGGGCCCCGGGGAGAGGGGCATGGTCCTTCAGGGGAACGGCGGAGGCTGCCCACGGCCTCCGCCCGCCACCGGCCCGGTGGGGTGCGCGCTCAGCCTCGCCGACCGATCGGTACCTGTCAATGCATCGGCTCGCTGAAGAAAGTTGGCGGTTCCGGGCAACCTTCCGCGCCCGGTTCGCCACTGTGCAGAGGGACGCGGCAGCCGCCGGCGTCCGGTCCGGGGGAGTGGATGAGTGATGACTCGATCTGGCGCGCCGTACGCCGGCCGGCCGTCGCGGCGGACCCGGGACACCTCGGTGGTCGGGCGGCGACCCGTCGGGGGCCGGGTGCATCCCTGCCGCCCGCGCCGTACCCCGGCGACGTGGCCGTGCGAGGTCCAGGTCGTCACCGACCTCGCCGGGCCGGCGTCCCGGCTGGACCGGCCCTGGACCGGCCGGCAGGCCACCATGATCGCGGCCGCGGCGGCGGCCGACACGCTGCGGGCGGTCCGGGCGATGCCCGGATGGCCGATCGGGGTCGGCCCGCTCGCGACCGCCTTCGCGGGCCCCGGCGGCGCGCCGGGCGGCACGCTGCTGATCTCCCCGCAGGTGCCGCAGCTCAGCCCCGGGCTGCTGAGCGACGCCGCCGCGCTGCTGCGCGAGTTCGACGCCGTGCTCGGGCCCACCACCGGCGCGGGCTGGTGGGCGTTCGGGGTACGCGAGCCGTCGCACGGCGCCGCGCTGCGTGCCATGCCGGGCGCGTTGGGCAGCGCCGCGGCTCTCACGGTCGCCGCGCTGCGCCTCGGCCTGCGCGTGGCCATGCTGCCCACCCTGCGCGAACTGGGCACCGGGGCCGACGTGCCGGCGGTGGCCGGGCACTGCCCGGCCGCGGGGGAGTTCGCCGTGACGGTGGCCCACCTCAGCGGCGTACGCCCCTGAACCGGCCCGCCGGTCGGCGGCGACGGCCACCGAGCCGATGGCGGAGGCCGGGCCCCGGTCACGCCACGGTGCCGGCCAGGAACTGCTCCCACGTCCGCAGCCCGACCGCGCGGTCCGGGGCCAGGTGGTTGCCGGACCGGATCGCCCGGTACGCTCCGCCCACGGCCGGGACCGCGACGATCGGGCGGCGCCGGCCGGTCGCCCGCAGGTAGCCGCGCACCAGCTCGGCCATCGGGTGGGCCCGCGGCCCGCCCAGGTCGGGCGCCGGCCCGGCCGGCCCGGCCAGGGCCAGCTCGACCAGCCGGGCGGCCACCTCGCCGGTGTCCACCGGCTGGAAGCGGACCCCGGCCGCGACCGGGATCACCGGCAGCCCCGCCAGCCGGCGCGCCACGGCCGGCATCAGGTCGTGGAACCGGGTCGCGCGCAGCGTGGTCCACGGCAGCCCGGACCCGGCGATTACCTCCTCGGCCGCCCGTTCGGCCGCGAAGTAGCCGAACATCGCCCGGTCCGGCGCGCTGACCACGGCCACCCGGTCGGCGCCGACGACCGAGACGAGGACCAGGTGCGGCGCGCCAGCGTCCGGGCCTGTTCCCGTCGCCCTTGGCGCTGCCCGCGCAGTGCAGGATCGTGGTGACGCTGGCGACGGCGGCGTCCACTCCCGCGCCGGTGTCCAGGTTGCCGGTGACGAACGTGGCGCCCTCGGCCGGCTCGGGCGGGCGCCGGCTGAGCACGCGCACCTGGTGGCCGGCCTTGTGCAGCAGCGTCCACTCCCGCGCCGGCCGAGCGTGCCGGTGCCGCCGGTGAGCAGGATGGGTGCGGACATGGTTTTCTCCCCGAGCGCCGGTCACATCAGCTCGCTGTCGCGGGTCTATGGGATGACACCCGGCGCGGAAGGAATGTGACACGGTGGCGGACAGGGCGGGACTGGCCGAGCTCTTCGAGGCCCAGCGGGGCCGGCTGCGCGCGGTGGCCTACCGCATGCTCGGGTCGGTGAGCGAGGCGGACGACGCCGTGCAGGACGCGTGGCTGCGGCTGGACCGGGCCGGCGTGGACGAGGTGGCCGATCCCGGCGCGTGGCTGACCACCGTCGTCGCCCGCATCTGTCTCAACCGGCTGCGCACCCGCGCCCAGCGGCGCGAGGAGCCGCTCGCCGGGCACGTGCCCGACCCGATCATCAGCCGGGCCGACGGCGTCGACCCCGAGCACCAGGCGCTGCTGGCCGACGCGGTCGGGCTGGCGCTGCTGGTGGTGCTCGAGACGCTGACGCCGGCCGAGCGGCTGGCGTACGTGCTGCACGACATGTTCGCGGTGCCGTTCGAGGACATCGCCACGATCGTCGACCGGTCCCCGGCGGCCACCCGCCAGCTGGCCAGCCGCGCCCGCCGCCGGCTGCGCGCCGGGGCGCCCGCCCCGGACCCCGACCTGGCCCGGCAGCGCGCGGTGGTGGACGCGTTCTTCGCCGCCTCCCGGGCCGGCGACTTCGCGGCGCTGGTCGCGGTGCTCGACCCGGACGTCGTGCTGCGGTCCGACGCGGGTCCCGGACGGCCGGCGCTCAACCTGGTGCTGCGCGGCGGGCGGACCGTGGCCGGGCAGGCTTTCCTGTCCCGGCGCCTGGGGCGGTTCGTGTGCCCGGCGCTGATCAACGGCGCCGCGGGCGCGGTGGTCGTGTCCCAGGGGCGCGCGCTGTCGGTGCTGGCCTTCACCGTGGCCGGTGGCCGGGTCGTGACCCTCGACGTGCTCGCCGACCCGGACCGGCTGGCCGCGCTCGACCTGAGCGCAATCGAGCCGCCGGATCTACAGCCGCAGGCATGACGCGGGCGAACGGAGCATCCGGGCGGCACCCGGGACCGACCGCGCGGCTGGAGTTCCGCCGGATGACCCTCGACGACCTCGACGACATGGCCGCGCTGCTCGGCGATCCCGTCGTGATGCGCTACAACCCCCGGGTCCTGGGCCCCGGTCAGGGTTACGCCACCGGGGCGGCGGCCGCCTGCCTCGCCTACGCGGGTCTACGCGGCCGCCTTCTGAGGGATTTGGCGGGCGGACGCATACTCGGGTCATGAGCCCCGGTGACCGCGTACCGCCGTCGCAGCCCTGGACCGGGCTGCCCCAGACCGCGCACAGCGCCCTGACGCCCGTGGGCGAGATCGAACAAGCCGCCAAGATCGCGGAGGGTCTCCGGCGGCCCCGCGAGGGGTGGCGGCGCGTCGTCTTCCGGATCGGGGTCCTCATCCTGATGCTGGGCGCCACGGCCGCGCTGGTGGCCGGCATCCTGGGCGCCGCGCACCCGTAGGCGGCCGCTGGTCAGGGGAGCGTGCGTGCCGGCGGCCGCGGCTGCCCGCCGCCTGACCCGCCCGCTCACGTCGCGGGGACCGCCTCCTTGGCCACCAGCACGTCCACCGGCGTGACCAGCCGGCGCCCGGAACCCACGACGCGCAGCGGACCGGTCAGCCGGACCGTGCCGCGGCACGGCAGGTCGCCGGCCGACGTGCCGACCATGATCTCGATCTCCCCGGGCTCGACGATGCGCCGCAGGTCGCGGCCGGTGAACGCGGTCCGGTCGGCGTGCACCTGGAAGCTCACCACGGCGTCGGTGTGCGGCGGCAGCGACACCCGGGCGAAGCCGGTGAGCTGCTTGACCGGCCGGGTCACCTGCGCCAGCGGGTCGTGCAGGTAGAGCTGGACGACCTCCTCGCCGGTGCGCTCGCCGGTGTTGCAGACCCGCACCGAGACGGTGAACTCGCCGTCGGTGGGCACCTCGGCGTCGCTGATCCGCAGGTCGTCCAGCTCGAACGTGGTGTACGACGAGCCGTGGCCGAACGGGAACAGCGGCGTCGGGTCGAGGTTGCTGATGTCCGTGCGGTCCGCGCCCAGCGGCGGCTGCAGGTAGGTGCCCGGCTGGCTGCCCGGGTGCCGGGGGATCTGCACGGGCAGCTTGCCGCCGGGCTGGATCCGGCCGCTGAGCACCCCGGCGATGGCCGCGCCCGCCTCCTGGCCGGGCATGAACGCCTGGACCAGCCCGGCGGCGCGGCCGTGCACCTCGCCCAGCGCGTACGGGCGGCCGGAGACCACCACCACGACCACCGGCGTGCCGGTGTCGAGCAGCTCGGCCAGCAGGTCGGCCTGCACGCCCGGCAGCCGCAGGTCCTCGGCGTCGCAGCCCTCGCCGGACGAGCCGTGGCCGAACAGCCCGGCGAGGTCGCCGACGACGGCCACGCACAGGTCGGACTCGCGGGCGGCGGCGACGGCGGCGGCGAAACCGGAACGGTCGGTGCCCTGCACCTGGCTGCCGCGCTCGTGGAGCACCTCGGTGCCGGGCAGTTCCGCGCGCAGCGCGTCGACCACCGTCGGCACGTCGATGCCCAGGCCGAGCCCGGGGTGGCGGGGCAGCACGTGGTTCGGGAACGCGTAGCAGCCCATGAAGGTGCGGGGGTCGTCGGCGCAGGGGCCGACCACGGCGATCCGGTTCGGCGCCGCCCGGACGCCGTCGAGCAGCGGCAGCGCGGTGCCCGCGTCCAGCAGCACGATGGAGCGTTCGGCCAGCTCGCGGGCCAGCTCCCGGTTGCCGGCGGAGTCGAGGTCGGTGCCGGCCGCGCCGGCCACCGAGCCCTCCGGGGTCCAGTCCGGGTCGAGCAGGCCGAGCTCGGCCTTCTGGGTGAGCAGGCGCCGGGCCGCGCGGTCGACCAGTTCCTCGGGGACCTCGCCGGCGCGGACCCGCTCGACGAGGGCGGCGCCGAAGCCCAGCGTGTCGGGCAGCTCGACGTCGATGCCGGCGGCCAGGGCGAGCGCGCCCGCCTCGCCGGTGTCGGCGGCCACCCGGTGCATGGTGGCCAGGAACGGCACGGCCCAGTAGTCGCTCACCACCGTGCCGGTGAAGCCCCACTCGTCCCGCAGCAGGTCGGTGAGCAGCCAGGAGTCCGCGGCGGCGGGCACGCCGTCCACGTCGGAGTAGGAGTTCATCACCGAGCCGGCCCGGGCCACCCGGATCGCCGTCTCGAAGGGGGGCAGGATGACGTCCATGAGCTCGCGCCGGCCCATCGGCACCGGGCCGTGGTTGCGGGCGGCGCGGGCGGCCGAGTAGCCGGCGAAGTGCTTGAGGGTGGCGATGACCCCGCCGCTCTGCAGGCCCCGCACGTACGCGGCGCCGAGCATGGAGACCAGGTAGGGGTCCTCGCCCATGGTCTCCTCGACCCGGCCCCAGCGGTAGTCGCGCACCACGTCCAGCACCGGGGACAGCCCCTGGTGCACCCCGACGGCGGCCATGTCGCGGCCGATCGCCGCGGCCATCCGCTCGATCAGGTCCGGGTCGAAGGTGGCGCCCCAGGCGATCGCGGCGGGGTAGACCGTCGCGCCGTAGGTGGTGAAGCCGGTCAGGCACTCCTCGTGCACCAGCGCCGGGATGCCCAGGCGGCTGTCCTGCAGCACGGTGCGCTGCTGGCGGACGACCTCGGCCGCGCCCTCGGCCACGGTCAGCGGGGCGCCGCCGTAGACCCGGGTGAGGTGGCCGAGCCCGTGCCGGCTCGCCTCGGCCAGCGAGACGCTGCCGGAGGCGGCGAAGACGTCCTGCATGGGCGCGACGTTGGGGGCGCTCTCGGCGCCGGGGTCCGGCTGCTCGTCGTGGTCCATGTCGTTGCTGACCCACCGGCTGCCCAACTGTGCGACCTTCTCCTCGAGGGTCATGTGCGCCAGCAGCGAGCTGACCCGGTCAGCGACGCCGCGGGTCGGGTCGAGCCAGTCAGGTGTCGTCACGATGGTTCTCCTTACGAGCCGGACGGGTGCGGACGTTCCGAAACTTTCGGACCGTCGACGAGACCTGACCGCGACCTTACCGTGACCTTGGAAGGGGGACAGACCGGCCTCACAGCGCTGCAGTGGGTCCACTCTCGCGGGTAAAGCACGAGTAGTTCAAGGGCCTTGACACGCCAATCGCGAAATCCTACGTTAACGAAATCTCTCGGTAACTTGCGGTTGTCGATCGAAAGTTCCAGACCCGGAACCCATATCGGTGGCCCACCCCCTCAGCACCTTCGACCGGCCGTGCACCTGGCGGCTGAAGAGTACGGAGACCAGCGTGGAACGCAGTCCGATATCCCGTCGCACCTTCCTCAGCCTCACCGCCGCCGCCGGCGCGGGCGCGGCCCTGGCCGCCTGTGGCAGTTCCGGCCCGGGCGGTGGCTCCAGCGGTGGCGGCAGCGCCTCCACCGCCAGCTACTGGTTCCTGACCGGCCAGCCCGGCGAGGGCATCCGGCAGGCCGCCGCGGAGCGCTTCAACAAGGCCAACCCGAACAACAAGCTCCAGTTCACCGCGTTCGAGAACGACGCCTACAAGCAGAAGATCAAGACGGCCATCGGCGCCGGCCAGGCGCCCACCCTGATCTGGGGCTGGGGCGGCGGCGGCCTGAAGAGCTACGTCGACGCCGGCCAGGTCGAGGACCTGACCGACTGGTTCGGCCAGAACGCCGCGGTCAAGGACAAGCTGTTCCCGTCGTCGTTCGGCCCGGCGACGATCAACGGCAAGATCTACGCGATGCCGTGCGAGACCGTGCAGCCGATCATCCTGTACTACAACAAGAAGGTCTTCGAGCAGGCCGGCGCCAAGGTGCCGCAGTCGTTCGAGGAGATGATGGCCCTGGTGCCGACGTTCAAGAACAAGGGCATCGCGCCGTTCTCGCTGGCCGGCAAGGCCCGCTGGACCAACATGATGTGGCTGGAGTTCCTGCTCGACCGCATCGGCGGCCCGGACGTCTTCAACGCGGTCTTCGCCGGTGAGAAGGACGCCTGGTCGAACCCGGCCGTGCTGGACATGCTCACCAAGATCCAGGGCATGGTGGCCGCCGGCGCGTTCGGCAAGGGCTTCTCCTCGGTCGACGCCGCGGGCAACGCCGACCAGGCGCTGCTCTACACCGGCAAGGCCGCGATGATGCTGCACGGCGGCTGGACCTACGGCAGCATGAAGAACGACGGCGGCAAGTTCGTCTCCAGCGGCCAGCTCGGCTGGATGAACTTCCCGCCGGTCGAGGGCGGCAAGGGCGACCCCGCCGACACGGTGGGCAACCCGGGCCAGTACCTCGCGATCTCCTCCAAGGCCTCGGCCGAGCAGAAGGAGACCGCCAAGAAGTTCTTCCAGACCGGCGTGCTCGACCAGGAAGAGGTCAAGGCCTGGGTCAACGAGGGTGGTTCGGTCCCGGTGGTCAAGGGCACCGAGTCCGTCCTGGCCGCCTCGCCGGACGCCGACTTCCTCAAGTTCGTCTACGACACCTCGGTCAACGCCAAGGTCTTCGCCCAGTCCTGGGACCAGGCGCTGAGCCCGACCGCGGCCGAGGCGCTGCTCGACAACATCGCCAAGCTGTTCCAGAATCAGGTTTCGCCCCAGCAGTGGGTCACCAACATGAACCAGGTCATCGGCAAATGACGGCACTTGCTCCGCCCCCGATCCGGGTGGCGAAAAGCTCCAACCCGACCGGCGGGCGGAGCAAGCCCGTCGTGTGGATGGTGCTCCCGGCGCTGCTCATGTTCACGGCGTTCGGCCTCGTCCCGCTGCTCGGTGTGCTCGGCCTGAGCTTCACGCAGTGGGACGGCATCGGCGCGATCAACCCGGCCGGGCTGGACAGCTGGAAGGCCGTCCTGAGTGAACCCGGGCTGCTGCACTCGCTGTGGGTGACCTTCCTGGTCATGGCCCTGTCCTGGGTCTTCCAGACGCCGCTGAGCCTGCTCATCGGCGTCTTCCTGGCCTCGCACAAGCGCTACCGCGGCTTCCTCGCGGTGCTCTACTTCATCCCGTTGCTGCTCAGCTCGGCGGCCATCGCGATCACCTTCAGCGCGCTGCTGAACCCGAACTTCGGGCTCGGCGCGGGCCTGGGCGTCGAACTGCTCAACCAGGACTGGCTGGGCCAGGGCAACCTCGCCCTGGGCGTGCTGGTCTTCGTGGTGTCCTGGCAGTTCATCCCGTTCCACTCGCTGATCTACCAGGGCGGGGTGCGGCAGATCCCGACCTCGATGTACGAGGCGGCCCAGATCGACGGGGCCGGCAAGGTCCGCACCTTCTTCAGCATCACGCTGCCGCAGCTGAAGTACACGATCATCACCTCGTCGACGCTGATGGTGGTGGGGTCGCTGACCTTCTTCGACCTGATCTTCGTCCTCACCGCCGGCGGTCCGGGCGACGCCACCCGGGTGCTGGCGCTGGAGATGTACCAGACCGGGTTCAAGGCCAACCTGATGGGACCGGCCAGCGTCATCGCGGTGATCCTGGTGCTCGTCGGGCTCGGTCTCGCCCTGCTGCTGCGCCGGCTCGGCGGCGGCGCGGCGACCGACAGCCAATTGGAAGGTGCCTGATGGCCATCTCTACCCGGCCGGCGCCGCCGAGGTCCGGAGCGATCACCGTCACGGGCGAGGGCGGCCCGCGGCGCCGGTCCTCGGTGCTGCGGTGGAACTGGATCGGCGGCAGCTTCGGCTGGCTGTGGCTGGTGGTGGTGATGCTGCCGATCTACTGGATCGTCATCACCAGCTTCAAGACGCGGGCCAACTACTACGCGCAGAACCCGCTGGCCCCGCCGACCAGCCCGACGCTGGAGAACTACCGCCAGGTCATCGAGGCCGACTTCACCCGGTACTTCGCCAACAGCCTGATCGTCACCGCCGGGGCGACGCTGCCCGCGGTGCTGATCTCGTTCATGGCGGCGTACGCGATCGTCCGCGGCAGCGCGGGCAGCCGCTTCCTGCGCACGGTGAACGGCGTGTTCCTGATGGGCCTGGCCATCCCGCTGCAGGCGGTGGTGATCCCGATCTACCTGATCATCATCCGGCTGCAGATGTACGACACCCTGCTGGCGATCATCCTGCCCTCGATCGCCTTCGCCATCCCGCTGTCGGTGCTGGTGCTGGCCAACTTCATCCGGGACGTGCCCAAGGAGCTGTTCGAGTCGATGCGGCTCGACGGCGCCACCGAGTGGGGCACGCTCTGGCGGCTGGCGTTCCCGCTGACCCGTCCGGCCCTGGTCACCGTGACCATCTACCAGGGGCTGGGGGTGTGGAACGGCTTCATCCTGCCGCTGATCCTCACCCAGGACCCGGCGCAGCGCACGCTGCCGCTGGGGTTGTGGAGCTTCCAGGGCCAGTACGGCGTCAACGTGCCGGCGGTGCTCGCCTCGGTGGTGCTGACCACCCTGCCCATCCTGATCTGCTACGCCGTCGGCCGGCGCCAGCTGCTCAGCGGCCTGACCGCGGGCTTCGGGAAGTGACCGGCCCGCGGCCGGTGCGAGGGGTTCCTCCGCGGGGCGGCGCGGTGCTGTCGCGCACCACGAGCTCGGTGGCGAGCTCGACCCGGGGAGCCTGAAGGGTCTCGCCGCGCGCCAGCCGCAGGACGGTGTGCGCGGCGAGCCCGCCCATCTCGGCCAGCGGCTGGCGCACGGTGGTCAGCGGCGGCGAGGACCAGCGCGCCTCGGGCAGGTCGTCGAAGCCGGTCACGCTGAGGTCGGCGGGCACCCGCAGGCCGCGGCGGCGGGCGGCCTCGTAGACACCCAGCGCCATCTGGTCACTGGTGGCGAACACGGCGGTCGGCGGCTCGGCGAGATCGAGCAGCCGGCCGCCGGCGGCGTACCCGGACTCGTGGCGGAAGTCGCCCTGGGCCACCAGGCCGGGGTCCAGCCCGATGCCGGCCGCGGACAGGGCGGCGCGGTAGCCGTCCAGCCGGGCCCGGCTGCAGGCCAGCGTGCGCGGGCCGGCGATCAGCCCGATCCGCCGGTGGCCCAGGCCGAGCAGGTGCTCGGTCGCGCTGAGCCCGCCGGCCCAGTTGGTGGCGCCCACGGTGGCCACGTCGGCGGCCGCGCCGCCGGCCGGGTCGACCACGACGACCGGGATGTGCAGCCGGCGCAGCTGGGTGTGCAGCGGCGCGCTCACCTGGGACAGCACGAAGATCACGCCGTCGCAGGCCCGGGAGCGCAGGTTGCGCAGCCACAGCCGGGTCGCGGTCTCGTCCCAGTGCACGGCCGAGACGACCGTGCCGGCGCCGGCGGCGTGCGCCACGTCGGCCACCCCGCGGATGAGCTCGACCGCCCAGGGGCTGTCGAGCTCGTCGAAGACCAGGTCGAGCACCTGGGCCCGGCCCGGCTGGCGGGAGTTGCGGCGCCGGTAGCCCTGCTCGCGCAGCAGCTGCTCGACCCGTTCCCGGGTGGCCGCGGAGACGTCCGCGCGGCCGTTGAGGACGCGGGAGACGGTCGGCACGGAGACGCCGGCCGCGTCCGCTATGACGGCGATCGTCACCCGGCGCTCGTCCGCGGTCATCGCGGTCCTCCTCGCTCGTGGGGCAGCCGGCCGGCCCGCACCCGGTGCGGGCCGGCCGGGACGCGCCGGGTCAGCGACCGGCCAGCGCCAGGGTGTCGCGCAGCGCGGCGTACGCCGGCTTGGGGGCCAGGTTCTCGTCGAACGGCGTCGCCGAGCCCTCGCCGTCGAACACGCCCGGCACCCACGAGTAGCGGTCGGTGAAGCCCCACAGCGTGTACGAGACGCACCGGTCGGCCAGCAGGCAGGCCTGCAGCAGCGTGGTGAAGCCCTGCGCCTGGGCCTGCACCTTGATCGGGTCGGCCGGCAGCGGCATCCGCACGTCCACCTCGGTGAAGGCGGTCCGGAGGCCGAGCTGCTCGAACCGGCGCAGGTTGGTCAGCACGTCACCGGGTACGCCGTACTGCACGGCCAGGTGGCCCTGCACGCCGTAGCCCTGCACCGGCACCCCGGCCGCCCGCAGCTGCTTGACCAGCGCGTAGTAGGCGTCGGTCTTGGCGTTCAGGCCCTCGTTGTTGTAGTCGTTGAGGAACAGGGTGGCCCGGGGGTCGGCCTGGTGCGCCCAGCGGAACGCGTCGGCGACGTAGCCGGGCCCGAGGTTGCGCAGCCAGATGGTGTCACGCCAGGTGCCGTCGTCGTTGAAGATCTCGTTGACCACGTCCCAGTGCCAGACCCGGCCGCGGAAGTGCGAGACCTCGTCGACGATGTGCCGCCGCAGCGCGGCGCGCAGCTGGGCCGGGGTGAGGTCCTGTTCGTTGACCCAGGCCGGGTTCTGGTTGTGCCAGACCAGCGTGTGCCCGCGGACGAGCTGGCGGTGGGCCCGGGCGAAGTCGACCAGCCGGTCGGCGGCGGCCCAGTCGTGCACGCCCCGCTGCGGTTCGGTGGACTCCCACTTCATGACGTTCTCCGCGGTCACCGTGGAGAACTCGTGGGCCACGGCGGTGCGGTAGGCGGGGTCGCCGGCCAGCGCGGCCATGTCGACGGCCGTGCCGACGCGCAGGCCGGCGCGGTCGGCGAAGGCCCGCAGGCCGGCGTCGGCCGAGGGCGCGTGGCCGGAGGCGGTCGGGGCGGCGGCGGTGGCGGGGCCGGCCGCCAGGGTCAGGGTCGTCAGCAGGGCGACTCCGGCGAGGACGCGAACTCTCATCGTCGGTCCATCCTTTTCCGGCCCTCCGTGGACGGCCGAGAGTTCCGAGAACTTCCGTTACGTGACCGGAACATATGCCGATCCAGGTCACCGGTCAACCGGTAACTACGTGGACAGAGAATGGCGAAGATCAATGATGTAAACGCGTGATCTGGTACGCAGCACCTTCTTGACGCGACTTCGACCGGGTTCTATGTTACGGACGTTCGGCCGTCCGGTTTCCGAAACTTTCGGAGGTCCCGTTGTTCCATCGTCCGAAGTGGTGGCGCCGGCTGGCGGTGCCGGTGTCCGTCCTGCTGTTGTCCGGCAGCTTCGCCGCCCCGGCCCTGGCCGGCGGCCCGACCGCGACCGTCGTGGACACCGCGCGCGGTCACGGCGACGTCGTCAGCTTCACCTTCGACGACGGCCCCAACCCGCCCGACACCCTGCGCCTGCTCGACGTGCTGCGCCGGCGCCACGTCCGGGCGGTGTTCTGCCTGTGGGGCGACCACGTGCGCGAGCACCCGGAGGTGGTGCGCCGGATCGTCGCCGGCGGCCACGTGCTGTGCAACCACTCGATGCACCACGACGACTTCGGCCCCTGGACGCCCGAGCAGATCCGGGCCGACCTGGTCGAGACCAGCGCGGTGATCCGCCAGGCCGTGCCGCACGCGCGCATCCCGTACTTCCGGGCGCCGTACGGCAGCTGGGGGCAGAGCCCGCAGGTCGCCGTCGAGCTCGGCATGCAGCCGCTGGGCTGGCGGCTGGCGATCACCGACTGGGAGCCGCCGGGCGCCGACGTGCTCGTGCAGCGCCTGCGCGACGGCATCACGCCGGGCGCGGTCGTGCTGATGCACGACGGCGGCGGCGACCGCAGCCAGACGGTCGAGGCCGTCGACCGCATCATCCCCGAACTGCGCGCCCAGGGCTGGCGCCTCACCCTGCCCCGCCGCCGTGGCTGACCGAAAGGGACCGATGTCCACCAGACGCGAACTGCTGGCGCTCGCCTCGGGCGCCGCCGTCGCCGCGACCCTGCCGGCGGCGCCCGCCCAGGCGTCCGGGCGGCCCGCCGCCGGTCCCCGCTGGACCGGCACGTGGGCGGCCGCGCCCACCACCGTCCCGCCCACCCCACCGACCGTCCTCGAGGACCAGACGGTGCGTCACGTGGTGCACGTCAGCACCGGCGGCGACCGGCTGCGGGTCCGGCTGACCAACGAGTTCGGCGAGCAGCCCCTGGTCGTCGGCGAGGTCCGGGTGGCCCGCCGGGCCGGCGCCGGGGCGAGCACGGCCACGCTGCCCGGCACGGACCGGCCGGTCACCTTCAGCGGCCACCGGTCGGCCACCGTCCCGGCCGGCGCGCCCCTGGTCAGCGACCCCGTGTCCCTGCGGGTTCCGGCCGGCACGGAGCTGACGGTCAGCGTGTACCTGCCGCGGCGCACCCCGGTGACCACGCTGGCCGCCTTCGCGTTCCAGGACAACGTGATCGCCGCCGGCAACGTGACCGCGGCCCGGACCGTGACCCCCACGTCGGTGGTGGGGCAGAACCTGTTCCTGTCGGGCGTCAGCGTCGCCTCGGACGCCGGCGCGATCGTCACCCTCGGCGACTCGATCACCAACGGCGCCAACACGGTGGCCAACCTCAACCACCGCTGGCCCGACCGGCTGGCCGAGCGGCTGCGCGCGGCCCGCATCGACCGCGGCGTGCTCAACGTCGGGGTCTCCGGCAACCGGCTGCTGCACGACCCGAACCCGCCGGCCGGCAGCGACGCGGTGGCCTACGCCGCGTACTTCGCGCAGAGCGCCCTGCGCCGCTTCGACCGCGACGTGCTCGCCCAGCCCGGCGCCGAGTACCTGATCGTGCTGCTCGGGGTGAACGACCTCGGCCACCCGGGCACCACGGCCCCGGCGTCCGAGGTGGTCTCGGCCGCCGACCTGATCGCCGGGCACCGCCAGCTCATCGCCCGCGCGCACCAGGCCGGCCTGCGCGCCTACGGCGCCACCGTGCTGCCGTTCAAGGACGACACCCTGGGGTTCTACTCGCCGGAGAACGAGCGCAAGCGCGCCGCGCTGAACCACTGGATCCGTACCGGCGGCGAGTACGACGCGGTCATCGACTTCGACGCCGCCATCCGGGACCGGGCCGACCCGCTGCGGCTGGCGCCGGCCTACGACAGCGGTGACCACCTCCACCCCAACGACGCCGGGATGGCCGTGCTCGCCGCGGCCGTGCCGCTGCGACTCTTCCGGTAGGGAAGGCGTACCGATGAGACACCTGCTCGCCGTCGCGGCCCTCGCCGGGTCCTTCCTGGTCGCGACCCCGGCGACCGCTGCGGTCGCCGGCGGCCACGACGAGGACCGCGACTCCTACGTGGCCACCCGGCCCGGCCGCGACCGGTTCCCACTGGTGGCCGCCGGCCGCGCCGCGCCGCTGGTGGTCAGCGCCGGCGACCACGCCGGCGTCATCCGGGTCGTCGACGACCTGCAGGCGGACATCGCCGCGGTCACCGGGGTGACACCGGCCGTCGGCCACGACCGGGTGCCCGCCGGGCGCGACCCGGTGCTGGTCGGCACGATCGGCAAGAGCCCGCTGATCGACCGGCTGGTCGCCGCGGGCAAGCTCGACGTGCGCGGCATCGCCGGCCGGTGGGAGACCACCGTCGAGCAGATCGTGGACAACCCGCTGCCGGGTGTGCGGCGGGCGTTCGTCATCGCGGGCAGCGACCAGCGCGGCAGCATCTACGGCGCGTACGACCTGTCCAAGCGTCTCGGCGTCTCACCCTGGCGCTTCTTCGACGACGTCCCGGTCCGCCACCGCGACGCCGTGTACCTGCTGCCGGGGCGGCACACCCAGGGCACGCCCGCGGTGAAGTACCGCGGCTTCTTCATCAACGACGAGAACCCGGCCACCGGCACCTGGGCGCCCCGCTACTTCGGCCCCGGCAAGGCGCCGGGCTACCCGGGCGGGCTCAACGCCGCCTACTACGCCAAGGTCTTCGAGACCATGCTGCGGCTCAAGGCCAATTACCTGTGGCCGGCCGTCTGGGGTCGGGCCTTCGCCGAGGACGACCCGCTGAACCACGCCACCGCCTCGTTCTACGGCGTGGTGATGGGCACCTCCCACGAGGCGCCCATGATGCGCGGCATCGAGGAGTGGAACCGGCACCCGGCCGGGACCGGCGAGTGGAGCTTCCGGCGCAACCCGGACGCGATCAAGGCGTACTGGCGCGACGGCGCGGAGCGGATGGCCCGCGAGAAGATCGAGGGCGTCATCACCCTCGGCATGCGGGGCAACGGCGACGTCAGCCTGCCCGACGGCGACGGCATCGACCTGATGAGCTCCATCATCGACACCCAGCGGCAGATCCTGCGGGAGACCGGGCTGATCGGCGCGCCCCAGGTGCAGACCCTCTACAAGGAGGTGCAGCGCTACTGGGACAAGGGCTACCGGCCCCCGGACGACGTCACGGTGGTGTTCTGCGACGACAACTGGGGCAACCTGCGCCGGCTGCCGGACGCCTCGCTGCCGCCCCGCGGCGGCGGGTACGGCATGTACTACCACTTCGACTACGTCGGCGGCGGCCGCAACTACAAGTGGGTCGACACGGTCAACCTCACCAACACCTGGGAGCAGCTGAACCTCGCGTACCGCTCGGGGGTCGAGCGGCTCTGGATGGTCAACGTGGGCGACCTGAAGAACGAGGAGCAGCCGACCCAGTTCTTCCTCGACTACGCCTGGAAGCCCTTCCCGCTCGGCGGGCTGGGGGAGTGGGAACGGGGCTACGCCGCCCAGAACTTCGGCGCCGCGCTGGCCGGCGACATCGCCGACGTGCTCAGCGACTACGGCCACCTGCAGTCGCGCCGCAAGCCCGAGCTGCTCAACCGCCGCATCACGGTGGACCCGGCCACCCGGGCGATCACGTACGACGACCAGGCCAGCCCGTTCAGCCTGACCGACTACCGCGAGATCGAACGGGTCACCGCCCAGTGGCAGGCGCTCGCCGCGCGGGCCGAGCGGATCAAGGCCCGGGTGCCGGCGGCCTGGCAGGACGCCTACTTCCAGCTCGTCTGGTACCAGGTCAAGGCCACGGCCAACCTCTACGCGCTGCGGCTCGCCGAGTTCACCAACATCCGGTACGCCGGCCAGGGGCGCGCCGCCACCAACCGGCTGGCCGACCTGGCCGAGGCCCGGTTCGCCGAGGACCAGGCGCTCAACGCCTACTACAACACCGCGCTGGCCGGCGGGAAGTGGAAGGACTGGCAGCTCCAGCCCAAGATCGGCTACGGCAACGTGGCCCGGTACGGCCCCAACGCGCCCTGGCAGCAGCCGGAGAAGGACAACGTGGCGCTGCCGGACGAGATCTACCCGTACCTGCGGCGCATCGAGGTGCCGGCGGCCGCGGAACTGGGCGTGGACCTCGACGGCGGGGACCCGGTGACGCTGCCGGCGTTCAGCCCGTACCAGGCCCAGCCGCGGCAGTTCATCGAGGTCTTCAACAAGGGCGCGACGCCGTTCGCGTACCGGATCACCCCGGCCGTGCCGTGGGTGCGGGTGACACCGAGCGCCGGCTCGGTCGACCAGCAGGTCCGGGCCACCGTCCGGGTCGACTGGCGGCGCGCGCCGAAGGGCACCACGACCGTGCCCATCACCGTCACGGGGGCGGGGGCCAGCCAGGTCGTGCAGGCGCCGATCGACAACCCGGTGCTGCGCCCGCGGGGCTTCGTCGAGGCCAACGGCTACGTCGCGATGGAGGCCGACCACTACACCGGCAAGGTGGGGGACTGGCGGCTGCTGCCCGGTATCGGCAAGACCGGCAACGGCATGACCCCGCTCGGCGGCGCCGGCGCCCGCCTGGAGTACGCCACGACCCTGACCACCACCGGACCGGTGAAGGTGACCGCCGTGCTGTCGCCGCGCAACAACGTCCACCCGACCGACGGCCTCAAGTACGCGATCTCCCTGGACGACCAGCCACCGCAGACGGTGAACGTCACCCAGGCCACCGGAGCCGACGACACCACCATGAACAAGCAGTGGGAACGCAACACCTCCGACAACGTCAACCGCACCACCACGACGCACACCGTGACCAGCGCGGGCGTGCACACCCTCAAGTTCTGGATGGTGGACCCGACCGTGATCGTGCAGCGCCTCGAGATCGACACCGGCGGCGTGCGGTACAGCTACCTCGGCCCGCCCGAGAGCCGGCGGGTGGCCCGGTGAACCGCCGGTCCGTGCTCGGCCTCGGCGGGGCGGCCGCGGCCGCCGTGGCCACCGCGGTCCCGGGCCGCCGGCCGCGCCCCGGGCGGCGCTGGCTGCACACCTGGGTGGCCATGCCGCAGCTCACCGAGCCGGGCAACCTGCCGCCGGCACCGTTCACCGGCGCGGAGTCGGTGCTGGTGGACACCACGCTGCGCCAGACCCTGCACACCACGATCGCCGGGAGCGCCGTACGGCTGCGGTTCTCCAACGCCTTCGGCGGCGCGGTCCTGCCGATCACCGCCGTCTCGATCGCCCGGCCCGCCGGCGGCCGGCCGGGCGCCGGCGCGATCGAGCCGGGCACGTCGCGCCCGGTGACCTTCTCCGGGCGCCCGTTCGCCGACATCCCGGTGGGCGCGCAGGTGGTCTCCGATCCGGTGGAGTTCGACGTGCCCGCGCGCGGCGAGCTCAGCGTCTCGGTGTACCTGGCCACCGGCCAGGCGAGCACCGCCGTCACCTCGCACCCGGGCTCCCGGACCACCTCCCACCTGGTGCGCGGCGACCTGCACGACGCCACCGACCTGCCGGGCGCCACCACCGTGGCCCACTGGTACCTCCTCAGCGGCGCCGAGGTGCGCACCGCGGGCGACACCACCGCGACCGTGGTGCTGGGCGACTCGCTGACCGACGGCCGCGGCTCCACCACCGACGGCAACGACCGGTGGCCGGATCAGCTCTCGGCCCGGCTGCGCGGCCGGCACGCGGTGCTCAACCAGGCCGCCGGCGGCAACCGGGTCCTGCAGGACGGCCTCGGCCCGAGCGCGCTGGCCCGGCTGGACCGCGACGTGCTCGCGCTGGGCGGGGTCACCTCGCTGATCGTCTTCGAGGGCGTCAACGACATCGGTACGGCGGCGGCGACGCCCGAGGCGCAACGGCGGGTGGGCGACGACCTGCGGGCCGCCTACGACCAGATCGTCACCCGGGCGCACGCCCGCGACCTGCGCGTGTACGGCGCCACCATCACCCCGATGGGCGGCAACCAGAACTACGACGACCCGGCCGGCCTGCGGGAGGGCACCCGTACGGCGGTGAACGACTGGATCCGGCGCAGCGGCCGCTTCGACGGGGTGCTCGACTTCGACGCCGCGGTCCGGGACCCGGCCGCGCCCCGCGCGCTGCTGCCGGCCTACGACACCGGCGACCACCTGCACCTCAACCCCGCCGGTTACCAGGCGCTGGCGGCTGCCGTGCCGCTGCGGTGGCTGCGGTGAGCGCCATGACCACCGTGGCGGTGCTGCTGCCGCCACCCGAGGCGCTGCCGGCGCGGCTGTCGACGTACCGGGAGGTCTTCGCCGGCCCGGTCTTCGACCTGGCCTTCGCCGCCGCCGGCACCTTCGACCTGCTGGCCGAGGCGGACATCCTGGCCATCGCCCCGCCGGTCCGGCGGGACCGCGACACCATCACCGCCGACGAGGCCGCGGCCCTGCGCGACGCGGTGCGCCGCGGGTGCCGGATCCTCGCCGTGGGCGAGGCGGTGTTCACGGCCGCGGCGGCCGGGCTGCTCGACGGCCGGGCCGTGTCGACCTGCGCGGCGCACGCCGAGGAGCTGGGGCGCCGCTATCCGCGGGTCCGGCTGGCGCCCGGCGTGCGGTACGTCGACGACGATCCCATCTTCACGGCGGCCGCCGGCCGGCCCGGCGTGGAGCTCTGCCTGCACCTGGTCCGCAAGTACCACGGCGCGGCCACCGCGGCGGCCATCGCCCGCTCGCTGTCCCGATAGAAGTCATGCCGGTCTATTCCCTTCGGGGAGTGGTCCGGCCCAGAATGGGAGCGCTCCCATTCCCTCGCCCGTCCCCCCATCCCCGTCCGGAAGGCGCCCCCCATGTCCCACCGACTACGCACCACCCTGACCCTGATCGCGGCCGGCGCCGCGGCCGGGAGCCTGGCCCTGTTCGTGGCCCCCTCGGCCGACGCCGCCACGACCCTGGGCGCCTCCGCGGCGGCCACCGGCCGCTACTTCGGCACGGCCGTCGCCGCGAACAAGCTGAGCGACAGCACCTACGTCGGGATCCTGGACCGCGAGTTCAACGCGGTCACGCCCGAGAACGAGATGAAGATCGACGCGACCGAGCCGCAGCAGAACCAGTTCACCTTCACCAACGCGGACCGGATCGTCAACCACGCCATCGCCCAGGGCATGAAGGTCCGCGGGCACACCCTGGCCTGGCACTCCCAGCAGCCCGGCTGGATGCAGAGCATGGAGGGCGCCGCGCTGCGCTCGGCCATGCTCAACCACGTCACCAGGGTCGCCACCAACTACCGCGGCAAGGTCTTCACCTGGGACGTGGTCAACGAGGCGTTCGCCGACAGCGGCGGCGGCCGGCGCGACTCCAACCTGCAGCGCACCGGCAACGACTGGATCGAGGCGGCGTTCCGGGCCGCGCGCACCGCCGACCCGGGCGCCAAGCTCTGCTACAACGACTACAACATCGACAACTGGACCTGGGCCAAGACGCAGGCCGTGTACACGATGGTCCGTGACTTCAAGACCCGCGGCGTGCCGATCGACTGCGTCGGCCTGCAGTCGCACTTCAACAGCGGGTCGCCGTACCCGGGCAACTACCGGACCACGCTGGAGAACTTCGCCGCGCTGGGCGTGGACGTGCAGATCACCGAGCTGGACATCGAGGGCTCGGGGCAGACCCAGGCCGCCACGTACGCCAACGTGGTCAAGGACTGCCTGGCGGTGGCCCGGTGCAACGGCATCACCGTGTGGGGCATCCGGGACAGCGACTCGTGGCGGGCCAGCGGCACCCCGCTGCTGTTCGACGGCAGCGGCAACAAGAAGGCCGCGTACACCGCGACGCTCGACGCGCTGAACAGCGGGGGCAGCACCGACCCCACCGGCACGCCGACCGTCTCGCCCACCGTTTCCCCGACCGTTTCCCCGACCGCCTCGCCGACCACGCCGCAGCCGGGCGCCGGCTGCTCGGCGAGCGTGACCGTCAACCAGTGGACCGGCGGCTTCACCGCCACCGTCCGGGTCACCGCGGGCGCCGCGGCCGTCACCGGCTGGGCGGTCACCCTGACCCTGCCGTCCGGCGCGGCCGTCACCAACGCCTGGAACGCGCAGAACAGCGGCACCACCGGCGCGGTGCGCTTCGCCAACGTCTCCTACAACGGCCGGATCGCCGCCGGCTCCAGCACCGAATTCGGTTTCCAGGGCACCGGCACCGGCCCGTCGGCCACCCCGGCCTGCGCCGCGTCCTGATCGAGCCGTCCGGCGCGGCGCGTGCCACCAACCGCGCCGCGCCGGACCTTCCCCCGGAGCGAAGACTGATGAAACGACTGACCCAGGCCTTGCTGGCGGTCACCACCGCCGTCGCCGCGATCGGCGCCTCCGTGCTGATGTCCGCCTCCCCGGCGGCCGCGGCCACCCTCCAGGAGGTCACCGGTTTCGGCAACAACCCCACCAACCTGCGGATGCACCTGTACGTCCCGGACCGGCTGCCGGCCAACCCGGCCCTGCTGGTGGCCGTGCACTACTGCACCGGCTCGGGACCGGCGTTCTACTCCGGCACCTCGTTCGCCTCGCTCGCCGACCGGTACGGCTACATCGTGATCTACCCGTCGGCGACCCGGTCCGGCAACTGCTTCGACGTCTCCTCGCCCGGCGCCCTGCGCCACGACGGCAACAGCGACCCGGCGGGCATCGTCTCGATGGTCCGCTACGTGCAGGAGCGCTACCGCACCGATCCGGCCCGTACGGTCGTCACCGGCGCCTCGTCCGGCGGCATGATGACCAACGTGCTGCTCGGCGACTACCCGGACGTGTTCCGCGCCGGGGCGGCGTTCATGGGGGTGCCGTTCGGCTGCTTCGCCACCACCGACGGCTCCAGCTGGAACAGCGCCTGCGCCAACGGCCAGGTCACCAAGACCCCGCAGGCGTGGGGTGACCTGGTGCGGGCCGCGTACCCGGGCTACACCGGGCCGCGGCCGCGGATGCAGACCTGGCACGGCGTGAACGACGACACGCTGCGCTACCCGAACTTCGGCGAGCAGATCAAGCAGTGGACCAACGTGCACGGGGTCAGCCAGACCCCGGTGCTGACCGACACGCCGCAGTCCGGCTGGACCCGCACCCGGTACGGCTCCACGTCGGCGCAGCCGCCGGTCGAGGCGATCAGCGTCGCCAACACCGGGCACAGCCTGCCGCAGTCCGGGATGGCCGAGCGGGCCGTCACGTTCCTCGGCCTGGACAGCACGACGGTGCCGACCACCGGCCCGACGACCCCGCCCACCACGCCGCCGACGACCCCGCCCACCACGCCGCCCACCAGCACGCCGCCGGCGACCGGCGGGTGCCGGGTCGGCTACGTGGTCAACGCCTGGAACACCGGGCTGACCGCCAGCATCACCATCACCAACGCGGGGGCGCCGGTGACCAGCTGGACGCTCGGCTTCACCCTGCCGGCCGGCCAGAGCATCACCTCCGGCTGGAACGCCACCTGGACCGGCGCCAGCGGGGCGGTCACCGCCCGCAACGTCTCCTACAACGGCAGCCTGGCGACCGGCGCGTCGACCACCATCGGGCTGCAGGCCACCCACACCGGCGACAGCAGCCGGCCCGCGGCCTTCACGCTCAACGGCGTCGCCTGCAGCGTCGCCTGAGGACCGCCTGCTGCCCCGGACCGGGTGAGCCGGGGCAGCAGGTGCCGCCACCGCGGCCCGTGCCGGCGCGCGTCACGCGCCGGTACGGGTCGCGATCGCCTGCAGGAAGATCTCGTTGATCTTGGCCGGGTCCTCCGCGACGAAGACGCCGCTGCTGGACCCGCTGGCCTCCGCGATCACCTTGAGCTCGTTGCGGTCGACCTCGGGCCCGATGCCGATGAACACCATCCGGACCGGTCGCTTCGGGTCGCGCTGCTTCTTCAGCGCGGCCACCAGCTCGTCCTGGGTGAGCCCGGGATCGTTCTCGTTCACCCCGTCGGTGAAGAGGATGACCGAGTTCACCCGGCTCGGCTGCCACCCGCTCTGCACCGTCTTGTACGCCGCCAGCGCGGTGTCGTAGAGCCCGGTGTCACCGGTCTTCTTCGGCTTCATGTCGTTGAGCGCGTCGTTGAGCTTGGTACGCGCCGAGGACAGCGGGCTGATCGGCACCTTCGGCTGCCACGCCTGCGAGCCCACCAGCTCCGTGGAGAAGAACCAGGTGCCGACGGCCCACCGGTCGTCGAACAGCTGCAACCCCTGCGCGGCCGCGCGCTTGGTGACCTCGGCCCGGGTCAGCCCGCCCGCGGTGGGCACCTTGGTGAGCATCGAGCCGGAGATGTCGAACACGGCGAGCACCCGGCCCGGCTGCGTGATGGCGGCCCAGCTGCCCAGCAGCTGGGTGATCGCCGTGGACGCGGCCTGGGCCGACGCGGCGGCGCCCTGGCTGCCGTCCCCAGCCAGCACCGGGGCGACCTCGGCCGGGGCGCCGGCCGGCGCGGTGAAGCCCGTGCCGCCCTTGCCGTCCGGCCCGCGCAGGCCGGCGGCCGCCAGGGCGTTGCGGAAGACCGGGCCGCGCAGCGCCTCGTGCAGGCCCGCGGCCGCCGCGGCCTTCTGCGCGTCGACCTCGGGCATGACCGCGAACGGGTAGTTCAGGGCCGTGGGCGCCGGGTCGAGGTAGAGCGCGGCCAGCGGGATCGGCGGCTTGCCCGCGTTGAACGTCAGCACGTCCTCCTCCGACAGCGGCGCCGCGCTCAGCCCGGTGGTGACCTCCGAGGGCGCCCGCGGGAACTTCTCCAGCAGGTCCTCGCGGATGCTGGAGGTGTTCGCGGCCAGCTTGCGCAGCGCCAGCACCTTGCGCTGGGTCCCGGCCAGGTCGGAGCCGGCCGCGCCGCCCAGCGCGAGCAGGCCGGTGAGCCCGGCGGCGTCGCGGGTCGGGTCGACGATGCCGGGCAGCAGCGCCTTGCCCGCGGTCAGCTGGGCCAGCAGGTCCTGCCACTTGAGCTGCTTGTCGGGCCAGCCCAGCTGCTGGGCCACGGGGGCCGGCATGGCCAGCACCACGGGGCTCTCGGCCACCGGGGCGTTGTCGGTGGGCACGAAGCCGGGGGCCTCGCCACCCACCCGCAGCAGCCAGGTGGAGGAGTCCGGGAGCCACACGTCGGGCACCACCGGCTTGCCCGACACGGCCTTGAGGCCGGACAGGGTCACCCGGTGCTTGGCGGCGATCTGGGCGGCGGCGTCGGCGGGATCGGCGGCGGTGACGGCGACCTTGACGCAGACGCCGTCGACCTGGGCGTCCTCGCCCTTGGTCCACTGATCCGCGGCGGCCTGCACCGCACCGGCGATCTCCGTGGCCGCGGTGACGGCGAGCCGCACCTGACCGGAGCAGTCTCCGGCGGAGAGGCGCTGGTAACCCAGCCAGGATCCGGCACCGATGACGACGAGGGCGGCCGTGGCCGCGCTGACGACGATGCCGGTGAGACTCAAAGTTCTTCGATGGCGTCCGGGCACCGCTCCATGCTCCGCAAGGGAAGATCGGAATGCCATGGACGTTCGGACGAAATTCTCACATCAGCTGCAAAATAAGCCTTGATCCGGGGAGATCGGCTGCGGTCCGTGTTCGGAGGAGCGGCGCTGCGTGAGATCGGTGAGTTTGCGGGCAGGCGTGCCCCGCCTCGTCGCCGGGAGCGCCGTCACCCGGGCGGCCCGCGCCGCGGGGAGGGGCGCGCTTGACGGCCGCGGACCTGTTCGGGGCGCGAGCCGGCCGGCGGCTCGATCACAAGAATGGCGGGTAAAGACGAAATGAACGGCAGGAAAAGGCGACATCCGAACGCCGGATAATGGCGCGAGTGCCCTACCGTGGCATTCGTGTCCGCCATTGCCAGGACGACGAGAAGGCTACTGCTCCCGGCCACCCCCGCCCGTCTGCGCCTGTGGACCGGCCTGGTCAGCTGCGCGGCGGTGGCCCTGCTGGCCGCGTCCGGACTGCTCACGGCCCGGGTGCAGGAGCAGGTCCGGGTCATCGGCGGCGCGGCGGCGCCGCAGGCCGCCACGGCCGCGGATCTGTATTTCGCGCTCAGTGATCTGGATGCCCAGGTCGCCCGGATGGTGCTGGCCGGCGACGCCGCGGAATTGTCCGGCAGTCAGCTCGACGCGCTGGGCGCCTATCAGCAGCGGGGCCGGGAGGCCGACGAGGATCTGCAACGGTCGCTGACCACCGCGACCTCGGACGCCGACCGGGCGCTGGTGCTGGAGCTGACCCACGAGCTCACCGGCTACCGGCGGTGGGTGTGGCAGACGTTGACGGCCCAGGCCCAGGCCCAGGCGCCGCCGCAGCCGCCGGGCCGGTTGCCGCCGGACGCCCTGGGCTATTACACGCAGGCGACCAACGTGCTGCACCTGCGGTTGCTGCCGGCCGCCGGGCGGCTGCGCGACGCGGGGGAGACGCGCCTCGACCGGGCGTACGCCGCCAAGCGCGCCACCGTGGCCTGGGCGGTCGGCCTGACGGTGCTGTCCGGCGGCGCCCTGGTGCTGCTGCTCGTGTTCCTGCAGGGGTGGCTGGCGCGGCGGTTCCGCCGGGTGCTGAACCCGGCCCTGGCCCTGGCCACCGTGCTGGCGCTGGGCCTGACCGCGGGGGTCTGCCTGGTCCTGGTGGCGCAGGAGCAACGGCTGGGCGCCGCCCGGGACGACAGCCTGCGGCCGTACCTGGCGTTGTCGCAGGCCCGGGCGCTGAGCTACGACGCCGCCGCCGACACCAGCCGCTACCTGCTCAGCGGCAACCTCGCGCTGTACCGCCAGGACTTCACCGGCAAATCCGAACGCGTCGCCGCGGTGCTCGACGGGAGCGGCGCGGCCCTGGAGCGCTGGCGGGGTTACGAGCGCGCCCACCAGCGCGTGGTGGCGCTGGCCGGCGCCGGGCGTACCGGTGCGGCGGTGGACCTGGTCACCGGCATCCGCCGCGGCGACGCCGCCTTCGACTTCTCCTACTACGACGCCGCGGTGGGCGCGGACGCCGGGGCCCGCAAGGCCGGCTTCGACGCGGCGCTGCGGGACGGCGAGCGGGTGCTGGCCGGCTGGCCGCTCGTCCCGCTGCCGGTCGTCGGCGTCGTGCTGCTGCTGGTGGCGCTCGGCGTGCGCAAGCGTCTGGCGGAGTACCGGTGAGCGGGCGGCTGCGACTCGCCGCCGGGCCGGCGGTGGCGCTGGTGCTCGCGCTGGCCGCGTGTGCTCCGGCGGCGGCACCCCGCGCGGTCGCCGAGGCGGTGCCGTGCGTCGCCGGCTCGTTGCGGGGGCAGGGCTCGTCCGCGCAGACCAACGCCGTCAACACCTGGATCAGGAACTACCAGATCGCCTGTTCCGGGGCCACCGTCGCGTACGGGAGCACCGGCTCGGGCGCCGGCGTGCGCGCCTTCCTCGCCGGGAGCGGCGACTTCGCGGGCACCGACTCGCCGCTCACCGCCCCGGAGCAGGCGGCCGCCGACGCCCGCTGCGGCCGGGGGCCGGCCGTGCACCTGCCCATGGTGATCGCGCCGATCGCCCTGGCCTACACCGTCGCCGGGGTCGACGACCTGCGGCTGGCCCCGGCCACCGTGGCGCGGATCTTCGCCGGCGCGGTGACCTCCTGGGACGACCCGCTCATCGCCGCGGACAACCCGGGTGTGCCGCTGCCCGCGACGGCCGTGCGCACCGTGCACCGCTCGGACAGTTCCGGCACGACGGCGAACTTCACCGGGTTCCTGGCGGCCACCGCGGGCGCCGGCTGGCGGTTCGGCACGGACAGCACCTGGGCCGCTCCGGGTGGGAGCGCCGCGCGGGGCAGCAACGGCGTCGCCTCGGCGATCGCCCGCACCGACGGGGCGATCGGCTATGTCGAGGCGTCCTACGCGCGGTTCCACCAGCTGGCCGTCGCGCGGGTGCGCAACGGCGCCGGTGAGTTCGCGGCGGTGACCGACGAGGCGGCCGGGCGTACGGTCGCGGCGGCCGGCGTCACCGGGGCCGGCGGCGATCTGCGGCTGGCGGTCGACCACCGGACCGCCGTGCTGGGGGCGTACCCGATCGTGCTGGTCACCTACGAGGTCGTGTGCCGGACCGGCACGCCGGCCCGGACCCGGCCGCTGCTGCGCGGGTTCCTGACCTACACCGCGGGCCCGGCGGGCCAGGCCGCCGCGGCCCGGCTCGGCTATGCGCCGCTGCCGGAGCAGTTGCGGCGGAAGGTGGCGGCCGTGGTGGCCGGGCTGGACTGAGCGGTCAATCCGGGCGGATCTCGCCCGGAGTACGCCCGAACGCGCGCCGGAACGAGCGGTGGAAGCCCGCCACGGTGCCGAACCCCGCGTCGGCGGCGATGTCGATGATGCGCAGGTGGCGCAGCGCCGGATCGGCCAGCGCCCGGCGCGCCCGGTCGAGCCGCCGGCGCCGCACCGCGCCGGCCCAGCTCGTGCCGCTCCCGGCGAAGGCGGCGTGCACCGTGCGCACCGAGACACCCAGCCGCCGCGCGGTCGTGGCGGGGGACAGGTCCTCGTCGGACAGGTGCTCCTCGATGTCGGCCAGGGCCGCGGACCGGGCCGCCGTCGCTCCGCGCCGGGACCGCGCGGACCCGGCGTGGCCCCGTCCCGCCGGGTCCGCGGGCGCCAGGGCGACCGCCAGCAGGCCGGCCGTGTGGACGGCCAGCCGGGCGGCCACGTCCGGGCTCCAGGGTTCGCGGGTCAGGGCCGTCAGCGCGTGCCGGACGGCGGCGCCGACCCCGGTCGCGGTGTCCACCCGCACGGCGGTCGGCACCGGGCCGACCGTCCGGGCCGTCAGCAGCGGGCGCGGCAGGAACAGCGACAACTGCCGGAAGTCGGTGGGGAAGTCCATGGTGAACGGCTCGTCGGTGTCCAGCAGCGTCAGGTCGCCCGGTTCGAGCACGGTCCGCCGGCCCTGCTGGGCCACCACGCTCGCGCCCGTGATCTGCAGGTTGGCGTAGTAGCCGGGGCGCCGCGCCCGCGCTATGTCCCGGCCGGTGCGGCGCACCCGCTGGCGTTGCGAGGCGATCCGGGCCAGGTCGAGCCGGCCCAGCGGCCACTGCGTCACCCGCCCGGCGAAGCCGTCGCGCAGGTCCGACTCCGGGCTCAGGGCCAGGAACGCCTCGCAGATCAGCTCGCGCCAGCAGGCGAACTGGCCGGCCGGCGGGGCGGCCGACGTGGACCAGGTCTGTGGCACCGCGGCTCCTGTCCCCTTGCCGACGTCTGCGCTGATTGCAACCCGGGCCGCGCCGCGGGCGACACCCTACCGACCGGGATCCGACACGGTGGCCGGATGACGCTGCCCACCCGCTTCACCGAGGCCTTCGGGCTCTCGACGCCGATCGCCCAGGCCGGCATGGCCTTCGTCGGCATGACACCGGATCTCGCCGTGGCCGTCAGCGAGGCCGGCGCGCTCGGGTCGATCGGCGTCGGGCTGATGCCCGCGCCGGCGGTCA
This sequence comes from Actinoplanes nipponensis, assembly GCF_016862275.1. Lineage (GTDB taxonomy): Bacteria > Actinomycetota > Actinomycetes > Mycobacteriales > Micromonosporaceae > Actinoplanes > Actinoplanes nipponensis. The sequence goes on along the minus strand of NZ_BOMQ01000028.1, from coordinate 55,720 downwards.
CCGCCACGATCGCCGCCGTCCGGGCCCGCACCCGGGGCCCGTTCCACGTCAACTTCATCACCCCGCTGACCGCGGACGCCCAGATCGACGCGGCCTGCGCGGCGGGCCCGGCCGGGGTGTCGTTCCACTGGGGCCACCCGGACCGGGCCTGGATCGACCGGCTGCACGCCGCCGGGGTCCGCGTCCTCGAGCAGGTCGGCTCGGTGGCCGCCGCGCGCCGGGCGGCCGGCGACGGCGTCGACGTGGTGGTGGCGCAGGGCCTCGAGGCCGGCGGCCACAACTTCGCCACCCTGCCCACCTTCGCGCTGGTCCCGCTGGTCGTGGACGCGGTGGCGCCCGCGCTGGTACTCGCCGCGGGCGGGGTCGCCGACGGCCGCGGCCTGGCCGCGGCGCTGATGCTGGGGGCCGACGGCGTCTGGGTCGGCACCCGGCTGGTCGCCACGGAGGAGTCCGCCGCCCACGACGGCTACAAGAGCCGGGTGGTCGCGGCGGACGCCACCCAGACCGAGCGGACCGCGCTGTTCGGCCCGGAGACGCCCGACTTCAACCCGATGCGGGTGCTGCGCAACCGGGTGGTGCGCGCGTGGGGCGACCGGGTGGCGGAGATCCCGGCCGACACCTCCGGCCGGCCGGTCATCGGGCACACCGAGCTGGGTGGCGTGCCGCTGGACCTGCACGAGTTCTCGAACCTGGTGCCCATGCGCGGGCTGACCACCGGAGACCTGGAGGAGATGGCCCTGCCCGCGGGTCAGGGCGTGGGCCTGGTCGGCGCGGTCGAGCCGGCCGGCGCGGTCGTCGAACGGATGACCCGGCAGGCCCGCGCGGCGCTCGCCCGGCACCGGGACGCCGAACCTGCGGCCCGGGCGGGCGGGGACGCCGCCACCATCCGGGCTTGACTGCGCAGGACCTTTGCTCCGCGTCGAAGGGGATCGACCCCGCCGGCGTCGGCCGGGTCAGGCGCGGGCGCGCCGCACGATGGCCGCCTCCCGCAACAGCAGCGAGCTGACCCAGGCCTCCGCGAAGTGCATCAGCCCGCGGGCGCCGGCCTGTTCGAAGATCGTGCGCAGCGCCTGCGTGCGCCGCGCCGGCGACACGTGCTGCTCGTCGGCCGTGCCGCGGACCTGGTTCACCAGCTGCTCCACGGCCAGGAACAGGAACGGCCCGGCCACGGCCAGCGCCCGCCAGCGGAACTCCGCCGCGTCGTCGACGCCGCGCAGGATCAGCATCGCCGCGAGCTCGTCGGCCTCGTACTCGCGGCGGGCGCTGCGCTCGTCGTGGCCCGGCGGCGCGTGCCGGTGCCCGGCGAGCAGGTGGCCGTACTCGTGGCCGAGGGCGAACCGCTCGGCCGAGCGGGCCATGAAGAAGCCGAAGGTGTCCAGCGTCTCCGCGGGCTCGCCGGCCTCGCCGCGCAGGAAGGCGAGCACGGCCGCGGCGAAGGCCGCGTCCGCCTCGTCGCGCCGCTGCCGGCGGTCGGCCGCCGGGGGCGGGTTCGGGCCGGCCCGGCGCTGCCCCGGCGCGGTGGTGAGCTGGTACGCGACCAGCGTGGCGGCCACCCGGTCGAGCAGCGGCCGCAGCCCGGTGTCGAGCAGGATCAGCGTGGCGCCCTCGACGGTGTGCGTGCGCGCGTGCAGCGACCGGTGCGGGAACGCGCCGACGTGGGTCCCGCCCGGCACGTCCACGCCGCTGACCGCCAGCGTGCGCCGGATCCCCGCGTCGACCGCCTCGAACGGGTTCGTCAGGAGGTAGCCGCCGGCGCGGATCCCGGCCAGCACGTCCTCGCCGACGCGGGCGCGTTCGGGTGCGGCGAGGCTGTCGACGTAGGCGTGGACCGCGTCGCGGGGCAGGGCGCCGTCGGGCATCGCTCGGCCTCCTGGGCAGCGCGGGGTGGTCCGGCCCGGCCGGTGCGCACCCGCCGGGAAGGACAGGATATGGCCCGCCGTCGATGGCCATCACCCCGGCCGCCGCCCGGGCGCCGCGGGCGCGGCGGCCGGGCGGCGAGCGCCGGCGATCAGAAGCGGCGGAACACCGGCAGGGCGGGCAGGGCCCGGCCGCGGTAGTCGAACAACGCCTGGTTCTCCCAGCCGTCACCGGACGCCGGGTCGGCCGGGTCCCAGCCCGCGCCCTCGGCCGCCGTCCAGGTCGGCTCCCAGTAGAAGACGCCGAGCGCGCCGGGCACCCCGGCGACCACGGTCAGGATGTCGCGCAGCGCGTCGGACTGCCCGCGCGGGGTCGCCGGGTAGCCGCCGGCCTCGGCCAGCGCCGCGGTGAAGATGTTCGGCTCGTGGTCGTTCTCGGCGGTGGTGAAGCCGTACGCGGTCTCGGCCACCAGCACCGGCTTGCCGTAGCGGGCGGACAGGTCCAGCAGGTTGGCCTGCAACGCGCCCAGCGAGCCGTGCCAGTAGACGTAGTGCGACACGGCGATCACGTCGAACGGCACGTTGCGGGCGGTCGCCTGGTCGAACCACCAGCGGTGCCCGCCGTTGTTGCCGCCCTCGGCCAGGTGCAGCACCACCTTGGTGCCGGGGGAGGCGGCGGTGACCGCGGTGCTGCCGGCGGTCAGCAGGGCGGCCAGGCCGTCCCAGTTGTCCCAGCGCCCGTCCGGCCACAGCAGGCCGCCGTTGATCTCGTTGCCCACCTGGGCCATCGCCGCCGGGGTGCCCTGCGCCCGCAGGTCGTGCAGCACCTCGTAGGTGTGGTCGTAGACGGCCTGCTTGAGCTGGTCGAAGCCGAGCGCGGCCCAGGCGGCCGGCTTGTTCTGCTGGCCCGGGTCGGCCCAGGCGTCGGAGTAGTGGAAGTCGATCAGCAGCCGCTGCCCGGCCGCCGTGGCCCGCCGGGCCTGGGCCAGCACGTCGTCCTTGTCGTTGTAGCCGTCGGCCGGGTCCACCCAGACCTTCAGCCGGACGTAGTTCACCCCGTTCGCCGCCAGCAGCCGGAACGGGTCCTGCCGCTGCCCGGTGGCCGTGCGGTACACCGCGCCGTGGTCCTCGTTCTTGGTCACGTGCGAGACGTCCGCGCCGGTGATCGCCAGCGGGGTGCCGGGCGCCGCGTCCGACCGGGCGAAGGTGACGTCGTCGAAGTTGGTCCACTGCCCGGCGGCGGCGTCGGAGTGCAGCACGATCGTGCAGCGCCCGCCGGTCACCCGTACGGTCACCGCGAGCCGCACCCACTCGTTGCCGGTGCGCGGGATCGCGGCCCGCTGCTCGGCGGAGCCGCAGCTGTTCAGCCCCACGTAGGCGTTCGGCTGGTTGCCGCCCGAGCGCACCCGCAGGCTGAGGGTGTACGGGCCGCGCCCCAGCCCGGTGACCGCCTGGCTGGTGGTGATCCGGTACGCGGTGTCGGCGTAGTGGGTGAGCTGGTGGCCGCCGGTGAGGCCGCCGGCCTCGACGAAGCCGGCGGCCCGCGAGCCGCTCGCCGACCAGCCGGTCAGGCCGGACTCGAAGCCGGGGTTGGCGACCTCACCGGCGGTGGCGTGCGCGGGCGGCGCCAGCGCCAGCACGGCGACCGCGGTGGCGGCGGCCAGGAAGGGGGGTGTGCGAAGCATGGGGGCTCCTGGGGGAGAAGGGCTCATCGACTGCCGCGTCGCAGGACGCGGACGCTTCCGGCGGGAACCGGGAGGCCGCCGGCCACCGGGTCCCCGGTCAGCAGCTCGACGCCGTCGCCGGGCACGACGGCGTCGCGCTGCCCGTGGTTGATCGCGATCAGGTAGTCGCCCGCCGGGCCGTGCCGCCGGACGATCTCCACCTGGTCGGGCAGCTCCGCCGGCGCGTCCAGACCGGCGGCCGAGGTGACGAGGGCCAGCAGGGCCGCGGTCCCCGCGGCGGTCAGCCGGGTGGAGACGTAGAACGCCTGCCCCGCACCGTACGCGTGCCGGGTGACCGCGGGCAGCCCCGCCGCCGGACCGTCCGCATAGGACGCCAGCGCCGTGGCGCCGTGCAGGTGCAGGCGTTCGGCCCACGTGTCCGCCGTCCGCCCGTCGTCCAGCCGGACGGTGCGGCCGGCGGCCAGCGGCTCGAACTCCTCGACGGCCAGGCCGAGCAGGTCGCGCAGCGCGCCCGGGTAGCCGCCCGGGTGCACGGTGTCGTGCCCGTCGACGATGCCGGAGAAGTACGACACCAGCAGCGTCCCCCCGCCGGCCACGTACCGCCGCAGGTTGTCGGCCGCGGCCGGGCTCAGCAGATAGCTGCTCGGCGCCACCACCAGCGGGTACGCCGCCAGCGCGGCCTCCGGGTGAGCGAAGTCGACGGTGCGGTGCGCGCGCCACAGCTGCTCGTAGAACGCCTCCTGCCGGTCCCGGAAGGTCAGGTCCTGCGACGGGCGCCAGGGCAGCTCGAGGGCCCACCAGGACTCCCAGTCCCACAGCAGCGCGACCTCGGCGGCGACCCGGCTGTCCCGCAGCTCGGCCAGCCGGCCCAGCTCGGCGCCGAGCGCGACGACCTCCCGCCAGGTGCGGGTGCCGGTGCCGCCGTGCGGCAGCATCGCCGAGTGGAACTTCTCGGCGCCGAAGCGGGAGGCGCGCCACTGGAAGAACAGGATGCCGTCGGCCCCGCGGGCCAGGTGCTGCAGGCTGTTGCGGCGCATCTCGCCCGGCCCCTTGGCGAGGTTGCGGGGCTGCCAGTTGACCGCGTTGGTGGAGTGCTCCATCAGCAGCCAGGGCCGGCCGTGCGCGACCGAGCGGGTCAGGTCGGCGCACATGGCCAGCTCGATGTGGTTGTCGGGGCGCTCGGCCTGCAGGTAGTGGTCGTTGGAGACCAGGTCGACCTCGGCGGCCCACCGCCAGTAGTCGATGTTCTTGCAGTTGGCCAGCATGAAGTTGGTGGTGACCGGGACGCCGGGGGAGAGCCGGTGCAGGATGTCGCGCTCGCGCCGGAAGTTGGCCAGGTGCGCGTCGGAGGAGAACCGGAGGAAGTCGAGCTCGTGGGCGGGGTTGCCGGTGGTCGCCGCGACGACCGGCGCCTCGATCTCGTCCCAGTCGCCGAAGCGGTGGCTCCAGAAGGCGGCGCCCCACGCGTCGTTGAGTTTGCCCAGGTCGCCGTAGCGGTCGCGGAGCCAGTCGCGGAAGGCCGCGGCCGAGGTCTCGCAGTAGCAGGTCGCGTTGACGCCGCCGTACTCGTTGTGGGAGTGCCACAGCACCAGCGCCGGGTGGTCCGCGTAGCGCCGGGCGAGCTGCTCGGTGATGCCCGCGGACGCCGCCGCGTACGCCGGTGAGCTGGGACAGAACGACTGCCGGCCGCCGCCGCCGAGCCGTACGCCGGCCCGGGTGACCGGGGCGGCGTCGGGGTGCCGGCGCCGGAACCAGGGCGGCGGCGCGGCGGTCGGGGTGGCCAGGTCGACCGCGATGCCGGCGGCGTGCAGCTGGTCGAGCACGCGGTCGAGCCAGCCGAACTCGTACTCGCCGGGGGCCGGTTCGAGCATCGCCCACGCGAAGATCCCGACGCTGACCAGGTTGACCCCGGCCTCGCGCATCAGCGCCACGTCGGCGGTCCAGACCTCCTCCGGCCACTGCTCGGGGTTGTAGTCCCCGCCGTAGGCGATCCGGTCCATCCCCGGGATGAGCGGCATGTACGGCTCCGATCTGTGAGCGCTCCCAACCGTGCACACGCATAATTGCACACCCACCACCTGCGCCGTTACCGCAAAGGCCACTCTTGACACCACGCTTCCGAGGGTCAACGCTGTGAGCGCTCACAGCGATAGACGCATCTCTCCGAGAGGTAGTGACGATGAAAGCCAAGCTGCTGGCGGTGGTGCTGGCCGCCGCCCTGTGTGCCGCCTGCACCAGCGATCCCGGCGACGACGGCCAGGGCGCGCCGCCCGGCGGCAAGGTCGAGCTGTCGTTCTGGTCCTGGGCGCCGAACATCGACAAGACCGTCGACGCCTGGAACGCCGGACACCCCGACATCCACGTGACGCTCAGCAAGCAGGCCGGCGGCGGCGACATCGTCACCAAGCTGCTCACCGCGGCCAAGGCGGGCAACCCGCCGGACCTGGCCCAGGTCGAGTACCAGTCGCTGCCCACCCTGGTCAGCAACGACGTGCTGGCCGACATCGCCCGGGAGGCGGCGCCGGTCAAGGACAAGTTCGCCGACGGGGTCTGGCAGCAGGTCACCCTGGGCACCGACGCGGTGTACGCGATCCCGCAGGACTCCGGCCCGATGATGCTGTACTACCGCACCGACGAGTTCGCCCGGCTGGGCCTGAGCGTGCCGAAGACCTGGGACGAGTTCGCGCGGACGGCCCGGGCCGTGCGGCAGAAGGCCCCGAAGAAGTACCTGACCACCTTCTCGGCCAACGACCCGGGCTGGTTCACCGGCCTGGCCCAGCAGGCCGGCGCCGCCTGGTGGGGCATCGACGGCGAGACCTGGAAGGTCAGCGTCAACGACGCCGCCACCAGGAAGGTCGCCGACTACTGGGGTGGCCTGGTCGCCGAGGGCGCCGTCGACAAGCAGCCGATGTACACGCCCGCCTGGAACAAGGCGCTCAACGACGGCACGCTCATCGCCTGGCCCAGCGCGATCTGGGCGCCCGGCGTGCTGGCCGGCAACGCGCCCGCCACCAAGGGCAAGTGGGCGATGGCCCCCATGCCCCAGTGGACCGCCGGCGAGAACAGGACCGGCAGCTGGGGCGGCTCCTCCACCGGCGTCACGGCGGCCAGCAAGAACAAGGCTGCCGCGGTGAAGTTCGCCGCCTGGATGAACGCCGACCCGGCCGCCACGGACCTGCTGATCAGCCAAAGCGCGATCTACCCGGCCGCCCGAGCGGCGCAGTCCAGCCCGCTGCTCGCCCAGCCGCCGGCCTTCTTCGCCGGCCAGAAGGACTTCTACCCCTCGGCCAAGGCGATCGCGGAGACCGCTTCCGGCTTCGTCTGGGGGCCCAACGTCAACGTCGCGTACGACACGTACAAGGACGCCTTCGGCAAGGCGATCACCGGCAGGACACCGTTCGCCGGGGCCGTCGACACCATGCAGGCGGCCACGGTGGCCGACATGCAGAAGAACGGCTTCAAGGTCGCGAGCTGAGAGGACCCGTCATGGCATCGGCCGTCACCGGCCGGTCGCGGCGAGGTGCGGCATCCCGCGGGGTGCCGTACCTCTTCCTCGCGCCGGCCATCGTGCTCTTCGTCCTGTTCCTGCTGCTGCCCGTCGGCTACGCGGTCCACCTGAGCCTGCGCAAGGTCAAGGTCAGCGGCCTCGGGCTGGGCCGCAACTCGCGCACCGAGATCTTCGCCGGGCTGGAGAACTACCGCACCGCGCTGGCCGACCCCGAGCTGTGGGGCAGCGCCGGCCGGGTGCTGGCCTACGGCCTGACCCTGCTGCCGATCATGCTGGGCCTGGCGCTGCTGTTCGCCCTGCTGCTGGACCGGCCGGGGGTCCGGCTCGCGCGCTTCTCGCGCCTGGCCATCTTCCTGCCGTACGCGGTCCCGGGCCTGATCGCCAGCATGCTCTGGGGTTTCCTCTACCTGCCGGCGGTGAGCCCGTTCACCGACCTGGCCGGCCGGCTCGGGCTGCCCGGGCCCGACCCGCTCGACGGCGGCTCGGTGTTCTTCGCCATCGTCAACATCGCGGTCTGGGGCGGGGTCGGCTTCAACATGATCGTGCTGTTCACCTCGCTGCGGGCCATCCCCGCCGAGATCTACGAGTCGGCCCGCCTGGACGGCTGCACCGAGCTCCAGCTGGCCCTGCGGATCAAGATCCCGCTGCTGCTGCCCTCGCTGATCATGACCACGGTCTTCTCGCTCATCGCCACCCTGCAGGTCTTCACCGAGCCGCTGACCGTGCGCTCGCTGACCAACTCCATCTCCTCGACGTGGACCCCGCTCATGAAGATCTACCGCGACGCGTTCGCGCAGAACGACATCTACTCCGCCGCCGCCGGCTCGGTGCTGATCGCCGGGGTCACCCTCGTGGTCTCGTTCGGCTTCCTGCGCCTGGTGCAGCGGCAGGCCTTCGGAAGCGAGGACCGATGACCGCGCTGGCCCCGTCCGTGCCGGTGCACGACGACGCGGATCCGCGGGCGCCGCGCCGGCGGGCCCCGCGGCGGGCCGCCTGGCTGCCGACCGTCGTGCTGCTGATCGGGGCGATCTACTGCCTGCTGCCGGTGGCCTGGGTGCTCGCCGCCTCCACCAAGGGCGGGTCGTCGCTGTTCACGTCGTTCACCTTCGCCCCGGGCGGGGACCTGCCGGCCAACCTGGGCGACCTGTCGGCCTACAGCGGCGGCATCTACTGGAAGTGGATGCTCAACACCCTGCTGTACGCGGGCGTCGGCGGCCTGCTGTCGGCGCTGGTGTCCGGACTGTCCGGCTACACGCTGGCCAAGTACCGGTTCGCCGGGCGCTCCGTCATCTTCAACGTGCTGCTCGCCGGCGTCCTGGTGCCCGGGGTGACGCTGGCGATCCCGCAGTACCTGCTGCTGGCCGAGGTCGGCCTGACCGACACGTACTGGGCCGTGCTGCTGCCCAACATCCTCAGCCCGTACGGGATCTACCTGGCCCGGATCTACGCGGCCGCGGCCGTGCCGGACACCGTGCTCGAGGCCGCGCGCACCGACGGGGCCTCCGAGGGCCGGATCTTCGGCCGGGTCGCCCTGCCGATGATGCTGCCCGGGCTGGTCACGGTCTTCCTGTTCCAGTTCGTGGCGATCTGGAACAACTTCCTGCTGCCGTTCGTGATGCTCTCCGACGACGACAAGTTCCCGGTCACCGTGGGCCTGTTCACCCTGCTCAACCAGGGCCAGACGGTGCCCGCGCTGTACAGCGTGGTGATCGTGGGGGTGCTGATCTCGATCCTGCCGCTGATCGCGCTGTTCCTGACGCTGCAGCGGTACTGGCGCCTCGACCTCGTTTCCGGGTCGGTGAAGGGTTAGTAACTTTCCTGCGAGAGAATGAGACAGTGATCGAGCCCAGCCGCCTCCGCTCCCGCCCGACGATGGACGACGTCGCGGCGGTGGCCGGCGTCTCCCGCGGCACGGTCTCCCGGGTGCTCAACGGCGGGCACAACGTCAGCCGGCAGGCCCTGGCCGCGGTCGAGCGGGCCATCAGCAAGACCGGGTACGTGGTCAACCAGCACGCCCGCAGCCTGGTCACCCAGCGCTCCGGCTCGGTCGCCTTCATCCTCTCCGAGCCGCAGGACAAGCTCTTCGAGGACCCGAACTTCAACAACCTGCTGCGCGGCTGCACCCAGGTGCTCGCCGAGCACGACATCACGCTGCTGCTCACCGTGGCGGCCACCGGCGAGGACCGGCAGCGGATCGGCCGCTGGGTCACCGCCGGGCACGTCGACGGCGCGCTGCTGATCTCCAACCACCTGGGCAGCCCGCTGATCGCCGAGCTCAAGGAGCGGGGCCTGCCGTTCGTGGTCTGCGGCCGCCCGCTGGGCCAGGAGCGCGACGTCACCTACGTGGCCTCCGACGACCGCGACGGCGCCCGGCAGATGACCGAGCACCTGCGCTCCACCGGGCGCCGCCGGATCGCCATCATCACCGGCCCGCTGGACACCCCCGGCGGGGTCGACCGCCTGGCCGGCTACCGCGAGATCGTCGGGCACGGCGACCCGGAGCTGATCGCCACCGGCGACTACACCCGGGCCTCGGGCGAGGAGGCGATGGCCCGGCTGCTGCGGCAGGCGCCGGACCTGGACGCGGTCTTCGTCTGCTCCGACCTGATGGCCGCCGGGGCGATCACCACGCTGCAGCGGGCCGGCCGGCGGGTGCCGGAGGACGTGGCCGTCGGCGGCTTCGACGACAACAAGATCGCCACCACGACCACGCCGCTGCTGACCACGATCCGGCAGCCCTGGGCCCGGCAGAGCGCGGAGATGGTCCGGCTGCTGCTGGCCCACATCGACGGCGAGGAGCACTCGGCCGTCATCCTGCCGACCGACCTGGTGGTCCGCGACAGCGCCTAGAGCGGCCCCCGGTCGACGAAGCTGAACGTCGTGCCGGTGTCGGCGTCGCCCAGGAACTCCAGGTAGACCTGCGGCTTGCGCTCGCGCCACTGCAGCGTGCCGTGCGCGTCGTTGTAGATCGTGTACGTCGGCCGGCCCTTGTCGTCCTTCGCCCCCGTCGCCGTGACGGAGAACAGGGTCGCCTTGGTGGGCGTGCACTCGGTGGCGACCAGCTCGGCGGACTCGCCCGGGAGCACCTTGGCGCCCAGGCAGGGCGGCTCGCCGCCGGCCGGGGCCTGCGACTGGATCAGGAAGTCGACGCCCGCCGGGACCAGGGCGAACAGCGCGTCCGGGCCGGTGCCGTCGGAGGTCACCACCTCGTCGGGATAGGGCATGGCGAGGTCCCGGTCGACCTCCACGAAGTGGATGAGCGTACGCCGGGTGCCGGCCAGGATCGGGGCCGTGCCGGGCGTGGGCGCGGCCGAGCGCGGCGCCGCGGCGGAGGTGACGCGCGCGGTCGGCGCGCTGCCGAGCCCGGAGGTCTGCGCCGCGCCGTTCGGCACCGCCCCGATCCGGTGGGCCACGAGCAGGCCCCCGCCGGCGAGCGCGCCGAGCAGCACCACCGCGGCGAGCAGCACCCGGCCGCGGCGCCGGGGCCGCATCCCGCCGCCGGTGGCGGCCACCACATCCCCGGCCGGGCCGTACGGGGTGACCGTCGCGGCGGGAGGTGCCGGCGGCCGTCCGGCGTCGTCCGGGACCTCGCCGACCGGCAGCGGGGTCGCCGACCGGCCCGACGTGAGCAGCAGGTCGAGCAGCTCACGGGCGGTGGGCCGGTCGGCGGGGTCCTTGGCCAGGGCCCGGGCGACGATGCCGCGCAGCGGCGTGGGCAGCCCGGCCAGGTCCGGCTCCTGGGTCAGGATGCGCATCGCCGTGGCCGGCGCCGAGTCGCCCTGGAACGGCGTGCGGCCGGTGGCCGCGAACGCGACCACCGCGCCCCACGCGAAGATGTCCGCGGCCGGTCCGAGCCGGAGCCCGGGATGCTCGTCGAAGCGTTCCGGCGCCATGTAGGCGACGGTGCCGACCATCTGATCGGTACGGGTGTGCTGGCTGGTCGCCTCCAGCGGGCGGGCGATGCCGAAGTCGATCACCTTGAGCCCGCCCAGCGCGAAGAGCACGTTGCCCGGCTTGAGGTCGCGGTGGATGACCCCGGCGCCGTGGATCGCGGTCAGCGCGGTCGCGATGCCCACCGCCGCGCTGTGCAGGGCGGCGGGGGAGAGCGGGCCGCGCTCGCGCACCACGTCGGTCAGGGTCGGCCCGTCGACGTACTCGACCACCAGGTACGGCGGCTCGTGGTCCAGGTCCGCGCCGAGGACCTCCGCGGTGCAGAACGGCGGCACCTGCCGGGCCCGGCTGACCTCGCTGCGGAAGCGGCCGAGGAACTCCTCGTCGCGGATGAACTCGGTGCGCACCACCTTGACCGCGACCGGCCGGCCCTGCGGCGACCGCCCGAGGAACACGGTGCCCATGCCGCCGGCGCCGAGGCGGCCCACCAGCTCGTACTCGCCGAGGCGGTCCGGGTCGCCCGGGCGCAGGGGCTGACTCGACACGGTCCTTCTCCCCACGCTCCACGACTCGCCGAGGGGCACACTATCGCGCGCCGGCCACCCCGGCGCGCGCGGCGGGTGGCCGGGCGGGCCCCGGTGATTCATCATCGTCAGTGCCCGGGGCGCACCGGCGCCGGGCGCGACGAGAGGACCCACCGTGCCCGACGTGCAGGCCAACGGCATCAGGCTGTGCTACGACACCCTCGGCGATCCGGCCGGCCCCGCGCTGCTGCTGGTCATGGGGCTGGGCGCGCAGCTCATCGACTGGCCGCAGGAGTTCTGCGAGCAGCTCGCCGGCCGGGGCTTCCACGTGATCCGCTTCGACAACCGCGACGCCGGGTTGTCGGAGAACCGGCCGGAGTGGGGGGTGCCCGACATCCGGGCGATCGTCAAGGGGGACCGCACGACGGTGCCGTACCTGCTCGCGGACCTCGCGCGGGACACGGCCGGGCTGCTGGACGCGCTCGGCGTCGCGCGGGCGCACGTCGTCGGCGCCTCCATGGGCGGCATGATCGCCCAGCAGCTGACCATCGACCACCCGCAGCGGGTGGCCAGCCTCTGCTCCATCATGTCCACCACCGGCGACCGGTCGGTGGGCCGGGCGACGCCGGCGGCCGCGACGGTGCTGGGCACGCCGCCGGCCCCGGACCGCGACGCCGCCGTCGCCGCCACCGTCGCGGCGGCGCGGATCATCGGGTCGCCCGGCTTCCCGGCCCCCGAGGACGAGCTGCTGCGCCGCGCGCGGGCCAAGTACGACCGTGCCTACCACCCGCTCGGCACGCTGCGGCAGTACGCCGCCGTCACCGCCTCACCCGACCGCACCGCCGCGCTGGGCGGGGTGAGCGTGCCCACAGTGGTCGTCCACGGCGCCGACGACCCGCTGATCTCGGTCACCGGCGGGCAGGCGACCGCCGCCGCCGTGCCGGGCGCCGAGCTGGTCGTGCTCGAGGGCATGGGCCACGACCTGCCCCGGGCCCTGTGGCCCCGGATCGTCGATGCCGTCACCGCCAACACCGTGCGGGCGGGGGTGCGCTGAGAATGGTCCGCCGGGCCGCAGATTCTTGAACGATCGTTGAGATCCGGCGCCGCGGAATGGTCGTTCGGCGGACTGTGATCATGTCATTACGCGGTGGCGTCGTAATGGCGGGTCGCGATGGCCCCCGGTGGCGGCCGGCACCTGTCGGCCGCACCGCCGGAGGCGACCCCGATTCCTCTCACGACGGTCGCGCCCGGGGCCGGCCGAACCCGGCCCGACCTGCTGATTCGGCACCATGAATGCCCCATTCACCCGGCGCCGGTAATTGTTTTCGGGCCACGGAATGCGCCGCCGGCCACCGGCGGGCCGGGGTCCGACCGCCGCTGGGAACGCTTCCACCGAAACGAGACGCGGATCTCATGGCGTGGGGAAACGGGCCCGCCCCGGTCGCCCGTTCGGGTGAGGTGTGTAGTACCTTCGTCCTCTCCGGTGATCCGGACGTCCCCGCAGGACTGCTGCCGAGGCTCGATTCGGCCGATACCGCAGCGTATCCCGTCATGTCCGTTCGGGGCTTGAAATCAACGGCGGGATCACCCGATTGCCGGGCCTTTAATTAACCGGATGTTTCCGCTGTCCGCCATATTCGACAACGGCGCGGAGCCCGTGTAAAAAAATTGCCGCCCGACTTGAAAGCACCGGGGTGCATCGGGTTAGTGTTTGCCCGCCGGTGGGATGGGGCCCGCCGCATTTCGAAAGGCAACGGCTTTGGCTGCCGCCGTGATGATTGTGGTTTCGTTGGTGCTCGCGGGCTTCGCCGCGGTCACCCTGTGGTGGACGATGCACGCCTGGCGCACGCCGGAGACGCTGGCGTCGACCCGGTTCGCCGCGCCGGACGGCGAACACCGGCTGACCTTCAGCCTGCTGGTGCCCGCGCGGCACGAGCAGGCCGTGCTGGAGCACACCGTGGAGCGTCTGCTGGAGTCCACCCACACCGGTTTCGAGATCATCGTGATCGTGGGGCACGACGACCCGGAGACCGCCGAGGTGGCGCACCGGGTGGCCGCCACCGCGCCCGGGCGCATCCTGGTGGTGACCGACACCAACGAGCAGAAGAACAAGCCGCGGGCGCTCAACACCGCCCTGCCGTACTGCCGCGGCGACGTGGTCGGGGTCTTCGACGCCGAGGACCAGGTGCACCCGTCGCTGCTGGAGCACGTGGACCACGCGTTCCGGTCCACCGACGCCGACGTGGTGCAGGGCGGCGTGCAGCTCATCAACTTCCACTCCAGCTGGTACAGCCTGCACAACTGCCTGGAGTACTTCTTCTGGTTCCGCAGCCGGCTGCACCTGCACGCCCGCAAGGGGTTCATCCCGCTCGGCGGCAACACCGTGTTCGTGCGCACCGACGTGCTGCGAGCCGCCAACGGCTGGGACGGCACCTGCCTCGCCGAGGACTGCGACCTGGGCGTGCGGCTGTCCAGCCGGGGCGCCAAGGTGGTCGTCGCGTACGACTCCGCGATCGTCACCAAGGAGGAGACCCCCGGCACGCTGGTGTCGCTGCTCAAGCAGCGCACCCGGTGGAACCAGGGCTTCCTGCAGGTCTACCGCAAGGGCGAGTGGCGCCGGCTGCCGGAGTTCGGCCAGCGGATGCTGGCCCGCTACACCCTGACCCAGCCGTTCCTGCAGGCGTTCTCCGGCATCGTCATCCCGATCGGCATCGCCATCGCGATCTGGGCCGAGCTGCCGGTGTTCGTGGCGCTGATCACGTTCGTGCCGGTCATCCCGATGGCCGCCAACCTGGTCTTCCAGACCGTCGGCCTGCGCGACTTCGGCCTGCAGTACGGCCTGCGCACCCGCTGGCACCACTACGCGCGGCTCATCCTCGGCGCCTTCCCCTACGCGCTGGTGCTGGCCGTGGCGGCGCTGCGCGCGGTGTGGCGCGAGTACACCGGCAAGCGCAACTGGGAACTGACCGCGCACACCGGCGCGCACCTGACCAAGGAGCCCGTCGCGGCCAAGAGCGGAGTCGCCGCATGAGCATCGCCGAGGCCCCCACCCAGGTCATCATGCTGCCGGACGTACCGGTGCAGCCGGAGCCCCGGCCCGCGCCGCGCCGCCGGTCGCGCGCCGACCTCTACGTGGCCGGCGGCCTGGCCGCCCTGGTCCTGTTCTTCCTGGCCTGGAACATCACCGGCTTCCCGACCGCGACCGACGACGAGGGCACCTACCTGGCCCAGGCCTGGGCGGTGCAGCACGGGCAGGGCCTGGCCCACTACACCTACTGGTACGACCACCCGCCGCTGGCCTGGATCCAGCTCGCCGGCCTGGCCTGGCTGCCCACCGTGCTCGCCCCCGAGCTGATCGCCGTCGCGGCCGGGCGGATCGCGATGCTGCCGGTGGTCGGGGCCAGCCTGATCCTGGTGTACGTGATCAGCCGGCGGCTGGAGATGTCCCGCTGGGCCGCCGCGCTGGCCCTGCTGACCTTCGGGCTGTCGCCGCTGGCGATCACCATGAACCGGCAGATCTACCTGGACAGCTTCGCCGTGGTGTGGATGCTGGCCGCCCTGGCGCTCGCCCTCTCGCCGCGCAAGCACCTCTGGCACTACGCCGCCGCGGGCGCCGCGACGGCGGTCTCGGTGCTGAGCAAGGAGACCATGCTGCTGACCGCCCCGGCGGTGCTGGTGGCGATGTGGCAGAACGCCGCGAAGACCTCCACCCGGCCGTGGGCCTTCGGCGGCTACGTCAGCGGCCTGATCCTGGTCGGCGTCTTCTACCCGCTGTACGCGCTGCTGCGCGGCGAGCTGTTCCCCGGCGCGGGGCACGTGTCGCTGATCGGCGCCTGGCAGTTCCAGCTCACCTCGCGGTCGGGTTCCGGTTCGGTGTTCGAGGCGGGCTCCGGCTCCCACTCGCTGATCGCGGCCTGGCTGTACTACGACACCGTCATCCTGGTGGCCGGCCTGGCCGCCACCGTGGTGGCGCTGGCGGTCCGCCGGCTGCGGGCGCCGGCGATCGCCGCGGTCATCCTGGCCCTGGTCGCCCTGCGCCCCGGCGGCTACCTGCCGGCCATGTACGTGGTGCAGATCCTGCCGTTCCTGGCCATCGTCATCGCCGGCGTCGCGGACGAGGGCGTGCGGCGGCTCCAGCCGCGGCGCAGCTGGTGGCGGTGGGCCGTGCTGGGCGTGGCCGCGGTGACGGCCCTGACGCTGGTGCTGCCCCGCTGGTACGTCGGCGACCGCCGCGCCCTGACCACCGACGACAACGCCCACTACGCGGCGGCGGCCACCTACCTGCGCGAGCAGCTGCCGGACCGGGCCACGAGCACCGTCGTGGTCGACGACGTGCTCTGGATCGACTGCGTCAACGCCGGCTACCAGCGCGAGAAGGTCATCTGGTTCTACAAGCTGGACCTCGACACGGCGGTCGCGGCGACGCTCAAGGACGGCTGGCGCGACGTGGACTACATCGTGTCCACCCCGGCGCTGCGCCAGGATCCCGGCTCCCTGCCCACGGTCACCAAGCTGTTGACCAACTCCACGCCGATCGCGACCTTCGGCCCGCAGGACGGCCGCATCGAGATCCGCCGGATCGACAAGAACAAGTCATGACCGACTGCACCGGAGCGGGCGTGCGAGTGAAGGGCCGGGGCATGACAAAGGAGGACCAGCCATGACGCTCACCACGGGTGACCGCTCGATCGGCCGAGCCGCGGTGTCGCGGATGCCCCCCGCCGTCGGCCAGGCCCGGGTGTCGAGGATGGCCGGCGCGATCGGCCAGGTGCAGGTGGCCACGGCGCTGCGGCAGACCATCGTCATCCCGACCTTCAACGAGCGCGGGAACATCGGCGCGCTGCTGGACCGGCTGGCCGCGGTGCTGCCGGAGAGCGACACCGAGATCGTCTTCGTCGACGACAGCACCGACGACACCCCGGACGTGATCCGGGCGGCGGCGTCCACCTTCCCGATCCCGATCACCGTGCACCACCGGGAGCACGGCGCCGGCGGGCTCGGCGGCGCGGTGGTGGAGGGCATGCGGCTGGCCCGGGGCGCCTGGATCGTGGTGATGGACGCCGACCTGCAGCATCCGCCGGAGGTCGTCCCCGACCTCATCGCGGCCGGCCTGCGCGACGGCGCCGACCTGGTGATCGGCACCCGGTACGCCGGCGGCGGCGCCAAGGACGGGCTCTCCGACGGCTACCGCAAGCTCATCTCCGGCGGCTCCACGCTCTTCACCAAGCTGCTCTTCCGCAACACCCTGTTGCAGGTCAGCGACCCGATGAGCGGGCTGTTCGCGGTGCGCACGAGCTCGCTGCAGGTCGACGAGCTGCGCCCGCTGGGCTACAAGGTGCTGCTGGAGCTGGTGGTCCGCAACCGCCCGGGCCGCATCGTCGAGGTGCCGTACACCTTCCAGCCCCGGCACGCCGGGGAGTCCAAGTCCACGATGGCCGAGGGCGTGCGCTTCCTCAAGCACCTGGCGATCCTGCGGGTCGGCGCCGCGCGGACCCGGATGCTGGCCTTCGCCCTGATCGGCCTGTCCGGCCTGCTGCCCAACCAGCTCGCGCTGTGGTTGCTGGCCCACGTCGCCGGGGTGCACTACCTGCCGGCGGCGGTGCTGGCCAACCTGGTCGCGGTCGGGTGGAACTTCGCCCTGACCGACACCCTGCTGTACCGCAACCGCCGGCACCGCAGCCTGGCCGGCCGGATGAGCCGCTTCTTCGTGCTGGGCAACGCCGACCTGCTGCTGCGGATCCCGCTGCTCGCCCTGCTCGTCGACGGCGCGCACGTCGGCGTGCTGATCGCCAACCTGATGACGCTCGTGACGTCCTTCGTCGTGCGCTTCGGGATCCTCGACAAGGTCATCTACCGGGCCAAGCCCCAGCCCGCCGTACGGGAGAACGCATGAGCCGCCGTCCCCTTCCCCTGTTCAGCCGGCGCGACCGCGCCCGGATCGCCCAGCTCATCGTCATCACGCTGGTCCTGGTGCTCGCGGTGCCCGGCAAGTCGTTCGCCGGGGCCAACCTGCTGAGCAACCCCGGCCTGGAGGTGGTCGACGCCACCGGCTTCCCGGTCTGCTGGGAGCAGTCCGGCTGGGGCGACAGCACCCACACCTACGAGGTGACGCACACCGCGCCGCACAGCGGGACCAACGCCATGAAGGTCACCGTCTCGAAGATCACCAGCGGGGACCGCAAGGCGCTGATGCTGGAGAACCCGTCCTGCGCGCCGAACGTGACGCCGGGCCACCAGTACGACGTGTCGGCCTGGTACAAGACCACCACCCCGAACACGGTCATGACGATGTTCCGCCACGACGTCGCCCAGGGCTGGGTGTACTGGACCGACCTGGCCACGCTGACCACCACCACCGCCTGGAAGCAGAAGACGGTCCGCACCCCGCCGGTGCCGGCCAACACCGACCAGATCGTCTGGGGCGTCACCATCTACGGCGTCGGCACGCTGCAGACCGACGACTACGCCATGGTGGACGCGACGCAGGCCGCGCCCGGCACCTCGTGCAGCGCCGGCGCCGCCTGCACCGCCGGCGCCTGGCAGGTCATGCCGTTCAACTCGCCGGTGCGCGGCATCCACGCCGTGGTGCTCAAGAACGGCAACGTGCTGCTGGTCGCCGGCTCCGGCAACGACCCGGCCGCGTTCGCCGCCGGCACCTTCACCACCGCGGTCTACAACCCGCGCACCGGCTCGTTCACCAATGTGGCGACCCCGGCCGACCTGTTCTGCTCCGGGCACGTCCAGCTGGCCGACGGCCGGGTGCTGATCATGGGCGGCAACAAGGACTACCCGGCGGCCGACGGCAGCCACGGCTACAAGGGCCTGAAGGACTCGTACATCTTCGACCCCGACACGATGGCGTACACCAAGGTCAACGACATGACCGCCGGCTCCTGGTACCCGTCGGCCACCGTCCTGGGCAACGGCGACGTCATCTCGCTGGGCGGCCTCGGTGAGGACTCCGGCGGCACGGTCGCGACGCAGTACTTCAAGAGCAGCGAGCAGCGCTGGCTGGGTCTCAACGAGGCCAACCAGACCTGGAGCTTCTGGGGCCTGTACCCGTCGATGGTGCTGATGCAGGACGGCCGGCTGTTCTACACCGGCAGCCACGTCTTCGGCAACGGCCTGCCCGGCACCGGCTCGTCGATCTACGACTACCAGGCCAACACCATCACCCCGGTCACCGGCCTGCAGCGCAAGGACGAGCGCGACCAGTCGATGAGCGTGCTGCTGCCCCCGGCCCAGGACCAGCGGGTGCTGACCCTCGGCGGCGGCAACATCGACAGCAACCCGGACGCCAACCGGCTCACCGACCTGATCGACCTCAAGCAGGCCACCCCGGTCTACCAGGCCGGCCCGCTGCTGCCCAGCGGCAAGATGACCGGCGGCGTCGCGCAGACGGCCACCCAGGGCAAGATGTACGTGTCCGCGGTGCTGCTGCCCGACGGCAAGGTCTTCGAGACCGGCGGCGCCCTGCACAACCGGGCCGACCCGGTGTACGAGGCGTCGATGTTCAACCCGGCGACCAACACGTTCACCGCGGGCATGGCCACCGACCCGGTGCCGCGCGGCTACCACTCGTCGGCGTTCCTGCTGCCGGACGGGCGCGTCATGTCCGTCGGCGACAACCCCGGCGACGGCACGTTCGACATGCGGATCTCGGTGTACTCGCCGCCGTACCTGTTCAAGGGCGGGCGGCCGCAGATCCTGAGCATGGCCGGCAGCCAGTGGGCGTACGGCACCACCAAGCAGATCACCGTGGACGGCCCGATCCTCAAGGCCGCGCTGATCCGCCCGGAGGCCGTGACCCACTCCAGCGACCCGAACCAGCGCTACGTCGACCTGCCGATGACCGTCACCGGCACCACCATCGGCCTCAACCTGACGAGCAACCCCAACCTGGCTCCGCCCGGCTGGTACATGCTCTACGTGGTCGGCACCAACGGCGTCCCGTCGGTCGCCCAGTGGGTGCAGGTCCAGTGACGGGCCCGCGCCGCGGCCTGCTCGTGCTGGCCGTGCTCGGGGTGCTCGGCGTCGGGGCCGCCGGGATCTGGTTCGTCGCGGCGCCGGGGGAGCACGCGTCCCCGGTGGCCGCGGCGGCCCCCCGGCCGACGGACAGCACCTGGCCGGGCCTGGCCGCCGGCCCGTCCGCGGCGGCGCCGGTCACGCCGAGCGCCGCCGCCCCCGCGGAGACCTCGGCGCCGGCGGCCGGAGCCGGCGGCCCGGCGGAGCCGGTCGCCGCGCCGTTCGTGCAGAACTACGCCGGCCAGCCGGGGGTGAAGCCGCTCAAGCCGCTGCCGTCCCCGACCGGGACCCACTACGTACGGCCCAATGTCGACGGTTGCGACCACAACTACGGCGGGATCACCCAGTGCGTGCCGTGGACGTTCCCGGCCGGCACCACGGACAAATGCGCCTGGCTGGCCGGGCACGGCTTCAAGAACCTGAAGGTGGCCGCCACCGACCGGCAGCGGCTCGACAGGGACGGCAACGGGATCGCCTGCGACGACTGAGGGTCCCCGCGCATCGACGGGAGACGATAGGGTTCGTCCCAACATCTGGTCCCCGAGTGCCGGAGGCGTCCCTCGATGCGATCCGTCCGATTCCTGGTGCGGGCTCTGACCGCCGGCACCGCCCTGCTCACGGTGGTCGCCGGGGCTGCTGTGGCGCAGGCCGCGCCCGCTGCCGGCACCGAGCCGGTGTACGACTACACCCAGGCCGTCCGCGAGCAGGTGTGGGTGCAGACCACGGTGGACAGTGACGCGGACGGCGCCCCGGACCGGGTGGCCGTCCGCATCATCCGGCCGCGGACCGACGCCCGGGTGCCGGTGATCTTCCAGGCCAGCCCGTACTACGCGGGGCTCAACGACGTACCGAACCACGACGACATCGACCGCGACGCGCCCGGCGCGCGCCGCGGCGCGGTGGCCGGCGCGGACCGGGCGGCCGAGACCATCACGTTCGCCGGCTACCTGGACAACTACTTCGTGCCCCGCGGCTACGCGGTGGTCTTCGCCGACAGCCTCGGCACCGGCGGCTCGGACGGCTGCCCCACCTCGGGCGGGCGCAACGAGACGCTCGGCATGAAGGCGGTCGTCGACTGGCTCAACGGGCGCGCCGCCGCCTTCGACGCCGCCGGGGCCCCGGTGGCGGCCGGCTGGTCGACCGGGCGCACCGGCATGATCGGCGTCTCCTACAACGGCACGCTGCCCAACGCCGTCGCCGCCACCGGCGTGCGCGGCCTGGAGACCATCGTGCCCATCGCCGGCATCTCCAGCTGGTACGACTACTACCGCGCCAACGGCGGCGTCGTCGCGCCCGGGGGCTTCCAGGGCGAGGACACGGACGTGCTGGCCAAGGCGGTGTTGACCCGGGAGCACCCCGAGGTCTGCGCCGACGTCATGGCCGCGCTGGAACGCGACCAGGACCGGGTCACCGGCGACTACAACGCCTACTGGGCCGAGCGGAACTACCTGCGCGACGTGGCCAAGGTGCGGGCCAGCGTGCTGCTGGTGCACGGGCTGCACGACGACAACGTCCGGACCGGCCAGGCCGGGCAGTGGTGGGCCGCGCTGGCGCGGCGGCACGTGCCCCGCAAGATCTGGCTGCACCAGGCCGGGCACACCGACCCGTTCAACGTCCGCCGCGCGGAGTGGCTGAGCACGCTGCACCGCTGGTTCGACTTCTGGCTCTACAAGATCGACACGGGGATCATGCGGGAGCCGATGGCCGACGTCGAGGTCGCGCCGACCGTCTGGCGCACGTCGCGCACCTGGCCGGTCCCGGGCACCCGGCCCACCCCGATGTTCCCCGGCGCCGGCGGCACGCTGGGCGGCGCCCCGTCCGGCTCCGGCACCCGCGAGTCGTTCGTGGACGACCCGGCGCGGACCGCCGAGCAGCTCGCCGGCGACGGGCTCGGCGCCGACCCCAACCGGCTGGCCTACCTGTCCGCGCCGCTGACCCGCGAGACCCGGCTGTCCGGGACGCCGACGGTCACCGTCCGGGCCGACCTGGCCGGCGCGTCGCCGTACCTGACCGCCCTGCTGGTCGACTACGGGCCGGCCGAGCGCTATGCCGGCCTGCGCTCGCGGCCCGAGCAGGACTGCGTGGGCCCCGGCATCCCCGGCGACCCGGGCTGCTTCAACCGCCGGGAGTACGTCACCGCGCCGACCGCCTCGGAGATCGTCACCCGGGGCTGGCTGGACGTGCGCAACCGGCTGTCCGCGGCCCGCAGCACCCCGGTACGCGCCGGGAAGGCGTACACGTTCAGCTGGGATCTGCAGACCGAGGACCACGTGTTCGCGGCCGGCCACCGGATCGGCCTGGTGCTGATCTCCACCGAGCGCGACCACACCCTGCGCTACCCGGCCGGCACCACGGTCGGCGTCCGGCTCGGCGTGTCCCGGGTGGTGCTCCCGCTGGCCCGCTGAAACTTTTTCGGGAAGGTCCGAACGATCGGCAGATCCACGCCGTAGTCCTGTCCGAGGCGTCACGCATCGCGTACGCACCGTCAAGGGGACAGCGGGGGCTGCCATGACCAGTGTCATCGACCACGACGTACCGGCTCCCTCCTGGTTCGCACGCCAGGGGGACCTGATCATGCGGCGCCCGTTCAACGAGTGGACCTTCACCCACATGAACTGGCTGCTGCCCACCGAGCGCGTCGCCCGCGGCCCGCTGCACCGGCCGCTGCCCGACCGGCACCGCGAGCTGGCGCTCACGTACCGGTTCGACGGCGCCGAGCTGAGCCTGGCCGACCTGCACCGGCGGACCTTCACCACGGCCTTCGTGGTGCTGCACCGCGGCGCGCTCGTGCACGAGTCGTACCCCGGGGCCTTCGCCGGCCCGCGCTCGCGGTTCCAGCTGTTCTCCCTGTCCAAGTCGCTCACCTCGATGCTGGTCGGCATCGCCCTGGCCGAGGGGGCGATCGGCGCGGTGACCGACCGGGTCACGGACTACCGGCCCGACTTCGCCGGCACGGCCTACGCCGACGCGACCCTGGCCGACCTGCTCGCGATGACCAGCGGGGTCGGCGACCTCGAGGCGTGGGACGTGCCCGGCACCGACATCAAGCGCTTCGAGGAGGCCTGCCTGGGCCGGGGCAGCGTCGAGGACGTGCTGCGCTCCGCCCGGCGCCACGCGGCGCCGGGGCAGCACTTCAACTACTCGACGCTGGACGCGCAGCTCATCGGCTGGGTCCTGGAGGCCGCCACCGGCATGTCCCTGGCCCGGTACGCCGCCGAGCGCCTCTGGAGCCGGCTCGGCGCCGACCGTGACGCCTACTACTGGCTCTCCCGCTCGCGGCCGCGGACGGCGATCGGCGGCGGCTCGTTCAACGCGACGGCCCGCGACGTGGCCCGCCTCGGGCTGCTGATGGCCCGCGACGGGGTGCTCGACGGCGAGCAGATCATCCCGCGGGACTGGGTGCGCCGCGCCGGCGTCCGGGACGTGCCGCACCTGGCGGTCGGCGCGCTCGGCCCGAGCGGCTACGACCACTACGGGTACGCGAACCAGTGGTGGACCCTGGACGGCGGCGCGTTCACCGGCCTCGGCGTGCACGGGCAGTACCTGTTCGTCGACCCGGCGGCGGACGTGGTGATCGTCAAGTGCAGCGCCTGGCCGACCGAGGACGACCCCGACCGGGACCGGGAGACCGTCGCGGCCCTGCAGGCCGTCACCGCCCGGCTCAGCGGCCGGTCAGTGAGCCTGGTCGCGTAGCGCCGCCAGCACCGCGGCCCGGGCCGGCCCGTCGGCGAGGCCGGGCAGGCCCGACGCGTACGGCTTCAGCGCGGCGAGCAGCGCCACCCGCGGATCCGGGTCCGACCGCCCGCGCAGCGCGCCGAGGAACCAGCCGAGCCCGGCGGCGTGCGCGCGCTCCTGCTCGGTCAGCCGGTCCGGGTGCTCCGCGCCCTGCCGGACCGTGGCCAGCCAGCCCCGGACCCGGGCGCCGAGCGGCGACCCGACCTCGATCGGGTGGCCGGCGTCCAGGGCCGGCGTGAGGCCCGGGGTGTCGGCGAGGCCGAGCACGGCTGCCTGCCGGCGTACCTCGGCCACGGCGACCGCCCGCTGCCGCTCGGCGCCGGCGGTCTCGGCCGCGGCGACCAGTTCCGCGGTGTCCGGGTCGCGCCGGCGCGCCCGCAGCAGGTCGCCCCGGGACGCCGGGGTGACGAACCACGGTTCCAGCTCGGCCGAGACCAGCGCGGTCCGCAGCGGCCGCTCGGGCAGCCGCACCCCGGTGATCCGCTGGGCGAGGACGATCGCCCGCGCCTCCGCGTCCTCCCAGGTGCGCTCCGACTCGTCGGACGGCGGTCGCAGGCCGAGGGCGTCCATCAGGCGCCGCAGCATCCCGGGGTCCGACCCCCAGACGGTCTCCTCGGCCGGATAGGCCGGGTCGAAGCCGGTGACCGTCGTGCCGTCGACGGCGTACGCGAAGTGCCCGGCCGCCCCGGCGTGCCGCGACACACAGACCGCGGCGGCGCCCCGCGACGCGGCCTCCAGCAGCGCCCGGTCGGCGCCGAGGGCGCCGCCGGGCTCGATCACGACCGACCAGGCCCCGAGCCGCACGGCCGCGGCGAGCCGGGGGGACGCGGTCAGCTCCGCGCCGGTGCGTTCCCGGACGGTCTCCGGGCAACCGCCCAGCCGGCGCAGCGCCGCCGGGGCGTCGACGCCCTTCAGGTAGGTCAGACAGAAGGTCCCGCCCAGCTCGTCGCCGAGCGCCCGGGCGTGCGCGAGGTCGTCCACAGGTGGGGAGCATAGGCGTCCGCGCCCCCGTATCGTCGGGGGATGGGCCGCGACGAGACCCTGCGGCGCCTGCGGGCGGAGGCGCAGGAGCAGGTGGATCGGCTGGACGCCGAGCTGGCCGCGCTGTTCGAGGCCTCGCGCAGCTCGAACGCCGACGACGAGCACGACCCGGAGGGCAGCACCATCGCCTTCGAGCGGGCGCAGCTCACCGCCCTGCTGGCCGCCGGCCGGCGCCGGATCACCGACCTGGACGGCGCCCTGGAGCGCTCGGCGGCCGGCACCTACGGCGGCTGCGCGCGGTGCGGCGAGCCGATCCCGGAGGAACGCCTCGCCGCCCGGCCCTTCGCCACGACCTGCGTCGCCTGCGCCGGCCGGGCCTGAGCCCGGCCGCGGCTCAGAAGCGGAAGGTGGAGACCAGGCCGCTGAGCTCGGTCGACATCCGGGCCATCTCGGCGGTGGCCTGCTGGGTCTGCGCGACGCCCTGGGCGGTCAGCCGCGCGGCCTCGGCGACGCCGGTGATGTTCTGCGCGATCTCGCCGGTGCCGCCCGCGGCCTCGCCCACGCTGCGGTTCATCTCGGCGGTGGTGGCCGTCTGCTCCTCCACCGCGGAGGCGATGGTGGTCTGGAAGTCGCTGATCCGGGCGATGACCGCGGAGATGCCCTCGATCGCCGCGACCGCCCCGCTGGTGTCGCTCTGGATGGCCTCGACCCGGCGGGAGATGTCCTCGGTCGCGCGGGCGGTCTCCTGGGCCAGGTCCTTGACCTCGCTGGCGACCACCGCGAAGCCCTTGCCGGCGTCGCCGGCCCGGGCGGCCTCGATGGTGGCGTTGAGCGCGAGCAGGTTGGTCTGCTCGGCGATCGAGGTGATGACCTTGATGACGTTGCCGATCTCGGCCGAGGACTCGCCGAGCTTGCCCATGGTGGCCGAGGTGGCGGCGGTGACGCTGACGGCCTCGGCGGCGACCCGGGCGGCCTCGGTGGCGTTCTGGGAGATCTCCCGGATCGAGGCGCCCATCTCCTCGCTGCCGGCGGAGACGGTCTCGACGCTGCGGGACACCTGCTCGGCCGCGGCCGACACGGTCTGGGCCTGGGCGGAGGTCTCCTCGGCCGAGGCGGCGATCTGGGTCGCCGTGCCGGTCATCTGCTCCGTGGCGCTGGCCAGGGACGCGGCGGAGCCGTCGATGGTGGTGACGGTCTGCCGGAGCCGGCCCACGGCGGCGTCCAGGGCCTGGCCCATCCGGCCGGGCTCGTCGCGGGACGTGAGGCCGCTGGTCCGGGTCAGGTCGCCGGCGGCCAGGGCCTCGCAGACCACCTTGACCTTGGTCAGCGCCTGCACGATCCGCCGGGCCACCAGCGCCCCCAGGGCCAGGGCGAGCAGCACCCCGATGGTCAGCGTGAGGATCGCCGTCAGGCGGCTGGACTCGTAGCCGTCCCGGGCCGTGGCGGCGTTGCGGGCGGCGTCGGCCGTCTCGGTCTGGTCGAGCGTGGCGAGGTCGGCGTACATCGTCTTGATCAGGGGCAAGGTCTCGGTGTCGCGCAGCCGGGACCAGGTGGCCAGGTCGTTCTTCGCGCCCACCGGCAGCATCTTCTCCTGGCCCACCTTGCCGTACGTCGACCAGGTGGTCTCGAGCCGGTCGATGACGGCGGGGTCGCCGGCCGGCATGCTGTCGCGGTAGGCCTTCATCGCGGTGTCGAAGGTCCCGAGGTCCGCCAGATAGGCCTGGGTGAACTTGGTGACCGAGGCCTCGTCGGGGGACAGCGCCTGGTTGGCCAGGTCGGTCCGGGCCTGGCTGGCCGCCGTCTTGAGGGTGCCGACGGCCTTGATGCTGGCCACGTTGCTGCGGTAGATCTGCTGCGCGGAGTCGCTGGCCGCGCTCAGCGACCGGATGCCGTTGACGCCGACGATCAGGGCCACGAGGGCGGCGAGGGCCACCGCGGTGAGGACCTTGACGTTGACGCTGAGGTCGGCGAGCGACGGTCGTCCGCGGGCAGGCGTCTCCGAGGCGGTCAGCGTGGTCATGCCGGTCTTCTTTCCGGTGCAGGTGAGGCTGACCCAGCCGGGCCGGGCCCGCCTCGCGGCCGGCCCCGCGCCGTCCGCATGCTCACTATTGCCAGCGGGGGCGGCGGAGGGGGCCGACTTCGGCAATTTGCCCGGGGCTGGACCATGCATCCGCGGCGCCGCTCAGGGGTCGAGCCGCCGTACCGAGATCTCGACCCCCGCCGCGCGCAGCCGGGTGACCAGCGCGTCCCCGATGCCGGTGGCCGGGGTGAGCACGCCGCCGCCGGTGGTGGGCAGCTCCGCGCGGTTCAGCACCAGCGCCAGCGCCGACTCGCCGAGCATGACCGCGGTGGCCGCGTAACCGGGATCGCCCTGGGCGCGGAACCGGGCCGTGTAGCGGGCGCCGGTGCTGGTCCGGGTGAACAGGTCCATGGTGAAGTGGCCCTCGCGGCGGGCCTTCTCGCCCGGGCCGGCGCCGGGCTTGGGCAGGATCCGGTCCAGCACGAACCGGGTGGGCGGCAGGGACAGGCCGACGACCAGCGCGCCCAGCCCGGCCTTGAGGCCCGCGGCGAGCACCGGCGACAGCGGCGACGTGCCCACGCTCATCGCCTCGCGGTAGCGGAACTCCCGGCCGTACGCGTAGCCGCGCAGCGCGTTGCTGCGCCGCACCACCCGGGTGTTGTAGGACGCCATCACGAAGGGGCCCAGGCTGCCCCGCAGCGACGGGTCCACCTGCTCGCCGCGCAGCGTGACCATGTCGTCCTGCCGGCCCAGATCGGGCTCCTCGGCCCGCGCCGGGCTCAGCGAGTACGGGCTGGCGGCCAGCCGGCGCAGCGACCGGTCCTTCCTCAGCACGTCGAGCTGGTGGCGCATGGAGTCGATGGTGCCGCCGCTGAACCCGCCCTTCGCGCTGGTCACGACCAGCGTGGTTGCGGTCAGCTCGCCCGCGTCGTCGGCCCGCACGCGCTCCCACAGCACGTGCACGCCGATGTCCGACGGGATCGAGTCGAAGCCGCACGAGTGCACGATCCGGGCCCCGGTCGACCGGGCGAGCTCGTGGTTCTGGTCCGCGCTGGCCCGGGCGAAGAGCACCTCGCCGGTCAGGTCGACGTAGTCGGTGCCGGCGGCGGCGCACGCATGGGCCAGGGCCCGGCCGTACTTGGCGTACGGGCCGACGGTGGTGATCACGACGTGTGCCGCCCCGGCCAGGCGCTCGACCGCCTCGGCGTCGGCGGCGTCGGCCACCATGACCGGCCAGTCCACCCCGAGCCGGGCACGGACCGCCGCCAGCCGCTCGGCGGACCGCCCGGCCAGGGCGATCCGGGTGCCGGCCGGCGCGTGCGCGGCGAGGTGCCCGGCCACCAGCACGCCGACGAAGCCGGTGGCGCCGTAGACGACGATGTCGAGGTCGCGGACCCGGGGGGAGGTGGGATCACTCATGGTCGATCATTCTCCGGCACGGCGCCCGGACCCGCTCACCCGGGCAGCTTGACCCCGGAGAGTTCGGCGCAGGCGGCCAGCAGCTCCTCCTGCAGGTCCTCCCGGTACGCCGCCGGGTTGGCCCGCAGCTCCCGCCGGCGCTTGAAGTACCGGCCCGACACCCGGGCCGCCGGCTCGTCGGCGGTGGCCAGCCAGATCTGCGTCTCGGCGCCGGCCGGCAGCTCGTCGGTCGCGCCGGGCCCGCCCATCCGGGTCCGGATCCAGCCCGGGTCGACGGCATTGCTCAGGGTCTGCGGCCGGCGCCGGGCGACCGCGAAGGCCAGCAGCACGTCGTACAGCTTCGAGTCGCTGTACGCCTGCATGCCGTGCCAGTCGCGCTCCCGCCACTGCAGGTCGTCCAGGCGGGGCACGCCGCCGGACTCCAGCCCGGAGGTCAGGTACACCAGCCGGGACGGCCACGGGATCAGCGCGGTGAGCACGTACGGCGCCAGCACGTTGACCTGGAAGATCCGTTCCAGCCCGTCCCCGGTGCGCACGGGCGCGTCCTGGCCCCCGCCCACCCCGGCGTTGTGGATCACCACGTCGTACGGGCCCAGCGCCGCCGCCCGGTCGGCCAGCTCCCGGGTCTCCGCCAGGGAGGTCAGGTCCCCGCGCACCACCGCCGCGGCCCGCGGCACCGCCGCCCGGGCCTGCGCGGCGCGTTCCTCGTTGCGGGCGTGCAGCACCACGCGGTGGCCCTGCGCCGCGAGCGTGTCTGCGGTCTGCCGTCCGATGCCGTCGCTGGACCCGGTCACCAATATCGTCGCCATGTCCTCCTGCTTCCCTCGTGGCGCCGCGCTGAACATCACCAGCCGATCCGGAGGTCGAGCCGGCGGGACGGGGCCAGCGGGTCGTCGGCGTCGACCACCGCGACCAGCGACGCCCCGGCGGGCCCGGCGGCGCGCACGGCCAGGCCCTCGATCTTGTACGGCCCGCCGGGCACCGCGGCCACCGCGAGCACCCGCTCGTCGTCCAGCAGCGCGAGGGCGGCGCCGACCACCGGCCCGTCGTCGACCGCGTTCGGGGTGTCCTCGGCGGCGGCGGACACCAGCATCCGGCCGTCCGGCAGGGCCACCGCGTCGGTGATCGCCAGCGCCACCCCGCCGACCGTGCCCAGGTCGTAGCGCCGCGGGTCGCCCACCGCGACCGGGCCGGCGCCGAGCAGGGCGGACAGGTCCACGTCGACCGCCGCGGACGGCACCCCGGCGGCCGAGTTGCCCCGCTGGAACCAGCGCAGCCGTCCCCCGGCCCGGGCCGCGCCCTCCAGGTTGAGCCGGTCGGCCGGCACGCCGAGGGCCGCGGCGACCTGCCGGTAGACCGGCGTCAGATCCAGGGTGGTGAAGGCGCCGGGCGCGGTCACCAGGGAGGCGCGCATCCGGCGGGCGGTGGAGCCCGAGCCGAGCAGCAGCACCCCGCCGTCCACCGCGACCGCCGCCTCGAAGTCCGGCTTGAGGTGCTTGGTGCCCTCGGCCGCGGCGAAGGTGTCGTGCCCCTCGACCGGCTCGCTGACCCGGACCGCGGTCACCCCGGCGGGCCGCAGCCAGGCCGCGTGCGTGGCGTCGTCCTGCGCGACCAGCCAGCCGTCGCCGAACGCCGCGATGGCCGAGGCCGCCCGGACCGGCGCGCCGGTGGCGAACCGCAGCGGGGTGTCGTGCTCCACCTCGACGAGCATGGTCAGGTCCTCTCCGCGCGCATGCCGAACAGCAGCCGGGTGATCCGGGTCCGCCGCACCAGGATGTCGTACGCCACGAACGTGAGGACCAGCGAAATCGCCACGATGACCGCGTACTCGACGATGATCGGCGCGTGCCCCGGCACGACCAGGTAGGCCACCGCCACCACGATCGGCTGGTGCAGCACGTAGAACGGCAGCGCCGCCGCGCCGAGGTAGGCGAGGAGCCGGGCCCGGCCGGCCGGCGTCGGCGCCGCCCGGGCGAGGGGCTCCCGCGGGCGGTCGAGCCGGCCCAGGATGGCGACCAGCGCGCACCAGCCGGACACGCTGAACAGCGCCCGCGAGACCACCGCCAGCGGCGCCATGCCGGTGAACAGGTCCGTGCCGGCGGTGGCGAAGCCCGGTGCGCTCGCCGCGAACGCGACCACGGCCAGGACGGCGGCGACCCGGGCGTGGCGGCGCAGGGCGGCCCCGAAGCGTTCGTCGGTGGCGAGCACGAAGCCGTACAGGAAGAAGAGCACGTAGGCCCACCGGCTCCACGCCCCCAGCCCCTCCTCCAGGCCCAGCAGCACCCCGACCGCCGCGAGGGGGAGCGCGGGCAGCAGCACGACCCCGGCCCGGCCCGCCGCGGCGGCGGCGGCATCGACGGCGCGGCGGCGCGGTCCCTCGGGGAGGCGGGCCACCACGGCCGCGAGCATCAGCGAGTACGCCAGCAGCAGCACGACGAACCACAGGTGCCCGGTCTCGAACACCTCGCCGCGCAGCACGAACGGGAAGTCCCCGGGGGCGAACCGCACGGCGAAGAACCGCGGCAGGAACTCCAGGTAGCTCCCGTCGTAGCCGGCCTGGCCGCGCAGGCGCAGCCACGGCGGCACCGGGACGATGGTGAGCGTCGCCACCACCAGCGGCACGCCCAGCCGCAACAACCGCTCCCGGGCGAAGCCGCCCGGGCCGCGCCGGGCCAGCGAGTACCGGGCGCCGATGCCGGCCACCACGAACAGCAGCGGCATCGCCCAGACCACGCCGAGCCCGGCCAGCACCGTGGTCACCCCGGTCGTCTCGGCGTTCTTGACGTAGTAGTCGTCGGTGGCGTCGAAGACCAGGGCGGCGTGGAAGAACACCAGGCCGATGACGACGACGATGCGCACCACGTCCAGCGCGGTGCGCCGGGCGGGCGGCGCGGTCATGCCGTTGATCAGATCACGGGCGGCGCGGGGCTTGGGAACGCGCCCGCTGGGTACCGTCGAACCGTGTTCCTCATCTTCGGTCTCAAGTCCTCGGAGCGCCGGCTGGCCGCGCCCACCCTGCTGCACGCCTACTGCGGCGCGACCGTGGCGCAGGTGCTGATCCGGGTCACCACGAAGTTCAGCCTGTTCTTCATCCCGCTGTTCCCGGTCCGGCCGGCCCGCTACTACCTGCAGTGCACCAACTGCGGCGTCACGCAGCAGGTCGACTCGCGCGAGGCGGACCGGCTGGCGGTCTAGGACCCCGGTCAGCCGCGCGGCGCGCCGGTGCTGCCCCGCAGCACCAGCTTCGCGGCGGCGTGCTCGACCAGCGGGCCGTCGCGGTCGCCCTCGCGCAGCGCCAGCGTCATGGCGCGCACGCCGATCTCCTCCAGCGGCAGCCGTACGGTGCTCAGCGGCGGCGTCACGTCGACCGAGATGGGCATGTCGTCGAAGCCGATCAGGCTCATCTCGCCCGGCACGTCGATGCCCCGTTCCCGCAGGCAGGCCAGGGCGCCCACGGCCATCGAGTCGTTCAGCGCCGCGATGGCGGTCAGGCCGGGGTTCTGCGCCAGCAGGGTCGCGGCCGCCGCCGCCCCGCCGTTGCGGTCGAAGTCGGCGTAGACCACCTGCCGGGCGCCGAGCCGGTGCCCGTGCTCCTTGGCCGCGCGGCGCAGCCCGGCCAGGCGGTCGGTGGTGGTGGTCAGGTGCCGCGGCCCGGCGATGACGCCGATGGCCGTGTGGCCGAGCCGGTACAGGGCGTCGCCGGCCAGGTAGCCGCCGGGCTCGTTCTCCGGCACCACGGCGTCGCCGGCGTGCTCGTGCCGGCCGATCACCGAGACCCGGCCGCCGGTGCTCTGGTAGAGCCGCAGCTTGCCGTCCAGCCGGGCGGTGATCGGCGCGTCGACGTACCCGGAGCCGGCCAGCACGATCGCGGCGGTCTGGTGGGCGTGCAGCAGGTCCACGTAGGCCAGTTCGCGTTCCGGGTCGCGGTAGCTGTTGCAGATGATGACCAGCCGGCCGTGGTCGGTGGCCACCCGTTGCAGGCCGCGGGTGATCTCGGCGAAGTACGGGTCCGAGACGTCGTGGACGATCACGCCGACCGCGGTGCGGTCCGCCCGGGCCAGCTGCTGCGCGTTGGCGTTGGGGACGAACTGCAGCTCGGCGACGGCCGCGAGGACGCGCTCGCGCAGCGCGTCGGCGACCGGCTTGGGGCTGTTGTTGATGATGCGGGACACGGTCGCGGTCGAGACCCCGGCCCGCCGCGCGACGTCCGCGAGAGTCGCCACGCGGAGAACACTAGCCCATCAACCGCCGGGGGCAACCGCTTGCCTGCGGCGTGGGCGCGCCGGTAGCCTGCCGGGAAAGCGCTTACCTAGGGGGTTGGCCCATGTCCGCTCGCATCCCGATCGGGATCGTCATGAACGGTGTCACCGGAAGGATGGGCTACCGCCAGCACCTGGTCCGCTCCCTGCTCGCCATCCGCGAGAGCGGCGGGCTGCCGCTGCGCGACGGCTCGGTCCTCTGGCCCGAGCTGCTGCTGGTCGGGCGCAGCGAGGCCAAGCTGCGCGACGTGGCCACCCGCCACGGCCTCACCGAGTGGACCACCGACCTGGGCGCCGCCCTGGCCCGTACCGACATGCGGATCTACTTCGACGCCCAGGTGACCAGCGAGCGGGAGAAGGCCATCGGCCTGGCCATCGCGGCCGGCAAGCACATCTACACCGAGAAACCGCTGGCCACCACCCTGCACGGCGCGGTCGAGCTGGCCCGCGCCGCGGACGCCGCCGGGGTCAAGCACGGCGTGGTGCAGGACAAGCTGTTCCTGCCCGGCCTGCGCAAGCTGGAACGGCTGATCAGCGGCGGCTTCTTCGGCCGCATCCTGTCGGTCCGCGGCGAGTTCGGCTACTGGGTCTTCGAGGGCGACTGGCAGGCCGCCCAGCGCCCGAGCTGGAACTACCGGGCCGCGGACGGCGGCGGCATCGTGGTGGACATGTTCCCGCACTGGCACTACGTGCTGGAACAGCTGTTCGCGCCGGTACGGGCGGTCACCGCGCACGTCACCACGCACATCACCGAGCGCTGGGACGAGCGCGGCGAGCCGTACGAGGCCACCGCCGACGATGCCGCGTACGGCATCTTCGAGCTCGACGGCGGCGTGGTCGCGCAGATCAACTCCTCCTGGGCCGTCCGGGTCAACCGCGACGAGCTGGTCGAGTTCCAGGTGGACGGCACCGAGGGCAGCGCCGTGGCCGGCCTGCGCAACTGCCGCGTCCAGCACCGGGCCACCACCCCCAAGCCGGTGTGGAACCCCGACCTGCCGCTGACCCACTCCTTCCGCGACCAGTGGCAGGAGGTGCCCGACAACGAGGAGTTCGACAACGGCTTCAAGGCGCAGTGGGAGATGTTCCTGCGCCACGTCGCCGAGGACGCGCCGTACACCTGGGACCTGTGGGCCGGCGCGCGCGGCGTGCAGCTCGCCGAGCTCGGCCTGCAGTCGGCCCGCGAGGGCCGCCGCGTCGAGGTGCCGGAGCTGGAGCAGTGACCCCGCGGCTCAACCGGCGCGGCCGCCCCGTGGCGCCGCACCGGGTGGGGCCGGCCGCCGGCAAGGTGGCCCGGCCGTGAAGCGCTTCTCGCTGAACCAGGCGACGACCAGACACTGGCCGCTGCCCGACCTGGTCGCCGGCTGCGCCGAGGCCGGCGTGACCGGCGCCGGGCTGTGGCGCGAGGACGTGCAGGCGTACGGCGTCGAGCGGGCGGCGGCGCTGATCCGCGACGCCGGCATGACCGTGACGTCGCTGTGCCGCGGCGGCTTCTTCCAGCAGAGCGGCTGGGAGGAGGAGAACAGACGCGCGATCGACGAGGCGGCCACCCTCGGCGCCCCGGCGCTGGTGCTGGTGTCCGGGGGCCTGCCGGCGGGCAGCCGCGACATCGACGCGGCCCGGGCCCACGTGGGCGAGGCGATCGGCCGGCTCGTGCCGTACGCGCTGGACGCCGGCGTGCAACTCGCCGTCGAGCCGCTGCACCCGATGTTCGCCTCCGACCGGTGCGTGGTGGCCAGCCTCAGGCAGGCGCTCGACCTGGCGGCGCCGTACCCGGCCGAGACGGTCGGGGTCGTGGTCGACACGTACCACCTGTGGTGGGACGACGGGGTGTGGGACCAGATCGCCCGGGCCGGGCGGGAACGGCGGATCGCCTGCTTCCAGGTGGCCGACTGGGTCACGCCGCTGCCGGCCGGGGTGCTGCTGGGCCGGGGCCTGCCGGGTACGGGCTGCGTCGAGCTGCGCCGGTTCCGGGAGGCGGTGGACGCGGCCGGGTACACCGGGCCGATCGAGGTCGAGGTGTTCGCGGAGGAGGTGTGGGCGCGGCCGGGGGCGGACGTGCTCCGGGAGGCCCTGGCGGGGTACCGCAGCCATGTCGCGGAATTGCCTGCGCCGGTGGAGGAGGACGATCGAGCTCCTTGAGCCTCCGCCGGGCGGGTGGGTGGCGCTGACCGGCCCCGCGGCCGGGGCGGCCCTTTCAGGTACGTGGGCGACAATGAGCCGGCACGACCCCGCTCACCTTCTGGAAGGAACCGTCTTGGCCGGTGGACTCGTAGCCCTGCTGGATGACGTGGCGGTGCTGGCCCGCGCCGCCGCCGCGTCCGTCGACGACATCGGGGCGGCCGCCGCGAAGGCCGGGGCCAAGGCCGCCGGTGTGGTCATCGACGACGCCGCCGTCACGCCGCAGTACGTGCGGAGCCTGGCCGCCGAGCGCGAGGTCCCGATCATCAGGCGCATCGCCGTGGGGTCGCTGCGCAACAAGTTCCTCATCATCCTGCCGGCCGTGCTGGTGCTCAGCCAGTTCGTGCCGTGGCTGCTCACGCCGATCCTCATGGCGGGCGGCGCCTACCTGTGCTACGAGGGCGCGGAGAAGGTGTGGGCCAAGCTGGCCCATCACGACGCCCACGGCGCGGAGGAGCAGAGCAAGGACGAGAAGACGCTCGTGTCCGGGGCGGTGCGGACCGACCTGATCCTGTCGGCCGAGATCATGGTGATCACGCTGAACGAGGTGATCGACGAGCCGTTCTGGTCGCGGCTGGCCATCCTGGCCGTCGTCGCCCTGGTCATGACCGTGGTGGTGTACGGCGCTGTGGCCCTGATCGTGAAGATGGACGACGCCGGGTTGCGCCTGGCCCAGCTCTCCGGGGCCGTCGCGTCGTTCGGCCGGGGCCTGGTGAGGGCGATGCCGCGGGTGCTCACCGCGCTGACGGTCGTCGGCACCGCCGCGATGCTGTGGGTCGGCGGGCACATCCTGCTGGTCGGCACGGACGAGCTCGGCCTGCACGCGCTCTACGCGGCGGTGCACCACGTGGAGGAGGCCGCCCACGACGCCACGGGCGCGCTCGGCGGGCTCGTCGGCTGGCTCGTCAACACGGCCTTCAGCGCCCTGCTCGGGCTGATCGTCGGCGCGCTGGTGGTGGCGGTCGTCACCCTGGTCAGCCGCCGCCGGAAGGCCGGGGCCGCGCCCGCCTGAGCGGTCACCGGGCGCTGAGTACCTCGACTCAGGCGCCCGGCCCGCGGGTGCCGCAGGCTGGTGCTCCCCGCCGAACCCTCACCCCAGGAGCGCGCCGTGACCAGTCAGACCTCCGCCCCGATCAAGCCCACCGCCGCCTTCGTCGGCGCCTCGTGGGCCGCGCTGCTGCTCGGGGTGGTGACATTCGCCGTCGGGCTGTGGAACGCCTCCATGGTCAAGAGCGAGAAGGGCTTCTACGCCGCCGTGCTGGTGCTCGGCCTGTTCGCCGCGGTCTCGTTGCAGAAGGCGGTGCGGGACCGGGCCGAGGGGCTCGCCGTCTCGGCGCTCTACCTCGGGTTGTCGTGGTCGGTGCTGGCCCTGGCCGTCCTCATGCTGGTGGTCGGCCTCTGGAACAGCGGGATGACGCTCAGCGAGAAGGGTTTCTACGGTCTGTCCTTCGCCATGACGCTGTTCGCCGCGGTCGCCGTGCAGAAGAACGTCCGGGACGCCCTGCAGGACCGGGCGCCGTCGCACGCTGTCGCCGTGCCGCCGGCGGTGCAGCGGTGGGACGGCCGGCGCGACGGCTCGGCGACGGCCTGACGCGGTGCCCGTAGGGTCGGTGCCATGGACCTGCCGGCCCGCGCCGCCGAACTGATCGCCGTGCCCTCGACCGCGGACCGCCCGGCCGAGCTGCGGCGCGCGCTGGAGCTGGTGCTCGACGTGGTCGGGCCCGGCTTCGCGGTGGAACGGTTCGCCTCCCGCGGCAAGCCCAGCGCGCTGGTGTACCGGCCGGGCCCGCGCCCGGCGTTCCGGGTGCTGCTCAACGCCCACCTCGACGTGGTGCCCGCCGACAGCTACGCGGCCCGCCGCGACGGCGACCGGCTCTACGGGCGGGGCGCCCAGGACATGAAGGTGGCGGCGCTGGTCCTGGCCGAGGTGTTCCGGTCCCTGGCCCCCGGCCTGCCGTACCCGCTGGGCCTGCAGCTGGTCACCGACGAGGAGGTGGGCGGCCACGACGGCACCGCGCACCAGCTCGAGGCCGGCGTCACCGCCGGCTTCGTGGTCATCGGCGAGCAGAGCGGCCTGCGCGTGGTCACCGATTCCAAGGGCATCCTCCAGGTACGGCTGTGCGCCACCGGCACCGCCGCCCACGCGGCGTACCCGTGGCTCGGCGACAACGCCCTGCTGACGCTGACCGGTGCGGTCGACGCGGTGCTGCGCCGCTACCCCGTGCCGGCGGACGAGCAGTGGCGCACCACGGTCAACCTGGCCCGGATCGGTACCCCCAACCGCGCGCTCAACCAGGTGCCGGCCGAGGCCACCGCCTGGCTCGACATCCGCTTCCCGCCCCAGGACACCGACTTCGCCGGGCGCACGGCGGCCGAGATCGCCGGCCATCTGCGCGCGGTGAGCGGCGTCGACGTGGTCGTGGACGGGCTCGGCGCCCCGCACCACGCCGACCCGGACAGTCCCGAGGTGGCCCGGCTGCGGGCCGCGGCCCGCGCGGCCGGGTTCTCCGGGGAGCTGCTGCGCAAGCACGGCGCCGCCGACGGCCGGTTCTACTCCGCGCGCGGCATCGACGCGGTGATCTTCGGGCCGGGCGGCGCCGGCCAGCACGGCCCGGACGAGTACGCCGACCTGCGCACCGTGGGCCCGTACCGGCAGGCCCTGGTCTCGTTCCTCACCGGGCTGGCCCGG
The DNA here is from genome assembly GCF_016862275.1 of Actinoplanes nipponensis. Lineage (GTDB taxonomy): Bacteria > Actinomycetota > Actinomycetes > Mycobacteriales > Micromonosporaceae > Actinoplanes > Actinoplanes nipponensis. The sequence continues at coordinate 18,950 of NZ_BOMQ01000028.1, read as the reverse complement.
GACCCGGCACCAGCGGCACGCCGGGGTTCGGCCGCAGGGTGACCTTGACGGCGTGCGCCCGGGCGGCGGCGGACGCCGTCTGCAGGGCCAGCCGCCAGTCGTCCAGCGCGAAGGTGTGGGTCACCAGCGCGTCCACCGGGTACGCCGGATCGGCGAGCCACTCCACCACCTCGGCCATGGTCGTCCGCCCGGCGAGCGCGGGCTCCGGGCCCGAGTTGACGGTGCCCTGCACGGTCAGCTGGCGGTTCCAGACCAGCGACCAGTCGACCCGCTGCCGGCCCGCGCCGCCCACCAGCACCAGCATGCCGGTCGGCCGCAGCAGGTGCAGCCCCAGGTCGATCGAGTCGGTGCGGGCCACGCAGTCGAACACCACGTCCACGCCCTGCTCCAGGATGGGGGTCCGGGTCAGCCGCGGCCGCACGACCCGGCCGCCGTGCACCCGCGCGAGCGACTCGACGACCTGCGGGCCCGGCTCCAGGGCGCGGCTCGCCCCCGTGCGCATCGCCGCCGCCCGGCTGAACTCGCCCGGGCCCACGACGGTGATGTCCAGGTCCGGGTGCAGCCGGCGCAGGGCGGCCGTCACCAGCAGCCCGATCGTTCCCGGGCCGATGACCACGGCCCGGTCGCCGCGGCGCCGCCAGTGCAGCGCGGCGTGCAGGGCGATGGCCGCGGGCTCGGCCAGGACCGCCCGGTGCGACGCTAGGGCGCCGACCCGGTGCAGCTGGCTCTCGTGGGCCGCCACGTACTCGGCCCAGCCGCCGCCCAGCGCCGCGTCGAAACCCTGGGTCGGCGACCGGCAGCCGGTCACGCCGGGCTGGTCGAAACGCTCGCAGACGTACGGGTGACCCTCCCGGCACGACCGGCACAGCTCGAACCCGCGGTGCACGCAGGACAGCGCCGGGTCGATCACCACCCGGTCGCCCGGGGCCACCGCGGTGACGCCCGGCCCGGCCGACGCCACCACGGCGACGATCTCGTGCCCGAGGATCTGCCGCCGCGCGGTGTAGTACGCGCTGAGCACCAGCGACGACTTGGCGTGCGCGACGGCCGTGTCGCTGCCGCAGATGCCGGACAGCTCCGGACGCAGCAGCACCCAGCCGGGGGAGCGGGGCAGGACCGGCTCCGGCACGTCCTCCCGCAGGCGCAGCAGACCGGTGACGCCCCAGCCGGCGCCGCTGCCCACGCCCCGGGGCAGCGCCTGGGCCGCCGCGGTGGCCAGGTAGCGGGGGACGGACAGATCCGCCAGGACGGCTCGCACGGCGCTCCGCCTCAGCCCGCCGCGGCCAGGGCGGCGACGATGCGCGCGGTCGGCAGGAGCACCACGCCGATCCCGGCGACCTCCCGGAGGCCCTGCTCGCCGGCCTGCGACACGGCGTCGGTGGCCAGCACCACCCGGTAGTCCCGCTCGCTCGCCTCGATCATGCTGGCCCGGGGGCAGTTGGGCAGGTTGCACCCGGCGAAGACGGCGGTGTCGACGCCGTGCCCGCGCAGCAGGTCGTCGAGCGGGGTGCGGTAGAAGGCGCCCCAGCGCGGCTTGAAGACGGCGTACTCGCCGGGGCCGAGCTCCTGCGGGCGCCCGTCCAGCAGCAGGTCGTCGTCGAGCTCGGGCCCGTCGCCGGGCAGCAGCCCGGCGGCGAGCCGCCGGCCGTCGGTGCCGGGCCGGGTGAGCTGGGCGCCGCCGGCGATCAGCGTGCGCCGGACCCGGTCGACGTCGTCGCCGCGGTGCAGCCGGACGATGTGGACGATCGGCCGGCGCGCGGCCCGGAAGGCGTCGGCCAGCGACCGCAGCGCCGGGATGATCTCGGTGGTCCCGGCCAGGCCGTACGGCCGGCCGGACAGGAAGTCGCGCTGCATGTCGATGGTGACGAGCGCGGCCGACTGCCAGTGCGGGGCCAGGTGCGGATCGGTCATGGGACCCTCCGGTGCGGTCGGGCCCCGCCAGCATATCGGCGCCGGCCGGCCGGCGCGCTCATTCCCGCGGCGCGCAGCGATGCCCGACGATGGACTGCCGGACGGCCGGGGCGGCGTCCCGGGTCAGCGACAGCACGACCCGGGTGCGGGTGGCGACGGCCGGGTCCTCCACCAGCCGCCCGTCCGGCTCGACCCGCAACCCCAGCAGCGGCGCGTCCGCGGGCGTGAGCAGGCCGGTGGCGATCCCGGCGGCGAGCGGGTCGTGCAGCGGCACCCGGCGCTCGCCCAGCACCGGCTCGTAGTAGTCGAAGTAGCCGGTCAGCAGCGCGGCCAGGGCCGTGGTCAGCGGCGTGCCGGCGGCGGCCAGCGCCGCCCGGTCGTCCTCGGCGAAACGGTGGCCCATGGTGACGTCCAGCGGCACCAGCGTCACCGGCCAGGCCGCGGCCAGCACGGCGGCCGCGGCAGCGGGGTCACCGGCGATGTTGGCCTCGGCGCGCCCGGTCACGTTGCCGGGCACCCGCACGGCCCCGCCCATGACGGTGACGTCGCGGACCAGCGCGGGCAGGCCCGGCTCCCGGCGCAGCGCCAGCGCCAGGTTGGTCAGCGGCCCGGTCGCCACGATCCGCAACCCGCCGACGGGCCGGCGGGCCAGCCCGAGCAGCAGATCGACCGCGTCGCCGGCGGCGGGCGCCCGGCCGGCGGCGGGCAGCGCGACCCCGCCGATGCCGTTGCCGCCGTGCACCCGGGCCGCGCCGCCGCCGAACGTCCCGGCCAGCGGGTGGTGCGCGCCGACCGCGACCGGGATGTCGTCGCGGCCGGCCAGCGCGAGCAGGTCCAGGGTGTTGCGGGCGGCCTGCCCGGCGGCGGTGTTGCCGCTCACCGTGCCGATCCCGGCGACGGCGGTCCCGGGCCGGCCGAGCAGCAGGGCCAGTGCGAGGGCGTCGTCCACCCCGGTGTCGCAGTCGAGGTACACCGGGACGGCGGTCATGCCTTCTCCCCGGGCGGGACGCGGCCGGTCAGGCAGTAGCGGCCGCCGGCCGGGTCGCGCATCACGGTCCATTCCGGCCACTCGCCGACGAAGGCCGCGCCGAGCTGCTCGTGCCGGGCCCGGGCCGCGCGCACGTCGGAGCAGGCCAGGTCCAGGTGGGCGGATGGGGGCTGCTCGTGGTCCGTACGCTGCAGCAGGATTCGTACCGCCAGCCGGGGCTGCGGGGTGAGCCGGTGGAAGCAGGGCGGCAACCGCTCCAGCCGCCAGCCGGTGAGCCCGGCCCAGAAGGCCACCTCGGTGTCGTAGCCGGCCGGGCCGACGTCCAGGCAGACCTGGTCGAGCAGGGTCCGGGTGCCGTCGGGCGCGGTCAGCGCCCGGGGCAGCACCCGCCCGCCCGGCCCGGCGGCGACGCAGAAGGCCTGCCCGGCCGGGGAGCGCAGCACCTGCCAGCTGCCGTGATCGGCGACGGTCGTGGCGCCGGCGTCGCGGGCCGTCGCGGCGAAGGCGGCCACGTCCGTGACGGCCAGGTCGAGGTGCGCCCCGCCGGGACCGTCCCGGACGCCCTGGATCTCGAGCCAGTCGTCCGAGGTCGCGCTGTGCAGCCGGACGAAGCCGGGATCCTCCTGCGGCGCCGGCTTCGTGCCGGTGACCGCCGTCCAGAAGGCGACGGCCTCGTCCAGCCGCGCGACCGGCCGGTCGATGAACGCCGAGATCCACCGAATCATGACCCCACGGTAGGCCCCTCGGGCGGCGCCGGGTTGCCCCCGGTCCCGGCTGGGTACCTCCAGCCGCATGACGGACTACGGCATCCACGCCTCGCACGAGCAGATCCCGCCCGCCGAGCTCCTCGCCGCCGTGGTCGCCGCCGAGCGCGCCGGCTTCGACGCCGCGATGTGTTCCGACCACTTCTCGCCGTGGAGCGCCCGGCAGGGCCAGTCGGCGTTCGCCTGGTCCTGGCTCGGCGCCGCGCTGCAGGCCACCAACCTGTCCTTCGGCGTGGTCAACGCCCCGGGCCAGCGCTACCACCCGGCGGTCATCGCCCAGGCTATCGGCACGCTGGGCGCCATGTACCCGGGCCGGTTCTGGGCGGCGCTGGGCAGCGGCGAGTACAGCAACGAGCACATCACCGGCGAGCCGTGGCCGCGCAAGGAGGTCCGCGAGGCCCGGCTGCTGGAGTGCGTCGGGGTCATCCGCGGGCTGCTGGCCGGCGAGGAGGTCACCCGCGACGGCCTGGTCACGGTGGACCGGGCCCGGTTGTGGACGCGTCCCGAGACCACCCCGGCGCTGATCGGCGCGGCGGTCAGCACCAGGACCGCCGCCTGGTGCGCCGACTGGGCGGACGGCCTGGTCACCGTCAACGCCCCCGAGCAGCACCTGCGCGACATGATCACGGCGTACCGGGATGCCGGCGGGCGCGGCCCGCTCGCCCTGCAGGTGCACCTGAGCTGGGCGCCGACCGAGGCCGAGGCCGAGGCGATCGCCCACGACCAGTGGCGCAGCAACATCTTCCCGCCGCCGGTGTGCTGGGACCTGGAGACCGTCGACCACTTCGACGTGGTGTCCAAGGACGTGACCGTGGATCAGGTGCGCCAGGTGGTCAACGTCTCCGCCGACCTGGAACGGCACGTCGAGTGGCTGCGCGGCTATGCGGCGCTGGGCTTCGACCGGATCTACCTGCACCACGTCGGGCAGGACCTGCTGCCGTTCGTGGAGGCCTTCGGGGCCAAGGTGCTGCCGGCGCTGCGCTGAGCGGCAGCCGCCGAGCCGGCGGTCACCGTCCGGCGGAGAGCTCGTTGTAGCAGCCGGCCTGCGGCTGGCCGGACAGCCGGCCGATCTCCGTCATGATCCGGTCGGTGGCCGCCCGCCGGGCCCGGGCGGCGTGACCGCCGGGAGCGGGGAAGTGCAGCGGCGCGCCGAAGCGGACCGTGACCCGGCCGGGTCGCGGCAGCCGCGCGCCGACCGGCTGGACGCGGTCGGTGCCGAGCACGGCGACCGGCACGACCGGGGCCCCCGAGGCCAGCGCGAGCCAGGCCACGCCGGTGCGTCCCCGGTACAGCCGGCCGTCGCGGGACCGGCTGCCCTCCGGGTGGATGCCGAACGCCCGGCCCTCGCGCAGCACGCCCAGCGCCGTCTCCAGGGCGGCCTGCGCGGCGCGGTGCTCGCCGCGGGGCACCGCCACCGCGCCCAGGCCGAGCAGCGCGGCGCCGGTGAGCCGGCCCAGCGGGCCGGGCCGGGTGAAGTACTCCGCCTTGGCCAGGAACGCCACCGGCCGCGGCGCCACCAGCGGGATCAGGAAACTGTCCAGAAAGGACAGGTGGTTGGCGGCCAGGATGACCGGGCCGGCCGGCGGCACGTGCTCCCGACCCTCGACCACCGGCCGGAACGCCAGCCGGGACACCGGGACGAGCAGGGCCCGGGTGAGCCGGTGCAGCATGTCAGCGCTCCCCGTACGCGTCGACGGCCGCCCGCAGCAGCGCGTCGGCCTCCTCGGTCCCGACCGCCATCTGCAGGCTGCCCCAGGACCACAGCTGCGCGATGCCGTGCAGGTTGGCCCACAGCGCGCCGGCGGCCACGGCCGCGTCCGGTCGTCCGGGCCGGGCCCGGGCGACCAGCTCGACCAGCACCGTGAACAGCGGCCGGCTGACCGCCCGCAGCCCCTCCTGGTTGCCGCGCAGCAGCTCGTGGCGGAACATCAGCTCGAACATGCCGCGTTCGGTGCGCGCGAACTCCAGGTAGACCCGGCCCAGGGCGAGCAGCCCGGCGCGCGGGTCGGGCTGCTCGCCGAGCGCCGCGATCCGGGCGGACAGCCGTTCGTAGCCGACCCGGGCGACGGCGGCCAGCAGCTCGCGGTGGGTGGGGAAGCAGCGCCGCGGCGCGCCGTGGGACACGCCGGCCCGCCGGGCGATCTCCCGCAGGGTCAGCGCCTCGGTGCCCTCGGCGGTGACCAGGGCTACGCCGGCGGCCACGAGACGCTCGCGCAGGTCATCGGCCATAGACACTGTCTACCAGAGAGCCGTAGACAGTGTCTATGCCGGGCCGCCCGAGGGGTCAGAGGTCGAGCTGGAACAGCAGCGAGCGGTGGGTGCTGCGGTAGCCCAGCGCGTCGTTGACCCGGCGCATGGCCACGTTGCTGTCCGCGGTGTCGGTGAGCAGTCCCGGCACGTCCGGATGCCGCTGCCGGATGTGCCGGATCGCCTCCGCCTTCATCCGGCGGGCCAGGCCGCGCCCGCGGTGCCCGCTCAGCACGGCGGTGCCGTAGTGCTGCGCGTCGGCGGTGCCCGTACCCGGCACCACCAGCTCGCTGAAGCCCACGATGGAGCCGTCCGTCTCGGCGACGGCCGTGACCGTGCAGAGCACGTCGCCGCGGGCGGCGACCGCGGCCGCGACGGCCCGGACCCGGTCGACGTCCCAGGTCTGCGGGGCCACGTCGGCCTCGTCCATCGGCATGTCGTCCATCGCCCGGCGGGCGGCGGTGAACGTCGCCGCCAGCTCGTCGGGGACCGTGCCCTCCCAGACCACCAGGCGGTAGCCGGGATGCGGCTCGGCCGGGGCGGCGGAGACGTCGGCGAGCGCCAGCCGGGCGTAGGTCAGCGCCAGCACCGGCCGCAGCCCTCGGGCCCGCAGGAACGCCTCGCCGGGCGACCCGGCGGCCACCGGGCCCGCCACCAGCGTGCGCCGGCCCAGCCCCCGGGCCGCCGTGACGGCCTCGGCCAGCAGCGCGGTGCCGGCGCCGCGGCGCCGTTCGGCGGGATGCACCGCCACCTCCGCCTCGGCGCGGTGCTGCGCCTCGGCCGTGGTGCCCACCCGCAGGTACGCGGTGGCGACCGGGTGGCCGTCGTCGCCGGCGGCGATCCAGGCCAGCCGGTACGCCGAGGGGCCGGGGGCCTCGGTCAGGGCGGTGATCCTCACCCGGGCATTGTCGCGTCCGTGACCGGCGGCGCCCACCCCGGGCGGGGGATCAGGCAGAACGGGTGCCCCGCCGGGTCGGCGAAGACCGCCACGGGGTCGCCGCCCAGCGCGGTGGCGCCGAGCTCGAGGACCGCGGCGGACGCGGCCGGCACGTCGTCGACCATCACGTCCAGGTGCATCTGCTGCGGCGTCGCCCCCTCCGGCCAGGTCGGCGCCCGGTGCCCGGCCGCCCGCTGGAACGCCAGCCCGGAGGCCCGGTCGCTGACCGACACCACCGCGAAGTCCTCGTCGCGGTAGGTGATCGGCAGATCCAGCAGGGCGCTGTAGAAGGTGGCCAGGGCCAGCGGGTCCGGGCAGTCGATGATCAGGTGGTGCAGGCGGCCGATCGCCACGGTGCCCTCCCGTCCGGTGCGGGACCGGTCCCGGCGTGTCGAGATCCGCCGGCCGGGACCGACCCGGGGGTATGACGAAGTTTCTGCTGATCCAGCACGGCGCCGCAATGGGTTCCTGGGACCCGGCCGACATCCGCCGCCATTTCGCCTACCAGCGGGGCCTGGACGCCGAGCTCGCCGCGGCCGGTGAGCTGGTCGAGACGCAGGGCCTCGGCGGCCGCGCGCACCTGGTGACCGGCGCGGACGTCGCCGGCGGGGGCGGGCTGCCGGCCCTGGCCGGCTACCGGATCGTCGACGTCGAATCCGAGGAACGCGCTCTCCAGATCGCGGCGCTGGCCGCGGCCGGCCCGGGCCCCGGGGGAGCGCCGCTGCGCGGCTCCGTGGACGTACGGCGGCTGCTGACCCCGTGAGAGCGCTTTCTCGGCGTAACCGGTTCCGGGGCCCGGAACGGCCCGGCCGCCAAGGGAAAGCGCTCTCCGTGCCGCGAACCTTTCGTCATCCTTAAGTTGGTCGATGGCTCCTTGACCGCGTCCCTTTCCTCACGGTTGAGTGCGGAACTGTTAAGTCACTTTCCGGTTCCCCGTCCCCCCGGAGTCCGTCGTGCCGAAATCCCCCCGCCGGCCGCTGCTCGCCGCCGGCACCGTGCTCGTCGCCCTGCTGGCCACCGCCGGCGTGCGCCTCGTGGCCCACGCCGACACGGTCACCCCCGCCCGCCCCACGGCCGTCACGGCCGCGGCCGCCTTCTCCCACCCCGGTGTCCTGCTGAGCCGGGCCCAGCTCGACTTCGTCAAGGGCCGGGTCGCGGCCGGGGCCCAGCCCTGGACGGCCGCCTACCGCCAGATGATCAGCAGCCGGTACGCCTCGCTGACCCGGACGCCGAAGCCGCGGGCGACCGTCGAGTGCGGCTCGTACTCCAACCCCAACAACGGCTGCACCGACGAGCGCGAGGACGCGATCGCCGCGTACACCGACGCGCTGGCCTGGTACATCACCGGCGACACCGCGTACGCGGCCAAGGCGATCGCGCTGATGGACGCGTGGTCGGCGACCATCCGGACGCACACCAACAGCAATGCCCCGCTGCAGACAGCCTGGGCCGGATCGGTGTGGCCCCGGGCCGCCGAGATCATCAAGCACGCGTACGGCGCCTGGCCCAACCAGGCCCGCTTCGCCACCATGCTGCGCACCGTGTACCTGCCCGTGGTGCTCCCCGGCATCCACAGCAACGGCAACTGGGAACTGTCGATGATGGAGGCCGCCGTCGGCATCGCCGTCCACCTCGACGACCGGGCCAGCTACGACCGCGCCATCGCCCGGTTCAAGCTGCGCGCCGCGTCCTACGTCTACGTCACCGCCGACGGCGCCCAGCCGAAGTACCCGCCGGCCGGCGGCATCGACACCCGCGCCGAGCTGATCAGCTACTGGCAGGGGCAGAGCACCTTCGTCGACGGGCTGGCCCAGGAGACCTGCCGCGACTTCGTGCACACCGGCTACGGCCTGTCCGCCATCGCGCACGTCGCCGAGACCACCCGCATCCAGGGCGGCGACCTCTACCCCGAGCTGCAGGACCGGCTGCGGCACGCGCTCGGCCTGCACACCAAGTTCGAGAACGGCACGGCCGTGCCGGCGAGCATCTGCGGCGGCAGCGTGACCAAGGGCCTCGGGCCGGTCACCGAGGTCGCCTTCAACGCCCTGCACAACCGGCTCGGCATCGCGATGGCCAACACCGAGACGTACACCCTGGCCCGGCGCCCGCAGGGCAGCAACAACCTCTTCGTCGCGTGGGAGACCCTGACCCACGCCGACAACCCGGCCTGACCCCCCGTCCCCGTCCCCGCCCCGAAGGATCCCCATGCCCCCGCATCCCCGCCGACGGCGTGTCCTCGCCGTCTCCGTCACCACGCTGACCGTCGCCGCCCTCGGCGCCGCCGGCATCACCAACGCCCTGGCCGCCACCACCGGCACCGTCGTCAGCAGCGCCAACGGCAAGTGCCTGGACGTCACCGACGGCTCCACCGCCAACGGCAACCTGCCGCAGATGTGGTCCTGCTCGGCCGGGCCCAACCAGACCTGGACATACGGCGACGACCAGTCGCTGCGGGGCCTGGGCAAGTGCCTCGACGTCGTGAACGGCGCCACCACCGACGGCGCCGTCGTGCACCTGTGGGACTGCTACGCCGGGCTGGCCAGCCAGCAGTGGACGTACACGGCCGGGCGCGACCTGATCAACGTCAAGGCCGGCAAGTGCCTCGACATCAAGGACAACAACCTCGCCGACGGCGCCAGGCTCCAGCTCTGGACCTGCGGCGGCGGCGCCAACCAGAAATGGACCGTCAACGGTGTGAGCACGCCCCCGACCACGCCCCCCACCACGGTCCCGCCGGGCGCCGGCAACCCCGACCTGGGCCCGAACGTGACCGTGTTCGACCCGTCGATGGCCCCGTCGACCATCCAGAACCGCCTCAACGCCGTCTTCAACCAGCAGGTGAGCAACCAGTTCGGCAACCAGCGGTACGCGCTGCTGTTCAAGCCGGGCTCGTACAACGTGGACGCCAACGTCGGCTTCTTCACCCAGGTGGCCGGCCTCGGGCTCACCCCGGACGCGGTCACCATCAACGGCCGGGTGCACGCCGAGGCCGACTGGTGGCCGGACGGCTCGCAGAACGCCACCCAGAACTTCTGGCGCTCGGCCGAGGGCCTGTCGGTCAACCCGACCGGCGGGCTGGACCGCTGGGCGGTGTCGCAGGCGGCCCCGTACCGGCGGATGCACGTCCGTGGCAACCTGGCGCTCTCCGACGGCGGGTGGTCGTCCGGCGGGTGGATGTCCGACACGAAGATCGACGGGCAGATCCAGTCCGGCACCCAGCAGCAGTGGATCACCCGCAACTCGCAGATGGGCTCCTGGTCCGGCGCCAACTGGAACCAGGTCTTCGTGGGCTCGCCGGGCGCGCCGGCCACCAGCTTCCCGAACCCGCCGTACACCACGATCGGCCAGACGCCGAAGGTCGCCGAGAAGCCCTACCTGTACGTCGACGGCGCCGGCGCGTACCAGGTGTTCGTGCCCGCCGTGCGGTCCAACGCGGCCGGCACCACCTGGGCCGGCGGCAACCCGGCGGGGCAGTCGCTGCCGATCGGGTCGTTCTTCGTCGTCAAGCCGGGCGACACCGCCGCGACCATCAACGCGGCCCTCGCTGCCGGCCGGAACCTGCTGGTCACCCCGGGTGTCTACAGCCTCAACCAGACGCTCACGGTGACCCGGGCGAACACGGTCGTGCTGGGCCTGGGGCTGGCCACGTTCGTCCCGCAGAACGGCATCGCGGCGATGACCGTGGCCGACGTGGACGGCGTCCGGGTGGCCGGCCTGCTGTTCGACGCCGGCACCACCAACTCGCCGGTGCTCATGGAGGTCGGCCCGGCCGGCGCGGCCGCCGACCACTCGGCCAACCCGACCGTGCTGTCCGACGTGTTCTTCCGGATCGGCGGGGCCATCGCCGGCAAGGCGTCGGTGAGCCTGCGGATCAACAGCGACGACGTGATCGGTGACCACGCCTGGATCTGGCGGGCCGACCACGGCAACGGCGGCACGGTCGGCTGGACGGTCAACACCGCGGCCAACGGCCTGATCGTCAACGGCGACGACGTCACCTTCCACGGCCTGTTCGTCGAGCACTACCAGCAGTACCAGACCATCTGGAACGGCGAGAACGGGCGCACGTACTTCTACCAGAACGAGATGCCGTACGACCCGCCGAACCAGGCCGCCTACATGAACGGCGCGACGCCGGGCTGGGCGGCGTACAAGGTGGCCGACTCGGTGACCAACCACCAGGCCTGGGGTCTGGGCTCGTACGCCTACTTCAACGTCAACCCGAGCGTGGTCAACGCCCGCGCCTTCGAGGTGCCGGTGCGGGCGGGCGTGCAGTTCCGCAACATGGTGACCGTCTCGCTCGGCGGCACCGGCACGATCTCGCACGTCATCAACAACACGGGCGCCGCCGTCACCAGCGGCCACCAGGTGACCAGCATCGTCAGCGGTCCCTGACCCGTACCGCGACCAGCGTCGGCCCGCCGGTGATCCGGCGGGCCGGCGCCGTCGGTCAGCGGGCGTTGTACCGCCTGCGCGCCCACAGGTAGCCGCCGAGCGCGATGGCGGCGCACCAGGCGGTGGCCCACCAGATGTGGTGGCCCACCGGCGCCCCGGTCAGCAGCGCCCGCAGCGTCTCCATGATCGGCGTGAAGGGCTGGCGCTCGGCGAACTGCCGCAGCCCGGCCGGCATCGACCCGGTCGGCACGAACCCGCTGCCGATGAACGGCAGCAGGGTCAACAGCAGCGGCGTGTTGCTCGCCTCCTCGACGGTCTTGGCGACCAGTCCCAGCGCGGTGGCCAGCCAGGTGACCGCGAACGAGGTCATCGCCAGCACGGCCAGGATGCCCAGCCAGGCCACCGGGTCCGGGGTGGGCCGGTAGCCCACGGCCAGCGCCACGCCCAGCACGATGACCAGGCTGACGAAGGTCTGGATGACGCTGCCCAGGACGTGCCCGGTCAGCACCGCGGCCCGGGCGATGGCCATGGTGCGGAACCGCGCCACGATGCCCTCGGTCATGTCGGTGGCGACCGAGACCGCGGTGCCGGCCGCCGCCCCGCCGATGGTCATCAGCAGGATGCCGGGCACCACGTACGCCAGGTACTCGGCGCGGCCGCCGCCCAGCCCGGCCCCGAGCGTGCCGCCGAACACGAAGACGAACAGCAGCAGGAAGATCACCGGCATGCCGGCCAGATAGAAGATCATCGCGGGGTAGCGCTGCAGGTGGCGCAGGTTGCGGCGGAGCATGGTGCCGGAGTCGCGGACGGTCAGCGTCAGGGTGCTCATCGGGCGGGCTCCTTCGCGGTCAGGGCCAGGAACACGTCGTCCAGGTCGGGGGTGTGCACGGTCAGGGTCTCCACCTCGGCGCCGGCCCCGTCCAGCGCGGCCAGCATCGCGCGCAGCGAGCGGACGCTGCCGTCGCCGGGCACCTGGAGGCTGAGCTGGGCGGAGTCGACGTCCGTGGCGCCGAGGGCCACAGCCGCCGCCCGCAGCGCCGGCCCGTCGGCGAAACGCAGGGTGACGTGGCCGCCCGGGACCAGCCGCTTGAGCTCGTCGGGACGGCCCTCGGCGACCAGCCGGCCGCCGTGCAGCACCGCGACCCGGTCGGCGAGCTGGTCCGCCTCCTCGAGGTACTGCGTGGTCAGGAAGATCGTCACGCCGTCGGCCACCAGGCGCCGCACGGTCCCCCACATCATCTGCCGGCTGCGCGGGTCCAGCCCGGCGGTCGGCTCGTCCAGGAACACCAGCCGCGGCGTGCCGACCAGCCCCATCGCGATGTCCAGCCGCCGGCGCATGCCGCCCGAGTAGGTGGACGCCTGCTTGGCCGCGGCCTCGGTCAGGTCGAACTGCTCCAGCAGCTCGTCCGCCCGGCGCCGCCCCCGGGCCCGGCCCAGGTGGTGCAGGTCGGCCATGAGGACGAGGTTCTCCCGGCCGGTGAGCAGCCCGTCGACGGCGGCGAACTGGCCGGTGACGCCGATCGCGGCGCGCACCGCGTCCGGCTCGGTCGCCGGGTCGTGGCCGGCCACCCGGATCTCGCCGGCGTCGGCGCCGATCAGGGTGGAGAGGATCTGCACGGTGGTGGTCTTGCCGGCGCCGTTCGGCCCCAGCAGGGCGAAGATCGAGCCGGCCGGGACGTGCAGGTCGATGCCGTCCAGGACGGTGAGGTCGCCGTACGCCTTGCGCACGCCGGTCGCGGTGATCATCGCTCCGCCCCGGCGTCGCCGCGGCGCACGATGATGTCGCCGAACGAGGTGCGGGCCCGCACCTGCACGTTGTGCTCGCCCGGCTCCGGGGCGCCGGTGGCCTCCAGGTGGTTGAGCACCTTGCCGAACTGGGTGTGCAGGTCCAGGTAGGCGGCCGTGCCGGGGGCGATGCCGACCTCCAGCTCGCCCGCGGCGGTGCGCACCGCGACCGAGCCGCGGTGGACCGCGCCGATGCGGATGTCGCCGTTGGCGCTCGCCGCGTCCACGTCGCCGTGCACGTGATCGGCCACCACGTCGCCGTTGGCCGCCTTGGCCCGCAGGTCGCCGCCGGCCGTGCCGACCCGGCTGTCGCCGTTGGAGTTCTTCAGCGTCACCGTGCCGCCCGCCGTGCCGATCCGGATGGTGCCGGTCGCCGTGGTGGCGTGCGCGTCGCCGGCCACCGACTGCGCGACGATGGCCCCGCCGGCGGTGGTCACCGACAGGGTCGCGGCGTGTTCCACCTCGACGTTGCCGGTCGCGGTGCGCAGCCGCACGTCGCCGAGGGCGCCGGTGCAGTGGAACGCGGCGACCGCCGCCTCGCCGCGTACCTGGGAACCGGTGGGCAGTGAGATCTCGACGTCGATCGAGCCGGTCTTGCGCAGGATGCCGAGGGTCTTGAGCGTCTTGGGCGTCTTCACCAGCAGCTCGCCGCCGGTGAGCTCGACCCGGGTCAGCTCGGCGGCCCGCACGTCCAGGGGCGCGCCCGGGTCGGTCGGGCGGACCTCGACGACGGTGTCGGTGCGGTCGGAGGCGGCGACGCGCAGGTCGCCGACGAGCATCTCGACGGTGGCGCGGATCGGCGCGGGGGTGTCGAAGGTGGGCATGGCCTGGTCCTTTCGCGGGTGGGCGGGGGGTGCGGCGGGCAACTCAGCGGGCCCAGCCGGTGAAGCGCTCGCCGCTGACCGGGGCGCGGGAGGTGCGCGGGCGGTCGCCGGTCCGGACGGCCGCGGTGGCCGCCCGCACCAGCCAGGCGTTGACCGACAGGCCGTCGCGTGCGGCGGCCTCCTCGATGCGGGACTTGAGCTGGTCGGGCAGGCGGAAATTGATCCGGGAGACCGCGCCGTCGTCGGGCGCCTCGGCGGCGCCCTCCGGCCGGCCGGCCGCGGGCTCCGGCTCGGGGTGGTCGGTGGGCGGCGGGGTCACCACGAAACCGGGGGCGCCGCCGCGCAGCCGCAGCTCGACGGAGCCGGGCGCCAGGTCGCGGGTGATCTCGTCGGCGGCGGCGGCCAGGGCGTCGAGCAGGGCGAGCCGGAACGCGGAGTCCATCGGAGCGGTGAGCCGGTCGGCCAGCGCGCGGGCGTCCGGCCCGCCCAGCTCGGCGGCGCCGGCCAGCTCCTCGCGAAGGCGGGCGACGTATGACGTGAGGTCCATGGCGCCAGCATGGCACCACTATGGCACCAAGTAAAGCCAAGGTGGCACTATGGTGGTGCCGCTCGAGTTGCGTCGCTTTGCGCGTCGTTTGTGCGGCGGGAAAGGCGGGTAGGGGAGGGCCGTGCTCGACGTCGCTGATCTTCCGCTGCCCGGGTCGGGCCGCACCCGGGAACGCTTCGACCGCCTGGCCGCCATCGCGCGGCGGGACCCGGTGCGGGCCCGGCTCGCCGAGGGCCACGCCGACGCGGTCGCCATCCGCGAGGAGCTCGGCGACCCCGGGCCGGAACGGCCGGACCAGGTGTGGGGGGTGTGGGCGGCCAAGCCCGCCTCGCTGACCGCGCGGAGCGACGGCGGGACGTGGACGCTGACCGGCGACCGCCCCTGGTGCTCCGGGGCCGGCTCCTGCACGCATGCTCTGGTCACCGCGGCCGCCCCGGACGGCGTGCGCCTGTTCGCGGTCGAGAACAGCACCGCCTGGGCGACCCCGCTGGACGGCACCTGGCCGGCGGTCGGCATGGCCGGCAGCGACAGCCGCACCATCCGGTTCACCGATGCCCCGGCCCGGCCCGTCGGCGGCCCCGGCGCCTACGTGAACCGCCCCGGCTTCTGGCACGGCGGCGTCGGCGTCGCGGCCTGCTGGTACGGGGGAGCGGCCGGCGTCGCGGACACCCTGCTGGCGCACGCCCGCGGCCCGCACGCGCTCGCCCACCTCGGCGCCGTCGACGTCGCGCTGGGCTCCGCGCGGGCCGTGCTGCACGCCGCCGCCGCCCGTATCGACGCCGAGCCGCAGGCCGACGCCCAACAGCTCGCCGTCCGGGTCCGGTGCACCGTGGAGGCCGCCGCCGCCCAGGTCATCGACCGGGTCGGGCGCGCCCTGGGCGCCGGGCCGCTGGGCCACGACGGCGCCCACGCCCGCCGGGTCAGCGACCTGACGGTCTACCTGCGGCAGAGCCACGCCGAAGCCGACCTCGCCCACCTCGGCGAGCTGCTCAAGGAGGATCCGCCCGCATGGTGACCGCGATCGAGGGCGCCGGGACCGACGACACCCGCTGGCGCGCCTGGCCGGCCGTGGCGGACTGGCCCGCCCTGACCGTCGACCCGCCGGGACCGCCGCTGGTGGTGGCCCCGCACCCCGACGACGAGGTGCTGGGCGTGGGCGGCCTGCTGGCCCGGCTGCCCGACGCCGAGGTGGTGGCGGTCACCGACGGCGAGGCCTCGCACCCCGGTTCGACCGTCTACACCCCGGCCCGGCTGGCGGCGCTGCGCCGCAAGGAGACCGCCGAGGCGCTGCGCCGGCTGGGTCTGCCGGGCACGCCGGTGCGGCACCTGGGCCAGCCGGACGGCGGCATCGACGAGAACGCCCTGACCGTGGCGCTCGGCCGGCTGCTCACGCCGGGCCGTTGGTGCCTGGCCACCTGGCGGGGCGACGGGCACCCGGACCACGAGGCGGTCGGCCGGGCCGCGGCGGCCGCCTGCGCCGCCACCGGCGCCCGGCTGCTGGAGTACCCGATCTGGACCTGGCACTGGGCCGAGCCCGGCGACGAGCGGGTGCCGTGGGAACGGGCCCGCCGCATCGACCTGCCGCCGGGGGCGCGCCGGGCCAAGGAGGCGGCGATCCAGGCGTTCCCCAGCCAGATCGCCGACCTGGGGCCGGAGCCGGGCGACGCGGCGATCCTGCCGCCGCACGTGCTGGCCCGGTTCCGCCGGCCCTTCGAGGTGGTGTTCGCGTGAGCACCCCGCTGGGCTACTTCGAGCAGATGTACGCCGCCGACCCGGACCCGTGGAGCTTCGAGTCGCGCTGGTACGACAACCGCAAGCACGCCCTCACCGTGGCCGCGCTGCCCCGGCCCCGCTACCGCGCCGCCTTCGAGCCGGGCTGCTCGACCGGCCTGCTGACCGCCCGCCTGGCCCCCCGCTGCGACGCCCTGCTGGCCGTGGACGCGGTGGAGTCCGCCGTCGCCACGACCGCGCAGCGGCTCGCCGGCGAGCCGCACGTGACCGTCGCCCGGGCCCGGATGCCGTACGACTGGCCCGGGCGCAAGTTCGACCTGATCGTGCTGTCCGAGCTGGGCTACTACTTCGACGACACGGACCTCGACGCGCTGCTGGCCCAGGCCGTGGTCGCACTGGAGCCCGGCGGCGACCTGGTCGCGGCCCACTGGCGGCGCCCGGTCGCCGAGCACGCCCGCTCGGGCGACGAGGTGCACGAACGCATCGCCGCGACCGGGGGCCTGGAGCTGACGGCCCAGCACGTGGAGGCCGACTTCCTGCTGGAGGTCTACGCCCGGACCCCGCCGGCGGCCCGGTCGGTGGCCGAGCGCGAGGGTCTGTGCTGAGCCGACTCGCCGTCGTCGTGCCCGCCCACGACGAGGAGGGCCTGCTCCCGCACTGCCTGGCCGCGCTGCGGGCCGCGACCGCCGGCGTCGCTGTGCCGACCGAGATCGTCGTGGTGGCGGACGCCTGCAGCGACGACACCGCCCGGGTCGCGGCCGCGGCCGGGGCCGAGGTGGTGACGGTCGCGGCGGCCAGTGTGGGGCCGGCGCGGGCGGCCGGGATGGCGTACGCGGCGCGGCACGGGACGGCCGGGCTGTGGCTGGCCACCACCGACGCCGACAGCCGGGTCGCGCCGGGCTGGCTGGGCTGGCACGCCCGGCACGCGGCGCACGGCGCCCAGGTGCTCGTCGGCACGGTCGAGGTGCGCGACTGGGCGCCGTGGCCGGTGGCCGTGCGGGACGCCTACGAGCGGCGCTACCGGGCGGCGTTCACGGCGACCGGTCACCGGCACGTGCACGGGGCCAACCTCGGGTGCGCCGCGGACGCGTACACGGGTCTCGGCGGGTTCGCCGCGGTCCGGCACGACGAGGACCGCGACCTGGTGACCCGCGCCGTCCGGGCCGGGCTGCGGGTCGTCCGCGACGGCAGCTGCCCGGTGCTGACCAGCGCGCGGCGCGCCGCCCGGGCCCCGGCCGGCTTCGCCGCCCACCTGGCGGCCGTGGCGGACGAGGTGTCCGCGCGCTGATGCGCCGGCCGCCCGGCCCCGCCGGGCGGCGGTGCTGGGCGGCGGTGCTGGGCGGGATGAGCCCGCAGCACGCCATCGTCAGCGGCGGCAGCGCGCTCCCGCGCGACTCCGAGGGCACGCCCTGGAACACCGGCTACATCGTCGCGAGCGGCAACCTACTCAGCAGCAGTGGCTGCTGGGCATCGAGCAGCTGATCGAGGACTGCTTCGTCGAGCACGGCATCGAGAACTCCAACGGGGCCGAGGAGAAGGACGGTCCGGACCGGACCTTCTCCAGCTTCGACCCGCAGAGCACGGCGGGCGAGGGCCGCTGGGCGCAGGGCCCGTCGCTGATCGACCCGAAGGAGGAGATCGTCTACGTGCCGGACGCCCAGCCGCTCACCGACGACAAGCCGCTCGGCCCGGCGCCCGACCCGAAGCTGTACGTCACCTACGACGGCTCGATGGGCAAGGGCAAGCCGGGAACCGGCGCCGGCGCGCACGCCCAGGGCGTGGCCAACGTGGTCAACAAGATCAAGGGAGCGCTCGACTGAGCTGCACCGCGGCATCGGAGGAACCCGGGTCGCCCCCGCGGCGACCCGGGTTCCTCCGGTGCCGAACCCTTCGGGTGACCGGCCGGCCGGCCTGCGCGGCGACGGCCGGGGCCGCCGCTACGGTGGCCCGATGGCCCCCTCCGGACGTGCCCTGGGCAGCTGCGTGGTGCTGGTGTGCGCCGGCGCCCTGACCGCTTGCGGCGGCGACCGCGCCGCCACGGCCACGGCCGTCTACACCGGGATCGTCACCCGCCTCTACGGCACCCCGGCGCAGCGTCTCGCCGCCGAGGAGCAGGCCTGGTGGACCGCGCAGGCGCCGGCGCAGGAGTGCCGGCGGCGGGCCGGCGTCGATCATCCGGCGCGCGGGTTCACCCCCCGCGGCGAGCGCCGGGCCGTGGCCCCCGGCGACCTGGCGGGGTTCGCGCCGCTGGGCGCGGATTTCGACGTCGCCTACCGGTGGGAACAGCTCCAACTGGCCGCGGACAACGCCCGGCTCTTCGCCCGCCAGGTGGCCCGGACCGCGGAGGGGCCCGGCCGGTGGACCGCCCAGCGCTGCGAGGCGGCCGCGAGGGCGGTGGCGGCGCGCGTGCCGGCGGGTCAGCAGCGGCTGGCGACGGCGTTCGTCGACGAGCTGACCCGGGCGCAGACCGCCGCCGCGCCCGGCCTGCCCGCTGACTACCGCCGGTGCCTG
The DNA here is from genome assembly GCF_016862275.1 of Actinoplanes nipponensis. Lineage (GTDB taxonomy): Bacteria > Actinomycetota > Actinomycetes > Mycobacteriales > Micromonosporaceae > Actinoplanes > Actinoplanes nipponensis. Next base: position 310 of record NZ_BOMQ01000028.1, on the reverse strand, counting down.
CACGCCCACCGGCTGGCCGCGGCCGATCTGCCCGCGTTGCGGGCCCTGGTCGAGCGGGCCTACCCGACGGTGCGGTGGCCGGCCGGGACCGACCCGGCGCGGCTGCCCGAGTGGAGGGCCGCCGTGGCGTTCGAGCACCGGGCCGCCGCCGTCGACGCCCGCTGCCGGGCGGGCGCTGTCCGGACGCTGACGGTGTCCGCCGCGCCGCGGCTGGCGACCTTCGCGGTCCAGCATGCGGCCGAGCTCAGCGAGGTGTCCGACGGCTGGGCGCGCTTCGAGATCGACGTGCGCGGCCTGCGCCCACCGGACT
>NZ_BOMQ01000027.1 GCF_016862275.1 Actinoplanes nipponensis | reverse complement strand
GAGGCCGCCGGACTGAGCCCGGCCCGGCCCTCAGAACCGGGGCCGGGCCGCGTTCGCGCGACGGCCGGCGCGGGCCGGCCGGACCGGCTAGCGCCGCACCGCCCTCGGCGACAGCGCCAGGCCGAGGCCGATCATGCCCAGGCCGAGGATCAGGTGCAGCCAGTCGTCCGCGGGGTTGACCGGGACGAAGTTGGCCGAGCTGTCCTGGCCCACGATCAGGCCGTACAGCCAGAGCACCAGGTAGACGGCGCCGCCGCCGATCAGGTACAGCCGGGCCCCGGACGCCGTCCGGGCCATGGCGAAACCGGCCAGCCCGAACAGCACGTGGACGATGTTGTGCAGGATCGACACCTGGAAGGCGCCGAGCAGCTTCGCCTCCGAGTGGTGGCCGGCGAAGCTCAGGGCGTCGTAGTTCGAGGTGATGCCGGGAATGAAGCCGAGCACGCCGACGAGCACGAACACGGCGGCGACGACGAGCGCGGCGGTCTGCACGCGGGTGCGCGCCGAGCCGACAGCCGGGGTCGATCTGGTGGCCATGGGTCTCTCCTTTCTACCTTCGGGGCAGCCGGATGCCCTTGCAACCGGGGTACAAACCCCCGCTGCATGCGACGAACCGGAAAGTCCTTCTCACGGTCGGCGTCGTTGCCGCCGGAGCCGTGACCGCACAACGCATCGCGACGACCCCCGCGCCCGGCCGGGCGCCGGCACGTCATCACCGTGAACCGGCCGTTCGACGAGGTCGCCGCGGGGCCGCTGCCCGGCCCGCTGGCCGCGCTCGGCGAGGCCGTCGACGTCGAGCGCCGTCCCGCCCCCGGGCGACCGCGGCACCGAGATCTCCGCGCGCTCGGGCGCCGTGTCCGCCGAGGACATCCGGCGGGCCCTGCGCGAGTCCCGCGCGCTGCTCGAGGTGGGCTACGTGCCGACGCCCGGCGGCCCGACCACCGAGCCCACCCTGCTGAACAAGGCGCTGCGGGCGGCGACCGCCCGCGGCCGTCGAGGAGGTCTGCTGTGAAGGCGGTGCAATGGCAAGGGGTCGACAAGCTCGCGGTCAACGACGTGCCCGACCCCGAGCTGCGCGACCCCGGCGACGTCATCGTCAAAGTCACCCGCACCGTCACCTGCGGGTCGGACCTGCACCTGCTGGGCGGCTACATCCAACCAACCCGGCGATCACCGAGACGTTGTGGGGGCCAGGCGCCCGGCGGCTGCTTCGGCTACTCGCACGCGATGGGTGGCAACCTGGGCAGCCACGCCGAGTACATCCGGGTGCCGTTCGCCGACGTCGGCGCGTTCCGGGTGCCGGACGAGGTCGGCGACGAGCGGGCGGTGTTCGCCGCCGACGCCGCCGCCACCGGCTGGATCGGCGCCGACCTGGGCGGGGTGGGACCGGGCGACGTCGTGGCCGTGGGGGGCGCCGGCGCCGTCGGTCAGCTGGCCGCCCGGGCCGCCGGGCTGCTGGCGGATGGCCCGGGGCGAGCTGGTGACCGAGCACCTGGCCACCCACGCCATGCCGCTGGCCGACGCCGCCGAGGGTTACCGCCAACTGCGTGCGGTCGGTCTTCCTGCCGCACTGACCGGTCAGGACACCGTCAGGGCAGCTGCCAGCGCTGCCGCTCCGCCCCGGAGCAGTCCTCGATCCGGACCCCGGTTCCCGACCGGGTGCCGGAGCCCGGATCGGTCAGGCAGTCCCCGGTGGCGAGCTGCAGCAGCGTGCCGTTCCCGCCGGCCCGCCACTGGGCGGCCGGCCGGCCGTCGCAGCCGGTGATGCGGACGGTGCCGTCGTCGGCCGCCACGGCGCACTTGCCCATGACCCGCAGGGTGCCGTCGGCGGCCACCGTCCACCTCTGGGCGGCGGTGTCGTTGCAGGTGAAGACCTGGATGTGATTGTCGTCGACGGCCACCGCGCCGTTGAGGTCGAGGCACAGGCCGCCGACGCCCAGGATCCGGCCGACCCGGTCGGCCGCGGGCGGGACCAGCTGCCGGGGCGCCGGGGTGGTGGTGGCCGTCGGCGCCGGGACCGCGGCCGCGCTGGTGCGGGTGGCCGTCGGCCCCGCCGCGGAGGGAGCGGTGGGGCTGCTCGCCGCCCGGGTCCGGTCCGCCGCCCTCGTCCGGGCCGCGGTGGTCGCGGGCGACGCCGGGGTGGTGGCCGGGGCCGGCGCGGAGACGACCACGCGAGGCAGCGGGGCCTCGACCGGCAGGGCGGCGCCCGGGCGGCGCTCCGGCAGCAGCGACGCCACCAGGGCGACGGCGCCGGCCAGGACGGCGACCAGGGCCACGGCGGCCAGCAGCAGCGGGCGGCGGCGCGGCCGGCGCTCTCCCGGAGCGCGCCGGGGACCGGGGACGGCGACGGGAGCGGCCGGCGGCGGCGGCGCCACGGGCTCCGCCGCCGCCTCCGGCCAGGTCTGCGCTGAGGCGTCCGGCGCCGGTTCGCCCGATTCCTCCCGCAGGTACGGGCGGACCAGCAGCGGATCGCCGTCGTCGTCCCGGTCGGTCATCGCGTCCCATCGCCTGTGCCCGGATCCGCCTGTGCCCGGATCCGCCTCTGCTCGGATCCGCCTGTGCCCGGATCGACCTGCACCGTACCGCGATCCGGGCGTCTCGGCCTGCCCGGCGGCCGCCCGCTCAGCGCTTCCAGAACGCCTTGCGCTGCGGCGCCGGGGCGAACGCGGCCAGGGTCTCGCGGGCCAGGGCCCACTTCTCCGGCAGGCTGCCGTCGGCTCGGAGCCGGTCGACCAGGTGGCGCAGCGCCTTGAGCTCCGCGTCGTCGCGCCCCTCCAGCAGGGCGCCGAGCCGGCTGGCCAGGTCGGCCAGCAGGTCGCGGCGCTCGCGGGCCGGCCAGCCCTCGGCCGCGCGCAGCCGCTCGGCCTCCACAGCCACGATCGCGGTCAGGTCGGCCACGGTCAGTGGCGAGCTGCCCGGCGCGGCGAGCTTGCCGGCCGCCCCGGCCAGGCCGGCCGGCACCTGGGCGAACGGGCGGGGCCCGGAGCGCATCGCCGAGGCCCGCACCGGCGCGAAGCCACCGGACCGGGGCGCGGCGGCCGGCGGCGCCACCGGCGCGGCCATCGCGGCCAGCGTGATGCCCGGCGCGGCCGGGGCGTCGAACATGTCCCAGCCCGAGGGCGACTCCACCGGCTGAGTGACCCGGCGGACCTGGCCGTTCTCGGTCACCACCCGGCTGTCCACCGCCACGTACGCGGTGAACCGGCAGAGCACCCCGTAGCGCAGCGAGGTCGCCACAATGGTCTGCTCCAGCTCGTGCCGCCCGGTCAGGTACCGGTCCTCCAGCTCCCGCAGGCGGGCCCGCGCCCACTGCTGCGTGATCGCCCGCTCGGCGCTGTCGCGGACCGGGATCTCCCGGACGAACTCCTCCTCGTCGGGCGTCCGGCCGCGGACGGTCAGCGTGCCGCGCGCGACGCCGGTGTAGCGGCCGAGGGCCACCAGCGGCACACCCGGGAACACGGTGCGCGGGGTGTCCGTCGCCACGGAGAACTCCGCCGCGGTGATCGTCACGTCGGTGAGCACCGGGGCGGCGATCCGCCGGTGGATCTGCGCCATGGCCTCGTCCAGGCGGTCCTCGCTCTCCACCAGCTCGCACCGGCCCGCCCCGAGCGCGGCCAGCCGGCCGAGGAAGCCGGCGTTGACCGCCCGGTCGATGCCCACGGTGTGCACCCGGGTGGCGCCGATCAGCGGGGTGAGCTCGGCCAGGATCTGGTCCTCGTTGCCCACCTGGCCGTCGGTGACCAGCACCAGCACCCGCTCGCGGGCGCCGGAGTCGGCGAGCAGGCTCAGCCCCTCGCGCAGCGGCGTGAGCAGCTCGGTGCCGCCCCGCGCGTCGGCGCGGGACAGGTGCTCGACGGCGCGGAAACGGTTGCGGTCGGTCGCCTCGGACAGGCCGGTCCCCAGCTCGTCCGGGCGGTCGACCTGGTGGTCGAAGGTGAGCACGGCGAAGCGGTCCGCGCCGGTGAGGGTGTCCACCACCCGGGCGGCGGCGCGCCGGGCGGCGACCATCTTCCAGCCGCCCATGCTGCCCGAGCGGTCCAGCAGCAGCACCACGTCCTTGGCCCGGCCCGCGGCGGTGACGTCCGGCGGCACCAGGACCACCTGGTAGGTTCCCTCGCCGGCGTCCGCGTCCGGGTCGGCGACGCACACCGCGCCGGAGCCGTCGCCCGCGTACGGCAGCCGCAGGATGAAGTCGCGGTCGGCGCGCTCGCCCGGCGCGATCTGCACCCGGCCGCCCTCGCCCGTGACGGTGTGCAGGCTGGAGCGGACCTCGCCCAGCGCCAGCCCGGCCGGGTCGATGTCGACGCCGATGCTGAGCCGCAGCGGGTTGGGGAAGCCGGGCAGCAGCACCGGGGGAGTGATCCGGGAGGCGTCGGGCACCGCGTCGGTGTCCTGGGCCTGGCCGGAGCCGACCGCGGGGCCGGGCAGCGGCGCGCCGGGGACGTAGCGGGGCGCCACCACCAGCGGGAACCGGAACGTCGCGGCGCCGTCCTCCCAGGGCAGCGGTCCGACCAGCGACAGCGCGATGGTGACCCGCTCGCCGGGCCGGATGTTGCCGACCCGCATGGTGAACACGTCGGGGCGTTCCTCCTCGGCGATGGAGGCCCGCTGACCGGCCTGGATGGCCTGGTCGTAGTGCTCCCGCGCCCGGGCCCGCTCCTGCAGCTCGGCCTCGACCGTGCGGCCGTCGGCGGTCATGGTCATGCCGGTCACGGCGGCGCGGTCCGGCAGCGGGAAGATGTACGTCGCCTCGAGCGGGGTGTCGTGCGCGTTGACGTACTCGGTGGTCACGGTGGTGCGGGCGACCAGGCCGCTGATCGCCGCCTGCACGTCGAGGCGGTCCAGCGGCAGGTTGCCGCGGTCGGTGTGCAGCGCGCCGAGGCCGGCGTCGGGCAGGATGCGGACGCGGCCGAGCTCCGAGCGATCCATCGGCGTGACGGAAATGGTCATGACGGGCTCCCATCGTCGAGGGTGTCGCCGGCCAGCAGGCCACGGGCGGCGAGCAGGTCCAGCAGAGGTCGGGCGGCGGTGGCGATGGCGGCGTAGTCGGCGGCGTCCGGGCGTACCGGGAGCACCAGGATCGCGCCCCCGCCCAGCGCGACGCCACCCACCGGGTGGGCCGCGGCCGGCGGCGCGGCCGCGGTCGGGGAGGGTGTCGCGGCCGCTGCGGCGACCGGGGGCGCCGCCGCCGGGGTCGCCCAGAAGCGGGCCCGCACCGGTCCGTCCGCGGCCGGCTCGCCGGCGCCGGTCAGCAGGTCCTCGGGCACGCGGGCCACGGCGGCGAGCTCGGCGTCGCCGGCGCCGGCCAGCTCGGCCTGGATCGCGGCCAGGGTGTGCCCCTGCGCCTGGCGCCGCTTGAGGGCCACGAGCTGCAGCAGGTGCCGCGGCCCGTAGAGGGCGGTGCGCCCGCGCATCCCGGCGGGCCGGTCCACCAGCCCGGTCGTGGTGTACCACCGGATGGCCCGGCGGTCGGGCACGTCGCGCACCCGGCCGTTGGGGGCGCCCGGGTACTCGTCGGCCAGCGCCCGGCGCACCCGGTCCACCAGCTCGTCCATCGTCCACACGCCCCCACAATGACACTGTCACGGTGACAGTGTCAACGTTGGGGGCGGTGATTTTCCTTGATCCGGCGCCGGGGGTGCCGATGCGGGACGTATGCCCGAAGAAGTGACCATGGACCCGGCCGCCCGCGACGACGTGTTCGCCGCCATGCTGCGGCAGCATCCGGACGCGTTCATCGGCACGGTCTCGGCGATGGGCCTGTTCGTGCCCCTGCCCGAGGGCCTCGACACCGGCGGCCTGCGCCCGATCGTGGGCGCCCAGTCGGCCCTGGCCCTGGTGGTCGCCGAGGACCAGAAGATCGCGATCGAGACCTGGCAGCGCACGCTGGCCCAGGGGCTGGCCAACTGCCTGATCCACCCGCTCGCCGCGCCGGCCGAGCTGGTCCGGCTGCACCTGCTCGACATGACCCACCGGTACGGCGTCTACGTCGTCTTCCTCACCGGCCTGGCCACCCACCCCGACGGCCGGTCGCTGGAGGCCGAGCTGATCAAGCCCCGGCTGGTGACCGTGCGCAAGGACCAGGTCGCCGTCATCACCGCCGCCGACGAGGAGATCGCCCTGGTGCTGGGCTGGACGGCCGCCGAGCTGACCGGCACCCGCTCGCTGGACCTGGTGCACCCCGACGACCACCAGCGGGCCATCGCCAGCTGGATGGACATGCTGGCGACCGCGCCGGGCGAGGCCCGCCGGGTGCGCCTGCGGCACCTGCACCGCGACGGGACGCCGATCTGGTTCGAGGTCACCAACCACAACTGGCTGACCGACCCGGCGGACCCGCGGGTGGTGGCCGAGATGCTCGACATCTCCGACGAGATGGCCGCGCAGGACGCGCTGCGGGCCGGTGAGCAGCTGCTGCGCCGGCTCACCGAGACCATCCCGATGGGCATCGTGCAGATCGACGCGGCCCGGCGCATCGTCTACCAGAACGAGCGCGCCGCCCGGGCCATCGGCGCCGGCCTCGGCGACGTCCTGGGCGGGGAGTTCCTCGGCCCGATCGTGCCCGGCGACCGGCCCGCCGTCGAGGACGCCGTCGCCCGGGTCCTCAGCACCGGCGGCGACGCCGACGTCGAGTACGGCCACCGCGACCACCGGGGCCTGCGCCGGGTCCGGGCCGGCCTGCGCTCGCTCACCGCCGCCTCGGGCGAGGTCACCGGCGCGATCATCGGCCTGACCGACGTCACCGAGGACGTCCGGCTGCGTGACGAGCTCCGGCAGCGGGCCACCTTCGACGCCCTCACCGGGTGCCGCAACCGGGCCGCCACCCTGGCCGCCCTCGGCGAGGCGCTGGCCGGGCCCGGCCGGACCCGCGGCACCGCGGTCGTCTTCATCGACCTCAACGACTTCAAGCAGGTCAACGACCGGTACGGGCACGCGGCCGGGGACCGGCTGCTGATCCACGTGGCGGGCCGGCTGCGCGCCGCGGTGCGCGACGGCGACGTGGTCGGGCGCTTCGGCGGCGACGAGTTCGTGGTCATCTGCGCCGACGTCGCCGACGCCGAGGAGGCCCGCCGGATCGGCGAGACGCTGCTGGCCGCGCTGGGCGAGAGCTGCCTGGAGCTGGCCGGCGCGCGCCTGCTGCCCCAGGCCAGCATCGGCGTGGCCTGGGGCGAGGCCGGCACCGGCGCGCCGGACGCGCTCATCGCCCGCGCCGACACCGCGATGTACGCCGCCAAGAAGGCCCGTACCGGCCGGCTGGCCCTCGCCCTGGCCCAGTGACCGCCGGGGCGGAGCTCAGGAGCAGCGGCACCGGCCGAGGTCGGTGACCGGGACCTCGCAGGACGGACACAGGCCGGGCGCGGACTGCCGCGGCGCGGGCAGGGGCCGTCCCGGCCCGAAGTGCCGGGCCGCGTTCGCCGCCTTGATCCGCCGCAGCGCCCCGGCCACCTCGTCCGGGCCGACCTGCCGCCAGCCGGCCTCGCGCAGCGACCGCAGGATGACCGCGGCGCCGCAGCCGCCGTCGCTCAACGCGGCCACCGCCTGCTGGAATTGCGGCCAGCAGCCGTGCGGAGTTCTCGCGGCCGGCCGCCGCGCATTCTCCGATCCGGGCGGCGCGACGAATTCCCGCCGTTCCGCGCATTCGATGTCGGCCAGGGCCATCCGCACATCCTCGCGGGTGACCAGCGCCCATCCGCCGCCGCGGCAGCGGAATTGCTGACAGAGCCCGCCGACGGAGATCCGGGGCAGCTCCTCGCGCATTTCCTCGACCGCCCCGACGATCGCCGCCCGCGCCGGCTTGTCGTCCCCGGTGGGGCGCTGGCCAGGCGTTCGGCGGCCGGTGGGGGACCCGGACGACCGTCGCGGGCCGGCCCCGGACGCCGCGTCGGGCCGGCCGCCGAAACCGTCGGGCAATCGCCGGGCGGCATTGTGCGGAGGCCGTTGCCGGGGCGGTGGCCGCCAATGCCCGCCCCTGTTCTCCGGCGCAGCGCTCATCGGTGCCATGGCAACCCCCGTCGTCGGCGTTGCCATGATCGTAAGTTTGGGATCGGCGCGCGCCGCGGTAACCGAACAGGTCGCGTCGCCTGACCGAATGGCCGTCCTCAGCTGCAGATGACGAATTCGGCCCGGGGGTCGTGCGGCAGCGCCGGCCAGCCCGCGATGACGAACGCGGCGCGCTCCCAGGTCCGTTCCGCCGCCAGGAACGGGTCCTCCTCGGCCTTCCAGGCGGCGTAGTCGGCCGGCGTGGTCTCGCCCGCCGCGACCCGCTCGGCGTCGCGCCGGTCGACGTCCTCCCGCGGCGACTCCACCCACACCACCGCGTCCAGCAGCGGCGCGAGCTCGCGGCGGCCCGCGCCGACGCCCTCGACGATGACCAGCGTGCTCTCCGCGGGCACCTCGATCGCGCCGGGCCGGCCGGCCGCGTCCCACTGCGGCGGCCGGTACGCGACCGGCTGTCCCGCCCGGACCGGCGCCAGCACCCCCTCGGTGAGCAGCGCGGTCCAGTCCAGCACGGCGTGCCGCCAGGCGATGTCGTCGGTGTGCACCACGGTGGCGCCCGTCCACAGGTCCGCCAGCCGGCGCGCGAACGTGGACTTGCCGCCGGAGCCGGGCCCGTCCACCGCGAGGACGGGTGGCCGGCCGGCGGGCTCGCCCACCGCCCGCCGTACCCGCGTGCACACCTCGTCCGCCGTCGCGACCCGCCACCGTCTCATGTCCCTTGATTGCCCAGCGCACTCGCGTTGACACCGGCTGTGGTGACGGGATAGCAAGAACGCGCGGGGCGCGATGGGGCAGGATGACCGGACGGGGTGCACATGCGACGACGGCACATGCTGGGTGCGGCGGGCGCCGGATTGGCGGGGGCATTGATCGGCGGCGAGGCGCGCGCCGGCCGGCGGCGCGGACCCGGGCTCGCTCTCGGGCTGGTCAGCCTCTCGCACGTCAACGACCCGGCGACCACCACCGTCTACCCCGGCGACCCCGCGTTCGAGCTGGAGACCGTCGCCACCCTCGAGCGCGACGGCTTCTACCTGCAGTTCGTCCGCGAGGGCGAGCACACCGGCACGCACTGGGGCGCGCCCGGGCACTTCACCGCGGGGGCCGCGCTCGCCGACGACCTCGACGTGGCGGACCTCTTCCTCCCCGCCGTCAAGATCGACGTACGGCGCCGGTGCGCCCGCGACGCCGACTTCGCGCTGTCCGTCCGCGACCTCAGGGACTGGGAGCGACGGCACGGGCGCATCCCCGAGGAGTCCATGGTGATCCTCTGGACCGGCTGGGAGTCGCGCTGGGGGACCGAGGCGTTCCTCAACCAGGACGCCGACGGCGTCCTGCACCAGCCGGGCTTCAGCCCGGAGGCCGTGCGGTGGCTGGTCGACACCGGACGGCTGGGGCACCGGGGCGGCACCGGCACCGACACCTTCGGCCCGGACCTCGGCACCGACGCCTCGTACGCCGTCTCCCGGCTGGTCTACCAGCGGCACCGGATCAGCCTGGAGATCCTGGCCAACCTGGGCGCGCTGCCCGCCACCGGCGCGTACGTCCTGTGTGGCGGGCAGATCAACAAGGCCGGCTCGGGCTCCACCGCGCTGATCTACGGGGTGCTGCCCCCGCCGGGCTGAAGCACGCCGTTGACGGTCAGCGCGTAGGGCGCGTACTGGGTGATCCGGCCGCCCGGGTCGACCTGGCCGACGATCGCGACCACCTTCGGGTAGTCGCGCAGCGCGGCGTACTGGGCGGCGCCGACCTGCCGGGCCCGCCGCCCGGCCTCGTCCAGCCCGACCAGCCGCACGTGCCAGCCGGGCACGCGCACCGGCACGATCTGGGTGGGCGAGCGCCAGCCGGTCAACGCGCTGCCGTCGCTGAGCTCGGTGGCGCCCACGGCGACGTCGTCGATCAGCCAGCCGCCCTCGTTGACCGTGGCGTCGCTGACGTAGCGGAAGCCGAGCAGGATCCGCCGGCCGGCGTACGCCTTCAGGTCGTAGGTCTGTGCCTCGAAGCCGTCGGAGTGCCCGTTGAGCGCCGGGCCGTACGGCGCCGCGACCGTGTGGTTCCCGGGGACCGCGACGTAGGTCTTCCCGCCGTCGGTGGACACGGTCACGTACCCGTAGTCGTATCCGGCCTCGACGGTGTACCGCGCCCGGAACCGCAGGACGGGGTCGGCCGCGGGCACGGTCACCGGCACCACGGCGGCCGCGTCCAGGTCGCCGGTGTCGCCGGAGAACAGGGCGCCGTCACGCACCGTCCACTGCAGCGGCCGGGGCGGCAGCGTCCGCGCGCCCTTGAACGTCACCGCCGTCAGCTGCGAGCCGCGCAGGAACCGGCCGGACGCGTCGCGCAGCCGCACGTAGTCGGCGCCGTTGGGCGCGGCGCCCGGGTAGTCGAAGGAGGCCGGGTTGGCCAGGTTGACCGTCGACCGCACGCTCGCCGAGACGACCTTGCGCCTCGGCACGCCCGCCATCGTCCCGCCCGGGGTGTCACCGACGATCTTGTCGACCAGGTTCATCGTCAGGAAGTCGTGGGTCACCGCGGTCAGCTTCACGTCCGGGCCCAGCGCCGCGGCCACCCCGGCCAGCCCGCGGTGCTCGCCGTCGCGGTGCAGCCGTTCCAGCACGGCCGGCCCGAAGCGGTCGCGCAGGTACAGCATGAACTGGTACGCCATCCCGTAGTCGGCGAGCACCTCGGCCGGCGCGCCCTCGTTCCACAGGTTCAGCGAGTTCTGCGCGCCGCCGCAGTCGCGGGGGTTGGTGTTGTAGCGGGTGCGGACCAGCCCGAAGCCCTGGAAGCAGGCCAGGTGGCTGTCGGCGCCCGGGTGGTAGACGGTGGCGGTGCCGTCGACGTAGCCGACCAGGGTCTGGGCATAGTCGGACAGACCCTCGTTGACCCAGACCTCCTCGCCGGGGTCGGTGTACGACTGCAGCAGGTGCTGCCACTCGTGGGCGAACGTGCCCTCGTACATCCGGGGCCGGGCCGGACGGCTGGTGCACAGGTCGGCGGTCGGTTCGTCGGGGGGCGCCGCGCCGGTGCGGTGCCGCCAGTCGTACGCGTCGATCGTCATGACGTTGCGGTCGACGAGCTCGTTGATCTGCGCGGAGAAGAACCCGGCGATGTAGGTCGGGGTCTTCGGGAACTCGGCGAAGTTGTCGTCGCGCACGTTGTCGACCAGCGTGACGGTCCGGCCGCCGGCGCCGGTGTAGTCGGCGCCGGTCAGCATCGCCGCCGTGCCGTCCCGCTCGCGGGGCACGCTGAACGCCGTCGTCTCGCGCGGGTAGATCGTCTCGTCGAACTCCCGCACCAGGGCGCCGAGCTGCGCGTCGGTCACCTCCACGGAGGATGCGGCGCGGCAGTCACCGGCCGGGAAGGCCAGGTCGTCCGCGACCCAGACCTCGATGTGCGCGCCCACCGCCCGCAGCGTGAACTTCTTGCGGTAGAGGGTGCCCTTGATGTCGTCCAGGGCCGGCCACGACCGGACCGTGCCGGCCGGCGGGGTGTCCGCGGCGGCGGCCCGGGCCCGGCGCTCGGCGGCGCGGCGCAGCGGCAGCCCGGAGACGTCGAGGCGTTTGCGGGTGAGCTCACGGGCGTCGGGCGCCACCGGGGCGGCGGGCGCCGCGGGCCGGCGCGGGGCGGCCGAGGCCGATCCGGCGATCGGCAGCAGCGGCAGGATGAGCAGGGCGACCGCGGCGAAACGGAGGCGGGCCATGGAACTCCCTTCGGCGCCGCGCCGGTGAGGCGCGCACAGAAGGGGACGTTACCCGGCTTAACCGGGTAAAAGGGGCAAGACGCGGGCTACTCGAACAGGGAATGCCCCCGGCCGCCCTCCTCGCGGCGCCGGGCCCGCCGCCGCAGCTGCACGACCACCATGTCCACGACGGCGACCAGGGCCCAGGCCGCCAGCAGCCACCCCGGCACGGTCCAGCCCCGGCGCCACAGCACGATCGCCAGCACCGTGCACACCACGAAGCCGAACGCGGCCAGCACCAGCCGCAGATTCAGCGCGCTGTACGGCTGGCCGACGGTGCCCCGCCGGCCGGGCGGCTGAGCACCGATCGGCATGCCCCGACCCTAGCCCCGCGCCCGGCCGGCGCGCACCTCAGGACACCTCGCGCCGCAACACCCGTACCGTGCCGAGGATCAGCGGCAGCACCACCCAGACCAGCGCCGCCACCGCGAACCGGGCCCACTGCCCGCCGGTCATCCCCGGCTCGCTCAGCGGCACCGAGGTCAGGTTGATGTCGACCCAGCCGGCCGCCGTGCGCAGCCACCGGACCATCTCGCCGAGGACCGACCAGGCCGTCGGGATGGCGAAGTACAGCACGATGGCCAGCGGCGAGTTCATCAGCAGCGCGCCGAAGGCCGAGCCCATCAGCACGAACACCACCTGGTTGACCAGCAGCTGGCCGGCCAGGCCGGGGCCCAGGCGCCAGCTGCCGTCGCCCCCGGTGCCGATGGCGATCAGGTTGCCCACCGCGCACAGCGCGGCCGCCGCGACCGTGGTGGCCACCGCGATCAGCACCGCCGCGACCAGCTTGGCCGCCACCACCCGCCCGCGGGTCGGGGTGAGGGTGAACGTGGTCAGCGCCGTGCGCTGCGACCACTCGCTGGTCATCGACAGGATGCCCAGCACCGGCAGCAGCACCGAGGCCGGCAGCAGCCCGAAGGAGAGCAGGCCGGCGAAGGTCTGCTCGGCGTCCGGCGAGGCGGCGAGCATGATCGCGGTGGTGCCGGCCGCGGCCAGCCCGATCACGATCAACAACCACAGACCCGAGCGGGTGTCGGCCAGCTTGCGCAGCTCGATCCGGGTGAGCCGGGCCAGCGGGATGCCGGTACGGCGCACCGGCGCCCCGGGCGCAGCACCGGGCGCCGCGATCGGCGTCGTCTGCACGGCGGTCATCGGACGGCCTCCTGCACCGAGTCACCGGCGGTCAGGGTCAGGAACATCTGTTCGAGCCCGCCGCTGCCGGCCGGGCGCAGCTCCAGCAGCACCAGACCGGCCTCGGCGGCCACCCGGCCGATGGCCTCCGCGCCGGTCTGCACGACGACGCCCCCGTCGGTCGTCGGTGTGCCGGGCAGCCCGGCGCGGGCCAGCGCCGCCTCCAGGGCGGCCGGGTCCAGCGCCCGCACGACGGTGCCCGACGCGGCCAGCAGCTCGGCCTTGTCGCCCTGGGCCACGATCCGCCCGCGGCCGATGACGACGAGCCGGTCGGCGACCGCCTCCACCTCGCGCAGCAGGTGCGAGGAGAGCAGCACCGTGCCGCCCCGGTCGGCGAAGTCGCGCAGCAGCCCGCGCATCCAGTAGATGCCCTCGGGGTCCAGGCCGTTGGCCGGCTCGTCCAGGATGAGGATGCCCGGGTCGCCGAGCAGCGCGCAGGCCAGCCCGAGCCGCTGCCGCATGCCCAGCGAGTACGCCTTCACCCGCCGCCGGGCCGCCGTGCCGTTCAGCCCGACCCGGTCCAGGCTCTCCCCGACCCGGCGCCGGTCGACGCCCATGGTCAGCGCGGCCAGGGTCAGCACCTCCCGCCCGGTCCGCCCGGCGTGCTGCGCGGAGGCGTCCAGCAGCACCCCGATCCGCCGCCCCGGATTGCCCAGCCGCCGGTACGGCTGCCCGTCGATCGTGGCGGCGCCGGCGGTGGGCGGGGTCAGCCCGCAGATCATCCGCATCGTGGTGGACTTGCCCGCGCCGTTGGGGCCGAGGAAGCCGGTCACCGTGCCGGGCGTGCAGGTGAACGACACGTCGTCGACGGCCGGGTGGTCCCCGTACCGCTTGCTCAGATGTTCGACCGTGATCATGGGTCCAGCCTGCCGCCGCCGGCCGGCCCGCCGCGTCGGCCGACGGTCGGCGCCGGCGAACCTTGGTCGGTTCCCGGCACCGACTTCGGTCGGTGCGAGTAGGCGGGGCATCGACGGGTATGCCCGGGCCATGGGCATCAAGGAACCAGCGGACATCGCGCACGCCGCGGTGGCGACGGGCGTGCAGAAGGCCCGGCTGCGGTGGGACAAGACCCTGGTGGGCTCGTTCCTGGCCGGGGCGTACATCGCCTTCGGCGGGCTGGTGGCCATCGCGGTCTCGTCCGGGCTGGACCCGGCGACCTGGGGCAGTCTGCCCACCCTGTTCACCGGGGCGGCGTTCACCCTCGGCCTGGTCCTGGTGCTGATCGCCGGGTCGCACCTGCTGACCGGCAACATGCTGCTGATCCCGATCGGCGCCATGCAGGGCCGGGTGCGCTGGGCCGACCTGCTGCGCAACCTCACCCTGGTGCTGCTCGGCAACCTGGCCGGCGCGCTGTTCGTGGCCTACTTCCTGGCCGTGCAGACCGGCGTCATCGGCCACCTGGGCAGCGACGCGGGCACCTCCGGCGCGATGACCTACCAGCGGCTGGCCGGGATCGCCCAGGCCAAGGGGCTGCACGAGACCGACTGGCAGATCTTCCTGCGCGCGGTCGGCTGCAACTGGCTGGTCTGCCTCGCGGTGTGGGTGTCGCTGGCCGCCGACAGCGTCTCGGGCAAGATCCTGGCGATCTTCTTCCCGATCATGGCGTTCGTCGCCATGGGCTTCGACCACGTCGTGGCCAACATGTTCTTCCTGCCGGCCGCGATCTTCGCCGGGGTGCCGGACCTGGGCTGGGACGACGTGCTGCGCAACTGGCTGTGGGCCTTCCTGGGCAACCTGGTCGGGGCCGTGGTCTTCGTGGCCAGCACCTACTGGTACCTGTACCTGCGGGACGAGCCCTCGTCGGAGCAGCCCCGTGAGCTGACCTGACGCCGCGGGCCCCGTCCGTGTCGTACGGTGTGGTCACCCCCCTGGCACGACCGCGGCACGGTTGCTGAGGGGACGGGGCGCTGGTGATGCTCGACGGGGTGGGCTCCTGGGTCCGGGACGAGCTGCCGGCGCTCAACCGGGCGATCCTGGCCGGGCAGGTGGCCCCCGGGGTGCTGACCGACGTCCTGCGCGAGGAGCTGCTGCCCGGGCTGCCCCGCCCGGAGTGCCTGGACCGGCTCGACGCCCAGCGCCTGCTCGTGCACCTCGGCTTCGTGGGGGCCTCGGTGGCCCGGCACTTCCAGCAGCGCACCCCGGCCGGCAAGGACCACCCGCGGCAGGCGTTCGAAGGGCTGACCGTCGGCGCGGCCCAGGTGCCGTTCCTGGCGTACTTCGCCGCGCTGGCCGACCACACCGGCACCGGGCACTGCCACCGCGACAGCTACGCGTCGCTGGTGCGCTGGAACGTGGGCACGGTGCAGGTGCGCCTCGGCGACGAGCTGCTGTCCACCCTGCCCGGCATCTTCGACGACGGCGAGATCCGCAGCTACACCGGCACCGGCGGCGAGCAGCGCTTCTTCGCCCTGGTCAAACGCAGCGAGGCGGTGGAGCTCGCGGTGAACGAGCTGCTGGCGCCGCTGGGTGCCGACGGGGCCCGGCCGGGCGGCGACGAGGCGGTGCTGCGGGTCCGCACGGCCACCATCCTGCTCGACGCGATGCGCCAGCTGTTCGTCACCTTCGCGGGCCTGCCGGCGGAGCAGAGCATGCCCGCGGAGCACTTCATGGACGTGTTCCGCCAGTTCGCGGTCCACTGGACGCCGGACGACATCCCGCCCAGCGGGGCGCTGGACCCGGAGGCGCTCAAGCGCGACTTCCTGCTCGGCGTCCCGGCGGCGGACTACGAGGCGCACGTCCGCGGGCTGTTCCCCGCGCTGCTGAGCGACGAGCGGGCGATGATCGAGGCGGTCATGGCCCGCCCGTCGCTGCCGCAGCACCTGCTGGCCACCCTCGGGGTCGCGGACGGCGCGCTGGCCACGGCGAGCCCCGCCGAGCTGCGCCGGCTGGTCGGCCGCGAGCCGGCCCTGGCCGACTGGTACACCCTGCTGACCGCGCACGCCCGGGCGTCCGGCGCGCACCTGATGCTGAGCAAGAAGTTCCTGTTCACGCCGCAGAACCGGCGCGACGCGGCGGGCCAGGGCGATCAGCCGCTGGTCTCCAACCGGGCCGGCACCACCGGCATGACCGAGACCTTCCTGCAGCGGCTCACCCGCGCCCGCCGCGACCACCTGCTCGCCCCGCTGCGCCGGGTGCTGGCCGAAGATATCCCCACAAAAGTCACCACCGACGGGGTACGGTCACCCTCAGGGCCGCAAGCGCAAGCCACGGTGACCCTGGTGGCCTGACCCGCTGGGGGTGAGCGGTGGAAGCTCCGGTGAGCGCCGGCGGGCCGCCCGCGGGCCGCGCCCGAACACCGGTGACGGTCGGACACGAGCAGCTGATGGCGCTCATCGACCACACCTCCGCGGTGATCTACATGCGCGACGCCGACGGCCGGTACCTGCTGGTCAACCGCGAGTACGAGCGGTTGTTCCGGCTGCGCCGCGAGGACATCGTCGGGCTGACCGACCACGACCTGTTCCCCGGCGACGTCGCCGACGCCTTCCGCGCCAACGACCTGCTGGCGTTCGCCCGCGGCTTCCCTGTGCAGATGGAGGAGGAGGCGCCCGGCGAGGACGGGCTGCGCACCTACGTGACGGTGAAGTTCCCGCTCACCGACGCGGCCGGCACCTCGTACGCGGTCTGCGGCATCTCCACCGACATCACCGAGCGCAAGCTGGCCGAGCAGGAGGTACGCCGGCTCAACGACGAGCTGGAGATGCGGGTCCGCGAGCGCACCGCCGAGCTGGAGGCCTCGACGCGGGAGCTGGACGCGTTCGCGTACTCGGTGTCGCACGACCTGCGGGCCCCGCTGCGCTCGGTGGCCGGCTTCAGCCAGATCCTGCTCGAGGACCACAGCGACGCCCTCGGCGAGCAGGCCCGGCAGTACCTGGACCGGATCCAGGCCAACGTGGCCCGGATGGCGCAGATGATCGACGACCTGCTGCACCTGTCCCGGGCCACCCGGGTGGAGCTGCGCCGCGAACCCACCGACCTGGCCGGGCTGGCCCGGGAGATCGCGACGGAGCTGCGCGGCCGCGACCCGGACCGGGACGCCGAGTTCGACATCCCGGACCGGCTGGTCGCCCAGGGCGACCCGCACCTGATCCGGCTGGTGCTGCAGAACCTGATGGGCAACGCCTGGAAGTTCACCGCGCACCGCGGCGACGCGGTCATCCGGCTCTCGGGACACGAGCACGACGGGGTCGACGTCTTCTCGGTGCAGGACAACGGCGCCGGCTTCGACATGCGTTACGCGCACAAGATGTTCCAGCCGTTCCAGCGGCTGCACTCGGCCAGCGAGTTCGAGGGCACGGGGATCGGACTGGCCATCGTGCACCGGATCGTCACCCGCCACGGCGGCCAGATCCACGCCCGCTCCGAGCCGGGGCAGGGCGCGATCTTCCGGTTCAGCCTCACCCCCTCGCCGGCCGGCTGGGTGCTGCGATGATCGAGGGCCCGATCCTGCTGGTCGAGGACAACCCCGACGACGTCCTGTTCACCGTCCGGGCCTTCGGCAAGAACCACATGGGCAACGAGATCATCGTGGCCGGCGACGGGGAGCAGGCGCTGCGGCTGCTGCTGCCGTCCGACGGGAGCCGCCCGCTGCACCCGGCGTTGATCCTGCTGGACATCAACCTGCCGAAGGTCGACGGCCTGGAGGTGCTGCGGGCCCTGCGCGGCGACGAGCGCACCCGGGCCCTGCCGGTGGTCGTGCTGACCACCTCCAACGAGGAACGCGACATCGTGGACAGCTACCGCCTGGGGGCCAACAGCTTCGTGCGCAAGCCGGTGGTGTTCGGTGACTTCGTCGAGGCGGCCAACGTGCTGGGCCTGTACTGGCTGCTGGTCAACGAGCCGATGCCGCCGAACCGGGGCGACTGAGCCATGGCCGCCATCCACGTGCTCGTGGTTGACGACAACCCGGACGACGCCGTCCTGATCATCCGGCAGCTGACCCGGGCCGGCCTGTCGCTCACCCACGTGCGGGCCGACTCGGCGGCCGGCGTGGCGGCGGTCCTGGCCGACCGGCCGCCCGACGTGGTCATCTCCGACTACGACATGCCCGGCTTCCGCGCCGAGGACGCCCTGGAGCAGGTGCGGGCCCGCGACGCGGACATCCCCTTCCTGCTGGTCTCCGGTCAGGTCGGCGAGGAGGCGGCGGCGGCCCTGATGCGGGCCGGGGTGCGCGACTTCGTGCTCAAGGGCCGGCTCACCCGGCTGGCCCCCGCGGTGCAGCGGGAGCTGCGGGAGGCCGCCGACCGGCGGCAGCGGCGCCGGGCCGAGGCCGCGCTGCGCGACAGCGAGGAGCGGTTCCGCCTGCTGGCCGAGCACGCCCAGGACATCATCTTCCGGTACCGGGGCGGGCCCGCGCCGGCGATGGAGTACCTCAGCCCGGCCGTCGAGTCGGTCACCGGCCACCGGCCCGAGGAGTTCTACGCCGACCCCGGGCTCATCTTCGCCGTCCTGGAGCCCGAGGACCGGCCGCTGATCGAGCGGTCCTGGCGCTCGGCGCACCCGGGCACCCTCACCGTCCGCTGGCGCCGGCCCTCCGGCGAGGTCGCGTGGACCGAGCAGCGGGCGGTCGCCGTCCTCGACCCGAGCGGCCGGCCGGTCGCCGTCGAGGGCATCCTGCGCGACATCACCGAACAGGTCGCGGCCGACCGGCAGCGCGCCGAGCTGGAACGCCAGCTGCGCCAGGCGGAACGGCTGGACTCCCTCGGGCAGCTGGCCGGCGGCATCGCCCACGACTTCAACAACCTGCTGGCCGTGATCGCCGGGTACGCCGACATGCTCAGCGAGGAGCTGCCCGGCCACCACCCGGGCCGGGCCGACCTCGATGGCATCAAACAGGCGGCCGTACGCGGCACCGGGCTCACCCGCCAGCTGCTCATCTTCAGCCGGCTGGAACCGTCGCAGCCGGAGATCCTCGACGTCAACGCCGTCGTCGCCGACATGCACCGGCTGCTCAGCCGCACCCTGGGCGAGGACATCGAGGTGACCACGGACCTCGCGGCGGCACTGCCCCCGGTCGTGATGGACCGCAGCAAGCTGGAGCAGGTGCTGATGAACGCCCTGGTGAACTCCCGGGCGGCGATGCCCGCGGGTGGGCGGCTCAGCATCGTCACCGGCACGGAGCCCGGCCCCGGCGGGACCGGCGCCGCCGTCAGCCTCACGATCAGCGACACCGGCTGCGGCATGACGCCGGAGGTCGCCGCCCGCGCCTTCGAGCCGTTCTACACCACCAAGGGGCGTGGCCGAGGTACCGGGCTGGGCCTGTCGACGGCGTACGGGACGGTGACCGAGGCGGGCGGGACGATCAGCCTCGAGTCGCGGTACGGGCTCGGCACGACGCTGCGGGTGAGCCTGCCGGCGAGCGCGGCCGCCGTGCCGGAGGCCGTCGCCGCTCCCGCCGCCGCGGGCGCCGCCGGCGGCGGTGAGTGGATCCTCGTCGTCGAGGACGAGGAGGCGGTCCGCGACATCGTCCGCCGCACCCTGGTCAAGGCGGGCTACCGCGTGCACGCCGCCGCGGATCCGCAGGAGGCGCTGAAGATGTGCCTCGAGGACGACATCACGGTCGACGCGCTGCTCACCGACATCATCATGCCGGGGATGTCGGGCACCCGGCTGGCGGCGGAGCTGCGCCACAGCCGGCCGGATCTGCCCGTGCTGTTCATGTCCGGCTACACCAACGGCCCCACGCCGGGCGGCCAGGAGCTGCCCCCGGACGCCCCGCTGATCCGCAAGCCCTTCGAGACGGCGGCGCTCCTGCGCGAGCTGCACGGGTTGCTGCGGCCGCCCGGCGCCGGGGGATAGGCCGAGGCGTCGACTTTGGTCGGTATCGGGCGGCGTCCGGCCGCCCGTAGCATGACCCCGATGGGGGAGCTGACGATGGTCCGGGCCGGCCGCCGGCCGCCGGAGTACCACTGGTTGCTGCCGTCGGAGCTGCGTGGCCGGGTGGCCGAGGTGCGCGCCCGCCGGACCACGCGCGACTGGGCGGTCGACGCGCTCGGCTTCGCGGTGTCCCTCGGCTGGGCGCTGCTGACCGGCTTCGACCTGCTGCGGGCCGATCCGATCGTGCTGACCAACTGGGTCGGCACCCCGGCCTGGCTGGTCTGGTGCGACCTGGTCGCCGGGGTCGGGCTGACCGTCGCGCTGTGGTGGCGCCGCAGGTACCCGGTGCCGCTGGCCGTCCTGGCGATGGTGGGCGCGGCGTTCTCGGTCGGCGCCACGCTCGCGACCATGATCATTCTGTTCACGGTGGCCGTGCACCGCCGTTTCGCGGTGACCGGGGCCGTCGCCCTCGGCGCGCTGGCCTCCAACGCCGTCTTCTGCCTGCTGCGGCCCGAGCGGGGCACCCACGTCGCGGAGTCGCTCGCCTGGGGCGCCCTGTTCCTCGCCATCATCGTGCTCTGGGGCATGGTCGTACGCTCGCGCCGCCAGCTCGTCGTGTCGTTGCGCGACCGCGCCGAGCGCGCCGAGGCCGAGCAGCAGCTGCGCGTCGTCCAGGCCCGGGCGATGGAACGCACCCGCATCGCCCGGGAGATGCACGACGTGCTGGCCCACCGGATCTCCCTGCTCAGCCTGCACGCCGGCGCCCTGGAGATCCACCCCGGGGCGGCGCCGGCCGAGGTCGCGGGCGCCGCCGGCGTGATCCGGGCCAGCGCCCACCAGGCCCTGCAGGACCTGCGCGAGGTGATCGGGGTGCTGCGCGAGCCGGCCGGCGACGACGCCCCCGAGCGCCCCCAGCCCACCCTGCGCGAGCTGCCCGCGCTCGCCGACGAGTCCCGGGCGGCCGGCGTCAAGGTCGGCCTCGAGCTGCGGGTCGAGGAGGCGGCCGAGGTGCCGGCGGGTACGGCGCGGGCGGCGTACCGGATCGTGCAGGAGGGGCTCACCAACGCCCGCAAGCACGCCCCCGGCACGTCCGTGCGGGTCCGCGTGTCCGGCGCGCCCGGCGCCGGGCTGAGCATCGACGTCCACAACCCCGCGCCGGTCGGCGGGCGGGCGCCGGTGGCGATCCCCGGCACCGGCACCGGGCTGGTCGGGCTGGCCGAGCGGGCCACCCTGGCCGGCGGCCGGCTCACCAGCGGGCGCGGCGCCGACGGCGGGTTCACCCTCACCGCCTGGCTCCCGTGGGCGCGGCCGGGGACGACGCCGTGACCGAACCGGTCCGCGTGCTGATCGTCGACGACGACGCCCTGGTCCGGGCGGGCCTGACGATGATCCTGTCCGGCGCCGACGACGTCGCGGTGGTGGGCCAGGCCGCCGACGGCAGCGAGGTCCCGGCCGCGGTGGCCGGCCACCGGCCCGACGTGGTGCTGATGGACATCCGGATGCCCGGGATCGACGGCCTGACCGCCACCGAGACGCTGCGCCGGCGCCCGGGCGCCCCCGAGGTGATCGTGCTGACCACCTTCGACGCCGACGAGTTCGTGCTGCGCGCGCTGCGGGCCGGGGCCAGCGGCTTCCTGCTCAAGGACACCCCGCCGGTGGAGATCCTGCACGCGGTGCGCCGGGTGGCGCACGGCGAGGCGATGCTGTCACCCACGGTGACCCGGCGGCTGATCGCGCACGTGGCGGCGCCCGCACCCGACGGCCGGCAGCGGGCCCGGGCCGCGCTGGACGGGCTCAGCGAGCGCGAACGCGAGGTGGCGATGCTGGTCGGGCAGGGCCGCTCCAACGCGGCGATCGCCGCCGAGCTGTTCATGAGCGTCGCGACGGTCAAGGCGCACGTCTCCCGCCTGCTGGTCAAGCTGGACCTGAACAACCGCGTCCAGATCGCCCTGCTGGTCCACGACGCCGGCCTGGCCTGACCCGCCCCGGCGGGCCGGGGTGAGACCATGCCGGAATGACGAGCGAGACGACGGACGACGACGTGGCGCCCGGCGGGTCCGCCGTCGCCGCGGCGGTCGACGGCCTCGGCTGGCGTTACGTGCTGGGCGACCTGCGCGCCTCGATCCGGCTGGGTCCGCTCTGGCAGGTCGCGGAGGTCGCCACCGAGCTGATCCGGGCCTGCGGCGAGGGCGCCGACCAGTGCCTGCGGCTGGACCTGCGGCCCGGCCGGCTGGAGCTGGTCCTGCACCCGCCGGACGCGGCCGGGCTGACCGGCCGGGAACTGGCCCACGCGCGCCTGATCGCGACCACGGCCGCGGAGATGGGCCTGCCGCTGGAGCCGGACGCCGACGGGCGGCGCTCGGTGCAGGCCCTGGAGATCGCCGTCGACGCGCTGAGCATCGCCGACATCCGGCCGTTCTGGAAGGCGGTGCTGGGCTACACCGGCCGGCGCGGCGCGGACGGCCCGCGGGACCCGATCGTCGACCCGCTGGCCCAGGGGCCGCCGGTCTGGTTCCAGCAGCTGAGCGGCCCGCGCGCGCAGCGCAACCGGCTGCACCTGGACGTGTCGGTGCCGCCCGACGAGGCCCCGGCGCGGATCCGGGCCGCCCTGGCCGCGGGCGGCCGGCTGCTGTCGGACGAGCGGGCGCCGGCGTTCTGGGTGCTGGCCGACGCCGAGGGCAACGAGGCCTGCGTCAGCACCTGGCAGGACCGCGACTGACCGCCCGGTCACCCCGCCGCGGGAAGCACGAAGGTGCCACGGCCGGGAACCGTCGCGACCAGGCCGCGCTCGCGCAGCAACTCGACGGCCCGGCGGGCCGTGCCCCGCGCGATGCCGAACTCCTGCACCATCGCCGTCTCGCTCGGGATCGGCCTGTTGGGCGCGAGCTCGCCGCGCCCGATACGGGCAGCGATGACGTCCGCCACCTGTACGTACACGGGCTTCATGCCCTCCGGATCGATCACGCTCCGAACGCTAGACGACCAATCCCGGCCGCATACGTCATTGTACCTGTATGGACGTGTATAGACGTGTAGGTATTGGAGGGGTAATCTGGTGAAGACAGCGTGGCCCGGCGCAAGGCGTCGGGCTCGTGGTTGAGGTGACGGCCCGGTGGTGATCAGCTGGGCCGTCCCCTACCCACCGGTGGCCGGCGGCGCTCAGGACGAGTGCGGTGAGCGCGCCGACGGCGCCGGCGCGGAGGGCCGGTCCGGGGCGGCGGCGAGGAGCTGGGAGACCGTCGCGAAGCGGTAGCCGCGGTCCCGCAGTCCGGCGATCATCGCGCCCAGCCCGCGCAGGGCCACCAGCCGCCGGTCGGCGCCGACGTCGTGGGCCAACACGATGTCGCCCGGGCGCGCCCCGTCGACGATCGCCCGGACCTGCGCGCCGGGGTCGGCGGCGTAGGCGCGTTCGCGCATCTGCCGGTTCCACAACACGATGTCGTAGCCCATCGAGTCGGCGGCCAGCAGCGTCGAGCCGCCCAGGTGCCCGAACGGCGGCCGCATCAGCGTCGGCGCCCGCCCGGTGACCTCCCCGATCACGTCGTGCGCCCGGGACAGCTCGGCGGTGACCCGCGGCAGGTCCAGGGTCGCCAGGTCGTCGTGCGACCAGGAGTGGTTGCCGACCTCGTGGCCGTCCAGCCGTCCCCGGACCAGCGCGGCGTGCTCCCGCAGCCGCCGCCCCACCATGAAGAACGTGGCGGGCACCCCGGCGGCGGCCAGGGTGTCGAGCACCATCGGCGTCCACCGGGGACCCGGCCCGTCGTCGAAGGTCAGCGCCACCACCTTCTCGCGGGTCTCGGCGTAGTACCGCACCGTCACGTCGGCGTGCCGGGCGGCGGCGGGGGTGTCCGCGGCCGCCGCGTACCCGCCGCCCAGCGGGGGCCGGTCCCACCCGCACCAGCGCGGCACCTCGCTCGCGCCGACGGCGCCGGCCGCCGCCCCGGCGAGGGCCAGCAGGCCGCCGCGCAGCAGGGTGCGCCGGCTGGGCCGCGGTATCCGGACGTGCGCTGCCATGGTTTCCCCCGTGTCCGCGCCGCGGGAGCGCGGCGCCACAGGGAGCGTCCCGGGCGGGGTCCCCGGCGGGTATCCGGCGCGGGCCGGAGATCACCTCGCGCCGGCTCCGTCCTTCGGCCGAGGCGCCGGTGTGTTACCGGGCCGGGGCGAGCGGCCACAGCGGCTCCTCGGCCGCCTCCTCCGTCTCGCGCAGCACCCGCATGATGTTGCGGCCCGTCAGCTTCTCCAGCTCCGGTTGGCCCCACCCGCGCCGGGCCAGCTCCGCGAGCAGCCGCGGATAGCCCGACACGTCCTCCAGGCCGGCCGGCAGCCGGTCGCAGCCGTCGTAGTCGCCGCCCAGGCCGACGTGGTCCAGCCCGGCCACCGCCCGGACGTGCTCGACGTGGTCGGCCACCTGGGCGATGGTCGCCTCCGGCCGCGGGTGCGCGGCCAGCCAGGCCCGGAACGGCTCGGGCGGGGGCGCGCCCGCGCCGGACGACCCGCCCGCGGCGGGTGCGGACTCCCGCCCCGGCCGCGGGGCGCTCGGCCACGGGTCCGGCTCGGCCGGCAGCCCGAGCCGTTCGCGTTCCGCGTCGGCGGCCGCCGTCCAGGCGGCGACCTCGGCCGAGACGAACAGCGGCACGAACGTCACCATGCAGACGCCGCCGTTGTCGCGCAGCCGGACCAGCACGTCGTCGCCGGCGTTGCGGCGGTGGTCGTGGACCGCCCGGGCCGACGAGTGGCTGAAGATCACCGGAGCGGTCGCCACGTCCAGCGCCGCGTGCATCGTGGTGGCGGCGACGTGCGACAGGTCGACCAGCACGCCGATCCGCTGCATCTCCGCGACGATGGCCCGGCCCTCGTCGTTCAGGCCGCCCACGCGCGGCACGTCCGCCGCCGAGTCGGCCCACGAGGTGTTGTGGTTGTGGGTCAGGGTCACGTAGCGGACCCCCAGGCGGGCGAAGGACCGCAGCACGCCGAGCGACGTCGCCAGGCTGTGCCCGCCCTCGATGCCGATCAGCGAGGCGATCCGGCCGCCGCGCCGGGCCGCCTCGACGTCGTCGGCCGAGTACGCGACGGCAAGGTCGTCCGGGTACGCGGCGACGAGCCGGTACACCGCGTCGATCTGTTCCATGGTCGCCACCACGGCGTCCGGTTCGCTCAGGTCCGACGGGACGTACACCGACCAGAACTGGCCGCCGACCCCGCCGGCGCGCAGCCGGGCGATGTCGGTGTGGAACTCGGCGCGCCCGGCGGCCAGGCCGTCGACGCGGTAGCCGGCGCGTTCCCGCAGGGCCATCGGCAGGTCGTTGTGCCCGTCGATGACGGGCGCGGCGCGCAGGGCGAGGTCGACGACGGACACGGGCGCTGCTCCTCAGGCTCCGGACCCGGACCGGTCCGAACGGACGATGATCACTGGCCCGGAGCATAGGACGGAACCGGGCGAACCGCGCGCAGGCCGCCCCGCGGAATCCTCAAGTCGCGCCGTCCGGCTCGTTCGCAACCGGCCGGCACCCGCACGGGCACGGCGCGCGCACCGGGCGCCCCGGAATCTTCTCCCCATGCCCGGCCGAGACGCGGCCGGACAATGCGGGGGAGATCCGAATTGCGTCGCACCAAGCTGCAGAAGTCCGTGACCGCCCTGGCCGCCCTGGTGGCCGGCGCCGGCACCGCGATGGTGGCGTCCGCGCCGGCCGCGGCCGCCACCGGGGAGCTGAACCTGGCCGCCGCTGACGACGCGTACGTGTCCAGCGGCCGCAAGGACACCACGTTCGGCGGCGAGGACAAGCTGGCGATCGGCCGGCTCGACGGCGACACCAAGATCGGCTTCGTCAAGTTCCTGGTCCCGGCGGGCGCCCGGGTCACCGGCGCCCGGCTGCGGCTGATCACCGTGGGCGGCGCCGCCGGCACGGTGACCCTGCGCCGGACGGACAACGGCTGGACCGAGCGGCAGCTCACCGCGGCCAACGCCCCCGCGCCCGGCGCGGTCGTCGGCTCCGTCACGCCGCCGGCCGGCGCGGAGGAGCTCACCTTCGACCTGGGCGCCGCGGTCACCGGCCCGGGCGTCTACTCGTTCGCCGTGCAGTCCTCGGCGGCCAACGCGGTCACCCGGCTGCGCTCGGCCGAGGGCAAGTGGGGCGGCCCGGTGCTGACCGTGACCACCGGGACCGCGCCGTCGTCGCCGGTCGTGCCGCCGGCCACCCCGATCGAGGACGAGGACATGCCGCCACCGGCCGCCGAGCCCACGACCGCCCCGACCACGACCGCCCCGGCCACGACCGCCCCGACCACCACCGCCCCCGCCACCACGGCCCCGGCCACGACCGCCCCCGCCACGACCGCCCCGGCCACCACCGCCCCCGCCACGGGCGAGCCGACCCCGACTCCGCCCGCGCCCGTCGACCCGCCGCAGGGTGAGTGCGTCACCGGCGCCAAGCTCGTGCCGTCCTGCGGCGTGCTCTGGGGCGCCGCCGCCGGCGGCTTCACCGACGCGCCCCGCGACGAGGCGCTCAAGGACTGGGAGAAGCTCAGCGGCCGCACCGCGAGCATCTTCCACGCGTACCACAAGGGTGACGAGCCGTTCCCGACCAAGGCCGAGACGGCCATGGCCCGCGACGCCGCCCACCCCCGCGTGCTGCTGCTGAACTGGAAGATCGCGTACGGCTCGACCTGGGCCAAGGTCGCCCGGGGGGAGCAGGACGCGCGGATCGACCGCTTCGCCGCCCGGATCAAGGGCGGGTTCAGCGAGAAGTTCTTCCTGGTGCTCAACCACGAGCCGGAGAACGACGTCGTGGCCCGGGCCGGCTCCGGCTGGGAGGCCAAGGACTTCGCCGCCATGTACCGCCACACGATCCTGCGCCTGCGCGCCCAGGGCGTCAGCAACGCGATCAACGTCATGGCCTACATGGGCAACGAGAAGTGGATGGCGCAGTCCTGGTGGAAGGACCTCTACCCGGGCGACGACGTGGTGGACTGGATGGGCCTCGACTCGTACGTGAGCGCCGAGAAGGGCTACTACCACTACGGCATGTTCGCCGACCTGCTCGACCGCGAGCCCGCCACCGGCGGCCTGGGCTGGTACGACTGGGCCGCCACCCGGCACGCCGGCAAGCCGATCATGGTCGCCGAGTGGGGCGTGTACCACCGCGTCGGCAAGGTCGCGGACAAGACGGCCGGCTTCACCAGCGTGCTGCCCGAGCTGCGCAAGCGGCCCGGCATCAAGGCGATCGTCTACTTCGACACCAAGCACGACGACCAGGGCGACCGCGACATCAGCATCGACAGCACGAAGACCGCGCTGGCCGCGTTCCGCACGCTGGCCGCCGACAAGCTCTTCGACGTCAAGCTCCGCTGACGTCCGCACCCCAGCTCACGAGCCGCCCGGCGGGCCTGCCGGGCGGCTCGTGCCGGGCTCAGCCGCCGGCCACCGCCATCGTGCCCTTGCCGCTGCGCTTGGCGTCGTACATGGCGGCGTCGGCGGCGCGCAGCAGCGTGCCGGCCCGCTCGCTCGGCCCGGTGGCGACGCCCACGCTGGCCCGTACGACCAGCACGTGACCCTCGACGGTGACCGGCTCGGACAGCGCCGCCACGATCCGCGCGGCCGTCGCCGCCGCCTCGGCCGGGGTGGTGCCGGTCAGGATCACCGCGAACTCGTCGCCGCCGAGTCGGGCCACCGTGTCGCTGCCGTCGCGCACGCAGCCGCGCAGCCGCTCGGCCGCCGTGGTCAGCACCCGGTCGCCGACGTGGTGGCCCAGGGTGTCGTTGATGATCTTGAAGTCGTCCAGGTCCACGGCCAGGACCCCGGTACGCGCGCCGGCGCCGGGCTGCTCCGCGGCGTCGGCGATCCGGCGGTGGAACAGCGCGCGGTTGGCCAGGCCGGTCAGCGCGTCGTGGGTGGCGTCGAAGCGCAGGCGTTCCTGGAAGGCCCGGGCCTCGGTGATGTCCCGGGCGTTGGAGATCAGCCCGCCGACGCTGGGGTCGTCGTGCCGGTCGGTGGCGACCACGTCCAGCCAGCGCCACGAGCCGTCCCGGTGCCGGACCCGGCCCTGCCAGGAGCCACCGGCCGCGGCGACCGGCCGGTCCTGCGGGTGCAGCAGGTCGTGCAGCGTCGAGCCGTGCAGCTCCTCGCTCGCGTAGCCCAGCATCCGGGTCACCGCCGGGCTGGTGAAGGTCATCCGCCCGCCCCGGTCGGTGATCACGGTCAGGTCCGACGAGTGCTCGATCAGCGAGCGGAACCGGCTCTCCTGCTCGCCGAGGCGGCGCAGCAGCACCGCGTTGTCGACGAACGAGGTGATCTGCCGGCCCAGCACCACCAGGGTCACCAGCAGCGAGGCCAGCAGCAGGCCCCAGCTGCGGGCGGACAGGCCCTGGTCGATCAGGCTGGCCAGGCCGGCGGTGTACGTGGCCAGCGCGGCCCCGTACGGCAGCAGGCTGAACGGCCGGCGCCGGCGGCGCGGCGGCGCGGTGGCGGCGACCCGCATCTCCACCGTCTGCGCCCGCGGGCAGGCCGCCATGATGACGCACGGCACGAAGCTGGCCAGCATGGACACCGCCGGGTGCACGGTGGGGGCCAGCCCGTCGACCCCGGCGCCGACCGCGGTGAGCGCCACGCCGACCAGCGCGATGCCGGCCGCGACCGGCCGGAACGGGGCGTCGCCGCCCAGCACCAGCTTGGTGATGCCGAAGAACAGGATCAGCATGACCGCCGCCAGCATGCTGTTCAGCAGCACCAGGGCGGTGCCCGCGCCGACCACCGCGCTGAGCACGAAGGACCAGATGAACCCGGCGGCGGCGGTCATCACCGTGGCCGCGTCCAGCCAGAAGACCAGGCGCTGACGCCCGGTGGCCCGCACCGGGTGGGTGAGCATCGTCCACAGCGGCAGGGCCATCCCGGCCAGGATGAACACCAGGTGCACGTCGCCGCTGACCAGTCCGTGGACGGTCAGGTCACGCGCGGACTGCGCCGTCTGCACCAGGTCGCCGGCGGTGAACAGCACCGCGGCGGCCGTCATGGACCGCCAGAAGCGGCGGGTGGTGGCCGGCGCCGCCGCGTCGCGGGCCACCCGCCACGAGCCCGCGGCGAGCACCACGTCCAGGGCCACCTGGATCGGCCAGTAGGCGGCGATCCGCACCGGCAGGCCGGCCACCGGCCACGCGTACCAGGCGACGCCGAGCACGGCGACGGCGAGCAGGGCCCGCATGCCGCGGTCCCGCAGCAGTGCCACCGGCACCGGCGGGGCCGTCCGTCTGCCCGTACGCGGAACCATCGCCCGTTCCTCCAGCCCGGCGCCCCCGGGGGGTGGGAGTCGCAGCCTGTCCATCGTGCGGGGGCCGGAGGACCTGAGACATCGGCGCCGCCCGCGGCTGTGACGACGCCCGCCGTGGCGTGGCCGGCCGGGGCCGGGCCGCCGGGGAAAGCCCGCGAAAGCCTCAGGTGGCCCGGCGCCGGCCCGATCTTCGACGGAGACGCCACGCCGGCGGGCGCCGACCACGGGACGGGGGGACGACTCCGATGATCCTCAGACGACCACGCCCCGGCACCGTCGTGGTCGTGCTGGCCGTGGTCGTGTTCGCCGCGTGGATGACCGCCGGAACGGGCGGCCGCGGCGTCACCCGGGCGGTCTCCGACCTCGGCACCGTCCTGATGACCCTCGCGGCCGGGCTCGCCTGCCTGGTGCGCGCCGCGCGGCACCGGGGCCGGCTGGGCGTCGCCTGGGGCGGCATCGGCCTGGGCGTCCTGCTGTGGTGCGCCGGCGAGGTGAGCTGGACCTACGCCGAGCTCGTCCAGGGCCACGACGCGCCGGCGCCCGGGCCGTCCGACGTCGGCTACCTGGGCATGGTCCCGCTGGTCGCGGCCGGCCTGCTGGCCGTCCCGGTGGGCCGGCAGTCCGCGGCGCACCGGGTCCGCAGCGTAGTCGACGGGCTGATGATCGCCGCCTCGCTGCTGCTGGTGAGCTGGATCCTGGTCCTCGCGCCGCTGCTCGCCGCGGGCGCCGCCAGCCCGCTGGCCCGGCTCGTCCTGCTCGGTTACCCGCTCAGCGACGTCGTGCTGATCACCGTCGCGCTGTACGTGCTGGCGCTGCTGCGCCGCGGCGGGCGCGACGCCGGCGCGCTGTCGCTGATCCTGGCCGGCATGGTGACCCTCGGCGTCGCCGACACCCTGTACGTCTACGTCAGCCTGCACCACGTCTACCACACCGGCGGCCCGCTGGACGCCGGCTGGTTCACGGGCTTCGCGATGATCCTGCTGGCCGCCCTGCGCCCGGCGGGCCGTACCGCCGCCCCGGCCGGCGGCCCCGCCGAGGGGCAGTCGCTCGCGGTGCTGCTGCCGTACGCGGCCGTGCTCGTCGCGCTGGTCTGCAGCGTGGTCCACTACGCGCTGGTCGGCGAGGTGGACCCGTTCTTCGCCGCCTGCCGCACCGTGCTCATCGTGCTGATCATCGCCCGGCAGCTGCTGACGCTGCTGGAGAACCGGCACCTCACCCGGCACCTGGAGGCGCGGGTCGCGCGCCGCACGGCCGAGCTGCGGGCCAGCGAGCTGCGGTTCCGCGCCCTGGTGCTGCAGAGCTCGGAGTCGGTGGCGGTCATCGACGCCGACTCCACCATCCGGTTCCAGAGCGAGTCGGTCGAGCGGATCTTCGGCTATCCGGCCTCGCTGCTGCTGGGCCTGCGGCTGCTCGACGTGGCCGGGCGCCGGGCGGCGCCCCGGCTCGCCGCGGCCCTGGAGTCGGTGCGCGACCAGCCGCTCGGCGTCGTGGTGGTCGAGGTCCCGCTGCGCCACGGGGACGGCCGGCTGCGGCTGGCCGAGATGACCATCACCAACCTGGTGCACGACCCGTCCGTCCGCGGGTACGTGCTCAACACCCGCGACATCCACGACGCCACCGAGCTGCAGGAACAGCTCGTGCACGAGGCGTACCACGACGCGCTGACCGGACTGGCCAGCCGGGCGCTGTTCCGCGAGCGGGCGCTCGAGGCGCTGGCCCGCGACGGCGCCGGCACCGCCGTCCTGCTGCTCGACCTGGACGGCTTCAAGGAGATCAACGACAGCCTCGGCCACGCCGCCGGCGACGCCCTGCTCGTGCAGGTGGCCGACCGGCTGCGGGCCGCTGTCCGGGAGGGCGACACGGTGGCGCGGTTCGGCGGCGACGAGTTCGGCGTCGTGATCACGTCCCCGACGGCGCTCGCCGACGCGGAGGCCGTCGCCGGGCGCATCGCGGCCGCGCTGGCCGAGCCGGTCCGGGTGGGGGAGCGGGACCTGCCGGTGGCCGCCAGCATCGGGCTGGCCGGGGGCGCCGACGCCGGCGACATCGATCAGCTGCTGCGCAACGCGGACCTGGCGATGTACCGGGCCAAGGCGGCCGGCGGGGCCGGGCTGGCCGCGTACCACCCGGGGATGCTCGCCGGCCTGGTCGGGCGGCTGGAGCTGGAGGCCGACCTGCGCCTGGCCCTGGACCGCGAGGAGCTGGCCCTGCACTACCAGCCCACCGTGGACCTGCGCACCGGCGCGATCGTCGGCTTCGAGGCGCTGGTCCGCTGGCGCCATCCGACCCGCGGGATGGTCTCGCCGCTGGACTTCATCGGCATCGCCGAGACCACCGGCCTGATCGTGCCGCTCGGGCGCTGGGTGCTGGCCGAGGCCTGCCGGCAGGCCGTGGCCTGGGGCGCGGGCAGCGGCCGGCGGCTCAAGATGGCCGTGAACGTCTCCGTGCGCCAGTTCGAGCACGGCGACCTGTCCGCGATGGTCGCCGAGGTGCTCGCCGAGACCGGCATGCCGGTCGACCAGCTGTGCCTGGAGATGACCGAGAGCGTGCTGCTCACCGACACCGACGAGAACCTCACCCAGCTCCAGCGGCTCAAGGCGCTGGGCGTCACCCTGGCCATGGACGACTTCGGCACGGGGTACTCCTCGCTGGCCTACCTGCGCCGGTACCCGATGGACATCCTGAAGATCGACCGGTCCTTCGTGGACCGGCTGGGTGGCGACCGCGAGGACGAGGCGCTGGTCCACACGATCGTGCGGCTGGGCGCGAGCCTGGGCATGACCACGGTCGCCGAGGGCATCGAGCAGGCCGGGCAGCTCGCCACCCTGCGCGCCCTCGGCTGCGACCTGGCCCAGGGCTTCCTGCTGTCCCGGCCGGTGCCGGCGGAGGAGGCGGGCCGGATGCTCGCCGCGGAACCGGCGCCGGTGCTGGTCGTCCCGGCCTGACGCGGGCGGCTACCGGATCCGGCCGCGGACCGTCAGCGCCCAGCACAGCAACCCGAACGCCGCCGTGGAGCTCAGCGTGCGGACCAGGTTCCAGGTGGCCCAGCGGGCCTCGTCGAAGCGTTCGCGGACCGCCGCCAGGTCGGCGATCCGGCCGGGGTCGCCGGCCGCCTTGAGCGCGTCGTTGAGCGGCACGTGGACCGTCACGGTGACCGCGAACACCAGCACGTTCAGGGCGAGCGCGGCCAGCAGCCACGGCAGCAGCCGCCGGTCGGCGTTGAGCAGGCACGCCGCGGCCGTGCACAGCACCGCCCCCACGAAGCCGGTCAGGAACCAGGGGTTGATGATGGCCCGGTCGGCGGCCTGGAAGGCGCCCACGAACGTGCGGTCGTCGGTGCGGCCCAGCCCCGGCATGATCGTGTGCTGATAGAGACCGTAGACGCCGGCCATCAGCCCGGTGGTCATGGTCGCGGCCAGAAGTGCCGTCACCCTCAGTGCGTACATGCCGCCAGTCAACCGGTGGCGGCGCCCCGGCGGCCATCGTCGAGGCTCCCCGGCCCATGCGCGAGCGTCCCGGCCGCCCGGTGGGTCAGCGCGAGCTGCAGGGCCAGCCGCGCGTCCGGGTCGTCCAGCGCCGCACCGAACAACCGCCGGATCTTGCGCATCCTGTACCGCACCGTCTGCGGGTGCGCGGGCAGCGCGGCCGCCGCCGCGAGCACCTGCCCCTGCGCGCGCAGCCAGGCCAGCAGCGTGGCCGCGAGCACCTCGCGCTCCGCCGCGCCGAGCGCCTCCAGCGGGGCCAGCCACCGCCCGGCGAGCCGGCCGGCCAGCCCCGGCTCCCACGCGTGGATCAGCGTGACCAGGTGCTCGTCGCACGGCAGCAGCGCGGCGCTCGGCAGCACCCCGGCCCGCTGCAACTGCAACGCCCGCCGGGACAGCCGGTACGACAGCCGGGCCTGGTCGAGCGCCACCGCCGGCCCGAGCGCCGCCCGCTGCCCGGCCAGCGCCGCCGCCAGGTGCGCGACGCGGCCCGGGGTCGCCGGCTCGGGCAGGATGAGCCGGGTGGCGTCGTCGATGACCGTGGCGATCGTGCCGCTGCCGGCGCGCCGGGCCAGGTGCTCGCCGTCGGTGCCCTCGACGCTGACCACGGCCACCGACCCGGGCAGCCGCCAGCGCGCCGCGTCGGCCGCGGCCAGGATCGCCGCGGCGCCCGGCGGGTCGGGCTGGACCAGCAGCGTGATCAGCCGGCGCCGGGTGGTGTCCCAGTCGCGGGCGTGCCGGCGCTGCTCGTCGAGGTAGCCCTCGGCCGCGGCCCCGGCGAGCGCGTCGATGAAGCCGAACAGCGCCGAGGCCAGCACGTAGAGCACGGCCGGCGGCAGGTCCCGTTCGACCAGGTAGGCCCAGATGGCGCGGCCGCCGAGGGTGAGGATGGAGCGCAGCGCGTCGACGCTGTGGCCCTCCCGGAACTCGGTGCGCCCCAGCTCGACGAAGACCTCCCGGGTGCCGTCGGGATCGTGCGCGGGCTCGGCCACCGCCCGCACGAACGCCTCCACCGCGGTCTCCACGCCCAGGGTCAGCCCGCGCCCCTGCCCGCCGGTCAGCGACCGGCCCTGCCCGCTCATCGCCGCGCGCATGGTGCCCAGCACCCGGTCGCGCAGCGCCGGCCGTTCCGCCCGCAGCCGTTCGCCGACCTCGGCGGGCAGCTCCGCGACGCGCGGCTCCAGCACGACTTGTCACCTCGGTGATAAGGCAAGGGCGGAAGTCCGCCTCGACGGACCACCATCTTGGCACGAAGATGCCTACCGTGGGCGCATGGACGCAGATGTGATCGTGGTCGGGGCGGGACTGGCCGGGCTGACGGCGACCGCCGAGCTGGCCGATGCGGGACGCCGGGTGCTGCTGCTCGACCAGGAGCCCGAGCAGAGCCTCGGCGGCCAGGCGTTCTGGTCGTTCGGCGGGCTGTTCCTGGTCGACTCGCCGGAGCAGCGCCGCATGGGCGTCCGCGACTCGGTCGACCTGGCCTGGCAGGACTGGCTCGGCAGCGCGCAGTTCGACCGGCCGGAGGACCACTGGCCGCGGCAGTGGGCGCGGGCGTACGTGGACTTCGCGGCGGGGGAGAAGCGGGCCTGGCTGCGCGCCATGGGCCACCGGTTGTTCCCGGTGGTCGGCTGGGCCGAGCGCGGCGGCGGCCCGGCCGACGGGCACGGCAACTCGGTGCCCCGGTTCCACCTGACCTGGGGCACGGGGCCGGGCCTGGTGGCGCCGTTCGAGCGCCGGGTGCGCGCGGCGGCCGAGCGCGGCCTGGTCCGCTTCGGCTTCCGGCACCGCGTCGACGGGCTGGTCACGACCGGCGGGGTGGTCACCGGGGTGCGGGGCCGCACGCTGGTGGCCAGCGGGGTGCGGCGCGGGGAGAGCAGCTCGCGGGAGGAGACCGGCGAGTTCGCGTACGCGGCGCAGGCGGTGATCGTCACCTCGGGCGGCATCGGCGGCGACCACGACCTGGTCCGCAAGGCCTGGCCGGCCCGGCTGGGCGCCCCGCCGAAGCGGATGGTGTCCGGCGTGCCGGCGCACGTGGACGGCCGGATGCTGGCCATCACGGAGGCGGCCGGCGGCCGGATCGTCAACCCGGACCGGATGTGGCACTACGTGGAGGGCCTGCGCAACTGGGACCCGATCTGGCCGCAGCACGGCATCCGCATCCTGCCCGGCCCGTCGTCGCTGTGGCTGGACGCCACCGGCGCGCGGCTGCCGGCGCCGCTGTTCCCCGGCTTCGACACGCTCGGCACGCTCCAGCACCTGATGGCCACCGGCTACGACTACAGCTGGTTCGTGCTCACCCAGAAGATCATCGAGAAGGAGTTCGCGCTGTCGGGCTCGGAGCAGAACCCGGACCTGACCGACAAGAGCATCCGCCAGGTGCTGGGCCGGGTCCGGCCCGGCGCGACCCCGCCGGTGGAGGCGTTCAAGCGCAACGGCGCCGACTTCGTGGTCGCGCCGGGGCTGGATGAGCTGGTGGCGGGCATGAACAAGCTGGCCGCGGAGAACGACGGCCCGGCCCTCGACGTCGACCGGCTCCGCCGCACCATCGCGGCCCGCGACCGCGAGATGACCAACCCGTTCAGCAAGGACGCCCAGGTCACCGCGATCCACGGGGCCCGGCGCTACCGCGGCGACAGGCTCATCCGGGTGGCCTCGCCGCACCGGCTGCTGGACCCGGCGGCGGGCCCGCTGATCGCGGTCCGGCTCAACATCCTGACCCGCAAGACCCTGGGCGGCCTGCACACCGACCTCTCGGCCCGGGTCCTGCGCGCGGACGGCTCGCCCCTGCCCGGGGTGTACGCGGCGGGGGAGGTGGCGGGCTTCGGCGGCGGGGGCATGCACGGCTACAACTCCCTGGAGGGCACGTTCCTGGGCGGTTGCCTCTTCTCCGGCCGTACCGCCGGCCGGGCCGCCGCGGCGGCGACCGCCTGACCCTGGCCGCCACCGTCGCAGTTCGCTACGCTACCGTAGCGTAATGACGAACACCGGCGCCTCCCGCCCGATTCTCGTGACCGGCGCGACGGGCAACGTGGGCGGCGCCGTCGCCCGCTCGCTGCTCGGCGCGGGCCTGCCCGTCCGGGTGGCGGGCACCGACGTGGACCGGCTGCGGGCCCTCTTCCCCCCGGCCGAGCCGGTCCACCTCGACCTGCGCCGGCCGGGCACCTTCCCGGCGGCGGTGGCCGGCGCGGGCGGGCTGTTCCTGGTCCGCCCGCCCGCGATCGCCCGCGTCGGGCCGACGCTGAACGCGCTGCTGGACACCGCGGCCCGCGCCGGCGCCGGCCCGGTCGTGTTCGCCTCGGTCACCGGGGCGGACACCAACCGGGTCGTGCCGCACCACCGCGTCGAGACCCACCTGCGCGCCTCCGGCCAGGCCTGGACGATCCTGCGGCCCGGCTTCTTCGCGCAGAACCTGGCCGACGCCTACCGCGAGGACATCCGGTCCGGTGACCGCATCTACGTGCCGGCCGGGTCGGGCCGCGCCGCCTTCATCGACGTGCGCGACATCGGCGACGTCGCCGCCGTGGTGTTCCGCGATCCCGGCGCGCACCGCGACACCGCGTACACGCTGACCGGGCCGGAGGCGCTGAGTTTCGCCGAGGTGGCCGCGCTGCTCAGCGACAACCTGGGCCGCCGCATCCGCTACCAGCCGGCGAGCATCCCGGGGTATCTGCGGCACCTGCGGCGCCGGCGGCTGCCGCTGCTGCAGTGCGTGGTGCAGACCCTGCTGCACGCCGGCCTGCGGCGCGGGCAGGCCGCGCCGGTCGACCCGACCCTGGGCAGGCTGCTCGGGCGCCCGCCCCGCACCATGGCACAGTATGTCAGTGACCAGCGCGGGCTGTGGATGTCGCCGTGACGGCTGAGCGGCCCCCGGCGACGCGGCGGGCCGATCCGCGCGTGCTGCGCAGCCGGGCCGCCGTGCTCGACGCCGCCCTGGGGCTGCTGAGCGAGCGCGGCATCGCGGCCACCACGATCGAGGCGGTGGCCGACCGCTCCGGCGTGGCCAAGACCACGATCTACCGGCAGTGGGACAGTCAGGCCGCCCTCGTGCTGGACGTGTTCGCCGGCGTGCTGCGGCCGCCGGCCGACCCGGCCACCGGCTCGCTGCGCGGCGACCTGACGGAGCTGCTGACCGGCTTCGCCCTGGCCCTGACGACCGGGCCCGCCACGGCGCTGATGTTCGCGCTCATCGACGCCGCGGAACGCGACGCGGCCTTCGCCGCCCTGCACCGCCGGGAGGCCGAGGCCCGGCACGCGGTCATCCGCGAGGTGATCGCCCGCGGCGTCGCCCGCGGCGAGCTGCCCGC
The DNA here is from genome assembly GCF_016862275.1 of Actinoplanes nipponensis. Classification (GTDB taxonomy): domain Bacteria; phylum Actinomycetota; class Actinomycetes; order Mycobacteriales; family Micromonosporaceae; genus Actinoplanes; species Actinoplanes nipponensis. The sequence continues at coordinate 57,846 of NZ_BOMQ01000027.1, read as the reverse complement.
GGGCACCGATCCCGGCGAGGTCCTCGACCTGCTGGCCGGTCCGGTGTTCCACCGGCGCGCGGTCAGCGGGGGAACGGTCGACCCGGCCTTCGCCCGTCGGGTCGTCGACCGGGTGCTGGCGGCTTTCCGCCCCGGGCCGCCGGCCGGCGACGCCTGACCCGGCCCGCGCTCAGCAGGGTCCGGGCGCGATGCCGCGCAGCAGCCGGTCACTGATCTCCCCCAGGTGGCGCAGCTGCGCCGGGGTGAGGACGTCGACCACCAGCCGGCGCACGTCCGCCACGTGGCCCGGCGCGATCTCCACGATCCGGGCGTACCCCTCGTCGGTCAGGATCGCGTTGGTGTAGCGGCCGTCGACCGGGTCGAGCTCGCGGCGGACCCAGCCACGCCGTTCCAGCCGCTTGAGCAGGTGGGACAGCCGCGACAGCGAGCCCTGGGCGAACTGGGCCAGGGCGCTGATCCGCATGGCCCGGCCGGGCGCCTCGGACAGTCCGGCCATGACGCCGTACTCGAACTGGGTGAGGCCGGCCCGGCGCTGCATCTCGCCGTCCAGCGCCGCGGGCAGCACCACCAGCAGCGCGGCGAACCTGCGCCAGGACTGCAGCTGCTGCTCGTCGAGCCAGTTCACCTCGTCGCCCACCCGGCGATCGTACCTGAACGTTCACGTCTCTCATGGTTGACCGTTCAAGTCACAGGGCCTACGGTTCACGAGAACGTTCAACTCTCGAAGGGCTCTGGCATGAACATCGTCCTGTGGGTCGTCGCCGGTGTGCTGGCGCTCGCGTTCCTCGCCTCCGGCGTCATGAAGGTGGCGCGCGGCAAGGAGGATCTCAAGAAGGCCGGGATGGCCTGGGTGGACCTGTTCTCCCCGGGCATGGTCAAGGCCATCGGCGCGGTGGAGATCCTCGGGGCGGTCGGGCTGATCCTGCCCGCCGCGCTCGACATCGCGCCCGTCCTCGTGCCGCTGGCCGCGCTGGGCCTGGCGCTGGTGATGATCGGCGCCGCCGTCACCCACGCCCGGATGAAGGACTACAAGGGCATGGTGCCCAGCATCGTCCTGTTGCTGCTGTGCGCGTTCGTCGCCTGGGGGCGGTTCGGCCCGTACGCGTTCTGAGCGCCGCCAGTTCGCGGCAGGCCGCTGCGATCCGTGCCACGATGAACGCGATAGTTCAGTCCAGGCGGGAGTCAATGGCAATGAGCGAACACGTTTCCGGCAGCGCCGAGTGGCAGGCCGTGCAGGGGCACGCCGAGAAGTTCACGGGCGTGCACCTGCGCGAGCTGTTCGACAGTGACCCACGGCGTGGCGAGCGGCTCACCGCCCGGGTGGCGGACCTCTACGTGGACTACAGCAAGAACCTGGTCACCGACGAGGTGCTGGCGGCGCTGGTCGCGCTGGCCGAACGGGCCCGGCTGCGCGAGCGGACCGCCGCGATGTTCGCCGGCGAGCACATCAACGTCACCGAGGACCGGGCCGTGCTGCACACCGCGCTGCGCCTGCCGCGCGACGCGACGCTCGTGGTGGACGGTCAGGACGTCGTGCGTGACGTGCACGAGGTGCTCGACCGGATGGGCGCGTTCACCGACCGGGTGCGCTCCGGCGAGTGGACCGGCGCCACCGGCCAGCGGATCCGCACGGTGGTCAACATCGGCATCGGCGGGTCGGACCTCGGGCCGGTCATGGCCTACGAGGCCCTGAAGGAGTACGCGGACACCGGGCTGCAGTGCCGCTTCATCTCCAACATCGACCCCACCGACCTGTACGCCAAGACGCACGACCTGGACCCGGCGACCACCCTGTTCGTCATCGTGTCGAAGACCTTCGGCACCCAGGAGACGCTGACCAACGCCACCGAGGCCCGCAACTGGCTGCTGGCCGGCCTCGGCGGCGACTCGTCGGCGGTGGCCAAGCACTTCGTGGCGGTCAGCACGAACGCCCAGCGGGTGGCCGACTTCGGCATCGACACCGAGAACATGTTCGGCTTCTGGGACTGGGTCGGCGGGCGCTACTCGCTGCCCTCCGCCGTCGGGCTGTCGGTGATGCTGGCGATCGGCAAGGAGCGTTTCGCCGAGCTGCTGGCCGGCTACCACGCCGTGGACGAGCACTTCCGCACCACGCCGCTGGAGCGCAACGTGCCGGCCCTGCTCGGGCTGCTGAACGTCTGGTACGACACGTTCCTGGGCGCGCAGTCGCACGCGGTGCTGCCGTACTCGCAGTACCTGCACCGGTTCGCGGCGTACCTGCAGCAGCTCACCATGGAGAGCAACGGCAAGCACGTGCGCCTGGACGGCTCCGGGGTGGACTTCCAGACCGGCGAGGTGTTCTGGGGCGAGCCCGGCACCAACGGCCAGCACGCGTTCTACCAGCTGATCCACCAGGGCACCAAGCTGATCCCGGCGGACTTCATCGGCTTCAGCGTGCCCAATCACGACACCGGCGAGATGCACGACCTGTTCATGTCGAACTTCTTCGCCCAGACCAGCGCGCTGGCCTTCGGCCGCACCGCCGAGCAGATCGAGGCCGAGGGGGCGCCGGCGGAGATCGTGGCCCACAAGGTGATGCCGGGCAACCACCCGACCACCACGATCCTCGCCGAGAAGCTGACCCCGTCGGTGCTGGGCCAGCTCATCGCGCTGTACGAGCACATCACCTTCACCCAGGGCACGATCTGGGAGATCAACTCCTTCGACCAGTGGGGCGTGGAGCTCGGCAAGGTCATGGCCAACCAGCTCGCCCCGCTGCTCACCGGGTCGTCCGCGCCGACCGGCGACACCGACTCGTCGACCAGCGCGCTGATCGCCCGGTACCGCGCCCAGCGCGGCCGCTGACGGTTCCGGGGCGCCCGCTCGGCCGAGCGGGCGCCCCGCGACCGCTGGCACGATCTCGTGATGACCGGCGGCGCCGGCGTTCCTACGGTGAGGCCATGAGGCTCACCCGCATCTCCCGCCGCGCGGCCGCCCTCGGCGCCGCCGCCACCCTGACCGTCCTCGGCCTGACCGCGACGCCGGCCGCGGCCACCAACAACGGCCCCTTCGTGCCCGAGATCGTGGACATCTTCGTGTTCTGCAAGCACAACGGGGGCGTCCTCGCCGAGGGCGCCTACAGCGAGAGCATCTGGTGCTTCCTGCCGACCGGCGACACGGTCTACTGCTACTGGAAGGAGAACACCTGCCACCTCGTCCCGCACAACCGGGAGCAGCCGCGGCAGGACACCCGGCCGGGCGAGCCGCCCGCCGGCGCGGAGGACCCCACCGGCCCGTCCGGCTCGCCGCTCGAGGATCACGTCGCGCCGACCGGGGGAGTCCGCACCGGGCGCGCGCTCTAGGCTGCTGCTGTGGAATGGACGACGTCGCAGGCGCTGGCCCTGCGCCTGCGCAGCCTCCTGCTGGCCCCGCCGCCCGCCGCGGACGACGTGGCCGGCGTGGTCGAGTGGTTCGGCGCGATGCAGGCCCAGGACATGGCCAGCGGGCTGTGGTCGCTGGGGGTGCGCCTGCCCGGCCGGACGGTCGACGACGTCTCCGCCGCCCTGGAACGCCGCGAGGCGATCCGCACCTGGCCGATGCGCGGCACCGTCCACCTGGTCCCGCCGGCCGACGCGCGCTGGATGCTGGAGCTGATGGGCGTGCGCGCGCTGGCCGGCGCGGCGAAGCGGCGCGAGACGATCGGGCTGTCCGAGGCCATCGCCGAGCGCGGCGTCGAGGTCCTGGCCACCGCCCTGGAGGGCAACCGGCTGACCCGCGCGCAGTGCCTGGCCGCCCTGGCCGAGGCCGGCGTCGAGCTGGGCCCGCAGATGGGCTACCACATCCTCTGGTACGCCAGCCAGCGAGGCGTCACCTGCATCGCGCCGCACCTCGGCAAGGAGCAGACGTTCGTGCTGCTCGACGAGTGGGCGCCCGAGCCGCGCCGGCCGGAACGGGCCGAGGCGCTGGGCATCATGGCGCTGCGCTACTTCCGCAGCCACGGCCCGGCCACCCGGGCCGACTTCGCGCGCTGGACCGGGCTCACGATGGCGGACACCCGCGCGGGCCTGGCCGAGGCGGGCGACCGGCTCACCACGGTCCGCGTCGACGGCGCCGAGATGGTCGTCGACCCGGCCCTGCTCGACTCCGGGCCGGCCGGGCCGGCCGGGCCGGCCGCGGAATGGCTGGCGCTGCCCGGCTTCGACGAGTACATGCTGGGCTACAAGGACCGCGCCATGATGATGGCGGCCGAGCACCTGGCGGCGGTGGTCCCGGGCGGCAACGGGGTCTTCCGCGCCACCCTGGTCCGCGGCGGCCGGGTGGCCGGCACCTGGACCCGGACGCTGGGCCGCAAGGCGGTGACGGTCGAGGTGCAGCCGCTGGTCCCGCTCGGCGCGGCGGAGCGGACGGCGGCCGAGGCGGCGTTGCGGCCGTACGCGGATTTCCACGGCCTGCCCCTGCGGGTGCGCTGGACCTGAGCCATTATCTGTTAACAACCCTTGATATTCGGGTGGACCGCCGTGAGGATGGGGAGGACCGGCACGGTCGTCGATACGTCAGGGAGCCGCCATGAGCACACGTCGTACCGTATTCGCGCTGGTGGCCGGGGCGGCCATGACCGTGGCCACGGCCGTGGTCCTGGCCCCGGACAGCCTGGCCGCGGTCTCCGGGGTCCCGATCCGGGCGGCCGCCGTGGCCTGCTCCGCGCCGGCGTGGACGGAGGGCCCCGTCTACCCCGCCGGCACCCAGGTCACCTACGGCGGCCGGCTCTACTCCGCCCTGGTCACCCACACCGCGTACGCCGGCGCCGGCTGGAACCCGGCCGCCACCCCGTCGCTCTGGAGTGACCTCGGCGCCTGCACGGGCGGTCCCACCACCCCGCCGCCCACAACAACGCCGCCCACGACGATCCCGCCCACGACGACGCCGCCCACCACGACCCCGCCCACCACGGCGCCGCCGGGCGGCAGCACGTGCGCGGTCAAGCCGCGGCCCGCGGGCAAGGTGCTCGTCGGCTACTGGGAGAACTGGGACGGGGCGGGCAACGGCGTGCACCCCGGCTTCGGCTGGGTCCCGATCAACGACAGCCGGCCGGCCCAGCACGGCTACAACGTGATCAACGCGGCCTTCCCGGTGATCCGCTCCGACGGCACCGTGCTCTGGGAGGACGGGATGGACGCCGGCGTGCGGGTCTCGTCCCCGGCGGAGATGTGCGCGGCCAAGGCCGCCGGGGCCACCCTGCTGATGTCGATCGGCGGCGCGGCGGCCGGCATCGACCTGAGCTCCAGCGCGGTCGCGGACCGCTTCGTGGCGACCATCGTGCCGATCCTGCAGCGGTACAACTTCGACGGCATCGACATCGACATCGAGACCGGCCTGACCGGCAGCGGCAGCATCACCACGCTGTCGGCGTCGCAGGCCAACCTGATCCGGATCATCGACGGCGTGCTGGCCCGGATGCCCTCGACCTTCGGGCTGACGATGGCCCCGGAGACCGCGTACGTCACCGGCGGCAGCGTCACCTACGGCTCGATCTGGGGCTCGTACCTGCCGATCATCAAGAAGTACGTGGACAACGGCCGGCTGTGGTGGTTGAACATGCAGTACTACAACGGCAGCATGTACGGCTGCGCCGGCGACTCGTACCAGGCCGGCACCGTGCAGGGCTTCACCGTGCAGACGCAGTGCCTCAACAACGGCCTCACCGTGCAGGGCACCACGATCCGCGTCCCCTACGACAAGCAGGTTCCGGGCCTGCCCGCCCAGCCCGGCGCGGGCGGCGGCTACCTGACGCCGGCGCAGGTGGCCCAGGCCTACCGCAGCGTCGGGGACCTCAAGGGCCTGATGACGTGGTCGATCAACTGGGACGGTTCCCGCGGCTGGACCTTCGGCGACAACGTCAAGGCCCTGCAGGGCCGCTGACCGCCCCCTCCCGAGCCCGGCCCGGGTCGCCCCGGGCCGGGTGTGACCGGAGCCGCACTTCCCGCCGGTTCTTTGAATCTGAAATAGTTGACGAGTCAAAGGCGTTGTGCGAGGCAGTCCGGGACGACGGGTTCCGGCCGGAGCTCAGGAGCGGTCATGCAGTTCGGGATCTTCACCGTCGGCGACGTCACGCCCGACCCCACGACCGGGCGGGCGCCGACCGAGCACGAGCGGATCAAGGCGATCGTCGCCATCGCGCGCAAGGCCGAGGAGGTCGGCCTGGACGTCTTCGCCCTCGGCGAGCACCACAACGAGCCGTTCGTCCCGTCCTCGCCCACCACGCTGCTCGGCTACGTGGCGGCGCGGACGGAGAAGCTGCTGCTGTCCACGTCCACGACGCTGATCACGACCAACGACCCGGTCAAGATCGCCGAGGACTACGCGATGCTGCAGCACCTCGCCGACGGCCGCGTCGACCTGATGATGGGCCGCGGCAACACCGGGCCGGTCTACCCGTGGTTCGGCAAGGACATCCGGGCCGGGATCCCCCTGGCGATCGAGAACTACGCCCTGCTGCACCGGCTGTGGCGCGAGCACACCGTCGACTGGAAGGGCAAGTTCCGCACCCCGCTGCAGTCGTTCACCTCGACCCCGCGCCCGCTCGACGGCGTCCCGCCGTTCGTCTGGCACGGCTCGATCCGCAGCCCCGAGATCGCCGAGCAGGCCGCCTTCTACGGCGACGGCTACTTCGCCAACCACATCTTCTGGCCGGCCTCGCACACCCAGCGGATGGTGGCGCTGTACCGCGAGCGCTTCGCCCACTACGGCCACGGCGACCCCGACCAGGCCATCGTCGGCCTCGGCGGCCAGGTGTTCCTGCGCCGCAACAGCCAGGACGCGGTCCGGGAGTTCCGGCCCTACTTCGACAACGCGCCGGTCTACGGACACGGCCCGAGCCTGGAGGAGTTCACCGAGCAGACGCCGCTGACCGTCGGCAGCCCGCAGCAGGTCATCGACCGCACCCTGGGCTTCCGCGACTACGTCGGCGACTACCAGCGCCAGCTGTTCCTGATGGACCACGCCGGCCTGCCGCTCAAGACCGTGCTGGAGCAGCTCGACCTGCTCGGCGAGGAGGTCGTCCCGGTGCTGCGCAAGGAGTTCGCGGCGCTGCGCCCGGCGCACGTCCCCGAGGCGCCGACCCACGCCTCGCTGGTCGCGGCGGCCACCCGGCAGGAGCAGGAGAAGGTGCAGGCATGAAGCAGCGTACTGTCGTCGTGCTCTCGGCCGGGCTGAGCCAGCCGTCGTCGACCCGCCTGCTCGCGGACCGGTTGTCCGCGGCGGCGGTGGACGCCGCCGGCGGCCTCGGCGTGCGGCTCACGGTCCGGGTGATCGAGCTGCGCGACCTGGCCCACGACCTGATGAACCACCTGTTGACCGGCTTCCCGCCGGCGCCGCTGAAGGACGCGCTGGACGCCGTGGAGGCGGCCGACGCGCTCGTCGCGGTCACCCCGATCTTCAACGCGTCCTACAGCGGCCTGTTCAAGTCCTTCTTCGACGTCCTGGGCCGGGACGCGCTGGCCGGCAAGCCGGTGCTGATCGCGGCGACCGGCGGCACGGCCCGGCACTCGCTGGCCCTCGAGCACGCCGTCCGGCCGATGTTCGCCTACCTGCGGGCCGTCACCCTGCCCACGGCGGTGTTCGCCGCGTCCGAGGACTGGGGCGGCGACGAGGGCGAGGGCCAGCTCCGCGGCCGCATCCACCGGGCGGCCGACGAGCTCGCCCGCGAGATCGAGCGCCGGGAACCGGCCACGGTCCAGGACCCGTTCGCCCTCACCACCTCCTTCGCGGAACTGCTGGCCGGCGGCTGAGTGGCCGCCCGCCGGCCCGGGTAGGAAGGACGGCAACGACAAGTGGGGGTGTCATGGCGGAGATCGTGCTCATCCGGCACGGGCAGACCGAGTGGAGTGCGGTGGGCAAGCACACCTCGTACACGGATCTCGATCTGACCGAGGCGGGGGAGCGGCAGGCCCGCGCGGCCGGGGCGCGGCTCGCCGGGCGTACCTTCGCCGCGGTCATCTCCAGCCCGCGCAAGCGGGCGCTGCGCACCGCGGAGCTGGCCGGGCTGCCGGTCACCGAGACCACCGAGGACCTCGCCGAATGGAACTACGGCGAGTACGAAGGGGTCACCAGCGCCGCCATCCGCGAGACCCGGCCCGGCTGGTCGCTGTGGACCGACGGCGCCCCCGGCGGCGAGTCGCCGGCCGAGGTGGCCGCGCGCCTCGACCGGGTGCTGGAGCGGGCCCGCGCCGCGCTGGACGGCGGCGACGTGGCGCTGATCGCTCACGGCCATGCGCTGCGGGTGGCCGGCGCGCGCTGGATCGGCCTCCCGGCCGCCGGGGGCGGGCTGCTCAAGCTGGGCACGGCGACGCTGTCGACGCTGGGCTTCGAGCACGGCAACCCGGTCATCGACACCTGGAACGCCTCCTGAGGCCGCCGGCCCGGGCTCACCGCGGCGGCGCGACCCGGCCCGGCAGTCCGTAGCGGGCCTCGAGGACCTGCATCGCCGCCCCCGCCGCGATCACGTCGGCGCCCAGGCCCGACAGCGTCACCTCGGCCCGCTGCCAGTCGGCCCGCGGGACCTGCGTGCGGACCGCCTGCTCCACCTCGGCGCGGTACGTCCCGGCGTGCGCGAGCAGGTCCGCGCCGGCCAGCACCACGTGCGCCACGTCCAGGGTCTGCACCAGGTTGACCACGCCCACGGCCAGCACCCGGGCGGCGCCGCGGATGTCGCCGGCCGCCACGGCCCGGTCGTGGACCGCCTCCAGGCAGCCGCGGCGTCCGCACACGCACGGCGGGCCGGACAGGTCGACCACCGTGTGGCCGAACTCGCCCGCGTTGGTGTGCGCGCCGCGGTGCGCGGCCCCGTTGAGCCACAGGCCCGCGCCCACGCCGGACTCCACCATGATCAGGGCGGCGTCGCGGAACTCCGGGCCGTGCCGCCACGCCTCCGCGGTGACCCCGGCCGTGACGTCCTTGTCCAGGTGCACCGGCAGGCCCAGCGCCTGCTCCGCCCGCTCCCGCAGCGGCACGTCGTGCCAGTGCCGCAGCCGGTGCGCGTCGCGGACGGTGCCGTGGGCGTGGTCCAGCGGCCCGACCATGCCGATGCCCACCCCGGTCAGCCGCCCGCCGGCCGGGCCGGCGGCGAGACGGCCGACGCCCGCGGCCAGCTCGCGCAGCAGCGTGCCGGGCGTGAAGTCGGGCGGCAGGGCGGTGACCGCCGAGTCCCGGACCGCGCCGGCCAGGTCGGTCAGGACCAGCCGCAGGGTACGGCGGGCCACGTGCGCGCCGATCGCGTACCGGCTGTCCGCGACCAGCTGGTAGACCCCGGCGGGCTTGCCGACGGCCGGGCGGCGCACGCCTGCGGGCGCGATCAGGCCGTCGTCGACCAGCCGGGCCAGCACCTTGGACACCGCCTGCGGGGTGAGCCCCGTCGCCGCGGCGATGGTCGCGCGCTCGAACGCCGGCAGGGTGCGGGCCACCGCCATCACCAGGGCCTCGTTGTAACCCCGCAGGAACGTGAGATCGGCCATCGCGCCACTGTATTACGCAACGCTGTTGCTAAAGTCGTCGACCGTGGATGATCTCAGCCGCGGGCGCCGCCGGGCCGCCCTGCTCGCCCTCGCCCTGGGCGGGGTGGCGATCGGGCTGACCGAGTTCGCCGCGATGGGCCTGCTGCCCGACGTGGCGCGCGACCTGCTGCCCGAGGCGTACGCCCGGTCGGCGCCGGACGCCGTCGCCCGGGCCGGCTGGACCATCACCGCGTACGCCCTCGGCGTCGTCGTGGGCGCGCCGACCATCGCCGCCCTGACCGCCCGGGTGCCCCGCAAGCGGCTCGTGCTGGGTCTGCTGGTGCTCTTCGCGGCCGGGACGGTCGCCTCCGCGCTCGCCCCGACGTTCGAGCTGGTGCTGGCCGCGCGGTTCGTCGCGGCGCTGCCGCACGGCGCGTACTTCGGCGCGGCCGGCCTGCTCGCGGCCACCCTGATGGGGCCCGGCAACGCCGCCCGGGGGTACGCCGCCGTGCTCAGCGGGCTGACCGCGGCCAACGTGGTCGGCGTGCCGCTGGTCACCCGGCTCGGGCAGGCGGCCGGCTGGCGGATCGCGTACCTGGTCATCGCCGTGGTGTTCGCCGCGACGCTGGTCGCCGTGCTGGCCATCGTGCCGGCGGTCGCCGCGGTGGCCGACGGCTCGCCGCGGGCCGAGCTGCGGTCGCTGCGTACGCCGCAGGTGTGGCTGGTCGCGGCCACCGCGGCCGTGGGCTTCGCCGGCTTCTTCGCCGTGGACAGCTACCTCGCCCCGGTCACCACCGACGTCACCGGGCTGGCCCCGACCACCGTGCCGTGGGTGCTGGTCGCGGTCGGGCTGGGCATGACCGTGGGCAACGCGCTGGGCGGCTGGTTCGCCGACCGTGACCTGCGGCGCAGCCTGTTGACCGGCTTCGCCGCGGTGATCGCCGCGGTGGTCTTCTTCGGGCTGGCCGCGGGCACGCCGGCGGGCTTGTTCGCCGGCGCCTTCCTGGTCGGGGCGACCAGCCTGTTCCTGGGGCCCGCGCTGCAGGCCCGGCTGATCGCGGTGGCCCCGGGCGCGCAGCTGATGGGCGCGGCGGTGAACCAGTCGGCGATGAACGTGGCGAACAGCCTCGGCGCGGCCCTGGGCGGGCTGGTGATCGCGCGGGGCCACGGCTACCTGGCCCCGACCTGGGTCGGGGTGGGGCTGGCGGTCGCCGGGCTCGGCCTGGCCGCGCTGAGTTTCGCGGCCCAGCGGCGCGGCCCGGTCCCCGAGCCCGCCCTGACCTGACCGGAACGGCCCGGCCCGCTGCCCGGCTCAGCTCAGCCCAGCGCGACGGTCGCCCGGATGTCGCCGAGCCCCCGCGCCAGCAGCAGCTCCCCGCCCGCGCCCACCGATCCCCAGCTCCCCGCCGCGGTGTCCCACCGCCGCCACATCCGCGCGTCGGCCGCCACGGTCAGCCGGGTGGAACCGCCGGCCGGCACGTCGACGCCCTGCCAGCCCACCAGCCGCACCGGCTCGTCGTGGTCCGCCGGCTGGAAGTACAGCTGCACGACCTCGCGGCTGTCCCGTTCGCCGGTGTTGGTCACCGTCACGCTGACCGCCGGGGCGTCGCCGGGGATCAGGCGGGCGTCGGCGTACTCCCAGGCGCCGTAGCCCAGGCCGTGGCCGAGCCAGAACGCCGGGGCGGCCGGCGCCCGGCCCGCGAAGTGGCCGCGGTAGCCGATGAACCGGCCCTCGGCGTACACCAGCTTGCCGTCGACCGGGGTGACCGACCACGCGGGTGACGTGCCGTCCGCGGCCGGGAACGAGGTGACGAGCCGGCCCGCCGGCTCGACGTCGCCGAGCAGCGCCGCCGCGACCGCGTGGCCGCCCTCCTGGCCGGGCAGGCCGGCCCAGAGCACGGCGTCGACCCGCGACAGCCACGGCATGATGACCGGGGTGGCCGCGTTGACCACCACGACGGTGCGCCGCGCCGCCCCGGCCACCGCCTCGATCAGCGCGTCCTGGGCGCCCGGCAGGTGCAGGGTGCTCTTGTCGACCGCCTCGGTCTCCTGCTCCTCGGTCAGGCCGACCACGACCACCGCCACGTCGGCGGTGGCGGCCGCCCGGACCGCTTCGTCGATCACGTCGACGGTCTCCCGCGAGGCCGGGTGGCCGATCAGCCCGAACAGGCCGGCCCCGGCGAACTGGTCGCCGGTCAGCAGCGTGACGGTTGCCTCCAGCAGCTCGCCCTCGCCGACCTCGTAGCGCCCGGTGTGCAGCGGCGGGGTGAGGATCTCCTCGCCGAAGCCCCGGCCCGAGGTGCGCAGCTCCACGGTGGACCCGGCATCGCCGGCCCGGATCCGCCAGTCGCCGACGCCGAGCACGCCCAGCTCGACCGGGCCGGGCCGGGTGATGCGGCCGCGCAGGACCACGGTGGCGACGGCGCCGGTGAAGTCGTCGTCCAGGCCGACCATCGTGGTGGCGTTGGCCGCGTGCCGCTGCTCCAACTCGGCGCCGTCCGCGTCGAGCAGCACCACCCGGATGCCGGGCTCGCCGGTGACCGGGTCGGTCAGGAAGCCGCCGCGCGCGGGCACCGGCCTGGTGCGGACCTCGACCCCGTCGACGACCGTGACCCGGTCGCCGAGCCGGGCCGTCAGCCCCTCGGCCACGCTGACCTGGTACGGCGGGTTCACCTGGGCCGAGCCGCCGCCCATGTCGATGGTCTCGACGGCGTGCCGGCCGATCAGCGCCACCGACGCGGCCGGGTCCAGCGGCAGGACGGCGTGGTCGTTGCTGAGCACGGTCATGCCCCGCGCGGCGAGCCGGGTCAGCTGCTCGCGGCGGACGGCGCTGTCCGGGGCGGGCAGCTCGGCCGGGTAGTCGCGGGGCCGGCCCAGCGCGCCCACCCGCTCGGCCAGCAGCAGCAGCCGGCCCAGGTGGTCGTCGATGACGGCCTCGTCGACCTCGCCGGCGCGCACGGCCGCGACCAGCGCGTCGCCCCACGGGCCGCCCGGGCCGGGCATGACCAGGTCGAGACCGCCGTTGGCGGCCGGGCCGGCGGTACGGGTGGCGAACCAGTCCGACATGATCAGGCCCCGGAAGCCCCATTCGCCCTTGACGATCCCGTTGTTGATCCGGTCGTGCTCGGTGGCCGCCCGGCCGTTGACGTCGTTGTAGGCCGCCATGACCGACCACGCGTCGGCGTCGGCCACGGCGATCTCGAACGGCAGCAGGTACAGCTCGCGCAGGGTCGCCTCGTCGACGACGCTGTCCACGGTGTTGCGGTCGGTCTCGCTCTCGTTGGCCACCAGGTGCTTGAGCGTGGCGGCGACGCCCAGCTGCTGCAGGCCGCGCACGTACGCGGCGGCCAGCCGGCCGGTCAGCAGCGGGTCCTCGGAGTACGCCTCGAAGAGCCGCCCGCCCAACGGGGTGCGGTGCAGGTTGACGGTGGGCCCGAGCACGACGTGGATCCGCTGCGCCAGCGCCTCCTCGGCCAGCAGCCGCCCGGTCTCCTCCAGGCTGCCCTCGTCCCAGGACGACGCCAGCAGGGTGGCGTTGGGCAGCAGCGCGACGATCCGGCCGCCGGTGAACTTCAGCCCGCGCACGCCGGTGGGGCCGTCGGAGAGCCGGATCTCGCCGAGGCCGATCGCCGGCTCGGCGGCCAGGGTGAACGTGGTGGCCCCGGTGAGCAGCGCGACCTTGGCGTCCAGGGTGAGGCGCTCCAGGAGCGTGGCGTGGTCGGGCGGGACAGCGGTCGTCATGGAAGCCTCTTCGCCAGGGGGAGCTGACACGTGTAACTTGCTCGTGTCAGCAACGTAAACGGACGCGGCGGCGCGCGGCAAGAGGTGCCCCTTATGACAGACCCCACGACACGCCGGGTGACCAGCGCCGACGTCGCCCGGCTGGCCGGGGTCTCCCGGGCGACGGTCAGCTACGTGCTCAACGACACCCCGCACCAGACCATCTCCGCGGCCACCCGCAGCCGGGTCCGGGAGGCGGCCACCAGCCTGGGCTACGCGCCCTCGGCGGCCGCCCGCGCGCTGCGCACGGGCCGCTCCGACGTGGTGCTCTGCCTGCTGCCGGACTGGCCGATCGGGCCCGAGGTCGGCACGCTGCTCGGCAACCTCTCCACCGAGCTGGCCCGGGCCGGGATGACCTTCGTGGCCCACCCGGGCAACCACGCCGACCGGCCGATCACCGACCTGTGGAAGGCGATCACCCCGGCCGCGGTGCTGGCGTTCACCGACTTCTCCGCGGCCGAGATCGCCGCCATGCGCGCGGCCGGGGTCGCCCTGGTCGTCGGCCTGCTCGGCCGCGGCGCCTCGCCGCCCCGCGAGCTGGAGGCGCCGCAGCGGCACGTCGGCCGGCTCCAGGCCGGGCACCTCGCGGCGGCCGGGCACACCGCGATCGGGTACGCCTGCCCGGACGACGACCGGGTGCGGATCTTCTCCGAGCCGCGGCTGGCGGGTGCGCGAGCCGCCTGCGCCGGCCGGGGGCTGGCGGCGCCGTCGGTGCGGGTCGTGCCCCTGGACGCCGACGCGGCGGCGCCGGCCGTGCGGGCGTGGCACGCCGAGGGCGTGACCGGGGTGTGCGCGTACAACGACGACGTGGCGCTGGCCGTGCTGGCCGGGATGCGCCGGGCGGGCCTGCGCGCGCCGGCCGACCTGGCGGTCATCGGGGTGGACGACATCCCGGCGGCGCGGCTGGCCGTACCGGCGCTGACGACGGTGACCACCGACCAGGCCGCGGTGGCGGCGCACCTGGCCGCGACGGTGCTGGCGGCGGTGCACGGCCGGGCGGCGCCCGCGGCGGAGCTGACCGGGATCGTCACGGTCGTCGCGCGCGCCTCGGCCTGACCGTCACCCGCCCGGACCGCCCGCGACGGCCAGGGCGTCGCGGACCTCCGCCCGGCCGCCGCCGGCCGCGAGCACGGCCAGCACCAGCATCCGGGCCTTGACCGGCTCCAGGAACCCGGCCGGGATCAGCCCGCGCTCGAGCAGGTCCCGCTCGGAGCCGGCGTAGCCGTAGGTGTCGGCGAGCACCGGCCCGGCCAGGGTCCGCGACGCCAGCACCACCGGCATCCGCAGGGCCAGCTCGGCCAGCGGCTCGGCCCACCACTCCGGCAGGTGGCCCACCCCGAAGGCGGCCACGACCAGCCCGTCGGCCGCGAGGTCCGGCTCCGGCGCGTCGGCGCCCAGGGCCGCGACGATCAGCGGTACGCGCGGCAGCCCGTCCCCGGCCGGCCGGGGCAGCACCACCCGCGGGGCCGGCCCGGCCAGGTACCGCACCCGGCCCTCCACCAGCCGGCCCACCGGCCCGCCGGTCGCCGACACGAACGCCGTCAGGCTGGTCGAGTGGGCCTTGCGCACCCGCGCCGCCGCGTGGACCTCGTCCGCGAACGCCACCAGCACTCCGCGCCCGCGCGCCCCCGGGTCGGCGGCCACGGTCAGCGCGGCGAGCAGGTTGGCCGGCCCGTCCGCCCCGGCCAGCAGCGGGTGGCGCATCGCCCCGGTGACCACCACCGGCTCCGGCCGCTCGTGCAGCAGGTCGAGCAGGTACGCGCACTCCTCGAGGGTGTCGGTGCCCTGGGTGACCACGACGCCGTCCGCGCCGGCGGCCAGCAGCGCGCCGATCCGCCGGGCCAGGCCCACGACGTCCGCCGTCCGCAGCGAGGCGCTGGGCACCCGGGCCACGTCGAGAAGTTCCAGCTCCAGCCCGAGCGCCGCCAGCCCGGGCACCGCCGCGATCAGGTCCCCGGCGCGCAGGGCCGGGGCCAGCCGGCCGTCGGGCCCGGCCGTCATCGCGATGGTGCCGCCCAGCCCGCACACCACGACCCTGGTCACGACGGCCACCCTACCCACTGTCAACAGACGCACAGGCGGGGCACATGGCCGGCCCAGGCTGACCGCGTTGGCTGTTCTCAGCACACACCGCACGCCACACCTGGGGGGTCACAGAGATGCTCGTGCAGCTGAACCGGAACCAGACCAACCGCGCGTTCACGCCCAACTCGACCGCGGTGCCGGTGCCCGACCTGCCGTCGCCGCGGCGCGGCCCGGTCGTCGCGGTGCTCGGGCACCGCGGGCGGGTGGCCACGCTGGGCGCGCACCTGCCGTCCGGGTGGTCGCTGCGCCACCCGGACACCCTCGACGGGGTCCGGCCCGGCGAGATCGTGCTGTTCAGCGGGGCCACCGAGGCCGACGTGCTGGCCGCGCGGGCCGCGCTGCCGCGGCGTACCCGGATCGTCGTCCTGGTCGACGACGACGCCCGGGCCGAGCTGGTCGCCGCCGTGCTGACCGCCGGCGCGGACGTGTGCGTGCGCGGCGGCCTGCCGGCGATCCTGGCCAGCCACCTGGTGGCCTGCCGGCGCCGGCAGCTGGCCGACCGGTGGACCAACCTGTCGGAGTCCCGCCCGCAGGGGTGAGCCCCGGACCGGCGCCGCCCCGCGCGGACGCGGACGGCGACGCCGGCCGGGCGCGCCGCTCAGGGCGTGGCGCTCGGGGCCAGGGGCCGGCAGGTCTCGACGGCCTTCCGCACAGCCGGATCGTCGGTGGCCGGCCCGCCCTGGTCCAGGGTCACGCCGTTGTCCCGCAGGCAGTTGCGGTACGCCGCGCTCATCCCGGCGCCGCGGCCGTTGCCGCCCGGCCGGCCGCTCGGCAGCACCGACGCGCACGCCTGTTGCGCCTTCTGCCACGTCGCGTCGTCGACGCCCGCCGGCCGGCCGAAGCCACCGCCGCCGGGGAGACCGCCGCCGGGTCCGGCGCTGCCCGAGGGCCGCGGCCGCCCGGACGGGAAGCCGGACGGCCCGCCCGAGGGGCGGACCCGGGGGCCGCCGGACGGCAAGGTCACCGTGACGCCGTTCTTCACCAGGCAGGCGGTGTACGCGGCGAACGCGCCGCCGCCCCGGTCGGCGCCCCCGGTGGCCGGGGTGTCCGAGCCGCCGCCGCACGCGGCCACGGAGAACAGCAGCGCCGCGGACGCGACGACCAGCCCGGCGATGCCTCGGGGGGACGTGTTTCTGAGCTGCGGCACGGTTTCTCCTCACGGAGGGGGACAGGACGGTCCAGCCAAGACCGTCGACCTCGCCGCAACCTCCGGCCGAACTCGGAATCGGCTGTGAGCGCCCCGCGCGCCTCCGAGGCAACTCCGAGGTGGGACCGAGCCGGCGGCGAGGACCCTCGGCCACACTTTGCGACCATGGGTAACGGCCTGACCGCCTGGCGCGGCGCGAACCGGCGGCGGGTGTGGCTCGCCGCCGCGGTCCTCGTGGTCCTGCTGGTGGCCGCGGGCGTGACCCGCGCGATGACCGCCGGCGCCGGTGTGCGCCCGGCCGCCGCCGCCACCGTGCGGGTGGACCGGGGCGCGGTGACCACCGAGGTCGCCACCACCGGGACGGTCGAGCCGGCGCAGACCCGCAGCTTGTCGTTCACCGTCGCCGGCACGGTGGACAGCATCAAGGTGCGCGCGGGCACGGTCGTGACGGCCGGCCAGGAGCTCGCCTCCGTCGACGACACCGACGCGGCGAAGGCCGTCAACGCCGCCCGGGACACCCTTGCCGCCGCGCGGGAAGCCCTCGCCGACGCCCGCGACAGCGCCACCGCCGCCACGCCCTCGACCTCCTGCGGGCTGGTGCCCGCCGCGTACGCCGGCGTGTCCGCCACGGCGAGCAGCGGCGCGCCGACGGCCGGCCGTACCGCGTCGCCGTCAGCGACCCCCGCACCCACCCGGACCTCGGCGCCGCCGCGAACCACCGCCCCGACCCGTGGCCCCGCCCCGACCCGTAGCCCCGCCCCGGCCCGCGGCACCGCCGGGTCGTGCGCCACCGCGCCGGGCAACCAGGGCGGCCGGCCGGGACAGAGCGGCGGCGGGGACGCCGTGCTCAGCGCCCAGCAGCGGGTCAACCAGGCCGAGGTCGCCGTGGCCGAGGCCGAGGACCAGCTCGAGGGGGCCACCCTCACCGCCCCGATCGCCGGGCGGATCCTCTCGGTCGCCGGCCGGGTCGGCGCCCGGGTCGGCCGCGGCGCCGCGTTCCTCACCCTGGCCGACGTCTCCGCCATGCAGGTCAGCGCCGACTTCCCGGAGGCCGACGCCGACCGGCTCGCCGTCGGCCGGCACGCCACCGTCACGCTGGCCGACCGGGCGGGCCGGGAGTTCGGCGCCACGGTCGTCCAGGTCGACCCGGCCGGCACGAGCGACGGCACGCTGGTGCGGTACGGCGTGGTGCTGGCCTTCACCGACGCCCCCGAGGACCTGCTGGTCGGGCAGAGCGCCGCGGTACGGGTCACCACCGGCTCGGCCGCCGGAGTGCTGCGCCTGCCGAGCACCGCCGTGCACGACATCGCGGGCGCCACCGGCACCGTGCTGCGCGACGGCACGCGCGCCGGGGTCGGCGTCGGGCTGCGCGGCGACCGGTACACCGAGATCACCTCGGGGCTCGCCGAGGGCGCCGCCGTGGCCCGCTCGTGGTGAGCGGGGCGGGTCACCAGCGTTCCCTCGGCCGACGATCACCACCAGTAGTTGTCCTGCGGCAGGTAAGGCGCCTCCAGGTCGGCGATCTCCCCGGCGGTGAGATCGAGTTCGAGAGCGGCTACGGCGTCGGTCAGGTGGTGTGGCTTGGTGGCTCCCACGAGCGGGCAGGAAACGACCGGCTTGGACAGCACCCAGGCCAGCGCCACCCGGGCCATCGCGACGCCCCGGGCCTCGGCGACCCGCTGGATCGCGTGCACCACCGGCTCGTCGACGTCGCGGTCGAACGCTTGCGCCACGTTGTCCGACGAGGACCGGGTCGTCTGCTGACCCCAGGGCCGGGCGGCCCGGCCCTTCGCCAGCGGCGAGTACGGCGTCAACCCGACGCCCTGATCGAGGCACAGAGGGATCATGTCGCGCTCTTCCTCGCGCTTGAGCACGTTGTACTGGTCCTGCATCGCCGCGAACGACGTCCAGCCGTTCACCACGGCGGCGTGCTGCGCCTTGGCGAACTGCCACGCCCCCATCGACGACGCGCCGAGATAGCGCACCTTGCCGGCCCGGACCAGGTCATCGAGGGCCCGCATGGTCTCCTCGACCGGCGTGTCGGGATCGAAGCGGTGGATGTAGTAGACGTCGATGTAGTCGGTGCCCAGCCGCCGCAGCGAGGCGTCGGCCTGCTCGAGGACGGCCTTGCGGGACAAGCCGCTGCCGCCCGGCCCGTCGTGCATCCGCCCGCTGACCTTGGTGGCCAGCACGATCTCCTCGCGCCGGGAGAACCGGGTGATCGCCCGGCCGACGAACTCCTCGGACGTTCCCCCCTGGTAGACGTTGGCGGTATCCCAGAACGTCACACCCAGCTCGACGGCCTGCCGGAAGAACGGCGCCGCGGCATCCTCGTCCAGGGTCCACTGGTGCATGCCGGCCGCGGCCTGCCCGTAGCTCATGCACCCCAGCCCGATACGACTGACCTTGAGCCCGGTCCGACCCAGCCGTGTGAACTCCACCGCAGCACCTCTCACCATCAGCCAGCACGACCCGGACACACCGGCGGTACGCCCCGCGGCCACACCGCCCAGCCTCGCACGCCGAGCCGGACGGCACCGGCACAGCGCCGGCCTCGACCCGCAGAACCGGGCCCAGGTCGCTCCCAGCGGATTCCTACGGTATTGACAGGGGGCGCTGATATCCCTGTGCGGTGCATCCCGACAACCGCGGTTCCGTCGCGCTGAGCGACCCACCGGCCGACCGGCCGACCCGGGTCCTGGTGGTCGACGACGAGCCCAACATCTCCGCGCTGCTCTCCGCCACGCTGCGGCTGGTCGCCTTCGACGTGCGGGTGGCCGAGTCGGGCCACGGCGCGCTGGTCGCGGTCGAGGACTTCGAGCCCGACCTGGTGGTGCTCGACGTGATGCTGCCGGACCTGGACGGCTTCGCCGTGGCCCGGCGGCTGCGCGCGTCCGGGCGCTCGACGCCGGTGCTGTTCCTGACCGCCCGCGACGCGGTCGAGGACCGGGTCGCCGGGCTCACCGCCGGCGCCGACGACTACGTCGCCAAGCCGTTCAGCCTCGAGGAGGTGGTGCTGCGGATCCGGGCGATCCTGCGGCGCAGCCGGCCCGAGCTGACGCCGGACGACGCCGGGGTGCTGCGCTACGCCGACCTCGAGCTCGACGAGGACGCCCACGAGGTGCGCCGGGCCGGCCGGCTGGTCGAGCTGTCGCCCACCGAGTTCAACCTGCTCAAGTACCTGCTGGTGAACGCGGGCCGGGTGGTCAGCAAGGCGCAGATCCTGGACCGGGTCTGGAAGTACGACTTCGGCGGCGACGGGCGCATCGTCGAGTCCTACGTGTACTACCTGCGCCGCAAGATCGACAAGGCCGGCCCGCCGCTGATCCACACCGTGCGCGGCGTCGGCTACGCGCTGCGGCTGCCCCGCGGCGGCGAGGAGTGAGCCGGCCGTGAGGGCCCGGCCCCGCTGGCGTCCCCGTCGGTGGGGCCACTGGACCCTGCGCTCGCGGCTGGTGCTGGTCGTCGGCGCGCTGGCCGCGCTCGCGCTGGTCGTGGCCGACGCCGCCGGGCTGCTGCTGATCCGCGGCTACCTGCGGGACCGGATCGACGAACAGCTCACCGGCATGTCCCGCCCGTTCGCCGGCGCCCAGCGGGCCGCGCTGCCCCCGCCCGGCGGCGCCGTGACCCGCAACCGGCAGCTGCGCCTCGGCGCCGACCAGGTGGTCTACGTCTACACCGCCACCGGCACGCTGGCGTCCGACCGCAGCTCCACCGCCGAGGCCGGCCGGCCCCCGGTGGCGCCGCTGACCACCGTGCTGGCGCACGCCAGCACGGGCCGGCCGTACACCGTGGCCGCCGCGGACGACAGCGCGGACTGGCGGCTGCTCGCGGCGGCGACGCCCGGGACCGGCGGCGCGGTGGTCATCGGCTCGTCGCTGGTCGAGGTCGAGCAGACCGGCGAGCGGCTGCTGCTCATCGACGCCGGGGTGACGCTGCTGGTCCTGGCGCTGCTCGGGGCGGGCGCGGCGTTCGTGGTGCGGCTCGGGCTGCGCCCGCTGACCGCGATGGAGCGGCTGGCCACCGCGATCTCGGCCGGCAACCTCTCGGGCCGGGTGGCCGACACCGACCCGCACACCGAGCCCGGCCGGCTCGGCGGGGCGCTCAACCTGATGCTGGCCCGGCTGGAGGACGAGGTGTCCGCCCGCACGGCCTCCGAGCGGCGACTGCGGCAGTTCGTCGCGGACGCCTCGCACGAGCTGCGCACCCCGCTGACCTCGATCCGCGGCTTCGCGGAGCTCTACCGGCGCGGCGGGGCCCCGCCCGGCCCGCAGCTCGACGAGTCGATGAGCCGCATCGAGGGCGAGGCCGGCCGGATGGGGGTGCTGGTCGAGGACCTGCTGCTGCTGGCCCGGCTCGACCTGCAGCGGCCGCCGGCGCTGCGCCCGGTGGACCTGCTGGAGATCGCGGCCGACACCATCCGCGACGCGCACGCCCGGGTCCCGGACCGGCCGGTACGCCTGGCCACCCTCGACGACGACTCGGAGACCTTCGTACCGCCCATGGTGCTGGGCGACGAGCACGGGCTGCGCCAGGTGGCCACCAACCTCGTCGCCAACGCGTTGCAGCACACCGCGGCCGGGGCCCGGGTCACCGTACGGGTGGGACGGGTCGCCGGGCACCGGCCGGCGCCCGGGTCCGTGCACGCGGGGACGGTGCGCACCGGCGTACCGCTGGCGGTCCTGGAGGTCAGCGACGACGGCCCGGGCGTGCCCGCGGAGCACGCGCCGCGGGTCTTCGAACGGCTCTACCGGGCCGATTCCAGCCGCACCCGGGGCCGCGGCGGCGGCTCCGGGCTGGGGCTGTCCATCGTCGCGGCGATCGCCCACGGCCACGGCGGCTGGGTCGAGCTGGACCCGCCGTCCGGGCGCGGCGCTACCTTCCGCGTCCTGCTGCCCAGCTCCGGGGCGGATGTCCGCTGAGGTTCCGAGCTGGCTCCCAGCCAAAGCCGAAGTTCCTCCGAGCGGGTGTCGCCACAGTGTCCGTCATGCCTGCGCCCCCTCCGCGTTCCCTGCGCCGTCCCTCGGTCGCGGTCAACGCCGTCCTGGTCCTGGCGCTCGTCGCCGGCGGTCTCTGGGCGTACGGGATCGTGTCCGGACCGGACGGCGCCGCGGCCGCCGCGTCCGTGCGGTCCCTGCCCGTCCAGCAGGGCACCGTCACGGCCACCGTCACCGCCGACGGCTCGCTGGAGAGCGCCGCCTCCGCCGACGCCGGCTTCGAGACCGGGGGCACCGTCACCTCGATCGCGGTCAAGGTCGGCGACCAGGTCGCCAAGGGCCAGGTGCTCGCCCGGGTCGATCCGGGCGCGGCGAAGCGGACGCTGACCGCCGCCGAGGCCGACCTGGACGCGGCGCGGGACGCGGTGGACCGGGCCGAGGACGCCGGCTCGGACCCGTCGTCGGCGGAGAACGAGGTCACCCAGGCCGAGCTGGCCGTCACCGAGGCGCAGGCGGCGGTGGCCGGCACCACGCTCAAGGCCCCGATGGCCGGCACGGTGGTCGCGGTCAACGGCACCCTCGGCAGCTCCTCGGCGGGCTCCTCGTCCGCCACCTCGGCCTCCTCCACCT
This sequence comes from Actinoplanes nipponensis, assembly GCF_016862275.1. Taxonomy (GTDB): domain Bacteria; phylum Actinomycetota; class Actinomycetes; order Mycobacteriales; family Micromonosporaceae; genus Actinoplanes; species Actinoplanes nipponensis. The sequence continues at coordinate 35,821 of NZ_BOMQ01000027.1, read as the reverse complement.
CGGCCGGCAGCGGCTTCATCGCCATCGCCGACCTGACCCGGCTCCAGGTGACCGCCGCGTTCGCCGAGGCCGACGCCACCAGGCTGAAGGAGAAGCAGGCCGCCACGGTCACCTGGAACGCGCTGGGCGGCACCCGGCAGAGCGCCCGGGTGGTCGCCGTCGACCCGCAGGCCACCACCGCCAACGACGTGGTCACCTACGGCGTGACGCTCAGCCTGGACCGGGTGCCGGCCGGCGCCCGGCCCGGCCAGACCGTCTCCGTCGCGGTGGTCACCGGCGAGGTCACCGACGCCGTGTACGTCAACGCGGCCGCGCTGACCACCGTCGGCAACCGGCACACCGTCACCGTGCTGGCCGGCGGCGTCCAGCAGGTCCGCGCCGTCGAGATCGGGCTCGAGGGCGACCAGGTCACCCAGATCACCTCCGGGCTGACACCGGGGGAGCAGGTCGTGATCACCACCACCGGCGCGACGACGGGCACCACCGGCGGCTTCCCCGGCGGCGGCCTGCCGGGCGGCTTCCCCGGCGGTGGCGCGGCGCCGGGCGGCGGCTTCCCCGGCGGCGGCACGGGCCGGGGCACCCGGTGACCCGGCCGGTGCTCGAGGTGCGCGGGCTGCGGAAGACCTACGGTACGGGGGAAGCCACCGTGCACGCCCTGCGCGGCGTCTCCCTGCTGGTCGAGCGGGGCGACTACGTGGCGGTCATGGGCTCGTCCGGCTCCGGCAAGTCCACCCTGATGAACATCCTCGGCGCGCTGGACGGGCCCGGCTCGGGGACGTACCTGCTGGACGGCGTCGACGTCAGCCGGCTCGCCGACCGCCAGCTGGCCCTGGCCCGCAACCGGCTCATCGGGTTCATCTTCCAGGCGTTCAACCTGATCCCGCGCACCTCGGCGCTGGCCAACGTGGAGCTGCCGCTGGCCTACGCCGGGGTCCGGCCGCGGCAGCGGCGCGAACGGGCGATGGCCGCGCTCGCCCTCGTCGGGCTGGCCGACCGGGCCCGGCACGAGCCCAACCAGCTCTCCGGCGGCCAGCAGCAGCGGGTCGCGGTGGCCCGGGCGCTGGTCACCGAGCCGGCCCTGCTGCTGGCCGACGAGCCCACCGGCAACCTGGACACCCGCTCCACCGCCGACGTGCTGGAGGTCTTCGACCAGCTCAGCGCGGCCGGCCGGACGATCGTGCTGATCACCCACGAGCCCGAGGTGGGCGACCGCGCCAAGCGGCTGATCCGGCTGGTGGACGGCCGGATCGTGACCGACGTCCGCCAGTCGCCGCTGGACCGGGTCCCGGTCGGCGCCCGGCCGGGACGGCCTGGCCGATGAGCTTCGCCGAGGTGCTCCGGTTCGCGCTGCGCGGGCTGGCGGCCAACAAGCTGCGCTCGGCGCTGACCATGCTCGGCATCCTGATCGGCGTCGCCGCCGTGATCCTGCTCGTCGCGGTCGGCAACGGCTCCGCGCAGGCGATCAACGAGCGGATCGAGGCGCTGGGCACCAACACCGTCACGGTGATGAGCGCCGGCCGGGGCGGCTCCACCGGCCCGGCCCTGACCGAGCCGGTCGCCGACGCGCTGGCCGACCCGCAGCTCGCGCCGGACGTCGCCGCGGTCTCGCCGGTGGTCAGCGCGGCCGCCACGCTCACCTTCGCCGGCGCCGACCACGACGTCAACCAGTTCGTCGGCACCACGGCGAGCTGGTTCGCCTCGTCCAACACCCCGGTCGGCAGCGGGTCGGCCTTCACCGCCGACGACGAGGCGCAGGGCCGCCGCGTCGTGGTGCTGGGCCGTACCGTGGCCGAGGAGCTGTTCCCCCGCGCCGACCCGGTGGGTCAGCAGGTCACCGTCGGCGGGGCGCTGTTCACCGTGACCGGCGTGCTGGCCCCGAAGAGCTCGACCGGCTTCCAGGACGGCAACGACACCGCGGTCGCCCCGCTGGCCGCGGTGCGCCAGGTGGTCACCGGCTACGGCGCGCTGACCTCGATCCTGGTGCGGGCGAAGAGCCCGGACCGGGTGGACGCCGTGCAGGCGCAGGTGGCGACGATCCTGAACCAGCGGCTCGCGGTCGCGGCCGGGGCCACCGCGCCGTACCGGATCCAGAACGCCTCGCAGCTGCTGGCCACCCAGACCGAGACCGCGGACACCTTCACCACCCTGCTCGGCGCGGTCGCCGCGATCAGCCTGCTGGTCGGCGGGATCGGCATCACCAACATCATGCTGGTGACGGTCACCGAGCGGACCCGGGAGATCGGCATCCGCAAGGCCCTGGGCGCGCCCCGCCGGGTGATCCTGACCCAGTTCCTGATCGAGGCCACGCTGCTGAGCGTGCTCGGCGGCGCGCTGGGCGTCGCCGCCGCGCTGGCCGGCAGCAGCTTCTCCATCGTCGGGGTGCAGCCGGTGATCGTGCCCAGCTCGGTCGGGCTCGCCCTGGGCGTGTCCATCGCGATCGGGTTGTTCTTCGGCGGCCTGCCCGCCGCCCGCGCGGCCCGGCTGCGCCCCATCGACGCGTTGCGCTACGAGTGAGGACGGCAGTGACCCCTTCTTCCGACGACACCGCCGTCCTGAGCGCGGTCCCCGCCGCTGCCGAGCCGGACGACGACCGGGACGACACCCTCGCCGGCGAGCTCGCCCGGGCCGCCCCCCGGCGCTGGTGGAACCGCGGCACGCTCGGGCTGGGCGCGGCGGCGCTGCTGCTGGCCGGCTTCCTCGGCGGTCTGCAGGTGCAGCAGCACTACGGCCCGAGCGCCACCGCGGCGACCGGCCGCGCCGGCGCCGGGGCCCGGACCGGTGCGGGCGCCGGCGGCTTCCCCGCCGGCGCCTTCGGCGGCGGCGCGGCCCCCACCGCGGCCCCCACCGCGGCCCCCACCGCGGCGGCCACCGCCGCCACCGCCGCGCCGACCACCGGCACGGTCAAGCTGATCAACGGCACCACCATCTACGTGGAGACCGCCGACGGCACGGTGGTGACCGTCCGGACCAGCGGGCGGACGACCGTGCGGGCGGCCACCGCGGCCGAGCTCAAGGACGTCAAGGCCGGCGACACGGTCAGCGTCCAGGGCGCCGCGGACGGCGAGGGCACGGTCACCGCGACGACGGTGACCAGGAGCAGAGGCTGAGGCCGCCCGGCGCTGTGATGTCATGGCGGGGTGAGCCGCGCCGTGGAACAGAGCAACCGCCGGATGCTGCGGGCCCGGGACGCCATGGACCGCGCGTACGCCCAGCCGCTGGACGTGGCCGCCGTGGCCCGGATCGCGCACGTCTCGCCGGCCCACTTCACCCGCACCTTCCGGGCCACCTTCGGCGAGACCCCGCACCGCTACCTGCAGCGCCGCCGGATCGAACGGGCGATGTTCCTGCTGCGCGAGACCGGGCAGAGCGTGACGGACATCTGCTACGGGGTCGGCTTCGGCAGCCCGGGGACGTTCAGCCGCACCTTCCGCGACGTCGTCGGCCGGTCGCCGCGGGAGTACCGGGCCCGGACCAAGGCCAACGGGGTCGTGCCGACCTGTTACACGATGGCCTGGACCCGGCCCGGCTGAGCAGTTTCGGAGAAGTATCCGCCGGCCCGGAGCCGTAGCGTGACACCCATGTTCACCGCGATCACGCACTCCCAGATCTACGTCCTGGACCAGGACGAGGCCCTCGACTTCTACGTCGGCAAGCTCGGCCTGGAGGTCAGCGCCGACGTCGACCTCGGCTTCATGCGATGGCTGACCGTCTGCGTCCCCGGCCGGCCCGACCGGCACGTCCTGCTGGAGAAGCCGGGCGGCCCCTCGATGTCCGAGGAGACCGCCCGGCAGGTCCGCGAGCTGATCACGAAGGGGGCGATGGGCGGGCACCTCATCTTCAGCACCGACGACTGCCGCAAGACCTACGAGACGCTGCGGGAGCGGGGTGTCGAGTTCACCGAGGAGCCGACCGAGCGCCCGTACGGCATCGACTGCGGCCTGCGCGACCCGTTCGGCAACCCCGTCCGGTTCACCCAGCCGCAGGCCTGAACGCCTGCCGCGGCCAGGCCGCCCACGCAGGCGTTGCCGGCGATGAAGTACGCCGCGTGGCCCCACCCGGCGTCGGACGGCAGCCGCGAGTTCGGCAGCAGCCGGGACGCCGCCGAGCGTGCGGCGGGCGCCGTCGGCGCTGCCGATCCGGGTGGTGCGGGCAGCCGGCCCAGCGAGAGGGCGACCTCGACGCCGTGCGGCCGGTCGTAGTCCAGCGGCGCCGGCACGGGTGACTGACTACCGCGCCGCCGGCCGGACCGTGAGGATCTGCTCGGCGCGGCCCACCGGCCCGTCCAGGTCGTGCAGCGTGGTCGAGGTCAGGCCGTGCCCCCGCGCGCCGAAGACCACAGTGGTGTCCAGGCCGGTCCACGGTCCGCGCGGCTGCCGGTGCAGGTGGATCGTCAGGTCCAGGTTCGGGAACAGCCACTCCTTGGGCGACTCGCGGATCGCGATGCCGTTGGCCGTGTCGACCAGCGCCAGGTAGCGGGCGAGGTTGCTGACCGGCTCGCCGGCCACCAGGTCGAGCGGGGTGGAGACCCAGGCGGTGGTGCGGCCCGGGCCGACCGTGCCGATCGGGCGGACGTCGAGGGTGGTGATGAACTCGCCGGGCCACGCGTCGGACATCGCCCAGCCGGTCGCCGTCTCCGGGTGGGGCAGCGCCGGCCCCTGGCCGCCCGTGACGGCCGCCGTGTCGTGCTCGGCCAGCCGCCAGACCCGGGCCCGGACCGCGGGCCGGCCGCGGGCGATCACCACGGCCTCCACCAGCTCGATGGTGCGTCCCGGCCGCACGGTCTCGACCCGGATCTCGAACTCCTCGAGCTTGAGCACCCCGAGGATGTCCATGCTCACCCGGGCGACCACCATGCCGTCGGCGCCGCGCGCGGCCGCGAACTGCTCGACGGCGTGCACGATCAGGCCGGTCATCGGGCTGATGTGCTGCTCGTCGACGGCCCAGGCGCCGCCGGTCGCGGCGGTGGGCCGGAACCGGCCCGCGCCGGCCCGCTCGAAGTAGCTGATCATCCCTCGACCCTACGGGCCGCCGGATCCGCCGTTTCCGGCGGCCGGGCGGCGCCGGGGCGGGAATTCCGCCGGTGGCGGGCGGGCCGCGCCGCAAGAAGTGACACATGCGCAACCATTGATGTGTGGTCACCGAGTTCCTAGGCTGAGGGACGCCTGATCCGGTCTAGGTGGGGAGTCGGCCTGGATACCCGCGTGCAGACGGGCACGCCCACGCTGTTCGGCCGGGCGGCGCTGTTGGACGCCGTGGCGGCGCGGCTGGGCGCCGGCGGCGGGGTGGCGCTGCACGGCCCGGAGGGCATCGGCAAGACGGCGCTCCTGGACGCCGTCGCCGCGGCGGCCCGGGCGCGCGGCGAGCTGGTGGTCCGGCTGCGGCCCGCGCCGGGGGAGCGCCGCCTGCCGTACGCGGGCGTCGCCGACCTCGTGGCCCAGCTGCCGCCGGGGGCCCTGGCCGCCCTGCCGCCCGCCCACCGCACCGCGCTGGCCGTCCTGCGCCGGGGCACGGCGCCCCGCGCGGGCACCCCGGCCCTGGCCCGCCGGCTGGTACTGCCCGGCCTGCTGGCGCACTGCGCCCGGGCCCGGTCCGTGCTGCTGGTGATCGACGACGTGCAGTGGCTGGACGCCGAGTCGGCCGAGCTGATCGGTTTCGCCATGCGCCGCCGGCCGGGCCCGCGGGTACGGGTGGTCGCCGCCCAGCGGTTCCCCGACCCCGCGGGCCGGCACCGGGCCGCCCGGTTGTGTCCCGCCCCGGTCGCCGACCTGCTGGTGCCGCCGCTGGCCGCCGACGACCTCACCGCGCTGCTCGAGGCCCACGGGCTGCCCTGCCGCACGGCCAGCCGGCTGCACCAGGCCAGCGGCGGCAACCCGTTCCTGGCCCTGACCCTGGGCGGCGCGGCCGGCGCCGGCCCCGCCTGGCGGCCGGCGCCGCTGCCCGAGCCGGCCCGGGCCATGCTGCGCCGGCGCATCGACGCCCTGCCCGCGCCCGTGGCGGGCACGCTGCTGGTGGCCGCGCTGGCCACCGAGCCGACCGTCACGACGCTGATCCGGGCCGGTCACGAGGACGCCGGCCGGGACCTGCGGGCCGCCGCCGCGGCCGGGCTGATCGAGCTGCACGGCGAGAGCATCCGCTTCGTCCCGCCCGCGCTGGCCACGGTCCTGGCCGAGGACGCGGGCGCGGCCCGGCGCGCGGGGGTGCACGACGCGCTGGCCAACGCCGCGCTCGACGAGACCGACAACGTCCGGCACCGCGCGTTGCGCAGCGGCCGGCCCGACGCCGACGTGGCCACCGACCTGGTCGCCGCGGCCGAGCGGGCGCTGGGCCGCGGCGACGGGCGCACGGCCGCCGAGCTGTACCTGCTGGCCGCGGACCGCTGCCCGCGCAGCCTGGCCGCGGCGCGGTTCGACTGGCTGGTGGCCGCGGCCGGCACCGCGCTGACCGTGGGCGCGCCCACCACCGCCGGGCGCGCGGCCGAGGCCGTGCTGGCCGCCGCCGACGCGCCGGCCCGGCACCGGGTGACCGCCCGGCTCGTGCTGATCGACCTGGCCGGGCAGGCGCTGGCCGACATGGGGGAGACCTTCGCCGCCGCGCTGCAGGAGGCCGGCGACGACGTCACCCTGATCGCCCCGGTGCGGCTGCGGCTCACCTGGGCCGCCATGCTGGCCGGCGACCCGGCCACGGCGGCCGACTGGGCGGTGGGCGCGGCCGCGGCGGCGCAGAGCGCCGGCGACCCGGCCACCGAGGCGATGGCGCTCAGCGCGCTGGCCCAGATCCAGCGGGTCCGCGGCGAGCCGCGCTGGGCGCGGACCCTCGAGCGGTCGCTGGCCCTGCCGGCCCCGCTGGCGCCCGGCTGGCTGCACATGGGCCCGCGCTACCTCGCCGCCCGGTTCGCCATGGTCGACGACCGCCTCGACGAGGCCCGCGCCGAGCTGCTGCGGCTGCTCGCCCTGGCCGACCAGGACCGCACCGGCGAGGCATTGGTCGAGGTGCTGCGCAGCCTGTCGGAGGTGGCGAGCCGGGCCGGGCGGTGCCGCGACGCCCTGCGGTACGCCCACCGCGCTGTCGCCGCCGCCCAACAGGCCGGCCTGAGCCCCGGGCCCACCTGGTACACGGCCGCGGTCGCCGAGCTCACCGGCGGCAGCCTCGCCGCGGCCGCCGGGTACGCCCGCCGCGGCGTGCGGGCCTCCGAGCAGGAGGGCGACCGCCTCTACCTGCGCCGCAACCTGCATGCCCTGGGCCTGGCCGAGCTGCGGGCCGGCGAGACGCGCCCCGGGGTGGCGGCGCTGCGCCGGCTGCGGGAGCTGGAGGGCGGCGCCACCGATCCGATGATCGTGCGGTGGCGCGGGGACCTGGCCGGCGGCCTGGCGGCCCTCGGCGAGCACGCCGCCGCGGAGCTGATGCTGGCCGAGGCGCGCGCGGCGGCCGCGCCGCTGGGTGAGCATCCGGGCGTCGCCGGCTACCTGGACCGGGCCACCGCCGTGGTGCTCTCCGAGAGCGGCCGGGCCGACGCGGCGGTGCGGCTCTCCGCGGCGGCCGCCCGGCACTTCGCCGAGCTGCGCCAGCCGATCGAGCAGGCCCACGCGCTGCTGGTGCAGGGCAGCGCCGAGCGGCGCCGCCGCCGGTACGCGGCCGCCCGGGGGGCCATCGGCGCGGCGCTGGCGCTGTTCCTGGCGGCCGACGCGAAGCCGTGGACCGAGCAGACCGAGCGGGCGCTGGCGCGCACCGAGGGTGGTTCGACGCAGCCCGCCGACCTCGGGCTGACCTCGACCGAGGCCCGCATCGCCGGCCTGGTGCGCGACGGCGCGAGCAACCGGGAGATCGCCAACCAGCTGTACCTGAGCGTCAAGACGGTCGAGGCCACCCTCACCCGGGTCTACCGCAAGCTCGGCGTGCGCTCGCGCACCCAGCTGTCGTCCCGGCTGCCCGCGGCCGGCCCGGCGCCGACAAGGGTTTTCCCTGATTCGGTGACGGTCGTCGATGCATAGCGTCACTGCTCAGTCAGCCTGGTGCCTCCCGACCCCGGGACTCCGCGCCCAGGCCTCGCCCTGACCGGGTCGAGAGAAGGAGTACGAGCGTGGGACGTCGGAAACTCATCACAGCCTCGGTGGCCCTGGCCACCGGCGCGGCGCTCGCCCTGGCGGCGACGCCGGCCACCGCGAGCCCGCGGCAGGCGCCCAGCCCCAGCCCCGCCCCTGCGGCTCTCGCGGCGTCCGCCGCGGACAGCCTCGTCGCCCAGCCCGGCCAGGCCCGGGTGCTGCGGCGCTCCGCCGGTGACACCCTCAAGCGCACCGGCGTCGTGCAGGGCACGCGTGGCCTGCAGTACGTGACGTACGCCCGCACCTTCAAGGGCCTGGCCGTGGTCGGCGGCGACGTCGTCGTCACCACGGACGCGGCCGGCACGGTCAAGGACACCGCGGTCGCCGAGACCGCCGCCATCTCGGTCGGCACCACCCCGAAGATCACCGCGGCGCAGGCGGCGGCCACCGCGCGCCGGCGACTGGCCACGGTGGACAGCGCCGGCGTGCCGACCTTGAAGGTGCTGGCCGGGGACAGCCCGAAGCTGGTCTACGAGGCCGTCGTCGAGGGGCGCACCGCCGAGCAGAAGCCCAGCAACCTGCACATCTTCGTCGACGCCGCGACCGGCGTGGTCGTCGACCAGGTGGACTACGTGCGGGAAGGCACCGGCAACGGCTACTACTACGGCAACGTCACGATCAGCACGTCGGGCTCCGGCTCGTCGTACTCGATGACCGACACCACCCGGCCCGGGCTGCGCTGCGGCGGGCAGGGCGGCACCGCGTACACCGGCACCGACGACGCCTGGGGCAACGGCTCGGGCACCAACCTGGAGACCGCCTGCGTCGACGCCCTGTGGGGCGCGCAGCGCGAGGTCGACATGTTCTCGTCGTGGTTCAACCGCAACGGCATCCTGGGCAACGGCAACACCCCGCCGATCCGGGTCGGGCTGGCCGACGTGAACGCGTACTGGAACGGCTCGTACGTCAACTTCGGCCACAACCAGGCGAACACCCGCCAGGCCACCCCGATCGACGTGGTCGGCCACGAGCTCGGCCACGCCGTCTTCCAGACCACGCCGGGCGGCGCCGGCAGCGGCAACGAGAACGGCGGCATCAACGAGTCCACCGGCGACATCTTCGGCGCGCTGACCGAGGCGTACGCCAACAGCCCGCTGGACCCGCCGGACTACTCGGTGGGCGAGGAGGTCGACCTGGTCGGCCAGGGCCCGATCCGGTACATGTACAACCCGTCGCTGGCCGGCGACCCGAACTGCTACTCCTCGTCGATCCCGTCGACCGAGGTGCACGCCGCGGCCGGCCCGCTGAACCACTGGTTCTACCTGACCGCCGAGGGCTCGAACCCGACCAACGGCCAGCCCGCCAGCCCCACCTGCAACTCCAGCACGGTCACCGGGCTGGGCATCCGCAAGGCCGGCGAGATCTACTACAACGCGATGCAGTCGAAGACCTCGACGTGGAAGCACTCCGGCGTGCGGACCGCGACGCTGGCCGCCGCGAAGAACCTGTACGCCCCGAGCTGCGCCGAGTTCAACGCCGTCAAGGCGGCCTGGGCCGCGGTCAGCGTCCCGGCGGTCAGCGGCGAGGCGACCTGCACCGGCGGCACGCCCACCAACGACTTCTCGGTGTCGGCGTCGCCCGCCTCGGGCAGCGTCGCGGCGGGCTCGTCGGCCACCACGACCGTCAGCACCGCGACCACCTCCGGCTCGGCGCAGACCGTGGCGCTGTCCGCCGCCGGCCTGCCGAGCGGGGCGACCGCCTCGTTCAGCCCGGCCTCGGTCACCTCCGGCTCGTCGTCGACGCTGACGATCGCCACCACGGCGGCGACGCCGTCGGGCACGTACCCCGTGACCGTCACCGGCACCGGCTCGGCGACGCACACCGCCACCTACACGCTGACCGTCACCGGCGGCACCGGCGGCAGCTGCGCCGGCACCAACGGCACGGACGTGTCCATCCCGGACGCCGGCACGGCCGTCAGCAGCACGATCTCGATCACGGGCTGCGCCCGCAACGCGTCGTCGACCTCGACCGTGGCGGTGAACATCGTGCACACCTACCGCGGTGACCTGGTCGTCGACCTGGTGGCCCCGGACGGCACCGCGTACCGGCTGAAGAACAGCAGCGGCTCGGACAGCGCGGACAACGTGGCCACGACGTACACGGCGAACCTCTCCTCGGAGGCCGCCGACGGCGCCTGGAAGCTCCAGGTCCGCGACGTGTACAGCGCGGACACCGGCTACCTCAACACCTGGACCCTGACGCTCTGACCGGTCCGCCCACTCCGGAGGCCCGCGGCGCTCGCCGCGGGCCTTCGCTGTGTCCGGGAACACGGGCGCCCGGCGCGATCGTCTGACCAGGACCGCGGCGACGGAGAGTGACGTGGGCTACAGCGATCCGGTGGCCGTGGTCACTTCTGGAGCGAAGCTTTTACCTGGTCGATTTGGTGTGGAAGCCTTTGGGCCGGATGGTTGTAGCAGGAAGCGACGAGGCTTTCGCCGTCACTCATCGTGAGGAGAAGGATCATGCCCATCAAGACCAAGCTGCGCGACGTCCGCGTGAACCTGGCGAACCGTCGCACCGAGCGGAACGCCCGGCGCCGGCTCGGCGCCGAGCTCGCGGCGTTCCGGACCCCGGCCGAGCGCGCCGAGCTCGACCTGATCCTGGGCCGGCACACGCTCCAGGAGACGCGGGAGATCCGCGAGATCCTCAACCAGCAGGACCACGAGCGGCAGCGCGCCGGCAGTGGCATCGGCGGCTTCCGCGCCTGACGCCCCGCCGCGCCCGTGCCGCACCCGGACGCGAACGGCCCCGGCACTGTCGCCGGGGCCGTTTCGTCGTCGGGTCAGTCCTCCGCGGGCACGTCCTCGCGGGCGCGCAGGCTGCCGGCGTGCGCCACCGTGTCGGGATCCTTGCGGACCTTGATCAGGCTGGCCACCGTGGTGACGATCAGGACCACGACGATGACCCCCAGCGAGACCGGCGTGCTGACCTCGGGCACCCCCGTGCTGATGTCCTTGTGCGCCCAGTGCAGCACCAGCTTGACGCCGATGAAGGCCAGGATGATGGACAGCCCGGTGGAGAGGTAGACCAGCCGGTCCAGCAGGCCCTTCACGAGGAAGAAGAGCGCCCGCAGGCCGAGCAGGGCGAACGCGTTGGCCGCGAAGACGATGAACGCCTCCTCGGTCACGCCGAACACGGCCGGGATCGAGTCGAGCGCGAACAGCAGGTCGGCGCTGCCGATCGCGATCAGCGTGATGAACAGCGGGGTGGCGGTCCGCTTGCCGTCGATCCGGGTGAACATCCTGCCGCCGACGAAGTCCTTGGTCACCGGGAAGACCCGCTTGGCCGCGCGCACCACGGCGTTGTCGGGGTCGGGGTCCTCGTCGCGGTGCCGGAAGAGCTGCACCGCCGTGACGATGAGGATCAGCCCGAAGATCAGGAACATGAACGAGAAGAGCGACAGCAGGGTGGCGCCCAGCGCGATGAAGATGACCCGCAGCACCAGCGCGATGATGATGCCGAAGGTCAGCACCTCCTGCTGGTACTTCTCCGGGACCGCGAAGGTGCCCATGATGATCACGAAGACGAAGAGGTTGTCGACCGACAGGCTCTTCTCGACGATGTAGCCGGCGAAGTACTGGGTGCCGTAGTCCCAGCCGGCGACCGAGGCGAACACCAGCCCGAACGCGATGGCGATGGCGATGTAGAAGACGGACCAGGCGGTGGCTTCGCGGAAACCGACGGCGTGCGGGCGCAGCACGCCGAGGGCCAGGTCGAGGGCGAGCAGGGCGACGATGACCGCGATGGTCAGCGTCCAGCCGAGCGCGGTGACCTCCAGCATGGGGAAGGAACCTCCGGGCGTGGGTGGGCGGGGGTGTTGACGGAATGTACCCACAAGATTCCCTGGTCAGACTGGGAACATCCTGGGAGCCACCGGAACGGGGAGGGCTCAGGCGACCTGGAACGACCGCTTGGACAGGCCCATCCAGAAACCCTCGATCGGCTGCTCCGGGCGTTGTTCCGGGTTCCCGGACGCGCCCAGCGTCAGGAACATCGGCGCGAAGTGCTCGATGGTCGGGTGCGCGTACGGCATCCCGGGCGCCCGCTCGCGGAAGGCGGCCAGCTCGTCGACGTCGCCGCGGGCCAGCGTCTCGGCCGCCCACGCGTCGAAGTCGCGGGACCAGCCGGGCGCCGCCGCCGCGGGGCGGAAGTCGCGCAGGAACGGCAGCCCGTGCGTGGTGAAGCCGGAGCCGACGATCAGCACGCCCTCGTCGCGCAGCGGCGCCAGCCGGCGGCCGAGCTCCAGCAGCCGGCCGGGTTCGAGGGTGGGCAGCGACATCTGCAGCACCGGGACGTCGGCGTCCGGGTACATGACCGTGAGCGGCACGTACGCCCCGTGGTCGAGACCGCGGTCGGTGCGGGTGACGGTCTCGCCGTCGGGCATCAGCTTCTCGATCCGGGCGGCCAGCTCGGGCGCGCCGGGCGCGGGGTACCGCACCTCGTAGTAGTGCCGGGGGAAGCCGCCGAAGTCGTAGACCAGCGGCACCTGCTCGGTGGCGCCCAGCATCAGCGGCGCCGACTCCCAGTGCGCGGAGGCCATCAGGATCGCGGTGGGACGCGGCAGGCCGGCGGTGAGCGCCCGCAGCTGGGCGACCCAGGTCGGGTCGTCGACCAGCGGCGGGGCGCCGTGGCTGAGGAACAGGGCGGGCATGGCGCTCATGAGGGCCTCCGACTTGACGCTTCAAGTACTGGGCTCCAGCGTACGGCCATTTAGTTGAAACGTCAACTAAATGTCAGGCGGCCGGTCCAGCCGTCGAGCAGCGGCTCCGGGTCGGCGCCGAGCACGTCGGCCAGCAGCATGGCGTACACGTCGCGGAAGTCGACGGTGTGCCGCAGGTCGCCGTCGTCCAGGTCGGTCAGGCTCGGCGGCTCGCCGTACAGGCCGCCCGGGATGCCGGCGCCCAGCAGCAGGACGTTGGACGCCGTGCCGTGGTCCGTGCCGTCCGACGCGTTCGCCCGCACCCGGCGGCCGAACTCCGAGTAGACCGCCACCACCACGTCACGGCCGGCCTCGCTGCCGGCCATCCGCTCGGCGAACGCGGCCAGCGGCCGGTCCAGCTTGGTCAGCAGCGCCTCCTGCGCGGTCTTCTCGTCGGCGTGCAGATCGAAGCCCCCGAGCGAGACCGAGTACACGCGGGTGGCGGCGCCCGCCTCGACGCAGCGGGCCACCAGCGCGAGCTGCCGGTCCAGCGGGGGCGCCTGCCCGCCCGTGGCGGTCGCGCCGCCGGCGTCCTCGCCGTCCTCGTCGTCCCCCGCGCCGACCTCGGTCAGCAGTCCCTGCACCCGGACCAGGTCGGCGAAGCAGGCCGCCGCCCGCGCCTGCGCCGGCGACTCACCCGCGGCCGGGGCGCCGAAGCCGCCGAGGACCGGCGTCGTGACGCCCCGGGGCAGGGTCAGCGCGCCGCCCGGCACGGTCGCCCCCGCGCAGGTGGCGCCGGCCAGCAGCGGCGGCAGGACCGGCTCGAACGAGATCGCCAGGCGCGGGTCCCGGCCCGCCGTGTCGAGCCACCGGCCCAGCCAGCCGGTGGTGCCCGGGCGCTCGGGCGCGGCGGTCTGCCAGATGTCCATGGAACGGAAGTGGCTGCGGTCCGGCCGCGGGTAGCCGACGCCGCGGACGACGGCGAGCCGCCGGCGGCCGTACAGGTGGTGCAGGCCCTTCAGTCCGGGGTTGAGCCCGAAGCCGTCGGCCAGCGCGAGCACCTGCCCCTCGTCGTAGGCGAGGCCGGGCCGGGCCGCGGCGTAGGCCGGATCCGCGTACGGGATGACGGTGTTGAGGCCGTCGTTGCCGCCGTAGAGCGTGACCAGCACCAGGATCCGGCCGGGCTCGCGCCGGCCCGCGGTGGCCAGCACGTCGCGCAGGCCGTACGCGGTGCCGCCGGCCGCGAGCGCGCCGGCCGCGACGACGCCGCTGGCGGTCAGGAATCGGCGCCGGGTGATCGTGTCCATGCTCGTGGTCTCCTCAGTGGACGGCGTATTCGGGACTGGCCAGGCCGAGCGCGAGCAGCCGCTGGGGCGCGCCGGCCGCTGCCCGCAGCACGGCGGCGGTCCGACCGGTCCACGCGTCGACGACGAGCAGCCGGGCCAGGGCCTCGACCCGGTCGCCGGGGGCGGCGGCGGCCAGGTCCTCGACCGCCGCGCCGGCCAGGGCGGCCAGCGCCTGGCCGTAGGTGAGCCGGGCCCGGGTCGACGAGGTCGTCAGCCACGCCGGTCCGGCCGGCCAGCCCCCCACGCTCGGCGGCCGGAACGGCACCTGCCCCAGCGCGCGCAGCCCCGCCGCCGGCAGCTTCGCCGGATCCACGCCCAGTTGCCGGACCGCGCCGACCATCCACTCGACCGGCTGCTTCACCAGCTGCCCGGCGGTGGCCGCGAACGCGGGGTCGGTGGCGAGCGCGCGCAGCATCGCGCCGGCTCCGCCACGGCTCGCGGCGGCCAGCCGGGCCGTGGTGTCCGGCCCCGCCGCCGTGCCCGAGCCGTAGCGGAACCAGAGGCGCCCGGCCAGGTACGGCGCGTGCGCGGGATGCCGCACCAGCAGGTCGGCGTAGGAGTCGACGTCGAAGCGGCCGGAGCTGCCCAGCAGCGTCACCGGCGCGTCGTCGTGGCGGCGGGCGACCAGCTCGGCGCGCCCGGTCGCCCGGTCCACCTGCCAGCCGGTGAGCACGCGGGCGCCCGCCTTCACGTCCGCCTCGCCGTAGGCGCCGACGCCCAGGGTGAACAGCTCCATCAGCTCCCGGGCGAGGTTCTCGTTCGGGGCCCGGCGGGTGTTCTTCTGCCCGTCGAGCCAGAGAATCAGCGCGGGATCGCGCAGCATCGCCCGCACCAGCGGCCCGGTCGGCCCGCCGCCGTAGCGCCGCAACGTCTGCTGCTGGGTCAGCATCAGCGGCGCGGAGCGGACCTTCTGCGCCGACGTCGCCCAGTGGCCGTGCCAGAAGAACGTGAGCTTCTCGGCCGCGCCCGGCTCGGTGGCCATCCGGGTCAGCCACCAGCGGGTGGCGGCGGTCAGCTGGGCGCGGGCCGCCTGGCGCGCCTGCTGCTTCTCCGCCCGGCTCGCGCCCCGGGGCGGCGCGCCGCCGGGCGGCAGGGCGGGCAGCTCGACGGGGCGGCCGATCGGTTCGAGCACCCGGTCGAGGGTGGCGCCGGCGCCCGCGCGCTCGGCCGCGTCGACCTCGGCGGCCGTCGGCCCGAAGGTCAGCCTGCGCAGGAGATGGGACACCGTGGTCCGGTCGGTCATGTCGGCGAGGCTAGGCCCGCCGGGTAAGCGTTCGGTAAGGATGGCGTTCGGTGTGCGTTCGCGCCGGCCGCAGATGAAGACGATGTTAACTTTCTCGATCTCGTTCCCGGTATCTCCGCAGCTCAGGGGCCTCACACAGGATGCATTTCGGATCCGGCCACTCTGGACATTGCGCGGCGCGCGGGCCGCTGGCAAGCTACGCGGTGTTGCCCGGACGCCGCTGACCGTAACCGGTCGTGGCGCCGCCGCCTGCCTCGGTCAGCAAGCCCTCACCGCCCGTCATCGTGGCCCGCGGTCGCTCGGCCGTGTCCGCGTACGAGGGGAAGGAGACCACCGAGTGGCGACCACCCAGCTGCCGCTCGCCGACGACCTGTATCTCGCGGCCCACGACTCCGCCCGCGGGCGCTGCCTGCTCACCCCGGCCACCCTCGGTCTCGGCCTGGCCGCCGCGCTGCTCGGCGAGCTGGTCTTCTGGCGCCGGCTGGAGCTGGCCGACAACCAGATCACCCTGCTCGACGACCGGCCCACCCCCGAGCCGGCCACCTCGGCCGTGCTGGAGCAGCTGCTGCGCGAGAGCCACCACCGCCAGATCCGCGACTGGATCGCCTTCCTGGCCACCGGGGTGGCGACCGAGCTCGTGGAGCGCCGCCTCGCCCGCATCGGCCTGGTCCGCCGGGAGGAGAAACGCGGCCTGCTCGGCACCAAAGTGCGGTTCGTGCCCACCGACCCGGCCCTGGCCGCCTGGCCCGGCACCCGGATCCGCATCGCGGCGACCCGCGGCGAGCTGCTGGACGGCCCCGATCTCGTGCTGACCGGGCTGGTGCTGGCCACCGGCCTCGACCAGCACGTGCTCGTCACGCTCGAAGCCCGCGAGCGCGACCACCTGTTCGACCAGCTGCGCCGGCGGCTGCCGGCCCCGCTGCACCATCTCGTCGGCCACGCAGAGGCCGCCGTCGGCGACGCCGTCATGGCCCGCCGCGCCTGACCCCCTGTCCCGTTGGGAGATCCCCCGTGTCCCGCACCTCCACCCCGGCCAGACCCAGCCAGCTGTCGACCGCCCTGGCCCGCGACCGGCTCGGCGTCGCGGCCGTCGTGTTCTTCGTGATGTCGGCCGCCGCGCCGCTGACCGTCGTCGCGGGCGTCGTCCCGACCGGTCTCGCGGTCACCGGACTCACCGCCATCTCCATCGCGTTCCTGGCCGTCGCGCTCGTGCTGGCCGTCTTCTCGGTCGGCTACGTCGCCATGGCCCGGCACATCGCCAACGCCGGCGCCTTCTACGCCTACGTGGCCCGCGGCATCGGCCGCCCGTTCGGCGTGGGCGCCGCGTGGGTCGCCCTGCTGGCCTACAACAGCTTCCAGATCGCCTCGTACGGCGGCTTCGGCGCGATCGCCACCCCGCTGATCGCCGACTGGTTCGGCGTCGAGCTCCCGTGGTGGGGCATCGCGCTGGCCGCCTGGGCGCTGGTCGCCGTGCTCGGCGTCCGCGACGTCGCGGTCAACGGCAAGGTGCTGGCCACCCTGCTGGTCGCCGAGATCGTGCTGGTGGTGGTGTTCAGCTTCGCCGACATCCTCACCCCGGACTTCGCGGCCTCGTCCGCCCCGCTGAACCCGGGCAGCCTGGCCGGCACGGGCGCGGGCGCGCTGCTGGTCATGGCCGTCACCGGGTTCGTCGGCTTCGAGCAGTCCGTGGTGTTCAGCGAGGAGTCCCGTGACCCGCGCCGCACGGTGCCGCGGGCCACCTACATCGCGGTCGCGCTGATCGCCGTGCTGTACGCCTTCTCCGCCTGGGCGATGATCTCCGCCGCCGGCGCCGACCCGGTCGCCCGCGCCGGCGCCGAGGGCCCCGAGCTGTTCTTCAACCTCGCGTCCGACCGGCTCGGCGGCACCGCCCTGCACCTGGGCCACGCCCTGTTCCTGACGTCGCTGATCGCCGCGATGATCTCGTTCCACAACATCATCGCCCGGTACACCTTCTCGCTGGGCCGCGAGGGCGTGCTGCCGCGGGCCTTCGGCCGGACCGTGCCGGCCACGGGCGCGCCCAAGAACGGCTCGCTCGCCCAGTCGGCGCTCGGCCTGACCGCCATCCTGGTCTACGCGCTGGCCGGCTGGGACCCGCTGGTGCAGCTGTTCTTCTGGGGCGGCACCACCGGCGGCATCGGCGTGCTGCTGCTCATCACGGTGACCTCCGGGGCGGTGCTCGGCTACTTCGGCCGCCACCCGCACGGCGAGGACGCCTGGCACCGCATCGGCGCGCCGGTGCTCGGCACGCTGCTGCTGATCGTGGTGACCTACCTGGCGCTGACCAACATCGCCGTCCTGTTCGGCGTCGCGCCCGGCTCCACCCCGACCTGGGCTGTGCCGCTGGCCTACGCGGTGCTGACGGCGGCCGGCGCCGGCTGGGCGCTGATCCTGCGCCGCACCCGGCCGCGGGTCTACGAGGGCATCGGCCTGGGCGCGCGCAGCGCCGGCACCGGCTTCTCCCGCACCACCACCCTGGAGGCACACCAGTGAACCCGGTCATCCGCCCCGCCACCGAGGCCGAGCTCGGCGCGGTCGGCGCGCTCATCGCGCTGTCCTTCGACGACCTGGAGCAGAACCGTTCCCTGGTCCCGGACCCGCAGTCGCGGCTGCGGGTGATGAGCGACTTCTTCACGATGCTCACCGAGCACGCGCCGCTGTGCGGCAAGGTCGAGGTGATCGACGACCCGGCGGGCGGGCTGGCCGCGGCGGCCGTGTGGTTCGACCGTACGGTCGAGATGCCGGAGATCCCGCACTACGACGACCGGCTCGCCGCGCTGGCGGGGGAGTGGCTGCCGCACTTCCACGCCCTGGACGAGCTGTTCGACAAGCACCACCCGGTGGACCCGCACTGGCACCTGGCGTTCCTGGCGGTGCACCCGGACCACCAGTCCCGCGGCCTGGGCGGCGCGCTGATGGACAGCACCCACCAGGACCTGGGCGGCACGGCGGCCTACCTGGAGGCGACCAACGACGACAACATCCGGCTGTACCGCCGGTACGGCTACACCGAGATGATGCCGTTCGACATCCGGATGCCGGACGACACGCCGTTCTACCGGATGTGGCGGGCCTGAGCCGCCGGGCCGGGCGCCCACCCTCGCGGTGGCGCCCGGCCTGGCGCGCGGGCCCGGTGTCGGCGATGCTGCTGCTGTGCTCTCCGACGCCGACGTGGCCGCCCTCTACGACCTGGTGAACCCCTGGGACCCGGTGCACCACCCGGCCGACGCGTACCACCACCGGCACGTCATGGCGGCCGGCGCGGTGCTGGACGTGGGCTGCGGAACGGGGGCGATGCTGCACCACGCGCGGGAAGCCGGCCACCGCGGCCGGCTGGCCGGCATCGACCCCGACCCGGTGTACCTGCGCCGCGCCCGGCGGCGCACCGACGTCGAGTGGGTGCTCGGCGCCGCCGCCGGGATGCCCTGGGAGCAGGAGTTCGAGCTGGCCGTCATGGCCGGCCACGCGTTCCAGTGCCTGGTCGCCGACGGCGAGATCCGGGCCGGCCTGGCCGGGGTGCGGGCGGCGCTGCGCGAGGGCGGGCGGTTCGTCTTCGAGACCCGGCACCCGCTGGCCCGCGGCTGGGAGAGCTGGACGCCCGAGCACCCGGTCGACGTGGTGGCCGCCGACGGCCGGCTGCTGCGGGTCACCCGCCGGGTCGAGTCCGTCGTGGACGACGTCGTGACCTGCACCGAGACCGTCACCGGCGTCCGGGGCGACATCGTGCACGAGCGGAGCCAGGCGCTGCGCTTCCTCGGCCCGGACGCGCTCAACCGGCTGCTGCGCGAGGCCGGCTTCCGGCTCGACGAGCAGTACGGCGACTGGCACGGCGGGCCGCTGACCCCGCATAGCCGGGAGATCGTCACTGTCGCCCGCCGCCCTTAGGATCGTCCCATGCCCTCCGACCCGGTGACCGCGGCCGACGTCCGGCAGGCCGTGCGCCTCGCGGCCGACACGCTGACGGCGGCGGTGACGCGCGACTGGCGGGTGCCGGCCGGCGACCTCGACTGGGACTGCTGGGAGACGGTGGAGCACATCGCCGACGACCTGTTCGCCTATGCGGGCCAGCTCGGCCCGCGCCGGCCGTCCGTCGAGGGGCCGGTGCCGTTCGGCTGGGACTACCGCCGCCCGGGCGGTCCCGCGCTGACCATCTACGCGGTGCCCGCCGACGGCCGGGCCGGCCTGATCCAGGTGCTCGAGTCCTGCGGCGCCCTGCTGGCCGCGATGGTCGAGGTCACCCCGGCCGACGTACGCGCCCACCACGTCTACGGCGCGTCCGACCCGGAGGGCTTCGCCGCCATGGGCGTGGTGGAGACCCTGGTCCACATGCGCGACGTCGCGGCCGGGCTGGAGCTGCCCTGGGAGCCGCCGGAGGAGCTTTGCGTGCGGGTGCTGCACCGGCTGTTCCCCGGCGCGCCCGCCACGGGCGACCGGTGGCCGGCGCTGCTGTGGGCGACGGGCCGCATCGCCCTGCCGGACCGCGCCCGGCTGACCTCGTGGCGCTGGCACGGCGAGCCCCGCTGAAAGGGCTGGCCCGCGCGCGGTGCGGCTGGCAGGGTGGGCGCGTGGATGCCGAGCCCGGTCTTGAGGCGCGCCTGAGCACGTACGGCAGCGGTGAGCGGACGGCCGGTGCCGCGCTCTCCGGCGGTGTGGTGCTGAAGAAGGCCGGTCCGTGGGCCGCCGGGGTCATCGCGTTGCTGCGCCACCTCGAGGACGAGGGCTTCGAGGGCGCCCCGCGCGTGGTCGGCGACGGGTATGCGCCCGACGGCCGGCTCGCGGTCACCTACGTTCCCGGCGGGAGCGCCCATCCGCGGGCGTGGTCGCCGGAGGCGGCCGCCGAGATCGGCCGGCTGCTCCGCCGGTTGCACAGCGCCACGGCCGGCTTCCGGCCGCCCGTCGGCGCGCAGTGGCAGCCGAGCTGGCTGCGCGAGCTCGACGGCGAGCGGACGGTCCACGGGCACTGCGACCCGGGCCCGTGGAACATCGTCGGCGTCGGCGGCTCGCCCCGGGCGCTCATCGACTGGGAGTTCGCCGGGCCGGTCGATCCCGTCTGGGAGCTGGCCGCGGCGACCTGGCTCAACGCGCAGCTGCACGACGACGACATCGCCGCGTTGCACGGCCTGCCGGACGCGGCGACGCGTGCTCGCCAGGCCCGGGCGATCGTCGACGGCTACGGCCTCGCCCGGGCGCAGCGCGCGAGCTTCCCCGAGCGTCTGCTGGACGTCGCCGTGCACAGCGCCCGGGCCGAGGCGCTCGCCCACGGTGTCACCGCGCAGAGCACCGCCGCCGTCGCCGCGGACGGCTATCCCGTCCTCTGGGGAATCACCTGGCGGGCCCGCAGCGCCTCCTGGATCGCCCGCCACCGCCATCTCCTCGGGCGGGCCCTGGCCTGAGGCGCGCGACCGGCTCAGCCCGCCGACAGGTTGAGCTCGAAGCTGTACCGGCTGGCCCGGTACAGATGCGACCCGTACTCCAGCGCCCGCCCGCCCGCGTCCCACGCCGTCCGGGTCATCGTCAGCAGCGACGCCCCGCGCTTCTCGTGCAGGGTGCGCGCCTCGGCCGTGGTCGCCGAGCGGGCCCCGATCACCTGGGTGGCGATGCGCGGCACGAAGCCGGCCCGGCGCAGCAGCTCGTACAGCCCGTACGCGGCCAGGTCGGCCGCCTCCAGCCGGATCAGGTCCACCGGGATCGCGTTGTGCATCAGCGCCAGCGGCTCGTCGCCGGCGTAGCGCAGCCGCTCGATCCAGGTCACCTCGCTGCCCGGGGCCAGCGCCAGGGCCTCCGCCACCGCGTCCGGGGCCGGCGCGACGCGCAGGTCCAGCACCTCGGTGCGGGGCCGGCGGTCCGCGCTGACCAGGTCGTCGTACAGGCTGGACAGCTCGACCGGGCGCCGCACCTTGGGGTGCACGACCTGGGTGCCGACCCCGCGCTTGCGCACCAGCATGCCCCGCTCCACCAGGTACTGGATCGCGCGGCGGGTGGTCGGGCGGGAGACGCCGAGCCGCTCGGCCAGGTCGACCTCGTTCTCGATGCGCGCGCCCACGCCGATCTCGCCCTGCTCGATGAGCTCCTGCAGGCGGCTGGCCACCTGGAAGTAGAGGGGCACGGGACTGGTCCGGTCGAGCTCGACCGGGCGTACCGGGCTGCGGGCTGAGGAAAGATCGGCTGCCATGAGTCCCCCCTGGTTTTTCAGTTTGTCATGACAAAGTATTGACGTGGAAGCCCCCACGTTATTACATCGAAACGAGCCGAGCTCTCCCGCACCCGAATCTTCCTCGCGCCGTCACCGGCACGACACGCCAGGCGCCGCTCACCACGTCCATCCCACTGTCACGAGGGGGACGCATGCCCGCAGATGAAGTTCTGACCATGGGCCGCATCGGCGTCGATCTGTATCCGCAACAGGTCGGCGTGTCGCTGCGCGAGGTCCGCACCTTCGCCAAGTTCCTCGGCGGCAGCCCGACCAACGTGGCCGTCGCCGCCGCCCGCTACGGCCGCCGCAGCGCGGTCATCAGCCGCACCGGCGCCGACCCGTTCGGCGAGTTCGTCCACGACGCGCTGCGCGGCTTCGGGGTGGACGACCGCTTCGTCTCGCCGGTCGCGGGCCTGCCCACCCCGGTCACCTTCTGCGAGGTCTTCCCGCCGGACGACTTCCCGCTCTACTTCTACCGCTTCCCGACGGCCCCCGACCTGCAGATCGCCGGGTCCGAGCTGGACCTGGCCGCGATCCGGTCGGCCGACGTCTTCTGGGTCACCGGCACCGGCCTGTGCCAGTCCCCGTCGCGGGAGGCCACGCTGGCCGCGCTGCGCGAGCGCGACCGGGCCGGCATCACGGTGCTCGACCTCGACTACCGGCCGATGTTCTGGTCGTCGCGGCAGGAGGCCCGGGAGTGGATCGGCCGGGCCCTGCCGTACGTCACCGTCGCCGTCGGCAACCTCGACGAGTGCGAGACCGCGGTGGGCGTCCGCGAGCCGCGCGCCGCGGCGCGGGCGCTGCACGAGGCGGGCGTCGAGCTGGCCGTGGTCAAACAGGGGCCCCTCGGGGTGCTCGCCTCCAACGGCAAGGAGGAGGTGCAGGTGCCGCCCGTGCCGATCGAGGTGGTCAACGGCCTCGGCGCCGGCGACGCGTTCGGCGGCGCGCTGTGCCACGGCCTGCTCTCCGGGTGGGACCTGGAGGCCGTGATGCGTTTCTGCAACGCCGCCGGCGCGATCGTGACCACCCGGCTGGCCTGCGCGGACGCCATGCCCACCGAGTCCGAGGTGCGCACGCTGCTCGAGGAGGCCGGCCGTGCTTGACGTCCACGAACTGGTCACGCTCCGGGCCGACCGCCCGGAGGCCGTCGCCCGGGCCGCGGCCGCGCGCCGCCGGCCCGCGAGCTGGCGCGGCGCGCACGGCCGCATGATGATCATCGCGGCCGACCATCCCGCCCGCGGCGCGCTGCGCGCCGGGCCCGACCCGCTGGCCATGGGCAACCGCGCGGAGCTGCTGCGGCGCCTCTGCACCGCGCTGGAACGCCCGGGCGTCAACGGCGTGCTGGGCACCCCGGACATCCTCGAGGACCTGCTGCTGCTCGGCGCGCTCGACGACAAGGTGGTCATCGGGTCGATGAACCGCGGCGGGCTGGCCGGCACCAGCTTCGAGATCGACGACCGGTTCACCGCGTACGACGGCGACAGCCTCGCCGCGGCCGGGTTCGCCGGCGGCAAGATGCTGTTGCGCATCGACCCCGACGACCCCGGCACGGTGGCCACGCTGGAGAGCTGCGGCCGGGCCGTCGGCGACCTGGCCGGGCACGGGCTGATGGCGATGGTCGAGCCGTTCATCTCGCACCGCGTCGACGGCCGGGTGCGCAACGAGCTCAGCGCCGAGTCGATGATCCGGGCCATGACGGTCGCCGCCGGGCTGGGCACCACCTCGGCGTACACCTGGCTGAAGGTGCCCGTGGTCGCGGAGATGGAGCGGGTCATGGCGGCGACCACGCTGCCCGCCCTGATCCTGGGCGGCGAGGTCGCCGAGGACGCCGAGGCCGCGTACGCGCAGTGGGGCAAGGCCCTGGCCCAGCCCACCGTGCAGGGCCTGGTCATCGGGCGCAGCCTGCTCTACCCACCCGGCGGGGACGTCGCGGGGGCGGTCGACCGGGCGGTGAGCCTGCTATGACGCTGCTGCGCCGCGGCGACGCCGCCGGCAAGCCGTTCGAGACGGTGATCACCCCGGGCCGCGCGGGGTGGGGCTTCAGCGGGCTGCGGATCGTCGAGCTGGCCGTGGGGGCCCGGGTCAGCTTCACCACCGGCGACGAGGAGATGATCGTGCTGCCGCTCGCCGGCGGCTGCGACGTCACCTGCGACGACGAACGGGTCACCCTCACCGGGCGGCGGTCGGTGTTCAGCCGGGTCACCGACTTCGCGTACCTGCCCCGCGACGCCGCGGTCACCGTGCGGGCGGCCAACGGCGGCCGGTTCGCCCTGCCGGCGGCGCGGGCGGACCAACGGCTGCCGTTCCGCTACGGCCCGGCCGAGGACGTGCCGGTCGAGCTGCGGGGGGCCGGGCAGGCCAGCCGTCAGGTCAACAACTTCTGCACGCCGGACTCGTTCGCCGCCGACCGGCTGATCGCGGTGGAGGTGCTCACCCCGGGCGGCAACTGGTCGTCGTACCCGCCGCACAAGCACGACGCGCCGGGCGAGGGCGAGACCGCGCTGGAGGAGATCTACTACTTCGAGGTCGCCGGTTCGCCGTCGGGCGCGGCCGGGGCCGGCTACCAGCGCGTGTACGGCCACCCCGACCGCCCGATCGACATCTGCGCCGAGGTGCGCACCGGGGACGTCGTGCTCATCCCCTACGGCTGGCACGGCCCCTCGATGGCCGCCCCCGGCTACGACCTCTACTACCTCAACGTCATGGCCGGCCCCGGGGAGCGCCGGTGGCTGTTCTCCGACGACCCGGCCCACGCCTGGGTCCGGGGCGCCTGGAACGACCAGGCGATGGACCCCCGGCTGCCCCTGACGTCCGCAACCGAGAGGAGGCGCCCGTGAGACTCACCGTCGCCCAGGCCGTCGTCACGTTCCTGGCCAACCAGTGGACCGAGCGCGACGGCGCCGAGCAGCGCGCGATCGCCGGCTGCTTCGGCATCTTCGGCCACGGCAACGTCGCCGGGGTCGGCCAGGCCCTGCTGCAGGCCCAGCGCACCCACTCCGCCCAGATGCCCTACCACCTGGCCCGTAACGAGCAGGCCATGGTGCACGCCGCGGTCGGCTACGCCCGGATGAGGAACCGGCTCTCGGCGATGGCCTGCACGGCCTCGATCGGGCCGGGCTCGACCAACATGCTCACCGGCGCGGCGCTGGCCACGGTCAACCGGATCCCGGTGCTGCTGCTGCCCAGCGACGTCTTCGCCACCCGGGTCGCGGCGCCGGTGCTGCAGGAGCTGGAGGACCCGCGCGGCTACGACGTGTCGGTCAACGACGCGTTCCGGCCGCTGTCGCGCTTCTTCGACCGGGTGTGGCGGCCCGAGCAGCTCGCGTCGGCCCTGCTGGGCGCGATGCGGGTGCTGACCGATCCGGTGGAGACCGGCGCGGTGACGGTCTGCCTGCCGCAGGACGTGCAGGCCGAGGCGTACGACTTCCCGGACGCCCTGTTCGCCAAGCGGGTGTGGCACGTGGCCCGCCCGGTCCCCGAGCCGGCCGCGATCGAGCGCGCCGCCGAGCTGATCCGTGCGGCCCGCCGTCCGCTGATCATCGCCGGCGGCGGGGTGATCTATGCGGAAGCCTCCGCCGAGCTGGACGCCTTCGCCCGCGCCACCGGCATCCCGGTGGCCGACACCCAGGCCGGCAAGGGCGCGCTGAGCTGGGACCACCCGAACGCGGTCGGGGGAGTGGGCTCGACCGGCACGCCGGTGGCCAACCGGCTGGCCCGCGAGGCCGACGTGATCATCGGCATCGGCACCCGCTACAGCGATTTCACGACCGCCTCCCGGACCGCCTTCGCGGCGCCCGACGTCCGGTTCGTCAACATCAACGTCGCGGGCTTCGACGCGGCGAAGCAGAGTGCGGTGTCCGTCGTCGCCGACGCCCGGGCCGGACTGGCTGCCCTCACCCCCGCTCTCGACGGGTACCGGTCCGACCTGTCCTACGGGGAGGACGTCGCGGCCTGGCAGCGGGAGGTCGACCACGCCTACCACCTCGGGCACGGCCCGCTGCCCGCCCAGAGCGAGGTGATCGGCGCGGTCAACGACGCCTGCGGCGAGCGCGACGTGGTCGTGCAGGCGGCCGGCAGCATGCCCGGTGACCTGCAACTGCTGTGGCGCGCCCGGGACCCGAAGCAGTACCACGTCGAGTACGGCTACTCCTGCATGGGCTTCGAGATCGCCGGCGCGCTCGGCATCAAGCTGGCCGACCCCTCCCGCGAGGTGTACGCGCTGGTCGGCGACGGCTCGTACCTGATGATGGCGCAGGAGCTCGTCACCGCCGTGGCCGACGGCATCAAGCTGATCGTGGTCCTGGTGCAGAACCACGGGTTCGCCTCGATCGGCGCGCTGTCGGAGTCGCTCGGCTCACAGCGCTTCGGCACCAGCTACCGCTTCCGCGGCGCGGACGACGACTACGACGGCGACCGGCTCCCGGTCGACCTGGCCGCCAACGCCGAGAGCCTGGGCGCGAACGTCATCCGCTGCCGCACGATCGCCGACCTGAGCGAGGGTCTCAAGCGGGCCCGCGAGGCCGACCGGCTCACGGTCGTGCACATCGAGACCGACCCGCTGTCCCCGGTGCCGTCCAGCGAGAGCTGGTGGGACGTGCCCGTCTCGGAGGTCTCGGCGCTGGACAGCACCCGGGCGGCCCGGACCGCCTACGAAACGGCCAAGCGCGGCCAGCGGCAGTATCTCTAGAGAGGGCAGTGCCTTGACCACCATCGAACATTGGATCGGCGGCAGCCTCACCGGTGGCGCCGCCACCCGCCGCGCCCCGGTCTACAACCCGGCCACCGGCCGGCAGCAGCACGAGGTCGTGCTGGCCGAGGACGCCGACGTGGACGCGGCCGTGGCGGCGGCCCGGACGGCCTTCGCGTCCTGGAGCCAGGCGTCGCTGAGCGCCCGCACCAAGATCATGTTCAACTTCCGCGAGCTCGTGAACGCCAACGTCCCGGCGCTGGCCGAGCTGGTCTCCGACGAGCACGGCAAGGTGCTCAGCGACGCGGCCGGCGAGGTGCAGCGCGGCCTGGAGGTCATCGAGTTCGCCTGCGGCATCCCGCAGCTGCTCAAGGGCGAGTACTCCGACCAGGCCTCGACCGGCGTGGACGTGTTCAGCTTCCGCGAGCCGCTGGGCGTGTGCGCCGGCATCACCCCGTTCAACTTCCCGGTGATGGTGCCGATGTGGATGTACCCGGTCGCCATCGCCTGCGGCAACACGTTCGTGCTCAAGCCCAGCGAGCGCGACCCGTCGGCGTCGAACTTCGTCGCCGACCTGTGGCGGCAGGCCGGGCTGCCGGACGGCGTCTTCAACGTGGTGCACGGCGACAAGGTGGCCGTCGACGCGCTGCTGCGGCACCCCGACGTGGCCGCGGTGTCGTTCGTCGGCTCCACGCCGATCGCCCGCTACATCCACCAGCAGGCGTCCGCGACCGGCAAGCGGGTCCAGGCCCTCGGCGGCGCCAAGAACCACGCGATCATCCTGCCGGACGCCGACCTCGAGTACGCCGCGAACCACCTGACCGCGGCGGCGTTCGGCTCGGCCGGGGAGCGCTGCATGGCGATCTCCGCCGCGGTCGCCGTGGGCGGGGCGGGCGACCCGCTGAGCGACATCCTGACCCGCAAGGCCCACGAGGTCGTGGTGGGCGCCGGCCGCGACCCGAGGAGCGAGATGGGCCCGGTGGTCACGGCCGCGGCCCGCGACCGCATCGAGGGCCTGATCGGTACGGGCGAGCGGCAGGGCGCCCAGCTGCTCGTCGACGGCCGCGGGCTGAAGGTGCCGGGCTACGAGGACGGCTTCTTCGTCGGCCCCACCGTCATCGACCAGGTGCGCACCGGCATGGACGTCTACACCGAGGAGATCTTCGGGCCGGTGCTGTCCGTGGTGCGCGCGGACACCGTGGACGCGGCGATCGACATCATCAACGCCAACCCGTACGGCAACGGCACGGCCATCTTCACCGGCAGCGGCGAGGCCGCCCGGCGGTTCCAGCGCGGGGTGCGGGTCGGGATGATCGGCATCAACGTGCCCATCCCGGTGCCGATGGCCTACTACTCCTTCGGCGGCTGGAAGGACTCCCTCTTCGGCGACAAGCACATCCACGGCCCCGAGGGCGTCTCGTTCTACACCCGCGGCAAGGTCGTGACCTCCCGCTGGCCGCACGTCGAGGCCGCGCACGGCGCCAGCATGCACTTCCCGACGGCGAGCTGAGGACGGACACATGAACAAGATCCGCAATCTGAGGCTGGGCAGCTGCCCCGACTCGTGGGGCGTCTGGTTCGCCGACGACCCCCGGCAGACCCCGTGGCAGCGGTTCCTCGACGAGCTGGCCGGCGCCGGCTACCGCTGGCTCGAGCTGGGCCCGTACGGCTATCTGCCCACCGACCCCGCGCAGCTGCGCGACGAGCTCGACCGGCGGGAGCTGACCTGTGCCGGCGGCACCGTCGCCGGGGCCGGCGGCCCGCACAAGGACTTCGACGCCGTGCTGGCGGAGACCCGCAAGGTCGCCGCGCTCACCGCGGCGCTCGGCGCCAGGCACCTCATCTTCGTCCCGGTGCCCGGCTACCGCGACGACGTCACCGGCGCCTACCACGAGCCGGCCGAGCTGAGCCCGGAACGGTGGCGGGCGCTGATCGACAACAGCAACACGCTCGGCCGGATGCTGGCCGAGGAGTACGGCCTGACCATGCAGTTCCACCCGCACGCCGACTACCACGTGGAGACCCAGGCGCAGACCGAGCGCTTCCTGGAGGAGACCGACCCGCGGTACGTCTCGCTCTGCCTCGACACCGGCCACCTCGCCTACCGGGGGGCCGACGTCCCGGCCGTCATCCGCAAGTACCCCGAGCGGATCGGCTACGTGCACATCAAGCAGATGGACCCGGCGATCGCCGAGCGGGCCGCGCGCGAGGACATGGCCTTCGGCCGGGCCGTCGCGCTGGGCGCCAGCGTCGAGCCGCCGGCGGGCCGGCCCGACATCCCGTCGGTGCTCGAGGCCCTCGGCGAACTGGACGCCGACCTGTTCGTCGTCGTCGAGCAGGACATGTACCCGGTCGACTTCGACGTGCCCCTGCCGATCGCCACCCGTACCCGTGCCTATCTGACCTCCGTCGGCCTGTGACGGCCGCTCCACCCGTGTGTGAAGGAAGGAAACTCATGACGCTGAGTCGCATCCGTGGTGCGCGCCTGCTGGCCCTGGCGGCGGTGGCCGCCCTCGGCCTGACCGCCTGCAGCGAGGGCGGACGGCAGGCCACCAACGACAACTCCGGCGGGGGCGGCAACGCCGCCGGCAGCTCCGGCTACACGATCGCGATGATCACGCACGAGACCCCCGGTGACACCTTCTGGGACAAGATCAAGTCCGGCGCCCAGCAGGCCGCCAAGGACGAGGGCGTCACGCTCAAGTACTCCAACGACCCGGACGCGTCCAAGCAGGCCGTGCTCATCCAGAACGCGGTCGACTCCAAGGTGAGCGGCATCGCCACCACCCTGGTCACCCCGGACGCGCTGGCCGGCTCGGTGAAGGCGGCCACCGACGCGAAGATCCCGGTGGTCGGCTTCAACTCCGGCATCGACCAGTACCAGCGGCTCGGCGCCCTGATGTACTTCGGCTCCGACGAGAACCTGGCCGGCTCCACCGCCGGCAAGCGGATCGGCGAGGCCGGCGCCAAGCACCCGCTGTGCGTGATCCAGGCGGCCGGCTCGGTGGCCCTGGAGGCCCGCTGCGCCGGCGTCAAGAGCGCGGTGCCCGGCACGGAGAACCTCCAGGTGAACGGGGCCGACGACTCCTCCGTGGTGTCCACGCTGCAGGCGAAGCTGTCGCAGGACAAGTCCATCGACTACATCGTCACCCTGGGGGCGCCGATCGCGGTCGACGCGCTCAAGGCGATGGACGCCGCGGCCAGCAAGGCCAAGCTGATCACGTTCGACCTCAACGCCGAGGTCGCCCAGCGCATCCAGGACGGCAAGGTGGAGTTCTCCATCGACCAGCAGCCGTACGTGCAGGGCTACCTGGCCGTCAGCGCGCTCTACCTGAACCTGAAGAACGGCAACGACATGGGCGGCGGCAAGCCGGTGCTCACCGGGCCGTCCTTCGTGGACAAGTCGAACATCGACAAGATCCTGCCGTTCACCAAGACCAACACCCGGTAGCCGCTCTCCGGGGGAGTTCCCGGGTCGCGACGGGACCTCTCCCGGCACTGTCATCGGAGCACAGTCATGACCAACGTCCAGACATCCCCTCCGTCCACCGCGGCGCCCTCCGAGGCGTCCAACCGGGTCAGCCTCGGCCTGTCCAACCGCCTGCTGGCCCGGCCCGAGGTCGGCGCGCTCGTCGCGGCGGTCCTGATCTTCATCTTCTTCCTGGTCTCCGCCCCGGCGTTCCGGTCGGGCGAGTCCTTCTTCACCGTCCTCTACCAGTCGTCCACGATCGGCATCGTCGCGGTCGGCGTCGGCATGCTCATGATCGGCGGCGAGTTCGACCTCTCCGCCGGCGTCATCACCACCACCGCCGGCCTGGTCAACTCCATGCTTTGCTGGTACGTCGGGATGAACCTGTGGGTGGGCGCCGTCGTCTCGCTGGCGTTCTGCCTGTTCATCGGCTTCGTCAACGGGTTCCTGGTGATGCGGACCGGCATCCCCAGCTTCCTCATCACGCTGGGCACGTTCTTCGTGCTGCAGGGGGCCAACCTCGGCGTCACCAAGCTGGTCACCGGCTCGGTGTCCAGCACCGACATCAGCCAGATCGACGGCTTCAGCTCGCTGCAGAAGATCTTCGCGTCCAGCTTCAAGGTCGGCCCGGTCACCGTGTGGATCACCGTCATCTGGTGGCTGCTGTTCGTCGCCCTGGCGGCCTGGATCCTGCAGCGCACCCGCACCGGCAACTGGATCTACGCGGTCGGCGGCAACCCGGACAGCGCCCGCGCGGTCGGCGTGCCGCTGATCCGCACCAAGATCGGCCTGTTCATGACGGTGTCGTTCCTGGGGTGGTTCGTCGGCATGCACACGCTGTACCGGTTCAACACCCTGCAGGCCGGCAACGGCGTCGGCAACGAGTTCCTCTACATCATCGCCGCGGTCGTCGGCGGCACCCTGCTCACCGGCGGGTACGGCAACGCGATCGGCGTCGCCATCGGCGCGTTCATCTTCGGCATGACCAGCCTCGGCATCGTCTACGCCGGCTGGGACCCGAACTGGTTCAAGGCCTTCCTCGGCGTCATGCTGCTGCTCGCCGTGCTGGTCAACCTGTACGTCAAGCGGATGTCCACCGCACGGAAGGTGGGATGACATGACCGACTGCACCGAGCGGCACCGGGGTGCCGTGCGCCGTGGCCTGGTCGGCGAGGGCCACGAGGGCTTGTCGAAGGAGGTTCAGTCATGACCGACACCCTGGCCCAGCACGCCGACTCGCACCTGCGCAAGGGCGAGCCGCTCATCGAGATGACCGGCATCGGCAAGAGCTACGGGGCCATCCGGGCCCTGCGCGGCATCAATCTGCGGGTGAACGCGGGCGAGGTCACCTGCGTGCTCGGCGACAACGGCGCCGGCAAGTCCACCCTGATCAAGATCATGTCCGGGCTGCACCCGCACAACGAGGGCAGCCTCAAGGTCGACGGCAAGGAGCTGACCTTCGCGTCCCCGCGGGAGGCCCTGGACCACGGGATCGCCACCGTGTACCAGGACCTCGCCGTGGTCTCGCTGATGGAGGTCTGGCGCAACTTCTTCCTCGGCTCGGAGCTGACCGCGGGCAGGTTCCCGCTGGCCGGCATGAAGATCAGGGACATGAAGCGGATCGCCGACGAGGAGCTCCGCAAGATGGGCATCGTCGTCAAGGACATCAACCAGCCGATCGGCACGCTCTCCGGCGGCCAGCGCCAGTGCGTCGCGATCGCCCGGGCCGTCTACTTCGGCGCCCGGGTGCTGATCCTCGACGAGCCGACCGCCGCGCTGGGCGTCAAGCAGTCGGGGGTGGTGCTCAAGTACACGGCGGCGGCCCGCGACGCCGGGCTGGGCGTCGTGTTCATCACCCACAACCCGCACCACGCCTACCTGGTGGGCGACCACTTCATCATCCTCAAGCTCGGCGGCACGGTGCTGGACAAGAACCGTTCCGAGGTCGGCCTGGACGAACTGACCACCCAGATGGCCGGCGGCGACGAACTGACCGAACTCTCCCACGAGCTCGGCCGATGAGCGTGCTGCGGGTCGGGGTCATCGGCACCGGGATGATCGGCCGCGACCACATCCGGCGGATGACCACGGTGCTGGCCGGGGTGGCGGTCACCGCCGTCACCGACGTCGACGTGGACACCGCCAAGAAGGTGGCCGAGGGCCTGCCCGGCGCCACCCTGCACGCCACCGGCGAGGACCTCATCGCCGATCCGGCGGTCGACGCGGTCGTCGTCTGCTCGTGGGGACCCACCCACGAGCAGTACGTGCTCGCGTCGATCGCCGCCGGCAAGCCGGTCTTCTGCGAGAAGCCGCTGGCCACCACGCAGGACGCCTGCCTGCGGATCGTGCGGGCGGAGGTGGCGGCCGGCCGCCGGCTGGTGCAGGTCGGCTACATGCGCCGGTACGACGCGGCGTACCGGGCGCTCAAGCAGGTGGTCGACAGCGGCGCCATCGGCACGCCGCTGATGATGCACTGCGCGCACCGCAACGCCAGCGTGCCGTCCTTCTACGAGAAGGAGAGCGCCATCACCGACACCGCGGTGCACGAGATCGACATGGTGCGCTGGATGTTCGGCGAGGAGATCTCGGCGGCGCGGGTGCTGATCCCGCGCCGCAGCCGCAACGGCGGCCCGCTGCAGGACCCGCTGCTGCTGATCCTGGAGATGGCCGGCGGCGCGTTGGTGGACGTGGAGATCTCGGTCAACATCCGGTACGGCTACGACATCCGCGGCGAGGTCGTGGGCGAGGACGGCACGGCGGCGCTGGGCGAACTCAGCCCCGTCGTGGTCCGCACCGCGCGGCAACGCTCGACGCCGGTGCCGGTGGACTGGCGGGAACGGTTCCTGGGCGCGTACGACGTGGAGATCCAGGAGTGGATCGACTCGCTGGCCGGCGGCGGCGCCCCGGTCGGCCCGAACGCGTGGGACGGCTACGCGGCGGCGGTGGTGTCGGACGCGGGCGTGGCGGCGCTGCGCACGGGGGAACGGGTGCCGGTGGACCTGGCGCCCCGGCCCGCCCTCTACGGGACCGTGGCGGTGCTGCCGTGAGGATCGCGCTGGACCCGTACATGTTGCGCACCGTGCCGCTGCTCTCGCTGCCGCGCGTGGTGGCGGACCTGGGCTACCGCCACATCGAGCTGTCACCCCGCGACGACTTCCTGCCGTTCTTCCTGCACCCGCGGGCGTCGTCGGCGGACGTGGCCGCGTTCAAGCGGGAACTGGCCGCGGCGGAGGTGTCGGTGGCCTCGGTGCTGCCGCTGTACAAGTGGTCGGGGCCGGACGAGGACGAACGCCAGGCGGCGGTCCGCTACTGGAAGCGGGCCATCGAGATCACGGTGGACCTCGGCGTGGACGTGATGAACTCGGAGTTCAACGGCCGCCCGGAAGCCGCGGCGGCCAGCGAGGCCCAGTTCTGGCGCTCACTGGAGGAACTGCTGCCGATCTTCGAACGCGAGGGCGTGCGGCTGGTCCTGGAACCGCACCCGGACGACTTCGTCGAGGACGGGATCGCCGGGGTGAACCTGGTCAAGGGCATCAACTCGCCGCTGGTGAGCTTCCTGTACTGCGCCCCGCACACGTTCCACCAGGGCGGCGACCTGGCGGCGGTGGTGCGGCACGCCGGCCCGCTGCTGACCCAGGTGCACATCGCGGACTCGTTCGACCACCGCGGCTCGTCGGGACTGCGCTACATCGTGAACCCGCCGGGCTCGACGGTGCGGGTGCACCAGCACCTGGACATCGGGCAGGGCGAGGTCGACTGGGAGCTGTTCTTCCGCACGCTGGCGGAGGTGAACTTCGAGGGGATCGCGACGGTGTGCGTGTTCGCTTGGGAGGAGCGGGCGGCGGAGAGCGGGCGGTTCAACCTGGAGCAGGTCAACCGGTACGCGGCCAAGTACGGCCTGTGAGGGGGTCTACATAGCCGTCGCGGCAGCTTATGTCGGGCAGAGGCTGTTCTCGCCTAGTTGGGGGGGCGACGGCCTCTGTTCCTTGTCCGGGTGGGGTGGCGTTTGCTCTCTTCTCGGAAAGGGACGGCATCTTCCGAAGGGAGCGGTTGTCGCTGGCCGCGTCGGGCCGGCCTTGCCGGCCTTGCCGGCCTTGCCGGCCTTCCCGGACTTGCCGGCCTTCCCGGACTTGCCGGCCCTCCCGGACTTGCCGGCCTTCCTCGCCATCGCGGCCTTCCCGGGCTTGCCGGGTTTGCCGGCCTTCCTGGCCTTCCCGCGCTTTCCGGCCTTGCTGGCGTTTCCGGCTTGCCGGCGTTGCGGGCTTGCCGGCGTTGCGGGCTTCCGCGACGCGCGGCCTCGGCACCGAGCAGGGTCGCCGGGCCGGTGACGGCTCGCCCCGTGCCGGGTGAGGCGGTGTCACGGGAGGGGGATGTCGGTGATCCTCATCCGGTCGGGGACGTCGAGGGTGACGGCGCCGGTGCCGACGGGCGGCGCCGGGAACCACAGGGAGAGAAGCTGCTCGCCGCCCACGGGGATGGCCTTGGTGAGGATCCGGTCGCAGAGGCAGCGGTGGGCCCCGGGGGCGGACTCGTAGTCGAGCCCGTAGGCGGCGGTGTCACCCTGCAGGAGGCGGACGCCCGCGGTGCCGTACCGGGCGTAGGGGTCGAACTCGTCGCGAACCGTGAACACGCCCTGGCCCAGGAAGTCCAGGATGGTCGCCGGTTTGTCGCCCACGTTGCGCGCCGTGAGGGGGATCAGCAGGTACGGCCCCCGTACCGTGACCGGGCCGGGCACGAAGCGGATGGTGCCCCGGTTGAGTGGCATCGCCACCTCGACCCCGTCCGGAGCCCGGCCCTGTTTGCCTTTGGTCTTCGGCAGCGCGGCCGGGGCCGGCGCCGTAGCCCCGGTCGACGGATTCGCGGCGGTCCGGGTTGCGGTGGCGGCGGCCTGGGTCGCGGTGAGCGGGGTCGCGGGCGCGGTCGCCAAGGTCGCGGTGGGGGTCGCGGTCACCGGGTTCTGGGTCCGCGCCCGGTAGGTGATGGCGACCCGGCGGTTGAGGGCGCGATGGGCGTCCGAGTCGTTCGGCACGGCGGGCTTGCTCTCGCCCTCGGCCACGACGGTCTTGGGCCACTCGCCGTCCGGTAGCGCCGTGCGCAGCGCCGCGGTCACCGCTTCGGCCCGCTTCCGGGAGAGCGTCTTGTTGTGCGCGGTGGTCCCGGTGCTGTCGGTGTGGCCGGTGACGGTCAGCGGCACGGGACCGGCGGCGCGCAGGTCGGCGACCGCCGCGGCGATGGACCGGCCGGCGCCCGGCGTGAGCTCGGCGCTGTCGAGCCGGAACAGGACGTCGGTGTCCAGGCTGATGTCGACCCGCTCGGCGGACCGTCGGGTCCGCACCGCCACGTCCAGCCGCTCGGTGTACGAATCCAGGGCGGCGGTGAACGCCGGCGCGGCCGACGCGGGGTCGAGCGGCTGTTGCACCTGCCCGGTCTTGGTGCGCTCGGCGGGTGGCGCCGGCACCACCCCGTCGACGATCGGCACATCGGTGAAGACCCCGGCGTACGGCAGCATCACCGACAGCCGCTGCACGCCGGCGGGAACCCCGCCGAAGACGGCCTGCAGCGGCCGGGTCTCGCCGACCTCGAACCGCACGGTGCCGGTGCAGACGCAGCCACTGCCGTCGCGTTGCCGGGAGACGACGTAGACCCGCCGCCCGTTCTCGTCGACGAGCCGGACGGCATCGAACGAGGTGGTCAGCAGCGACGAGAAGTGCTGACTGAGCACTCGGGCGCCGCCCGTGGCGGACTGGTCCAGCCGCGTCTGCACAGTGAGGACGACGGCGTCACCGGAGCGGACCAGCGGCCCGACGCTCATCTGCAGAACATCCCCGGCGGCCCGAACGGTCCGGGCGGGCGGGCTGCTCGCGCCGGTCGCAGACGTGGACGACATGACCGGCGCAGCGGATGTGGAAGCCGCGCCCCCGGGGATGCCCGCGTCGTCGCTGCAGGCCGCGACGAGAACAGCGATCGCTCCGGCTGCGACCAAGGCGAGTGAGCGCCGCACCTGACCTCCCGTGACGAGGGTGACCCGCGCCTTACCCTAGACGGCCGCGCCACGGCGACCCACGTGCGCAAGATCCGGCCCGACCGCTCCTCCTTCCGGTCCACCCTGTCCGGCCCGCTCCGG